>NZ_JCALEF010000003.1:0-680680 GCF_059813245.1 Mycobacterium sp. NGS15 | reverse complement strand
CGCTGCCGCGAGTGTGCTGCTGTCGAACTGGGCCACTGAGAGGAAGCGCGCGGGTACTCGTCCTGGATCTTCATCGGCTCTCCTCTCCGTGGGCACACGTGTCGCAACTGTTTCACGAGCATATGCGTGCAACGGCGTGCGGGCCGCCTACGGTGAGTTACCGGGTGGAAGGGGCTCGGATAGGTGCCGCTATCAGCACAACGAGAAGTGCTGCTGCGCCAGCGAATAGCAGCGCCGCGCCGTGTGATCCGGACACATCGAGTATGAGGCCGACGGGGACCGCCAGCATCGCCCCGCCGAGACTCGCACTGGCTACGAAGTAACTCGTCATGATCGGAGTGGGAATTCCTCCGATTCGTGTTGCGAGAGTCAGCGCTACGGGGAACATCGCGGCCGCCAGCAGCCCCGCTGCTATCACCCACGGCAGCGCCGTCGCGAGTTCGCCACTGAAGTGAGCCAGGCCGAGCAGCACGGCGGTCAGGGCCGTGGCGAGTCCGGCCAATGACTTTCGCCCGACGATGGCGTGGGCGACGCCGACCGCCAGCAGCCTGCCGACCGTAATGCCGAGCCAGAATCCGCTCACGGCAAGCACTCGTGCCCCGGTCTCGTGTGGGGAACCAACGATCTGCGGCAGGAAATTCGCGAAGTTGGTTTCAAATCCCGCGTACACCACGGCAAAGGCGAGCAATAGGAACGCGGCGGTGGTGGGCACCCGGCGCGTTGGCTCACGGGCCGGTTCGGCGGGTGGCTGGGAGTCGATTGACGTGGTCAACGATGCATCATGTGTGCGTGCCCAGATCACGGCGAGCACGGCCATTGCGGCTGCCGCGGTGGCTACCGGCGTACGCCACGAGACCATCGGCGCCAGCAGGAAGACGGATAGCGGAAACAGCAGCGCCGCGAGCCCGAAGCACGCTTCAAGCACGGTCAGAGCCCGGGGCCCACGGGCAGGGTCCAGGGCCAGGGCGCCGATCTGCGTCTCCAACGAGCCAGCCGCCATTCCGAGGACCACACTGGTGCCCACCAGAACTGGGGGAGTGAGCACCCACAACGGTGCCGAGAGGACGACGGCGAACAGCGCCAGTGCGATGGTGATGTGTCGCCCGACCCCGATCCTTGTACTCAGGCGGGGCGCCGACAGCACTCCGATCAAGAAGCCGGTGAATTGTGCGGCGATAAGTGCCGCCAGGGTCTGGCTGGCAGACTCGACGGGCAGTGCATACGGGGAAATGGTGCCCCAGAACACATGTGCGGTGCCCACTCCGGCGTAGGCACCGCACGATGCGAGATGAACGCCACCGCCGGGCCGCGTCACCGGATGGTGGTGACGGGGCTCGGCACGCTGTGTTCGACCGGTAGGCGTTCCGGCTGCGGATTGTTGCCACGCAGCAGTGTCTCCAAGACCTCCTGCGCGGCGAGGCCGTCTTCGAAAGTCGCGAGGGCATGGCGGTTGGCCCCGATTGCTCCGGTAGCGGCAACACGGCTCCAGTGGTCGATCTCCGAGCGAAACGAATCCGACCAGCCGTGCACCTCGGTGGCAGGATCCGATAGCAAGGTGCGTTCCAGCTCAACGGTTTCGGCGTCGGCACCGTATGAAATGCGGTAACGCCCGGGGTCTGCCGTGTGGTAGTCGAAGACGGCGTTGGTGCCGACGATCCGGATGGAGAAACCGCAGTCTGCCGTGGGAGCCGCCTTGGAGGCGACCAGCGTAAAGATACTTCCGGTGCTGAGACGCCCGTAGATCTCGGCGTGATCATCGACCTCAACCGCGTCCTCACCCTTGTTGGTGACGTGCGTGGTGATTCGCGCCTGGCATTCGTCGACGAGAATTCGGCCGCCGGATATGTGCGTAAGCAGGTCGAGCAGGTGCACGCCCAGATCGCCCAGTGCACCGCTCGTGCCATTGGAACTGCCGCTGTCGCGCCAGGTGTGGTTTTTGCGCCGGTATGCAGAATCTTTCCGGAAACCGAGCTCCAATGCGCAGATCGCTCCGAGGTCACCGCGCTGCAGCCGGCGGCGCAGCTCTATCACCACCGGCAGGTGACGGTAATTGAACCCAACGAGCGCAGGCGAGGCGATTTCCCCGGCCGCCGCCACCATCTCTTTCGCCTCGACCCGCGACAGTGCGAGGGGCTTTTCGCAGAGCACCGATCGACCAGCCCGCAGCACCGCCAGGGAATGATCTCGGTGTGTGAAGTTGGGCGAGGCGACGACAACCGCATCGGCGAGCCCGAGTAGGGCGTCGATGTCGGATACCGCTACACCGCCATGGGCGTCGGCGAAGGACTCGGCGGCGTGGGCATCAATATCCAGGACAGCAACCAGCTCGGCGGATTTGAGCGTGTTCACGGCGCGAGCGTGCGCACGGGCGACGCTGCCCGCACCGATGATTCCGACTTTCAACATAACTAGTGCTCCTTTGATAGAACGTGGCGAATGGTGTCGACGATTCCGCCGGCATGAGGCCGGGCGGTGATGTGTGGATGAGCTCGGCGTGCTTCGGCGGTGGCGTTGGACACCAGCCAGGCGTGCCCGGCACACGAGAGCATTCCGAGGTCGTTACCGCTGTCGCCGAAAGCGAAAGTGCGCGTGGGCGGTACCTGCCAGCTCGCCTGCAAGAAAAGCGCGATTTCCCGTTTTCCGGCGCCGAGCGGCAGGAAGTCGACGTCGAGGAATCCCTCGGGGTCGCCGGCGGCGGGGTTGCAGTGGTTCACATTCACCGCGAGTGACGCGACGGCGGCAATGTGTTGCAGCGCGCTGACCCTACAGTCGTCGTCGAGATCGTCGACGGCTGCACGCAGGTAGAAGTTGCGTTTGTAGGCACCGCACCCATGGGTCGACTGAGGTCTGAGATCCAGATCAGGCGCAGCCGCGAGGACTTGGTCTACGCGAGTTGAAAAATCCTCGGGTGTAGGAAATCTCGCGTGCCATCGCGGGTCTGCGGCGAGGCATCCCCCCTCGCCCGCGACGAGCAGGTCGGTGCCCAGGTTTCCGCCGATGAATGCCGGCCGTATCGGGGCTGCCAGATCGTCAAGGACACCCAGCACCGTCGCCGGGGCACTTCCCGTGATGAACCCGAACCTCAGCCCTGCGGACGGCTCGCTGACGAGTTTGGCCAGTTCGACCAGGTCTTGCGCCGATCTCGCTGCGGGGTCGTGTGCGAAAAATGTCTCATCGAAGTCGCAGAGCACCAACCAACCTGGTGCCGTGTGCGTGTCAACCGAGGACGTCATGGAGCACGCCGATCACACGGTCTTGCTCGGCGAGCGTGAGACCGGGGTAGAGGGGAAGCTGGAACATGCGCGCATGTGCTGCCTCCGTGTGTGGCAGTCGCACATCGTCGAATAGAGCTGCCGCAGAGGGCGCCTGGTGCTTGTGAGTGAGTACGGGGTAGTAGAGGTCGGTTGCGATTCCCGCGCTCCGTAGTGCTGTGGTGACGGTGTCGCGGTTCTGGTGTGTCACCTCGACGGTAAACAGGTGCCAGACGTGGTCGACCTCCCACTGAGGCAGCCGAAGGCGGCCGTCGTCGGCGAGGTCGGCCAGGCCCTCGATGTACCGCCGCGCCAGGATGCTGCGTGCGAGATTGTTCTGGCCAAGCCAGTCGAGCCGTGCGCGCAGGACGGCGGCCTGCAGGTTGTCGAGGCGCGAGTTCAGACCGTATCCACGTGCCTTGACGTTCTTTTGGCCGACCGCGAAGCCGTGATACAGCAGCTCGGCGACGCGCCCGGCCAGGTCGCCATCGCGGGTGGCAACAGCACCTGCCTTGCCCACTGCACCGAGATTCTTGTAGGGGTTGAAGCTGAGTATTGCCGCGTCGCTGTGGTGCCCGAGCCCGTCAAGGCCGATGCCCTGGCATGCGTCTTCTACGACGGGGATTCCATGACGCGCCGCGACTTCGGTCAATGTGCGCATGTCGGCGCAGGCGCCATAGAGATGTACCGGAAGTACCACGACTGTACGGCTGGTGATGGCCGGCTCGACGTGGTCGGGGTCCAGCAGGTAGTTGTCGGGGCGCGTGTCAACCAGCACGGGCCGTGCGCCCGTAAGGAACACCGCATTCTCGGTGGCCGCAAAGCTGTTGGCGGGCATGATGACTTCGGTGCCCGGGCCAGCGCCGAGCGCGAGCAGCACGGCTGTCATCGCATCGGTGCCGCTGGAGGCTCCGATGACATGGTCGAGCCCGAGGTAGGTCGCGATCTCGGCCTCGAACGCGTCGACGTGCGGTCCGGAGGTGAACTTGCCGGTTGGCAGCACACTCTCAATTGCCGCGCGAATCGCAGGTAGCTCGCCTGCGCTGACCAGCCTGTCCAGCGGCAGGAAATCCACGGTCTCGGTGGTGGTTCCCGCTGTGAGTACATCGTTGATCCCGCGCAGGCCCGGATGCGTGGCCAGGTTTCGCAGGCTGGCGTAGGCGCGGCCGGCGGGGACCTGGTCAGGGGCTACTCCGCCGCCAGAGAACAATGCGTGCGCAATCTCGCGGGTTCTCGAGGACGGTGCTGGTCCCGTGTGTACCGAGAAATTTGTGGATTCGGCAATAGACATAGACACTCCCGGAAAGAAAGCAGGTTAATCAACCATGATGTCAACATTTGGGTACCCCGCCGAGATGCTGGGATGGCGGATCTAATAGGCAACGTGTCATTTAATTGCGCAATAGTCAATAGATATCGGGTCCGCTTTCACGTGCGCATCATGACTATGTAACGTGGCATTAATCTGCTCATCGTGTGCTTAATCTATTTACACAGTGACTTCCCAGTCATCCACTATTCCGATGACTGCTATCCGTGATGGTGATAAATCGCCACAGTAATTCGATCGCCGTCTCCTGATTCCACTTCGCCTCGTAAAAGCCCTATGTACATGGGCGTATGAGAGGAATCCCCCCCGTATGAAGCCTCAAGATTTAGTCAAGATCAGCGCGACTCTGTGGGATATAGAATGGTGGGTGCAATTGATGCTGCTCCCGGAAGGACAGCAGCAAGGATAGGTAATTGGCCGTAGCATTTCCGCGACAATGAGCGCTATCTCACCGGTTAGAAAGGTGGTGGGTTGGCCTCGGCGTGTGCGGCTAGTGCTTGCTTGCGTTGTAGTCGCTGTTGTCGGTTGAGGTTTCGTTCGGCGGTGTGGCGTCGTTGGCGGTCTTGGGTGCGGGTGCGGGCTCGAGTGAGGTTGTTGAACAGCAATCCGCCGGCGGGGGTGGTGGGGTAGGTGTGGCCGGTGGGTGCTTTCCAGATGACGGTGCCATCGAGCTCCTGGATCTCGCGCCATCCGCAGAAGGTCTTGAGTAGGTGGTGCTTGCGGCACAACGCTTTCAGGTTGTCTGCCTCGGTGCGGCCGCCGTCGGCGTACGCGATGCTGTGGTCGAGGTCCGCAGTCTCTGCCGGATGTGAGCAGCCGGGGAAGCGGCACAGCTGGTCGCGGCAGCGCACGTAGGTATCCAGGGCGTGGGTGGGGCGGTAGCGGTCGGTGCCCCTGGCGTGCAGGGTGCGGATCCGGGTGCCGGGCCGGGTGGCGATCTGGCGTACTTGTGTCGCGGTGATGACTCCGAACCCGGATACCTGGCCGGGCTCAAGGCATTCGGGGTTCTTGAGGGTGTTCTGATTCGCGACGAGGTGCACGATGACCTGGCTGTCGGCGATGGTGCGTCCGGTGCAGTCGGGATCGTCGCAGGTGCAACGCATCCGATCCAAGCCCTGTGTCAGGGCCCCGATGGCATCGGCACGCAACTGAGTTGTGGTGCGCGGATCGGCGGGGCAGACGGTGCGGACCAGCTGCTTGAGGCGCTTGTCCAGTGCGACCGCATGCGGGGTCTGCAGCACACCCCAGATCTCGGCCAGTGGATCGCCGGTGTCGAGCGGGCGAATTTCGAGATGCCGGTCATCGGTGGCGGCCTTGGTGCGGCGTACCGCATCGCGATCATGGCGGTAGATCAGCGCGTCCAGGGCTGCCGTGATCCTTTTGATCGACCAGCGCTCCCACCGGGGCAGGGCTGCCACGATCGCCGCATCCACGGCGGCGACCACTGTGTCGTCTTCGAGGAGTTCTGTGCGCCCGATGATCAACGCGACGGTGCGAAAGTCGATGTCTCCGGCGGCGAATCGCTCGGCCACGGCGCGCAAGCGATGTCGCAGCACATAGGCATAACGCATTTGACTGGATGCCAGCGCGTGCGTGATGCCCTGCGCGGCGGCCACTTGCGCGGCCACCTCGTCCCAACGGTCCACCGCGAACCGATCACGAGGATCCTCTCGGTCAGGATCGGCATGACGATCCACCATGACCCCGATTGCCGAGAGCCGACGCGAGGCGGCCCGCGCCTCCGCGCGCTGGGATGACGTGATCACGTCGATCAGCTCGCCATCGGCTATTGCTTCGAACATGCATTCGATAATAATGTGGAAAAGTCTCCGCTGCAACGAATTCCGCAAGCAACTTTAGCCACTCTGGAAACAGTGGCTATCGAGCGTTCTCCCAGGGCTCATATGCGGTGCCGCGATCGCTGCGATGCCATAGCTCGTCGTCGCCGACATCAAGGCCGTCCGAAATCAGCGCACGCTTGAGCACCTTGTTGGTTGCGGTGCAGGGGAGGCTCCGTGCCACGCGCACATATCGCGGCCAGCCAATCCGTGGCAGATCGTCCTGTGCGGTAAGAAACGAGGTGAGACTTGTTTCTGTCAAGGAGTCCCGCAGGACCAGCGCGGCCATCACCTCGTCGCTGTGGCGCCCATTGCGAATCGCGTACACCGCCACCTGGCTCACCGCGGGGTGTCGCTGCAGAATCCGCTCGATGGGCGCCGCCGCCAGATTTTCGCCGTTGATCCGCATCCAGTCGGCGGTCCGTCCGGCAAGGTAGATCCAGCCCTCGGCGTCTCGGTAGGCGAGGTCGCCCGACCAATACATGCCGTGACGCATCCGTTCGCTGGTAGCGTCATCGTCGTTGTAATACCCGGAGAAGAAGCCCGCCCCTTGGGTATTCACCAATTCTCCGACTGCCGAGCCGGGGTTGACCAGGATGCCGTGCGCGTCGAACCGGGCTGTGGCGCATTCGGTCAACGTGTCGGGGTCGTAGATCCCGACACCGGGGAACCCCTTGCCGATGGATCCTGTGGGCGTTCCCTCCTCCCGGGTGATGATGACGGCGTTCTCTGTGGAACCGAATCCGTCGTACACCGTCACGTCGAATCGCCGCGCGAACTCGGCAATGTCATGTTCGGAGGCCTCGTTGCCAAATGCGATGCGTAAGGGATTGGATGCGTCCCCGGGATGTTCCTCCGTGGCCAGCACATACGCCAACGGCTTGCCCACGTAGTTCATGTACGTGGCACCGACTTCCCGGATGCCGGCGAGGAAGCCCGACGCGGAGAACTTCGCCGGGGCAAGCGTGGCTCCCGCCGCGACCGCAACAGCCCATCCCGCCATCACGGAATTCGAATGGAACAGCGGCATCGAGACGTAGCAGACGTCGTTGGGGGACAGCGAGAATCGAGTCACCAGCGACTGGGCGGCGACAAGAACCATCATGTGCGTCACCAGAACTGCCTTCGGGTCCCCGCTGGTCCCGGAGGTGAAGATCATCATAAAGGGATCGAGAGCCCCGGCCGTTCGATAGGGCTCTAACTCACCGGCCGCCTCGACCTCGCGTTGCCAGTCCGCCCCGTCGACATCGATCACCACGACGCCGGGCAGATTCAAGGATTCGAGCAGGGGCCCATGATCGGCGTCCACGAGCAGGATCTGCACATCCGCCTTGCGGATATCGCGTGCCAACCCATCACCACGGCGAGTGTTGTTGATGGCACACAGGATGTAACCACCCTGGGCGGCCGCGGCCATCGCCGTGGCCATCGCGGGGGTATTGCCCAGCAGGGTGCCGACGTGCAGCGGGCGATCCGGATCGGCTCTCCGAATCAGCACTGCCGCGTGACGAGCCGCCATGGCCACGTGCTCGCGCCACGTCCACGTCATGCCCCGGTAGGCCAGCCCCACATTGTCATCGCTGGCGCGGGCGCCGACCAGCTGCTGGATGGTCTCAACCATGGGTTGCTTCGGTAAGTGACGCCGTCCTAACTCCCAGATGTCGCGTCAAAAAGCTGATTTGGTGTGACACAACGGAATCGAAATAATCCTGGCCCTGATAGACACCGAAGTGATCGCACGGGTAGTGCCGCACTTCGGCGCGTGCTTTGAAGGCGGCCTTGGCTGCGGCATGTGGAGGTGCGGCGCGGTCGAAGTCGGCGATCTGTACCAGGGTGGGGCATTCGATGCGCGCGGCATAATGCGTGGGCCGATAGGAGGCGAGCTGGGTGCCCACCGTCGCGTCGATCTCATTGCGCCAGGCGGGGCCCGCGATCGCCAGGTGCGCCTCGTAGTACCCGTCCGATGTCAATGCTGCCAGCTCACCCGGGCGTCCCACGATCGGGATCGTGCGCTGCTCGCGTCCCACCCGGCTACGGACTCCAGTCACGGCTGAGCGCAGTAGGGCACCGGTGCTGTGCTCACTCATCGCGGATCGCGCTGCCGCGATGCCGTCCACCAACGGTGTCACCGAGACGACGGCGGCGACGTCATTACGCGACCCGGCGACCGCCAGCACGTGCCCACCGGCCAGGGATACACCCCACAGCACGACTCGCGTGGGATCGACGCCGGGGAGGCGGGCCGCGGTGCTCACCGCGGCGTGATAGTCGCCGATCTGGCGACTGAATGAAACGTGTTGCCGGGGAAACCCGTCAGATGATCCGAAGCCGCGGTAGTCGAAGGCAAAGGCGTGCATGCCTGCGCCCGCGAGCCGCTCGGCGAACGGTTCCAGTCCCGAGTCCTTGGTGCCGCCCAGTCCGTGCGCCATCACCACGACAGGAGCCGAATCCTCGGGTGTTGACGCCCGGTAAAACCATGCATCACAGTCGATTCCGTGGCTGTCGAATCGGATGTTCTGTCGGTTCACGCCGCTCCTCCCGCCCGCGCAAACCCGCGGGGGATCTCCTTGGTTCTCATATCGTGTTCATAGAGGAAGTAATCCAGCTGCTGGGTATGGCGCGGGCGATCAAGCATGTGCCCGGTGTACTTGCGATGCTCTGCCTCGATCACCTCGTACATCTCGTCGATCGAGGGCAGCTGGTACTTGCCCGCCGCGTACGCGCCCACCAGGCGCGCCTGACACTCGACGAAGGGGAACAACGACGGAACCGCCTGTGCCAAACCGACGAAGATCAGGTCGTCCAAACCAGGCTTGAACATCCGTTTGTACAAATCGATGCGATTGCCCGGGGCGCTGAGGAACTCTGGGTCGAAGAACGGGAACGTGATGTTGTAGCCGGTCGCGAAGATGATCACCTCGAAGTCTGCGGAGGTGCCGTCTGCGAAATGCACAGTCTCGCCGTCCAGGCGGCTGATATTGGGCTTGGGCGCGATGTCTCCGGACCCGAGTCGCAACGGGAGTTCGACGGATTGGGTGAAGTGCGCCTCGCCGAATTTGTGATTCGGCATCGGGAGTCCCAATTGGTCCGGCCGGCCGGACATGAGCGGTTGCATCATCTGAAACAGTTTGCGCTGCCATGACATCGGGATGTGCGGGCTGGTGCGGAAGTACTTGTCGGCGGGTTGTCCGGCGACGTACTTGGGGACGATCCAGGCGCCGGATCGGGTGGAGAGGGTAACGGTGTTTCCTGTAGCGCGTGACGATAGCTCGACTGCGATGTCTGCCGCGCTGTTACCCAGGCCCACCACCAGGATTCGCTTGTCCATCAGATCCAGGGGCGTGCGCGGATCGATGTAGTGGTGCGAGTGCAATGTGGTGCCGGTGAACGTGCCGGGAAAGTCGGGGTACCGGGGGTCCCAGTGATGACCATTGGCGACGACGAGCAGGTCGAACAATCGGCGTTCACCGGTCTGTGTCTGCAATTCCCAACCGCCGGTGGGCAGCCGCTCGGCGTGGACGATGCCATTGCGGAATTCAATGTTGGGCTTGAGATCGAAGGCTGTCGCGTAGTCCTCGAGGTACTGCTTGATGAGGGTGTGGTGGGGAAAATGCGGATAGCTGTCGGGCATGGGGAAGTCGCGGAACGAAAGCTGATGCCGCGAGGTATCTATGTGTAGAGAGCGATAGGCGCTGCTGTGGCCGTTGGGATTGCCGAATGCCCAGTTTCCGCCGATCCGATCCGACGTCTCGAAGCAAGTGAAGGGAACTCCGTAGTCGGACAGCATCTTCGCGGATGTGAGCCCGCTGATGCCGGCACCGATGATCGCGGTATTGGGTCGGGTCATGGCACTCCTTGGGTACGGCCGCGGTGGGTGCGGTCGCCTGTGAACAGTTTCAGAAATCTGTGCACTCGAAGTGTACACAGATCTTGAAATGTGTCCACAGCTTGTTTACATTGAGGGCATGACTGCGGTATTCGACGAAGGCTCGGTGCCCGATCCCGATGGCGCCTCGGTGGCGGCCCGGCTACTGGATGCGGCCGAAAGAATGTTGGCCGACAAGGGTATTCGCGCGACGACGATGACAGACGTAGCCGAGGAAGCGGGTGTTTCGCGGTCATGGCTATATCGCCACTTTCCGGATAAGCAGACCTTGGTGGGTGCGGCGATCATCCGATTGATCGAGATCAGCTGGGCACAGTCTGCCGCCGAGCTTGCGGACATCGACGGGTTCGAGGCGCGTCTGGTGGCAGGCGTGAAGATCGGCCGACGCGCATACGACGATCCCGGGACCCTGCTCATGCGGATCCGGGTGCGCGAGCCCGAGGAGTTCATGGCGTGTGCCGGTGCGGGCGTGCAGGGTCTGGTGCCCGACCTCGCCGCCTTCTGGCGCCCGTATGTGGAGGCGGCCCGTGATGCCGGGGAGATCCACGCGCGGACCGATATCGAGGAAGCCAGCGAGTGGATTGCTCGCGTGATGATCAGCCTGGGAAGCGTCCCCGGACACTGCATGGACCCGGATGATCCGGCCTCACTGCGTCGGCACTTTCGGCGTTACGTCCTACCGGCGCTTCGTGTAGCGCCCGTGAAATAGCTTTACTACAAGGAGAATTCACAATGGCTTCCCATGGTGGCGTCCAGTTCGACACGGTGATCAAGAACGGGCGATGGTTCGATGGAACCGGCGCGCCGTCCGCTATCCGGGACATCGGCATCAAGGATGGCCATATCGCCGCGATTTCGGACGGCGACCTCGATGAGACGAACTGCCCGCACATCATCGACGCCACCGGAAAATGGGTACTTCCGGGACTGGTGGATGTCCACACGCATTATGACGTCGAGGTACTTGCCGCGCCAGCCTTGTCGGAATCTGTCCGTCACGGTGTGACGACAGTGCTACTGGGCTCGTGCTCGCTGTCGGTGGTGCACGTCAATGGCCTCGATGCCGGGGACATCTTCGGAAGAGTGGAGGCGATACCGCGTGACCACGTCATCGGTGCGGTGGACCAACACAAGACATGGACCAATGCGGGCGAGTACATCGAGGCTTTGGAGTCGCTGCCCCTGGGCCCGAATATCGCTGCTTTTCTGGGGCATTCGGACATGCGCGCTGCGGTGATGGGCCTGGATCGCGCCACGCGCAAGAACGAACGGCCCACGCCCAGTGAGCAGAGGCAGATGGACCGGTGGCTGACCGAGGCCCTCGATGCCGGTTTCGTAGGGATGTCGTCTCAGCAGCTCCTGTTCGACAAGCTTGACGGCGAGGTGTGTCGTTCCCGGACGCTGCCGTCGACCTACGCCAAGCCCCGAGAGCTTCGGAGGCTGAAATCCCAGCTTCGCCAAAGGGATCGGGCGCTGCAATCGGGGCCGGACATCGAGAATCCGTTGAACGTGTTGTCTCAAGCCCTCCAGTCTCTGGGCATCCTGCGCAAGCGGCTGTCGACATCGTTGCTCTCTGCGGCCGATATCAAGGCCAACCCGTATGCGATCAGGGCGATGGGGCCGGTGGCCCGCATCATCAACAAACTGGGCGGCAACTTCCGCTGGCAGCATCTGCCCGTGCCGTTCGAGGTCTACGCCGACGGTATCGACCTGGTGATCTTCGAGGAGTTCGGTGCGGGGGCCGCGGCGCTGCACTTGCGCGATGAAGTCGAGCGCAACGAGCTGCTGCGCGACGAGAAATACCGGCGCCGTTTCCGCAAGGAGTATGAGAGCAAGTTCGGTGTAAGGGTCTGGCACCGAGACTTTTTCGACGCCGAGATCGTAGCGTGCCCGGATGCGTCGGTCGTCGGTAAGTCCTTCGGGCAGGTCGGCGTGGATCGCGGAGGCCTACACCCTGTCGACGCGTTTCTTGACCTGGTGCTCGAACACGGCGCCGCCATCCGCTGGCGGACCACGATCTCCAACCATCGCCCCGAGGTGCTCCAGCAGCTCGCGCAAGACCCCGGCATCCAGATCGGTTTCTCCGATGCCGGTGCACATCTGCGGAATATGGCCTTTTACAACTTCGGGCTGCGACTGCTGCGGCACGTGCGCGAGGCGCAACTGGCCGGACAGCCGTTCATGACCATCGAGCAGGCCGTACACCGCCTGACCGGCGAGCTCGCCGATTGGTATCAGATCGATGCCGGACATCTCCGAATTGGCGACCGCGCAGATCTTTTCGTGGTCGACCCGGAGAAGCTCGATGGATCTCTGACCGAGTACGCCGAGCGGCCCGTGGCCGCCTACGGGGGACTGTCGCGGATGGTCAATCGCAACGATGCGACCGTCGGCACGGTACTGATTGGCGGCCAGACTGTCGTCGTTGACGGTCGGCCCGCCCACATTCTGGGCAAGCAGCGGACCGGCAGCTTCTTGCGGGTGGGGGAGAAGACGCGTTCGGCCGCTGCAGGGCAGGTGGCTGCCGCTGGTTAGTACATACAGATCTGAATACAGATCGGCATGTACTATTGGCGCCATGCAAACCTTGGTTCATCGCGACGCCCTGACGAGGTTTGGATCCGCGCTGTCGGATCCGACGCGCGCGGCGATCTTATTGAGCCTGAGATCACGAGCCGGGTATCCCTCGGAACTCGCCGATGAGACCGGGGTCTCGCGACAAATCATGTCGAATCACCTTGCGTGTCTTCGTGGTTGTGGTCTGGTCATCGCCATCCCAGAGGGTCGGCGCACCCGTTACGAGCTCGCCGACGGGCGAATCGCTCACGCTCTGGACGACCTCGTGGATCTGGTGCTGACGGTAGATCCGTCGTGCTGCCCGGTTGATGAGGGCTGCTGCTGATGGTGCTCGCGTCGCAGCGGCGAGATGTGCTCCATCGGCGGGTTCGCCTTTTCGTCGCCGCCACCATTGCGTACAACGTCGTCGAGGCCGTGGTGGCTCTCTTCGAAGGCGCGCGAGTGTCCTCGACCGCACTGATCGGCTTCGGATTGGATTCGGTGATCGAGGTGTCATCGGCCGCGGCGGTGGCATGGCAATTCAGTGCCAGGGACCCGGAGGCCCGGGAGAAGGCGGCTCTTCGGGTGATCGCGTTCTCATTCTTTGCGCTGGCCGCCTATGTGACGGTGGAGTCGATCCGGTCACTGGCCGGTTTTGGCGAGGCCCGGCATTCGACGATTGGGATCGCCCTGGCCGCAGTGAGCCTGGTGGTCATGCCGGTGCTGTCCTGGGCGCAACGCCGAGCGGGCCGCGAGCTCGGGTCCGCATCGGCGGTGGCCGATTCCAAGCAGACGCTGTTGTGCACATATCTGTCGGCTGTCCTGCTGGTCGGGCTGCTGGTCAACACCTTGTTCGGGTGGTCATGGGCTGACCCGATCGCGGCGCTGATCATCGCTGCCATCGCGGTGCGTGAAGGTTTGAATGCCTGGAAGGGTGAATCCTGCTGTGCACCACATGCCTCGGTTTCGGTGCGGGCTGGCCGCGACGAATCTGACTGCTGCGAGCACTAGCACCGCGCATGGTCTACTATCTGCGTATCAATGCAGGTATGCAGTAGAGGAGCATCTGCCATGGCGCAGGCAGGCCGGTCGCCCTTGGGCGAAGAACAGGTCGGGTTGGTCGTCGAAGTGTTTCGGATGCTTGCCGATGCCACCCGGGTTCGAGTGCTGTGGGCACTGACCGGTGGTGAACTGTCGGTCAATGAGCTGGCAGAACTCGTCGGGAAACCGGCGCCGTCGGTATCGCAGCATTTGGCCAAGCTGCGGATGGCCCGACTGGTGCGGACCCGTCGTGACGGCACCACCGTCTACTACAGCCTGGAGAACGAACATATCGAGCAGCTGGTGACCGACGCCGTCTACAACGCCGAGCACGCGGGCCCTGGAATCCCGCCGCATCACCGCTCTGAGGCAACGCTGCGGACCATGGAAACGGTGAAACAGGTTGGTAGGAAATGAGTCACACCCGCAATGAAGCCACTCATCACGACCATCACGATCACGATCACGAGCATCACCACGGTGCCGGTCTGAAGGGAATGCTCGCAGAGATCCTGTCCCCGCACAGCCATGATGCCTCCGACAGCATCGATGACGCGCTCAGTTCCAGTGCGGCGGGCACCCGGGCCGTCAAGATCAGCCTGGTCGCACTGCTGCTGACGGCTGCCTTCCAGGTGGTGATCGTGGTGGTATCCGGCTCGGTGGCGCTCGCGGCCGATACCATCCACAACTTCTCCGATGCGCTCACCGCGATCCCGCTGTGGATAGCGTTTGGGCTGGGAACACGCGCTGCGACAAGGCGATACACCTACGGATTCGGACGGGCCGAGGATCTGGCCGGCCTATTCGTCGTATCGATGATCGCGTTGTCGGCCGTGGTGGCGGGTTATGAGGCGGTGATGCGTCTGATGCATCCGGTGCAGATCGGACAACTGGGGTGGGTGGCGACGGCCGGTGTCGTCGGCTTCATTGGCAACGAACTCGTCGCTCTCTACCGGATCCGGGTGGGCCGCCGGATCGGCTCGGCAGCACTTGTCGCCGACGGACTGCATGCGCGTACGGACGGGTTCACGTCGCTGGCGGTCGTGCTGGGCGCGGCGGGTGTCGCGTGGGGGTATCCGTTGGCAGACCCGATCATTGGTTTGGTGATTACCATCGCGATTCTCGCAGTGCTGCGTACCGCGGTGCGTGACGTGTTCCGGCGGCTGATGGACGGGGTAGATCCCGCGTTGGTAGACGCCGCTGAAACAGCACTGGTGGCTCAGCCCGGCGTGCGGACGGTGCGCAGCGTGCGGCTGCGGTGGATCGGACATCGCCTCCATGCGGATGCCGAGCTCGACATCGACCCGGATATCAGTCTCGCCGAAGCGCATCGCATTGCTCATGTTGCCGAACACGAACTAACCCACGCTGTTTCAAAACTCGATAGCGCTCTTATTCACGCGTACCCCGGCCACTGATACGACGGGCGGCGTAGATGAGGATGCCGACTGCCAGTACCGCGGTGCCGGTGACGACCGACGACAGTGGCAGCGCTAAGGCAACTACTACGCACCCGATCAGGCCGAGTGCGGGAACGATCCTCGGCGGGCGGCCCTCGGCGGGGGAGAGCGTCCACGCCGACGCATTGGCCACCGCGTAGTACACCAGCACCGCGAAGGACGAGAATCCGATCGCACCGCGCAGGTCCGCGGTAGTCGCCAGGACGGAAACCACAAGACCAACAAGGAGTTCAGCGCGGTACGGTACGCCGTACCTGGGGTGCACCGCGGCCAGGAGGTGCGGGAGATGGCGATCACGCGCCATCGCGAAGGTAGTACGTGACACCCCGAGGATGAGTGCCAGTAATGATCCCGTCGCTGCCACGATGGCGCCGATCCGTACCACCGGCTCCATCCACCGCACGCCCGCGACGGTGACGGTATCGAGCAGTGGAGCCGCGGATGCCGCCAACCGCTGTGGCCCCAGCGTCGTCAATGTTGCAACGGCGACAACGCCGTACACGACCAGCGCGATCGCCAACGCGATCGGGATAGCGCGGGGAATGGTGCGCGTGGGATCGCGCACTTCCTCGCCCAAGGTTGCGATGCGGGCGTATCCGGCGAACGCGAAGAACAGCAGACCGGCGGCCTGCAGCACGCCAGTGATCGACACATCGGTGATGTCGAGGGATGCGGCGTCGATACCGTCGGACCCGACCGCCGTGACCACAATCGCGGCCAGTACCGACAGCACGATCGCGACGATGACACGTGTCAGCCACGCCGATTTTTGAACTCCCGCATAGTTGATCGCGGTCAAGGCAACCACCGCGGCAACCGCGACGGCGTGCGCGTGTGCGGGCCACGCATAGAAGCCCACCGTCAGCGCCATGGCTGCGCACGACGCGGTTTTCCCGACCACGAAGCCCCAACCGGCCAGGTATCCCCAAAATTCGCCGAGCCGCATCCGTCCGTAGACGTACGTTCCACCAGAGGCTGGATACATTGCGGCCAGTCGGGCCGAGGATGTCGCGTTGCAGAAGGCGATCACCGCGGCGACTGCCAAACCCAGCAGCAAGGCGGATCCGGCCGATTGCGCCGCGGGCGCCAGGGCCGCGAAGATTCCGGCGCCGAGCATCGAGCCCAACCCGATCATGACGGCATCGAATGTGCCCAGTTCCCGCCGAAGCGGGCCAGGCGGAGCGCTGCTCATATGTTCCGGGGCGCGTACATGATGACGCCGACGCCGGCCAGGCAGATGAGCGCGCCGGCCACGTCCCAGCGATCGGGGCGAAACCCGTCCATCGCCATCCCCCACAGCAGCGACCCGGCGACGAACACTCCGCCGTAGGCGGCCAGTATTCGACCGAAGTGGGCGTCTGGCTGCAGCGTCGCCACGAATCCGTAGGCGCCCAGTGCGATTTCCGGGACCGCGGCCGCCGCGAACAAGAGGATCGACCTTGCGACAAGCATGCGGTGAGCCTAATCGTCCCGATCGGACCCGGCGGAGGTGAGCGAATCGTAGAATCTCGACTCGTCGCACTTCGGGGGAGGGAAAGTTATGGGGATATCGTCAGCGTCGGTGGTTATCGGTCCATGGGTAGCGCTTTCGGAGAGGTATTGGGAGGCCGTCACCGCGTTTCATGAAAGCGAGAGACGGCTAACACCGTCCGGGGATTCAAACCCCTCCGCCACCGCCATAAAGCCCCTGTTTGAGGGAATTTCAGGGCATATTCCGGGCATCAAGCCAGACGTCGGAAGTCCCGAAATTTGCCACATCTTGCCACACAACGAGGCGACTGCAGTCGTCTGCCAGCAACGACCGGTTTAGTCACAGCCATCCATTCCCGACGCGGGTCCGGTCAGGCGTGCCAGAACCCTGCGCCAGAACGATGGACAAATGTAACGCGCCGAAAGCGTTGATGTCAGGGGATTTCGGCACGATCAGCACCTATGAACAACGTTCGCTTGACACCGAACGGCCGCAGGCTTGGCTACATGCGCGTCAGCGCCGACTCCCAGGACGAACTGTTGCAGCGTCAAGCTCTCGAGAAGGCTGGCGTTGATGCGCTCTATATGGACCACGCTGTCAGCGGCACCACTACGTCGCGGCCCAAGCTGGATAAGATGTTGGCCGACATGGAGTCTGGCGACACCGTGGTGTTTACTCACTGTCGCGACTGAGCCGCGGAACCAAGCACCTGCTGGAATTGTCGGAGCGGTTCGAGCGAGCGGGTGTTGCGATGGTCTCGTGCACTGAACCGATCGACACCACCAGTCCTGCAGGCCATTTCGCGTACACACTCCTAGCTGCGGTGGCGACTATGGAGTGTGAGGTTCTGCCCGAGCGCACAAAGGCTGGCCTTGCGGCTGCGCGTTCCCGCGGTGCGAAGATCGGTTGTCGCTGTTCACTTTCTACTGCGGACCGGCGGTACGCGAAGATGCTGTTTGACGGCAGCAGCTCCGCCGAAGAGATCGCCGCGTCGCTTCGTTGCTCCAAGCGAACTGTGTACCGCGCGGTGGCCGCCTAAAACCTGGCCGAGTGGCGGGTGGATGTGACCTGTGACCAAAAACGGATAACTCACAGATGCCCACCGTTGACCTCACGGGCCAAGCCTGTACGTTTCGCTGTCACGAGAATCGGGGACACGTCGACGGTTCCTCCGCCGATCAGCGCCCCGAGCGACCTAGTGAGGAAGTTATACAAGCTTCTCCGGTCTCGAAGCGCAACGGCGATGAGCAGATTCGTATGACCGGTTGTCGCAGCAGCGAATCGGACCTGGGCATGTTCCGCGAGCGCGGTGCCTATATTCTCAAGCCGGGATGGTTCGACCTGCAACCAGAGCAGGGCTTCGGTTCGTATCCCCAGTAGGCGCAGGTCTACCTCCGTAGCGAGGCGGATAACGCCAGACGACGTGAGGTCGTCGAGCCGTCGCCGGGCAGTCACTGTCGCGATCCCAGCGCGAGCGGCAAGTGCGTTTAACGTGACGCGGCCGTCGTCGATGAGGCTCGCGATAATCGCTTCGTCGTGGTCGCGGAACTGTATGGGCACCGGACCCAGGTCGGGCACGGACGGCAAGGCACTGACCTCGTCATCGGTTAGATGGCCTCCCGTCCAGCCGAAGGGCGATGCAAACGTCCGGATCAGCTCGTACGCCTGCCACGTGTCCACGCCATGTGTAGCTGGAAGTTGGTCGAGAAGGAGGCGGTCGCGTTCGTCAATATTTTTGACAAAATGCGTGCTGCAAACTTCGTGGCCTCCGCCGACGATCTCCACCCAATTGGTGTCACCTCGTCGGGTTAGCGCCATTGCAAGTGCTCGGGCCTGTGTGGGGTTGCACTGAACTCTCAGCACCAACGGCACCAGGTCGGGGTACGCGTACGGATTTCGAATCGCCGTGGGCCGGAGAGTCCCATCGGCGAACAGAGGTCCGGCACGGCGCACGGTTGTGCGTTCAGAGATGCCTAGGCATTGCCCGAGATCGCGCCATGACAGGCGAGGTGAGAGCATCAGCGCAGCCGTGATCCTCGCGTCCAAGCTGTCCAACATTTGGCGCACAAACGCATCATAGGCTGAGCAGAGTGCACCTTTTATGAAGTTCTTTCTCCTCCATGGCGGTCATCGAGCGGATGGCGCTTAACGTCGGATTGTCAGTATCGAACGCCTAAGGAGATGGACATGTCAGCAGACCGGCCGGAGATGGCGACTGCACAAGGCAAGCTGCGGGGGATCGCCCACGATGGTGCGGTCGCGTTTCGCGGAATACCCTATGCGGCGTCGCCGGTGGGCGAGCTTCGCTTTCGTCCACCTGCCGTGCACCCCCGGTGGACCCGTGTCCGAGACGCGTCTGAACCCGGCCCCTCGGTACCCCAATGTGAATCGCGGCTAAGCAATGTCAATGGGCCCTCACCTGTCGATTGGGTCGAGGACGGTTGCCTCAGTCTTAACGTTTGGGTTCCTGAGGAGGCGATAACGGACCGTCGCCCACGTCCGGTGTTGTTCTGGGTCCATGGTGGAGGATTTAGTAGCGGTTCCGGTGGCTGGTCGCTGTACGACGGCAGTCGACTGGCCGCCGATGGCGACATCGTCGTGGTAACAATCAACTACCGACTCGGCGCACTTGGGTATCTGTGGTTGCCTGAGGTAGGCGCGGGCAACATCGGCGCTCAGGATCAGATAGCTGCCTTGCGGTGGGTGTACGACAACATCGCATCCTTCGGCGGTGATCCCACCGCCATCACTGTGGGTGGACAGTCTGCCGGTGCATACGCCGCGCTGAGCTTGGCGCTGGATCCCGCGACGCGCCCTCTTGTCTCGAAAGTTCTCGCACAGAGCGGCCCATGGGGAGTTTCCGGTCAACAGCCGTCTGACGCGCACAGCGTTGCACACGAATATCTCGATGCACTGGGCATTGATCGCAGCGGTGAGGTACTGAACGTGCTACAGGACGTGCCCGTCGAAGATCTACTATCGGCCTACAACACAGTCGCGGCCGCGCACCCTTCTTCTGACGCCGCCCCGCCCATGTTCCCGGTCCTGGGTGGAATAGGACTTCCGCGCACTCTGATGGATAGTGTCGATGGTGGGGGTTTGCACGTACCAGTGTTGATTGGGCGCACCGAAAACGAGATGACGGCCTTCCTCCCTGACATTACCGATCCTAAAGACGCCGACGACGCCACCGCGCTCCTTTTCGGCGACGGCATCGATCGGATCGCCGAAGTGTCTGCATCGCAAGGAAACTCAGTGTTTGTCTACCGATTTGAGCGAGTCTCGACCGGGGCGCCAGCTCTCGGGGCGACGCACTGCGCGGAGCTCCCATTCATGTTCAACCATCTCGAGGGCTATGTCGATGCCCCCATGCTCGGACCGGTTGACGAGACCGACCGCGCACTCGCCTTGGAATTCAGCTCGGCAATCACGACCTTCGTCAAAACCGGTTTCGCTGACGGAAGCGGTTGGCCCGCCCATCGTTCGGTCAATTCCCGCGCCGCTGCAGCTGCCGGCCAGATCAAGGTATTCGGTGCCCGATCTTGACTCCCGGCACAGAGGTGGCGCTGAACTGATCGCCTTCTGCGTCACGCCGTGCCTCGATGCCCTGTCCGTCACTTTGGCATATGCGGGCTTCGCGGACGTGGCGGTACTGCAGCGGACCAGCGCCGCTGTCCATCTCTGCGACGTTGCGGCCGCTGTAGAGCACATGCGGCGGAACACCCATGCGCTGACCCTAGCCTCGTGTTCTATCAATAGTTTGCTGCCTCCGGCCAGCAAGCATTCGACTTGTAGTCTGAGGCTCAGCGCAGTTTCTCGCCGTATATGCGCCCGACCTGGAGGGCCATCAAGACGCGGTGGTCCGACACCATGGTCGCGCGGTACTCCTCCCAGTCGGGGTGTTCACCGGCCGCACCGCGGTAGTAGTCGACGAGCGCTTCGACCTCGGGTCCGTGCGGATCGGTACCCGGTCCGGTCAGGGATACGTCTCCCTCGGCCGTTGCCCAGGCCCATCCGTCCGAGCTGGTGACCTCCAGCGCCGCACGGGGATCGCGGCGAAGATTCACGGTCTTGGCACGGCCATCGGTCATCGAGACGTAGATGACGCCCGTGTCCCGGTCGTAGAACGGGGTGACGGGGGAGAGCTGCGGGAGTCCATTGGATTTGATGGTCGCCAGAATGCCGATGCGGCTGTCGGCGACGAGTGCGTGCGGATCGAACTGCTCGACAGCATTCATACCTGGACGAACCAGGCGCATCGGACGGGTATTCCGTGTTTGAGCGTCAGCCGAGAGTTTTAGACGACGGTGACCTTTCCGGTGCAGTGGGCAAGGTTTTCGTCGTTCCAGAAGAAGCCGGAACGGCCGCCGTAATCGGTGGTGATCTCTACCTGACCGGGGCCGGTGACGACATTGAAGATCGATGCTCCGGCTGTGCCCGAACCGTCGCCGTGCACCTCGCCGACTGCGCCGGTGGTCAGGTTGCGCCACTGGAAGTATGCCTGCTTAGGCCCGGCAAGACCGTCCGTGGCGTTCATGTTGAGCGTGCCGGGGATCAGGTCGCGACGTGCATCGGCTTGGCTCGCCTGCCAGGCGCTGACGCGCACATCGCCGTCGAAACAGAGGGCTGTCTCGCCCGACGGTGCCGCCATTGCCATCGGGCAGGAGGAAAGTCCCGCGCCAAGAACGGCGAGGGTGAAGGCGGCCGCACGGCCAAGAGGTATCGAACGCATGCAGGGAGTATCGCCCATGTGTCATCGATCTGGCCGAAGTTTCCCAAGGCGACGGTTCAGTTGGCTCCCAGGGCAGCGGAGATCAGGCGCCACAGCCGCTTGGTGATCTCCCCAGGTGCGGGGAGCGGAGTCAGGCAGAGCTGCTGCGCAATCCCATATCGAATTCCGCCGATGATGAAAGCACCCGCGCTGTCCGGGTCGATGTCTGCGGGCAACTGACCCAACTTCTGACCACGGCGGATGTTCTTGGCCGCGTTATGGCTAATGCGTCGCAGATAGGTCGCCTCCAGCTCGGCCAGTTGGGGATCCAAGGCGGCGCGGTTGAGCAGGATCGGGGCCAGCGGGTCGGCCACGTGATAGTCGACAAATCGGCGGGTGCGTTCCCGTTCGTGAACACGCCAGTCGGTGTCCAGGGCCAGATGTGTGTCGGCAATTGCGTGGACGAGGCCCTCGTAGAACTCGTCGTAAATGACCGCGAGCAAGCCGCTTTTGGATCCGAAGTGATGGTATAGAGCACCGGTGCTGAGTCCGGCCCGACGGGTTAATCCGCTCAGATCCATGACTCCGTTGCCGCGGACGAGTTCATCACGGGCGGCGTCGATGAGCTGTTGACGTCCGATTGAGGGGCGTGCCACTATGTGATTGTACAAAACATAATTATCTTATGTATAGGAGCGGCGATGAGTACTGAAGTGTCATCGTTGGTGGATTTGGGCGGCGACCTGGCCGGGACTCATCGACGGACCGCAAGTAGTGGCGAGAGTGTCGATCCTGCTGTCGCCGAGGCGGATTTGGCGGCAATGCGCCGCGACGGTTATGTGATCTTGCCGGATCTGCTCACCGTCGACGAGCTGCTAGAGATCCGGGAAGCCGTCGCGCCATTACTGAATCTGCACGGCCGGAACGGGTTTGAAGGCCATACCACTCAGCGCGTGTACAGCGTGCTGAACAAGACGCGTGCTTGTGATCGCATCGCGGACCACCCGCGGGTTCTGGCCCTGCTGGATCGGCTTTTCCTGCCGAACTATCTGTTGTCGATGTTGCAGGTAATCAACATCCTGCCGGGTGAGCAGACGC
Source organism: Mycobacterium sp. NGS15 (assembly GCF_059813245.1). Lineage (NCBI taxonomy): Bacteria > Bacillati > Actinomycetota > Actinomycetes > Mycobacteriales > Mycobacteriaceae > Mycobacterium > Mycobacterium sp. NGS15. Next base: position 658,038 of record NZ_JCALEF010000003.1, on the reverse strand, counting down.
AGATGCTGCACACCGACGACGGCTTCTATCCGATTCCACGTCCCCGTGCCGCTCTCGGTGCGGCGACGATCTGGGCGATCGACGACTTTACTGCCGACAACGGCGCCACCGATGTCATTGCAAAAAGCCACCTTTGGGGCGATCGTCGGCCGCAGGAGGCCGAGCGTGAACCCGTGGTGATGGCGGCGGGTTCCTGTGTGTTCTTCCCCGGCACGCTATGGCACGGCGGAGGAGCCAACCGATCCGGTGCCGCACGTCTGGCCCTGACAGCCCAGTACTGCGAGCCGTGGCTGCGTCCGCAGGAGGCCTTCACCTTGTCGACGACTCGCGATACCGTTCGAGCGGTGTCTGAGGACATTCGGCGGATGCTTGGGTACAGCATTCACCCGCCGTTTATCGGCCAGGTCGACGGTATGCATCCCAAACGACTGCTCGAACCGGGCGCGCAATCGCTCTAGAAGCGCCCACTGCGGCAACACCTGCCAACAGGGATACCGTTTCTGGCGTGATCGATTTTGCGCTGAGATCGTGTGGCCTGCGGGGTCATGCGACATTCGCTCCCGATGAACAGCCTCTTCGGGAACGCCTAAGAGTTGAGACGGCCGCGGGGGAGGCCTGGCGATGCTTACGGTGTGAGACGTTTGTGGTCGGCGAGCCACGGCATCGAGGACCGGCCGACACCGCACCTGAGATTCCACGCGGCCGGCTCCTGCGGGATCGGACTCTGATGCGGCTACTGGCCGTCGAGCGCGTATTCCGCGGTCTCGTCTTCGTCCTGCTTGCGGTCGGGGTAGTGAAGGTTCGTGGCTCGCGCGAACATCTCCAACAGGTTTTCGAGCGGGATCTACCGCTGATACGCCCCTTGGCCAATCAGCTCGGATGGAATCCGGACAATTCGAAAATCATCCGTCATATCGGCGAGGCGTTTTCGTTATCGTCTTCGGCACTTATGTGGGTGGCGGTGGGCCTGGCGGCATATGCGGCGATCGAGTTCATCGAGGCCTTCGGTCTGTGGCTGATGAAGCGCTGGGGTGAGTATTTTGCCGTCATCGCGACGAGCATCTTTTTGCCGCTGGAGATCTACGAGCTCATTGAAAAGCAAACCGTTCTCAGGGTTTTGGCGCTCCTGGTAAACATCGTGGCCGTGGTATGGCTGCTGTGGAGCAAGAGGCTATTCGGGCTCAATGGCGGCGGTAAGGCCTACGAGGATGAGCATCGCGCCGAGAGTCTGCTGAGTGTCGAGCGGGCGGCGCTGGCGGACAATCAGCACAGCCACTAGCAATCGTCGAGCAGCCGATCAACCCGTCAGGCCGTGGCTCGCCAGCCAGTCGTCGATGGTGATTGTGGCCGTTACCTCGTCGAGGTCCAGGACCACGCGAGTCTGCTCGTTGATCATGTGCACCGCACGTTCGCAGACGGCGATGGATTCGCGGCGCACAGCGGCATCGATCGCGTCGCTGATATCCGAGGGGAGATCTGCCGAGTCCTCGGTGAGGCGTTCGGCCGTACGTGTGGCAGTGGTGGCGATTTCACGCAACGTGCGCTGGGCATGGCGACGAATCTTCTCCACGTTGGCGACTCCGTGGGCCAAGGCGAGGTATTTCTGACGCGAGTCCGATTCGGGCGCGTGCTGCCGACCGAGCCGGTCGGCGGCCTCACGAATTCTGTCGGAATCATCGACGGCCTCAAAGGCGAGATAGAAGCCCGCGACGGCGCGTCCGACGGGCGTCGAGGTGTCGACGGCAGGAGAGGCGGGTCGTGCTGGACGCTGGGAAGGGGCAGACTCGGGCATCGAAGAGTCAACGAGCGACGGTAAGGCGCACCGCGGGACATCCATTCGTCCATACTGCCCGAAAAGTAGACGGAGTGTACAGAAGTTCGCTGGGAGAGGTGCCGCGCGACGGGGCTGTCAGCGTCTTTCGAATCGCTCTCGCAGCTGCGGGTCGCTCTCCCACCATAGTGTCGGTGTGGCCGGATCCCCAGTTGTCACGTTGCCCGGGTCGAGCGAATTCTGGTCGGCGCGGTCGAGTTCGGCGTCGATCCGCGCAGCCTGTGCCTTGTCGTCGGCAGATAAGGCACGCATGAGTAGCAGCAGGAAAGGTAGTCCAAGGACATCGCCCAAGATCCAGAGAATGCCCGCGCCAAAGGTCTGATCAGTTCGCAGATCCGGGCCCCAGGAGCGGTGCAGCGCCAGGTAGTAGGTTGATGCCACCAGCGGCCCCTGCCACAGCACCAGACCTAACACGCCGTCGCCGATGGTCTCGGCCACGCTGATCACCAGTGATATCAGCTGCGGGTATCTGTGAGGTACGGGATCTATCTGCAGGCGTGTGTAAAAGTACGCAAAACCGATCAGTACCAACACCGTTCGTGTCATCGCACCGAGCAAGCCATGAGTGAGCGATGCCGTGTACCACGGTGTCAGATACAGCAACCACGGTGTGGTCAACATGGCCACGGATGTCGTGAACGGGTGTGTGAGGGCCCGCGCGGCTGCCGACGATAGCGCTCGATCACATCTGGCCTGCTCGGCTGGCCGCAGTGCGTTACGCATAACGGTGATCGGCCGGCCAAGGGCTAGAAAGAACGGTACGACCAGTAGTAGCAAGACAACCTGCAGCGCCCGCATCCAGAACAGCACGTGTGCGTATAGGCCGACCACGCTCATGCATGCGAGGACCCAGCATCCGATACCGGCGAAGAAACAACTCGCCCCTACGCCACTGATGTCCACGTGGTGACGCCGCGCACGGGTCAGCGCCCAGCGGTATCCGATACCGAGGGAGATAGTGCAGAAAGCTGCTGACGCATCGAAATGCCATGCACACCAGACCATCACCCAGGTGAGCGGCTCCGTTGGCGAGAACATTTCAGGCCACGGGCTGAGGGGATCGGGTGGCCATCGGTGTCTCATTAAGGGTCGCGGCCGCGATTGTCACCACCGAGGTCGACAGCACCACTGCCGCCAAGACATCGACCAACCAGTGGTCTCCGAGATAGAGGCGACTGCCGGCCACCAACATCACCGCCACTGTTGCCGCCAGCAGGGCCGTCAAGCGTCGCCACCCGCTATGGCGGTAGGCGGCCACGACGGCCAGCACTCCGGCAAGAGCGGTAGTGCCCGTGACGTGTCCGGAGGGAAAGGACCAGCCGGTTTCCGCGACCAGCTGAGTGCTGCGAGGTGGACGGTGTTCTTCCACGGCCCATTTCGCCACCGCGGCGAGGAGGAATGCAGAGACGACGGCCGTGGCCACGGTTGCCGCAGTTCTCCATGAGCGGGTAAATCGCCAGATCATAAGTGTTGCGATAACCGTCGCAACGGACACCATTGTCGGGCTGCCGATGTCGGTGACGTCAACCGCGGCCGAGGTGAGCCAACGGTGCCGATGAATCACCAACCAGTCCAGCGTGCGGTGGTCGACGTTGGTGCCTGAGCCGTAATGGTGCGCTATCGCTGCCAGCGTCGCGAAAACTACGAACAACCCTGCCGCGAGACCCGCAGCGGTTCGCGCGTTCGTAGTTTCGGGTCGAAGCTTCCGCAGGTTGAGAGTCATCGTGTCCTTCTCGTCGATTCCGGGACCGACGAACGAGGCTAGATCGCCTGCCTGCGAATCTGCTGTCAGCGCTCAGTGGTCTTCATCCGCGATGCGCTGGTTGAGAGCGGCCGCCCGAATCGTCAAGTGGTTGCGTTCGGCGAGGTTGTGCGCCTGGGCGGCAGCGTCCGCATAGAGCTGCGCGGCCGTGGCGAGGTCGCCGGCGCGCTCGTGCAGATACGCCGACGATGCGGTGTAGCGGGGGAGAGCAGTGTCGAGCTGACCGAGTGCGGCGAGCCCGGCGCGTGGACCGTCCGCCTCGCCGACAGCGACCGCGCGATTAAGCCGCACAACGGGACTATCGGTGAGCCGGACCAGTTCGTCGTACCACTCGACGATCTGCACCCAGTCTGTCTCGGCGGCGGTCCGCGCATCGGCGTGCAGCGCCGCGATCGCGGCTTGCGCCTGATACTCGCCAAGCCGATCGCGGGCCAGCGCGGCCTGCAGCACGGCCACGCCCTCGGCGATCAGATCGCCTTGCCAGAGGCCGCGGTCTTGATCGCTGAGTGTGACGAGGCTGCCGTCGGCGCGGATGCGGGCCGGGCGCCTGGCGTGATGGAGCAGGAACAGGGCGAGCAGGCCGGCGACCTCTTCGTCGTCGGTGGTCGTGGCCAGCTGGCGGGCAAGCCGGATGGCTTCGGCGGCGAGGTCGACGTCGCCGCTGTATCCCTCGTTGAACACCAGGTACAGCACGCGGAGAACCGTGCCCAGGTCGCCGGGGCAATCCAGCCGAACGTCACTCACCGTTCGTTTGGCTCGCGAAATCCGTTGAGCCATCGTTGCTTCAGGCACAAGGTATGCCTGTGCGATCTGACGGGTGGTGAGGCCGCCGACCGCCCGCAGGGTCAGTGCGACGGCCGACGTAGGGGAGAGGCGCGGATGGGCGCACAGAAAATAGAGCTGCAGCGTGTCGTCCACGGACGCCGCCGGTCCTGGCGGCGGCTCGTCAGCGGCTCCATACTCGCGATTTCGCCGAGCGGTATCGGATCGCGAGAGATCGACGAAACACCGCCAGGCGGTGGTGATCAACCAGCCCTTGGGGTCGTCGGGTCGCCGCGATGGCCACGTCTGCACGGCCCGGATCAACGCCTCCTGCACGGCGTCCTCTGCGGTGGCGAAGTCCGCCCCACGACGCACGAGCGCCGCCAGGACACCGGGGATCAGGTCCCGCAGCTGGGCTTCGTCCACCGCAGCGTCGGCCATTAATCGAGTTCGCAGTGCGCGGCTGCCATGAACGGCCGAACCTCAAGCCATTCGTGGATCGGCTCGCCGCCCGCCCCGGGAGCGGCCGACAATTCTCCTGCGACCTCAATAGCACGCTCGTACGAGTCCACGTCGATGATCATCCAGCCCGCAATCAGATCCTTGGTCTCCGCGAACGGGCCGTCGGTCACCGGCGGTCTACCTTCGCCGCCGGAGCGGACCCATGCGCCTTCCGGTGTCAGAGCCTGGGCGTCGACGAATTCGCCGGTGCCTTCCAAACGGGCCGCAAGGTCGTTCATGTATTGAATGTGCGCCTGAACCTCGGCAGGCGTCCACTGATCCATCGGCACGCAATTGACGGCCGCGGGCGCACCGCGATAGTGCTTGAGCAGCAAGTACTTGGCCATAATGATCTCCCTTCGTCCGCGACCCTAGTTGGTCGCTCACCCCTGGGACGGAGCCATGGCGCCGTTCTCGACATCCGTGGCTGAGCTTTCTCGGATATGGCCCCAGAAACCTGGCCGCCGCAGTGGTGTCGCGGGCCAGGATGGCGTCGGCCGCAAGACGGCTATCTGCGACTAGCCGAAAAGGTGATTGAGGCTGCGGTCGATCTGCGGGTCGACGTGGCGTTCACGGAATAGTGTGCAGAACTGTTCGTGATCGGCGTTGTCCCAGTGGGGGTATGCGGCATGGCGGAAGCCTTCCAGGGCGGTATCTGGCGGCCAGCCGATGCGGTGTTCGCCGCGGTGGCGGGCGCGGACGGTGTTCCAGATTCTCCCGTATACATCAACTGCTTCGGCGTGTAACCCGTTGTGCCACAACCATACGCAGAGAGCGGCAGCCTTTGGTGTTGGGCGCAAGTATGGTTCCTGGTTGACGCGCAACCATGCGCCGATGTCGGTATAGAGTCCGTCGCCGTCGGGGTCATCGTCGGTCACCATGCGGGTGACTGCTGATGTTAGGTCGCTCCAGTTCAGCGGTTGGCGCTGCTGGTATTCGTCAAGCTCGATTCGGCTTGCTTGGTCATCGGCGAATAGCTGCACGAATTGGTTCCACACGTAGTCCACGGAGATTCCGGCAAAGGGCGGCAACGTCGGATCCAGCGGTGAGATTGTCGGCGCGGAATCCGTAGGTGTTAGGACTGTCGACGGGACCGGCGCGGCTGGGTGGAGTCGATTTTTAGTGGCCCAACGCCGAACTCTGTCCAGCCAGCCGCCATCGGCAGGTCGTTCATGCGAATCGCTTGGGGACACAAGGCCGTCCTTCCTGGCGGGCGAACCGTATTGCTTTGGTTTCAGTGGTTCTCAAAGCTGCCCGCCAACAAGACGGATGCTGGTGTCGCGCAGACGTTGTTGCAGTATGGGGTCTTTCGAGCCGGCTGGGACAGTGATGGTCTTCTTCTTCGGGCCAAAGAACCCGCCATTCATGGTGGCGGCAGCCGGATCGGTGGCCAGCCACACCGGCGTGATCGCCGCGACGGCCGGACTGAGCATGACGAACTTGCGCAGCAGTGGTTTGAGCCAGCGGTTGTCGACGGCCCTCAGCAGGAATCCGTTGGCCTCGTTTTGCCGGATATTGGTCTCCACCATGCCCGGCATCACCCCAGTGACTACGACGCCGGAGCTGGCGAGACGGGACGCGAGGTCCTGCGTCCACACGTCGTTGGCGGCCTGTGATTGGGCGAAGGTCTTGAAGGGGGACAGTTTCGGGATGCCCGGCAGGCTGTCGAAATCGAAGTCGAGCTTGTTCATGCCGGCGCCGGCGATATTGACGATGCGCGCGCGTCCCTTGGTCAGCGCCGGTAACAGCCGTTCGGTCAGTAGAAACCGCGCCAGGTAATTGATCGCAAAATTCTTCTCGATGCCGTCGTCGTTGAGTCCGTGACTCATCTCGAGGATTCCCGCGGAATGGACCAAGATGTCGATCTCGTCGGTGTCGGCGAGGATGGTGTCCGACAGAGCCCGTACCTGTGTGAGCACGCTCAAATCCGCGGCCACAAACTGCACATCGCCGTGGGCGCGCAATTCGGCTTCCGCTGCGGTGCCCTTGGCCTGGTTGCGGCCCACGATCCAGACCCGCTTTCCGCTGCCGGCTAACCCGCGGGCAACTTCTTTGCCGATGCCGTCGGTGCCGCCGGTCACTATCGACAGCGGCCCGTACCCAGTGCTGCTCGCGGGTGTGTTCATGTCGATTCCTTGCCCTCTCGTGCTATCAGGCGGGTTAAACAGGCTTTTTGTACTCCGAAGCCGATATCTCTCAGTAAGCGGTGATATTTCCTCCGGATATTGGTAAGGTAGCACAAACGGTGAGAATCTCTCCGTTTCATATATTTTGGATGGAGGCCGGTGCTGTGAGTGAGGCCACAGCAAAGCGTCCGCAGCGGGCTGATGCGGTGCGTAATCGTGCGCGCCTTTTAGGGGCTGCGAATGAGGTGTTTGCCGAACGTGGTCTGCGCGTAACCCTCGATGATGTCGCGCACCACGCTGGAGTCGGCGTTGGGACTGTCTACCGCCACTTTGCGGGCAAGGACGAGTTGATCAACGCGGTGTTTGAACTGAACTTCGCCGCCATGGCCGAGGCCGCGGAAAAGGCCACCACGGGCGAGGAACCCTGGCAGGCGCTGGTCGAGTATTTCGAATTCGCATGCGAACGGATGGCTGGCAGCCGCGGCATGACCGAGGTCCTGAACCGCGGTGGATGCGCCCAGGTCGAGGCCCAGCACCTGCGCATCGAGGCCGCCCTCGCCATGCTTGTCCAGCGTGCCCACAGCAGTGGCGCGTTGCGGCCTGACGCACACCCTGACGACTTCTTCGGCGTTATCTTCAGCGTGGGCGCGCTCGCCGACGTCACCCGCCAGGTCAACCCCGACGCCTGGCGCCGTCACCTGGCGCTGCTGCTAGACGGCCTCAACAACGACCAGCGTCCCCGCCGGCCCTTACCGGGTGCTGCCAGCGCGATCCACGAATTCGATTAATGCAATGGCCGGGCCAAATATGAACAGGTACAACGTCTTACGACCACTAATGCGCATCATGAATCCACTGATCGGGAAGGTGGAGGGCCGCACGGCTCTGGAGACCGTGGGACGCACTTCCGGACTTCCACGCGTCACGCCGGTGGGGGGACGCAAAGACGGCAACACCTTCTGGATGGTGTCCGAGTTCGGCGATCAATCGGCATACGTTAAGAACATTCGAGCCAACCCGAGCGTGCGACTGCGCTTCAAGAAGCGATGGCACACCGGGACGGCACACCTTCTTCCGGACGATGACCCCGTCGCCAGGCTCAAAAGCCTTCCGAGAATCAACAGTGCAGCAGTCAAATTCAGTGGCACCAACCTGCTGACTATCCGCATCGACCTGTCCGAGGAGTAGCCGAGGGGCCCACGGGCGCGGTACGAAGACTGTTGACGGCAGATGTTAAAAGAGCTGCAGAGCAATAGCATTCATGACTATGTGGCTTCGGTTTACGGATCTGGGATGCGCATGATCGGTGCCCGGGCGTTCGACATGGGGCGGTACGGCGAGGCAGCTGAAAATGATTACTCCGGTTGTGCTGTCGATTGTTAATCTCGTCGGCATGACGCGGATATCGCTGCTGTTGATTGGGTTGGCCTGCCGAGGCTGGCAGGTGATCGGGTGGTGCTGAAGCCGCTAGTGCCCGAGGACAGTGCTGCTCTTGCCGCAGCAGTTGACCGTCCGGATGCTTTCGAGTGGACCGTAGTGCCCGCTGACGTCGATTCGGCGCATGAGTACATCGCTGCCGCGTTAAATACCCCTGACCGGCTGGCTTTTTCGGTTACTGATTGCCGATCGTCGCGAATTGTGGGGACCACCAGCTTCTATGACATCAATCCTCGGCATCGCTCGGTGGCGATCGGGGCCACCTACTACTCGGCGAGCAACCATGGAGATGGCACCAATCCGGAGGCCAAGTACTTGCTGCTGCGGTATGCCTTTGAGCAGCTCAACGCGATCCGCGTGGTGTTTCACACCCACGAACAGAACCTCCAATCGCGAGCAGCGATTCTCAAACTCGGCGCCACATTCGAGGGCCTGCTCCGTAAGCAGTATCCGCGTCCAGATGGGACATGGCGGACGACGGCGCAGTACTCCCTGGTCGATGACGACTGGCCCGATGTCAAAGCATCTCTGCTGGAACGAATTTAGCGGTACTAGCCAAGAGTTGGTTGCCTCGTCACGTCAGGCGGGAGCCGGTCCAAGTTCTGATTGGATGCCACCGCGGAACTGCGTTGGACAGGCCGCCATCCTTCGCCCGGCACAGCCGTCAACGATCAATACGTGGCCGACGGCTATTCCCCGCAGCAGCACAGGTATCGGCACCCATCGGCGTGGTCTCATCCGCCCACAGAGAAGCGGGGGGTTGGCACGATCCGGGTCGAGATCGATATCGTCATGCGCGCGCTCATCGCCGCCGGATATCAAAAGGGTTGTGCGGTAGGCAACTTCATTAATATTACGTCACAGTGACGTAATGCCTGTGAACGGGCGGGGAGGGCAGAGTGATGGGGTAGTGCCGTTCTTGTGGCGGTTATGCGATTGCGCAGCTTTGGTTTACGGATCGGGATGCGTATGGAGGGATGAGTCGCGCGAATTGTCGAAGGCGATTGGGACCGTGGGAAAGTTGCGTTGACATCCTTCGCAATGAGCCGTCATGTCACGCCTGTTCCGAATTAGATGAGCACCAAGGGATCTCGATTGAGCGGCGGGGGCGCAGGCGGTAATGCTGCTCGCCGACCGGGCGAGGCGGGGCCAGCCTCCACACCCTCATATCGTCACTGTGACGATATGAGGGTGTGGAGCTGGATGGTCCGAAGGGGTATCCGAATCGCGAAACATGCCGCGCCCGAGGAGTTTTGGATGTTGGCGTCGGGCGGTTGGCCCAGTGAGTCTTTATGTACGGGTGTTCGCTCGGTGGGTCGGCGTCCGCGCCTAGTTGATGAGTGGCCGCGTGGGGTCGCGACCAAGCGCGGAGGTGCGGCCCAGAAAGGCGCAGATGGTGGCTCTTCGTCGTTGATCCTGCGCATAACTAACGCCGATAAGACACATTATGTCAGTTAAACTACTGCATATCGCATCCAGATGAATCCTCACCCGCCTACCTGCCGGCCACCGCTCGTCCCATCGTCTTCGGCTGCGGTGCAGGGCTTTCTGCCCGCCGTGCCTACGGTGTGGACTCGCGTCGCTTGCGGCGACGCCAACTGTGCACCGTCAGTTCCGCGACGCGTCGCAAGCCAGATATTTCTGTCGGTGGGCTCGTCACCAAGGATATCCGGCCAGCAGACTCTCCAAAGTCGTCACCGCTCCATTGCGGCACAGCGCGGCGATAGCAAGGGCGACATCCACGCTAGTTACAAAACGGGCCGGTTGCACCAAATAATTACTTAACGCCCTGCAACGCAATGTTTTTGGTCGTGCTCCGGATCGGTAAGCATCGTGTCGACACAGGTTGCCCCTTCAAATGAATCCCGGTGGCCGCATGGACGGTGAAGGAGTGGTTAGGGTAGCGAGCATGACTGTGAACGACCGGCTCGCTGAGCTTTCCCAGCGGATCACCGCGCTGACGGGGCAAACCATCAGCCGCGAGCAGGTGATGGCAGTGGCTGAGCAGGCCTTCAAGCAGCAGATCGATCTCGACGACGATGGCCAGCTGCGCACGCTCGTAGCAGAGCTCGCTGCACCGCTGGCTGCCGGTGGGCCCGCAGTGCCGGGCATACAGTCGGGTCGGCCTGCTGAATCGGAGAACGCTGCCTCGACCTTGCCGGCACCCACACCTTCGGCCGCGGCGTCCGGGAACCGCCGGATGCGAAGGGCGGTAGTCGCAGCTGTCGCAGTACTAGTGATCGCGGGGGGCGCCACCGCCTACTACGTGATCCGACGCGCCTCGAACCACTGCGACACTACGGTTGCCGCCGCCGACGGGGTTGCCCACCTGAGCCTTGAGTTCACCGGTCTCGCAGATCAGAACCTGCCCGCGCTCAAGGAGCGTCTATCCCCTGAGGTTTACACACAGTCCGAACAGGCATTCCGCTCCGTCAGCACCATTCCGGGCGCAGATCGATACGTCTCGCATATCGCCGAGCTGACCAGCAAGCAGGTCGAGTGCTCCGGTACCAACGCTCGCGTTGAGTCACAGATCGCCTGGTCGGTAACGACACCTAGAAACCCTGCACCGCAGACCACGCACGGGACCTGGGCCACCACTCTCGAGTACCAGAAGAACCGGTGGATCGTCACCAAGGTTGAGTACGCGTCTAAGCACTGATGTGGCCGGTCCTGGCCGATTTCGCCGCCGGCAGGCCATTCTGCCCGTGTCCAGGCCGTTGTCCTGGTTTCGGCTTATCCGGTTCCGGAAGTCGCCGACCACCGGAGTTGGTTCGGCGGTGGTCCGCTCTCCGGTCCGCGTCGAATAGTGCCAAATCGAATATGCAAGGATTACTAGCATATCTGGGTGTTAGTTCACCCGATCAATCGCTCCGGCCGCCCCGATAACAACCCACCGCGAGACGCCCACCCCCGCGCGCCGGACGGTTGACGGCGTTTCTCCCCCGTCGCAACTCAACTGAATCGCAGGTACTCGTTGTAGCTTGCTCGCTGCCGCTCGAGTCACGGGACGGCCGCCGGGGCCGGTTGACAGCCACGCCTCAGCGGAAAAAAGGTTCAACCGTGCCACTGAGCTTGACGACCATAGGATTTCCGCGGCGATCCTTCGCGGTTGGGACTTCAACACGCACCCAACCCTCGGCCACGTTGTATTCGTGAACATTGGTTTTCTCGACGCCATTAAAGCGAATACCCACGTCGCGGCGAAGCGCCTCTTCGCTATAGAAGGCGCTGCGCGGATCGATGGAGAGGTGATTCGGTGGAACGTCTGTGTTCTGATCCTCGGACATGATGGCCTTCGTTGAATGCTGCGTTAGGTGCTCGGATTGTTCTCAAAGAATCTACGCGACCCTGCAGTGGCGGGCTGCGCCTAGGTCTTGGAGGGCCGTTCTAGCTCTTCCCAAGATGTTCGCGTCGACCCGGTCGCGCGAGGCTGCCAACCCGGGCCGCTCCCCTGCCGCCTTCTGATGAATTCCGCACGTTCGTATCGGCAGGAATGCGACGGAGCCGAATATGGCGGCCCAGTGTCAACGGCAATTGAAATTGATCAGGAATCGACGGCTGAAAATTGGCCACCCCCCGTTGCTGTGAGCGCTGGTTTAGGCCGTCAGGTAGTGGTGTCGCCGATGGCGTGCGGTTCGTGTGTAGCAGCGCCCTGATGGCCTCTCATTGTCAGGAGATCATCAGCTTTCTTGGGAAGACTGGCTGTATGTACACGTTGCATGTGGTGAGCGGGCCATCGGTCGCCTCTGAGCTGCGCATTGCCCTTGACGCCAGCGCCGAGCATTGTCGGGATCGCCTTGCGTGGTTCCCGGAGAGCCTTAGTGTGGGCCCATTGGAAGCGGGCGATCCTGCATCTCGGATTCAGTGGTGGCAGTGGTGGGCCGACATGGCTATTGCGCAAACCGGCGGACCAGTCTCTCGTCCTGGTGAAGAACTGGCGAAGTTTTGGGACGAGGTCAGCAGTGCTGACCAGCTTGTACTCTGGTACGGGCAGGGCAACGCGCACGACTCAGCGTTCTTCCATGCGATGTGTGACAAGTTGTCCGACAGCGCTTTCAGTGTCGTGACGCTCAACGGCGCCAGCGGGGCCCATACTGCAGGCGAGCTCGCCCGGCATCTTAACCGCGCATGCTCCATCCCTGTGAATGAACGGGTCACAGCCCGCGCTACTTGGAAACGGCTCGAACAAGAGAACCAGACCTTCCGTATTCTCAGCAACGGCAAGTTGGTTTCGGCCCCCGAGGACTACTACGACAGCGCCCTAGTCAATGCGGCAAGCTCGCGGTGGACGCCAATCCGCCGAATTGTGGCCCCGGTCATGGCCCGCATGGATATCGGCGATTCACCCTTGTTCTGGCGGATCAAATTGTTGACCGAATTTGGGGTGCTAGCGGCTGACGGCGACCCTTGGCTCGTGGAGCACTCAAAGGTCAAACACGCTCGACGGGCAAGTTGGCAAGCGACACTTGAACCAGGGCGGCGGTAATGGCGTGACTATGAGGTGTTGCGGTGCAGTTCATTCCGATAGAGGGGGCGTTGCATCGGTCGGGAAGGGCGGGCGTCCAGTGCCCCGCACTCGGTACCGGCCCCACAGGTCGACCTCATCAAGGGTCATGGCTACTCGCCCGTGCGGTGTGTGAATCACGCCAGCGCATCGGTCGCCTGCGAGTTGGGCTACCGCAGGAGTATCCGTAGTCACTCGACCATGCCAGCGATACGTTCCGTCGATCGGTTGAAAGAACCCACGCAGCTCTACCTCTACATTGATCTCCTCGCCTTGAATCGTGAAAGTCGCTGGCCCGCAGTAGTCCAGCTCGACATCACTGTTTGAGGAGTTGCTTTCTATACGCATTTACCGACCCTTTCCGATGACATGAAATTGGGTATTGCTTCTCGCGTTGGAAGGCGTACCGTTCAGACTAGTACACCGAACGGTGTGTATCTAGTACTACAAGTTACCGATAACTTTACGAAGGGTTTCGGTTAGGAGTGAGGGGACGTGGACTATGAGCATTGAGATCGTCAACGACCGCAGCCAGGTCGGTAGACGTGCTGAGATTGACCATGAACTGTCGACTGCGCGCAGGCTGAAAGCTTCGGCGGAGAAGTACTACGACCCCGAGGTTGAGATCGATTGGGACGCGCCACCCGTGCCGGGTATGCCGTGGCTCAGCGAGCGCCGTGCCAGCTTGGTGGGTACCGAACTCTGGAGCGCTCTGACGGCCGAACAGCGGCTTGAGTTCGGCCGTCAGCAGCTCGGGAGCATCCTGATCGTCGGAATCTGGTTCGAAGCAGCGCTAGGCATCTTTCTCTATCACGACCTCATGGTGAGCCCTGTGACCGACAGCCGCACCAGGTACCTGCTCACCGAAATTAGTGAGGAGGCAAGACATTCCACGATGTTTACGCGGGTAGTGGACAAGATGGGTGAAGGGGCGTCGCCTGTCACCTACCCCTTGCCGCGTGTTATGCAGGAACTTATTCCAGTTCTGAGCAGCCTGTTGCCGGTCGGCACGGTGATGTACACCGCGACTTTGATGGCAGAGGATGTGTTCGATCGTCTGCAGCGGGAAGGAATGAACGACCCAACCCTGCAGCCGCATGCGCGCGCGGCGATGCGCATCCACGTCATTGAGGAAGCACGGCATGTCGCGTTCGCCAAGGAGGAAATTGTCCGCGGTTACCACGAGGCAGGGCCGTTAGGGCGGTTCGCGACGCGCATGACCGCCGCGTTGGCGGCGTTGACCTTTCCATTGACGGGCCTGCTCAATCCGCAGATGTATCGGGCGGTGGGCATCAACCCGGTGAAGGGCTTCCTCGCCGCGTTCTTCGGCAAGCAGTACCGGATAAATGCCCAGTTTGTACTGGCGCCCATGGCGCGCTTCTTCTATGACGCCGGAATCCTCAAAGGATGGCCCGCCGTTCTGATCTGGCGGCTCTCGCGGGGACTTCCTGAGGATGTGTCTGCAGCCGTTAGCCGCGGCAGATGGAAGGAACGAAGGAGCTGGCTGCGTCCGGTAGAAGGCTCGACTGCAGGGGCCACGGATGAATAGGCCGCCCACGCCCGAGTGGGTACTGGGGTTGGGGGCTTAGGCCATGGAGGAAGCGCATCGGGGCCTTCTCGATGGGCGCGACCGAGGTCAGAGCTTCCCGTAGAACCGTGACCGTGGATCAGTGCAACCCGCACTGACACGGCCGCGCGACCAGCATGCGTCAGAATGAGGTGGTAGCCCATCCGGTGCGTCTATCTAAAAGCCCCACAAAGCATTCCAGCGCCTATTTTAACCGGCGTCCGCTGTTAACTGGAACTTGCCACCAATGCACGAACCCGGAGGCTCAGGGGCACAATGGGTCAGGCGGGCTTCTGGTCGCGGACTTTCGTCATCGCGCGAGTGAGGGTGCTTAGTTCCTCCGGGGTGCAGTGCGCCCCAAAATAGGTATGGATGTCTTGTTCGTGGCTCTCGTTCATGCTTTCGAACTTTTTGCGTCCGGCGGGGGTCAACTCGATGGTGTTACCTCGCCGGTCGGTGCTGTGGCAGCTGCGCATGACAAATCCGGCGCTTTCCAGCCGGTCGATCATCCGGGTGATTCCACCTGTGCTGAGGGTGAGACGTTCTGCCAGATCCTTTTGCAGTAACGGCATATCGCCATGGACGGCGATATGCAGCATCGCTTCGAACTCCTTGAGCGCCAGGCCGTGCTGTGCACGCATGTTCTCCGACATCGCCCGAATCACCCGCGCGTGGCCTGTAATGACTGCCCGCCAGGCAAGCACGGCCTCAAGATCGTCCATGTGAAGGAGCTTACATTAAGCTGATTAGTCAATTACTGACTTATCAACTAATCTAAGTGGGCCGGCCCGCCCCCGAAGACGGATGGCGCGGCGGATAGCTCTGGAGCCGGGCCCGCGACTTTCATTCTGGGTGCCACGGTGGCGACGACATAGAGAGGCCAATTCATGCCAGTCTTGAAGGTTCTTGATTCGACTATGTTCCATCGTGAGACCGGTACCGGTGCGCCGATGGTCTTTGTACACGGCAACCCTGCTTCCTCCTATGTGTGGCGGAATGTGCTCCCGGCTATCGCCCCCTCCTGGCGGTGCCTCGCACCCGACCTCATCGGGATGGGCGACTCCGGCAAGCCGGACATCGATTACACATTCGACGACCATGCGCGTTATCTGGATGCTTGGTTCGACGCAGCGGGGCTCGATGAAGTCGTCCTAGTGGGCCACGACTGGGGCTGCGCCCTGGCCTTCGATTGGGCGACAAGACATCCCGGCCGGGTACGCGGTGTGGCATTCAGCGAACCGATCATCAAACCGATGAGCTGGGACGACTTCCCTGCCAGCGCGCGTGAACTGTTCCGGACCATCCGCGCCGAGGGAGTCGGTGAATCCATGGTTCTCGACCAGAACATCTTCATAGAACAACTCCTCTCCGCCGCGACGGCGAGTGGACTCAGTGCTTCCGACTTGGCTGTCTACCGCAGTTACTATCCGACCCGTGCCAGCCGCAGACCGCTTCTGCAATGGGCGCGATCGCAACCGGTGGACGGCGCACCCGCCGACGTCGTGGCACGGGTGTTGGCATTCGACGAGTGGTTGGCGGCCACGCCCGGCGTTCCCAAACTCTTCCTGACCTTCGAACCCACACTCTCCACATCAACCACCTCTGAGTTGATTGATTGGTGTGCTAACACGATTCCCGGTCTGGAAATCGACAAACTCGGGCCCGCGGGTCATGAGACCCCCGAGGATCAGCCGCTCGGAATTGCCGCAGCGGTCAACGCCTGGGCCGACCTGCACAACCTGCATTAGGGGCGCCGGGCAGGTACCCGGGACATACACGTTTGCACGCAGCAGAAGTTCGAAACATTGGAAAGGTGTTCGCTATGGCCGAGGTAGTGGCGGAGAAGAATGTGCTGGCAATTGTTGGGAGTCTGCGTAAGGCTTCGCTTAATCGGCAGCTTGCTGAGGCGGCGGCTGAGAACGCGCCGGTGGGTGTGAGTGTGAGTATTTATGAGGGGTTGGGCGATCTTCCGCATTACAACGAGGACTTAGATGGTGTGGGTGGTGCACCTGCGGCCGCCGAGGCTTTGCGGGTGGCTGTTGCCGCCGCTGATGCGGTGTTGTTGGTCAGCCCCGAGAACAACGGCACTATCTCGAGCTCGCTGAAGAATGCGATCGACTGGTTGTCGCGCCCCTTCGGTTCTAGCGTCTTCAAGGGCAAGCCGACCGTCGTGATCGGGACTTCGGCGGGCCGCTACGGCGGTATCTGGGCGATCGATGAGACGCGCAAGGCGGCCGGGATTGCGACGGCGAACGTGCTCGAGGACGTCAAGCTCGCGGTGGCCTCCTCGGCTTTCGATGGTAAGCACCCGCGTGAGCATGCCGAGACGGTTGCCGAGCTGACCAAGGCACTGGACGCATTGACAGCTGCCAGTAGTTAGCGCTGGCGGCCTGTCCACAGGCCACAGTGTGGTGATCGTGTCACTCAGCACGCGAATGTCGGTGGCGTCGCGATGAGTTTTGCCTTCCGGTGCGGTCTGATCTGCATGGGCAAACTCATCTATGGCTTCAACGTGTCGGTGGACGGGTACATCGCCGATGCGCAAGGCAACATCGACTGGTCTGATCCGAGCGAAGAACTGCACCAGTACTGGAACGACTTTGAGCGGGAGACTGCCCTGTCGTTCTACGGGTGTCGGCTTTACGAACTGATGTCTGCGTACTGGCCGACTGCCGACAAGGCCCCGGACGCCACCGCTTTGATCGTTGATTTCGCCCAGGTCTGGCGTGACATGCCGAAGATTGTGTTCTCGCGCACCCTGGAGTCCGTCGAATGGAACTCCCGCCTGGAACGCGCAGACCCGGTCGAGGTGGTGACGACGCTGAAAGCCGAGGTCGACGGCCAGCTGGAGGTGGCCGGCGCGACGCTGGCCGCACCGATCGTGCAGGCCGGTCTGGTGGATGAGTACCGGATAGTGGTCGCGCCCACCGCCGTGGGCGGAGGCACCCCCTTCTTCCCTATCCTGCCGTCATGGATCTCGTTGCGGCTGCTGGAGAATCGCACCTTCCCTGGTGGCAGCGTCCTGCTGCGCTACGAGACGAAACACCACTAACCGGACGCGCAGCTCGCGTTTCATTCGAAGGTCGTTGTTGCTCTTGCTAATTCAGAGATGACTTCTGTGGCGTTCTCGGCGCGGCGCCATGCCCGACGTTGGCGCATGGCGCCGTTGCCTTGCTCCGCGATGCGCGCCAACTCCTCGTGCGCCATCTCGTAGTCGCCTAGTGATTCCAGGGCCGGACGAAGGCGCTCGACGAGTCTGGCCAGCAGAACGCGCGTCGGTACCGTCGAGCAACTGTCCGCCAGGTCCACCGCCATGCCATCCAGCCCGTCGCGTGCCGCTCTCCAGTGGGCAGCACGCAATATGCAGTCCGCGTGTCGTGGCGCCGGGTCGCCGCGCTGCTGCGCTTCCAGGGCGCTCATCACGGCGGCCCGGATGATCGTGGCCAACAGCACCGTCTCCGCCACGGTGGCGGGAACGTCGGAAACACGGACTTCCACCGTCGGGAAGTGGGCCGACGGGCGCACGTCCCAATAGATCATGCCGTCATCGAGCACTGCCCCACTGTGGCGCAGCGTCTCGACAGTGGTGTCGTAGTGCTCGGCAGATTCAAAGTATGGCGGTGGTCCAGAGCTGGGCCAGCGGGTCCACAGCATCGTGCGGTAACTCGCATAACCACTGTCGGCGCTGCGGTAGACCGCCGAATTTGCAGTCAGCGCAAGGAAAAGGTGCAACATGGGCCGCAGCCGGTTACTCACGTCAATGGCCGACTCGCGGCTGGGCACGGCCACATGCACGTGGCACCCGCAGATACCTTGTTCGTGGGCAAGCATGCCGAACAGGTCAGCCATCCGGCGGTAGCGCGCGGTGGTGGTGACCGGGAAGGCCTGCGGCACTGTCGGCGGCAGGGCCACGGCCAGCAGGTGCGCCCGTTGGGTCGCCGCTGCTGTCGCTGCCATGCGGCGCAGCCGACTCAGCTCGGCACGTAACTCGCTGCTGGTGCTCATCACCGCCGTGGTGCTCTCGACCTGGCAGCTGGTCAGCTCGAGCTGCAATTCGACGCCCTGCGCCGACGCATCGTGCGCGACGTCCCTGTTGCGCGCGACGGGCTGGCCGCTTTGCCGATCAACCAGGAGAAACTCCTCCTCCACCCCTACGGTCGGATGACCACTCATGGCTGGAGATTTCCCCGACAGACGACATGCCAAACCCCAGTGCCAGACCTGCTATTTGGGATTCCCATCTGCCGTCATCGAGGCCATCGTTCGCCACCTCGACGCGGATTGGGGCCGCTACGGAACGGGTATCCCCCAGTATGAGTGAATCCGCACTGCTCGTCATCGACATGTTCAATACGTACCAACATTCGGATGCCAACCAGTTGGCAGACAACGTGGCGAAGATCGTTGAGCCCCTGGCTAGTCTGATTTCCCGAGCGCAGGCACGCAGCGATGTGGATCTGATTTACGTGAACGACAACCATGGTGATTTCGCCGCAGGCCCGGCCGCCATTGTGCAGGCAGCACTTGAAGGCGCCCGCCCCGACTTGGTGAGTCCGTTCATACCCGAGCGTGAGTGCCGGTTTATCACCAAAGTCAGACACAGCGTCTTCTACGCATCTCCCGTGGAATACCTCCTGGGGCGACTCGGAACCCGCCAGCTCATCTTGTGCGGGCAGGTTACTGAGCAGTGCATTCTCTACAGCGCTCTGGACGCGTACGTGCGCCATTTCGATGTGGTTATCCCCACCGACGCCGTGGCTTCTATCGACCCGAACTTGGGTGAATCTGCTCTGGAAATGATGCGGCGCAATATGAGCGCTGCATTGCGCAGCGGCACACAATGCGTTCCCGGAGGGGCTGCGGGAGGAAAATCCACCAGCCTGGTTTGAACTGCCCGAGTTTGGATACAACCTTCGGCGCAACCACACGCAATCACTCCTGGATGGCAGGAGTACAGCGGAAGGAGTTTGACGTGGCATTCACCCAGATCGCGCGGAAGTCGGTCATGGCTGTCGCTGGCATCGCGGCGGCCGGAATCGTGACGGCGGCACCGGCGCTGGCAGACCCGGAAACACTGGATTTCGGCCAAAAGGCAGAGATTCCCAGTCCTGGCGGCGCCATCGACTACACCATAAGCAACTTGCAGCCCAGCGGTCACAACGACGGCGTGTGGTACTCGGACGTAACAGCTCGGGCCGTGAACGGATCGCCGACGCCGAACATTGCAGACTTCAACGCGCGAGCTGTCAACAGCTCCACCTACGCGGTGATGAAGGGAAACGAGCCGGATGGTCTTCCTAATCAACCACTTACGCCGGGCGCCCAAACCGCCGGAAGGATCTATTTCGACGTAAAGGGCGGGACCGCTCCTGACAGCGTTGTCTACCGGGACGCCGGAGGCACCGAGAGGGCGGTCTGGAAGAGCTAACGAGGTTGTCGCAGAGTGCGCGGCTACAGAGCCTCGTCCAACTGACCGAGCCGGTCGGTAAGCCTCAAATTCTCCGAGTAGTCGACGGGACAGCTGATCAGCGTGACCCCTTCGTCGTCAAGGGCAGCTTGCAGGGTCGGTAGCAGTTGGTCGGCAGCGGTGATGCGATAGCCCTTTGCACCGAAGCTCTCAGCATAGGAGACGATGTCGGGATTGGTGAATGAAACATAGTGGTGTTCACCAAGTTCGAGATCCATCTTCCACTCGATGAGCCCGTAACCGCCATCCTCCCAGATCAGCACCACCAACGGAATCCGCTCGCGCACGGCAGTCTCGATCTCCTGCGAGTTCATCAGGAACGCCCCATCGCCCACGACCGCCAGTACCTTCGCGCCGGGGCGTGCCAGCTTGACACCCAGTGCGCCGGGTAGCGCAAAACCCATGGTGGACAGACCGTTTGAAACCAGACAGGTATTGCGCTCATAGGTCGGATAGAGCCGCGCCATCCACATCTTGGTGGCGCCGGTGTCTACGAGCACGATGTCGCTGCGACCGAGAGCGGCCCGGGTATCGGCGACGATCCGTTGCGGAGCCAAGGGAAAGCGTGAGTCCTGCTGTCCGCGTGCGAATTCCTCGGCGAGCAGGCTGCACCCCGGAGCGGATGTGCTGTCGAAGCGATGCCCGGCCAATGCATCGGTGAGTGCATTCACGGACGCGCTGATATCCCCGATGATTCCCACGGAAACCGAGTAATGCACGTCGACCTCGGCCGGGAACCTATGGATGTGGATGATCTTCTTGTCGCCGTGCGGATTGATCCGGACCGGATCGAACTCTTGCAGCTCATAGCCGACCGCGACGATGACGTCGGCGTTCTCGAAGCCGAAGTTCGCATAGTCGCGGCGCATGAAGCCCACCGTCCCGATGCTATTCGGATGGTCATCGGGCATCGCTCCCTTACCGTGGAAGGTATTGGCAACGGGCACCGCGAGTGCATCGGAAAACCGGACGAGCGCTGCCGTCGCGTCGCTGCGGGCCGCGCCGTGGCCGGCCAGTACCACCGGGCGGCGCGCTTGCCGCAGGATGTCGACCGCGCGCTGCACCTGGCCGGCCATCGGCGCTTCGGGATGTACCACATTGCGTGGCAACGGTTTCAAGTCGTAGTCGGCATCATCGGCGTCGATGTGTTCGGGCACGGCCAGGAACACGGCCGCCGGGCGTTCGGTCTCCGCGAGTTTAAATGCCTTACGGAACATCTCCGGGATCGCCCGCGCGGTGGGAACGCCGTCTGCCCAGCGGGTAATCGGCCGAAACATCGCCACCAGATCTACATATTGATGGGATTCCTTATATACGCGGTCCTGCCCCACCTGGGCGGAGATGGCGACCATCGGGGTGCTGTTTGTGGATGCGTCGGCGACCCCGAGCTGCATGTTGATTGCTCCCGGCCCCAGGGTTGCCGATACCACCGCGGCACGCCCCGTGACCCTGCCGTACATCTCGGCCATGAACGCTGCGCCCTGCTCGTGGCGAGTGAGAATGTAGCGGATATCTGACGCCGCGAGCGCCTGGATGAGCCGGATGTTCTCTTCCCCCGGTATCCCGAAGACGACGGAAACTCCCTCGTTCTCTAGACACTTCACCATGATTTCGGCAGCTGTGCTCATCTTGCCCACGGTAGTGGCAGGCTGGACGCATGCCTATTGCAACGATCAACCCAACTACCGGAGAGACCGTCAAGACCTACACGCCGGCCTCCGATACGGAAATCGACATCGCTATTGGCCGTGCACATGACCGGTTCCGGCAGTACCGAAAGACAAGTTTCGCCGACCGCGCGACCTGGGCAATAAACACCGCTGACCTTCTCGAGGCCGAAGCCGGCGAGGTCGCCGCCCTGATGACCCTGGAGATGGGCAAGACACTTGCTTCGGCGAAGGCCGAAGTGCTCAAGTGCGCCAAGGGGTTCCGATTCTATGCGGAGAACGCAGAGGATATGCTCGCCGCGGAACCGGCGCCAGCATCCCCCGTGGGAGCATCACAAGCCCATGTGCGCTACCAGCCCCTCGGCGTGGTACTTGCCGTGATGCCATGGAACTTTCCTCTGTGGCAGGCGGTGCGATTCGCTGCGCCCGCGCTGATGGCAGGCAACGTCGGCCTGCTGAAGCACGCGTCGAATGTGCCCCAGTGCGCGCTGTATCTCGCTGACGTGATCGCCCGTGGCGGATTTCCCGACGGTTGCTTCCAGACGTTGCTGGTGCCATCGGGAGCAGTCGAACGTATCCTGCGCGACCCGCGTGTGGCCGCGGCCACGCTCACCGGGAGCGAGCCCGCCGGACGTTCGGTGGCGGCGATCGCTGGCGACGAAGTGAAACGCACCGTGTTGGAACTCGGCGGCAGCGATCCGTTCATCGTGATGCCGTCGGCCGATCTCGATCAGGCCGTCTCGACCGCGGTCACCGCGAGGGTCCAGAACAACGGCCAATCCTGTATCGCAGCAAAACGATTCATTGCTCACGCCAACATCTATGACGAGTTCTTGGCCAAGTTTGCAGAGAAGATGGCCGCGCTGCGTGTTGGTGACCCGACGGATCCGAACACCGACGTCGGGCCGCTGGCCACGGAACAGGGTCGCGACGATGTCCAGCAGCAAGTCGAACAAGCAGTAGCGGCAGGGGCTGTTGTCCGTTGTGGCGGCGTGCGCCCTGATCGCCCGGGCTGGTTCTACCCGCCCACCGTCATCACCGATATAACCAGGGACATGCCGATCTTCGCCGAGGAAGTGTTCGGGCCGGTCGCTTCGGTTTACCGCGCAACCGACATCGACGAGGCGATCGAGATCGCCAACGCCACCCCCTTCGGTCTGGGATCCAATGCCTGGACACGTGATGAGGCCGAGCAACAACGGTTCATCGACGACCTCGATGCCGGCCAGGTCTTCATCAACGGTATGACGGTGTCGTATCCAGAACTTCCGTTCGGCGGCATCAAACGCTCAGGGTACGGCCGCGAACTTTCGGCCCACGGCATTCGGGAGTTCTGCAACGCCAAGACGGCCTGGATCGCATGAACCTTGTCTCGGCGCGGGACGGTGTCTTCTCCGCGGCGAAGCTTGGCGCGAATCGATGAACGTGGCTGGCTCAGAATGAAATTGGTGCACGAATCGCCACCGCCGTCTACAGCCCGGAAGGTACGGCCTTGCCGTTGAGCGTCACCTCGACCTGACCGGTCTTCGTGTTGTATTCGATCTTGCCGTGCTCGAAGGTCGACACAACCAGATCGCCGACGGTGTTCTCGTCGCTGGTGGGAAGGCCCAACGGACCTGCCGAGCCGTTGTCGCCGGTGATAGAAGGCGCACCGTCGGGGCCACGTTGGATATTCCAGGCCTCCCGGATCTTGCCCACCACAATGTATGCAGGCGTGCCTGTCTGGTTGTTCTTAGCGATGATTGCGCCGCCCTGGAACTGCTGGAACACCGCGCCGCTCTCCCGTGTGCCCGCATTGCGATCACCTGTCAGTGCCTTGCCGAGAGCCTGCTTCTGATCCTCGGTTGCCGACGAATACTTGGCGGCGATCGGGCCGGTTAGCGTGACCTCGACGTCCCTGTCCCCGATCAGCTTTACCTCGGTGGGCCGCGTCGGCGCCGCAGAAGAGGTCGTGGCGATCAATCCGACCTGAGGAGGCATCGACGAATCGGCGCCCTCGCCATTGCTGCAGCCCACAGCGATCAGCGCGACGGCGGCTACGCCGACGACTGCAGTGCAACGGTATGCGATCGTCCTCATGAGCTTCCTCTCGCGTCTTCCTGTGATGTAGGTCAGTTGCGGCTGAACCTCTCGCCCGCCCGAGACTACGGCAGAATCGAATACGGCGGGGTTATCAACGGATATCGCGCAAGCCCGCAGAGTCCTCATACCGAGCCGGGGAACGCTACCTGCATTGAACTCCGGGATTGTTGCAAGACTTTCCAATACCGCCGCTATTTCTTCCACCGGTGTCGAGCTGAGGATCACCCACGACCTGCCACGAATCGGGCGTGTAAGTATTCATCGCTTCGTGTCCGATGAGAAACTCGGCCTCATCGTCCCAGGAATCTGCACGATACGTGACAGAAGCCGCATTTCCCCCCGCGATAGGTGTCGCGCCGAGAAAGCCGGCACCTATAGGGGCTACGGAACCGATGAGGGTGAGTACCAGTAGCAGACCAAATCTAGATTCTGTACTCATGAGGAATGCGCCACCTCTCTTCAGGCTCAATTGACGACAGGGCTGGCTGAGACGCCGCAACGTTCCTTGAAGTCGGTGACCGGCTGGCGGATTCCTTCGAGATCGCTACGAACATCTGGATTCGCGGCCATGTACCCGTCAATCTCCGAACGTATCTCGCTTCTCGATTTTCCCTTGAAGCCGTTAAAAAACTCGTTCACGTCGGGATGTGTGTGCAGATAGACCGATTCAGCGGCCGCCACTCCGGACATCACTCCCAGCAGGTCCGCCGCAGAACAGTTGGGTGCATCTATGCCGGGATCATCGGCCGAGGCCAGCGGCATTCCAACGCCCGACAACCCCAAAGCAGAGGCGGCGATTCCGGCGTAAACCACAAATCTTGAAGCAGACGACATGCGAACTCCTTCCGTGAGAGGCGGATCTTGCTTGATAAAGGAAACAGTAACGCAATGGCTAGGTTTCGCCAGTCGCGCTGTTGCTGGTTGGGCGGTAGCCCGCTGTTCACAGATCCCAGATCGTCGGGCCCGGTGGCCGTCCCGCACCCGGATACGGTTGTCGACGTTCTAGCTGCAGGGATATTGCCCGTTGAGCACACAATTCAACGGTGGCGTGTAAGAGCCGCTCAGGACGCCTCGTAGCCCACCGGTGGCTGAACCTCCCGGCGCGATGGTGCGGTTCCAATTCGCGGGGCCGAGAACATAGTGCGTGCCGGTTTGTGCAAGGGTGCTACTCCACGTGTGCCGGATGGACTCTCCCATCGGCAAGTCGAATTCGAGCCTCCAATCGGTGAGCGGCACCGTACTCACGTTAGTGATGGTGAAACTCGCGATGAAACCGGTCTGCCACGTCGATGTCACCGACAATGTGGCGGTGGCCGCGGCCGCGTGGGCTACGGGCGCCCCGGGGAGTCCGACGATGGCAAGTATCAACGCTGACACTGTTACGTGAAGTGCTGTGCGCCAGCGTTTCACGTAATTGTCACGTCCGGCCATAACTGCTCACAGTAAAGCCAGACAGCAATATCGGCCCTCGCAGCGCCCGTAAGCCGCAGTATCTTTGCTCAACTGAGACCGTCGCGAGATTTGTTCATTGATGAGGCCACAATCGCCGCTCACGGCCACTTCATGCGAGCGTGACGACTACTTTTCCGGCTTTTGCTTTGCCGCTTTCGACGTAGGCGAGCGCTTCGATTGTTTGGTCGAAGGCGAAGGTTGAGTCGATGACCGGCCGCAAGTGGCCCGCGTCATAAAGCGTGGCGAGCTCGCGAAGCTGTGTGCCACTCGCCCGCATGAAGAAGAACGAATAGCGCACGTCGAGCTTCCGGGCGGCTCTGCGGACCTTTCGGCTGAGGAATGACAACACGAACTCGAAAGGTTTGGGCGCGCCGAGTTGCTTGGCGAATCCCGCGTCGGGTGGCCCAGTGACACTGATCGCCAGGCCACCGGGCTTGAGCACCGTGAGCGACTTGATCAGGTTCTCGCCTCCGATCGAGTCCAGCACTACGTCATAACCGGAGAGGATCTGGGAGAAGTCCTGGGTGGTGTAGTCGATGACGAGGTCCGCGCCGAGGTCACGGACCAGTTCCTCTCTGGCGCCGTTTGCGGTGGCGGCTACGTACGCACCGAGATGCTTGGCCAGCTGGATGACGGTGGACCCCAGTCCCCCGGCCCCGGCATGGACGAGAACCTTCTGACCGGGCTTAACTTGTGCCTTCTCAACCAGGATTTGCCAGGCGGCCAGCGCGACCAAGGGCACCGCGGCGGCCTCGTACACAGATAGGCTGGCCGGCTTAAGCGCGACATCCTCGCTGTCGATCGCGATGTACTCGGCGAATGTGCCGATACGTAGGTCGCGTGGACGTGCATAGACCTCATCGCCGACGGTGAAGCCGCGGACGCCCGCGCCGACCTGGGTGACCACGCCGGCAACGTCGTGGCCGAGCACGAAGGGTGGTCTGTACTTGAGAAGCTGCTTGAATTCACCATTGCGGACCATGATGTCCAGCGGGTTGATGCCGGCCGCGCGCACTTGAACGAGAACATCATTCACGCCGACACTCGGCTCAGATGTCTCTGCCGCGCAGACCTCGTTCTTGCCGTATCGGGCGACGACGAATGCTTTCATGTGGTCTTTCCTTGCCTCAGAAGGTGGCTTAGTGAACAGGTTGGTCGTCGTTCAGGATGATCTGCGCATTGTGGATGCCTGCGTCAAGAACTTCGTCGGAGAGTTTCCGGTCGGAGACGGCGCGCGCGAGTTGCAGTGTGGCGACAAGGATCGTGACCAGTCCGAGTGCCTTGGTTCGGGCGGCGGGCGGATCGTAGGGAGACAGGTGTGTCGCAATTACGTCCACGACGGATTGAATTCCGTCGGTGTAGGAGTTACGGATAGCGTCATCGCAACGGCCAATTTCGTCGAGCAGTGCGGCAGACGGACAACCCGTGCCTGGATTGTCACGGTGATGTGGCGCGAGGTACTCGCGGACGAATTCCTCGACTGCTGCCCGGCCCCCGGGTAGCGACGCCAGGACCGCGCGCTGGGCGCCTAATTGGTCAGCCACCACCTTGGCGACGAGATCGTCTTTGGACTCGAAGTGCGCGTAGAACGCGCCGTTGGTCAGGCCCGCATCGGACATCAGTGCCGCGATACCGGAACCATCGATGCCGTCCCGCTTGAAGCGCTCGCTCGCCGTCTCGATGATCCGACGGCGAGTGTCGGCTTTGTGCTCCGCGTCGTATCTTGCCACCCGCCTGTCTCCTCCCTCGCCGCTTGAGGCTTGTCCTTGCGAATCATATCCGATTAACTTACAGTCGTAATATTACGATCATACGACAATAGCGCCGGTGGCGGGAAGGACATGGGATGGCGACGTGGAAAGACGCTCCGACTCACACGATCGACGTCGGTGGTGTCGAGTTCGCATACCGCGAATGTGGCTCGGGCTCAGACGTTCCGGTGATCTTCTTGCACCACCTGACGGCGGTTCTCGACGACTGGGACCCGCGCATCATCGACGGCATCGCCGCACACCACCGCGTGATTGCCTTCGACAATCGTGGCGTCGGCGCCACGGGAGGGTCGGTGCCCGTCACGGTCGAACAGATGGGCACTGATGCGATTGCCTTCATCCGCGCGCTAGGTCGTGAACGCGTTGATCTTTTCGGGTTCTCGCTCGGCGGCGGTGTGGCTCAGATGATCGCCCTCCAGGCACCAGAACTCGTGCGGCGCATGATCCTTGCGGGCACCGGTCCCCGCGGCGGCGGCGGCATCGACAAAATGGCCACCATCGTCGGAATCGCCTATCTGAAAGCGGCGTTCACGTTCAGCGACCCCCGGAACTTTTTGTTCTTTCCCCGTACTGCGGAGGGCAAGCGCGCCGCATCGGACTATCTCTCCCGGCTCAAAGAACGTGCCCTGCATCGGGACAAACGCATCTCGGCCAGGGCGCGCATCGCTCAGCTCAAGGCCATCCGGCACGCCGGGCTAAGCCAGCCGGACGACCTGTCGGTCATCACCCAGCCTGTCCTCGTCGCCAATGGTGACCGTGACCTCATGGTCGACAGCAGCCTCTCCACCGATATGGCACAGCGCCTGCCGAATGCATTGCTGAAGATCTATCCCGACTCGGGACACGGCGGCGTGTTTCAGCATCACCGAACCTTCGTGCCGGATGCACTGGCGTTCCTCGCCGGGCACTGAACATCGACACCACTAGGGAGCACACATGAACACCTACGAAAGCCAACATGACGCCGTCATCACCTCGTACGCTCACGCGCCGTCACGCACGGTTACTGCTTCGGGCGTGACCTACGCCTACCGCGAGTTAGGGCCGAGGGGAGGAATTCCGGTCATCTTCTTCGTCCATCTCGCGGCCACGCTGGACAACTGGGAC
Organism: Mycobacterium sp. NGS15; assembly: GCF_059813245.1. Classification (NCBI taxonomy): domain Bacteria; kingdom Bacillati; phylum Actinomycetota; class Actinomycetes; order Mycobacteriales; family Mycobacteriaceae; genus Mycobacterium; species Mycobacterium sp. NGS15. Next base: position 629,998 of record NZ_JCALEF010000003.1, on the reverse strand, counting down.
CCCCGGATTATCGATCCGATCGCACAACAGCATCACGTCATCGCCTTCGACAACCGCGGCGTCGGTGCCACCACCGGCGCCGTGCCCGGCACTATCGAATCGATGGCCGACGACGCCTACACGTTCATCAGGGCGCTCGGCTTCGACACCGTCGATGTCTTCTCCTTCTCGCTCGGCGGAATGATCGCCCAAGCGCTCGTGCTGAAACACCCCGAACTCGTCCGCAAGCTCATCCTCACCGGTACCGGACCCGCGGGTGGAGAGGGTATAGACAAGGTCGCTGGGACTACCTACTACGACATGGTGCGTGCCACCCTCAATCGTGTGGACCCCAAGGAGTTTCTGTTCTTCAACCGCGACGAAATCGGCAAACGCGCTGCGCGCGCATTCGTCGAGCGCCTCAAGGAACGCACTGAGGATCGAGACGCCCCGATCACGGTGAAGGCCTTTCGGACCCAACTCAAAGCGATCAAACGTTGGGGGCGTTCGCGTCCTGCCGACCTCTCGGCAATTACCCAGCCGACGTTCATCGCCAATGGCGACCATGACCGCATGGTCCCCACAGCACTGTCTGAAGACATGCACCGGCGGATCGCCGACTCGAGACTCACCATCTATCCCAATTCCGGCCACGGCGGGATCTTCCAGTACAACCGCGAATTTTCCACTGCCGCAATCCAGTTCCTGGACGGCTGACCGGTCACGTCTGGATTCCTAGCAAGCGCCGAACACGGCGCGGATGACGGACTCGTCGCCGTCGATCTCAACCAGTCCCAGTGCGCGGGCGTCGCTAACGGTAAGGGCGCCGGCCGCAAGGCCGAGGATGTAGGCGGGGTCGGCGCGGACGGTGGCCTCAAGTGTGCGGCCGTCTTGCGGGCCTACCTCGAAGCCGGAGCGTGTTGCGCGGAGTTGCAGTGGGGAGGCGCCGGTTTCGAGGCCGATCGTCATCGAGGAGCGGACTTTGACCCGGGCGTCGAGTAGGGCGGGGATGGCGAGTGTGAGCCACTGGGGACGGAAAGCATCATCAGCGGCGGGGCCGCGGGTCATCAGCGGCGTGGACCAGCGGAGCAGGCTCTCGATCGGTTCGCGGAGTTCGGCGCCCCACGGCGTGAGGGCGTACTCGACCGCGCTCCCCTCCCCTGCCAGCCGCCGCTGAAGTACGCCCGAAGCCTCAAGGTCGCGAAGCCGGTCGGCGAGCAGGTTGGTCGCGATACCTGGGAGGCCGTCGATTAAGTCTCGATAGCGGGCGGGGGCTACGAGGAGCTCCCGAACGATGAGCAGGTTCCACCGGTCGCCGACGACCTCGAGGGAGCGGGCGAGCCCGCAGTACTGACCATAGCTGCGCATCGAATCCTTCGATCTACTTGAATTTCTCAAGTGTATGTGAGAGTTTCAACTTTATCTTAAGCCGACCTAGAAGGAGCCCGCCATGGCCGACACCACCGGGGGCGTGCGACCCGCCTGGGTAGACGACGACCTGTTCCCGTTCGAGAGCCGCTTCGTCGATATCGACGGACACACCGTGCACTACGTTGACGAGGGGTCAGGACCCACACTGCTTCTACTGCACGGCAATCCGACATGGTCGTTTCTCTGGCGCGACGTGATCTCCGCGCTTCGAGATGACTTCCGGTGTATTGCCCTGGACTACCCGGGTTTCGGGCTGTCCACGCCGAGGCCGGGCTATCGCTACTGGCCCGAGGAACACGCAGGTGTGGTCACCGGGTTTGTCGACGCCCTCGATCTCACGGGGATCACTCTGGTGGGGCAGGATTGGGGCGGCCTGATCGGCCTGGCCACCGCGCAGCGTCGGCCAGGCGTGTTCAATCGTTTAGTACTCGCCAACACCTGGGCATGGCCGGTCAACGGTGTCTTGCACTTCGAGGCATTCGCTCGCATCATGGGTGGCCCGCCAGCCCGTTTCCTCGTCCGGAGGCTCAACCTTCTTGTCAACGCGTTCATCCCCACAGGTCACCGACGGCGTAAGCCGACGGTCGGCGAGATGACGCACTACCGGCTGGCGCTCGGCACCCCCGAGCGACGACAAGCCTCCGCCGTGCTTCCTGGCAGGGTGCTCGCCAGCAAGACTTTCTTCGCCGAGGTGGAGGCCGGCCTTCCGGGCCTGTCTCACCTGCCGACACTGATCGTGTGGGGTGACGCCGACATCGCCTTTCGTCCCCAGGAACGCGCGCGCCTGGAGGCGACCTTTCCTGACCACGAGACCGTAATCGTCAAGGGTGCGGGTACTTATGTGGAGTCCGACGCACCAGAGGAGTTCGTGGCCGCGCTCCGCGACTGGGTGGCGATGCCGTGCGGAGACGTGAGCCGTATCGACGAGACCTCGCGTGTGGACTCGAATAGTTCGTAACCAGCTGCGCGCAGTCGAGCACTGAATGTCCGGCTGCTGTGATTGAGATTACGCAAAGCGGGTAGTGCGCCTGTAGCTGGGACCGGCGCACGGTTGCAGCGAGGTCCCCGTTAGGCGATTCGCGTAGGGCAACCCGGCGTTGAGAACACAGCGTGGCTGCGGGTTTCGCCGCCCTAAAGCGATACTCCCGAGCAGTCAGTGGGTAGCGGTTTGCAGACGCTCGTGGGCGGTGAGTAAGACGTGGTCGAAAGCGTTCTGGTCGAATGTTGTGACTCCGCGCAGTTCTTCGCTGAGCAGCTCGGCTAGCGCGCGCAGTTTGACGTTGTGTTGCTGCGAGAGCCATGTCAGCACCCCGAACGCCACGTCGGCATCAACGTTGTACACGAGCATCAGCATGCCTTTGACCTGCTCGATAGCCGCCCGGCTTCCGGTGATCTCTGCGACCCGCGCACTGACCAGTTCTTCCTGGCGGCGTTCACCATTGGTGCGTTCTGCAGGTGTCACATCGAGGTAGAACCCGTGCGTGCCGGCCACCGCGCCGGTCTCGTCGAAAAACTGGTCTCCGATGACTATCACCCAGTGCACGGCACCCGCCGTGTCGACAATGCGGTGCCGGCTGCTCAGCGCCCCGCGTGTGTGAATGATCGCATCGATGGTCCCGGCGACCTTCTCGCGGTCCTGCGGATGCTTATGGTTCAAGACCAACTCGGTAGTCGGAGTCACCTCGCCCGGCTCGTAGCCGTGCAGACGCGCGACTTGCGGGGACCACTCCCACCGCTGTTCATCGAAGTAGAAGCGGAACCACCCCATCGCGGTGGGCTCCGGGACAAGCAGGCTCGGCGCCACCACATCGCTCTCGTCACCGGATAAATCAGCAGCACCAGAATCGGGGACGCCACTCGACATGGCGCTGACGCTACGCGCAAGGCCCCTGCGGAGTGCTGAAACCCCGAACGCCCACGGCAGCCGGATCGGTCGTTAGCTCTTGTCCCCCTGCGCACAGTTTGCCCAGACACGTTTGGGCTGTGCGACATTCGGGTAGTTGACCCGTTCACACAACAAGTGGGAAGTAATGGGATGTGGACTCGCGCAAGGGAGGAGGTCATATGGTATCGGCGCAAGCGCAGGCCTTCATCGCTATGGCTCAGTTGCAGCGTAAGAAGTCGTTCTATGCCACTGCCGCCGGGATGCGCCGTCGTTTGAGTAGTCACCAGCGCTCCGCCCGCTGCGAGCCACCGCACGCGGTGAGGCGCCATCGCCGAATCACCTGCCAGGACATCCAGGGGCATTCCTGTTACACCCTGCACCCCGACGGCCAGTGGAACGGCCTGCACATCTTTCATTTGCACGGGGGCGGTTTCGTCGAGCAGCCGGAGAGGCACCATTGGCGGTTCGCCGACAAACTCGTCGGAACGTTGCGCTGCCGGTACAGCCTCTACATGTATCCGCTCGCTCCCGATCACGACCATCGCGAGATCACCGCGGCCAGCCGGCGCGCCTACCGCCAGGTGATGGCCGATACCCCACAAGCAGGCCGGGTGTTGTTCGGGGATTCCGCGGGCGGCAGTCTCTCGCTTGGTATCGCCCAAGAACTTCGAGACCGTGACGAGCCGCAGCCCGCCTGTATCGCGCTGTTCTCGCCATGGCTCAATATGGCTGTCGACCATGAACTATCGCAGGTTATTGAGCCCCACGACCCCGAGCTGGGCATCGAAGGCCTCCAACAGGCGGGCCGTTGGTACGCCGCCGATCGCGCCCTGGATGATCCAGAGCTGAGCCCCGAACACGCCGACCTCACCGGTATCGCGGCGCTGAGCATCTTTGTCGGTACCCGCGACATCCTGCTTCCGGACGCACTCTTTCTGCATGACAACGCGCGCAGGGTGGGCACCGCATCCCGGCTGCAGATCTATGACGGGATGTTTCACAACTGGGCGATGAAGTCCATTCCCGAGGCTCGCCGGGCCCGCAATCAACTGACGGAATTCCTCGCCGAGAACACCTGCACTGGAACACCTCTCAGGAAGGAGCAACGCCACCATGATCGTTCGGACCACCGAGGAGATCACCGGGACATCGAGGCAACGCGACACAGCGAACTGGACGTCTAAACGCATCATCCTGGCCGACGACGGCGTGGGGTTCTCATTCCACGAGACGACGATCCATGCCGGAACCGAGACTCCACTGCACTACCCCGACTACATCGAAGCGGTGTGGATCGTAGAAGGCCACGGCCGATTAATTGATCGCGATCACGGCGGGACATACGCGCTCGCCCCGGGAACCATGTACCTGCTCGATAAGCATGACCGGCATACCATCGTCGCCGAGTCGCATATTCGAGCGATCTGCGTTTTCGTGCCCGCGGTTCCGCCGGGAAGCCCGTGACTGTAACCCCAACTCTGCTCGAGTCAGCGTGAGGGACCCTGCCACGTGGAATGCAGCTGTTAGCGTGACCACTGTGAATTCTTCGCGCGTGTACCCCTCCGTCGCACTTGCGGCCTGCGCCGCCTCATTCGTTCTGACGCTTGCCGCGTGCGGATCCGATACAGAGGCCAAGTCAGCACCTGCTGATCCGCCCACCGCGGCCGCCGGGTGCCCAACAGCAGCACCGCAGACTGGTGGCACACCCGAGTGGACGCAGGCCGGCAGCACCGGGAATGTCGCCGTCAGCGGATCCACGGATACGGCAGCGCCGTACGTCAACGTGACGGCTCCGTTCAGCGTGACCGAGACCCAGGTGCACACACTGCAGGCCGGAACCGGACCAATTGTCGGGGACCTAGCCACAGTTTCTGTCTGCTACATGGGTGTCAACGGGCGTGACGGGTCCGTGTTCGACAGCAGCTACACCCGGGGCGCCCCGGCGCAGTTTCCGCTGAACGGAGTCGTGCCGGGCTTCAAGAAGGCCATCGCGGGACAGAAGGTCGGGTCCACCGTCGCCGTCGCGATGGTCCCTGCCGACGGTTACCCGGCCGGTCAGCCCAGCGCCGGCATTCGCCCGGGTGACACACTCGTCTTCGCGATCAAGATCCTCAACGCGTCAAACTGATTTCAGTGGGCCGGCTCGGGTGCCGTCGACTGAGCGTTCTCGACGGCACCGAACGCGGCCACTGCCACCGCCGCGACGACCGCGACCAGGAATGCCACGGCGACAAGCCAGCCCCATCCCGGGCGCGCACTGTCACCTAAGAGCACGACACCGGTGACGCCGGGCACGACGGTCTCCCCCACGACCAATGCCGCTGCCGCGCCATTGACCGAACCCACTTGCAGCGCAACGGTAAACAAGTAGAAGCCGCCCACCCCGGCAAGGATCACCGCGTAGGCTGCGGGATCGGAGAACAGCACCTTCATGTGTAGCGGATCAAGTCCATCGAGCACCCTTACTGCGACAGCCATTGCCCCATAAAGAATCCCGGCGCACAACCCCGCCGGTATCGCGGCATGGGCGCCGAGCAGGCGGATGAATCCGAGGCCGGCGAGCAGCACCACCGCCGATACAATCAGCACGCCCCAGTGAACGGATGCCGGTGTGGCATCCTCACCGCGCTTGCCCGCTGTAGCCGCGAGGACGCATAACGACAGCAGTACGGCCGAGATCGCCAGCCAGTCCCGTCGTTGCAGACGCACACCCAGCACTGCGATGCCGAGCACCGCGGTGACCACCAGATTGGCGCTCATGATCGTCTGGGAGAGAAAGAGCGGAATCAATCGTGCTGACACCAGGCTGCCGGCAAAGCCGACGAGATCAAGAACCATTCCGGCGATGAATGCGGGAGTCAGCATCGCGGCGATTGTCGATCTCAGTGTCGGGGCGCCGTGGGTCCGCGGGCTTTGAACTTTCGCCGCGGATTCACGGGCACCGTAACCCTGCAGGACCGACGCGGTGCCGTACCCAACGCACGCGAGTACCGCCGCCGCGATGCCGATCAGCATGGAATAGCAACGTCATTGCGCGTGGTCGTCGACATCGGTCGATTCTATTCGCCAGGTTTGCGCGGACGGATGCCGCGCGGAACTTGCTTTACCGGCAGCAGGTGGGATCCAGAACCGTGCACAGCGCGGTGAGCGCATCGGGAACCGGCCGGTGATAGACATTCATTCCGCGGCGGCCGGATTCCACCAGCCCGGCCTTGCGTAGTTGGTTCATGTGATGACTGACCGTGGATTCGGTGAGTCCGAGGATGCCTGCCAGGTCACCGCTGATGATCTCCCCCTCGGGGGCGCCGAACAGCTGAGACATGATCTTGACCCGCACGGGATCGGCGAGTGCCTTGAGCCGCAATGCGACCTCCAGGGCCTGCTCGTCACTCATCGGGCCGGCCGCCACGGGCGCGCAGCACACGGGGGCGGTGGTGTCCACCACGGGAAGAGCCTTGGGCATGATTTCAGCATCCCGAATGCTTTGACATATGTCAAAGTAGTGGCACACTTGGCGTATCCGACAAGTTCGATGAATATCTTATTAGTTCCGGAGGTTGACCGGTGTCCCGTATGCAGCTGGCTCTCAATGTCGACGACCTCGATGCGTCAATCGACTTCTACTCCAGGCTCTTTGGTGTACAGCCCGCCAAGCGCAAACCGGGGTACGCGAACTTTGCGATCGATTCCCCGCCGCTGAAGCTGGTGCTGTTGGAGAACCCGGGTCGCGGTGGCACGATCAACCATCTGGGAGTGCAGGTGGAATCCAGCGAGCAGGTACACGCCGAGATTGGCCGGTTGACCGATGCCGGCATGTTTACCGAGGAAGAGATCGGCACCACGTGCTGCTTCGCGACACAAGACAAGGTGTGGGTTACCGCGCCCGATCGTGAGAAGTGGGAAATCTACACAGTTTTGGCCGATTCGGAAACCTTCGGCACCAGTCCTGAATTCCTCGCTAAAGGCGCCGACTGCGCGTGCGGGAATCCCGGGTGAGTACGCCCGTTGCGGCGGGGAGATTGTCGACGCTGGACCGTTTCCTGCCGGTATGGATCGGGCTCGCGATGGCTGCCGGTCTGCTGCTGGGACGTTGGATTCCGGGACTGGATAGCGCGCTGGAAAGGGTTCAGGTCGACGGGATCTCACTGCCCATCGCGATAGGGCTGCTCGTCATGATGTACCCGGTCTTGGCGAAGGTCCGCTACGACCGCCTCGATACTGTCACCGCCGACCGCAGATTGCTGATCGGCTCGCTGGTCTTGAACTGGGTGCTCGGCCCGGCGCTGATGTTTGCGCTGGCATGGCTGCTATTGCCGGACCTTCCCGAATACCGAACCGGCTTGATCGTTGTCGGCCTGGCCCGCTGCATCGCCATGGTGATCATCTGGAACGACCTCGCATGCGGTGACCGTGAAGCCGCAGCCGTCCTCGTCGCATTGAATTCCGTGTTTCAGGTGTTGATGTTCGCGGTGCTGGGTTGGTTCTACCTTTCCATCCTGCCCGGTTGGCTGCACCTGCCGCAGGCCACCATCGACACCTCCCCGTGGCAGATTGCGAAATCGGTGCTTCTTTTCCTGGGCATCCCACTGGCTGCCGGATACGTATCCCGGCGCCTCGGAGAACGGGTCAAGGGGCGTGCGTGGTACGAAACGCGATTCCTGCCGATCGTCGGTCCCTGGGCCCTATGGGGGCTGCTGTTCACGATCGTGATCCTGTTCGCTCTCCAGGGCGCTCAGATCGCTTCTCGTCCATGGGATGTTGCCCGGATTGCGATGCCATTGCTGGCCTACTTCGCGATTATGTGGGGCGGCGGATATCTACTCGGCGCGGCCCTGGGGCTGGGCTACCCGCGCACAGCCACGCTCGCGTTCACCGCCGCCGGAAACAACTTCGAACTGGCCATCGCCGTTGCGATTGCCACCTGGGGTGCCGATTCCGGCCAGGCGCTTGCCGGCGTCGTCGGTCCCCTGATCGAAGTGCCGGTACTGGTCGCGCTCGTCTACGTGTCCCTGGCGCTGCGCCGCCGATTTCCGCTCGTCCCACAGCAAAATGTGCCCGAAACCGTAAGCAAGGAAGCGGTTCAGTGATCCGTTCAGTGATCCGTTCAATGGTCCGTTCAATGATCCAAAGTAAGCCCACTGTGCTCTTTTTGTGCACGCATAATGCGGGCCGCTCCCAGATGGCACTCGGATTCTTCACGCACATGGCCGGGCATCGCGCCGTTGCGTGGTCGGGCGGTTCGGAGCCCGGAAATGAAATCAACCCGGTCGCTGTCGCAGTCATGGCTGAGCGGGGTATCGATATCACCGGCGAGTACCCCAAACCCTGGACCGACGAGATTGTGCGAGGCGCCGATGTCGTAGTGACCATGGGCTGCGGCGACACCTGCCCGTACTTCCCCGGGAAACGCTATGAGAACTGGGACCTGCCGGACCCCGCGGGCCGGCCCATTGAGGCGGTGCGACCCATCCGCGACAACATCGAACTACGGGTCCGCGACCTACTGGCCCAACTCGATATCAGGCGCTAGGCGGCCATGATTATTCGGAGGGCCGCAGAGACCTCGTCCTCCTTGGGGGAATCAAGCAGGGGCATCTGTGCGGCCAAGCGCATGATCACCCGTGCGAGAATCCGGTTGGTGCGCGCCGGCACCATGAGGATCCGGACCGTCCGATGCTCACCCTGGAGTGTGACTACCCAGTGGAACGCACGGTTGGCAAGGGTCGGAGGCATTGCTGCCGACCTCATACTCGACCGCGCCGACCCGGGCTTCCAGTTCAGTGATACCTGGTTGACCGGACCGATGTGCTCGGACAGCTCTTCAATCAGTGGTGAGAGTTCCCGGGCGATGAATCCGTCGTCTTGCGGCCACCACGCGCCGTTCATCCTGCCGGTCTTGCGTGGGCCTAACGTAAAGCGGATCGGCGGACCGGGATATTCGGCCTGTGTCATACGTACTTCCTTGTTGCTCAGTGGGACTCAGACAAGGGAATCCGTATGAGCCGAAACAGTTGGTGCTAGATACGTGCCACCGCCATAGTTACCCGACCAATATTACCCCCCTTTAGGGGGCTCCGTTGGCGCTGATGTGTAAATGGTTGGCACCCAACAATTTTAAATATGTCAAAGATTGCGTCGGCCGGCGCTGCCGGCGGTCGGACGACGATGCCGGCCGAACGTGGGGACGGTTACGGAATGCTTTCATTTGGGCGAGTACTTCATGTAGTCGCCCAAACGCGGCCAGAGCATGCTAGATTCCTGTAACCGCTGGATACGTGTACTGCTAGTTGCGGTATTCGTCTGGCTCCCCGATCTGAGGAACGTGTCCATGCAGAAGGCCTTCACCGACCTTGAGTTGCTCCATGAGCTTGAGCCCGTGGTTGAGGAGAATGTCCATCGCCACCTGGGGGTCACCAAGGACTGGAACCCTCACGACTATGTTCCGTGGTCGGAGGGCAAGAATTACAAGGCATTGGGTGGCCAGGACTGGGATCCGGAGCAGTCCAAGCTCTCGGAGTTGGCCAGGGTCGCGATGATCACCAATTTGCTCACCGAGGACAATCTGCCCTCGTATCACCGCGAGATCGCGATGAACTTCACCATGGACGGGCCGTGGGGTACCTGGGTGAACCGGTGGACCGCCGAGGAGAACCGCCACGGCATCGCCATCCGCGACTATCTCGTGGTCACCCGCTCGGTCGATCCGGTGGAACTGGAGAAGCTCCGCATTGCGCAGATGACGAGCGGCTTCTCCCCCGGCCAGAACCGGCAGAACGTACCGTTCTCGGAGGGCCTGTTCGATTCTGTGGTTTATGTGACGTTTCAGGAGCTGGCCACCCGCGTCTCGCACCGCAATACCGGTAAGGCGTGCGCCGAGCCGATCGCCGACGAGCTGCTCAAGCGCATCTCGACCGACGAGAACCTGCACATGATCTTCTACCGCAACATGGTGACGGCCGGTCTGGAGATCGCCCCGAATCAGGCGGTCCAGGCTGTCCATAAGGTGCTCGATAACTTCACGATGCCCGGCTACACGATCCCCGGATTCCGCCGCAATGCCGTCACCATCGCCACCGGCGGCGTCTACGACCCGCAGTCCCACCTCGAGGAGGTGGTGCTGCCGGTGCTGCGCAAGTGGCGCATCTTCGATCGGGACGACATCACCGGCGAGGGCGAGTGGTACCGCGAAGATCTCGCACGCATCGTCGGCGACCTCAGGAAGACTTCCGAGGACTTCGAGGAAGTCAAGGCCAAGTACCTGGACCGTCAGGCCAAGCGCGCCGAGCGCAACGCCGCCAAGGTGTTGGTATAGCTCACCCCGGCGGGATGACGTGGGGACGGGACCGCTGTCCCGTGCGGCGGGCGACGCGTTCCGCTTAGGCGCCGTGCGATAGTGCGTCACTCTCTGCCCTACGTGCCGCTATCATGAGAAGTGCTGTGTCCCAATAGTTTTAAGGCATATGTGACTCTTCCGCTCGACACGTCGGGCCGGGCTGTGTGATGGGAAAGAGAGACAACGAATGACCGATTGGGATGTGGTCGGGCGGGCGAACTATGTGTCGTTTACGAGTTATCGCAAGGACGGCACGGCGGTGTCCACGCCGGTCTGGATTGCTCCGGCGGACGGCAAGCTCTACTTCTTCTCGGAGGTGGGTGCGTACAAGGTCAAACGCGTCCGGCGGAATCCAGCGGTGACGTTGCAGCCGTGCAGTGTTCGTGGACAGCTCACCCCCGGTGCACCTGTCGTGGCGGGCATCGCGCGGGTTCTGAGCCCCGAAGACACTTCTCGGATTCGCAAGATCATCAGCCGTAAGTACTGGCTATTGGGACCGCTGAGTGAATTCGGAGTCTGGATTACCCGTCGTCAGCAGGCGTCGGTCGCCATCGAGATCTCCCCCGGCTCCCGTACATCGTTGTAACTGGGCTCCGTTTCGCGCGAACTCCGATCAAGATCGACCTGGCGATATGATCGAACGGTGAGCATACGCAGCCTAAATCTGGACGATTTACGCTGCTTCGTAGCGGTTGCCAACAGATTGAATTTCACCCAGGCCGCACGCGAGCTGCATCTGACTCCGTCTGTCCTCAGCAGGCGGATAAGTAATGCGGAACGACTTCTCAACGCGAATCTTTTCCTTCGCGACACACGTACGGTCGTGCTCACAGGTGAAGGCGCGAGGCTGCTTCCGCTCGCGCGGGAGATCATCGAGAAGTTCGACAAGATGCCGCATGAAATCTCCAAGGGCCCACTACCGGTCAGGAAAATTCGGTGCGGTATCCCTCCGTGGTTATCTCCGGCATTGCAGGCCAAGTTGACGGCCTTAGGGGACAGCAACACCGAGAAATTCAAGTTCACGCAGGCGCCGCTCGCGAGCCCCGACATCATCGAAGGGATACGGCACGAAAGGCTGGACTTCGGCTTTGTGAGGCCCAACGCACATGCGACCGTGTTGTCTTACACGACAGTGTGGAAGGAGCGGATCGGCGCCGTGCTCTCGCGCGAGCAGTACGAATCGCGCGACTCGATCTCTGTCGCCGAGCTCCTCACACGTGATTACATCGGCGACCGTCGCGACAGCGCTACCGAGTATCGGCGCCATGTGGAAACTGAGCTAGAGAAGCAAGGGCGGCTCAAACGAGCAGAATTCACACCCGGCGACATAGTGCGGGTCAAGCAAGGCATCACGTCAGGTCAGGCCTTCAACCTGGCGCCGATGCCTTCGTCCGGCGAACCCAGTGCGCTGGAATACGATGAATTTGTTCTGGTCCCGATATCTGATCTGAACTTCAGGCTCTTGACATGTCTGGCGTATCGGGACGACACGGCTGGACGCGATCGGCAGCTGCAAGAGGTTCTCGACGCGATAATCCTGTCATTCCGTGAGTAGCGGGAGCCTCGCCTCAGCACCTCCCCGAGTCGCTACAACCAGGCGCACGCCACGTCCAGGCGAGGAAGACTCGCTACGGTGCCACAGATCCGGGTGGGCATGGACGTACCCGGCACTCGCTGACGGAATCCAAACGCTCAACCTCGTGTACTGAAACCGATTTGGCGCACACCGCTAGCAAATGAACATCCTTGATGTCATGTCTTTTCTCGAATGTGCTTTTCGTCATGGGGTCGCCAAAGCCGATTCTCGTCTACAACGCTCTTGAGCTTGGTGGATGCCCCGCTATCGACCAGGGCATGCCACCGCAGCGGCCCAGTTTCGTCAAGCATCTTGTGTAGCCGAGGTAATTCGCTGCTCGGATCTCAGAAAAGCTAAAGAAACTCGTAAAGAGCTTGACTGACAACATGAGTGGATTCTCCCGGCGGAGGTATAGCGGGTGCTGAGCTGGTTTGTGCAGTATGTTCTTTTGCAAAGTAAAAGCACATACGCCGACGCCTGGGGGCCTATGAAAAAGCTTGGGCAGGTATTCGATCCGCATCGCAATGCATTGACCACGTGGCGACTCGTTCTCGCGGTAGGTGTGGTCTTTTGGCATTCCTGGCCGCTCACCGGCCACAACATGAGCTACGCCCCAGCGTCGCGATTGCTTGGCGACGTTTTTGCCGACGGATTCTTTGTCATTTCCGGATTCCTCATCACAGCTGCCTGGATGCGTCGTCCGTGTCTGAAGGAGTACTGGGCGTCACGCGTGCTGCGCATCTTCCCGGGCCTATGGATATGCCTGATCGTGATTGCTTTCGTCATTGCACCGATCGCTGCCAAGGTCCAACACTCCTCCATCACCTTCTCCTCGGAGCTTGAGTATGTGGTCAATAACGCCCTGCTCAACATCTCCCACGTCGATATCGACGGCACCCCGGCAGATGTGCCGTATCCGGGGGTCTGGAACGGATCCATCTGGACACTGTTCTTCGTTCTGCTGTGCGACGTGATGGTCTCTGCGCTCGGTGTTATCGGGATGCTGAAACGGCGCTGGGTAATTCCCGCCCTTCTCGTCGCGGCGTTGTTCTGCTCGGCCCACTTCTCGTACACACCGCCGTCGTACACCTGGCCGCAGATGCTCTCACGATTCTTTGTGGTGTTCCTTGCGGGTGCCTTGTTCTACCAGTATCAAGACAAGATTCCCGCCCATTGGTCGTTGGTCGCCTTGAGTGTCACCATCGTCGTGGCATCCGGCTTCACCCACAACTACCGAGTACTAGGTGCTCTGCCACTGGCCTATGCGGTCATTGTTTCCGGTGCCCTCATCCGTAAAACGCGGCTGCGCAACGACCTTTCGTATGGCGTGTACATCTACGCATTCCCGGTCCAGCAGTTGCTGACCAGCGTTGGGCTTGCCCGATTGAATCCGTTCTTGTTCTTTCTGCTGGCCACAACAGCCACTCTCCCACTTGCCGCGCTGAGTTGGTTTGTGGTGGAGAAGCGAGCCATGGCCCTGAAATCCAGGATCCTGCGGAGGCCGGTCAAGGAGCCCGCCCCGCAAAGGGTGGCGATGCCTTGACGGCGACGTCAGTCGCGTCACCTCCCCGGTCGGTGCCAGCCGTACCCGGGTGCATCGAACCCGTACCCAAATCCGTCATCGCCCGGCCACATCCACGGCGCATTGAGGTCATCGTCAGTACTTTGCGTGCACGCGGCATCGGGGCCCAGGCCTCCCGAGAACTGGCACGGGGGCTCGCCCCCAGTCGGCCCGGCCAATGTCACCGCTGCCACCAATAATGCTGTGACACATGCGCTATAAGGCATTCCCCACCACCTTTTCGTGGCAACAACGTGCGGGCTGGAATCGAGATTAGCACCGGGATCGGGAGATCCGCCGCCGCTTGAACCATCGATTCCTGTGGCCTGATCTGCGGCGCTCCCTGCACTTGCGACAATGGCTGCATGGTTGAGCAGAGCCTCTGGATGAAAAAAGTCGCGACCGATCCACACCATTCGCATTGGTACATCGAGCGGTTTCGAGCCCTGGCGCGTGAGGGCGCGGATTTGGCGGGTGAGGCTCGCCTCGTGGATGCGATGGTGCCGCGTGGCGCCCGCATCCTCGATGCCGGGTGCGGCTCCGGCCGGGTGGGCGGATTCCTGGCGGCGGCCGGTCACCATGTGGTCGGTGTCGACGTCGATCCCGTGCTCATCGATGCGGCCGAGCAGGACCAGCCTGGATCACGTTGGATCGTTAGTGATCTGGCCGATCTGGACCTGCCCTCACGCGGTATCACCGAGCCATTCGACATCATCGTGTCGGCGGGCAACGTGATGGCTTTTCTTGCCCCGAGCACCCGTGTTCAGGTGTTGGGTCGGCTTCGCTCGCACCTGGCGGGCGACGGTCGCGCGGTGATCGGGTTCGGTGCCGGCCGTGACTACGAGTTCCCGCAGTTCTTCGATGATGCCGCCGAGGCCGGCCTCATCCCAGATCTCCTGCTGTCCACCTGGGACATGCGGCCCTTCACCGATGACTCCGACTTTCTCGTCGCGGTTCTTCGGGGAGGAGACGCTCGAGTATCCCCATGATGGAGCAGCGCAGTCTGCAGCGTCGCCCCGAGTGCCGGGACGTGATCGCGCGGGTGTCACGATTCGTGCCACGCTCGCCGCAGAAGTCGGCGTGAGCCGTCGACGGGTCCTGGTCGCCGGGCTCGGCGACAGCGGGCTGCTCACCGCGATCCGGCTCGCTCGCCACTGCGATGTCGTCGGAATCTCCGCCAAACCCGGGTTGGTCAGCGGACAAGAACTGGGCGTACGGCTGTCGCGCCCGGAAGAATGGGCGCAGCACTACTGGGTGCCCTTCGACCGGTTCCGCGGACTGGACCGCGTGCGCACGGTGCATGCCAGCCTTACCGGCGTAGACCTGGGCGCCCGAACAGTTTTCGGCCAGAATGGTGACGGTTCACCGTTAGCGGAACCGTATGACACGTTGATCATCGCGACCGGCGTCAGTAACGGCTTCTGGCGGCAGCCGACTCTGCAGTCGAGCACCGAAGTAGCCGCGGGTCTGCGTACGGCGCACCACCGACTGGCGGCTGCGCACACCGTGATCGTCATCGGTGGAGGGGCCGCGGCCGTGAGCACCGCCGCCAACCTGGCGATGACATGGCCGAATCTAGGCGTCGATCTTTATTTCCCCGGTGAACACGCGCTGATACAGCACGCGCCGAGAGTGTGGGAGCGGATCTGCCAGCGGCTGACGGAACTCCGCGTGGGACTGCATCCCGGGCATCGTGCACTCATCCCCGATGGGTTCACATGCAACAGGATCACGGGCGAGCCGGTGCACTGGAGTTCCGGGCAGTCGCCGGCGTCCGCGGACGCGGTGGTGTGGGCTATCGGACGCGTCCGGCCCAACACGGACTGGCTGCCTGCGGAGATACTCGACGAGCACGGCTTCGTGCGGGTGACACCGCAACTGCATATTCCGCACTTACGAGATGTCTTCGCTGTCGGAGACGTCGCGGCCACCGATCCGCTTCGCACTTCTGCCCGCAATCGTGCCGATCGGCTTGTGGCGCACAATGTTCTGGCCGGGGTCTCCGGTCGGCCGTTGCGTACCTACCGCCCACCCAGGTACCGGTGGGGCTCGGTGCTCGGTGTGCAGCCCGAGGGGCTGGAAGTCTTCGCGCCCTCCGGCCACGCGTTTCGCTTCCCGGCGTGGTCGATCGAGCGCGTGCTGCAACCGTGGATCGTCGGACGCGGTATCTACCGCGGCATCCGCGAGAACCGGCCGCTTTCGGCCACCGCCGAAGCGTATGAACCTCCCCGGAAGGACTGATCGCACGGGTATCGGCCGCATGATTGTCGTCGCCGCGTGCGCGGGCCTTGCCGCACTCACTGCCAATGGAGGTCGTGCAGGACAGCCGCCAGTCTTGACTGAATTTTCAGTTTGTTCTACCGTCGCTGTCATCGACCCCAGGAGGTACGCAATGCCCGAATCGGGATTTATCGTCGAAACCGCGCTGACACCGCCAATCTCGCCGGCACGCGTGCGCGAGCCACGGCGCGTGCCGCTCCGTGTGGGTCTGGTGCAGCACCGCTGGCTGGCCGATCCCGGGCACCTGCGCGCCCAACTTCTCGAAGGCGTCCGACTGGCCGCCCACGAGGGCGCACGGGCGGTGTTCCTGCCGGAGCTGACGTTGTCGCGTTACCCCGCGGATGTTCGGGCAGGCGCGAACCCGGGTGCTCATGCCGAGGAACTGCTGTCGGGTCCGACGTTCGCTTTTGCCGCGCAGGCCGCGAAGGAAAACGGCGTGCTGGTGCACGCGTCGCTGTATGAGCGTGCGGACGCCGCTGACGGGCTCGGCTACAACACCGCCATCCTGGTATCCCCCGGCGGTGAGCTCGTCGGGCGCACCCGGAAACTACACATTCCTGTCACCGCGGGGTATTACGAGGACACGTACTTTCGCGCCGGACCCGCCGAAGATGCGTATCCGCTGTACCGCGTGGCCGAACTCGATGATGCCGCAGTCGGGATGCCCACCTGTTGGGATGAGTGGTTTCCCGAGGTCTCGCGGATGTACTCGCTGGAAGGTGCGGAGATCCTGGTCTATCCCACAGCGATCGGCTCCGAACCGACCTTTCCGGGTTTTGATACTCAGCCGCTCTGGCAGCACGTGATCGTGGGAAACGGGATTACGGCAGGAACATTCATGGTCGTGCCCAACCGATTTGGCGACGAGGGAAGTGTGAACTTCTATGGTTCCTCGTTCATATCCGATCCGTACGGCCGGATTCTCGCGCAGGCGCCGCGCGACGCGGCGGCGGTATTGGTGGCTGATCTGGATCTTGAGCAGCGCCAGGATTGGCTGGATCTGTTCCCGTTCAACATGACCCGACGGCCCGACACCTACGCCCGGCTAGCGGTGCCCGTCGATACCGTGAATCCCTACGGGTCAGCAGCATCATGAACTGGCTCATGCCATCGGAAACCGACCGGCAGGAACGTATGTGGATGGCATTTCCGTCGCAGGGGGCGACAGTCTTTGAGAACGCGCAATCCGTGCATGAGGCACGCACAGTATGGGCCGCGGTCGCGCATGCCATCCTCGACTTCGAGCCGGTCTCCATGATCATCGATCCGGCTGATCGCGCCGCGGCGCGCACGTACCTATCGCGGGAGATCGAGGTATTCGAGGCGCCACTCGACGATGCCTGGATGCGAGATATCGGACCCACCTTTGTGCGCGGCGCAGATGGCCGTCTTGGGGCGGTGGACTGGGTGTTCAACGGATGGGGTGCCCGTGACTGGGCGCGCTGGGACAAAGACGCGCATATCGGCGGGCTTGTCGGTCGGCTCGCCGGGGCGGAGATCGTCTCCTCCCCTTTGGTCAATGAAGGCGGGGGCATCCAGGTTGACGGTGAGGGCACGGTACTGGTCACCGAGACTGTGCAGCTCGATCCCGCCCGTAACCCGGGGCTGGACAAGCTTGCAGTCGAAGCAGAGCTGGCGCGCACGATCGGTGCGCGGCATGTGATCTGGCTGCCGCGCGGCCTGACTCGTGACGCGCAGCGGTTCGGCACAAATGGCCACGTCGACATTGTGGTCGCCATCCCGTCGCCGGGACGGCTGCTGGTACACACACAGAACAACGCCACACACCCGGACCATGAGGTCACCAAGGAGATCATCGCCCTGCTGTCGCAGAGTCACGACGCTCGGGGAAAGCCATGGGATATAGCGCAAGTCCCGGCGCCGGACGTGCTGCGTGACAGCGAGGGCTGGGTGGACTACAGCTACATCAACCATCTTGTCGTCAATGACGGCGTGATCGCCTGCCGGTTCGGTGATCCGGCCGACGACACCGCTAAAGGCATTCTCGCCGAGGAGTATCCAGGCCGCCGCGTGGTTACTGTGGATGCGCGCGAGATCTTCGCGCGTGGCGGCGGTATCCACTGCATCACCCAGCAACAGCCCGTCCAGAGCGGAAGGGGGCGCGTCGGGTGACCAGTCGACAGGAAGCGATTCTGCAGGCCAGTGCTGCCGCTATCGCCGAGCACGGCGTCCGGGGTCTCCGCGTAAGCGATATCGCACGGGTGGCTGGGGTCTCGTCGGGTCTGCTCTACTACCACTTCAAGGACCGCGATGGGCTGCTCGCGGCGGCCCTCACCTACATCAATGACCAGGCACGGTTGTACCGACAGGCCGCCAGCGGTTCCGGAGTATCACGGGCCCAGCTTATTGAGCACATTCTCGGTGAAATCCAGAATTCCGCTGCGGTGGTGGAGAACTCGTTGGTATGGAACGAGTTACGTGCTTCGGCGGTCTACGAGGAACCCATGCGCGAACCCCTCGCGCGAACATCCGAAGAATGGACACGTGAAACCGCTGCCGCAATCCGAGCCGCCCAGGACATCGGTGAAGTGTCCGAGACCGTCGACGCCGACAACATCGCGTTGGTCCTCAATGCGCTCACCGAGGGTCTGGCGTCGCGCTGGCTTTCCCAGGAACTCACGGCTGCCGAGGCTCGTGCTCATCTCCGTGCCACTGCCGAGTTGATGCTCCCCACACATGGCCGTGGCCGCAAGGGCGTTCAGCCAGTTATCCGGTCGTCGGGTTGGAGTAGACACGGCGAGGCGCGATGAGGACGGCGGCGCGTCGCTCCTCTGCCATTACGCGGTCGTAGGTATCCCAGTCGTCATGTGTGCCGCCTGCGGCCTGAAAGATGTTGCGTAACAACACGTGTAACGCTTCACTGTCGACGGCCGGATGTGGGTCGTCGGGGCCGATGATCTCCGCGGATCCCTCGACTGTGGCCCATTGCCACCCGGCGCGCACGACGATTGTGGCTCGAGCATCGACCCGTAGATGGTCGAGCTTGCGGGTACCCCCCGCCGCCACCAGCGCGACGACCGGCTCGCCGGTTTGTGGATGCCGCATGACACCAGCGTTGATCACCGACGACTGGATGCTGCCGTCGCCTCGAAGCGTGCTGAGCACGCACAGCCCGTGATCACGATGTACCAGCTCGGCGAATGCGGATATATCTGTCACGACTGAACCCCTTCCGTGAGCTGCCACGAGCGACCTACTCACTGTAGGCGCCGATTATTTTGAATCAGATTCAGAAACATCTTGACGGTGGCCCTCCTTCCCATTAGTTTCTGAATCAGATTCAAATACTGGAGGTGTGATGGGCGGCAACCGGCGGGGTGTGGCGTCGCGTGCCGCGCTGCTGGAGGCAGGTCGCGTCGCCTTCAGCGCGCGGCGGTATGGCGAGGTGTCCATCGTGGACCTGGCTCGCTCCTTGGGTGTGGCGGCCGGATCGATCAGTTACCACTTCGGCGGCAAGCGGGGCTTCTACCTGGCGGTGGTCGAGCAGGCGGCCGACGAATTCTGGAGCGATCTCGTCCAGATGCGTGGCCCCGCGCTCGAGCGGTTATCCGAGGGCGTCGGCAAGTTCCTGGACCGCGCGCAGCAGGAGCCGGGCGCCTTCGAAGCCCTGCTTGCCGACGTCGCCGATGCCGAGGTCCGGCGCATTCGTGAACAACATCGGCAGCGTCTGGCGCACGCGCTGGCCGTGGAGATCACGGGAACCGAATCGACACCGGTACTGCGCGCCGCGATCAGTGGCTGCCTCTCGTTCATCGAGGGAATCGTGCTGCATTGGATGCATACCAACGAGATCTCGCGCGATGCGATTCGCGATCTTATTATCGCCAACTTCTTCGGGACCGTGCTCAGCGCCGTGCGGTCGGACCCCGATATCGAACTCACCCAACGGGTCATGGACGCCGTGCTGCCCGACTCGCAACTGCTCTCGGTGTACACCGATATGGCCTCGGAAATTCCGTCAACCACCAGCACCACGTAGCCGAAAGCGCCAACATGTCAATGCTTCTGCCGTCAGGGCCCTCCGCTGTCGTTCATCATCCCATCGCACGCGCCGCCGCATATTTGATCGGGCCGCGCGGATTGCGGAACACCGGTCGGCTGCGCAGTGAGGTTGCCGGAAAGGTTGTCGTCATCACCGGCGCCTCCTACGGGCTTGGCGCTGCCACTGCCGAGCTCCTCGCGCAGGCCGGCGCACGGGTGGTGCTGGCTGCACGGTCCATGGCGCAGCTTCGGCAGGTCGCCGCGGGCATTGCCGAAAAGGGTGGTGAGGCGGCGGTTTACCAGCTCGACTTGACGTCCGAAGAGTCGGTTGCGGAGTTCGCGGAGGCGGTTCTCCACGACTTCGGTGGGGTGGACTATCTCATCCACAATGCCGGTAAGTCGCTCCGGCGCTCGATACATCTGTCCTACGACAGGCCCAAGGATGTCAATGCGACGTCTGGTGCCAACTACGTGGGCCCCATGCGGCTCACCCTGGCGCTGCTGCCCGGGATGCGTGCCCGCGGGACGGGACACATAGTCAACGTGTCGACGGTGGGCGTGATGTTCGGGGTGGTTCCCAAGTGGGGCTTCTACCTGTCGTCCAAGGCAGCCTTCGATGTATGGATGCGGGCGGTCGGTATGGAGGCCCGCGGCGATGGTGTGACCCTGACGACCTTCTATGCGGGCCTGATGCATACCCGGATGAGCGCCCCGAGCCGTTGGATGCGGCTGCTTCCGGGTCAGACCCCGCTCGATGCGGCGCGGGTGATAGCCCGCGCTGTAGTGAAGAAGCCTCGTACGTTGACCCCTGTCTACGGGCACCCCTTCGCGATGTTGGTTCCGCTGCTGCGCTTTCCGATGGAGCCGATTCTCGGGTTCGTCTATCGCCGGTTGGGCGACACCCAAGCGTCCTTGGCCAGGGTCGCTGCCAGCCAACCGGCACCGACCGGTGCCCAGATGGCGCACGAGGTTGGTGCTCATGCCGAATGAGTTCATGCAAAGCCTGCGACAGTGGACTGCCGCCGTACCCGCGGCGCTCACCTCCGGTGCGCTTACCCCGATGGGTCCACGCGCGATAGCCGCACTTACCCGAACCTTTTGGCAGTATGGGCCGACGCCAGCTATGTTGTTAGGAGCCAGTGCAATTCGATTTCCCAGTCGAATCGCACTGATCGACGATTCGGGGCAACTCACGTATCGCCAGCTGCATCGGCGTGCGTCGGCGATTGCCGCCGCTATCTACGCACTGGCGCCATCGGCTCCCGGCTCGGTCGGAATCGTGTGTCGTAACCACCGCGGGTTCATCGAGGCCATGTTGGCCGGTGCTCAGCTCGGTGCGGAGCTGATCTTCATCAATACCGAACTGACTCCCCTGCAGTTGCAAGCGATTCTGCAACGTCACGAACCCGACGTACTGATCTTTGACGACGAATATGCAGCTGCGGTCGAAGAATCGAATTATCAAGGCTTGCGCGTGTTGGCCTGGCACGAAGCTCTTGCCTCAAACGGACAGCTAACGCTGGATGTGCTGGCGGATCAACAGCATCCGATGCCGCCAGCGGTACGCCGCCCCGTCAAACTCACGCTGCTCACGTCCGGCACCACCGGGCTGGCCAAGGGAGTGCCGCGAGCCATCAAACCCCGGCAGCTGGTGCTTATGTGCGTGACCGCGATGGCGACAGTGCGGCTGCGCTCGCGAGACACGGTGCTGGTGGCACCGCCGTTCTTCCACGGATTTGGCTTGGCCGCGCTGCTGGGGCCGATGGCGCTCGGCGGTACTGTGGTGTGCCGAAGGCGATTCGACGCTACACAGGCGATGGAAGATATTGCGCGCAAACATATCACGGTGTTGTTCGCGGTGCCGGTCATGCTGCAGAGGTTGTTGTCCGCGGTGCCGGACGTCGGTCGGCAGGTTACTCAGGAACTGTCCTTGCGAATGATTGTCACGGGAGCGGCGCCGATATCTGCCGCCACGGTTTCCGGTGTGTTGGATGCCTTCGGGCCGATATTGGTGAACGGGTACGGATCGACCGAAGTCGGTGTGGTGGCGATCGCATCTCCCGCGGACCTGATTGCTGCGCCGAATACCACGGGACGCAGGGCACTTGGGGTGTCAGTGCGCATTCTCGGGGACGATCGCAGAGCGGTAAAGGCCGGGGAAACGGGAATGATCTTCGTCCGCGGCGGCCTGGAGTATGAGGGCTACACGCCCGACAAGACGGCGCGCCCCGCTGCGAAGGAAATTATCGACGGCCACGTGAACACCGGTGATATGGGCCATTTCGACTCCGGCGGCAGGTTGTACATAGACGGCCGTTCCGATGACATGATCGTCTCGGGCGGCGAGAACATCTTTCCCGGAGAGGTCGAGGACCGGCTCACCGCGCATCCCGCGGTTGAGGACGCCGTCGTCATCGGAGTACCCGACGAAGAATTTGGGCAAGTGTTGCAGGCCTTCGTGGTTGGGGCGGCCGGGGCCCCGGTCCCCTCGGGCGACGCGCTCAAGGCGCATGTTCGCGAGAGGCTGGAGCGCTACAAGGTTCCGAAGCGATTTATTGTCCTCGACGAGATTCCCCGTAACGCGAGCGGAAAAGTACTTCGTGCACAACTGCATTCGAATGATATCTGTTGATCCGTAACCTACATCCGAGGACAATGATGTCTCAGATCCGCGTGCGCACCCGCCGGGAGCGGAATCAGTTCTACGATCCGCCGTATCTCGACGGGAGCGGCTCCCCCGGTGATCTGCTGCGCGCAGCCCCCATGACAGCGCGGGTTTTTCCCGGCATGGCAATGCCAGCGCGCGCATGGCGCGTGCTCTATCGGTCGGCCACCGCTACGGGCGATCCCATCGCAGTGTCCGGCGTCGTGCTCATTCCGGACACCCCAAAGCCCTTGCGATCAAGGCCTTTACTCGGGTTTGCGCCAGGCACCCAAGGATTGGCACGCTCTGCCACAGTGTCGCGTCTACTCGAACTCGGGGTGGAGTACGAAGCGGGATTCCTGACAGCAGCGGTGCGGCGCGGCTGGGTGGTTGCCGTTACCGACTATCCGGGGCTCGGCACCCCCGGCGTACATCCTTACGTCATCGGCAAAACCAACGGTCGCGCACTTCTCGATGTCATGCGTGCCGCACGCCACTTACCTCAGGCCGACCTTGACATGCACGGTCCGGCAGGCATTTACGGCTATTCGGAAGGCGGCAACTCTGCCGGTTGGGCTGCGCAACTGCAGCCGACCTACGCCCCCGATATTCCGCTGCGTGGCGCGGCCGTTGGGGCGGCCCCGGTGGACTTCCCCGCGCTCGCCACAGATCTGGACGGCGGACTATTCGCCTTTCTCTTGCTGTACGCCGGTATCGGACTTGACAGCGCCTATCCGGACCTGCGCCTGCACACCTATCTCAACCGAGGCGGACAGCTGGTCACTGCGCTACTGCGACGTACCCACATCGTTGCCGCGGTCGTGCTGGGCCTGCTGCTGCCCAAGAAGCGGCAGCGATATCTCTCAGGTGCGGATCCATTCATTGAGCCGGAATGGGTGGCGCGGCTGCATGACAACAGTCTTGGACACATCGCCCCGGATGCGCCGCTCCTGGTGGGCGCCGGGCGGCAAGACCAGGTGATCCCCTATCGCCAGGTCGAGCTGTTGTTGCAGCGCTGGCGTGCTCTCGGTGCCGACGTGCGACAACATCCGATACGCTTCGGTGAACACATCACGGCTGCACCGCAATTCGCCAAAGCCGGATTCACGTTTCTGGCCGAACATTTCGATCAGGCCGAATCACGCGCGTCGTTGAGGGAAAGAGAAGCGGGATGACCGGTGCCCGGCGGCGAGCAGGAGTAGCCATACCGCCCCGACGATGAGCGCAACGCGGGTATCGGCGGTAAAGGCCAGCAGGACCATAACGAACACCAAAAACCCGGTCGCGAACACCTGCAGGTACGGCCAGCCCGGAGCGGGAAAGGTCGAGGCTGATACATCGCTGGTAGCCACCTGTCTCCGGAATCTGAAGTGGGACAATAAGATCATCAGCCAGACAAAGACCGTCGCGAAGGTGGCGATGGAGGCGATCATGACGAAAACACGCTCCTCTATCGCGTAGTTCAGCACCACGCCGACGAGCAGGGCCACCGTCATGACCACGACGGTCATCCACGGGACACCGTTAGGCGAAACCCGCCGCATCATCGCCGGAGCCTGTCCGCGTTGAGCCATCCCGTAAATCATTCGTCCGGCGGCGAAGATATCGCTGTTGATGGCGGACAGTGCCGCCGTCACCACGACGATGTTCAGTACGGTCGCGGCCGATGTGAGCCCCAGACGTTCAAATATCTGAACGAATGGGCTGCTCTGCGCATCAATCGATCGCCAGGGATTCAGGGACATGATGACGGCGAGCGTCAAGACGTAGAAAAGCATGATGCGTACCGGGACTGTATTGATGGCCTGGGGAATCGTGTGCGCCGGGTCCTTGGCCTCCCCCGCGGTGATTCCGATGATCTCGGTGCCGCCGAACGCGAACATCACGATCATGAAGCTGCCTACGAAACCTGCCAGTCCGTGGGGAAAGAATCCCCCGTCATTCCACAAGTTGGCGATACCGTGCTGCTCGCCATGATCGGCGGATGTCCCCCACAGCAGGATCGCGATACCGCCGACGATCATCGCCGCGATGGCGAGTACCTTCACCAGGCTGAGCCAGAATTCAACCTCCCCGAACACCTTGACGCTGAGAAGATTTATCGCGCCGATGAAGAAGATGATCGAGAGGACCCAGATCCAGCGCGGCACGCCCGGGAACCAGAAGCCCATGTACACGCCGAATGCAGTGACGTCGGCCAGGCAGACGACGATCATCTCCAGGGCGTACGTCCAGCCGGTGAGAAAGCCGGCGAGCGGACCGAGGTATTGCGTTGCGTACTCGCCAAACGACCCCGCTACCGGGCTGTGCACTGCCATCTCACCCAGCGACCGCAACACGATGTAGATCACGGCCCCGCCCAGCAGATAAGCCAACAGAACCGAAGGGCCCGCTTGCCTGATCGCTTCGGCCGATCCATAGAACAGGCCTGTCCCAATGGCCGAACCCAATGCGATGAAGCGGATGTGGCGAGCGGAGAGCCCTCGCGTGAGCGTCTCCGACATGCTGTTCACAGGGGCGAACTCCTATCGCGTGGCCACATTCAGGGCTATGGGATAACCGGGAAGTTAGCTGAGTTTAGTTGCTCTGCTGCTGACCGCGGTATTGGAACTGCCCTCCATGTCATGACGCGGGCCGCTCCTTGACGAGAACCCAGATGGTGCGGCCCTCAACTGGCAGAATTGTCGACATGACGAACGATCCTGCTCCGGGTGCGTTCAGCGCCAAAATGGCAGACGTCGCCCGCCGCATGCAACAAGAGCATTCCAGTGTCGAGATGACGCTCAGGTCGATTACCGCCGAAGCCGTCGAGAACGTGCCGGGTGTCGAGCAGGCTGGCATAACATTAGTCACAGGCCGGTACACGCTTGAATCTCGAGCGGCGACGTCGGAGTTGCCGCGCGTACTCGACGGGATTCAGGAGAAGCTTCGGCAGGGGCCATGCGTGCAGGCAGCGTGGGAACACGAGACCGTACATGCTGCGGACCTCTCGCAGTCCACGCCGTGGCCCGATTTCGCGGCCGCAGCAGTCGAACTCGGGGTCCGGTCGATGATGTCGTTCCAACTATTCACATATGGTGAAAACCTTGGGGCCCTGAATCTTTACTCCCGAACGGCGCGGGCGTTTGGTGCGGATTCGTATGATGCCGGCCTCGCCTTGGCCACTCACGCCGCGATCGTGCTGGTCGCTGCGCAACGGGAACAGCAATGGGTTTCGGCCCTCGCCTCGCGCGATGTCATCGGGCAGGCCAAGGGCAAGCTGATGGAGCGGTTCAATATCGATGCCGCACAAGCATTCGTGCTTATCAGGCAGTTGTCTCAAGAAAGCAACACCAAGCTGGTGGATATCGCTCGTGCGATCGTCGAAGACCGTCCCTCACGTTGACCCCGCCGGCAGTCAGACCGTCCGGCACTCCCGTCGTTTTTCATCGATAGGTGCCATGATCTCCTGCAATTCTTGGTTCTGCTGCGGATGGGCGGCGAAGTAGGCCTTGATATTCGACGCGCCGACGGATTCTGGCTGGAGGTAAGCGTCGGTGATCACCTCGTTGGCTTCTGGGTATTTGTCGAAGTACACACTCAGCGCGCTGTCGGTCGCCTGGATTACCTGTGCGACGCTTTCGCGACTGCAGTCTGTCGAAGCGCCCGCAACTGGCGTCTGCGTCACTGCGGTCACTATCGGGATGGTAAGAGCCGCAAGGAGAGTTTTGATTCTCATTCCACGCTCACCTCACTGAGTCGGTCAGGGTATGTTTACGCACCCCACATTGGGGATACATCCGCTTCCGCCGCCGGGTCCGCCGCCGCCTGTGGGTCCGCCGGGGATGCTTCCGGCTCCGCCTTCGGGTCCGCCGCCGCCTGTGGGTCCGCCGGGGATGCTTCCGGCTCCGCCTTCGGGTCCGCCGCCGCCTGTGGGTCCGCCGGGGATGCTTCCGGCTCCGCCAGGCGAGGGCGGAGTCTGTGTGGTGGTGCCGCCGCTAGAAGCAGGGGCATCAGGACCGCAGCCGACTAGTGAAGCGATCAGGGCCATCGAACCGACGGCCACACTCATGGAGTTTCTGGCTTTTGTATGCATGTTCAGTCCGTACCCTGGTTTCGTTTGGTTCAAACCGGGGATTCTCACCGTGTGGACGTTGACCACCCCGAGGACGACCAGCGGTGGAACGAATGGGCCCGCCACGAGACGGTCATGGAGCGGCTCGACCGCAACTGGAGCGGCCTCTTGCAGGAGCTGCGCGTCGTGCAGACCGGTGTGCAGCTCTTAACTGGTTTGCTGCTCACGCTCCCTTTCCAGCAGCGCTTCGACATTCTTGACCGCACCATGCGGATGGTCTATCTCGCCACCGTGGTCTGCTCAGTGGCCTCTACCGTGCTGTTGGTAGCGCCAGTCGGTATGCATCGAGTTTTGTTTCGGCAGCATCGCCTACCGGTGCTGGTTTCTGCCGCACATCGATTGGCATTCGCAGGCTTGCTGTTACTCGGATTGGCCGTGGCGGGCGTCACCGACATCATCTTCGACACCGTTATGGGAGGGCGTGCAGGCATCACGTCGGGGGCCATAGCACTGGCTGCCTTTGGCCTCTGCTGGGTGGTGCTCCCCCTCGCTCTTCGTTCGAGACATCCCGTGAGCGCGCCGCGGAAACATCGACTTTCCTTGTAAAACAACGTAAATAAACAACTTCACATGGTGTGGGGCGACCATGTTTGTCAAACGAATGGCGGGGTACCCGGCGGCAGTCCTTTCCGTGCCGCAAAGGAGACCCTCGTGGACAACAGGCCGAATCCCAAACAAGAACAGCTCGACGCATCTCGGGTGGAACGCGACTCGGGTTATCTCACTACGCAGCAAGGCGTCCGCGTGGATCACACCGACGATGCACTTGCCGCGGGCGTCCGCGGACCGACCTTACTTGAGGACTTCCATGCGCGCGAGAAGGTCACACACTTCGACCACGAGAGGATCCCCGAGCGTGTGGTGCATGCGCGTGGCGCGGGCGCATATGGATACTTCGAGCCATATGACTCTTGGCTTTCGGACTTCACGGCAGCGAAATTCCTCACCACGCCAGGGCTACGCACGCCGGTATTCGTGCGCTTTTCCACCGTGGCAGGTTCTCGCGGTTCGGCAGATACCGTTCGGGACGTGCGCGGTTTTGCGACGAAATTCTATACAGAACAAGGCAATTACGACCTGGTCGGGAACAATTTCCCGGTCTTTTTCATCCAGGACGGCATCAAGTTTCCGGACTTTGTACATGCCGTCAAGCCCGAGCCCGACAACGAGATCCCGCAAGCCGCTTCGGCACATGACACATTGTGGGACTTTGTTTCCCAACAACCGGAGACGCTGCACGCAATCATGTGGTTGATGTCCGATAGAGCACTGCCGCGCAGTTACCGCATGATGCAGGGATTCGGTGTACATACGTTCCGGCTGGTCAACGACGCCGGAGAGGGCGTCTTCGTGAAGTTTCATTGGAAGCCCGTGCTCGGCGTTCATTCCCTGCTGTGGGACGAATGTCAGCAGATCGCAGGCAAGGACCCGGATTACAACCGTCGAGATCTGTGGGACGCCATTGAGGCCGGTCAGTACCCGGAGTGGGAGCTGGGCGTACAACTGGTACCCGAATCAGATGAGTTCAGGTTTCCGTTTGACCTCTTGGACGCGACGAAAATTATTCCAGAGGAACAGGTTCCGGTACAGCCCGTCGGACGCATGGTTCTCGACCAGAACCCAGACAACTTCTTCGCGGAAACAGAACAGGTGGCCTTCCACACGGCGAACGTCGTCCCCGGTATCGACTTCACGAACGATCCGTTGCTTCAGTTCCGGAACTTCTCGTATCTGGATACCCAGCTGATTCGGTTGGGTGGCCCTAATTTCGCCCAGTTGCCGGTGAACAGACCGGTGGCCGAAGTTCGCAACAATCAGCAGGACGGCTTTGCACAACACGATATTCCACAAGGCAAGTCGAGCTATTTCAAGAACAGCCTTGGTGGAGGCTGCCCTGCGCTGGCACACGAGGATGTCTTCCGTCATTACACACAACGCGTCGACGGTCACAAGATCCGCCAGCGTGCCGAGAGCTTCAAGGACTTCTACAGCCAGGCGAGGATGTTCTGGAAGAGCATGTCTGCGATCGAGGCCGAACACATCGTCGCTGCCTTCTCGTTCGAGCTTGGAAAGGTGGGGCCCAATACCGGCATCCGCGCACGTGTGGTGGCAGAACTCAATTTCATCGACCATGACTTGGCTTCGCAAGTGGCGGTACGGCTGGGCCTCCCTGCGCCCGCATTGCAGTCCATTGACGAGACACTTCCCGCCTCGCCGGCGTTGTCCCAGCTCACTACGACACGCGACACCATCGCCACCCGGCGCATCGCGGTATTGGCCGCCGACGGCGTGGATGTACGTGGAGTGGAGCGACTTCGTGCAGCGTTGCGCACGAGCGGTGCCGTTGTCGAGGTCCTCGCGCCAACCGCCGGCGGCGCGCTCAAAGGAGATTCCGGCGGCGATCTTGCCGTCGACCGGGCCATGACCACCATGGCCTCCGTCTTGTACGACGCGGTAATAGTGCCTTCCGGTGGGGAATCTGCCTGGCGGCTCGCACGCAACGGATATGCCGTGCATTTTGTGGCGGAGGCGTACAAGCATCTAAAGCCGATTGCGGCGTTCGGCGCGGGCCTTGACCTACTCCGCGCAGCCTCTGTGGCTGAGGCGCTCGCAACCAGCGCAGACGTAGTGGTGGACGGCGGCGTGGTAACCACGACCGCCGACGACGATGCACTGCCGGCCGAGTTCGTTGCTGCCTTCGCCACTGCGCTTAGCCGGCACCGCGCGTGGGAGCGCGAGACCGATATGGTCCCGGCATAGTTTGGCACGCGTACGAGGTGGGTAATAAGCCAACATGTCTGCCGGAGAACAGGAAAGCCAAGACGACGAGGTGGGCCCAGGCGACACACTGAACGCCAGTGAGTCCACTGATTCCGACGAGTTGCATAACGCCGACGGCGACGAACCTGTGGAGCCGCCTCGGAAGTGGTCGGCCTTCGGAAAATTTGGTCTGGTCGCGTCCGAGGCGGAGGAGGGCGAATCCCTCGACCAGAAGCTGTCGGCCGAGCGCCCGGATATCGATCGCGAAATCGCCGACGACCGGCCAATCGCTGAGGAATAAGCCTGTCAACTTCAGGAAGGGAGCACACCGTGCCAAAGACGACGAGCAAAGGCAAAGCCAAACAAAGTGAATTGCCCGAGACCCTGCGCAGATCGAGCGACAAGGCGCAACGCACGTTTGCAAAGGCGCATGATTCCGCGGTCGAGACGTACGGGGAGGGCGAACACGCTCATCGCGTCGCCTTCGCGGCGCTCAAGCACAGCTTTGAGAAGGTAGGCGACCACTGGGAAGAAAAGGAGTCGCGCGGCCCCTCCGACGAGCGGGCCCGCAGCGGCGGGCCCAATGCGCGTGGAAAGACCGCTGAGGGTGTGGATACCAGTGCAACCAAGGATCATCTGCTCACCATCGCCCGCCGACTCGATATTCGTGGCAGGTCCAGCATGAACAAGAACGACCTCGTCTCAGCGATCGAAAAGGCTAACCGCCGCGAAAGCCGCAAGGGCTAACACAAGGGCTAACAAGCTATCTGGCGAAAGTGGGGCCGACCGAGTTGCCCGAGCCGGTCGGCCCCACTTCTTGCTTCGTCACTACTTGGGGGTGACGGTCTCCCGGAAGGTTCCGTCTCCCTGATTGCGCCACGAGATCTCGCCGTGCTGGAACTCGCTGTCCCATCCTCCCGCGGCGGCACGCGGTCCACCGTCCGTCTCAGATTCGTCGGAAGTCGGGTAGCCGAGCGGACCGGCAGGGCCGCCGTTCTGGTTGTATATCCGCAGGATTTCCCCCTGTACCACATGCGTTCCCGTGGCTACGGAGGAATAGATATTGCCCCGCTCAAAGGTGAAAACCGTTCCATTACCCTGTTGTTCGGGTTTCGCGGTGAGGCGGCCCAACGCGGCTTCACCGCCCGCCCTGGTGAAGGCCTTGGCGACGTCGCCGTCGAGAGTCACCTCCCCGCCGGGAACTTCGTACCGCAGGTCGGGCGCGGCCGCGGCAGACGACATCGCGCTGGTAGCGGACGAAAGACCGCTAGATGCCGCGCTAGCGCCGGATGATGCCGCACTGGAAGCGGTGGACATCGCGTCCTTGGCTTCATCCTTACTGCAGGCGGCGACGCCGCCTGTCGCGATGGCGGCGACCGAGAGCACGGCACCGATTCGGGCGACGACGGGCTGGACCGACTGCCGACGAGTCGCTTTCACGCTTTTGTTCATTATTTCTCCCTAAGGCGCAAGTCACGGACAGTTGTCGGATACCCACCCTGGGAGATTCACAAACACGGTGTTTACCCACATGTGACGGGGGTACGCCCTTGTCGCCAGCCACTCGAGAAAGGAGCACCATGACACTGGCCGCTGACTCCGGAGAACTGACCGGTACCAAGGACAAGAACTACGATCTGATTCGATTCACAAAAGACTGCCTGGAAAACGCGCTGCGGTTGCAGACGTTCATCACCGATGCGGAACGCGAGAGCGACACCGAGGTGGTGCAGCTGTTCCGCAAGGCCCAAGCGGACAGTCGTAAGGGCGCGGAACTAGCAAAGAGCCTCTTGGCTAGTCGACTGTGAGGTGGCGTGGCCCCTCCGGTCGTAGGCAAAGGCACGGAGGGGCCACGGGCCCCTATTGAGGACGGCATCCTGCGTACAACCTTTCATGAGCAGCTGACAGCGCTCGCAGCGGACTCGGCGCAGATGTGCGGCGGCGCCGCTGAGATCAATACTGCCGCAGCGTGTTTGCTGTTCAGCGATGACAAATCCTCGAGTGGGGCGCTGCATAGATCACTGCGTGCGGTGAGCAGAGCGGGCCGCTCCATCAGCGGTCAGGCGTTTTCATTACTTGCCCTACAGGCGCCGGTCGCCAGTGAACTCAGGGCAATCGTGGCCACGCTTCACATAGTCCGGGACATCGATCGAATGGCCGGACTAGCGGCCAATGTGGCCCGCATCGCGGTGCGCGAGGAACCTCAAGCGATCGTGCCCTTGGAAGTTCGCGAGATGTTGCGTGAAATGAGTTTAGCGGCAACTGAATCTGCGTACGGGGCGCAGCGGGCCATCGAGCGCAGTGATCCGGCTTCCGCGCAGCGGATGCGTCAGGCCGACAGCAGGATGAACATCCTCCATCGACAGTTGTTCGAGGTGATGATGCGGCCCGACTGGCCGCATCCGTCCTTTGTTGCGGCCGACGTGGTGTTGGTGGGCCGGTTCTATGAACGTTTCGCAGACCATGCTGTCGACATCGCCGGCCATGTCTATTTCCAAGTGACCGGAGACCACGTGTCCGTATTGGAGCCAGTCAAACCCACACTGAGAAGGGCAGAACTATGAGCCAGACTGTTGCCGATTTCATCGTGAGCCGACTTCGTCAATGGGATGTGGACGAGATTTTCGGCTATCCGGGCGACGGGATCAACGGGCTCCTCGGTGCGCTGGAAAGGGCCGGGAATCAGCCCATGTTCGTGCAGACCCGCCACGAGGAGATGGCGGCGTTCGCCGCCACGGGGTACGCCAAGTTTTCGGGAAAAACGGGTGTGTGTACCGCTACCTCGGGGCCGGGTGCCATACATCTGCTGAACGGCCTCTACGACGCCAAGCTCGATCGCGTGCCGGTGGTTGCGATCGTGGGCCAGGCTGCGCGATCCACGATGGGGAGTAGATATCAGCAGGAGGTGGACCTGCAGACCCTATTAAGCGATGTGGCCTGTGATTATGCGGTCGAAGTCAACGTCGCCAGTCAATTGCCGGTGGTGCTTGACCGGGCGTTTCGGACGGCGATGTCGAGCCGGGCGCCTGCCGTGGTGATCGTCCCTTCGGATTTACAACTGCAGGAGTATGAGCCGCCCGGACACACTTTCAAGGAGGTGCCGTCAAGTGATCCGTGCGATGCCGTCGGCACATTGGAACCCACGGTGGAGGCAGTACAGCGAGTGTCGGAGATCCTGAACGATGGCGCCAGGGTGGCCATTCTCATCGGGCAGGGTGCACGCGACGCGGTGCAGGAAGTCGCTGAAGTAGCGAGACTGACCGGCGCAGGGATCGCCAAGGCCCTACTCGGTAAGGATGTGCTTTCCGACGACCTGCCTTATGTCACTGGTTCAATCGGTCTGCTGGGCACCCGCCCGAGTTATGAGCTGATGCGCGACTGCGACACCTTGCTCATCGTCGGTTCGAACTTTCCGTACAGCGAGTACCTTCCCGAATTCGGCACGGCGCGCGCGGTCCAGATCGATGTGGACGGTGCCACTGTCGGCATGCGATACCCCACAGAAATCAACATCGTCGCCGATGCCAAGGCGACGCTGGCGGCTTTGATTCCGCACCTGGACTACAAAACCGATCGCAGCTGGCAGGAGAGTATCGAGACGGGGGCGCGGCGCTGGTGGTCGATCGTCGAAGAGCAGAGCATGTTGTCGGCCAACGCGATCAACCCCATGCGGGTGGTCTGGGAGTTGTCATCTCGGCTGCCCCGCAATGTCATTGTGACGGCGGACTCGGGATCGTCGACAACCTGGTATGCGCGTTGCTTGCGTTTCGGCGAGAATATGAGAGGTTCCCTTTCGGGGACCTTGGCGACGATGGGATGTGCTGTGCCCTACGGTATCGGCGCCAAATTCGCGCACCCCGACCGTCCGGTGATCGCCCTCGTCGGTGACGGGGCCATGCAGATGAATGGGCTTACCGAGCTGCTCACCATCGCTCAGTACTGGGACAAATGGTACGACCAGCCGTTTGTTGTATGTGTATTCCATAACGGCGACCTGAACCAGGTGACCTGGGAAATGCGTGCTATGGCAGGTGTGCCGAAATTCGAAGCTTCGCAATCACTTCCGGAAGTCTCATATGCTGATATCGCAAAGGCCATGGGCTGGAACGGTATCACCGTAGAGTCTGACGATGATGTTGCCGCCGCCTGGGAAAAGGCTTTGGAAACAAAGGGTTTAACATTGCTGGATATGCACTGCGACCCCGAGGTCCCGCCGCTTCCGCCGCATGTGGACTACGAACAGTTAAAGAATGTGAGTCGAGCCGTACTTAGCGGTGACCCGAATGCATGGCGCCTGTTTTCTCAGGGGGTGAGGGCCAAGGCGCGTGAATTCACCGCAGGCCGCTAGCGGTGTGCGACTACCTTAATGGATTCCAAAGTTGGATCCGCTGGGTCGGGCAGCGTCATTCCTGCGTGAACGCCTGAACGCAGGTAGTCGAGCACCGGTGTAGTCAGCCGCTCCCCCGGTACGACGACCGGGACACCCGGTGGATACGGTGTAACCTGTTCGGCGGCAATGCGGTCGGCCGCATCGTCGGTGGCAATGGTCTCTGTGGGACCAAAGAACGCGTCTCGGGGCAGCATCGCGTTCTCCAGCTGAAACTGCTCGGGAGACGGAAGATGCAAGGCCGGTGCGGTTGGAAATTCTTCGGCGGCAGCTCGCCACGCGGAAAGTGATCCCAAGAGTCGTTCTACCGTCAGCTCCCGGTCTGCGAATGAGAT
Organism: Mycobacterium sp. NGS15; assembly: GCF_059813245.1. Lineage (NCBI taxonomy): Bacteria > Bacillati > Actinomycetota > Actinomycetes > Mycobacteriales > Mycobacteriaceae > Mycobacterium > Mycobacterium sp. NGS15. The sequence continues at coordinate 595,711 of NZ_JCALEF010000003.1, read as the reverse complement.
CGTCGCCAGGAAACGACGGTGGTCGCTCATCCCCAGATCCAGTTGCTTGTGTTCGCGCAGCCAGTCCGCCGCCTGGTAGCCCGATGTTCCGGTACCTGAGACATCCACCAGTACCTGAAGGCGATCCAGGTCGTGGGAGGCTTCGACACCCAGTAACTGTTCTTCCAGCACTTCCACGCCCGGGATACGCGCCACCTCGGAGCGCACCATGGTGGCCAAAGCTATTGCCTTGGAGAATAATTCATGGCCGTGTTCCACCATTTGGCGACGCCAGCCGTCCATCGCCGCGTAGATCATCACGTTGGGACTGGTGGTCATGAGCAGGTCCGCGCAGGCAGACAGGCGTGTGGGGTCGACCAGGTCGCCTTGCAGATGGAACACCGAACCTTGCTCAAAACCCGCTCCCATCTTGTGCACACTCACGACGCATACATCGGCGCCCGCATCCATTGCCCACGTGGGCAGCTCCTCATGGAACGGCAAATGCGCCCCCCAGGCTTCATCGACTATCAGTGGCTTCCCGCGACGATGACATACTTCGGCGATCCCTCCGATGTCCGCGCACGTACCGTACGGGCTGGGGCTGACGATTAATGCGCCTGCCGCATCGGAATGCTGTTGCCACGCCTCCTCCACCTGCTGCGGGGAGGGCGGATGCGAGATGTGTCGCCGGGCGTCCCAGCGAGGGGTAATCCACCGTGGCTGCACACCGGAAAAGATCAGCCCCGCGACGATCGACTTATGACTGTCGCGTCCCACTAACAGCCCGCCGTCGTGTCCTCCCGCGACCGCCATCATCGCGGCTTTGACGGAAAGTGAGCTCCCACAGGTGGAAAAGAACGCGCAGGAAGCGCCTACGGCGTCCGCCATCAATTCCTCGGCCCGAGCCAGGTAGTGCCCGGAAGAGCTTCTGTCATCCAGGCCGCCGTTGGAGAGAAGGTCGCACCGGAACGGATCCATGCCCAGAATTCCGGTAACACGGGCGTCCGCTCCGCGTCCCTGTCTGTGACCCGGTGGCGTAAATCCGTAGCGATCGTCTCGGTGGTACCGGTCCACCGCGTCCAGGAGAGGTGTCTGACTGTGGTCCATTCAGAATCCTTCCGGTAGCCCATTGCCGATGTACTGCAGACCCGCAGCGTGGACAACTGCCGGGTCGAGTGAGTTGCGAGTGTCTACGACGATCGCCGTGGGCGCGCCGCGTGCGATGGCCACCCAGTCCAGCTCCGCAAACTGTGGCCATTCGGTCAATACCACGATGGCGTCCGCGGATCGGGTTGCGCGATAAGGGTCGTCAATACCGATTACGCCAGCGGAGCGCAAAACTGTCGGATCGAACGACGCCATCTGTGGGTCGTATCCGTTTATCTGCATTCCGGACTTGGCCAGCTGGGTGCAGATGGCAAGTGCGGGAGAATCCCGGGTGTCGCTGGTGGCGGCCTTGAAGGTGAGTCCTAGGGCGGTCACCCGGGCCGCTCCAGTAGCATCGCCCAGAACGGCGCTCAACACCGCGGCCAGCCGCTTGCCTTGCGCCGTGTTGGTCTCCCGTGCGGCTTCTACCTCGGCGAGACGTAGCCCACATTTGTGCGCTGAATGAACAAGTGCTGCAGTGTCTTTCGGTAGACACGAGCCTCCCCATCCGGGGCCGGGGGCAAGGAAGGCCGCGCCGATACGGGTGTCGGCACCCATACACGCTGTGACATCATGGATGTTGGCGCCCACACGCGCGCACAGTTCGGCCAGCGAGTTGGTGTAGGACAGTTTGACCGCCAGAAACGCGTTGCTGGCATACTTTGCCAATTCGGCGCTCTCCGGCGCCATGCGTAGCACCGGCCCGCACCCCTCATACACATCGGCTACCAGTGACGCCTCGTTTTCTTCACTCGTCCCGACGACGACCCGATCGGGATGGCGGCAGTCGGCCACGGCCCGGCCCTCGCGCAGAAACTCCGGAACCGAGGCCACGTGAATGCCGGTTCCGTCCAGCCGTTGTGTCAATTCTCGCGTGGTGCCCACCGGCACAGTGGATTTAAGGGCGATCAAGGCGTTCGGACGTAGTACGGACCTCAGCCTGTCGATGGCGTCGGTCACCGCGCTCAGATCTGCGGCACCGTCGTCTCCGCTGGGCGTCGGCACACATACGAATACCGCATCACGGTCCGACAACACGTGGTAGTCGCAGTGGAAAGTCAGCAGCCGCCGGTCCAGGCCTGCGCGTAGGAGCTCGCCCAGCTCGGGTTCATCGATGACGGGGCGGCCCTCGTTGAGTTCATGGATCTTGTACTCATCAATGTCAATTGCCACCGTGTCGTGGCCTCGCTCGGCCAGACACACGGCGGTGGTCAGTCCTACGTATCCGAGGCCCACGACACCCACCCGAATAGCTCGGCTCATGACACCTCCTCGAGTTTGGTCCGTGCAGCCTCAAGGACACGGTGGACCGTGATCAGCAGTAGGCCGGCATCCGTCGTGGTGGCGTGGGGATCCCCTCGGTTTCCCGCCCACAATGCGGTATGACGTGTGCTTTCACGGGGCCCCCAGCTTGCCGGCGGGGTGGGGCCGAACAGCAATACCGAGGACGTGTCCGTCGCCGTGGCCAGATGCCCCACCCCCGTGTCACCGCAGATCAAAAGTTTGCAATCGCTGATGAGGGCGGTGAGTTCGCTAAGCGTCATGGTCCCGGCGCACACGGACGACTCCGATAATCCCGCCTCGTGCGCGACTTGGTACGCAAGATCGCGTTCAGCATGAGACCCGGTGATGACAATTTCGTGGCCCTCGTCCCTCAAGCTACGGGCCACTGCCGCAAACCGTTCAGCAGGCCAGCGCCGCGCGATCGAGGCCGCGCCTGGGTGAATGACCACCGCACCGGAACGGTCGGGGTATCCCGGTGGCCGGTCGATATGGAGATCGTCTTCACGGCAATGGATTCCGGCAGACCCCAACAGGGCGCACCACCGGTCGACCTCATGCAGGTCTCGCCGCCAGGGTGGTCCGGCCACCTCGGGGAATTCTTTGTTGCGATGCGACAGAAGGGATTTGGGATGCAGTTTGTTCAGATAGGCGATGCTTTGAGGTCCTTGTCCGTGCATGTTCACCGCCAGGCAGGGCGGCCGGCCGACCCCACGGATAGGCCCGAGTCCGGCAAGGGGCAACAGCTCGTCGACTGCCTTCGTGAGATCAATGACCTCTCGAAACCTCTCGGGTGCCGCAAGCGTCAGACGAGCACGGGGAAAGCGGCGGCGCAGGGCACGCAGCGCGGGGATACCGGTGAGCAGGTCACCTAGCCCCAGCGCCCTGAGCACCAGGATGTGGTGCGGCGCGCTCGGCAGGCAGGTGGCTAGGGCCACGATGCCTCCTCGGAGGAACACATCACCAACTCACGCAGTTCGCAACCCGGTGGCTGAGTGAAGGCCGTCAGAACCATCTCGGCGATCTGCTCCGGTTGGGCGAGCTTGGCGGTCGACGGCGGACGGTACTGGGGACTACGTCCGTCGAAGAACGGTGTGTCCATGCCCCCCGGTATGAGCAGGGTGACGCCGACATCGCCGGCCAGCTCCGCGGCCAGCGCGCGCGTGAAACCAACCACCCCGAACTTGGACGCACAGTAGGCCGTGGCGTCACTGACCGCCTTGATACCCAGTGTGGAGGCGCAGGTGACAATGCGCCCGTTGCCCGCGCGCAGATATGGCAGAGCCGCACGGACGACGGCCGCCGTACCTACGAGATTGACCCGGACGACCTCTTCCCACTGTTCGGCGGGTACGTCCTCGAGCCTGCCGCAGGAATCGATGCCCGCAGCCGTGAAGACGCCCTCGAACCGGCCTCCGGCGATACCGGCCAGTTCGGTGACCGCCTTTTCCACCGCTTCGGTATCGGCCAGGTCCGCACAGACATGTGTGACGTCATCGGATGGCGGATTCTTGTCGATCACCAATGGTGTTGCGCCGCCACGCATGACGGCATTCACGGTAGCGGCGCCGAGTCCAGAGGCACCGCCGGTGATCACGTAACTGTTTGTCCTCGGCAAAACTGCCATCTCACTCCCCTTTCTCCGCAGTGCCACGAGCGGCGCTGATCAGATTTGTCGACGAATAGCCGGGAATTGTGGGCAAGATGACCACTTCCCCTCCGTATCCTGCGACTACGTCTGCTTCCGGTAATGATTCGGCGACGTAGTCACCACCCTTGACCCATATATCCGGCTGCAATGTGCTCAAGAGTCGTTGCGGCGTCGGCTCGTCGAAGACGGCCACCGCGTCGACGCAGGCGAGAGCGTTCAACACCCGCGCCCGATCGGCGGCGGGCATCACGGGACGCCCCTCACCCTTGAGACCGCGTACCGAATCGTCGGAGTTCACCAGCACGATCAGTGCATCGCCCAGCTGTCGTGCCTCGTACAGCATGCGCACGTGGCCCACGTGAAGAAGATCGAAGCACCCGCCGGCGGCCACAATCGTGCGCCCCGCGGCATGCAGTTTTCGTGCGACGGCACACACGTCGGTGGCCGGATCGAAAGGAAGCGTTGAACCAGTCACGGCCACCGTATTGCGCTGCGCCGGTGTAGATACTGACGCAGCCCCACCCGCGTTCACGAACCGGGCGGCCGTCTCGACCGCGTGTTGCACGGCTTCCGGGGGCTGTGCACCGCTTGCCAATGCCGTCGCCACGGCTGTCGTGAATCGATCACCCGCGCCGCAGGTATCGCCGTGACGCGGTGCCGCCACCGCGGGGGGCACCGCGATATGTCGGCGGCTATGGCCCTCCACATACAACTGCGCGCCCCGAGAGCCCAGCGTCACGCACACCGACTTCGCCTGGGCGCTTTTGCGTAGGTCTTCTCCTGGCGCCCGCGTACCGGGGCTCAGCTGCCTGAGTTCTGCCTCGTTCGGGGTCAACATGGTGCAGCACGGAACCGGTTCGCTGCCGCGTGGATGCGGGTCCCACACCACCGGGACCCGCAGTGCGATGCGTTCGAGCCAGCCCCGCAATGTGGGTATGGACGTAATGCCTCCCCCATAATCGGCGACACAGATGGCCGCCGCCTCGCTCAAGCATGCGGCGGCCGCCGCGGACGGAACTTGGCAGTCGAAAACCGCACCACCGCGATCGACACGGAGCATGGATTGGCCGCGGGCTGTTACCCGTGTCTTGACCACTGTTGAACCCGTCATTGGCATGCCCACCACATAAACGCCTGCTGCGTGCAACAGTTCGCACATCCGGTCGCCGTCGGCGTCGTCCACGACACCGGTGATCAACGTGACGTCGGAGTGCTCGCGGGCGGCCAGCAGCGCGGCCAGTCCTGCACCCCCGGGCCGGTGCCATGACTGATCGGCGTCGACGACCGGGACCGGAGCGTCGGGACATAGCCGGGTGGCCGAACCGTCAATATCGACATCCAGGATGCTGTCGCCCACGATGACAATCCGCCCGCTCATGATTGCGGCCCCACCAACACTTCGTCGATGGATGCGCACAGCGCGTGGATCAACACGAGGTGCATCTCCTGCACCGTGGCGACCGAGGGTGCTTCGACACTGACCGCATCGTCACAACTTGCGGCCAGCGGATTCGGCGCCGGCCCTGTCAAGGCCCACGGCAGCATATGTTGCTCGCGGGCGGTCTTCACCGCCGCGAGGACGTTGCGGCTGGCGCCGCTGGTCGACAGCGCCAACAAGACATCGCCGGCGCGCCCATGCGCACGCACCCCGCGCGAGAACATCTCTTCGTCTCCGTAATCATTGACTATTGCCGTCAGCGAGGATGTTTCGGCATGCAACGCGATGGCGGACAGTGGCTGACGTTCGTCGCGGAACCGGCCGACCAGTTCGGCGGTGAGATGTTGGGCCTCTGCGGCGCTACCGCCATTGCCGCACACCAGCAGTCTTCCCCCGCTACCCAACCGCCCCGCCAAGATATGGCCCCAGCTACGAATGGTCTTGAGCTGTGGTCGTGTTCGCTCCATGGCATGCGTCAGCGCAAGGAAATGTGTCTCGATCATGGTTCTCCTGTCCACTGGTGCACTGCGCCCAGTAGCGCCGTATCGGTGATGTCATTCAGGCAGGGGTGGCCGGGTACGGGACAGGCCCGGCTGCGCGTCGCGCGGCACGCGGCGCCTTGGTCTCCGAGGACCGTGACCGAACCGGCGAATGGGCTCCACGCTGATGCCGGAACGACCGGTGCAAAAAGAGAGACAATCGGTGTGCCCACCGCTGCGGCCAAGTGGCCGGGCCCGGAGTTCGGCGCGACGACGGCCTCGGCGTCGGACAGCACGGCCGCCAGCTGGGGCAGGTCAGTGCGCCCACCGAGGTCGAGGCCGCTGTCCCCGGCCACCTCGGCGGTGAGCCCGACCTCTCCGGCGCTGCCGGTAACGACCACCCGGTGGCCCGCTCGTGCCAATGCCGCCACCATCCGCCGAGATCTGCTGACACTGGGCCGGCGGGCAGGCACGGCCGAACCGGGATGAAAAACGATAAATGGTTGGGAGCCAATGATCTTTCTCAGCTCCATTGACACCGGTTTGACGGGCACAATCCGTAGCTCGCCACCGTCACTGGGTGGCAGCACGGCGCCCGCGGCCTCCACGAGCGACAATGCGCGGAGTGGCTCGGGGATATCCCCGGGGACGTGGTGGCGCAGGTCGAGCAGTGTGCCGGGATAGTCGTCGCTTATGGCTGCGATCCACTGCACGCCCGCGATGCGGCATAGCAGTGCCAACGGTAGCGGGGACTGGTGAAAGGAGGTGAGGATGAACACCCGGTCCGGGGCACATCTGCGTATCGCCTTGACGAGCCGCTGAACATGTTGACCGGTCAGTGCCCCGGAGTCGAAGTCGACCCACGGTGCCTGCCATTCGAGGACGTGATCCACCCCGGGCAGCAGCCGGGCTGCCTCACTGCCATGCGGGCCTGCCAACATAACAACCCGCTCGTGTGTGGCTGCCACGGCACGGACCGCGGGACCGGCCATGAGGACGTCCCCGAGACTGTCCAGGCGTGCTACCAGTGCCGTCCTCATCTGCACCACCTCAGTACCATCGAGACGGCCTCGGAGAAGGTGGCTGCCACTGCTGCGTCGCAGCTGGCCTGCGCGACCTCGGCAAGGCGCGTACGCCGGGTAGGCACCAGGACGGCGCGCGCGTTCGCCGACAACGCGGCACGCACATCCCCACCGGTATCCCCGATGACGACGCAGCGTTCCGGTGGCACTGCCAGCGACCGTGCGGCCGCCACCACCATCCCCGGTTGCGGCTTGCGGCAACGGCATCCGCCCTCCGGGCCGTGTGGGCATACCTGCCACGCATCGAACGGCCCCAGTTGTCTATCGACCTCCGCATTGACGGCCGCCAGCTGGGCGCTGCTGACGAGGCCGCGTGCTACGCCCGACTGGTTGGTCACGACGCCCAGGAGCAATCCGTTGGCCCGCAGCTTCCGGAGCGCTTCCGGCACACCGGGCATCGGATGCACGCCATCCGGGTCACTGAGGAACGGGCCGTCGTGGATCAGCGTGTCGTCGCGGTCAAACAGGACTGCCAGCGGCGGCTCGGGCGTCGCACCACGGTGGTTCCATTCGCCGACTATCCTGTGCGCCAATGCAACTGGTGGAATCAACACGCTCGTCACGAGGACCCGCAACGCTTCTGCGAGGCCATGCGGACCCGGGCGGTAACGGTGCCAGAAAAAGTCGAGCGTCAGCGTTGCCCAGGCCACTATGGCGCGCTTGGCCACTGTCCGACGGCGTTCTGCCGCTGCGGCGATCGCCATGACGCCCAGCGCCGTGATCGCGGTGTACTGCGGCAGGCGCCCGGCAACCTCGCCGGCCTGTCTTCGCCAGCCTTTCCCGAACTTCCGCCTCATCAGTGCGTTGTCACGGTTGCCGATCTGAGCGGTCACACTGCTTAGACAGGTCGGTCGCCCGGACACATGCGTGCTGAATCGAGTGCCGCGTACTATCCGGTACCCACGTGAGCGCACCCGCAGTGCCAGATCCGAGTCCTCGCGGTAAGCGCGAGGGAAGCGCTCGTCGAATCCGCCGACCTCTGCCAGTACATCGCGCCGGTAGGCCATGTCTGCAGTGATCCACAATGCCTGTCCCAGTTGAGATTGTCTCCGTTCGTCATCGGTCATCGGAACAGACGAGTTGGGCGTGATCACTTCGATGGAACCCTGTGAGCCCACAGCATCCACCGAATCGGCGGTGCGTATATCGGCGTGCAGGGCCACAAGCCAGCCCGGTTCCGGGACCACGTCGTCGTCCACGAAGCACACCCAGCGCGTGGATGCCGCACGCCAGCCGACGTTACGGGCGGCGGCCGGACCTCTCCCGCCGCTGTGCAAAGTAGTGACAGGTAGACCGGGCTCGTTCGGCAATGGCGTTGCGGGATGAGGACGGTCGTCGACAAGGAAGATCTGAACGCGATGGGTGGCCGAGGCCGCTAGCGCTTCTGTCAGCCGGGTAAGTGACGCACGCCCAATGGTAGGTATCACGATGGAGCAGTCCACATTCACCGTGGCCTCCGCACGAGGCATGGCCCGATGGCGAGCAGATCGATCGGGGCACTGCCGAAGCACTCAAGTGCGTCACGTGGGCTATCCACCATGGGGCGTCCCGCGGTGTTGAAGCTCGTGTTGATCACGACGGGCACCCCCGTCAGTTCGTCAAAGGAGCGAATCGCGGACTGCAACAAGGGCTGAGAGTCGTCGACGGTTTGTATGCGTGCGGTGCCGTCGACGTGCGTGACAGCGGGAATACGTTCGCGCCAGTCGTGCGCGACATCGTGGACGAAGGTCATGTAGGGGCTGGGCAGCGGTCCCCGACTGAATATATCGCCCGCCTTCTCGGCGAGAACCATCGGAGCGACTGGCCGGAATTGCTCTCGTCCCTTGACGGCATTGAGTTTGTCGATGTTCTCGGCTCGGCGCGGATCGGCCAGCAGTGACCTTCCGCCGAGTGCGCGTGGACCGAATTCAGACGCACCCTGGAACCACCCCACCAGCTTGTTGGCTGCCAAGGATTCGGCAACGGCCGACGCGATATCGCGTGGCCGCTCATACGACACCGCAGCTTGATCGAGCACGGTGGTGATCTGCTGATCCGACCACCGGGCGCCCAACTGCGCCGATTGCATCGGTGCAATGGGGACACCGGATTCGGCGGACAATGCCAGGGCCGCCCCCAGCGCCGTGCCCGCATCGCCGGCCGCGGGCTGAACCCAGACGTTGGCGAAAGGACCTTCAGCGAATATGCGGCTATTGGCAACGCAATTGAGCGCCACACCTCCGGCGAGACAGAGATTCTCACTGCCCGCGCGGGCGTACAGCCAGCAGGTAAGGTCCAGCAACACCTCCTCGACCAGCCGCTGCACACTGCACGCCAGATCGGCATGTTCGGGCCTGGGCCGATCCGACGTATCTCGCGTTGAGTCCGGTGGAAGCGCTGGTGCCAGCGCTGCCCAGTTCACCGGTTCGGTCCGGAACGTCCCATCGCCGCGGGAGTAGATCCGGTCACGGAGCAGCTCGACGAAGCGCGGCGAGCCATACGCGCCCATGGCCATCACCTTGTATTCGTCGCTTGACCGCCGGAAACCAAGGTGTTCGGTGAGATCTTCATAGAGCAACCCCAGTGAATGAGGAAGCGGTTGGGTGGACAACACGTCGAGCTTGCCATCTCGATAGACTCCGGCAAGCATGGAAATGCCCTCTCCCCGACCGTCCACGGTCAGCACGGCGGTGTTGTCGTACGGTGAGGCCAAGGCCGCCGAGGCGGCATGCGCCACATGGTGGCGCACGTGGTGGACCCGCGAAGGATCGAGACCGGGCAGCGCTGTCGAAAGGAATCGCGGCGCGCGTTGCGCATAGACCGTCCGCAGACTTTCCCATTCGCCATCGAATCCGGGCAGGCCGGCGCAGTCGGTCGGTACCAGATTCGGATCGTATGAGTAGCCGACAGCGTCGAGGTCGGACGCCTGCAGGCCCGCAATTTCCAGACACCATCGGGCGGCTCGTATCGGCAATTCCCAGGTGGAGAACGCAACTGGATCCTTGCCGTGCTTGCGCCGTGAGAAGCGTTCTTCCTCTGCCGCGGCCACGATCTGCCCGTCCACAACCAGTGCCGCCGCGGGGTCATGGAAGACGGCGTTGACACCGAGTACGCGCATCACCGCCGCTCCCCATGAAGGGCCTTCAACGGGGCGCCGTTGTGGGCCATGTAATCGCGGAACCAGCCCAACGTCATCGATAAGCCCTGTACGTGATCGACTTTGGGACTCCACCCGAGGCGACTCTGCGCCTGTGAAATATCCGGGCACCGGCGCCGAGGGTCCTCGGCAGCCGCAGGCATCAGCTCGATGGGCGAGGTGCTGTCCGCGAGGCTGCGGACAAGTTCGGCTATCTGAAGCACAGTCAGCTCCTCCGGGTTTCCGATGTTCACTGGGCCCGGCCAATCGCTGGATGCCAAAGCAATAAGCCCTGCGATGGTGTCATCGACAAAACACAGGGACCGCGTTTGGGTGCCGGGACCGAACACGGTTATGGGGTCGTTGTGCAGGGCCTGCCAACAGAATGTCGGCACCGCCCGCCCATCCTCGATGCGCATGTTCGGCCCATAGGTGTTGAAGATGCGCGCCACCGCGACGTCGACTCCCCTTTCACGCTGATAGGCGAACGTGAGCGCCTCGGCGTAGCGCTTAGCTTCGTCGTATACGCTGCGTGGTCCTATCGGATTCACATTCCCCCAATAACTTTCGTGCTGAGGATGCTGCTGCGGGTCGCCATACACCTCACTCGTTGAGGCCAGGACCATCCGAGCGCCGCATCGTTCCGCGACATCAAGCGCCACCGTGGTGCCGGAGGCCCCGACACGGAGCGTCGCTGTCTGGTGGCTTTGGTAGTCACGCGGGGATGCCGGGGAAGCCAGGTGAAAAACCGTGTCAAATGGCCCGAATCGCAACGGAAAAGGCAAAGGATCGACCATATCGTGCCGCACGAAACGGTATCCAGGCCGGCCGACTAGGCGACTGTGCGCCGAGAGAACGCTGCTGGAGAGGTCATCGACACAGACCACTTCGGTCCCAGCGTTGAGCAGTGCCTCACAGAGATGACCGCCCAGGAAACCTCGACCACCGGTAACCAGAACACGAGATAGCTGACGCATGGGGTCCGAATACCCACCGCGCCCAACGACAAACCTGGTTTAGCGAACCGCTTAAGGGGTAGTCCAGTGCGTTGTGACACGGAATGTCCAGACATCAATCGTCATCGCCAGCCGAAACCGCGCTTCGGAACTGGCGTCGGTCGTGCGCCGCATGCTGGATACGGTCCAAGGGCCAATAGTGGTTGTGGACAACGCATCCGATGACGACTCGGTCGCCGCAATGAAGAGCCTTCAGGCGGCGGATGGACATCGGCTGACGGTGGTGCCGCTGCGTGCGAATCTCGGCGCGGTGGCGCGCAACGTAGGCGTGGCGTATTGCAATACCGATTACGTCGCCTTCTGTGACGACGACTCTTGGTGGGACGCGGATTCCATCGGTGTCGCGGAATCGGTACTGAGCCAGAACCCGGGTGTTGCGTTGCTCGCGGCACGCACCATTGTGCTGCCGGAAGGGCGTGAAGACCCTGTGGTAGATGCGTTGTCCAACAGCCCGTTGGGCCAATGGCCGGGTCTTCCTGGCCCGTCGGTCCTCGGTTTTCTGGCCTGTTCGTCGATCGTGCGCAGGAGTGCGTTTACCGCGGTGGGCGGATTCAGTCCCATTCTGCACTTCCGGGGCGAGGAACAGCTCTTGGCATGGGATCTCGCGAGTAGAGGATGGCAGCTGTGCTATTGCTCCGAATTGGTTGCCTACCATCAGCCCTCGCAGGTCCGCCCCCCGAGCAGTGAGCAGCGTGCCCGGGCGCTCCGGAATGAGACCTTGTCCGCATGGTTGCGCAGGCCGTATCCCGAATGCGTGCGCGCGGGCGGCAAGCTGGCCCGTGCCGCGCTGCGTGGGCCCGCCTATCGCCGGGCGCTATGGGAGGCTGTGGGTTCGTTACCCGCTGTTGCCGCTGACCGTCGCCGTCTACCAGATCAGGTGGAAAGGGCTTTGGCCACAATGGATAACGACGATGTGGAGCCCGACACTCACGCCAGCAGCCGTCGATAGGTCTGCTCGGTTGCGGTACTGCACGATTCCCAGGTGTAATGGGCACAGGCGCGCGCCCGTCCGGCTTCGCCCAGCCGGATGCGTAGGCGCCGATCCCAGAGCAACGGTTTGACTGCTTCCGCGAAGGCGCGCGGATCCTTAGCCGGAACCAGCCTGCCGGTCACGTCGTCGACCACCGTGTCGAGCATGCCGCCCACCGCCGACGCGACGACAGGCACTCCGCAGGCCATCGCCTCGACGGGAACGATTCCGAATGGTTCGTACCAGGGTGTCGCGGCGACAACATCCGCGGACCGCAGGAGCATCGGCATCTCGTCAGGTTCAATTCCGCCGTAGAGGTGGACGCGATCGGCGACCCCCAGACGCTGTGCGAGCTGTTGGAGGCGGGCAGCCTCACGGTCGGTGTCCAGTTCGGCTTTGTCGGGGCCGCCCGCGATCACCAGTTCGGTGTTGCCGATATGAGGCATTGCCTTGATGACTGTGTCGAACCCCTTGCGTGGTACCAGACGGCCGACGGCGACGATGCGATGTCGCCTGCCGCGTACCGCTATTGGCCCCTGGTTGTGAAATCTGGTGATATCGACGCCGCAGGGTACAACCGAAAGCCGAGACCGCCGCCCCATCTTCTGCAGCTCGCGCACCTCGTCCGAGCACGTTGCCAGGATCCAGTCGGCATCCCGCGCGAGGTGGGTCTCCAGCCGAATCCGGTCGGTCGGACTGGTGTCTCCGGCTCCTTGATGCAGTCGTTTGACGGTACCTAGCGCATGAAAGGTCTGTACCATCGGGACGTCGTATGGCCTCGCTGCCTGAAGCGTGGCAAGTCCAGACATCCAGAAATGGGCATGGGCGACATCCGGCCTGTGACTCCGCCAGGCATGCCGTAGGAAGTTCGCGAACATCGGCATATATTGCAGCAGCGCATCTTTGGGCAGCTTATCGGGCGGGCCGGCGGGTACATGGACCACCGTATAGCCGTCTTCTGTCTCGACGCACTCTGGCAATCGCGCATCCTCTCGCCGGGTATAGACGGTTACGCGATGACCGTGTGCGGCCATCGCGGCCGACAGCCTGGCAACCGCGACGTTCTGCCCACCTGCATCGACGTCACCCAAACGTGCCAATGGGCTCGCATGTTCAGAAATCATTGCCACGCTCAACGGTCGAGCCACGTCGATCATGTGCACATCTCCTCGATAAGGCGGTCCCATTCGGCATGGAACCGGTCGATTCGGAAGTTCTCACAAGCGAATTCCCGTGCTGTCTTGCCGCACATCCGGGATCTCGTGACGTCTGTCGTGAATTCAGCGAGCGATTCGCCCAGTACGGAGATGTCGGCGCTGACCACACCCGCTTCAGGTGGAATCACCATCGGCGCCATCGTCGAGGCGACGGCGACCACGGGCATTCCGCAGTACATGGCCTCGACCAAGGAAAGACCCAGGGACGTCCACCGGGCAGTGTGCAAATAGCTGCGACGACGTGAAACCTGTTTGAGTACTGAGTATCCCGGGATATCGCCATGGCCCCGCACACGGCTCGTGCGAGTCGCAGAGTTCAGCTCATCGGTGGCGATGCCCCAGACATCGATCGGCGCATAGCTGCTCAGGGGATCCAACAGGTCAGTTCCGACGATGCGTCCTCGCGTGACCGGTTCGTTGATCATCGTGGCCGCGGAGGGAATCTCGCCTGTGTAGAGCGGCCCGGGGTCTTCAATCCCGTGGCCGATGACGAGCGTAGGAGCCACTCCGTTGTCCCACATGAGCCGGTTGAACTCGGTGACGTGCACGATGGGTATGTCGCAGCGGTCAGCCAGCGGGTGCACGGTTTCGGCGGCGTGTGGACGCGGAGCATTGTGCTCGACGTACACCGCCGGTACGTCAATACCGGGCTCACGTCCGAGCCAACGCCTTACCAGTTGCAGTTCGTGCGGGCGCTGTAGGACTACCAGGTCGACGTGCTGCGTGGCGAGCGCATCGATCGGGATCTCACGCGCGTTGGGCCACTGACGGCCGCTGCGGCCACGTCCATCCGCATCGCGAGACAGGTTCGTGGGCAACAGGTAACGGTGGCCGCCAGATGTGAACGCTTGCGACCAAGAGCCATGAACATGCCACATTGCGATATCGAATATCTGTCGTGTGCACCCCATGGCGAGCCGAATACCCTATGGGTAATTCATTAAACACTTCAGCAGCCGCCTGTGACGGTCACTCGTACGCGGACAATGCCAACGGCGATGTGGCATCACGCCTCAGCGAGTCACGGCGAGCTCACGGTGGAAGTTTGAAATCCGCCCTTTCCGGGAAGCTTGTTCTCCACAGGATTCAACGGAAGGACGACGCCATGGCAGTGTGCACCACCTGCGGGAATGTCTATCACAACACCTTCACTGTGACCTGGGGCGACAAGACTGCCACGTTTGACAGTCTGGAGTGTGCGATTACGGAGCTGGCGCCGGAGTGTGCGCTCTGCGGTTGCCGCATCCTCGGCCACGGCACAGAGGAGGATGGTCGGCTCTACTGCTGCACCCACTGTGCGCGCCAGGCCCAGTTCGCAGGGACGAGCAACAACAGTGAGAGCTGACCTTTCAAGCACATGAATGCCCCGATGTATAGCTCCGCGGAGCGCAAAAGCCAAGACAGGAAGGGGTTTGCGCGAGCGGTGTGGTTCAGCACCGCGATCGTGGCACTCGCTGTCGTCACCTTTGTCGCCACCGTCATCTGGATGGGACAGTGTTCAGTCAGCCTTCAGGCGGACGAGGGGCTGTGTGGCAGGCACGGAACGCCGCTGATCGCGCTAGCGGCGCCGGGAGTTCTCTTGCTGGGCGGGATTATCGCCTTTGTGCAGACCTATCGGGTGTGGAGACGCCGCGAAAGCTGGTGGATCTGGCAGGGCGCTGGATGGTTCCTACTGTTGCTGATGGTCGTGACTCTGATGCTGTCGGGCCGGATGATGACGACGTGATGGAGTCGGCCGGTTTGACGAATCGGATTGTGGGTACTGCTACGACATGACTATCGTCCAGGAACCACTGCGGGCACTGAGCCTGGTATGCAGTCTGAAACGCCACGGTGAGCGCTCCAGCACCGAACTGATCACCGACCAGCTGGCCGCGTTGTTGCGCGAGGACGGCGTGCATTGCGAGAGTGTCCGATGCGCCGACTATGACATCCATCCTGGTGTCGAGCGGGATATGGGATACGGCGATCAGTGGCCGCAGGTGCGTGGCAAGGTCCTGGGCGCGGATATTTTGATACTCGGCACACCGACATGGCTGGGCCATATGTCGAGTGTCGCGCAACGTGTTCTCGAGCGGCTGGACGCAGAGTTGTCGGAGACGGATGAAGAAGGCCGGCCGATTCTTTCGGGCAAGGTCGCAGTCGCAGCGGTGGTGGGCAACGAGGATGGTGCACACAAAATCACCGCCGACCTTTTTCAAGCGCTCAACGATGTCGGTTATAGCGTGCCATCCCAGGGCTGCACGTACTGGAACGGCGAGGCGATGCACACAACCGACTATCAGGACCTCCCCCAGACGCCCGAAGCAGTCGCGTCTGCCACCGCCTCTGCCGCGCACAACGCAGTACATCTCGCGCGACTGCTCCGCGAATATCGTTACCCGCCAGCTTAATAGGAGAAAATCATGCGAGAAGGAAGTAGCGATCCCGAACCTGTTGATCATGCGCGCACCTTTCGCCCGCACGCGGGTGAGTCTTTGACCGATAGGGCCGCGTGGCCCGGGTTGGCGTTCATCGCACTGGGCGTTACGGCGGTGGTGCTGGGCCTCACTGCCGCCGCATATCGGTTCTATGGTTGGACGTCCATAGCAGGCGGATCAGCGTTCGTGCTGTTCTTTCTTGGTTGGCTCTGGCTGCACATTGAACGTGAACGGGTGCGTCGTGCGGAGAACGTATGGCACGAGGAGCATTCCGCGCCGCACCACGATTGAGCGGCTGGCAGTTGCCGATACACAGCCGATACACAAAGAGGACGGGCACCAGGTGCCCGCCTCCTTTGTGATGCATTTACTCATGCGCCTTTTGACGCTTCTCATCGGATTTGGCTTCCGCTCTGGACTTTTCGGCTTCGGCTTCCTTGTGCGCTGCTTCGCGTTGCGATTCAGCCTTGTCCTGTTGGGCCTTGCCCTCTTCGATGAGGTCATCATCTCCTGTAACGGTTCCGATCGCCTCCTTGGTCTTTCCTTTGACATCCTCGACTACACCTCGCACGGCTTCCTGCGGGCCGCTGCTCTTTTCGGTCATATGGGTTCTCCTGTCGATCGGTTGGCTGATGACCGACGGGGTGCAACTCGGCCTTGAGTGGCACTCCCCGTCAATCAGCGGATTACCGCTCGCCCACCGCTCAAACATGTCACCTCGGCCTAGTGCGACCGTTTAAATGTTGCGGTATGGGGTATTTCGTGCGATGAGCAGGAGGATCGCAGTGATGAGCAGTAGCACCAGGCCGCACAGCAAGGCCATCTTTCCATCCGAGGTGAGCCCGCGGGTGTCGGCATTTGACCGATTCGCAACGCTCATGGCCGGCCATGTTTCGCAGCCGTGGTTCTTTGTGATGTGCGTGCTCATCGTGGTGGTGTGGGCGCCGACATTCGTTCTCTTCAACATCGACACGTGGCAGTTGATCATCAACACACTGACCACGATCATCACGTTTCTTTTGGTAGCGCTCTTGCAGAACACCCAAAGACGATCCGATGATGCGGTACAGCAGAAGCTCAATGGCATCGCCGACGCACTCGCGGATATTGTGGATGCCCTGGCGCAAATGAACCCAAGCTTGGCATTTCAGCTCGACAAAGATCGCAAAGAACTTCTTGACGCCGTCGGACTCGAAGAACATGAGAGCACAGATTCCCCGTAGCCGCGGCGGCTACCGGGCACGGCTAGCCTCGTTGCCGGGAGTGATCACACGCTGGGCCGGTTCCATCTGGCTCTCCTTGGCCGCCCTCACTGTGGTCTTCGTACTGCTGGTGACCGGGCTGATGTCTGAATTTCCCACGTGGTGGCAAACGCTGGTGTACTCCATGGGAGCGCTCGTCAGTCTCCTCATGTTGTTTCTGATCCAGCACACCACCAACCGTGACACCAATGCGGTGCTGCTGAAGCTGGACGAGCTCATCAGTGCCATCCCGGCGGCCAACGAAGAGGCGATAGATATCGAAGACCGTGAAGTCTTCGAACAGGAAGAAGTTCACCATCGCTTGCATCATGAAACGCGGTCTGGTGGGGAAATGCCGGACAATCAGAATTCTGACATGTCGCCGCCCTCGAACCTGCCTCGATCATGAACCGCTGTTGGCCAACGTAAACCGGTGGCACGTATTGATTCGGCGGTGGTCGTAGAGCCGCGGGTCTGTATCACCGCCGTTCCGGAGCCGGAAAAGACGTGCGAGGAATCGATGGTTAGCGCGCGGCGCAGCGGGTACGTCACGGCTACCATGAATGAACAGGCGCTGCTTCAGACTCTGACCAGGGTGGTAACGGTCCTGTCTGAGAACAAGATTGCGTTCGCGGTGGCCGGCGGGTGTGCCGTCTATGCGCGTGGCGGGCCCGTGACGACTCACGACATCGACATTTTTCTGCGGGAGGAGGATGTGCCGGACAGCGTGCGCGCATTGGAAGCCGCGGGTATGCGGCCGAAGGATCCCCCCGAGAGCTGGCTTACGAAGGTATATGACGGAAACGTGTTGGTGGACCTCATCTTCTGTCCCAACGATCGGCCCGTTGACGTTGAATTCCTCAGCCGAGCCGAGTCCATGCAAATAGGGCCGACCCGGGCGCCTGTGGTCAGGGCGACGGATCTCATGGTGGACAAGTTGCTCGTCCTTGATTCGCATCGTTGCGACTTTGGACCGCTCCTGGGGATCGCTCGCGCAATCAGGGAACAGGTCGACTGGCTCCAAGTGCATCGATCAACGCAGCGATCACCTTACGCCACAGCTTTTCTGAATCTTCTCGCGGAGCTGGACGTTGTGGACCTGAATAGTGCAAAGGCCGATGGTGGGAGGCAGTACGACGAGGCTGAACTCCGGAGGAGGCTCGCCGAGGACTCGCGAACAGCCGAGTTGGGTGTGACGGTGACATTCGATGGCGAGACATTGGCGTTGGACGGTGAGGTTGATTGTCCGCAACGCAGGGAGATGCTTTCGGTTGTCGCGCGGGAGTACGCGCCCGGCATGGATATTCGCAACATGGTGCGTGTATCGGATACGGGCAAGCCCGGCCGGGAGGAGCTAATCTCATGATCCGTGTCGCGGCCGTCGGCGACATACATCTCGGAGAAGAATCCAGGATGCAGCTGCGGCCGGCGTTTGACGATATCGGTGAGTACGCGGATCTGCTGCTGTTGGCCGGCGACCTAACGCGAACAGGGA
Organism: Mycobacterium sp. NGS15; assembly: GCF_059813245.1. Classification (NCBI taxonomy): domain Bacteria; kingdom Bacillati; phylum Actinomycetota; class Actinomycetes; order Mycobacteriales; family Mycobacteriaceae; genus Mycobacterium; species Mycobacterium sp. NGS15. Next base: position 577,178 of record NZ_JCALEF010000003.1, on the reverse strand, counting down.
CGGCCGCCGAGGGCGAGGTGGTGGCAGCCGAATTCGCCGAGCTTGGCGTACCCGTCATCGCAGTGCTGGGAAACCACGACTATCACTCCGACCAGGTGTCGGAGATCACCGAGATCCTATGTAGCTATGGAATTATCGTGCTGGACGGTGATGGCGTTAGCGCCGATATCGGGGGTGTTTCCGTCGGAGTGGCAGGTACCAAAGGGTTTGGGGGTGGTTTCGCCGGGCGTTGCGGAAGTAACTTCGGCGAACCGGAAATGAAGGCGTTCATCGGATACACACAATCTAATGCGGGCCAGCTGGCACAAGCGTTGGGTGCACTCGATACAGATCTGCGAATTGCGTTGTTGCACTATGCGCCCATTCCGGAGACGCTGGGCGGCGAGCCGCTGGAGATCTATCCGTTTTTGGGGTCGTATCTCCTGGGTGAGGCTATTGATACCGCTGGTTCGGACCTCGCGGTGCACGGCCACGCTCACGCCGGTACCGAACATGGGCGTACACCAGGAGGTGTTCCGGTCCGCAATGTCGCACAACCGGTATTGCGCTCTGCCTATGCGGTGTACACCCTTGCGAAGCACGCTCGCAGTCCGGCGATGGCAGCATCACCGCATACCCTCCCGGGGAAGACAGACTTGTGAACAGCGATCAGCGATGAATTGCCTTGACCTGTCATACGATGACGGTATAAGAGGTATACTTACGTTACCTAAATTCATCGGCGACACGCACGATCCAGCGTGTACGCGAGTCGATGCCGCCAAGTATTGGTTACTCACCGATGATCCGGGTAATCTCGAACGCAGGCAATATTGGGAGAGATATGACCGAGGCCCACACCACTGACTCCGTCGGCCACCATGACGACCGGTCTCTGACGTTCGAAATGGCAGCTCGGCTAAGCAATCTGGCGATGATTCGCACGGTCGTAGGTGCGGCGACGACCTTCGATGACATTGATATGGACACGGTGGCCGATCTGAAGTTGGCGACGGACGAGGCCTGTACCCGATTGATCAAGGCGTCGGTGCCCGATGCCATGCTCACCGTTCGGCTGGAGTTTCATCCGGACCGTCTCAACATCGCCGTGCACACACATTGTCTGGCAGGAGACGTCTTTCCGCTCGACAGTTTCAGTTGGTACGTACTCAACTCGCTGGTGGACCATGTCGAAACTTTCGAGCGAAGCCCATTGGATGATCCTGTCGGCCGGGTCGTCGGTGTCGCGATGTCCGCGCAGCGAGATGCCCCCGCGGCCGTACACGTGGCACACGGATAACGCCACGCGAACATTCGGAAACCGGCTACGGCGCTAGCCTTCTCCAGGCCTCGGGCACAGAATCGCTCAGCGGGAAGGTGCTACTGCCTCCACTGATTTCGAGCAGTTTCGTGACGGCCCGGCCCGGAATAACCGACCATTCGGTACCGTGCAACGCGCAATGACGACGTACCTCGTCGAGGGCCACCAGACCGTCGGTGCCGAAGAACTGCAGGCCTTGTAGATCCAGCACGAGGGCGCGATGCCCATCGAGATAGCGTGTCGCATATTCCGTGAGGTGCCCGGCGTTGACGGCGTCGACCTCTCCCATGGCGCTCACGAGGACTATAGATGGGCGGTGCCAATGAGCCGTGAACCGCGCAGTGTCATCAGTTGATGAAAACAGCGGAACAACACCAGTTTTGGTTCGAGCTGCGGCACGTGATGCATTTTGGTCAATGACAGACATATGTGACTCCATCGATCGAAGCGTGCATTCTTTCGGATGGGAGACGCCAGGCAGCCTGCCCGGTATGGAAGCCCCGAGACAGCACTGGCATCTGCAGATCCCGCGCGGCTGTGGACTCAACCTGACGATCAGGCTACGCCGACCCGCATCTGTGCACAACGCTTCCTGCCGTCGCGGTGGTGCAGTGCAAATACCGGCGCTGGTCGTTGGGGCACCACACAATCGACGTTATTTCGCCTCGTAGAAACGTTCTCCGCGGGGCGACATGGATATACGGGGTGTGGTGTTGGGCTAATTTCGATCGTCTTGGGCCTGGTCGGGTTCGACCAGGCCGGGCATGAGCGCCACGAGTGGCCAGTGGCCGACTGTCGGGGCGTTCTGCGGGTAATCCCGCCGTACAAACCCGGCAAAACGACGCAGTAGCCAGAACGCATCCATGATTCACCTCCGGTCGCGTGTGTACCGGGGCATACCCGCTGAGAGGGCTGCTGAACCACCCGCGGTTACTGCAGTTGTTCCCGCAGATATCGAAGGGTGTCACTGAGAATTCGTGAAACGTGCATCTGGGAAACGCCTATTTCCTCGGCTATCTGACTCTGGGTCATTCCCTTGAAGAACCGAAGTTCCAGGACCGTGCGCTCACGCCTCGGCAGCTTCACCAGCAATGGACGCACCGCCTCGCGATTCGTAACGTGTTCCAGCGCTGGATCGGAATCTCCGAGTAGGTCTGACAGATGTTTGGATTCTTCATCTCCGTGCGCGAGCGGTGCTTCGATTGACTGTGGCTGGTAGGCGTCTGCCGCGACGAGACTTTCCACCACGTCTTCACGGCTGATATCCAATTCGGCTGCCAATTCACCGGCCGTCGGCGCTCGTTGCAAGGTCTGGGTCAGTTCGGCAGTCGCCCATGCAATCTGTACATGCCTGTCCCGAATCGCGCGTGGTACATGCATTGACCATCCGTGGTCGCGAAAGTGCCGGCGCACCTCCCCCATCATGGTGGGTACGGCGAAACCCAGGAAGCTCGATCCTTTCTCGGGGTCAAATCGATTGATTGCATTCAGCAGGCCGACGCGAGCCACTTGGACCAGGTCTTCGAGATCTTCGCCGCGTCGGTCGAAATGACGCGCGACATTGTCGGCCAAAGGCAGGCATCTATTCACAATCTGCTCGCGGCCACGATGATAAGCGGCGCTATCCGGTGGCAGCCTCACGAGCGCCAAGAACATATCGGGTACATCCGAATAGTCTTCTGCGGTACTGCTGCCCTGTTTGGACCGAGCCTCAGTGCGTCCGATCTCCGGAACATCCACAGGGCTTTCCATGTACGAACCCTCTCAACGCTGTCGCGGCCGCGCCTCCTGGCCAATCACACGCCGGCCTGCTCTGCTTGCGTGTGACGGCGCTTCGTCACCTGGGCGGTGCCGGCCCGGACCACACTGTGCGTGTCAACCGGTACGCGCCACGTCTACTGCACTCAACACTAAGCGGATATCGCGAAGAGCACCACCCCGTGGCGGGCCAGTGCTCGCCGAAAGGTGTTCGCTAGTGGATGTTTGATTCGTGGGCAGCAGGGAATTCATGGACCGGAAAGCTGTCCACGAATTCGAGGAGTGAATGGGATGTTGCTTGATCGTTCTGTGGGCGGCGCCATTCAGGTCGACCCGGGCGTTTATGCACCGCAGCATGATTCGGCGTTGCTGAACGAAACAATGATTCGGGTCGTTCCCCCCAAGGGCCTCCGTGTGTGTGATCTATACACGGGCAGTGGATATTTGGCCTTGGAGGCCGTCCGGTTCGGGGCTGTGGCCGTCACAGCGTTTGATATTTGCCCGTATGCCGTGCAGTGCGCCAAGGGTAACGCTTACAGGGCTGGCCTCAATATCGATGTCGTCCAGGGTGACTGGAGACGCGCCGCGGAGTTCGGACCGTTCGATCTGGTACTCGCCAACCCGCCGTATGTGCCCGGTGACCGTCGGATTACACGTGGTGAATCCTTTCCTGATTCGGTAGGGACAACACTGGCATTCCATGCGGGTATCGATGGCCGGATGGTGTTGGATCCGCTCTGTGCGCATTCGCGGGATCTCCTCGGGCCCACCGGCGTGTTGCTTCTGGTCCAGTCCGAGTTTGCCGATATATCTCGAACTTTGCAGGCGCTCACGACCAACGGATTATCAGCGAAAATTGTTGCCGAGAAGGATGTTCCGTTTGGGCCGGTGATGTCGGCGCGCGCACCGTGGCTGGAGCGGGAAGGCCGCCTTGAGAAGGGGCGTCGCATTGAACGGCTGGCGGTAATCGCAGGCAGGCGGTCATGAATCGTCGCGATCGTTGTCTGGTGAGGATCGTTTCTTCGGGGCCCATGATGATCGAAGGGCCCGTCGACATCCAACTGCCCGGTGGCGAGACAGTGGTCTCCGATAGGTTTCAAGTGGCCATCTGCATGTGCCACAAAAGCTCCTGCTACCCGTTGTGCGACACCAGTCATCGTCATCGGAAAAGTCCGAAGAGGCGGCGCGAGAGCTAATCCAGAGGCCGGTTCAACGAAGTGCGACCCAGCGCCCAGCTGCTCATCAAGTGCTGAGCCAGGCGATCCTCGACGAGGCGGAAGATGCGCATGCCGAACACTACGCGGCCGCTCACATCCGGGTCAGATTCGACCAGACTTGCGATGACGTCGGAACGCACCACTTCCTCGTGGACCGCGTCGGCCTCGACATGCTCTTGATAAAAGTCGATGCATGGGGCCGGAGCCGAGAGGCGATGCAGCCCCTGGACCATTCGCCGTGAGCCCGGCGGGGACGTAATTTCCGTAGCCGCGAAGTGGCCCACCGCCGCGCCCCGCAACGCACGGTGCAACCCGAACATGGACATCACGTTGACGGCCGCGAGCGACTCGGCTGACGCGTGATCGAGATAGCCGAGATACGTCGCGTCCAGCCCTGCGGCCTCCAGGAGGTTGGCAAACAACTTCTGGTGTAGCGCGCTTTCGTGGCCTCCCCCAAACTCATCGAATTCGATGGCCACAAATGAGGCTTTGGCCCGTCCGGACAGGCGGGGAATCACCCATGCCTGGGGGTCGCCTTCCTTGAGGTGGTAGATCGAACGGTGGACGAAGTACTCCAGCATCTGCTCCCATGAGGCACGCTCGGCAAGGTGTGTGGATAGGCTCGCGTCGCTCGCTGTCTCGCTGAGCAGAGCGTCGAGTTCGGCCGTGATGGTGTTTTCGCGTGAGTCTTGACCGGCATCATGCTCAAGCCTGGCCAGCAGCTCTTCCTCCATTCGGTGCCGCAGGCGCAACAGCCGGGTATCCCATTCCCATCGAGGATCGACGCCCGCGAACCCCCGGTAGTGCAGCTCATAACAGACGTACAGGGCGAGGTGCAGGTCCAGCCCGTAGGGGTCCGCGGCGGCGATCGCATCTTCAATGTCGTCCGAAGACATCGACGGTGACCGCTCGGTGAGGACGTCGAGCACCGCCGCAGATAATGGGCCCCTCGGCCGCGGGAGGCGGGGCTCGACGGCGAGTGCTGTGCGATTCACAGGTGATGAGTACCCACGAAGGGGTGCGGCTAAACGATCGCCGGGTCGGTCATGCTTCGTGCCCTGGACTCAGTCCGGTGGCATCGCGCGATGTCACGTATGCGACGGACTTCGTTGTCCGGTTGACGGCGACCGGCGCCAGAACGTGGCCGATATGATCGCCGAACTCGACGCGTGCCAGGACCTCCCCCACGAACCAGGCCGAAGAGTCTTCCAGAATCGGAACGCCATACGGGCCGCTGTGCCAGGAGCACAGAGCGAACTTGTCCACGGTGTCGCCCGTGAGCTCTCCAAAGAGGTGCACCAGCGTGCCGTACGTCCGTGGGATCACATGCACCGCGAGGTGGCTTGCACCGCGCGCTGCCCGCCACGTGTGGTTCTGTTCGGATAGTCCGGCGAGAAACAGCGGCGGGTTGATGCTGACTTGGCTGGCGAACCCGACGAGGCAGCCCGAGGGGCCGTCGGATCCCCGCCCAGTCACCACGTAGACCGGATGATCGAGTTGGCCCATGAGCTTCGCGAACTCTGTGTGCACACCCGGTTCAGACGAGTAGGCGCTTGCCATTTCCAATCTCCGATCTTCGATGTCACCTACCGCAGGCGTACCCGTTTGACCGGATTCAGAACGGGTAGGTAGGCCGTACCACTGTCCAGGGATTCGGAGTAATTGTGCTGAGTGAGGTAGGGCAAACGCCAGTGTTTCGGGGTATGCGAATGCCCGCTAAGTCGGCGGTAGTTCCGTATCTCACTTCCGAGAGTTTTCGGGCAGACGAGGTGATCTTCAGCCCAGGAGACTCGGGCGATCGCATGTACCTGGTTACTGAGGGCAAGGTGGCGTTGCGTCGGCGCGCGGGCAATGGGTCGGGCGCTCTGGCAACACTGGTGGGGCCCATGGAGATGTTCGGTGAGCTCTCAGTCTTCGACTCGGAACCGCGATCGTCGGAGGCGCGGGCGCTCACTCGGGTGGTGGCGACGGCCATAGACCGCCAGACCATGCGCTGGTGGATCGGCCAGCAGAGCGAGGCTGCCGAGCAGTTGCTCAGGGTGCTGGCGCGGCAACTGCGTAAGGCCACGCGCAAAGTAGCGGACGTTCCTCATTCCGACATCACGGCGCGTGTCGCGGCACAGCTCTTGGACCTGGCGCAAAGGTTCGGCGTCAAGGACGGCGACTCCGTATATGTGGAGCACGGTCTAACACAACATCAGCTTGCCGACTTGGTAGGGACATCGCGGGAATCGATCTGCCATGTCCTGCACGACCTGGAGACGCGCGGCCTCATTCGGGCTTGCGGTGGGTCGATGACGATCTACGACCGTGAGGCACTCTCGATACATAACCACGCCGCGACGGGAGCCCGGGAATGACGGATACCACGCTGCGCCTCAATGATTCTGAGCCCTACGTAGGTTCGCGACCGCTTTCCGCCCATGAGGTCAGGCAGATCGATGCATACTGGCGCGCCGCCAATTACGTGTCCGTGGGCCAAATCTACCTATTGGACAACCCTCTACTGCGCGAACCACTGACAGCCAGTCATATCAAGCCACGCCTGCTCGGTCACTGGGGTACAACTCCCGGGCTGAACATTCTCTATGCGCACCTCAATCGTGTCATTCGCCGGCGCGGCACCAACGTCATGCTCGTCACCGGGCCCGGGCATGGTGGCCCCGGTGTGGTGGCCAACACCTACCTCGAGGGCAGCTACAGCCATTTTTACGCGCACGTCGATCAGGGGCTGGACGGCCTGCGAAAACTGTTCAGGCAGTTCTCCTTTCCTGGCGGCATTCCCAGCCACACGGCACCGGAGACCCCGGGGTCCATCCACGAGGGCGGAGAGCTCGGCTATGCACTTGCTCACGCCTATGGTGCGGCCTTCGACAATCCGGACTTGGTGGTCGCCTGTGTTATCGGCGACGGAGAGGCTGAGACCGGACCACTAGCGGCGAGCTGGCATTCCAATAAATTCCTGAACCCCGCCACCGACGGTGCGGTGCTCCCGATCCTGCATCTGAATGGCTATAAGATCGCGAACCCAACGCTGCTGGCGCGCATGTCAGAGGAGGATCTACTGGCACTTTTGACGGGGTACGGTCACGATCCCCGCATAGTCGCCGGCGAGGACCCCGCGGAGGTTCACCAGCAGCTGGCCGCCGCATGTGACTGGGCATTCGACCGCATCGTGGATATTCAGCGGCAGGCCCGGAATGAGCGAACGACACACCTTCCCCGCTGGCCGCTCATCGTCTTGCGTACACCGAAGGGATGGACCGGCCCGAAAATGGTCAGCGGCCTGCCTGTGGAAGGAACATGGCGTTCTCATCAGGTGCCCTTATCTGAATGCCGCACGGACCCTTCGCAACTGGCGCAGCTTGAAAACTGGCTGGAGAGCTACCGGCCCGACGAGCTGTTCGACGGCCGTGGAGTGCTGCGTCCCGAGGTCGCTGAGCTGGCGCCTCACGCCGAGAAGGCAATTGGCAGTAACCCGCATGCCAATGGCGGCCTGTTAGTGCGCGAACTTGACCTGCCAGAGGTGGATCGATACGCGGTGCCCGTCGGCTCCCCCGGCACCGTGACGGCAGAGGCCACGAAAGTACTGGGCTCCTACCTTCGTGACGTCATCGACCACAATCCGGACAACTTCCGTCTGATGGGGCCCGACGAGACCGCATCCAATCGATTGTCCACGGTCTACGAACGCAGCGACAAAGTCTGGCTGGAACGCGTCGAACCCACCGACGAACATTTGGCACCCGAGGGCAGAGTCATGGAAGTGCTCTCCGAACATCTGTGCCAAGGGTGGCTGGAGGGATATCTCCTTACCGGGCGGCACGGCCTCTTCAATTGTTATGAAGCCTTCGCCCATATCGTCGACTCTATGCTCAACCAGCACGCCAAATGGTTATCGAGCAGCGCTCAGGTCTCCTGGCGCCAACAGATTCCTTCGCTGAACTACCTTCTGACGTCGCATGTCTGGCGTCAGGACCATAACGGCGCGTCCCATCAAGACCCCGGATTCATCGATCATGTCGCGAACAAGAGACCGGAGGTGGTCCGCGTCTATCTGCCGCCCGATGCCAACACTCTCTTGGCGGTCACTGATCACTGTCTGCGCAGCCGCCATTGTGTCAATGTCGTCGTGGCAGGCAAGCAGCCGGCGCTGACCTATATGGACATGGATACCGCGCGCGCTCATTGTGCACGTGGGCTGGGCATCTGGGATTGGGCCAGTAGTTCGTCGAATGATCCGGACGTCGTACTTGCCTGCGCCGGCGACGTCCCGACTTTGGAGACCTTGGCAGCGGCCGATATCCTGCGGCGCAGGCTTCCTGAGTTGGCGGTCCGCGTGGTCAACATCGTAGACATCATGCGCTTGCAGCCCGAATCTGAGCATCCACATGGCATGTCGCACAGTGATTTCGATGCACTCTTCACGCCGGACAAACCGATCATCTTCGCCTATCACGGTTATCCGTGGTTGATACACCGTCTCGCCTATCGGCACACCAATCATGATCGGATGCATGTGCGCGGATTCAAGGACCGGGGCACCACCACTACCCCGTTCGACATGGTGATGCTTAACGACCTGGACCGCTTCCACCTCGTTATGGATGTGATCGACAGGGTTGAGGGATTAGGCAGCAGGGCGGCAAATCTGAGGCAGGAGATGGTCGATGATCGAATCGCGGCGTGCCGGTACACCCGAGAACACGGTCGCGATGACCCCGTCATCTCGGACTGGTCGTGGGAGCACGAATTCGGCGCTCTGGCCTCCGGCCGCTGAGCGCATTTCCAGGGTATTCCGACAGGAGGTTGATCGCCGTGAAAGGTATTCCCACTGCGAGGCTTGCAGCAGCCGACGACCTGGTGGAGTTTCTCGAGGATCAGCATGTCACGATTCGTGATTTGTTCGACTCTGCACTGTCGCCTGAAAAGGGCATCGACCCAGAGAGTTTCGGCCGTCTACGTGGGCTCATCGCAGTGCACGAAACCGCCGAAGAGGTGATCGTTCACCCACGGATCCGGAGTCTCTCCGATACGGGACGGGCCATCGCCAACACACGTTTAGCCGAGGAGCTGGCGCTGAATCGTGAGCTCGAGCAGTTGGAGTCAATGACGCTCGGAAGTCCGGAATTCGTCGTTGGGCTCGCCGCGGTGCGATCGGCGATGCTAGAACACTGCAGACTCGAAGAGGAACAGGAATTTCCTTTGCTCTCAGGAGAACTCGCGCCCGAAGAGGGACGCAGAATAGGTCTTACCGTCGGGATGTCCGAATGGGTCGCTCCCCCGCCGGAACGGCCACGCGCCGAATCCACGATCGCGGGCCCCGCGCTCGGTCCTTTCGCCGAAATCGCCCACAGGGTCAGGGATATTTTGATGGCGGTTTGATCAGTAGTAACCGGGGTACGTCCACGGTGTGAATTCAATTTGGCTTGAGGGCAGTTCGGGCTTGACGTCGCAAACATCACTGGCGGCCATGGACACCGCACATAAGTTCGACGTCGCGGTGGTCGGCGCGGGTATCACTGGCCTCACGACGGCACTTCTCCTGGCACGCGCGGGGCTTGAGGTGATCGTGTTAGAAGCCCGGAGTGCTGGAGCGGGAGCGACGGGCAACTCCACGGGAAAGATCAGTGCTTTGCAAGGCACCAAGCTGTCCCGCATTACCCAACGACACGGTCAGGCCGTTGCGCGCGCCTACACCGCAGGAAACTCCGAGGGGCGCGACTGGTTGCTGAGGTATTGCGACGAACACGGTGTGCCAACACAGGTCCATGACGCGTACAGCTATGCGCAGACGCGTGACGGGGTCGACACGGCGCGCGGCGAATGGAATGCGTGCTTGCAAGCCGGGCTGCCTGTGCGGTGGGAAGAAACCGCTGACTGCCCATTCCCTTTCCGTGGTGGTGTCTGCCTTCCCGACCAAGCGCAGATCGACCCGGCGCTCCTGATACAAAATTTGGTCGCCGAGCTCTCGCAGCACGGATCACATTTCTTCAGCGGGGCGCGGGTGCGGTCGGTTTCGGCTGGTAAACCGCTTTCGATCAGTGGTAGTTATGTAAATGGTCAGAGCACAGGACAATTCACAGTAAGTGCGCAACGCTGCGTGCTTGCCACCGGCGCGCCGATTCTGGACCGCGGTGGATTTTTTGCCAGGTTGTCCGCCCACCGGTCGTACTGCATGTCGTTCGACGTTCCGGGTTCTCTGACCCGGTCGATGTACCTATCGGTCGACGCACCATCGCGATCCATACGCTATGCGCCGTTCTCGACGGGTGAACAACTCATCGTGGGCGGTGCGGGCCACCCGGTGGGGAATCCGGAAAAGGCGGCAGACGCGTTACACGAGCTAGCGGATTGGGTGGACACCTACTATCCCGGTGCTGCCCGGACGCATAGCTGGGCCGCCCAGGACTATGCAACGATCAGCGGTCTCCCGTACGCGGGGCCACTGCTGCCGGGGGGCCGGCGGATCTACCTTGCCACTGGTTACGACAAATGGGGCATCACCAACGGCGTTGCCGCATCGCTGGCGCTTTCCTCACAGATGCTCGGCGGGCGAATGGACTGGGCACACGCATTTGCCAGTTGGAGCATCCATGACCTGCGCGCCATACCGGCAGCGTTGCGGCTCGGCGGCCGGGTGGCGCGGGAATCCGCGACAGGCTGGGCGCAGGCCATTCTGGGGAAGGCCATTCCGGGGTCTCGCCGCCGGCATGCGCCGGTCTGCACTCATTTGGGCGGCATCACAACCTGGAACGAAGCGGAGAGCGTCTGGGAGTGCCCCTTGCATGGCTCGTGCTTCGACTCGAACGGTTCTGTCCTATGGGGTCCGGCGACGGAGGGGCTCGATTGCCCTTCCCGGCCGATCTAACCCGGAAGGGTCTCCCCACCGAGCGGCGCGAGCACTTCCCCGGTGTAGTACGAGGAGAGCTGGTTGGCGGCGAAGAACACAAACGACGGCGCGATCTCGTCGGGTTCTGCCGGTCGCCCCATAGGGGTATCACTGCCGAACGACCGCCGTTTCTCGGGCGGGAATGTCGCTGGAATCAAGGGGGTCCACACCGGCCCCGGGGCGACGCAATTAACTCGGATCCTGCGCTTCTGAAGTGATTGTGCGAGAGCGTAGGTGAACGCGATGACCGCACCTTTGGTCGCCGAATAGTCAATCAGAGTCTTGTTTCCCCGTAAGCCATTGACGGAGGCTGTGTTGATGATGGAGGAACCGTCCGGCAGGAAGTTCAGGGCCGCCTTGGTGACGTGAAAGAAGCTGTCGATATTCACCGCGAAGGTGTGCCGCCACTGTTCGTCGGTTATCTCGGTGAGGCTATTCGCCGGGGACTGATATGCGGCGTTGTTGACGAGAATATCGAGTCCACCCAGTTGTTCAGCGCTCTGCGCCACGATGTTTCGGCAGTGCTGGGGGTCTGCGAGATCGCCCGGCAGGCATACTGCGGCGCGGCCCGTTCGCTCGGCCAGTGCGGCCGTATAGGCGGCATCTTCGTGTTCGGACAGATACGACACGGCCACGTCGGCGCCCTCTTTCGCAAAGGCCAGGGCGACCGCTCGGCCGATCCCCGAGTCGCCGCCGGTGATCAATGCCCGCAGCCCGGTCAACAGCTCCCTTCCCCGGTACCGGCTCATCTCATCGGCGGGTGGACGGGCCATGTCCTCGGTATGCCCCGGGTATTCAGTCATTGCCGCAAAGTTCCATCGAGTTCAACATGACGGGCTACTACCCGTTTCCTGGTGCCGAAAACCCGCATTCCTCGCTGTCTCTCACAACTTTTCCGCGCGGCGGATCAGTTGGTACGTAGCCTTGTCCAGAATGGCCTCGGCTGCGTCGGTTTCCCTATGTGCTGCCCGATGTTCCGCCCGTCGCACCGCCGCCGCGATCGTCCGACCGTGCTTGTAGCTCAGTACAACTCTGGGGTCCACGTAAGACTCGCGAGCCACTGCTGCGGTGTTGCCTAGTTCCGTACCAACTTCTTTCATTACCTGGGATATCGCTTTTGTGGACTGTCTTCGGGTGGTGGCGGGCGGTGCCTCCGAGAATCCGACGGCCGCCCGCACCGTCGCATGCCACGTGCGTAGATCTTTGACGCTGAACTCGTCTCCTACCAAACTCCTGAAATGGTCGTTCAGGTCACCGGAGTGGACCTCTGAATATCCAGAACCATTGTGGTACTGCAAGAGTCGATGTGACCCGTCGTTGACGCGCAGCAGTGCGCGGATTGCCCGCGCTGCCTTTTCGTCAGCGATCTCGAAATGTTGCTGGACACCACTTTTGGCCGGATAGTCGAAAATTGCCATCGTCCCGCGCACCAGTACATGTTCGGGAAGTAGTGTCGCCACACCGTAGGAATCGTTGTCATCCGCGTATTCGTCACCGCCGGAGCGAAAATGGCCGTGATCCAGCAGTCGCAGGCCTAACGCGAGGACTCGTCGCCGTGCGGCACCCCGCATATCGAGATCTTCATCGACCTGTGCGCGCAGATCAGGCAGGCGGCGCGAAAGATCCAGCACCCTGTCGAACTTCTCCTCGGCGCGCTCGTGTTGCCAGGCCTCGTGGTACAGGTACTGCCGTCGTCCCGCAGCGTCTCGGCCCATCGCCTGGATATGACCATTGGTATGCGGGCTGATCCACACCTGCTTCCATGCAGGTGGAATGACGAGTGAACCGATCCGGCGCAGTGCCCTCTCATCGGCCAACAGGTCCCCGTCGGCGGTGTAGTACGCGAACCCCTTGCCGCATCGCCGTCGGGAGATTCCCGGTCCGTCGGGCACACTTCGGCGTAAACGCATGACACCCTCCCAACGAGTCGGGTAGGGCATTACCCGCTGCGGGGTAGCTTTACACCGAGCGGCTACTTGCCGGTGCGCTCACGGTGCTTACAGCCAGGCCAGCAGCAGGGGCGGCGCTTGCCCTCTTCGAGCTCCTCTTGGGTCCGGCGAATACGGCGCTCCCGAGTGGCCTCTTGCTTCGCGTCCTCGACCCAGCAGATGAATTCGTTGCGCCCTAACGGCGTGATGTCCTGCCACAGGGCCAAGGCCGTGGGGTTCTCGATCAGTGCCGTGCGTAGATCGGCAGGCAGCGTGTGTACCACGCCCCCGGCTATCTTCGGGCTGCTCACGGCGCTGGACTGCTCGGCGCAGCGCCGTCCGGAGCAGGGCCGGTCGGAGCCGGACCGGTTGGCTCATAGCCGGGCGGCGGAGGACCCGTCAACGGGGCGTACCCCGGCGGCAGCGGCGGTGCCGAAGGTGCCGGCGCGTAGGGATCGCGTATGCGCCCCGGGTTGGAGGACTCCGGGGCATTGGTCGAGATATACCCCGGGGGCAGCTGCGGCGCGGGCCCCGCACCGGCCGGTCGTCCGGCGACACCTTCCGGTGTGTCCATCGGCCCGTCTTTGGCCTGGTGGTACAGGTCGCGGATGGTCCCCAACGGGCCTCCGGACCCCGAGCCGTACGAGGGGTTGGCGACCTCAGGAACCGAGGGCTGAGCAGGCGGCAGGGGTGCCGGGCCGACAGGTGCGGTCGGCGGGGCCGCTGCATCCGGGACCGACGGTCCGGGCGGGGGCCCCGGCGGCACAGGCTCCGCTCCGGCGGGAGTCGACAGGGATAGCGCGGCACCGGCGACGATCACGCCAGCGACGAACAGCTTGGCTGCGTCCATCGAGCCATCGTCGCATAGACGATCAGCAGCCGCTGGTCACTGCCGGTGCAACGCAGCGATGCCTTGATCGAGCGCGGCCTCCAGATAGGACAGATCACCGGTGGCGAGCATGATGCCGACGCCGCCCTGGATAGCGGCCAACAAGGCGGCAGCATCCCTGTCGGCGTCGATGGCCGCGGCAATCTCGCCCTGTAGCTGCATTGACCGGATACCCGCGCTGATCGCCTGATGCCATGTGGCGATGAGCCGCGCCGTCAGAGTCCGGGTACCAGGAGTGGTCCGTCCGATCTCGGACATGAGGACCGCGATGGGGCAGCTGGCGCCTTGCCTGCGGTAACGGTCCACTACGGCGTCGCGCCAGCGTTGCCACGCTGCCCAGGAAGTGAGCTCGCCGAGGTAGGGCTGCTGATCGTCGAGGACGGACTGGGACTCGAACGCGGCCACAGCGAGCAGTAGCTGATCCTTGCCGCCGGGAAAATAGTGGAACAGCTGACTCTTCGAAGTCTGGGTGCGTGCCATGACGTCGTCGAGCGTGACTATCGCGACACCGACGCTGCGTATTTCGGCTGCGGCGCCTTCGACGATCCGCTGGCGGGTGGCCCGGCCCTTTACCGTCAGATTCTGGACTTGTGGGTCCAATTCGAGCAGCGGAGCATCCGTACCCATGAAGCAAAAAGGTACGCGACTTTCCGGCCGTTCGGCTTTGGTTACCGGTTCCACAGGCGGTCTCGGGGTTGCCGTTGCCAAGGAACTCGCGGCAGAGGGGGCTTTTGTCGTCGTGAGCGGCCGCAGTCAATCTCGTGTCGACGGCGGCTGGGCCGCCGTCTGAAGGGGCCGGGTGTATCAAGACGAAGCTCCCCCCGATGGCTACCCCGCAGCGGTAGAGTCCCACGGCGTCGTCACCTGGGGCGACGCCAACGGACCTCTCACGGAATCGGTTCCCCTGACATGATCAGCAGACGTGGATTTTCCAAGGTGGCGCTCGCCGCCGCGGTCGGCGCAACCACCCTCGGGGCATGCTCGAACGGTGCCAGCGTCGACACGACGCGACCGCGCACACAGTTCCCGCCGCTCAAACAGATCGACGCGGGCGTGCTCAACGTCGGATACGTCGACGAAGGGCCTTCCGACGGACCACCGGTGATCCTGCTGCACGGCTGGCCCTATGACATTCACAGTTATCTCGACGTGGTCCCGCTGCTGACCGCCAAGGGTTTTCGGGTTGTGGTGCCATATCTGCGGGGATACGGCAGTACCCGGTTCAGGTCCGACGGCACCTTCCGCAATGGTCAACAGGCAGCGCTCGCCACCGATGTGATCGACCTCATGGACGCGCTGAAGATTCCGTCGGCGATCCTCGGTGGATTCGACTGGGGAGCCCGCAACGCCGATATCGTCGCCGCCATCTGGCCCGAGCGGGTGAAAGCGCTTGTGGCGGTCAGCGGTTACATCATTGTGAATCTGGACGCCAACCAGCAGCCACTGTCCCCGCAGGCGGAGCTGGGCTGGTGGTACCAGTACTACTTCTCCACCGACCGTGGTCTGCGCGGTTACCGGCAGAACACCCGCGACTTCAACAAGCTCATCTGGCACAACGCCTCTCCAACGTGGCACTTCGATGACACCACCTATGACCGTTCGGCCGCGGCCTTCGGCAACCCCGACCATGTCGACATCGTGATTCACAACTACCGGTGGCGGCTCGGGCTCGCCAAGGGCGAGCCGCGCTACGACGCCATCGAGGCCACATTGGCGGCCAAGCCGACCATCGGCGTTCCGGCCATCACGATCGGCAGCGATTTCGACGGGCCGGCTAAGGACGGGGCCACCTACCGGAAGATGTTCACCGGCAAGTACACCCATCGGATACTCGACGGAATCGGTCACAACGTCCCGCAAGAAGCGCCCCATGAGTTCGCCTCCGCGATCATCGATGCACACGCCCTTTAGGACTCTCCCCGAAGCCGCCCGCCTAGAATCGCAAGGGAACAGGCGAACAGGTAGGGAATGAACTCACTCGGAATGTCGATCGGGGCTACACAGCTGGTCGCCACCGACGGCACCGCTGACGGTGTTCCCGTCGTGCGGACCTCGATGCTCACCCTCCACGAGGACCGGCCCTCGGAGGTCGGTATCCCGAAGGAGCCTGGGCTGGCCCTCACTGGATTCGTGGATCGGATCGGGGACCCCGTCGGAATCGTCGGAGCCGACGGATCCCTGCACAGCGCCGATTGGGTCATGGCCGAAGCCATCCGGGTCATGATCGCGGACGCGGCCGTGGTGGCGAAATTCGACACTCCCCCGGCGCTCGCGGCCGCAATTCCGGCCCATTGGAGTGCTCGCTCCATCGCTGCTTTGCGCGCAGCCATCGACAAGGTGCCCGCCCTGGCTCCGGGCGGTAACGCGATGAAGCTGGTCCCCGACGCACGCGCCGCGTTGGAATGCGTGCGTGACCGCATCCCGGATCGCGGTGTCGTCGTTGTCTGCGATTTCGGTGGAACTGGTACCGGCATCACGCTTGCCGACGCCGCAAGCAATTTCGAGCTCATCGGCGAGACTGTTCGTCATCGCGACTTCTCCGGGCAGCGCATTGACCAGGAACTCTTGACGCAGGTTCTTGCGGGCCTCAGTCAGGATCCGGATGGAACGGCCTCGCTGGGTGCACTGACGCGCCTACGAGAGCGCTGCCGCGCGGCCAAGGAACACCTTTCGTCCGACGTCACGACCGTGGTTCCGGTCGAGCTGCCCGGCCTCACCGCCGACGTCCGGCTTACGCGCAGCGAATTGGAAGATCAGATACGGGAACCGCTTGCCGCGCTGATCACCGGAGTCCAAGAAACGCTGGAACGTAACAGCATTCCTGCCGCTAGCGTCAGCGCTGTCCTTACTGTCGGTGGTGGTTCGGGTATCCCGCTTGTCACCCAACAGCTTTCCGAGCGATTGCGATGCCCGATCATCGCTGCACCGCAGCCTCAGCTCGCGGCTGCGTTCGGAGCTGCAGTCATGGCTGGTCAACCGGACGAAACGCCGTCGCTCGAAGCAACCATGATGCGGCCGGTGCCCACGGGTGAGGAGACCGCCAAGAGCCCGGCATCCAAGCCCATAGACACCGTCGAGTCCGATGGTTTGGCCTGGTCAGAAGTCGATACCTCCCCGGAGCTGCAGGAGTACCAGGACTACTCGACGCCGGCAACCGATGCCCGGCCGGAGGTGACGTTCCGGCCCGGGCCGGCCGACTATCGTGACGCGGACCGGATGCGTTGGTTCCAGCGGCCGTTCCTCTGGTTCCTTGCCGCAGCGGTGTTCTCGGGGGCCATCTTCACGGCACTATTCATCGCGTGGCAGGACCGCGACGACGCTCCATCGCCGAGCAATCGGACATCAACCACGACGACAGTGACGACCGCACCGCATCCCTAGCGCCCCCAATGAGAGCCGCAAAACACGCATTCAGCGTTTCCGATCGTGTGAATCCTCTTTTAAGCCAGCCATTCTGAGCGATAAAGCAAGTATGGAAGGTGCGGTGTGCCTTTCCTTTTTCGTGTCGGCACTGTTGGATATCGGGATGGTGTCCTTGGAACAGCGGCCATGACCGGCGCCAAACGGTTTTGGGTAGCGCTCATGGTGGGAGTGACGGCCGGGGCGTTGACAGGGGTGTTATTGCAGCGCTGGCAAGTTGCGTTGCTCGCGGTGGTGATCATGACCGCTGCCGTCAACGTCGGGTGGGCGCTAACTGTGTTGTGGCCCATGGATTCCGGCCAAACACGTGCCCGCGCGAGCAGCGAGGACATGGACGACGAGCTCGGCGACTTGGCGATGCTGCTGATCCTGGTCGCCAGCCTGTCCGCAATCGGGATACTGCTGGTCTCCGCCAATGAAGAGGACAGGGGCGTCTACGCGGGGCTGTGCATCGGAGCCATCCTGACCGTGTGGGCGATGCTGCACACGATCTACGCCGCCCGATACGCGCGAATCTATTACCAGGGCATCGCCGGTGGTATCGACTTCAACTCCGAAGTCCCGCCTCGCTACGTCGACTTCTACTACTTTTCCTTCAACCTCGGCATGACCTATCAGGTCTCCGACACCGCAGTCACCGAGTCACATATCCGCGACGTGGTCTTGAAGCACTGCCTTTTCAGCTACATCTATGGCACCGTGATCATCGCGTGCACGATCAACCTGGTTATCAACCTCGTCGGCTAGGCCTAGGCGCTGCGCGCACGCTGATACCGTGCGGTATGAAAGTCGCGACTGCCGAACTCTGACTCAATTACGGTGAGGCGCTTGAAATAATGCCCGATGGCCAGCTCCTCGGTCATCCCCATGCCACCGTGCAGCTGGACGGCCTCCTGTCCTACGAGACGGGCGGCGCGTGAGATCGTTGCCTTGGCCGCCGATACCGCACGGGCGCGGCGCGGACCATCGAGGTTGAGAGAGGCCAAGTACGAGGCCGCGACCGCCTGCTCGACCTCAATATGCATGTTCACCATGCGGTGCTGCAACGCTTGGAAATTGGAGATCGCCACGCCGAACTGCCGACGTTGCTTGGTGTATTCGACTGTGTCGGCAAGTACCTTGCGCAGCATTCCTACCGCCTCGGCCACGGTGGCAGCCGTGGCTTCGTCGAGCGCCGCATCGATCAGCGGCCAGGCCTCGTCCACCTCCGAGACTCGTGCGGAATCCGGTACGCGTAGACCCGCCATCACGAGGTCGCTGGCATGGTGATCGTCGATTGTCCGATAGTGATGTACGGCGATTCCCTGGGGTGGGCTCGCGGGATCGAACGGTATCGCGAATAGCGTCAGTCCCCCGGTGTCTGCATCATCGCCAGAGGTACGAGCGGTGATGAGGAGATGGCTGGCGATCGGCGCGTCGCTCACCACGATCTTCTCGCCGTCGAGCACCCAGTCTTGCCCCTCGCGGCGGGCAGTTGTCTGCACCGAATGAAACGATTGCCCGGAAGTTGGTTCTAAAGCGGCGAATCCGGTCACCACATCGCCGGCCGCAATACCGCCAATGAGATCCCTGGCCAGGTCGCCGCTCGAGCGCCGGAGCAGGCCGCCGCCGAGCACCACCGTGCCGATGAAGGGCTCCACGACCAGGTGTTGTCCGAGCACTTCGGCGATGACAAGCACCTCTTCCGCGCCACCCCCCAGACCGCCACGGTCCTCAGGCAGTGGCGCGGCGAGGATGCCGAGCTCCTCGGCGAAGGACTTCCACACCTGCGGCTGCCAGCCGACATCCGAACGTGCCGCACGTCTGCTGGTATCCAGGGCGTAACGGTTGGACAGGAAATCCGAAACGGAGTTCTTCAGGAGCTGCTGTTCGTCGGTGAGGCTGAAATCCATGGTGATGTTCGCTCTTGTCTGTCAGAGGCCGAGTTGGGCCTTGGCGAGGATATTGCGTTGAATCTCGTTGGAACCCGCATAGATTGACCCCGCGCGGTCGTTGAAATAGTGCAGTGGTGCTACCGCCTGCCACAGCTCACCGCTGAGGTAGCCGTCGGCGGGCGGGGTGTACTCGACCACCGGACCGCCCGGCTTGGTGGCATGGGGCTGATACACGCGACCACGCGGACCCGCGGCCTCCAGCGTGAGCGTGGTCAAGTCCTGGGAAAGCTCGGTTCCAAGAATCTTCAGCATCGAGGATGCCGTGCCCGGATTACCACCCCCTGCGACGACCGCCAGCACGCGGTGCTCGAGAACTTCCAGGACGTCGATACGAATCGCAAGATCGGCGAGTTTGGCACTGAACAGGGGATCGTCTGCCAGGGTGCCATTCCCGGTGGGAACCGACTGGGCGGCCACACTCAGCTGGTCAAGGCCCACCTGCAGCATGGGAGCCACTGCCCCACCGCCGCGCTCGAACTCGAGCAGGTACTTGGCGACGGTCCATCCCTCGTCGATCTCACCGAGGACATTCGTCTTGGGAACTCGCACGTTATCGAAGAACACCACGTTCTGCACCTCCTCGCCCGAGCTCATCACCAGGGGCTTGACCTCGATTCCGGGCGAAGTGAAGTCGATGAGGAGGAAGGTGATACCGAGCTGCTTCTTCGGGCCCTTGGTGGTACGGACGAGGGCGAACATCCAATTCGCCTCGCGTGCATGGGTTGTCCAGATCTTGGAGCCGTTGAGGATCAAGTCATCACCGTCGGAGACCGCCGACATCTGCAGTGACGCCAGGTCCGAGCCGGACTCGGGCTCACTGTAACCCTGGCAAAAGAAGACCTCCCCCGTCAGAATGCCGGGCAGGAAGAAGTCCTTTTGTTCCTGCGTACCGAACTTGACGATTGCGTGCGCAACCATCCGGATTCCCATGGGCGACAATGCTGGTGCTCCGGCCAGGGTCGATTCGACCGCGAAGATGTAGTGCTGTGCGACGGTCCAGGGCTGACCGCCGTGTTTGATCGGCCAAGCCGGTGCCGCCCATCCCCTCTCATGAAGGATGGCCTGCCATTGCAGGCTCGCCTCGTGGTCGCTGTACACACTGGTTTGCAGGCGCCCTGCCGCGCGCAGATCCTCGGTGAGGTTCTTTTCCAGGAACTCTCGGACCTCCGAGCGGAATTGTTCTTCCTCTGCCGAGAAGGCCAGGTCCATGTGCACTCCGTTGTTCGAGGCTGTGGTGGGAAATGCGCTGAATCCGATTAATCTGGATGCAAGTGCATTCAGATTAATGCCCGTTCTGTTCCCAGGCAAATACCGGCTCCTGTAAGACTGGATGGGTGTCATCCCCAGCCGGCCGCCCATATAGCGGTCTTCCCGCCGGCGAACGCCTGGCCCGGCGTCGGCAGCAGCTGCTGGAAGTGGGCCTGGATATCCTCGGCGCCCCTGACGGGCCGGGTGACCTCACGCTGCGCACCGTCTGTCAGCGTTCCGGTCTGGCGCAACGCTATTTCTACGAAAGCTTCGCCGACAAGGACGAATTCGCCGTCGCGATCTTCGATTGGGCTGTGGAGGGACTCGCGTCCACCATCGAGGCTGAGGTTGCGGCGGCGCCGCCGCGCCAGCAGGTGAGGGCCGGTATCGGCAGCGTGGTACGCGTCATCAATGCCGATCGTCGCATCGGGCAGTTGCTCTATAGCCCGCGGCAGGTCAATCCGGTTCTGGTCCGCAAGAGGTTTGAGGCCACAGCGATGTTTGTGTCGCTGTTCGCCCAGCACTTACACGACTGGTTTCGCCGTGATGATGACGGCACTCTTCCGGTGCTGGCCCACTTCGTCGTGGGTGGCGTGGGACAGGCCGTCGCGGCATGGCTGAATGAGGACGTCTCGGCCACCGAGGAGACTCTCATCGATCAATTGGTCGACATGCTGCTGGCCCACGGGCCGCAGCGCTCCACGCAACGCTGAGGATCAGACGCCCGACGCGCCCCGAAACACCTGACCGACACGCGGAAAAACCCTTGAGAACATCACGTCGGGCAGCCAAGGATATGGGTGTGAATTACGGTGAGGTGCTTGAGAAGTTGGTCGCGTGGGCGATCGAGGTGGATGCCGTCCGGGCGGTCATTGTGACCGGGTCCGCGGCTAGCGGGGACGCCCAGCCCCTGTCGGATCGGGATATCGAGCTCTACGCGTCCGATCCCGATGACCTGGCGGACGAGGATGCATGGTGGGCATCGCTGGGCGAGGTTCTTGTGGTCGAGCGGCTGGAGGACGAAGACTCCGGGTATCCGACCCGCCTGATCTACTACGCCGGCGGCAAGCTCGACTTCACCCTGATTCCCGCCGAGGATCTCGCCGAGATGGAGCACGATCGGCCCTTCCGTGTGTTGGTCGACAAGGACGGCCATGCGCCCGACCCGGGCGCGGTGAGCGCGCCGGAGGGTGAGCTGCCCGACGAAGAGGAGTTCGAGGAAAGCCTGCACTGGGGCTACGCTGCGGCGCTGATGTGCGCGAAAGCGGTGGTACGCGAGGAGCTCTGGTCAGCGAAGCTGCGCGACCAGGATCTCAAGGACGAGCTGCTGCGCATCATCGAGTGGGACCACCGCGTGCGGTATGGCACCACCCATGACACTCGATACCTGGGCACCCGCATGAACAGCTGGATGGATGCCGATATCCGCGACGAGGTCGAGGGTTGTTGGGCGCATTTCGATGCCGAGGACACCGTCAACGCGCTGCGGCGCACGGTAGATCTGTTCGCGCGGCTATCGGAGCGTACCGGCGCCACCCTTGGGTTCGAACCGTTCCGCCACGAACGGCTGCGGCGTGAGATTGAGCAGATCCTGGCGCTGCGTACCTAGGAGGTTGCTAGCACCAGCACCCGCCGAGCACGGTGTTGGCATCGGTCTCTATGGACTGCTCTCCGATGATGGCACCCGTGTGCGGATCGAAATCCACGAGTGTGCTGAGGGGCTCATGGCGCAACCACACTGTCAGCGTCAAAGGTCTTTGTGCGCGGGCTGTTTCGTACGATACGAACTCGACATCGCCGGGCTTGCCGAGCGCCAGCGCATTGGTCACCGCCTGCCGGATGCGGTGTGCAGAAATCTCTTCTACCCGAAATGGCTTCCGCGCCCAGGCATACCCGGTCTGACGGCCGAAGCTCCGGAATTCTCCGCGCCGCTGATCGAGCTGATCGAGCTGCTGGGTGTCCCCGACTTGAGCCTCTATCGAAATGTGCGCCGGATAAATCATCACCCGGAACAATCCCCGCCCGGGGAGCTCGCGCCGCATGGTGGACAACTCCGCATCTAGCCGCGGGGCACCGTACAGCGGATCATGCTCATCGATCATTGCCCCCACCAGTGGCAACCGGCCCCAGTCGACCGGTGCGACGGCTGCCACCGCGGCGGCTGCCAGCACAAGAAGTGCGGTGCCGGCAATAACCACGCGCCGCCGGATAGCGCCAGGCCGTCTTTCGCTCATACCCGACATTGTCCACCGGAATGCCTTCCTCCCCCGCGACGCCGGGTGATGCACTCAAAGCTCGGAGCGTGGACCCTGCATGATGGATGCATGGAGTCGTCCCGCGTCGATCGGTGGCTGTGGGCAGTGCGGCTGACGAAGACCCGACCGGACGCCGCTGCGGCGTGCCGCGGTGGTCATGTCCGGATCAACGACCGACCGGCGAAGCCGTCCACGCCGGTGTCCCCCGGTGACGAGGTTCGCGCATTGGTGGGTGGCACGACGCGAATCGTGAAGGTGGTGAAGGTGATCCAGAAACGGGTTGGTGCCGCCGATGCCGTGACCTGCTACCTCGACCGAACACCCGCCCGGTCCGAGGTTCCTCAAGTTCTGGTGGCAGTGCGTGATCGCGGCGCGGGCCGGCCGACCAAACGGGATCGGCGAATGTTGGACAGGTGGCGTGCGGGCCGGGAATGAGCAGTCAGTAGACGTCGCGCACGTAGCGATGGCTCTTGATGAGGTCATTGACGTACGCGTGCGCTGCGGCGGCATCCATTCCGCCGCAGCGGGCCACGATCTCGTGCAGCGTCGCGTCGACGTCCTTGGCCATGTTCTCGGCATCGCCGCACACATACACGTATGCGCCGTCCTGCAGCCAGGCGAACAGCTCCGCCTCGTTCTCCAGCATGCGATGCTGGACATACTGTTTCGGTTCGCCGTCGGCGCCGTCGCGTGAGAATGCGAGGTCGAGCCGCGTCAATACACCCGAATCGACGAAGCCCTGAAGCTCGTCGCCGTAAAGGAAACTGGTGGCACGGCGTCGGTCCCCGAAGAACAGCCACGAACGCCCCGACGCGCCCGCGGCCTGACGCTCCTGGAGGAAGCCGCGGAACGGTGCGATCCCGGTTCCCGGCCCGATCATGATGATCGGCACGTCGGCCGCCGGCAGCCGGAAGGTGTGGTTGGGCCGCAGATGTACCCGCATTGTCGGCCCGCGGTCGGCGAGAAATGTCGATGCCACACCGCCATAGATGCGATCGTCATCGGCGTATCGGATGGTCGCCACGGTTAGGTGCACGGTGTCGGGGTGCACGGCGGGGCTCGATGCGATGGAGTAGTCACGGAACTGAAGCGGGCGCAGGTTGTCGACTAGCTCGTCAACGGTCAACTGCCCCAACTTGATCAGGTCGAGCACATCCTTGCCATATAACCAGGAACCCGGTGCGGGAATGGCGTCGCCACCGAGCGCGGCGACCGCCTCCGTGTTGTCCGTTCGGGTGGCGACCAATGCGCGGAGGGTTCGTGAGGGGGTGCGGATCTCGAAGTGATGGGACAGCAGTTCGGCGAGCGGTTCATCGTGACCAGACACCCGATGATCGGCCCCGATACCCAGCTCGGCGAGTATTGCCTCGACGAGCGCGGGATCGTTGGTGGCGTGTACGGCAATCGAATCGCCTGCCTCATAGGAGATTCCGGAGCCGGCGAGGTCCACCTCGTAATGGCGCACCTCTTTGCCGGATTCGCTGGTGGTGAGCAGACGGTTGACAAGCAGTCGTGCCTCGACGGGCTCGTTGCGATCACGCTTGGGTGGCGCGGGCGCCTCCGTCGCCACAGGCGTTGCGGTGGCATTGGTGACGCCGGCCGACAGACGCTTGACGAGATCGGTGGTCCACTCCTTCGACGGCTGGAGATAGGGCCCGTCGATATCGACGCGTTCGGTCAGCCGGGCTGCGCCCAGAGCCTCCAGGCGCTGGTCGAGGAGCAGGCCCGCGTTGCAGAAGAATTCGTAGCTACTGTCGCCGAGCGCGAGCACGGAGAAATTCAGATGTTCCAGCCGATCGGCGGCCTCGGCGCTGAGTGCCTCCCAGAACAGCAGCGCGTTATCGGGAAATTCACCGTCGCCGAATGTCGACACCACGACAATGAAGTGCGATGCCGTTTGCAGATCCGCGACATCGACCTGGTTGAGTTCGATCGCCTCCGACTTGATGCCGGTGGCCTCTTCCAGGGCTTCGGAGAACGACATGGCAGCGTCCTCGGCATTGCCCATATCTGTGCCGTAGCCGACGATCAACGAGAAGTCCGGCTGGGCGGTCACTGCACTCCCTCGCTCGCGAGCGCGGGGCTGGTCCCAGCGCTGGGTAAGGGCGACCTTACTTTGACGAGGGAAGCTGTGGGGATCTCCCCCCTCTTTTCCCTGCGTGGACCCGCTAACCCGCTAGCATCCGATCGCGGCCTGGCTCAATTTCTGGTGGCACTACGACGTGGTGGACGGCTACAAAGGTCCTCTGCTGCTTGGCTTCGTCGCCTTCGTGGTGACGTTCGTTGCGACACGCACCATCACGCGGCTCATCCGCGACGGGAAGGGGCCTTTTCACAACATTTCCGGTGGCGGTGTGCACATCCATCATTCGGTGCCGGGTGTGGTGTTGCTGATCGTCGGTGGTTTCACGGCGCTCGGGTCTCCGCCGCTGTCGGTGTGGACGTACGTGGCGGCCCTTGTGGTGGGGGCCGGCGCATCGTTGGTGCTCGACGAGTTCGCGATGATCTTCCACCTGGAGGACGTCTACTGGTCCAACGAGGGACAGTTATCGGTGGACATGGTCACGCTCGCCACCGCGTGTATCGGTCTGGCCGCGGTCGGTGTGTCGCCGCTGAATGTGGACGGCCTGGCAGGTGTCATCGCGATCGCTCGCGGGGCCGCGGTACTGACGCTGCTGATCCATCTTGCGCTGGTGGCTGTTACCGCGCTCAAGGGCAAGTACCCCACCGCGATGATCGGGATCTTCATCGCTCCCGTCGCCTGGTGGTCTGCGGTTCGTCTGGCCCGTCCGACATCCCCGTGGGCGCGGTGGCACTACTCGGCGGACAAACTTTCGCGAGCGCGGCAGCGTGCCGCGGCATTCGACCGCCGGTGGGGCCCCGTACGTCGGCGGTGGCTCGACGCGATTGGCGGCACGCCAACGCCCGAGCTTCCTCAGTCACCTACAGAGTCGCGGACCCGCTGAGCGATCTCGGCGAGTGTTGATTCCTTGTGCACCGGCTCTCCCCATTGCGGGTCGATCGTCAGCGGAACCCAGCTGGCGCACCCGCCATGTTCGTCACTGCGGAGAATTCGCACCGGCGTGACCAAGGGGTACGCCCGCACGACCAAGGCCGTGAGGCGGTGCTTGGGTCGAAAATCCACGCGGTCCGTGCGAATTGACTCCATTGTCCAGATATGTAGTGCAGCAATGTCTTCGAGCGCGTCTGGTCGGTTGACCTCGACCGCGGCGACGACCTCCGCGCCGGCCCGCACCACGACGTGTGTTTCGGTGCTGTCGGCGGCGGCGCGGGCTAGCACCTCGTGATGTTCTGGCCGCACTCGCTCGCGATGGCCGTGCACCGCCGTCGGGAAGAGCAGGAACCGGGAATCAGCGAGTCTGAAACGCTTCTCGTGGATTCCGCCCTTGCGCAGCAGAATCGTCTGGCGGCCATCGAGCATGCCGTGAATCGCGGCGCTCCACTCCTTCAGGGCGAGCTGGCTCGGGACCTCGGTCACATTGCGAGACTACGGCCGCGACGTCACCAACACCGGGCAGGTGGCCTTGTGTATCAGTGCATGGCTGGTGGATCCGAGGAAGAAGCCCGCGACATCACCGCGGCCGCGGCTTCCTGCGACAAGCAACTGTGCACCCTCGGCCGTCTTGAGTAAGACGTCGGCGGGATGTCCCACCGCGACAACGCGCCGGACCGGCACATCCGGGTATTTCTCCTGCCAGCCACGCAGCCGCTCGGCGAGGATTTGTTCCTGGCGCCGTTCCTCCGTGGCCGAATCCATCGAGCTCCACGCCGTATAGGCGTACACGTATCCCGGGGGAATGTTGTTCCAGACATGTACCGCCACCAGTTCGGCATCTCGCATGGCGGCCTCCTCGAAGGCCCAGGCGATCGCGCCGTCGCTCGAATCAGAGTCGGCCACGCCCACGACAACCGGCCCCGCCGGCCCTGCCGCTGTCCTGACGACAACAACCGGGCTATGTCCCTTTGCCGTCAGCGTCACCGACACCGAGCCGGCCATCATCCCGGTGAATCCGCCGAGTCCGCTCGAGCCGAGCACTGTTAGGACGGCAGTTCTGGACAGCTCGACGAGGATCGTGACGGGCTTGCCGGTCGCCTTGACCGTGGACACCTCAACCTTCGGGTGCAGCGCATAGACGTGGTCCTTGGCCTGGCTGAGGAACTCGGCGCCATCGGTGTCCAGGTGATCGAAGAAGCTCGCTGACGCTCCTAGGTTGTAGCCCTGACCGAAGCTGCTGTGGTCGATGGCATGGACCAGCGTCAGCGGCAGGTTTCGCCGCTCGGCCTCGGCACTCGCCCATGTGAGCGCGTGTAGAGCCGATGTCGATCCGTCGACACCCACCAGAATGTGCGGGCGGGGTGTGGTGGCCATGGCTCCTCCGATGCGGTAGGACGATTGCTTCCACCACCGACACTATGGACGGTCGGCCGTGGCTCCCAGGGGCCAAAATCCCCATTCACAGTGACTTTCGCCCGTACAACGTGTGCTGTATCACGTCATATGCGTGTCATTCGTGTTGGCAGAGCTCCCATTTGGAGCGCATGGGCGGTAGATAGCATGACTAAGGACTCTGACGATCCTGCTAGCGTTATGCGTAACGGAATCTCGCCCGCAGTCGATATGGACGTCGGGGGAACTGGCGGAAGGTAGACGAGAATGCCCTTGACGGCGAAGTTGATTGTTGGTTCTGGCGCGGTGGCATTGTCGCTGGTTGCGGGCGGTGGAATCGCTTCCGCCGACCCGGATGTGACGGCCATTGTCAACACCACGTGTAGCTACCCTCAGATCATGGCGGCGCTCAACGAGCAGTCCCCGGCGGCGGCACAGCAGGTGAACGCGAATCCGATCGCCGGCGCATGGCTGCAGCAGTTCGTGGCCTCACCGCGAGCGAAGCGGCAGCAGATGGTCAACGAGGTGCGCGGTATGCCGGCCGTTCAGGAGTACACCGTCCTGATCAACCAGGTCGCCAGCTCCTGCAATAACTACTGATCGGCGATTTCCCGGCCGCTACCTCATAATGGTGATGGGTGGCCGGTCCATTGATGCGTCGGCCGCTTGTTAAGGCTGGTGCTGCGGTGTGACGTATATCCCGCTGGCTATCAGACCTCATCGACTTAGGCTAGGCTTGGTTTAACTGACTCCAGGATGCCGGAACCGGCGTCTGTCGGGTCGTGACCATGCGGAGCGCTGGTCAGGGCGGGTTCGCTCAACGAACGAGAGACCCAACGTCACACGCTGGATACGCCGTGCGCGGCGCTGGGTGAGGAGAATCGGCTGAACGGGCTGTATGACCAGAGCCAGGAGAAAAATAGCTGCGGTGTCGGCTTCCTGACCCGCAAGGACGGCATCCAGACACACGATGTCGTGCGTATGCTCCACGAGGCACTCTGTGCCGTCCCGCACCGCGGTGGAATGTCCTCCGAGGGTGTCGGTGACGGAGCCGGTGTCAACATGGATCTGTCGTTGCGTTTCTTCTCCGAACTGACAAGCAATCCGGATCTGCAGCCGGGCCAATTCGGCGTGGGCAACTTCTTTCTCCCCAATGACCCGGCATTCCATACCGAGGCCGAAGCGGTCATCGAAAAGGCACTGCTCGCTCAGGGATTCACGATCCTGCTCAAACGTGATGTGCCGGTGAATAATGCGGCCGTCCGCCCGGCAGCCGTCGCCTATCAGCTGCCGATACGGCAGTGGGTTTTTCTCTCCGACTCCGAGCGCAACACTCATGAGGCGCTGATGGCGATCGAAGCCATCGGCTACACGCGCCCGGAATTGCTAGGGCTGTACCCACTCTCGCTGAGCACGCAGACCCAGGTACTCAAGGGGCGCCTCAACTCGAATGAGGTGGTGCCGTATTTCAGTGATCTGTCCGATCCGCGCATGGAAGTGCACTCGATGTTCTTCCACACGCGATTCTCGACAAACACGGCACCGAATGCCACCATGGCTCAGCCATTCCGGTTGATGGCGCATAACGGTGAGCTCAACACCGACAAGAAGAATCGCCTGTCCGAGAACGCGATGGCGCGTGCTCGTAATCGAGCGATCATTCGCCCGGTGGGCCAATCGGACAGCTGCCGGCTGGACCAGACCCTGCAGAGCCGTGTGCTCGAGGATGACCTCGACCTCGTGACCGCCGTCGTCGCGATGATGCCGCCGGCGTGGGAGAACGACACAACTCTCTCGCCCGGGGTGACAGCCATGCTGGAGTACTTCAGCCTCTACGAGGAAAAGAACGACGGCCCGGCCGCGCTGATCTTCGGAGACGGCACCATTATCGGTGCGCGCCTGGACCGGTTGGGCCTTCGGCCGCTGCGTACGGTCGAGACGGCCGAGTATCTGGGGGTGATGTCGGAGGCCGGGCAGATCTACTTCGACCCGGACACGGTGCTTGAGCGCGGTCGTATCGAGGCCGGCGGCATGCTCTACTACGACCACGCCGAGCGTCGGTCTTACGGCACCATTGAAGCGCTGGAAAAGCTTGCTGCGCGCCATGATTATCCCACGATGCTGGCGCAGGCCCGCGTCAACATCGCGGATCTGCCCCATGTGCCCCCGCTGGGTCAGGGTTCGCCGGCACGGTACGACGGCGACCTCGACCGTCACCAGCGGTACGTGGCGTACTCGCTCAACCAGGAAAGCTTCAAGTTCCTGATGGATCCGATGCTGGCCACCGGTCAGGAGAAGATCTCCGCGATGGGGTACGGCGCAGCCATCAACGCGCTCTCCAATCAGGAGGGCGGCGTTGCGAAGTACTTCTCGCAGCGATTCGCTCAGGTGACCAACCCGCCGCTGGATTCCATCCGCGAGGCGGACGGAATGACCTTGCGTGTGGCGCTCGGCGCGAAACCCAACAGCGGGGCACAATCCGCGCCGCAGATCGTGGTCCCGTCCCCCATTCTGACCCATCTCGACATGCTCAAGATCCGTGAGCAACGGGGCACCCCGGTGCGGCGTTTCGGGATGCGCTACCGGGTAGAGCTGCACGACCCTGAGTCGAACGCCCAACGGATCGTGCAGGCGATCGATGAATTATGTGATGCGGTAGAGGAATTCG
The DNA here is from genome assembly GCF_059813245.1 of Mycobacterium sp. NGS15. Taxonomy (NCBI): domain Bacteria; kingdom Bacillati; phylum Actinomycetota; class Actinomycetes; order Mycobacteriales; family Mycobacteriaceae; genus Mycobacterium; species Mycobacterium sp. NGS15. The sequence goes on along the minus strand of NZ_JCALEF010000003.1, from coordinate 547,261 downwards.
CTCGGGAGACCGGCGGTATCGCGGTGATCACCGATCGTCATGTCTCCAGTGACCGCGCCGCGATGCCTCTCATCATCGTGATCTCCGCCATCAATCAGCGACTGATCGAGGAAGGTCTACGGCTGCGCGTTTCGCTGATCGCCGAGAGCGGGCAACTGTGCTCCTCGCACCACGTGGCCGCCGTGCTGGGCTTCGGCGCTTCGGCGGTATATCCACTCGCGGTGCAGATGCGGGCCGAGGAAAAGTACGGCCCCGACGTAGACGACGCGGTGAAGGCATTCAAGCATTTCGCCAAGGCAGCCGAGAAATCGCTGATGAAGACGATGGGCCGGGTCGGTCTCTGTACCGTCGAGAGCTACATCGGCGGCGAGTTCTTCGAACCGAATTACCTGGACACGTCGGACCCGGTGTTGCACAAGTACTTTCCCAATGTGACGTCACCGGTTGCCGGTGTCGGATTCTCGACGCTGGCGGCTGCCGTCGCCGACTGGCATGCGCGGGCACTGGCGGTTACCGGTGAGAAGGACGTTCCGCTCCTGGGGCTGTTCAAGGAGCGGGCCGAAGGAGCGGGCCACTCGTACGGGACAACTGCCGTGCGCGGGTTCGTGGACATGACCGAGGAAGAGATCTCGTTCGGGGACGACGCGCGCCCGGAGAACCCCGACATGGCCGACCCGACCTACTTGCGGCTGCTGCCATTGCACCAGCTCGAGGGTGCGTTCGGCCTTGACGACGGTGCATACCGCAACAACAGCTTTGACGAGCTGCCCGCACGTGCCGTCGACAGTTTCGACATCACACCCGGATACCGGCACTTCGTCCGGGCAATGAACACAGAACGAACCCGGCGCCCGGCCGCGCTTCGTGACGTGCTGGCCCTGCCCGCTGATGTCAACTTTGCGCGTACGGCCAACGAGTTCCGCAGGGAAATGGGGCAATTCGCGCGGTTTGGGAACAACGACTTTCAGGTGCGCGGCCTGTCCTGCCGGCACACGGACGGTGAGTTCGTGCTGCGGCTCTCGCACACCCACGAACGGCTGGCGGCGCTGGCGGCCTCGCTGCGCGTGCGGTTCGGTGGCGACATCACCGGCCAGGAGATCGTCGGGGACGAGCTGCGAGTGCGTGCGACAGGTCAGGCGGCGATCTACCTGACGAAGATCAGGACGGCGCCGGATTCGATTCCCTTGTCCTCGGTGCAGCCGGCCAGCGAGATCACGCCCACGCTGACGTCGGGAGCCATGAGCCACGGCGCATTGGTTGCTCCCGCGCATGAGGCGGTGGCACACGGCACCAACCTGGTTGGCGGCCTGTCGAACTGCGGCGAGGGCGGCGAGCACATCAGCCGTTACGGAACCATCCGTGGCTCTCGCATCAAGCAGTTCGCCTCGGGCCGCTTCGGGGTGTGGGCGGGTTACCTCGCCGACCCGATGCTGCGGGAGTTGGAGATCAAGATCGGTCAGGGCGCCAAACCCGGGGAGGGCGGGCAGCTCCCGGCGCCCAAGGTGACGGTGCAGATCGCGGCCGCCCGCGGCGGCACCCCTGGCGTTGAACTCGTCTCTCCCCCACCTCATCACGACACGTACTCGATCGAGGACCTTGCCCAGCTCATCCACGATTGCAAGGCCGCGCGTGTCCGGGTGATCGTGAAGCTGGTGTCCTCGGAGGGCATAGGCACGATCGCGGTGGGTGTCGCCAAGGCCGGCGCCGACGTCATCAACGTCGCCGGGAACACCGGCGGCACGGGTGCGGCGGCCGTAACGAGCCTCAAGTACGCGGGTCGGTCCGCCGAGATCGGTGTGGCAGAGGTGCATCAGGCGCTCTGCGCCAACGGAATCCGACAGAAAGTGGTGCTGCGCTGCTCGGGTGCGCACCAGACCGCCAGCGACGTCATCAAGTCGGCGCTGCTGGGCGCGGACAGCTTCGAGTTCGGAACCACTGCGCTGATGATGCTCAAGTGCGTCATGGCAAAGAACTGCAATATCAAGTGCCCCGCCGGCCTGACGACCAATGCCGAGGTGTTCGAAGGTGACCCGCGTGCACTCGCGCAGTATCTGCTGAACATCGCGCACGAGGTGCGGGAGATCCTGGCGGCGCTCGGCTTGCGGTCGCTGCGCGAAGCGCGTGGGCGCAGCGACCTGCTGCATCTGCTGGATCATCCCTCGAGCATCGGCACCCTTGATCTGCGCCGAATGCTTGCGGTGGTAGAGGAATTCGTGGTCGAGAATCCGGTGTACATGGAGAAGGATTACTCGGTGGATGACGCTTTCGCCGCCCAGCTCGATCTTGACGGCGCGGTACTGCCGCCCATGGAGTTGACCAACCAGAACAAGAGCGTCGGCGGGCAGCTCGCGATCGACATCGAGCGGATGCTCAACTACCAGGGGGCGCACGGATCGGCGGTCGCCGCGGACGAGCGCGGCCGCCGTTATCTGCTACCGGAGAGCATCACCATCACTACCACCGGTTCGGCCGGCCAGAGCTACGGCGTCTTCTGTAACGACGGCATGGTGCTGACGCATACGGGCACCTGTAACGACGGTGTCGGTAAGAGCGCTTGTGGCGGCACGATCACGGTGCGCTCACCCGGCGGCGGTTCGGATGCTCCCGGAGGCAATGTTCTCATCGGTAACTTCGCACTCTTCGGAGCCTCCGGCGGTCGACTCTTTGTCGAGGGCCAGGCCGGGGACCGCTTTGCCGTTCGGAATTCGGGTGCCACCGCAGTGGTCGAAGGCGTCGGCGAATTCCTTTGCGAATACATGACGAACGGCGCTGTTCTCAACATCGGTGGCTTCGGCAAGGGCGTCGCGAACGGGATGAGTGGCGGCTTCCTGTATCAGTACGACCCACAGGGCGAACTGCCGTCGAAGGTGAGCACCGACTCGGTGCTGGTGCTGCCGGTCACCGATGCGCCATTCCACGAGGCTGCCGCACGCATCCTGCTCGAGTGGCATGTATCGGCTACCGGATCGGCCAGAGGCCAAGCCTTGCTTGATGATTGGCAGACCACCCGCGAGCACCTGGTCTACACGATGTCGCGGGCTCTGCTGCAATACCAGGATTCCGACGCCATTCTGCACGGTAAGACACGCAAAGAGCTGCTGGACGAGCTCACCGCCGCCCTGGCCGGCTACCAGGTGCATAAGTTGAAGCGGTCTTACCGCGACCGGCGCGATGTCCTCGGCGGAACGGTGCCCGCCTATGGCGACACCGATACCGAGGGCATGTACGCGCTGCTCAACACCTACACGGTGCTGAACATGGCACAACAGCTCGCGTTATCGAGAATGCCGAACATCACGGCCGTGACGGATCCGCGGATCGACAAGGCGGTGCGCAATCTCGTGCTTACCGAGGACTTTTTCCTGATCCAAAAGCTCCAGAAATATGCACGGGAAGCAATCGACGGGTACAGCGACGAGGACCTGGCCGTGCTCATCGCGGACAAGCGCCTCACCGACTACAAGGACGCACTGAACCAGCGCAACGTCCTGTCGATGGACAGCCCCGGCACCTACGGCTGGATCCTTTTCCAGAGCGCCAAGAACCTGGACAAGATCGGCCGCCTGCCTTCCTTCGAAGAGCTGTTCGCGCATCAAGCGTTGCCCGTTGTCGCCCTCTCCGGACCGTCCCTCCAGACCACGTGAAGAAGCCATGAAGATCGCCTACATTCCCGAAGACGCCCCATTCAACGAGGACCAGCGCGCCTGGCTCTCGGGCTTCCTGGCGGGGCTGCATTCCCGTCTCGCCATGAACCTGTCAGCGCCGCCCCCGGTGGCCACCGCAGACCTGGCAGCTCCGCGCCCGCCGCTGCGGGTCTTGTACGGGACGCAGACCGGCAACGCCGAGGGCGTGGCGGGTGACATCGCGGCGGCCGCCAAGGCGCAGGGGTTTGACGTCACGGTCAGCGGACTCGACGAAATAGCACTCGACGAGTTCGCCGGGCTGAAGTACGTCCTCATCGTCACGTCCACCTACGGCGAGGGCGAGATGCCCGACAATGCCGAATTGTTCTGGGATGCACTGTCTTCGACACTGGCGCCGCGACTCGAGGGGGTGTCCTACGGAGTGCTCGCGCTCGGCGATACCGGCTATGACGGCTTCTGCCAGGCGGGCAAGCTCATCGACACCCGGCTCGAACAGCTCGGCGCAAGCCGGGTGGTGGGGCGCACCGACTGCGATATCGACTACGAGATGCAGGCCGCGGAATGGGTCCAGGGGGCCGTGGGGAGCCTGGCCACCTTGGCCGGCGCCAGCGGCGGTCCCGGTACTCCCCCGCCGAGCATCGCGGCGCGATCCGGGTGGACCCGCAAGAACCCGTTCTCGGCGGAGGTACGCGTCAACCGGCTGCTCTCAGGGGCGGGTTCGGACAAGGAGATTCGGCACTACGAGTTCGCTCTCGCCGACAGCGGAATCGCGTACGAGGCCGGCGATGCCCTGGCGGTCATCCCGGAGAACGACCCGGCACTCGTGGAGGCGATCGCCGATCACTTCCGTGTCTCGGTCGGCACGCTTGTCGATGGTGAGCCGTTGGGTGAGCTGCTGGGCACCCGGTACGAGATCAGCACCCCGTCCCGGGACCTGTTGAGCGAGGTCGAGAGCCGTGCGGAGAGCGAGGAGTTCTCACATGCATTGCGCGGCGGGGTGAAGGAGGTACTGGACGCCTGGCTGTACGGCAAGGACATCCTGGACATCCTTCGTATCGGCGGCGATGCGCTGAGCCTTGAGGAGTTCGTCGGACTCCTCAAGCCGCTGCCGCACCGCGCCTACTCGATTTCTTCCAGCGCGCTGGCTCATCCCGACCGTATCCATTTGACGGTGGCCAGCGTCCGCTACCAGAGCCTGGGCCGTGAGCGCGGCGGGGTGTGTTCCACCTTCCTGGCCGACCGCGGCAGCAGTGCCCGAATCTTCTTGCAGCCCAATAAGTCATTCCGGGTGCCCAGCGACGATGACGCTCCGATGATCATGGTCGGTCCCGGCACCGGCGTGGCGCCGTTCCGGGCGTTCCTGCAAGAACGTGAACACCGTGGTGCCCCTGGCCGTAACTGGCTGTTCTTCGGTGACCAGCACCGGGACCACGACTACATCTACGAGACCGAGCTCGACGGCTGGCATGCCTCCGGCCTCCTTAACCGCCTTGACCTCGCCTTCTCCCGCGACCAAACGCAGAAGGTCTATGTACAGACGCGGATGCGCGAGCATGGCCGGGATCTCTTCGCGTGGCTCCAAGACGGTGGGCACTTCTATGTCTGCGGCGATGCCACCCGCATGGCCAAGGATGTGGACAAGGCACTGCACGAGATCGTCGGCGAGCATGGCAACCTAAGCCCCGACGAGGCCTCCGAGTACGTCAACACCCTCAAGCGGGAAAAGCGGTACGTCCGCGATGTGTACTGACGGCAGGCGTTGCGAGCAGTGCCCCGCCCGGCGAATCATGGCGGGGCCCAGGGCAATCGCCGAAGCGCTCCCCGCTCTCGGCACGGTGGTCGCGGTCACCGCGAACGATGCCGCCCTGCTGAGCCACACCGGCGAGTACCTTGAACCCTCGTTTCCGGGCGATGCACTCAGCTGCGATGAGGAATACGTTGCACTCCGGCTGAATCCGGCCCTTGTCCGTGACGCGTTCCTGGCTCCGCGTGGGCTGACGATAGCCGGCGACACGGGTACCCACCGTGCGTATCTCACGCCGCTCTCGGACCGGCTGACAGTCAGTGCCCTCGAACTGGCGCCGGCGGCGGATCCGGAAGCGTTCTCCGTCACCGACTGGTCCGAGGTCAGCTGGCGTGACACCGATCAGCTGACCCATCTCGACGCGCTCACCCCCGGCCGGTACCAGGTGCTGCCCTTTACCGGCGCCCGCACGATCGATCCCGGGGTTATTCCCTATCTCCTGGCCCACCTCGTAGATGTGGACATGCCATTCACCGTTGCGGTTCCCGGTGGCGGCTGTGTCCAGCTGCACCGCGGCCACGCCGCGATGGTCGAGCAGGCTGGTGCGCACATCGCCGTCATCTTCGGTGCCTCGCGGTACGCCATGGATCCGGTATTCATCGCGGAAAGCTGGGTGACGCAGGCGTACGGCACCCAGGGGCCGACCTCCTCGGTGGAGCTGTACGACCAGAGCCATCGTTGTGTCACCGTCATTACGCAGACCGGACCGATCACGGACCGACTGCACCAGGCATGGGAGCACATGGTCGCCTCACTGCCTGACGGCCTGTGATCGGCGCCGGGCGGGTGTTTTGACGTTCTGCTCACAGCGGGCGGCCGGTGGCGTGTGAACAGATTGAGATGTCCCGGTGAATTGGGGGCAGCGTCCGGGAAATTGTGCTGGCCTAGCGTGTGCGCATGAGAGCGACACCAGGAGTGTGCAACATGGGCCGTGAACCGTGAGCAGCCTGGCCAAGATCGGCGATCCGATTCTGCCAGGTCGGAGCGCGGACCTGCGGCAGGCGCAGTACTACCAGGATGTCCTCGGCGAGCTGCGTTCGGTGGCACGGCGAGAATTGGACGACCATATGGCCTCCTTGGAGCGAAGAAGACAGAGCGGCAAGCCATCCAGCCTCTCGCGCCTGCACCGGCTCGTCGGCGCCAAGCGCGCGGAACTGGCGGCCCTTGATCAGCTGATCGGGGCGCTCAGCGATCGATTCGGCGACCACTCGACCCTGTCAGCCGGGTAGCTCCGCCCGCCGGTACGACGTGCCCGGGTGGCTGCTGGCCAGGTGCGGCCCGTGGCCACCGAGATGTTCACGCAGTGTGCGCCTTTCCCGTCGATGTGGTACCCGGCCACGACGGCGTAGCTCAGGTATGACGAAGCGGGCGACATCGACGAAGGTCCCGGGTGTGGTCACGTACGCGATGTTGAACCCGTCGATATCGGCCTCATCGACCCAGCGTTCCAGCTCGTCGGCGATCTGGGAGGCCGAGCCGACGAGAACCGGGCCGCGCCCTCCTATCCCGATCTCCTGCGCGAGTTCCCGTGTAGTCCACGTTCGGTTGGGGTCCTTGGTGAATGAGGCCAGCGCCGAACGATTGGCGTCGGTCTCGACATGACGCAATGGCTCGTCGGGGGCCAGTTCGGCCAGGTCGACACCGGTCCAGCCGCCGAACAATGCCAATGCGCCGGTGGCACTGACGAAGTGGCGGTACTCGCGCAACTTGGCGACCGCCAGGTCATGGGTCTCGGCAACTACTGGCGTCACCATCGTGAAGACCTTGATGGACCGCGGGTCACGGCCCAGCCGGGCGGCTTCCTCGCGAAGCGCCCGTACCGGCCCGCGCACCACCTGGGGTGTCGGGCCCGACACGAATACCGCTTCGGCATGCGCGGCCGCGAATTGCACTCCCCGCGGTGAGGTTCCGGCCTGGAACAGCACCGGCGTGCGCTGTGCGGATGGTTCGCACAGGAACGGCCCGGGAACGCTGAAGTACCGGCCATGGTGCTCGATGTCGTGAACCTTGGCGGGGTCGGTGAAGATACCGCGCACGCGGTCACGTACCACGGCATCGTCCTCCCACGAGCCCTCCCAGAGCTTGTAACAGACCTGCAGGTACTCGTCGGCGATGTCGTAACGCTGATCGTGCGGTATCTGTGAGTCCAGTCCTAAATTCCTTGCGGCACTGTCGAGATAGGAAGTCACGATGTTCCAGGCCACCCGGCCCTCGGTGAGATGGTCGAGTGTTGAGAGACGGCGGGCCAGGGCGTATGGCTGTTCGTAGGTGAGTGACAGGGTGATGCCAAACCCGAGGGTCTCGGTGACTGCCGCCATTGCCGACACTGCCAATGTCGGGTCGTTGACCGGGAATTGCGCGGCATCGACCACCGCGGCATCCCGTGAACCCCCGTAGACGTCGTAGGCGCCCAGCACGTCGGCGAGGAACAGCAGATCGAAACCACCTGCCTCAAGCGCCCGGGCGAGATCGGTCCAGTAGCTCAGTGTGCGATAGCGGTGTCCCTGGTCTTCGGGATGGCGCCACAGGCCTGGTGACTGGTGACCGACACATGCCATATCGAAGGCATTGAGATAGATCCGGCTCACGGGGAATCTCCGATCCGATCACGGTAGGTCTCGCGCGCGGCGCGTGCCGAGGCGAACGTGAGCGCCGCCAGTACCAGGTAATAGATGACGATGAGCCAGGGATTGCCGTGATTCGCGGCCAGCAGCGCCGCAGCGATCAATGGAGCAAACCCGCCGGACAGCACGGCACCGATCTGGTACCCGAGGGACGCGCCGCTGTACCGGACGCGGGTGTCGAACAATTCGGCGAACCACGCCGCCTGTGGGCCGTACATGGCGTCGTGAACGATATTGATGCCGAACACAATAGAGAGCACGACGAGGACCTTCGACCCGCTCGCGGCCGCCACGAAGAACAGCGTCAAGGCCACCGGGCCGACTGCAGCTCCGTACAGATAGAGCGGCCGGCGGCCCACCTTGTCGGAGAGTGCGGCCCAGGCAGGAGTGCTCAGGATGCCGATTGCCGAGGCGATCAGGACGGCAGTCAACCCAACCTGACTGTCCTTCCCGAATAGGTCCTGTAGGTAGGTCAGCGAGTACGTCGTCAGCAGCACGAACAACGCGATCTGAGATAGCCGTAAGCCCGTGGCGAGCAGCACATTACGAGGCTGAGTGCGCATCACTTCCACCACGGGGAGCCGCGCTACCTCACCGCGCTCACGCACGTGTCGGAAGACCGCCGAGTCACTCAGCCGTAGCCGGATCGCCAGGCCGATGACTACCAAGATGACGCTGCTCAGGAACGGGATGCGCCAGCCGTAGGCAAGAAATGCCTCCGACCCGGTGTACGCGCGGGCAAGGCCGAATACCGCGGTGGCCAAGAGCATTCCCGCGGGCGAGCCCAACTGGGTGAAGCTGCCGAACAGGCCCCGGTGGCCGGCCGGTGCGTGTTCCACCGACAGCAAGGCAGCCCCGCCCCATTCCGCTCCGGCAGCAAGGCCCTGCAGTACCCGTAATGCCGCAAGCGCGCTCGGTGCGAGAATCCCCACCTCGGCATAGGTCGGCAGGGCGCCGATGATTGCGGTGGCGATGCCCATGAGTAGCAGGGCGCCGACAAGAACGGCCTTACGCCCCACCCGGTCTCCCACATGCCCGGCGATCGCCGCCCCGATTGGGCGCGCACCGAAACCTGCGGCATAGGTGGCGAACGCGGCAAGGGTGCCCGCGGTTGATGAGACGGTCGGGAAGAACAGCGGCCTGAGGACGAGCGCTGCGGCCGTCGCGTAGAGGTAGAAGTCGTACCACTCAATCGTGGTGCCGACCATGCAACTCAGCGCGACGGTACGGGCGCCGGGACCGCCGTTGTCAGCCGTTCCGCCCATGTGGACGGCAGGTGCCGCGCTGGTGGTAGTCACGCGACGCCATGGTGTATTACCCGGCGGCCGGTCGGTACCTTTGCGCTCGGCGGGATTTCAGCGCCAGGGCTAGAAGCCGCCGGTCCGCATATCGGGCTGCGAATCCTCCAGCGGGGTAAGGATTGTCGCGAGCCAGATCACTGTCAGGGTCGCAGCGGCGAGTGCAGCGAGCAGCGTCCACACCAACGGATCGGACCCATCAGCGGTCTGATGCCACCACAGTGCGGCGAGACTGGTCACCGTGCTCAGTGCGGCGGTGTACGCCGCCGCACAGCACCAGCGGAAGTGTCCCCGCCGCAGGGCGATGAGCGAGACAACGCACGCCGCCAGGAACATGATCGACGTTCCGGGCACCACGGCGTCAACATGCAGCGTCGGGCTGACCTGGGCACCGAGGTTTGACCAGCGGCTCGCTGCGGCCACACCCAGGATGATGGTTGCCAATAGTGCGGTCCAGCGGCGTGACCTGCTCATCCAGACGTCCTCAAGCACGCCGCGCTCGATCGCGCGAAGTGTGTCCTCAAGCCCAACGTCCTGGCGCTGTGTCTTCACTCAAGCCTCCCAAATCCGAACATCTCTGAGAGTAGAGGTCGGATGCGGGGCCGCGGCAGTTCCGTGCCACTTAGCGCCGGTGCTGCTAGGTTCCGGCCGTGGACCTGTTTACCCACACCTGGGCAGCTCTGCGCGCCGCAGTGGCGGGCCTACCGGACGAGGCGTTTGTGCAGCCGTCTGGCTGCACCGGCTGGCTGGTCCGCGATCTGGTCTGCCATCTGATCATTGACGCGCAGGACGTGCTGATTACCCTCGCTACGCCCAGTGACGAAACACCTACACACAACGCCGTGACCTACTGGGGCATGCTGGACGCACCGCCTACCGGGGATGATCCGCTGGACGCGCTGATTGTGCGGCTTGCCGCCGCCTACCAGGAGCCCGGTCTGCTCACCTTCCATCTCGACGATCTCGGCGCGGCGGCAGGACGTGCCGCGTTGTACGCCGACCCGGACCGGCCGGTGGCCACGAAGGGGCAGATTCTCACCGCGGGCGATTACCTCGACGCCTACGTCCTGGAGTGGACGCTGCACCATCTCGACCTTGTCGCGTATCTCACCGATGTGGGAGGCCCATCGGCTGCCGGGCTGGCGCGTGCTCGTCAGATGGTGGAGCAGATAGCCGGCTACGCGTTTCCGGCGGCGCTGTCGGACATCGATGCGCTGTTGATCGGGACGGGACGGCGCTCCCCGACCCCTACGCAGGCCTTCGCGTTGAGCGCTGGTGCGGGCAGGATTCCGGTCTTCCTCGGATGAGTCACTGGCGTGACGTCGCGTTGGGGTGCTCGGTATTCGCCGCCTTGCCCATGCGCGGCTTTGAACTGCGCATTGCCTGATCCTTGGTGTTGCTCCTCCCGTCATCGTATCCACGGTAAGACACGGCGTATCATTCAGTAAACTTAGTGTCATGTGGCGTGGGGCACATCTAGACGGCCGAACCATTTATCGGCAGTCACGGCTAGCATTGGGACATGACAACGCAGTTTGACGCCGTGATCGTCGGGGCCGGTTTCGGCGGGATGGGTGCGGCGATTCAGCTCAAGGAGCTGGGCCTGACCAATCTGGCGATACTGGATCGCGAGGACGACCTTGGCGGCACCTGGCACGTCAATCACTACCCCGGTCTGGCCGTCGACATCCCTTCGGCAACATATTCGTACTCATTCGAGCCGAACCCGTATTGGTCGCGATTGTTCGCGCCGGGCGCCGAGCTCAAGCAGTACGCCGCTCACGTGGCCGAGAAGCACGATCTGCGCAAGTACATGCGCTTCAACACGCCGGTATCGGGTGCGCGCTGGGATGAGGAGGAGCAGCACTGGGTGGTGACCACCGAAGCCGGCGATACCGTCACCGGCAAGTACCTGCTCACGGCCACCGGCTACCTGTCGCAGCCGAAGATGCCCGATATCGAGGGTATCGAATCCTTCGCGGGCAAGATCATCCACACCACCAAGTGGGACAACAGCTTCCGTGCGGCGGGTCACAAGATTGGTCTGATCGGCACCGGCGCGACCGCTGTCCAGCTCATTCCCGAGCTGGCCAAGGACGCGCAACATCTCACCGTGTACCAGCGCACCCCGATCTGGGTGGTACCCAAGGCCGACGCAAAGGTTCCGGGTGTGATCAAGAAGCTCTTCGCCCGAGTGCCGCGGACCCAAAAGATCGCTCGCACAGTGGGTTCGGCGATCCTCGAGGTGATCATGGTGGGCGGCGTGTTGCACTTCCGTCAGTTCCGGCAGGCCAACAATGGGGCTGCGATGCTGGCCAAGGCGCATTTGTTCGCACAGGTGCGCGATCGCGAGCTGCGCCGCAAGCTGACGCCCGACTACGACTTCGGCTGCAAGCGGCCGACGTTCTCGAACACGTACTTTCGCGCGTTCGCCAAGAAGAACGTCAGTCTCGAAACGGCATCGATCGAGCGCATCGAGCCCGACGGCATCGTCACGAGCGACGGTCGCAAGACGGTCATCGACACCCTGGTGCTGGCCACCGGATTCAATCTGTGGGAATCGGCCTTCCCGGCATTCGAGGTGATCGGCCGTGAGGACTATAACCTCGGAAAGTTCTGGCGAGACAACCGTTTCCAGGCCTTCGAGGGCATCGCTGTGCCCAAGTTCCCGAATCTGTTGACACTCAACGGCCCGTACTCCTACAGCGGCTTGTCCTACTTCGACACCATCGAGTCGCAGATGCGGCACATGAAGCGGCTTTTCGGAGAGATGGCGCGCACCGGTGCGGAAACCTTCGAGGTCACCGAAGAAGCCAACACCGAATTCCTGAACCGCATGAACCACAATTTGGACAGTTCGGTGTTCTACCTGGGCAGTTGCCAGACAGCACGAAGCTACTATTTCAATCAGCACGGTGAGGCGGCGCTGCTGCGTCCGACGTCGACGGCCAGCGCGTACAAGGAGCAGGAGTCGTTCCCGCTCGAGGCGTATCAGCTGGTGTAGGCGGTTCAGGCCTGACTAGGTTCTGGCTAGGTGAGGACACAGTCGCCGCAGACCGCAGAACGGTCGTCGGTGAGCTGGTAGATGAGGCAGCAGCTGCGCCGCCGGAAATCCGGTCCCGCGCGTAGGGTGCCGTCGTCGATGCGCCGGTCGCGAAGGTATGTGTTGGCGGCTTGGCGCGCGGCATCCGTCAGCTCGGGTCGTGATGAGGCGATGAGGCGCGCCGCGCTATTGACGGCCGATCCGATATTTCCCCATAGGACGCGGTGGCTTACGCCGGTGTGGTCGAGCATTCCCTGAGTTATCGATTCGACGGCCGACCCGGCAAGGGCATGGGACTCCCCTGTCCGTAGGACCACCGACAGCGAAAATGGGCCGCCCAATTGGTCCTGCCACCACAACGAGTGCAATTCCTGCGAGATTCGCAGCTCACCGCAGGTTGCGGCGGCGACGGTTGGCGCGAGGATGCGCGCGACGAGGCCCAGATGCGCCACCGAGGCCGCTACCCGCAGATCGATGTCGGCGGGTACTGCCGCCGTGCGCGCGGCGAGACTGCTTCGGACCCTATCGAGCCGGTCCGCCAGTGCGGTCGATCCGTCGGTCAGCTCCGCCACTGGCCGCCACGGCGGCCTTGGTGTGTCCCCCGTGTCATGTGTCTCGACGGCGAAGAAGGGCCCAAAAGCCGATAGCTCAACCACGCCCACACGCCGATGATGCCACCAGCACGATCAAGATCACGCGCAGGCGAGGCATTGGGATTAGGTTGTTTGCGTCCACTGATCGATGGGCAGTGCGCACGAAAGGGGTGTTTGGTGGCTGAGCAGGTCGGGGGCCTCACTAGTGTCAACTTTGAGTACCACTACGCGTATCCTGCCCATCGGGTGTGGTCGATACTTACCTCGCCACAGTTCTTTGGGCAGTGGGTCAGAGATTTTGGGCCAACGAAATACGAGGCGGGGCTTAACTTTTCATTTAGCGTCTTCCCGTTCGTAGGAAGCGGATTCGTCGGAGAGATTGACGGCCGGTTCACCGAGGTGGTCGACGATGAGGTGTTGGCCTACCAGATGGCCACCCGTGACGGTTCGATTGTCATCGACTCGCGCTGGACCCTGGAGCCGGACTCGGACGGCACACGACTGTCGGTCGAGGCGACCGGATTCGATCCGCAAGAACATGACCAGATGCGGTTCAGGCAGCTATGCCTGGTGGGCTGGCCCGCCGTGCTGGAGCGGATTGACGACTTTCTGCGCGAGCGGTGATTGCAGAAAGTCGCGCTAGGTCGCGCTGGTGTGACTACTCGATCACGCGCACCAGGTAGGGGGCCATGTCGTTGAAGCGCACCGGCGATACCTGCACCGCAGGTTCGGACGCTTCCAGCATGAGGTTGTTCCCGAGGAACATCGTCACGCTCTGGCTACCGTCGGGTCCGTAGAAGATGAGATCTCCTGGAAGCGCCTGTGCTGGAAGTACTTTCCGCCCGACGTTGTACTGATCGCCGGACCGGCGGGGCAGCTTGATACCCGCGGCGGCGTAGGAGTACACCATGAGCCCTGAGGCGTCGAATCCCGGAACCCTCGGGGCGGGCGTGGCCACTGGTGCCGGGATCAGCCCGAGCAGGCTCGTGGTCGCCTCGGGTGCGGCCGGCGCAGTGTCGGTGCGCGTGGTTGGGCCTTCGGTGTTGCCGCCCCCATACGTGAACGGCACGCCACGCTGGGACAGACCCCTGGCGATCACCGCATTGATGGTCTTCTGGGTGTCGGCGGGGCTCCTGGGAACATCGGCGGAGGCCAGCCCCGGCGTAGCCAACAATAGGGCGATGCCGAGCATGACTGCGTAGGTGCGTTTCATTCGATTGTCGCTTCTCTCCGGCCGTGAGCTCTGACTCCCGGGTGGTTCGTTCCGGCCGGCGATGACCACCAAGATCCTTTCTACCGTGGACAGCTTGAAGATCCCAATTAGGTTCTGCGACATGGCCAATGAGTTGTCGTACTGTGACCCAACGGTGACACAGCGAAGCGGTGCGGCGACAAGTCAACCCTTGCGCTCAACGTTTCTTGAGCGCGGTCGGCCCGCCGGTCGTAGGCTGACGTCATGACCGATCACGACCGCCTTGCCACCCGCCGCGAGATTGCCGACGCCCTCACGAGTGCGTTCGAACGGCGTCACGACGTACTTGATCTGATTGTGGAAGCCGATGACCGAAAGAGTGCCATCGATGCGATCGCTGCATTGCTGGGAACTTCTCACTTGGGTGGCGAAGCGGTCATGGGAATGTCGTTCGACCAGCTGACCAAGGATGAGCGCCGCAGGAACGCCGCAGAGCTCGAGGATCTCAACAGCCAGCTCACCTTCACCCTCATGGAGCGTCCCGCGAGCTCGGGAGACAGCCTCGAACTGCGACCGTTCTCCGGAGACGCCGATGTCGATATTTTCGAGGTCCGCACCGAAGAGATGGGCCAGGCGGGTGACGGTTCCGGCGCCCCAGCCGGCGGCCTGGAAGAAGAGCTGAGGGCGGCGCTGGCGCGCATCGATGACGAGGAAGCGGCCTGGTTCGTCGCGATCGAAGGGCCCAGCAAGGTGGGCCTCGTCTTTGGCGAGCTGGTCGACGGTGAGGTCAACGTGCGGATCTGGGTTCATCCCGATCATCGAAAGAAGGGTTACGGCACAGCGGCTTTGCGGAAGTCTCGGTCGGTGATGGCGGCATACTTCCCCGCCGTTCCCATGGTGGTGCGGGCCCCCGGGTTCGCTCCTTCGTGAGTGTCGAGGTAGGCCGGGCGCTCATCAAGAGTGTTAATCAATGTGCTTGATGCGCTGATGAATTGGTGGGGATTTTCTGGACGACACGCCGCCCGGCCGTACCGCTTCGGGCGGTGGAACATTGGCGAGGTCCGCTACTGTTAGCGCGGTATGAGCACATACGAGGAATCTCCGATGGGCATTCTGGTGTCTCAGATCTATCGAGTGCTGTGGTCACGTGCCTCGGTGATCGTGCGCGACTTTGGCGTGACCGTTCCGCAGATGGAGTGCCTGGCCGTGCTGTCCGCACAACCGGGGATATCCAATGTTGAAATCGCCGCGGAGCTCCGCATCACACCCCAGGCGGTCAGTTTGGTCCAGCGCTCGCTCGAAGAGGCGGGCCTGGTGAATCGTTCGCGTCGACAGGCCGACGCCAGGGTGCTGACCACCGAGTTGACGGCGAAAGGCCGGAAGCTCTTCGAGCGTGCCGATGCCACGCTGCGCGAGGATGACGACGAGATACTGGCCAACATGACGGATAAAGATCGCGCTCAGCTGCGCAGGCTGCTCGGTGGTGTCATCGAAACGATGTCGGCGAGGTAATTCCGCCCGCGTCGAGTGCAGAAGTGCTCGGTGTCAACATTATTGTCGGCCTCTTTGTGCTGGTCGGACGGGTTTCGAACTCGTCTCCACTCTTTTGTCAATTTCCTGGATTCATTCCAGATAATTGAGGCATACTGACGACGTGGCCTTCACATCGGATGAGTACGCGGCCCTGCTGCGGACCGCTGACCTGCGTGTGACCCGGCCCCGGGTCGCCGTCCTGGAGGCCGTGGAAGCGAACCCACACGCCGATACCGAGACTGTTTTTGGTGTCGTGAGGGCGGGCCTGCCTGAGGTGTCCCGGCAGGCCGTCTACGACGTCTTGGCGGCGCTGACCTCGGCGGGCCTGGTGCGCAAGATTCAGCCCTCGGGCTCCGTCGCGCGGTACGAATCGCGCGTCGGCGACAACCATCACCATGTCGTATGCCGCTCGTGCGGTGTCATCGCGGACGTCGACTGCGCCGTCGGCGCCGCGCCCTGCCTTACCCCGTCCGACTACAACGGTTTCATCCTCGAGGAGGCTGAGGTCATTTATTGGGGCCTGTGCCCCAACTGCGCTTCCCCGCAAGTGCCCACACGAATTTCGGGATCACACACGTGATCACAGCCCACATCACCCCCTCCCGAAAGGATCGCTGTGCCTGAAGAACACCCGCCCATTGCCGAGGCGAACAACCAGCCATCGAACGGTTGCCCCGTTGCGGGCGGTCGTCTGAACTACCCCGTTGAGGGTGGTAACGCCAATCGTGAATGGTGGCCCACCCAGCTCAACCTGCAAATCCTCAAGAAGAATCCCCCTGCTGCGAACCCCCTCGGTGAGGACTTCGACTATGCAAAGGCCGTACAGACGATCGATGTCGACGAGCTCAAAGCCGATGTCTCCAGGGTGCTGACCGACTCTCAGGACTGGTGGCCGGCTGATTTCGGCAACTACGGCCCGATGTTCATTCGTATGTCGTGGCATGCCGCAGGCACCTACCGTGTCGCTGACGGTCGGGGCGGTGCGGGCGCCGGTATGCAGCGGTTCGCCCCGCTGAACAGCTGGCCCGACAACGTGCTGTTGGATCGCGCGCGGCGGCTGCTGTGGCCCGTCAAGAAGAAGTACGGAAACTCCCTGTCCTGGGCCGATCTCATCGTCTTCGCGGGTAACCACGCCATGGACACCATGGGGTTCAAGACCTTTGGGTTCGCGTTCGGGCGCGAGGACCGCTGGGAGCCCGAGCAGGATGTCTACTGGGGTCCTGAACACACCTGGTTGGGCGACGAGCGCTACACCGGTGATCGCGACCTGGAGAACCCCCTTGCCGCGGTGCAGATGGGGCTGATTTACGTCAACCCCGAAGGCCCCAACGGCAATCCGGATCCACTGGCCGCCGCCATCGATATCCGCGAGACCTTTGGCCGGATGGCGATGAACGACGAGGAAACCGCGGCGCTGATCGTCGGTGGTCACACCTTCGGTAAGACGCACGGCGCGGGCGATGCCGGGCTGGTCGGGCCGGACCCCGAGGATGCGCCGCTGGAGCAGATGGGCATCGGCTGGAAGAGCTCGTTCGGCTCCGGCAAGGGCAATGACGCGATCGGCAGTGGTCTGGAAGTCACCTGGACCCACACACCCACCAAGTGGGACAACAGCTTTCTGGAGATTTTGTACGGCAACGAGTGGGAATTGACCAAGAGCCCCGCCGGCGCACATCAGTGGAAGCCCAAGGATGGCGGTTGGGCCAACTCGGTACCGATGGCCCAGGGCACGGGCAAGACGCACCCCTCGATGCTCACCACGGATCTATCGATGCGGTTCGACCCCATCTACGAAGGGATCACCCGGCGCTGGCTCGACCATCCCGAAGAGCTGGCCGACGCCTATGCCAAGGCCTGGTACAAGCTGATCCACCGCGACCTGGGACCGGTCACTCGCTACCTCGGTCCGTTGGTGCCCAAGGAGACCCTGCTCTGGCAGGATGTCATCCCCGCCTCGGAAACCAACATCGGGGACGATGACGTCGCCGAGCTGAAGAAGCAGGTTCTCGCTTCCGGCCTCACTGTGCCGCAGCTTGTTTCCACAGCATGGAAGGCAGCTGCCTCGTATCGCAACAGCGATAAGCGCGGCGGTGCCAACGGTGGCCGTATCCGGTTGCAGCCGCAGGCCGGCTGGGAGTCCAACGAGCCCGATGAGCTCGCCCAGGTGATCCGTACGCTCGAGGGCATCCAGGAGTCCTTCAACGCCGGCGGCAAGAAGGTTTCGTTCGCCGATCTCGTCGTCCTCGGTGGCGCTGCCGCGGTCGAAAAGGCGGCCAAGGATGCCGGATTCGATATCGCCGTGCCGTTCACACCCGGACGTGGCGATGCGACCCAGGAACAGACCGATGTCGAGTCGTTCTCGTACCTGGAGCCGGCCGCCGATGGTTTCCGTAACTACCTGGGCAAGGGTGCGCAGATTCCTGCCGAGTACAAGTTGATCGACAAAGCCAACCTGTTGGCGCTGTCCCCGCCCGAACTGACTGTTCTGGTCGGCGGTCTGCGCGTGCTGGGTGCCAACTACCAGGGCTCCGAGCTCGGTGTGCTCACGGAGAATCCCGGAACGTTGACGAACGATTTCTTCGTCAACCTGGTCGACATGGGTACGGAGTGGACGCCGTCGTCAGCCGACGACGGCACGTACGTGGGAACCGATCGTGCCAGCGGTGCGGCGAAGTGGACCGCGAGCCGGGTGGATCTTGTATTCGGTGCGAACTCCGAGCTGCGTGCTCTTGCAGAGGTTTACGCACAGGACGACGCCAAGGAGAAGTTCGTCAAGGACTTCGTCGCGGCGTGGGTCAAGGTGTCGAATGCGGACCGGTTCGACATTCGCTGATATTCACAGAATGTGGGTGGCCGGCTCCTTCGGGGGCCGGCCATCGCGCTATGTGTCAGGACTGGTCAACGTCTGTCATCTGGGTCTTTCGTCTGAGTACGCGTCGTCAGCGGTACGCCAGCCTCTTCGAAGATCTCCTCGATGGCGTCCCAGTCCCTCTTCCCCACCGCGGACTTGATGCGCGTCGCGTCCTGTAGCACGAATCGGAACGGCTGATCTTCGGGTGTGCCGAATCCGCCGCGAAGGCAATCGACAAGGGCGTCGAGGTTGCTGCCGAAGTAGCCGCCTGGACCGTTCACCGCGCGGCCGAGCTCGGTGAAGAAATCCGCCCGGGTACGGACGCGGGAGCCATCGACGAGATAGGTCTTCATGCGCCGTCAACCTCACAGAATGACTGGTAGTGATCGCCCGTGTAGTAGATGTGCGGCGGATCGTTCAGCGGATTGCCGCCGGTGATGACGCGCCGCGTGCCGCGCGTCTTACTGCCTGGGGTGCGGACCGTGTACTCGTGGTAGTACCCGCGGGGCTCGGAGGGCAGTATCCTCTCGCGGTTCTGGAACACGACGCCGTCGTTGCGGGGATACGGAAACGGTCCGCCGGCATGGATCAAGTCCACGGTTCCGGTGGTCTCGGACGGTAGCTCGGACAGATTGCACTGGGAGATGCTGGCGCGCGCCGGTAAGGGATCGGTACAACCGATGAGGGCCAATGCGAGGACCGCGGCGCCGACGGCACGCAAACACGGTGACATGCCTCGACGGTACTGCATACATCTGCTGGAACTTGTGGTCGTCGACGACTGAGCTCTCGATAGCTACCTCGTTCTTCCCCGCAGCACGGCCAATTCGGTATGTGCGGAAGTATGTTCGGCCTCCGCCAGTGTGGCTTGCTCGTCGGCGGGGTCGGCGAACAGGAACGAGCCGGTGCCGGGTGCGCCGGCCGATCCGAGCTTGTTCATGCGCTGAGGTACCGCCGCGCCCTGGTATTCCAGGGGGATGGCGTGGCCGTGCTCGTCGACTCCGGCCAGTGGCTGGTGGATCTCGATGTATTCGCCGTGCGGCAGCCGTTTGATGATGCCGGTCTCGATGCCGTGTTCCAGGACTGCGCGGTCGCTGCGTTGCAGGCCGATGGCCCACCGGTAGGCGAGGTAGTACACGATGGCCGGCAGGATGAGCGTGCCGATGCGGCCGATCCATGTTGTCGCGTTCAGCGAGATGTGGAACTTCAGGGCGATGATGTCGTTCATGCACGACAGTGTGAGCAGCATGTACAGCGAAAAGGCAGCTGCCCCAATCGCGGTGCGTACCGGAGCATCACGCGGACGCTGCAGCAGGTTGTGATGGGCGCCGTCGCCGGTCATGCGTCTCTCGATCCAGGGCCAAGCGACAATCACCGTGAACGCGAGCATGATGCCCAGCACGCCCCACAGCACCGCCGGCACGGTGTATCCAGCGATATACAGCTCCCAATCCGGGACGAGCCGCAGCAGACCATCGGTCCACATCAGGTAGATATCGGGTGGCGACCCGGCCGCTACCTGGGATGGCTTGTAGGGCCCGAGGTTCCAGACCGGATTGATCTGCAGTAGGCCGCCCATGAGTGCCACAACGGCCGTCACGACGGCGAAGAACGCACCGGATTTGAGGGCGAACACCGGAACGATCCTCACCCCAACAACATTGGACTCGGTGCGACGCGGGCCGGGGAATTGAGTGTGCTTCTGGTACCACACGAGCGCAAGGTGCACGCCGATGAGAGCGATCATGATGGCAGGAATGAGCAGCACATGTAGCGCGTAAAGCCTTGGTAGCACGATATTTCCGGGGAAGTCGCCGCCGAACAACGCCCAATGCATCCAGGTGCCGATGACCGGTAGCGACATCATGCCCTGGGTGACCACGCGAAGTCCGGTGCCGGACAGCAGATCATCGGGTAGTGAGTATCCGGCGAACCCTTCTGCCATGGCAAGGATCAGCAGGACCGAGCCGATCACCCAGTTGGCCTCGCGGGGGCGGCGGAATGCGCCGGTAAAGAAGATGCGCGCCAGGTGCACGACGATTGAGGCCGCGAACATCAGCGCGGCCCAGTGGTGGATCTGTCGCACGAACAAGCCACCGCGGACCTCGAAGCTCAGATTCAAGGCACTCTCGTAGGCCTTGGACATCTGCACGCCGCGCAGCGGCTGATAGACGCCGTTGTAGGTGACCTCGGCCATCGACGGGTCGAAGAACAGCGCCAGATAGATGCCCGAGAGCAGCAGCACCACAAAGCTGTACAGCGCGATCTCGCCCAGGAGGAACGACCAGTGTGTCGGGAAGACCTTGTTCATCTGTCTGCGCAGGCTCGATGCCGCGCGGTAGCGCGAGTCGATCGCGCTGGCAAGCTCCGTTGCTTGACCCATAGCTGCTCCCTCGGGAAGAGACTTTGCGCCTACTACGAAGGGTAGTACGTCATTACTACTTGCGGTAGTAATTGTCGGACATTTGTCGAGTTAGGCATTTGGGTAATAGAGCGGGCGCTCTGTTACCCTGCGGGTGTGCCTCGACCGCGCATACATTCCGTCGACGATCTGCTTGATGCCACCGAGCGGATCGCGGTGGGCGAAGGCCCGGCGGCGGTCACGGTGCGGGCGATTTCGCAGGTGACCGGGATCTCCAATGGTGCGATCTACCATGCCTTCGGGTCGCGTGGCGCGATGGTCGGCAGGGCCTGGTTGCGCGCCGCGGAACGGTTTCTCGTCATGCAACGTGAGGCCGTCGATGGAGCGTTCGCGGCGGGTGCGCCGGTCCGTGTCGCCGCGGTGAACGCCGTCGTGGCGGCCGCCGACACCCCTGCCGTCTTCGCGGAACGTTTCCCCGAATCCTCGCGGCTAGTCCTCGGTGTGCGGCGCGAGGACCTGTTGGGCCCCGATGTCCCTGACGACGTCGCCGACACCATGGCAGGCGTCGACGCCATGCTCGTCGCATTGTTTATTCGATTGTCGCGGGCGCTGTGGGGCCGGGAGGACGGCCGCGCGGTTCAGGTCATCGAGGACTGCATCGTGGGATTGCCGACCGGTCTGCTGCTGCGGGGAGGCCGCCGGTCCGATGCGGCGGCACGCTCACGTCTGGAGGCCGCGGTGCGCGCCATTCTTGCTCTCGAACCACCCCCAGTGCGCCCCAAAACGAAGGACGCCGCAACGAAAGGAAGCACGTGACGACCCCCACCCTCGAACTTCAGGACACCATCGCGGTTCTGAACCTCGGCGCGGATGAGAACCGCTTCTCCCCCGATTGGCTCGATACTGTCGATGGACTGCTCGACGAAGCACTGGCGCACGCCAAGCCACTGGTCACCGTGGGAACCGGAAAGTTCTATTCGAACGGACTCGATCTGGATTGGCTTATGTCCCACGGTGATCGCACGGACTGGTACATCGGCCGTGTGCACGCGCTCTTCAGCCGGGTTCTCACCCTCCCGCTGCCGACCGTCGCCGCGGTCAACGGCCACGCGTTCGGGGCGGGAGCGATGCTTGCCGTCGCCCACGACTACCGGGTGATGCGATCTGACCGTGGGTACCTATGCTTCCCGGAGGTTGATATCAACATCCCGTTCACCCCTGGAATGGCGAGCCTCATCCAGGCCAAGGTGACCCCGCAGACAGCGGTCACCGCGATGACGACCGGGCACCGGTACGGTGGAGACGCCGCCGTTGCTGCCGGTCTGGCCGACCGGACTGCGGACGAAGGTGAAGTACTCAGTGTCGCAGTCGATCTGATCAGACCGCTGGCCGGCAAGAACAGCGGAACGCTGGGCACCATCAAGACCACCATGTTCGCCGCGACCACCGCTGCCCTGACGGCGTAAGGCGGCTTTACTGAGGAGGAATGACCGGTGGGCGGCACACGTTGCCCACCGGATCCCACCACCATCCGTCATCGCAGTTCAACGGCGTTGTCGCTACCGCTGGTCGGCAGGTGTTGGCCACCGGGTCCCACCATCCGTCCGGACAGTTGGGCACCATGGGATCTGTCGAGCCGTTGGCCGGCGCGATGCCGGAGACGACGGCGAGCGGCAACAGCGTTCCAGCGGCGACGATCATCAATCGGCGGGTGAGCAAATTCATCTGGACCACCTCCGTTATGGGTAGAGCGGATCGTGTGAGCCTACCCGGCAAGAGGTGTGCGAAACCTCGGCGCCAGTACCCGTCTCGCGGCAACGTCCAGGGCGTATCCGAGCACGCCGATCACCAGAATGACGGCCACCACCTGGTCATAGGCCAGCTGATCGCGTGCATTGAGGATTTGATAGCCCACACCGGATCGCACGCCCAGCATTTCGGCGGGAACAAGGACGACCCACGCGATACCCAGTGCGATGCGCACCCCAGTCTGGATGCTGCCCCGGATAGCCGGGAGTATCACGGCGGTGAGGAGCTCGATGCGGGTGGCATGAAATGACCGCGCCACATGCAGGTATCCGGGCTCGATGCCGTGCACGCCGGCCGTGGTGTTGATGAGAATCGGCCATATCGCCGCCGCGGCGATGAGGAAAATGACCGGTTGACTGCCGATCCCAAACACGGCCACGGCGATCGGCGTCCACGACAGCGGTGAGATCATCCGCAGAAACTGGATTACGGGACGTGCGGCGCGTTCGGCGGTGGTACTCATGCCCAGCAGCAGACCCGCCGGGACGCCGACCACGGTGGCAACGCAGAGCCCGACCATTAAGCGCCACAAGCTGATTCCAACATCCGGCAGTAAGACACCGCGATTCAGTAGATCGATGACCGCGGGCAGTGCTTTGTCCGGAGCTGTCTGCCGGAGCATCGAATGGGGTTGGCTGAGTACCGAGCTCGCGAGCCACCACAGGGCGGTGCTCGCCGTAAGGGCAAGTGCCGGAGGCCAGATCCTGGGGAGCAGCCGTGGTTTCCGCGGTGCGGCTCCTCCGCCGTGGACGATCGTAGGAGTGCTCTCGACGGTGCTCACAATGCCTGTACCTGTTCTGTTCGGGTGAAATCGGCTGTGATACCGAAGGCCTCCGGTCCCCCGTACGAGGTGATCGCCGTGCGGACGAAGGTGTCGTCGACGAGGTCATCGTGTAGCCGCGCTGGATCCAGCCGGTCAAGGAATCCGCGGTCGCCGTCGACGACGGTGTCGTGCATCGACTCGACCAACCGCTGCGTAAAGCTTCGATAGGGAAACGGCTGGAAGCCAAGGCGCTGTGGGTACCAATCCGGATGCTTCAGCGGGTATGGCGGATTCGGGTAGGTCAATGCCGTCTGCACCGCCGCCACCGGCTGCGGCAGGTACCTTCCGCCGCCAAGCGTGCTTGCCGCCGACTTCCTGTCTTCATTGATTCGCAGCTGAGCCGCCACCACCGCGTCGGTGACACCCTGCAAGGCCGACGCGCGGCCGGCAATCACATCATCGCGCGTCACGAGGACACAGCAGGCATGGTCGCGCCACACGTCGCCGAGAAACGTGTGTATCCGTCCGATCTTCTTGATCTGTGCGATGGCGTTGAACGGATCGGCGACGACATATCCCCCGATAGATCGATTGGCCAGCGCCGGCACCATATCGGAGGGGCTCATCACGACGAGCTCTACGGTGCGCCGGCTGCGGGATGCGGTGCTCCGAATCACCGGCCGTAACCCGTGGCTGCGCAACAGCTCTTGCAAGACAATGTTATGAATCGACCACCAGAATGGAATGGCCACCTGCGTGCCCGCAAGATCGTCCACGTGTTGGATATCGGGAGCCACGGTGAGCGCCGATCCGTTGGTGTGGTTCCACCCGAGCACGCGTACGCCCTCCCCCAGCACCTGTCGGAGCTGAATCGCCATGGGCATCAGCAGATGCGCCACATCGATCTGCCGTGCCATAAATGCCTCGGCCAACGCGGCCCAGCTGCGGAACAACACCGGTTTGGTGGCGCTTACGGCACCGGCCGGATACATCCCCGCCGCGTGAGCGAGGAGCAACGGTGCTGCGTCGGTGATCGGTAGATATCCGATGCGCAATTGGGAGGTAGTGTTCGAGGCGTCGGACGCGGCGGCGCGAATCAGTCCAGCACCACCGAAAAGTCCTGCTGTGGTGGTTATTCCAGCGGCTCCCGCAAGCACGGACCGCCGCGAGATAATGCCGCTCACTCGGTCCCCGTCTCCGCCGGGTGATACTGGGCAAGGATTTCTTGACGTATCCGGCCACGCCGCTGCGCGGCGCTGCTGTCGAGCGTCCACTCTTGGCGTATCCGCCCGTTGTTGCCCAAGAGGACCACCCTGTGCGCGAGCCTCAATGCTTCATCGACGTCATGGGTCACCAGGATGACTGTGACGGCCAGCTCGGCGGCCAGATCTGCCAGCCAGGACTGTAGGTCCGCTCGCGTGGCGGGATCCAGTGCGCTGAACGGTTCATCCAGCAGCAATAACCGTGGCCGGGTCGCCACCGCGCGCAGAATCGAGACACGTTGGGCCTGACCGCCGGACAATTGACCGGGATAGCGGTCCGAGAGCCGCCGTATTCCGAAACGCCCGACCAAGTCTTCCACGTAGGCGTCGTCGAAGCCGCTGCGGTGCGCCGCGAATCGCTTGGCGAACGCGATGTTCTCCGCGACGGTGAGCCACGGCATCAGCAAGGCGTCCTGGAACACGACGCCCGTCCGTGGTCGCTCGCCGTCCGATGCCCAAACGACGGTTCCGCTGCTGAGTTCTTCCAAACCTGCGAGTACGCGCAACAGCGTGGACTTGCCACTTCCGCTTGGGCCCAGGACGGCCACGAACTCGCCGGATGTCACGTGGACATCGATCTCACGGAAGGCGGCCGTTGCCCCGAAAAACCTGGTGCCGCTTGTTATTCGTACCGCTTCAGTTCCCACCGCAGCTGTCCTTCCGAAGGTGATTGAATGGGCAGGAAGGCGGCCTCGCGAAACCGCCGGTTCGCCGAGGTTCCCAGCGCGTAGCCGGCACCGCCGGTCAAGGTGACCTCCAACCGCGACGCCTGACCGGCGAGGCCGGCGGCGTCGAGCCGGAGTCGGAGAAGCTCGGCGATGCTCGGATCGAATGGTTCGGCCGCAAAGGTGTAGAGACGATCTCGCAGTGCATGATTCCGCTGCAGGAGCGCGTCCAGTTCGGCGGTGAACTGTCCGGTGAGCTCGCCACGCGCGGATTGCGCGCCGTGAAGTGCCGCGCCGCTGACTCCTACACAGAAGGCGGTCTGGAGCAGGAGAAAAGCCGGTCGGATTCGGGCGACGAAGCCTCGCAGGTCTGTGCTGATGACGTTCTCGGCAGGAACATGGAGATTGTCCAGTTGCAGAGATGTGGAGGCCGTGGCGGTCAATGCCATCAGGTTCGGTGGTGGCTCGATACGTATCCCGTCCGCGGTGACGTCGACCGCCACCACGAAGGTGGCTCCGTCCGCCGTGCAGGCGGGTAGCACCATCAACGCATCGGGGAACACGTTGGAAGCCCATCGGATCGGGCCGGTGATCCGTAGGCCGTTGGGATGTGTCGTGGCGCGCAGCGGCACCTCCCCCAACCCCGCAACCTGTTTGAGCCCGGCCGCCATCGCGGTGACTCCGGGGCGGCTCCCTGCCATCAGTGCGGGCAGATGTGCGGCACGAAAATCCTGCGGGGCCAGGCTCACATATTCGATGGTCATGCGATGTGCCCATGCCGAGAAGCCCACTGCCAGACTGCTTGTGGCTATCCGTTCGATCACCCGCACCATGGATGCGAGGTCAGCACCGGCAAGACCCGCGTCGAACAGGCCCGCTGCGCCCAAGGCGGCGATATCGGCTCGTACGTCAGTCTCATCCGCGTCCAGAGCGGCCGCGCGAGCGGCCACCTGGGCACCGACGCGTTCCAGGGCCGCGTCGATGCGCTTGGCCACGACCGCCGTCATAGCGAAATATCTCCCAGCCCGTGCAGTCTGTCGACCGGGGTGTCGACGGCCTTGCGGGCCCGGAGCACGGCCTCCTCGTCAGGCGCGTCGTAGAAGCACAGGCACTTGTCCATGTCTTCACGGACGTAGGTGCGCAGGAAGCTAACTTCGGGCACGTCGGCGTACTTTGGCGCCTTGGTCTTCTTGCGTGCCAGATACGTCTGCATATCCAGATCCGCGGGTAGATCCCACTCCACCAGGTACCCGGCGGCAGGTCGCGCGGACTTCAGCTGGTCGAGGTCGGCACCGACAAGACGAACCGGGTGCGGCCCCGAAACCGTCTCGACGCGCAGGGAATCCGCATCCAACCGCGTCGCGTCGCCCGTGAACTCGGCGATGACGAAGATGCGACGGGTCTCGCGTGTCACCTGCGCTTCGATCAAGTCGCCGCCACCGCGATGGACTCGCCCATCGATGTCCTTGAGAAGTTGTGTGGCATCGGTCCTATCGGCAGGGGCAAGGGCGATCTCGTAGAGGTGCAGCGTCACGTCATTCTTCCTAACTTCGGTGGGCGGCTTCGATGTGCGACAGTTCCATGGACAGACCGGTCTGTCTACGTAGGCCAGGTGGGCTACCCTGCTCTCATGAGTCCCACGACAGCACATTCGGCCGCCGAAGCCGCCTTGGCTCCGCGTGTGCTCGCACCTGCTGATCGACTGCTTCGCGCCGCCGCAGATCTCTTTGCAGTGCAGGGAATTCGAGCGGTGGGAATCGACCAGATCCTGCGCGAGGCCGGAGTTGCCAAAGCGAGTCTGTACAGCAGCTACGGCTCCAAGGATGCACTTATCGTCGCCTACCTCGAAGAATTGGATCAGCGTGATCGCAACCGCTGGACTGCGGCGGTCGCCACACAGCGCGATCCGATTGCAAAGATCCTGGCATTCTTTGATCTGGCCGCCGCTGCCGCGAAGACCAGAGACTTCCGCGGATGTCTGTATGCCAATGCCGCCACCGAATTCCCCGGAACGGAATGGGAACCGGTGCGAACGCATCGTGCGTGGTTTCGTGCGACCGTGACAGCACTGCTGCGCGAGGCCGGGCTATCACGCCCGGACGGCATCGCCCAACGAGTGCAGCTGTTCTACGACGGTGCGCTCACCGCGTCCAAGATGGAGAAATCTGTGGCGCCGATAACGCTGGCGCGCAAACTCGCTCGTGAATCGATCGGTTAGAGGGCAGGATTCTGGTTGGATGGGCCGTATGACTGAGGATGTCAGAGTGGTCTCGGCGAGTCGCGAGGTGGATGCCCCGGCGGCGGTGATCTTCGAGCTCATCGCGGATGCCGCACGGCAGCGTGAATGGGATGGCAACGAGAATCTTGCCGAGGCCGCCCCCGGACAACGTGTTCACGGTGTGGGTGATGTATTCGTGATGACCCTCACCAACGGTGCCGTTCGCGACAACCACATCGTGGAGTTCGAGGAGGCGCGCAGGATAGCGTGGTTGCCCTCGGAGGTGAGCAAGAAACCGCCTGGTCACCTGTGGCGATGGGAACTGGAGCCGCTTGGCGACGGCCGTACCCGGGTGACCCATACGTATGACTGGACGAATCTCACCGACGAGAAGAGGCTGCCCCGGGCTCGTAATACCACGGCGGAGCGGCTGCAGGACTCGGTGGACAGGCTCGCGGCACTCGCCGAGTCACCCGCTTAGCCTCGGCCCAATAATCCGGGTTTCAAGCCCTTGACCTCAAGTTCACTTGAGGCTGAAGACTGGGCTTCATGACAACGACGACATCGAATGTGCGCCAGATTCGATCAGATCTGTGGGAGACACGCAGAGACAGTCCATTCCCCGGGTTGACCACCCACGCCTACCTGTGGACCCGTCCCGGCGGGAACGTGCTGTTCTACTGTCCCGCCACCGAGGCCGACTTCGAGGCGATCGCAGAGCTGGGCGGGGTGGCCCACCAGTACCTGTCGCATCAGGACGAGGCCGGACCCATGCTCTCCGTCGTTAAACGGCGGTTCGGGTCTCGACTGCACGCATCCGCTCATGAGCGGAAAGAGATTGGTGAGCACGCGGAACTCGATGTTGCCATCGACGAACGTCACGTGGACGACAATGGTGTAGAGGCCATCCCCACGCCGGGGCATTCCGCCGGCAGCACAAGCTATCTGGTGACGGGTGCGGACGGCGACAAGTACCTCTTCACCGGGGACACCATGTTCCCCACCGAGGGTGGCGCGTGGTCCACCTTCCTGGTCCCCGGGCGCGGCAGTGCCGATGAGTTGTCGAGGAGCCTGGAACTGCTGGGCAGCCTAGACCCGGACATCGTCATCTCGAGCGCCTACGGCGGGAACTCCGCGGTGTATGAGCTTCCGGAAGGCCGTTGGCGCGCGTTCATCGCACAGGCGCGGCAGAGTGTGCGGCGCGATTAGGGGCGAACAGCCTGCGTGAACCCGAACACTCCGTTCGGATCGTAGGCCGAAGCAATATGTCGCAGCCGCGCCAGGTTATCCCCGTAATAGGCCGCGGCCCAATCGGGCAGCCGGGGATCGATGTAGTTCACGTAGGCGGCGGTGCCGCAGATCTCCCCGAGCCGATCACGTGCCTCGTCCACGCGGCGATATGCGGCGGAGGGCTCTGCGCCGACTCCGTGGTAGATCTGGATGGATGCGGCCGCCTGCCGATGGGGGAAGGCGGTGGCGTTGGCGGAAACTCGGCGCACGGCACCTCCGAGGCTGTCGACGACGAAGGTGAGCCCGTGGTCGCCGACCAGGAGTGCCTCAATTTCGGCGGTGTCGATCGCTGCGTGCGGGACCATCCGGGAGGACGCCACAAACGCCTCGCGCTGCAGCTGCCCCGTCCCGGTGCCGGTCCATGCTGGATGACACTGAGCCACAGTCAGCGTGGAGCATCCACCCATGAATTTCATGGCATCGAGAAAGGTCATGCCGGTGACGAATTGATCAGATGGGCCGATGCCGATTGCACTGCGGAGAGCATCGACCAGGGCACGTGGACTGTCGGCCTTGCCGATACATCCCACGATCCGGCATTGCGGTGCGGCACCGGCCACGGCGTGCAGTGTTGTCCACAGTTCATCGGGTGCATCGTCCATGAACAGCAGCCACCGGTGCATGATCGCGGCCATGTCTCCCGGCGCGTAGTCGAGCGTGAACACCGTAAGTTCGGTTGCCTCGGCGGTATCGAAGGTGAACTCCGTAGCAATGCAGAAGTTTCCGCCGCCAACCCCGCGGATGGCCCAGAACAGTTCGGGTTCGGAGTCTGATGACAGCACTCGGATTCTGCCGTCGGCGGTCACCACACGAGCGGATATCAGTTGGTCACAGGTGAGCCCGAACTTGCGGGTGAGAACCCCTACGCCGCCCCCGAGGGTCAGCCCGGCGATGCCGACGGTCGGACAGGAGCCGCCGGCGAGCATCCGACCTGCCGACCCGACGCCGGCGTAGACATCGATCAGGCGCGCGCCGGTTCCGACCCTGGCTTGTGTCCCGGTCACCGAGACCGCTGCCATCCGCCCGAGATCTACCACCAGGCCGTCGTTCGGGACGCAGTACCCGGCATAACTGTGGCCGCCACTGCGGGCCGCAATGGGTATCCCGGTGCCAGACGCGAACTCCACGCAACGCGCTACATCCTGTTCGGAGGTGCAAAAGGCCACCGCGCCAGGTTGATTCACGTCGAAGAGTGGATTGAACGTCCGCGCGGCCTCGTCCGAACCGGCCTCCCCGCGTATCGTCAGAGTGCCGGATAGCCTGCGGCGCAGATCTTCCCATCGAGGGATAAGCGGTACATCTACTGAGTGTTTTGGTGCACACCCGGTGATCGCCGCTGCGCCAAGTGACAAGACCGCCCCCGCAGATAGCACAGTGCGCCTGGTGAACAGCGCGGGTGTGCGCGGGCGATCCGGTTGGGGGTCCATCACTGCTCCCGTCGGCCACTATCGGGTGGATACCCCATCTTGTCGCCTAAGGCCGGCGTGCGATGGGCGCAACGGTAGATTGGCCCATATGACGGTGAGCCCGGCACCCGATCCGGTGGCCGACATAGCGCTCAGCCCGACCGGGCCCCAGGTAGGAGCCTTCTTCGACCTCGACGGCACTCTCGTGGCCGGATTCACCCCGACGGCACACGCCCGTGATCGGATGCGCCGTGGCCAGGCCAGCATCGGCGAAGTGCTCGGCGTGCTGGAGGCTACGTTCCGGTACAAGCTGGGCCGCATGGAGTTCGAGCGTTTGGTGGTGCGCGCCGCAGGATATCTGCGTGGCGACTCATTGGCCGAACTCGAAGCCGTCGGCGAACGAATCTTCCACCAGCACAATGCCTCGATGATCTATCCGCAGATGTGCGAGCGCGTGCGGGCGCATCAGGAGCAGGGCCACACCGTGATGCTGAGCTCTTCGGCGCTGACCATTCACGCCGAACCGGTAGCGCGTCATCTCGGCATTACCCACGTGCTGTGTAATCACTTTGACCTCGACGATCATGGGCTCCTCACGGGTGATATTCGCAAACCCATCGTGTGGGGACGCAACAAAGCGACCGCGGTCAAACTGTTCTGTGAGTCCAATGGTATTGATTTGCAAAGCAGTTACTTCTATGCGGACGGCGAGGAGGATATCGATCTCATGTCACTTGTCGGTGCGCCCTGCCCGGTCAACCCGCGCGGCCGGCTCGCCGTCATGGCATCGAAACAAGGCTGGCCGGTCCTGCGGTTGGACGATCCGAGGCCTCACGGCGTGAGCTCGTCGGTGCGCAGGCTCGCCGGGTTGATTCGCCGATAGGCGCGGATCATGGCAGGACGCTATGTGGCATTGGGAAGTTCGATGGCGGCCGGACCGGGAATCCGGCCGCGTGCGCCCGGCTCACCCCGGCTGGCTGGACGTTCGGCACGCAACTATCCACACCTCGTTGCCGAACGCACGGGATATCAGCTGGTCGATGTCACCTATTCGGGTGCGACTACGGCACATATCCTGACCGACCGGCAGAACGGTGCTGCACCGCAGATCGCTGCACTCGATGGCACCGAGAAGCTGGTGACAGTGACGATCGGCGGTAACGATGTCGGTTATGTCCCGTTCTTGCTGGCCGCGTGCCTGCCGCGCATCCTGCGTGCCCTGCCTGTGGTCGGAGGCAGGTTGATCGACATGCTCGACACCGGCAAGCGGGATGCGGCCCTGGCGGACGTGGGTGAATCTCTACGCACAACGGGTGAGCAGGTGCGGAACCGCGCACCGCTGGCCCGGGTGATCTTCGTCGATTACCTCACGCTATTGCCACCCGAAGGTGAGCTCGCGCCGCCCTATACCCAGGCCCAGACCGCCAGCGCACGTCGCATCGCGGCGGAACTGGCGGCGGCCACCGCGGCCGCAGCCCACGCCACCGGCTGCGAGATCGTGCACGCGTCGACGGTGAGCGCTGGCCATCACGCCTGGTCGGCGCGACCCTGGACTACCCGTCCCGGATTCCCGTGGCCGTGGTGCCCGGCTCCGCTGCACCCGAACGCGGACGGCATGACTGCCGTGTCAGATCTGATCGTGGCCGTATTGGACGGCGCGTCTAATGACTGAGGTTGCGGTGTGACCCGTCGGCCGCATTGCGATACTTGATTCTGTGCGCACAACTTCCCTGCTCATGGTTCCCGTCTCCGCCCTTGCGATCGGAGTCGGATTGGCCGGCCCGGCGTCGGCTGTTGCGCCCCCGCCGGATGGGACGTACCGGATGATCGAGGAAGGGCTCGGTGAGGTTTCCTGGACGCTGTCCGCGGTCTGCGTGCAGGCCTCAGGCACCCGCATCCAGTCCGACTACACCGACCCCACCATTCAGGCCGACGGCTGCATTCTCACCGTCACCAGTGCGACACCCGACATCCTCAAGCACAACGACCGACTGCAGAACTACTCCACCCCGGCCAAGCTGGTCGACGACCAATGGACGTTTCTGCACGCGCGGCCGCAGGGCATGACCTGTCCGGACGGGACCTTCGCGCCCACCCAGGAGAAGTACGTCTTCAACGACGAGACCCTTACCGGGGTGCACACCACGATCCACAGCGCGGTATGCGGCGGTCAGCCGGGGATGACGAAGAAGCCCTTCAGCCTGCAGTTCGTGAAACCTCTCGACGTGCCCGTCGATCGGTTCCCGCAATACTGTGATGGGTTCGCCCACTGCTGGTGATCGGTCAGGGCAGCAACGGCACCCGCCAGAGGGGCACGCCCGGGTCGATGGCCCACAGCCGCGTCATCGTCAGCCGCGTGATCAGTATCGCTCCCCGGATCATCACCGCGGCGAGCGGTAATTCCGCGACGACTGCGGCCAGGATCGCCCATCGCAGCTCCGCGGGGCCGGCCGTCATCACGTCGAACCACGCGTCGCAGATCAGCAGCACACCGGTGGTAAACGCGGTCAGCACCAGCAACTGGCGACGCAGCAGACCTAACACGGCGGTCGCCGCCATGAATGTCACCAGCAAGAGATCGAAGCCGACCCACGTCGCCGTCCACCGCTGTGCCACATAGTTTTCCGGCAGCGTGAACGCCAGGTAGGTGATCCATGGAATCAATGCGATCGAACCGCCGATCATCAAACCCAGTCGCAGCGCGCGAAATCGCGCCAGATTCGGGGGTGCCACCTCGCTGAGCGGGCGTTCCAGCCGCTGGATCAGGTCGCGTCGCTCCTCGGCGGAGAGCGCCGCGATCGTCTCGTCCGATAGATAACTCTCGGTCATGTCCAGCTTCCTCCCAGGAAACCTCATCACAATGTCAGCGTGCCACCGACTACGCCGATGCCGCCTCCGGCGCCGACTCCTATTCCACAGCTGCCTGCCAACGACTTCCATCAGTACAGCCACGGGATTTCGGCCCTCGGTGGCTGGTTTCCCCTAGTCGTACAGGTGCTAGCCGTCGTCATCTTGCTGGTGGTCATCGGATGGCGCACCCGCCGGTGGCGCCTGCTGTGGGTGCCCGTGAGCGTAGCCGCAGGCACGGCGGGTGCGTTTGCGGCGTGGATGTACATGAACTCCGAAGGGCTGGCATCTGATCCGGCGCCCTTCAAATTATGGATATGGATCGGCGTGTTCGTCACGTCCGTCGCGGTTGCCGTCATCGGCTTCCGGAGTGCGCACTGGTGGCGTCGTGGTGTATCCGTGTTGGCCATCCCGCTGACCCTGCTCGCGGCACTCGTCGCGCTCAACGGCTGGGTGGGCTACTACCCCACCGTGCAGGCAGCGTGGGGTGCGGTCTCTGCGGGTCCTCTGCCCAACGAGGTCGGAATCAGTGAGCTTGCGGGTCTGCGTAATTCGAATCCCGGTACCGGAAAGCTTGTCGACGTCGACATCCCCGGCGACGCAAGCGGCTTCAAGCATCGAGGCGAATACGTCTATCTCCCTCCGGCCTGGTTCGCGGGCGATACGCCGCCGCGGCTGCCGGTGGTGATGATGATCGCCGGTGAGTTCAATACTCCGGCCGATTGGATTCGCACGGGTAACGCCACCCGGATGATCGACGACTATGCCAATTCCCACGGTGGACAAGCGCCGATATTCGTCTTCGTGGACGTTGCGGGAAGTTTCAACAACGACACCGAATGTGTCAACGGCCCACGTGGCAACGCGGCCGATCACCTCACCGAAGATGTTCGTCCCTATGTGGTCTCGGAGTTCGACGGGTCGGCTGATCCGGCCAACTGGGCGGTTCTCGGATGGTCGATGGGCGGCACCTGCGCCATTGACCTGACGGTCATGCATCCGGAGCTGTTTTCCACATTCGTCGATATCGCCGGCGACCACGGTCCCACCGCCGGAACCAAGCAACAGACGATAGAGCGGTTGTATGGCGGTGATGCTGCCCGATGGGACGCCTTCGATCCGCGCACCGTCATGGCCAAACATGGTCCGTATACCGGCGTCACGGGCTGGTTCGAGGACGCGATACCTCCGGCGGACAGCAAAAAGCCAAGTGGTGTAAAGCGCCCAACGGCCGACACCCCGACGGGGGTCGGTGGGCATGACGATGTGACGGACAATGATCGGGACGGTGCCGCCGCGGATCTGTGTGCAGCGGCGCAACAGGTTCAGATCTCCTGCACCATCCACCAGATGATCAGCGGGCATACCTGGCAGTTCGCCAGTCGAACGTTCTCGGACGCACTGCCATGGCTGGTGGCGCAGCTCCACACCCCGGGAAGCCGCTGAGAACCTACGCCACGCCGGCCCGGTTCCGCAGCGACTCCAGAAGCACCTGCCACCACTCGCCGTGGCGGCGCAGGAACAGTCCGTCGGGAAAGGTATGGCGGGCAACATGGTCCTGCGGAACCGACTCCCAGCCGAGATGTTCGACTGTCACCCGGGTTTCGTCACTGATCGGTTCAAACCGCACCTCGACGGTCGTCATCTGATCTTCGGTGAAGCTGTCCTGACGCCAGGTCAGGCCCAGTCTCCGCCCGGGTTCCCACGTCGTGATCCTGCCGATTTCGAACTCGGTGCCGTCCTGGTATGACTCGACGAAGCGGCCGCCGAGCCCCGGTTCGATCGCGAGGGCGCCGCGGCGCCGAGTGAATCGGAACAGTGTGTTGGGCTGCCACCAGATTCCGATGTCGTTGACGAATACCTCGAATGCGCGCTCCGGGGTGGCGCGTACCCGAAGCGACACCAGCACGCGTGACGCCATCACTTTTGCTCTCGCTCGATGTGATCCTTGAATGCCAACAGTTGTGTGGCCCAGAGCTTCTCGACCTCGCCGAGCCATGTCTTCAGTTCTGCCATGGGAGCGGGCCGCAATGTGTAGATGCGTACTCGCGCGTCGAATTCGGGGTGAGATTCCTCGACCAGCTCGCTGGCCTTGAGCGTCCGCAGGTGCCTGCTGAGCGCTGCGGGGCTCAGGCCGACGGCTTGTGCGATCTCGCCCGCGCGGCATGGTCGATCCCTCAGCACCTCGACGATCCTGCGTCGATTGGGATCGGCCAGCGCGGTGAGTGTGCGATCTATGCTCGCGAGTTCCGGAGAGGGCCGGGTCAAACCCAGCCCTCGATGTTCAGACCGCTCGCTTTTTCCGCATCCTCGCGTGAGACGGTCCGCACCGGCTGACCGAAGGTCCAGACGTGCCCCTCGGGATCCTGCGCGCGGTACACCCGATCGCCGTAGAACTGGTCGGCCGGGCGCATCAAGATCTTGGCCCCGGCCGCCTCGGCCTGCTCGCAGTGCGCGTCGATATCGCTGTCAATCTGAACATGGATCGTTTGCGTACACCTGCCGCCGACCGTCTTGGGGCTGGCCACGCTGGTGTCCCATTCAGATCCGACCATGAGATAGCTATCCCCGAAACGCATCTCGGAATGTTCAAGCTTGCCGTCGTTGTCGGTGATGACCATGGACCGTTCGAAACCAAAGGCTTTCTCCAGCCAGTCAAGGGCTGCCGACGGGTCCTGGTAGACGACCGCCGAGGCCAAGCTAGGACGTGTGCTCATGGTTGATATTTAACGCCTGCGTTGAATATCTGTCAATGGCCGCGCGAGCGGCAGATGCTCCCCTGCTCGCGCAAAGGATCGCTAGGGATTGACCTTGGAGATGACACGCTCGGCGAAGCTCTCCAGATTCTTGATCTTGGTGTCCAGCGGCTCGGTGTCCGGCCCGACGATGTACGGGATGCGGAAGCCGACGATGACATCGGTTACGCCCTTGTCCTCCAGGCGCTTCACGCCATCGACGGTGAACCCGTCGATGGAAATGACATGGATCTCAAACGGCTTATCGGCGCTTCCATCCTCCCCGCGGAACCGGTTGAGCTTGGCGAGCAGCTCGTCCAGATCCTCGGTGCCGCCACCATGCATCCAGCCATCGCAGCGTGCGGCGCGGCGCAATGCGGCGTCGGCGTGTCCACCGATGAGGATCGGAATGGGCTGGGTGGGCGCGGGGCGCATCTTGGTCTTGGGAATGTCGTAGAACTCACCGTGGAACTCGAAGTAGTCACCGGTAGTGAGCCCTTGAATGATCTCGATGCACTCGTCCATGCGCTTACCGCGTTTGGCGAACGGCACGTTCATGAGCTCGTAGTCCTCTGGCCATGGGCTGGTACCCACGCCGAGGCCAAGGCGGTTACCGGTCAGTGTGGCGATGGACGATGCCTGCTTGGCCACCAGCGCAGGCGGCCGGATCGGCAATTTGAGCACGAAGATGTTGAAGCGCAGCGTCGAGGTCACCGCGCCGAGCGCCGCGGTGAGCGTCAATGCCTCGATGAACGGTTTGTCTTCCAGGAATTCGCGGTTCCCGTCGGGCGTGTACGGATACTTCGCATCCGACTCATAGGGATACGCCAGGCTGTCGGCAATGGTCATGCCGTCGTATCCCGCCGCCTCGGCGGCTTGCGCCAAGGGGATGTAGTACGACGTGTCGGTCATCGCCTCGGCGAAGGTGAACCGCATAGATTCCTCCTGGAGTGCCCGGGAAAGCGCATTGCGCTCTCGATACTACGCACTCTAGCGGTTGCGAAATCTGAACTCGCATATTGGTTTTACGGGGTCAGGGGTTCTTCTCGTCGGCGCTCGCGATCGCGAAAAACAGTGCGGGAATGAGGATTTCAACGGCGAGCATGACGATCCAAAACGGGTGGGGCTGTCCCCGGTCGATCAGCGAGGCCACCCGGCCAAGCCCGCCCGCCAGCAGACCCGCGGCGAGGAAGCGGATCGCGATGCCGGGAATAGGCGACCGGCGGGCCACCCAGATCCAGGCCGCGCCGTACACGGCGAACAGCCCGGCGAAGAACCGCTCCTGGCTGTCGGTGCTGGCGGTAATGTCACCCCCGCCGAATACCGTCGCGGCTCCGCCGGCGACGTGATAGAGGCCGATGGCCAGGCAGATCACACCGGTCAGGATCGCCAGATACTTCAGCACTTTGCTCATCACTGCGTCCTCCGCGTCGCCCGCACTTGATAGAACGTTCTAGTGAGGACCGTACAATGCGACGAAGCCGGATACAAGGCCCCGAAAGGACCCACCATGCCCGCCGACACCCGCGACCGCATCGTCGCCGCCACCTGCGAGTTGTTCCGTCGGCAGGGGATGGCTGGTACCGGCCTTAAGCAGATCGCGCTGAGCGCGGGTGCACCCTTCGGATCGATCTACCACTTCTTTCCCGGGGGCAAGGTGCAACTTGCCGACGAGGTGATTCGGACCGCTGGGGGGATGTATCGAGATCTGGTGCTGGCGATCTTCGATCAGGGTGGCCCCGACCTGCCGGCCACCATCCGTACCGCGTTCGCTGCCGCGGCCGACAATCTCATCGCGACCGACTATGCCGACGCCTGCCCCATCGCCACCATCGCCCTCGAAGTGGCTAGTACCGATGACCTTCTGCGTCGTGCCACCGCCGACGTCTTCACGGACTGGATTGATCGGGGTGCCGAACGTATCGCCGGATCAGGTCTGCCGTATGAGGTGCGCCGGCGCCTCATGCTGGGATTCATCACCAGTCTGGAGGGTGCGTTCGTGTTGAGCCGGGCGCTGCGCAGCCCGGAGCCGCTACTGGCGGCGGGTGAGACGGCCGCGGCTGCGGCCTCGGCCGCGCTCATCACTGAGGGTGCGCCGCCGGAATAAAGCGGACCACGGTCCGGTTGACGGGTATAAGAACACTCACAGGAGGTTTGCATGCCAGCCATTACCGTGTCGCCAACGGACGCCCTGACTCTGCCGCGCATCCCCGTGCCCGAGCCCTCCGATACCGAACGTCCGGTGCGATCCGTCACCAGCGGGCCCCGTGGATACGAGGGCGAAGGCTTCCCCGTTGTGCGCGCCTTCAGCGGAGTGCCGTCCGCCGAGTTGGACCCATTCATACACATGGACCAAATGGGTGAGGTCGAATATGAACCGGGCGAGCCGCGCGGAACGGATTGGCATCCGCATCGCGGCTTCGAAACCGTCACCTACATGATCGACGGGAAGTTCGCTCATCAGGACTCCCATGGTGGAGGCGGGCTCATTCACGACGGGGCCACCCAGTGGATGACCGCTGGGTCGGGAATCTTGCATATCGAAACTCCCCCAGCCGAATTGGTGGAGAGTGGTGGAATCTTCCACGGCATCCAGCTCTGGGTCAACCTGCCGGCCCGCGACAAGTTCCTGACTCCGGCCTATCAGGCCATCGAGGGAGAGCAAAACACGCTGGTGAGTTCGCCCGATGGCGGCGCGCTGGTGCGGATCATTGCCGGAGACATCGGGCCGCTTCATGGTCCGGGCAACACGCATACGCCAATCACCCTGGCGCATGCGACGATCCATCCCGGCGCACGGCTGAACGTGCCCTGGAATCGGGAGTTCAACGCGCTCGTCTACGTTCTGTCCGGACGTGGCACAGTGGGCGCATTGGGCCACCCGATCGAGCAGGGGCAGCTCGCCGTGCTGGGCCCCGGCGACCGGATCACGGTGCAGGCCAAGGCGGATCAGGACGGTAACCGCCCGGCATTGGAAGTGCTGCTACTTGGCGGCCGCCCCATCCGTGAGCGTATCGTGGCCTACGGGCCATTCGTGATGAACACCAAGGCCGAGTTGATTCAGGCGGTCGAGGACTATCAGGCGGGCAGGTTCGGCGCTATTCCTCCGAATGCGCTGATGCCGCACGTCGTGCGCTAACCACGGAGCGCCTATCGCCGGAATGCCCGGCGGTAGGCGCTCGGCGTTGTCGCGGTGACCTTGCGCAGATGCGTCCGCATGGCTGTCACGCTGCCAAACCCGCATTGTGCGGCAATGGATTCCATGGTCATGTCGGTGTTCTCCAGCAATTCGCGAGCGCGGGTGGCGCGCTGTACATCGAGCCACCGCTTGGGCGTTGTGCCGACTTCCTCCCCGAAGCGCCGGTTGAACGTGCGCAGGCTCAGATGCGCGTGCCGCGCCAGTGCCGACACATCGTCGACATCGGCGAGACGCTCGGAGGCCCAGCTCAGGGTGGGTCCGAGGCCGCTGGAATCGTGGAAGGTCTTGGTCGGCGGGATGAACTGCGCCTGGCCGCCATCGCGATGCGGCGCCATGACGTTCCATCTGGCCATATCCGATGCCGCGGCCGCCCCCAGCTCGCGTCGCACCACATGTAGGCACAAGTCCATGCCTGCAGAGAGCCCCGCAGAGGTGAGGATGTCCCCGTCGTCCACGTACAGCGCATCGGGCCGCAGATCGACCTGCGGATAGAGCGCGCGCATGTCATCGCAGTACTCCCAGTGTGTCGTAGCGGGGCGCCCATCCAGCAGGCCCGCGGCCGCGAGAACGAATGCGCCCAGGCAGATACTGAAAATCACCGCGCCGCGTTGGTGCGCGCTCGTCAGAGCGTTCAACACATCGTCCGGTGGCGGATAGTCGTGCGGGGCCCGTGCGGGAACGACAACGATATCGGCGGTATCCAGCGCATCAATGCCGTGTTCTACTTCGAGATTGAAACCGTCTGGTGTCCAGACACTTCCGGGTCGGTGGCCACAGGTCACCAAATCGAAACCGTCCGGTTGGCCTGATCGCCCCGGGCCCCTGCGGAACATCTGCACGGCACACGCCAGGTCGTAGGTGATGACGCCATCGAGCGCGAGTGCCGCCACCGTCTTGGTACCCATGGCCCACTATGGCATAAATCCAAGCATCTATGGCATTCATGCCACTGGTTGTTTCGATCCCACCGGCCTTGACTGAGGCAATGACGATCGAATTGGACTGGCACTGGGCGACGAGCACCGGCGGCGCGGTCTCGACGGCCCAGCGACGGGCACTGTTGGGGCGCTTGTTTCGCGCGTTGCCCGCAATGGTCGGCGATGCCGTCAAGACGAAGATCGGCCGGCGTGGGCAGGGGCGAGCGGAATTCGGGCCGATCGCGGTACCCGATTCCGCGCTAGCGCGTGCCGCCGAGCAGGAGGCGCGTGACTCGGTCACACCGCATGTGCTCGAACACTCTTATCGCACCTACTTTTTCGGAAAAGCGCTAGCCGCGTTCGACGGTGTACAGGTCGACGACGAGCTGGTGTACATCGCGAGCCTGTTGCACGATCTGCAACTTGAGCACCCGACGCCCGGCCGGTGCTTTGCCGTGGTTGGCGGTGAGCGCGCCACCCAGTTCGTCAGGGATCATGGGGCCTCCGAGGACCGCGCACAGGCGGTGGGCGCTGCGATCGCTGCGCATATCACCCTCGGGGCCAGTGAAAACCTCGCAGATCCCGGCGGGTTCGTGTCGGCCGGGGCGGGAACCGATGTCTTTGGTCTGCGGCTGTCGGACCTCGACGCCGCATGGGTGGACGAGCTGCTGGGGCGGCATCCGCGGCGGGAATTCAAGCGGCACATGCTCAACGCCTGGGCGGCCGAGAGCGCCGCGGTACCGAAGGGCCGCGCGGCATGGCTGACCCGCTATGCGGCGTTTCCGCTGCTGGTCAAGGCAGCCCCGTTTGACGAGTAGGGCTACCGCTGCAGCAATCGGCGCAACAGATGCAACGCGACAGTGGTGGAACGCTCACGAATCTGGTCGCGGTTTCCGGGGATGACGACGCGGAGGTCGGCCTTCTCCCCCGTCGCGGTCTTCACGCAGAAGCACACCGTGCCCACCGGCTTCTCCGTCGTTCCACCGCCAGGACCCGCTACACCTGTCGTGGATATCGCGATATCGGCACTGAGCGCCTTCAACGCGCCGTCCGCCATGGCCTCGGCGACCTGCGGAGACACCGCGCCGTGGTCGGCGAGCAACTGCGGATCCACATGCAGCTGGCCAATTTTCACATCGTTCGCGTAGCTGATGACTCCGCCCAGAAAGTACTCCGAGGAGCCCGGAACATCAGCGATCCGTGCCCCCAACAGCCCCGCCGTGCACGATTCCGCCACGGCCAGGCGCCTTCCGCGCAGCAGCCCGGCCACCAGTTGGTCGACGGTCGAACCGTCGAAGGAGAACAGCGCCGCGCCGTGCCGGGCCCGGATGAACTCGTAGAAGCGGTCCCAAAGATGCTGGGCAGAGGCCTCGAATCGGGTAACCACTTCCACCTCGCTGCGTCGCAGGCAGGTGGTGATCTCCAGTGCGGCAAGGTCTCCCAGCGCGCTTTCCGCGAGACGCAGTGTCTCGGCGATATCGGGCTCGGTGATTCCGTACAGACGCAGCGTGGTCTGCTCAATGGCCGTGGCATCCTCACCGAGGAGCTCCAGGAAGGGCTCGGTCTCGATGGCCGACGGCCACATGCGCTGAAGCTCATGTGGGGGCCCGGGCAGCACCACGATGAGAACGTCACCCGTGCTCATGATCGCGCCCGGTGCGGTGCCGACCGGGTCAAGTACCTCTCCCCGCGCCGGCACGAGTGCTTGTTTGGCGATGCCGACGCGCAGCGCCTCCCAGTCCACGTTCTCCCACCGGTTCGCCATCGGCCGCAGCCGATCCATGATGGCCTCTTCCAGGGCGGCATCGAAAACAAGTGTGGTACTGGCAAATTCAGCCACAGTCGGAAGTGTCATGTCGTCGGCCGTGGGCCCCAGGCCGCCGGATGTGACGATGAGGTCCACGCCTTGATCGGCGAGAAACTGCAGTTGTGCCGTCAGATCCTCTTTGCGGTCTCCACACACGCAGATATGTGCGACATCGATGCCCACCTCCCGTAGGTGTTCGGAAAGCCACGGACCATTCGCATCGGCCACCCGTCCGGTGAGGACCTCCGTGCCCGTGACGACGATTCCCGCTCGCAACATGTCAGCAGCCTAGGCCGGTAAGTTCTGTGTCATGGATGAGGGCGCCATCATCGAATACATCGTCACGACCTTCCCGGACCTTCAACACGAGGTTGTGCAGGGCAATTGGTTCTTCTTCCGCGGCTCGGAACGCCAGATGCCCGTCATCACCCTGATGTCGAACGAGGCATTCGACACGTACTCCGGTCTGGGCCGACCGTCGGTGTATCGGCTCAACATCGGAGTCAGCGGTGGCACCTTCGCCAAGGTGGTCGCGGGCCAAGACGACGAACCCATCGATGCCGACTACACCGAGTTCGATCGAGTTCTCCCCCATCCCGAATACGGCGGCGCTAAATGGGTATGCGTGGTCAACCCGAGTGAAGACACCTTCGGTGAGGTGGTCCGTCCGCTGCTGACCGAGGCGTATGCGCGCGGTAGGAGCGACTAGCTGTCGTTGACGTGGGCCCACAGATGACGGGTGATGGCGGTCTCGCCAAGGGTCGGCAGAGTGGGCCCCTCGTTCTGGAAACCGTGTGCGGTGAGGGCGCCGATCAGGGGCTGGTCGTCGGCGCGCGCCGCAACCACGATCCGCCTCGTGGATGACGGAGCAACCGCCAGGTGCCCGGCCAGATCTGCGACAGCCGAAGTGAGCATTTCTTCGGAAGTACCAGGATGCGGCCTACCGATGAGCTCGGTGGTGGAGCTGCCCGGATCGACCGAAATCTCGACGTAACCCATGGCGTTGCCCGAAACATCCAACGCAACTTGGTTATTCGTGGCGGGTGTGGCGCGCCGACCCCGGTTGCGCAGTTCATAGCGCCCGCGTGCCAACATGTCGCTGAAGGACACCCTCGATCGGAAATCCGGAGCACCGACGGCTGCGTTGTCCGAGAGCGCATCTCGTGTCTGGCGTAGCGCCGTCAGATTCTCGGGGGTATTGCTCTGAAACCAAATCTGATGATCGGTGGGCCTACCGTCGTACATGCGCAGCCGACGGCAGGTCTGCAGCTTCGACCAGCCCACGGCCTGGGCTAGCCGCTGCACCGGAACATTCTGTACCGCCAGCGGTGCCACCGCGTGCGGGATGTCGGGATTGGCCTCGAATCCGGCGATGATCAGCGATGCCTGCGCCCACATGGTGACCGTGTGCGGAATGCCGGCGGTCCATGTCGATACTTCGGTGCCGCCCGTTCGTGGATGCCGGCCCGCCATGGCCAGGTGGCCGACCACGTGTTCACGGCCTCCACGGAAGTGGACGAGCAGACAAGAGACCGACCCCCGCGCCGCGTCGGAGAGTGCCTGCTTCCAGGTGTGAATCCACATGTAAGGAGAGTGCGCCGCCGACCATGTCATATCCGGGTGGCCGAACGCCGGCGCCAGCCGCTTCTCGTAGCGCAGGTTGGTTTCCCGCCACGATGCACCATCGGAGAGCCGCGGCGTGCGTAGCATCACCGTCATACCATCGATTTCGACCGGCCCCAGACATCGCGGAGTAGCCCCATCGCTTACACGCACCCCGGCAGGGTAGCGCACCAGGCGCAGGCAAATGCCGATTAATCGGCCACTGCGAGAAGGTGATTGCCGTGTACAGGGTGTCTATTTTGCGTGTGGACCCGCGAGGAGGGTCCACATCCGCAGGGTGGCATCGTCGCCACCCAGCGTCGGTGGCGCGTCGCCCTCGTCGATAAAACCAAGCGTGGCAAGCCGGTCAGCAAGGGTCGTGTCGACGTCGCTGACCGCAATGACTGTTCGGCGCGACCGGTCAGGGCGGGCTGTGAGCTGGCTCGCGAGGGCGGACAACGCCGAGACGCGGGCGTCGTCTGAGATCCGCGACTCGAATCGCGGCACCAATTCCGTTGTCGACGTGCCCACGTCGGAATGGACATCGATTGAACCGCCAGGCCGCGTGGCCACCGTCACGCGGTATCGCCCGTGGCCGGCAGGCTCGACCCGCACCACTTCCCCACTGGTGGTAGGCATTTCGAATGCGGGCTCGGATGGTGCCGTCCGCAGCGTGGCGCCGGCCAGCTGACGGGTTCGGATCGCCGCGAATCGGGCCCACGCCGACAGATGCTCAGCATCGGGCCGGCGGCCCCCCGCGGGCGTGAAACCTGTTCTCGTGGTGGGAATCTCTGAGAGCTGGTGCGTGGCCCAATCTCTGTATTCGGCGGTGTTGGCGACAATCCACATGTGATGGTCCGCCACCTGCCCGTCGTATCTACGCAGGGCTCGGCGTATCTGTAGCTGTCTCCACCCCATGGACTGCGAGAACCTGTTTGCGCGCACATTCGATACCGCGGTCGGCGCCAGCGCGTGCGGGATGGCGGGGTTTCCCTCGAAAGCGGAAAGCACCGTGGTCAGCTGCGCCCATCGGCTCGCCGCCGGGGGGACGTCCACCGCCCACGTGGAGATCTCGGCACCGCCGGTTCGGGGGTCTGTTCCGGTCATTGAGAAGTGGCCGACGACCCTCTCGGTGCCCTCATCGATCCTTACCAGCAGATATGACACTCCGCCGGCTCGCGCATCCGCAAGGGCAGAGCGCCAGGTATCCACCCAGATCACCGGTGAATGTGCGCTCTCCCAGTCCATGTCATCACGATTGAAGGCCGGTGAAAGCCGTTCGGCGAAGGTCAAGGCGGTCTTGCGCCAGGATGGACCGTCCGCAAGCCGGGGCGGCCGTAGCACCACCGTCACCCCGTCGATGGTGACGGGACCCCGGTCCACCGACGACCGGGTTTTGGATTTGCTAGGCACCGGGCCAGGCTACAGGAGATGAATTCGCTCCGCGATGATCATCAGGGGGCAGGCACCAGGACGAGTGGAACCCGCTTGGCGCCGATGAGGCGATGCGACACAGACTGTCCGAGCA
This sequence comes from Mycobacterium sp. NGS15, assembly GCF_059813245.1. Classification (NCBI taxonomy): domain Bacteria; kingdom Bacillati; phylum Actinomycetota; class Actinomycetes; order Mycobacteriales; family Mycobacteriaceae; genus Mycobacterium; species Mycobacterium sp. NGS15. The sequence continues at coordinate 502,269 of NZ_JCALEF010000003.1, read as the reverse complement.
GTGCGTCCCACACAGACGCCGGTCCGCCCCGTGGGCTACCCAGAATGATCATCAGCGCCGTGTACTGGTGCGCCACTGCGAGAATCGCGGCGGTCGCGGGCCCATGTGCGCGATGGTACTTCCATGCCACTTCTTGGCCGGAGAGCTCTTCCAGCGCCTCTGCCTCGGCGGCGGCAACAGCGATGCGCGCCTGAGCTTCCCAACTGTCCGTGTCGGGATCCACGGGTTCGTCGTCCATATCGAGGATGTGCACCACGTGTACGCACGCATCGAGGCGCCGGGCCAGATCAATCCCGAAATGCAGCGCGGCGGTGCTCGGCGGGTGTCTGTCCCATCCGACCACCAGATGCACATCGGGCTCGCCGGTCATAGTGACATCCTCACGCCGCCGACCACGCCAGCGCTAGTCCCGCAGCGCATGCGCCGACGGTGCCTAGCAGCGTGCCGAACGTGTTGTACAGGGCGAGAGACCACTCACGCCGCTCGATAAGTCGCACCGATTCGACGCTGGCGGTGCTGAAGGTTGTGTAGCCACCGCAGAAGCCGGTTCCCAGGACGGTCAGGAGTGCCGACGGCGGGTGGTGGAAGATCACCGTTCCCGCCAGTACGCCGATGACGGCCGACCCGGTGAGATTGATGAGCAGCGTCGCCCAGGGAAACAGGTGCGTACGTCGATGTTTGATGGCGGAATCGACGACGAATCGCAACACCGCGCCCAGCGCCCCGGCGAGCATCACGGCGATGACTGTCACGCCGAACCTCCCGAATATCGTGCGAGGGCCTGTGCGGCAGCGGCTATCCCGGCCATCGCGGCGGCCAAACCTGCGGCGATGCTGACCAATGCGTACCCCACCGCGATACCCGGAAATCCGTTGCGGGCCAGGGTGCTGATCTCCAGCGCGAGTGCGCTGTAGGTGGTGAAGGCACCGCAGATACCCGTTCCAAGAAACAACCGGGCGCGCCGGCGCCAGCCGCCATCGGGGCCCAGTAGCGTGAGGGTTTCCAGCAGCGCGCCCAGGATGAACGCTCCGGTGACGTTGACAGCGAATGTTCCCGAGGGCCACGACGTACCCGAGGCCGGCCACATCTGTTCGAACCAGTACCGCAGCCCGGTCCCGCACATGCCGCCGAGAAACACCCACAGCAGTGCATACGGCCGCAGATGTAGGGGTCGCGGGAACTTCTCGGCTTGCCCACCAGTCACATTCGTTCCCATCGTGTTACGGAATCATCAACACAGGAACTATCAGCCGTCAGTGGCGGTTCGGGACAAGCCCCGGCGAGATCCATCGCGCGTGACGAATATAGCGCGTGGACCGTCAGTACACGTCGCGGACGTAACGTTTCTCGGCCACGAGCCCCTTACGGAACTCGAGGGCCTCCTCGCCCGACAGCCGTCCGTGCTTCTGGGCAATCGTGAGCAACGCGCCGTCGACGTCTTTGGCCATGCGGCTGGCATCACCGCACACGTAGAGATGTGCACCCTCGGCGAGCCACCGCCACATCTGGGCGCCCTGCTCCATCATGCGGTGCTGGACGTAGATGCGTTTCTGCTGATCGCGCGAGAATGCCAGATCGAGTCGGCGCAGGGAGCCGTCGCGCAGGAAGCCGTCGAGCTCCTCGCGGTAGTAGAAATGCTGGGTGCGGTGCTGGTCGCCGAAGAACAGCCAATTGGGCCCGGTGTGTCCGAGCGCGCGACGCTCTTGGAGGAACCCGCGGAAGGGGGCGATACCGGTTCCGGGGCCGATCATGATCATTGGGGTATCCGAGGTACCGGGCGGACGGAAGTGCGGTGATCGCTGCAGGAAGATCGGTACGGGCAGGCTCTGCGCGCGGTCGGCCAGGAACGTGGACCCCACACCACCGCGGGCCGAGCCGTCCGGTCCGCGGTACCGGACGATGGAGACCGTCAACGCGACGGACTTCGGGCTGACCAGAGGGCTTGACGAGATTGAGTACTGGCGCGGGGTGAGCCTGATCAGGACTTGCTGCCACTCATCGATATCGGCGTGGATGGGAAATTCGTGAAGCACGTCGAGGGCGTTGCGGCCCTGCAGCCACAGGCCACGCGCCGCAGTGTCGGGGCCCCGCAACAACCTGACGGCGGGTTTGTCGCGGCGCCGGTCGGCGATGAAGCGCAGCAGATCGTCCGTCACGCGACATATGTCGTAGTGACTGGCGAGCGCGGTGGCCAACGGGAGTTCGCCGCCATCGATCGTGATGGGCATCTCCGCGTCGAAGCCGGTTGCAGTAAGCCAGCGTTGGACATCTTCGTCGCGGTTCGTCGGATAGATACCAAGTGCGTCGCCCACTGAATAGTCGACATCATGGCCGGTTAGGTCGAACTCGATGCGCCGTACTTCCTTGTCGGAACCTGGCGCGGAAAGGATCTCGTTGTGTGACAGCGCCGCCAGAATCGGTGCGTCGCGGGTGAACATTTCCGGCGCGGCCACCGGCAGCCCGTCGTTGCGTAACCGCCTGACCGCCTCCGCGCTGGCGGCGGTGCCTTCCCCGATGGCCTCCAGCAGGTCTGCGGTCCACGACGCGACCAGCGACCGGTCGGTGGCCTCGCCGTCCACTCGGCCGAGCACCGGGGTGGCGCCGAGCTCGTGAAGCCGGGCGTCGAGGGCCTTTGCGTGGCCGCAGAAATCCGCATAGGCGCGGTCTCCGAATCCCAGTACCGCATAACGCATGTGGTTCAGGGGTTTTGTCTCGCCGGAGAGCGTAGACCAGAATCGCGCGCCATTGTCGGGTGGCCCGCCCTCGCCGAAGCTGCTGGCGATGAGCACCGCCGTGCGGACCTCGCCAAGATCAGCGGGGTCACACTCGTCCATCGCGGCGATCGTCGCGGAGATCCCTGCCGTCGCCAATAGCTTGTGCACCGAGGTGGCCGCGATCTCGGCGTTGCCGGTCTGCGATGTCCACAGAATTGCTATGTCCCCCAGCGCTTGTGTGTGTGTCTCGGGCGTAGTACCGACTATCGCCCGCCCGGTGGGACGCAGCGCGACGGCGCTCACCTTGAACTCGGGTTGCAACGAATCCGGGTCAACGGCGTCATTGGTCACCGCGTTGATCGCCAGCCCCGGCCCCTGCGCGTCATTCCAGTGAAAGGGGACGAAACAGCTGCCACGCTTGGTTCTGTCGCTGATGATCGCGGGCAGCTCGGCGCTGCCCCGACGCGAGGTGATCTCGATAACGTCGCCCTCGGCGATCCCGAGGGTCGCGGCGTCGTGTGGATGAATCTCGACAAACGGTGACGGATGGAGCCGGTCGAGGGCCTTGATACGACCAGTCTTGGTGAGAGTGTGCCAATGATGTTGTAAACGACCGGTATTCAGGATCATGGGGTATCCGTCGCCCGCGAGCTCTGCGGGATCGCGGTGCGCCCGCGCATGGAACGCCGCCCGGCGCGATGGGGTCGGGAATGCCAGCCGCGGCATGGTGCCGTTCTCATCGACGTACAGGTCCTGGCTGATTCCGTCATTCAGGTAGCGAATCGGGTTACGGTCCCCCGCATTCTCGGGCGGGCAGGGCCATTGCACCGGCCCCTGGCGTAACCGGGCATAGCTGACACCACGCATGTCATATCCGGTGCGTGGATTCCAGAATGCGCGGATCTCCTCGAAGATCTCCTCGCTCGAGGAGTAGTCGAACGCATCGCCGAACCCCATCGCGGCGGCGACATCGCAGATCAAACGCCAGTCAGGCTGGGCATCGCCCGGCGCGTCGGCGGCCCGGTTTGTCAGCGTCACTGTGCGCTCCGAGTTGACCGATACGCCATCGGATTCGGCCCACAGCGCTGCGGGTAACAGCACGTCCGCGTAGTCGTTGGTGGCAGTGGCCAGGAACGCGTCCTGCGTGATCACCAGCTCGGCCCGTTGTAGACCGTCGATCACAGTCTGTCGATTAGCCACCGAAGCAACAGGATTCGTACAGATGATCCAGCACGCCTTGATATTTCCCGCAGCCATCTGGGCGAACATGTCGACCGTGCCGGCACCGAATTCCGTACGAAGGGAACCGGGTGCCAGGCCCCATTGCGTCTCGACGAACGCTCGATCGGCGGCAGATTTCACGGAACGCTGGCCCGGCAGCCCCGGGCCCATGTAGCCCATTTCCCTGCCTCCCATCGCATTTGGCTGGCCAGTCAGCGAGAACGGTCCACTACCGGGGCGGCAGATGGCTCCGGTGGCCAGATGCATATTGCAAATGGCATTGGTATTCCAGGTGCCATGAGTGCTCTGGTTGAGGCCCATCGTCCACAACGTCATCCATTCGCGCGCCTCCCCGATCCATCGGGCGGCAGTACGAATATCGTCCTCGGCCAGCCCGGTGATCGCTGCTACCACCGGAGGTGGGTAGCCGGCGAGGAACTCCGGCATTCCTGCCCAGCCCTCGGTGTGTTCGTCGATGAATTCGGAATCGATATCACCGTTTTCGACAAGCAGATGCAACAGCCCATTAAGCAGGGCTAGGTCGGTACCCGGACTGATCTGCAGATACAGATCGGCGCGTTCGGCGGTGGCGGTGCGGCGTGGATCGACCACGATCAGCCGTGCGCCGTTGCCGAGCTGGTCGGCCATGCGCAGGAACAGAATTGGATGGCAGTCGGCCATGTTGGCGCCGATGACGAGGAACAGGTCGCTCTGCTCGATATCGGAATACGCCCCGGGAGGTCCGTCGGCCCCCAACGATTGCGTGTATCCGGTTCCGGCACTTGCCATGCAGAGACGAGAGTTCGATTCGATCTGCGTGGTGCGGATGTAGCCCTTCGCGAGCTTGTTGGCGAGGTACTGCGCCTCCAGGCTCATCTGACCGGATACGTACAGCGCGACGGCGTCGGGTCCGTGGGTGTCGAGGATCTGGCGTAACCGCCGGCCCGCCTCGGCGGTTGTTGCCGCCAACGGTGTGGGAACGGGCTCCTGTCCGCGCGCGGGACGAATATGTGCCGTCGTCATGCGTCCGTCGGCGGACATCAGCTGGGCATGGGTGGCGCCCTTGGTGCAGAGGCGGCCGTGGTTGCTCGGGTGTAGGGCATCGCCCTCGACGGTTGCGATGGTGACCGGCCCCGCCGAACTCGTGTCGGGGCGCACGACGACACCGCAGCCGACACCGCAATACGAGCAGGCGGCGCGGCGCGCGGGGGGTGGCGCGCTCAGTTCGGTCACCCCGCCATGGTGAATCACGCAGATTCCCGAAATCTTCCGCCGAGGTTATCCGGCTGTCACGGCGTCCTCACCGCAAGAATCTACCGTGCGTGAGGTGGCGGGCTCGCTTATGCCACCTCGTTAAAGCACCGACGAACCAGGTGTTCCACTAACATCAGCAGCGGGTCGACGCTCGTTTCCTCCGTACACATACTCGAAGGAGCTAGACATGGTGTTGAACATCATTTGGATGATCATTCTTGGCCTGATCGTTGGCTGGATCGCCCGGTTGATCGTGCCCGGCAAGGAGAACTTCGGCTGGATCGTGACAGCGTTGCTGGGCATCGTCGGTGGTTACGTCGGCGGGACGCTGGGGAGCCTGGTGTTCGCCCCACACAAGTTCACCGTTACCCCGCCGATCAATCACGCCTTCCTCGGTGCGTTGGTCGGCGCGGTGATTCTGCTGGTCGCCTACAAGTTCATCGCGGGGAAAACTAAGAGCTGATCAGCGCGAACCTGCGGCTTGCCGGTAACGCCGGCTACCGCCGACAGCTACGGTCTGCTTACGCGAAGCGTGGTACCCGAAGCCCGACCGTGCCAGGCGGTTGCTCCACCGTTCCTATAGTCCGACTCACCATCGAAAATTGTGGTGGTCAGAACTGCCCCGAGAGCTAGACGGGCACTCCCGGCGCGGGTGGCGCCGCAGGCGGTGCGGGCTGAGCCGGCGCGGCCGGTTCGGGAGCTGGTGCACCCGGTGCCGCAGGCGCCGGTGGCGGCTGGTTGGGATCGGCCGGAGGGGGCGCCGGCTGGTTGGGATCTGCCGGCGGGGGCGCCGGCTGGTTGGGATCGGCGGGCTGCCCGGCCGGAGGCGTCGCAGGAGTGGGCGGGGTCCATGGGCGAACCGAATCGGTCAGGGCCTTGGCCACTCCCTTGTCCACCGGCGAGGCTGCCGTGCCGAGCCAGACGATGAACCAACGATCCTTGCCCTTACCCACGGCTGCGGCCCAGATCTGACCGGGCTCCTTGGCGGCGTCGTCGAATTTGACCTCGTAGTACGAGGATGCCGCGGGCATGCCGGCTACCTCAAAGCTCTGATCTTCCTGGTTGACGCGGTTGCCCGGGTACGGCATGAAGAACTCGCCCATATCCGATGCCAGCCTGCGGGCGGCCTTCTGGTTATCGGGCTCGGCCCCGGCGAAGAGCTTGAGATCGAGGCGACCCAGCAGGATGCTTCCGTTGGGTGCGGCCGGATTGGTCAGTAGCGCCGAACCGTATGTGAGCCTGCGTGCATCCGACAGTGCCCAGCCTTGGGGCACAACATAACTGAATCCACCCTGGTCATTGTTGACCCGTCCGCCGTCTGCCGGCGCGCCGGGTGCCGGCGTCGCGGGCGCGGGTGCGCCGGGTGCCGGAGGTGGCGCGGGCGCGGGTGCGGGTGCGCCGGGAGGAGGTGTCGTCACGGTCGTCGGCGTCTCCGGGTTGGGTGCCGGTTGACCGGGCGCCGGCGTTGCGGGTGGCGGAGGCGCATCGGTGGTCACCAGGTGAATATCCGTCGCGCGTACGGACATCGGCGCCTGATCAGCCGGTCCGGCAACAAGCGTGATGGCGCCTGCCCCTGACAGCGAGGCGACCGCGATGGCCGCCGCCATCACTCGTGTCCGTTGCGCCCGCTTGCCCGCCGATGTTGCCCGTGGTTGCTGCATGTCAATGAACGTACCGTTTTGTCCTGCACGTGCAAGCCTAACCGGCAATCGGCGCGCCCGATTTGCCGAGCGCTGCCAGTGGCGCCACTTCACGATCATTCGATGCGGTGGCAAGGGGTTTGGCTGACCAGAAGCAAACATAGGTTTCCTTTCAAAGGCTACCGAAATCCACGTCCCCAGCTATTGCGCCGCCTGAACGACAACCTCGTAGGCCTTCACGGCAAAGTATGCCGACGCCCCGGGCGCCAGCTTGAGTTCTGCCGCGGCGGCCGCGGTGATATGTGCGCTGAATATCGTGGCTCCAGCGGTTGCCGTTACAACCACGGTGTCTGCATGGGCACTCAGGGTTGTTACCGATACGGCGATGACGTTGCGCGGGCTGCCGCCAGGCGGGGACAGATGCACGCTGACGGCACGCGGCCCGAACACCGCGACGGCGCGCTGGCCCTGTGTGTGGCCTCCGGTACCGGACCACACACCATGGATGACAAGGTCGCCGACGCGGAGTGCGCCGTCCTCGCCCACGGCTCCCTCAAGGAGGTTCACTCCCGCGAACCGGGCGCCAAACTGGCTGGTCGGACGGGACAACACCGTGGTGGTTTCCCCCAGCTCGGCGATGCGGCCGGCGTCCAGCACCATCACACGGTCGGCGACCGCGACCGCATCCATGATGTCGTGAGTCACGATCAGAGCGCTTTGTCCGCCGCGTCCCAGCACCCGCCCGAGCAGCGCGCGGATGGCGGGGGCACTCTCCGCGTCGAGACCGGACAAAGGCTCGTCGAGCAGGACCAAGTCGGGCCCGGTGGCCAGCGCACGTGCGATGGCGACCCGCTGCGCCTGTCCCCCGGATAGTTCACCGGGCCGGCGACCAGCGAGATCGCGGGCGCCGACCGATTCCAGCCAGTGGTCTCGAGCGCCGGACACCTCGCGGCGAGGCCGGTCACGCATCCCGAACTCGACATTGCCCGCGACCGTCAAGTGCGGGAACAACAATGCTTCCTGCAGCAGAAGTGCCGTCCGCCGCCGGTGAGTGGGGATGAACGTGCCAGTGGCGCAGTTCGTCAGCATGTGGTCGCCGAGCCATATCTCACCGGAATCGGGCCGTAGCAGTCCGGCGATGAGCCCCAGCAACGTGGACTTACCGGCCCCATTCGGGCCGACGATCGCCAGCGTCTCGCCGGGCGCAACGGTGAATGTGGCATGCACTCCGCGGCCGGAATGCCCTGCGTCGAATCGCAGTTCACTCATCGCAGTTCACTCATCGCCGCCGTCCATCTTGTCGCCATCCATCCGAACGCCAGGCTCGTGCGCCGACGACAGCCAGAACAATCGCCGCCACCGCCACCAGCAGCAGTGAGAGCGCCACGGCCGACTGCGCATCGGATTCACGCTGCAAGTAGATCTCCAACGGCAGGGTGCGCGTGACGCCCTGACGTGATCCCGCGAACGTCAAGGTGGCGCCGAATTCACCCAGCGAGCGCGCGAAGGCCAACACGGTGCCCGACATCAGCGCCGGCATCACCAGCGGCAGCGACACACGACGCAGCACGGTGGTCGGCGGCGCCCCCAGGCTTGCCGCCACATGGTCATAGCGCTCCCCCGTCGTGACCAGCGCGCCCTCGAGGCTGATAACGAGGAACGGCAGCGATACGAAGGTCTGCGCCAGAACGACGGCGGAGGTGGAGAACGCTATACGGATTCCGGCGGCATCCAGGTAGTGCCCGAGCAGCCCGAGCTTGCCGAAGGCGTACAGCAGGGCGATTCCGCCGACGACCGGTGGCAGCACCAGGGGCAGCAAAATCAACGGTCGTAACAGCCGGGTGAGCAACCCGGGCCCGCGGGCCAACACGAGGGCCAACGGCACTCCCAGCAGCAGGCACAGTGCCGTGCTCGTCAAGCATGTTCTGAGGCTGAGCGTCAGTGCTGCCCGCGAAGCGGGACTGGTGACCAGCTCCGGGAACTGAGCCCAGTCGGCCTTCACAACGAGTGCCAGCAGCGGCAGCACGATGAGCAGCGCCCCGATGGCCGCCGGCAGATACACCCACCGGGGCAGACCGGGTGCCCGAGTCACGGCGCGGAGAACCCCGCCGCTGCCAGAGTCTTGTGTCCGACGTCCCCGGTGACGGTTTCGATGAACTGATTCGCGCGCTCTGGATTGCGTGAATTCGCGGTCACCGCAATCGGATAGGTGTTGACGATGGACCGGGCTTCGGGGAAGGCGACGGCGGTGACCTTGTCGCCCGCGGCCCTGGCATCGGTGACGTACACCAGACCGGCGTCGGCTTGTCCTGCGGCCACCTTGTTGAGCACGTCGGTCACCGAGGACTCCTCGCTGACCGGATTCAACGGCACCCCAGTCTCTTTGGAGGCCGTGACGGCAGCCGCGCCGCACGGTACCTGCGGCGCGCACACCACCACGTCGAGACCCGGACGCGCCAGGTCGGCGAAGGTGGCGATGCCCTTCGGATTACCCGGGCCGGCGACGATCGTGAGCGTGTTGGCGGCGAAGTCGACGGGATTGATGACCGCGTGCGCCTTCCACGCCTTGTCCATATTGGCCGAATCCGCGGTGGCCAGGACGTCGGCCTGGGCGCCCTGGGTGAGCTGCGTGACCAGATCCGAGGAGCCGGCGAAGGTGAACTCGACCGTCGTTCCGGCGTGAGTGGACTCGAAAGACTTCCCGATCTCGGTGAACGCCTTGCGTAGCGATGCGGCGGCCAGCACGTGTAACTGGACGGTGGCATTCCCAGGACCTGTCGACGAGTTCGTCGCGCTGTCGGCGGGTGTCGTTCGTGAGGCGCAACCGGACATTGCCAGCGAACTGGTGAGGAGAACCGCGGCGAGTAGTTTCCATGCTCTGCTGGTCAGGAGAATCCATGCTCTGCTGGTCACCGCCACAACCCTAGCCGTCGGCCGGGCGATACGCGGTGGTCGAGGGTATTGCTACCGTCCAGTAATATTGGGCGTCAAACCCGTGCGACCCGGCCGCCAAATCCGGGGTATGAGGTCCGGGTTGTGTCACGATCAAGCTGATCAGGCCTGACTTCAGGTGCGGATTGGTAAGGCTTGCAGGAAAGGTAAGGAAGGTACCGCCATGGACGTACTGGTAACCGGAGCGGTTAACGAGGTCGGCCGGGCGGTGGCTGCGGAGTTCCGCAACGCCGGCCATCGGGTCGTCATCACCGGCCCCAACGCGGACGAGTTGGAGATCGCCGCCAAGGAACTCGAGGTCGACGCCATCGTGTGCGATAACTCCGACCCCGACAGCCTGGAGGAGAACCTCGAGCTGTTCCCCCAACACCTCGACGCCATCGTCAACATCCCCAACCCGGTCTGGAGCGAGCCCGGCCCGCATCTGGGCAGCCTCACCGATACCGGAGAGGCCTGGCTCTCGCGGTATGAGTCGAGCGTGCTGACCGCGGTACTGACGGTGCAGGCGATCGGAGACCACCTGCGTTCCGGTGCGGCCATCGTCAATCTGTGCACGTTGGGCACCCGTGACCGATCGGGTGCAACCACCGCCGCCAAGGCTGCACTTTCAGCGTGGACCGCCGAGCAGGCCGAGCGGATGGGCACCCGCGGGATCACCATCAACACCATCGCACCCGGGCAATCGGCTGATGCCAATTACGACGGCCTGGACAGCGCCGAGGATGCGCGCGATCTGATCGGCGCCGAGATCGCTCGGCTGGCGTTATTCCTCACCAGCCCCCAGGCGCGTCACATCACCGGTCAGACCCTGCACGTCAGCCGCGGTGTCCCGGCCGGCGTTAGCTGACCGCAGCTGGAGTGCACTCCAGCTCTAGATTATCGAATTGCCTTGCAGGGCAAGACAGTAATGCCGCATCGGCGGATCGCGCGTAGGCTGGCCGAGTGACTATTCGGCTCGGATATCAGATCCCCAATTTCTCCTACGGCACCGGCGTGGCCGAACTCTTCCCCACCGTGGTCAGTCAGGCGCGCGAAGCGGAGGCGTCGGGTTTCGACACGGTCTTCCTGATGGATCACTTCTATCAGCTGCCGATGATCGGCACCCCGGATCAGCCCATGCTGGAGGCCTACACGGCCCTGGGTGCGCTGGCGAGTGCCACCAGCACCATTCAGCTGTCCACCCTGGTGACCGGCAATACCTATCGAAACCCGACGCTGCTCGCCAAGGCCGTCACCACGCTCGATGTGGTCAGTGGTGGACGCGCGATCTTGGGCATCGGTGCGGGATGGTTCGAGCTGGAACATCAGCAGCTCGGGTTCGATTTCGGCACATTCACCGACCGCTTCGAGCGGCTGAGCGAGGCGCTCGAGATCATTCCGCCCATGCTTCGCGGTGAGCGCCCCACCTTCGGCGGCAAGTACTACCGCGCCGAGACGGCGCTGAACGAGCCACGGATCCGTCCGAACATACCGATCATGATCGGCGGCAGCGGCGAGAAGAAGACGTTCGGTCTGGCGGTGAAGTATGCCGATCACCTGAACCTGCTCAGCTCGTTGGACGAGATCCCGCACAAGCTGTCGGTGCTGAGGCAACGGTGCGAAGAAGCCGGCCGGGACCCGTCCACGCTGGAAACCTCTGCCTTCTTCTCGGTATTCATCGACGATGATTCGGCGACGGCCTGGAAATCGGCCCGCGAGCAGCTACGGAAGAACGGCATCGATCTGGAGACCCTTCCCGAGGACGCCCGTGCACAGGTGCTCGGACGCACCCTGGTGGGTAGCCCCGAGGAAATCGCCGAGCAGGTGCAGACGCGGGTTCTCGATCAGGGAATCGACTCCGTCACCCTCAACGCGACAGCCAACGGGCATGTCCCCGGCGTGGTCGAACTGATCGGCAACACTCTTCGTCCGCTGTTCAAGGACTAGTCGGCCGGATTCGTCCTCTCGCGCGCAATCCTTCGGCAGGATGTGGGATATGGGCGCACCGTTCAGCTTGCAACCTGCCGCCACGGCTGTGGATGCACTTCTTCCGGGCGTGTCGGATGATGCGCTGGACTATCCGACGCCCTGTGCCGAACTCACAGTCCGGGCGCTACTGAACCACCTGATGGGCTTGTCGAGGGCCTTCCGGTACATCGTGCAACCCGAGGAGGCCGCGGCTCTCGATATCGACCTGTCGGGCCCGTATCGACCTGTCGGGCCCGTCCTTCACCGAGGACCTCGATCCGCAGTGGCGGACCTTGTTGCCGCAACGTCTCGCCGACCTTGTCGAGGTCTGGGCGCGGCCCCGGTCATGGGTTGGCGAATCGACCATCGCGGGAACCGTGATGCCCAATGACCAGGTGGCGATGGTGGCCCTCGATGAACTGGTACTGCACGGCTGGGATTTGGCAGCCGCGACCGGTCAGCCATTTGACCTACCCGAGGGCACAGATCCGGGTCTGTACGGATTCATCAGTGCCCTCGCATCTGACGGCGGAATTCCCGGCTTGTTCGGTCCGCAGCGGCCTGTTTCCCCCGGTGCTCCACAGTTCGATCACATGCTCGCCATGTCGGGACGTGATCCAGGCTGGCGGTCACAGGGTGTGTGAGATATTTCGCTAAACTAACTGACGCGACGTGAGGGGAAATCCCGACTACGGTTGGGGTGTTGCACCAAGTGTCAGACAAGGTGAATAAGCCCAGTTGAGACACCATTTGATGAGGAGTGATCGATGAGCACGACACCAGACGCCGCCAGCTCAGCGGCGCCTGTCGAGGCCAATCCGAAGCCCAAGATCAAGGACGCGCTGACACCGAAACACCGGGTCGTCATCATCGGGTCGGGGTTCGGCGGCCTGACCGCCGCTAAGACACTCAAACGTGCCAACGTCGATGTCACGCTGATCGCGCGCACCACTCATCACCTGTTCCAGCCGCTGCTGTACCAAGTGGCCACCGGAATCATCTCCGAAGGGGAGATCGCTCCCCCGACGCGGCAGATCTTGAAGGACCAGGACAACGCGCAGGTCGTTCTCGGCGATGTGACGAGCATCGACCTGGAGAATCAGGTGGTCCACTCCTCGCTGCTGGGGCATGACTACTCCACGCCGTACGACAGTCTGATCGTCGCCGCCGGCGCGGGTCAGTCGTACTTCGGAAACGACCACTTCGCCGAGTGGGCCCCGGGCATGAAGTCCATTGACGACGCTCTCGAGCTGCGCGGCCGCATTCTGGGTGCCTTCGAGCAGGCCGAGCGCTCCAGCGATCCCGTTCGGCGTCGCAAGCTCATGACCTTCACCGTGGTGGGTGCCGGTCCGACCGGCGTCGAGATGGCCGGGCAGATCGCCGAACTGGCCAACGAGACCCTCAAGGGCACCTTCCGGCACATCGACCCGACCGATGCGCGGGTCATCCTGCTCGATGCCGCGACGGCTGTGCTGCCGCCCTTCGGTCCGAAGCTGGGAGACAAGGCACGCAAGCGCCTAGAGAAGCTCGGCGTCGAAATCCAGTTGGGCGCCATGGTCACCGACGTGGATCGCAACGGCCTGACCGTCAAGCATTCCGATGGCACCGTGGAGCGCATCGAATCCTGGTGCAAGGTGTGGTCCGCAGGTGTGTCCGCGAGCCCCCTGGGCAAGAACTTGTCCGAGCAGTCGGGTGTGGAGCTGGATCGTGCCGGACGTGTGAAGGTCGGCCCGGACCTGTCGATTCCTGGCCACCCGAACGTCTTCGTGGTCGGCGACATGATGGCGGTCGATGGCGTGCCCGGGGTGGCTCAGGGCGCCATTCAGGGTGGACGCTACGCGGCCAAGCAGATCAAGGCCGAGCTGAAGGGGCGTAGTGCCGCAGAACGCCCCCCCTTCAAGTACTTCGACAAGGGCTCGATGGCCACCGTGTCGCGATACAACGCGGTGGTGAAGATCGGCAAGCTGGAGTTCAGCGGATTCATCGCCTGGCTCAGCTGGCTGGCGCTGCACTTGGTCTATCTGGTCGGGTTCAAGAATCGTCTGGTGACTCTCATCCTGTGGTCCATTGCGTTCGTGACGCGCTCGCGCGGCCAGATGGCGATCACCGAACAACAGGCTTGGGCGCGGACACGTCTGGATCAGCTTGAAGAGCTGGTCGCGGAGAAAAGCGGCGACGATGAACAGGTTGCACAGCCTGACGAGGAAAAGGCCGCGAGCTAGCCGGGTTAGCCGGGCGGAAGGCGCGGCCCCTGCCAGGTCAGCAGGGTGGCGTCGCCGGCGAGGCGCAGCACGGTGGCGTCGGCCGGGCTCGGCAGTGTGAAATCTGTTGCTGGGTAGCGCAACTCGCTGATCAGTGCCAGGGGGCGGCCCAATTCGTCATCGGTCACCGATCCCGCGCCGAGTTCGACGCGATGGCGCAGCAGCGGGCGGTCGTCGACATCCGCGTCGAGCTGGCCGCTCCAAAATCCCGACGACTCCCCGGCCCTGCCGATTTGCACACGCTCGCGCAGCCGCAGGCTCGCATTGACCGATCCGCGCACGGTGACCTGAGAGTGGTGGCGGGCGTTCGCCGCCACGATGGTGGGCGCCGGGTCGAGATCCAGCCTGCCCGCCACCGAGCAGTCCCACGCTGTCCAGGACTGCAGGGTGTCGCGGCCGGGCAGGGCAACCGCGGCCGCCACGGATCGCACCCGCAACAGCACTCCTTCACCGACTTCGATGTGCACCGAAATCTCATCGCCACCAAGCGGACTCGCCGCCACCCCGACCAAGTGCACGGTGTCGGCATCGGTGAGTCGGCCCTGCAGGCTGCCCGAACAGCGCAGCCGTGGGAGTCTTCCCTTCTCCGCAATGATCTCGACGTCAGTGCGCATCTGGATCTGTCGTGCTTAGTGCAACCGGCTCATCGAGATGGCCCCGGACCCAGCTCAATACCTCCGAGGCCGTCGGCTCCTCGGTCAGCGAGATCATCGCGGTTGGCCGGCCGTCGCGTACGGCCGCCGCATCACGGGCCATCACGCCCAGGTCCGCCCCCACCATGGGCGCGAGATCGGTCTTGTTGATGACCAGCAGATCAGAGAACGTGACGCCGGGGCCGCCCTTGCGTGGCACCTTGTCGCCACCGGCAACGTCGACCACGAAGATCTGCACGTCGATCAGGCCCGAGGAGAAGGTGGCGGTGAGATTATCGCCGCCCGATTCGACGAGGATGAGGTCGAGCGGATCATTGGTGGCGATGAGATCCTCGATGGCATCAAGGTTCGCGGTGATGTCGTCGCGGATCGCGGTGTGCGGGCAGCCACCGGTTTGCACCGCGGTGATGCGCTCATCGGGCAGCACCGCATGGCGGCGCAGAAAGTCGGCATCCTCGGTGGTGTAGATGTCGTTGGTCAGCACCGCCACCGAGATCTCGTCGCGCAGCGTGCGGCATAATGCGGCAACCAGCGCGGTCTTGCCCGACCCCACCGGCCCGCCGATCCCGATGCGCAGCGGCTCCCCCGGTTGACGGACCCGGCGCGGCCTGTCGATGTGCTGATGGGGCTGGCCGTCGAGGAGATGCGGTGGCATGTTGATCCAATCGTGGTTGTGCGTGTGAAACCGTGTGAAGGCTACGAAACAAACAGCGGGCGTTCGCGTGTGAGATGCCGCTCGGCGAGCACATCCAGGAGCGGGTCCGACAGGCAGGCCAGCCCGGAATTGGCCAGCGTCGCGGTCTCCTCGCAGAGGCCCGTCAGGGCCAGCGTGCCGACCGCCACCTCGGACGGGTCCAGCGCCAGTAGTCGCTGTCCTGCCGTGGCGGACCCGGTCAAGGTCGTGTACACGACGACGAGGGCGATATCGCGGCCCGACAAACCTGCTGCCGCGCCAATGACGCCGTACACCACGGCCAGATGCGGCTGCCGGCTGTGCGCGCGCCAATCGATATGCGGCCAGGCGATCCCGGCCAGACGCTTGAGTCCCCGGCCCTGGGCGCGAGAGGCGTCTCGCGATGCCGCTGACGGGGTACGTGCGTCCGTTTCGGCATCTGCTCGCACCGGATCCAGCTGTCCCGACGTGACGGCGGCAGCGATGGACGCCGCGACAAGGCCATGAGTCCGGATACGTCGCCGCAGGTAGGCGGTGAGCGTCGCACAGTCCCGCACGAGGCCCTGGGTAATCGCCTCCTCCACCCCGCCGGAATGCACGTGCGAGCCGGTCGGCAATCGGGAGTCCGCCAGCGACAGCAGCAGCGCTGTCGTCGCGGATGTGTCGGTGGACCCCATCAGAACAGGAAATACCGTTGCGCCATGGGCAGTTCCGTGGCCGGCTGTTCCTGCCACACCTCACCGTCGATACGTACGGTGAAGGTATCCGGATCGACTCGGATCTCCGGCATCGCGTCATTCAAGGGCAGGTCGGCCTTGCCGCGATGACGGACGTCGCGGGTCGGAACCAGTCTGCGCCGCAAGGCAAGCCGCGCGGCGAGGTCGTCCTCGATGGCCGTCGGTGAGACGAAATGTACGGCCAGCCCCGGGGCCACGTTGGGCATGGCGCCGAACATGGGCCGCGGCAGCACGGGCTGCGGGGTCGGAATGGAGGCATTGGCGTCACCCATGGCCGCCCACGCGATCGCACCGCCCTTGATGACGACGTGCGGCCGGACCCCGAAGAACGCCGGTTCCCACAGCACCAGATCGGCCAGCTTGCCGACCTCGATGGAACCCAGCTCGTGATCGATGCCGTGGGTAATCGCCGGGCAGATGGTGTATTTCGCGACATACCGGCGGACACGGTTGTTGTCATTGCCTTTGGCTCCGCCCGGGTCCCCTTCCAGCGCACCGCGGCGCTTCTTCATGACATGCGCGGTCTGCCAGGTGCGCATCACCACTTCGCCGATGCGCCCCATGGCCTGGCTGTCACTGCCGATCATCGAGATAGCACCGATATCGTGCAATAGGTCCTCGGCCGCGATCGTGGATGGACGAATCCGGCTCTCGGCGAAGGCAAGATCTTCCGGTACGGCGGCATTGAGATGGTGGCAGACCATGAGCATGTCGAGATGCTCGTCGAGAGTGTTGACGGTGTGCGGGCGCGTGGGATTGGTGGAGCTGGGCATCACGTTCGGATGGCTGGCCACGGTGATGATGTCTGGCGCATGGCCGCCACCGGCACCCTCTGTGTGGTAGGCATGGATCGCGCGTCCGGCGATGGCCTCCAGAGTGCCTTCGACAAAACCTGTTTCGTTGAGGGTGTCCGAATGCAGGGCGACCTGAACATCCGCCTCATCCGCGACGCGCAGGCAGGCATCGATCACCGCGGGTGTGGTGCCCCAGTCCTCATGCAGCTTGAAACCTGCCGCGCCGCCGCGCAATTGCTCCCACATGGATTCGGGGTTGACGGTATTGCCCTTGCCCAGCAGCAGCACGTTCACCGGCCATCTGTCGAGTGCTTGCAGCATGCGGCCCAGATGCCATGCGCCGGGTGTCACGGTGGTGGCCTTGCTGCCCTCGGCGGGACCGGTGCCACCACCGATCATGGTGGTGATGCCACCGCCGATGGCCTCGTCGACCAACTGTGGACAGATGAAATGGACGTGACAGTCGATGCCGCCCGCCGTGACGATCCGGTCGTTGCCCGCGATGATCTCGGTGGACGGGCCGACGATCAGCTGGGGATGGACTCCGTCCATGATGTCCGGGTTACCGGCCTTGCCGATGCCGACGATACGGCCATCCCGAATGCCAATGTCGGCCTTAATGATTCCCCAGTGGTCGATGATGATGGCGCCGGTGATGACGGTGTCGGGCGCTCCTTCGGCGCGGGTAAGGCGGCTCTGCCCCATCGACTCGCGCAGCACCTTGCCGCCGCCGAAGACCGCCTCCTCACCCGCCAAACCGGGACCGCCACATCGATCTTCGGTGATCTCGATGAGCAGAT
This sequence comes from Mycobacterium sp. NGS15, assembly GCF_059813245.1. Taxonomy (NCBI): domain Bacteria; kingdom Bacillati; phylum Actinomycetota; class Actinomycetes; order Mycobacteriales; family Mycobacteriaceae; genus Mycobacterium; species Mycobacterium sp. NGS15. The sequence continues at coordinate 484,623 of NZ_JCALEF010000003.1, read as the reverse complement.
CGGTATCGGCCAGTCGGATGCGATCACCGGTCGTCGGTCCGTAGAGCTTGGCGTAATGCTCCCGCGATACCCGGGTCATGCGGGTTCACCGCCATCCAGCCGCCCCGGAGCGTCGAGTGTCAGTCCGTGCACTTCACGGCGACCGCGTAGGGGTACCAGCCGAACCTTCTGGGCGACACCGGGTTCAAAGCGAACGGCGGTACCCGCCGGGATGTGTAAGCGGTGTCCGTGCGCGGCCTCCCGGTCGAAGTCGAGTGCCGGGTTTGACTGGGGGAAGTGAACGTGGCTGCCGACCTGGACCGGGCGGTCTCCGGTGTTGACGACGTCGAGCTCGAGGACGGTCGCGCCCGCGTTGAGTTCGATGGCGTCTGATGCGAACAGGTATTCGCCGGGAATCATATGGCTCATCCGATCGGGTGGTGCACAGTAACGAGTTTGGTGCCGTCGGGAAAGGTCGCTTCCACCTGGACGTCCGGGATCATCTCGGGCACGCCATCCATGACGTCGTCACGTCCGAGGACCTCGCGGCCACTGGCCATCAATTCCGAGACGGTGCGGCCATCACGGGCACCTTCGAGGAGATGGTCGGTGATGATCGCGATCGCCTCGGGATGGTTGAGGCGCAAGCCTCGGGCCTGGCGGCGTCGCGCCAATTCCGCCGCATAGGAGATGAGCAGCCGTTCCTGCTCGTGCGGGGTCAATCGCATAAGGGGCGATCCTGCCACGATCCGGGCGACCCGGCATCGCCGACGTCTTACCGGTACCGATGCGTTTTGCCGTGCGGTCGGGATCTCGAGTGCGAGAATCCTCGGAAACGCGCTGGGTGTGGAGTCGATCAGGAGGGTGCGCGATGCGGTACGGAATGAATGTGGGGTGCGTGGTGTCGGCTGCGCTGTTGATAACCGGATGCAGCCAGCCCAGTGAGGGGATCAAACCGGTTTCCGCGCCGACTACCACCGTCGCGGACATGCCGATGACGGCCGGCACGTCGGCTCCCGCGTCCATCCCCGCGACCACCAGGGCACCGGCGCCGCCACCTCTGGTGGTGACCCCGGAGAAGATCGATTCGATCCTGGGCTCGCGTGCCGATGTGGGGAAGATCCTGGGAACCACGCTGGAATACGACGACAACACGTCGGCACCGCCGACCGATGCGGTGGGCGGCGCTGGGGATTGCGTGAATCTCGACAATCCGCGAGCCAGCCAGTTGGGATCCGAATGGACCACCTACCGCTGGAACTACTACCGAGAGACCAAGGACACGACCGCGTACATCGTGAGCCAGATCGCCGTTCTGTATCCGTCCCGCGAGGAGGCCGCGGCGGCATTCTCACGGGCATTTCCCACATCCACGTCGAGGGCATGCGTGAACGCGGAGATCTCCAAACAGGATCAACAGTGGAAGATCACCAACATCGCGGAAATCAGCGATACCGCGGCCCGATGGACTCAACTCCAGGTCAACCAAAGCGCGACCTGGCACTGCTTCTTCGATTTCCGTAACAAGAACAACGCGCTCTTCGGGACCTACCTATGCCAATACGGCGACGGCGTGCCCGGCGTGACGACCATTACCGACCGGATCGCCGCCTGGATCCCGCAGTGAAAAGAATGGCCGTGACGACAGAATCCGCGTACCGAAAGGCGGCCGTCGCAGTGTGTACCGCGGTTGTCCTGACCGGGTGCTCATTATTCGGGGGTGGCGAGAAGGACCCGGCGACATCCGGGCCATCGACGGCATCGGGTGCATCGAAGACGTCGGCAACATCGGCGGTGGATGCGATCAGTCCCGATGAGGCCAACTCGCTCATCGTCCCCAAGAAGGACGTCTCCGAGCTCATTGGCTCGACTCTGGAATACGAGGGGAAGTCTTCGAACCCGCGAACCTCGACGATCGAGGGCAAACAGTCGTGCCAGGCTCTCATGGTCCCGCTGGCGGTAGACGTCGGCGACAAATGGACGACCTACCGCGATGTCTGGTACCGGGAGGACAAGGACACGTTCACGCACTCGGTGACCCAGCGCGTATTGCTCTACTCGTCGAAAGATGATGCCAGGGAAACTTATTCGAAGGAGTTCCCCGCCGACGTCGGTGGTTGCACGGGCGAGGAACTGAAAGTTGACACCGCGACCTGGCGTGCATCCGTGCGTGGGACATCGGCGGACCGTGCGCAATGGGTGCTCGACGAGATCGTCGACGGACGACCCTCGGGATGGCGCTGCATGTTGGAGGCACGCATCATCGACAACCTGCTTCTCTCGGCGACGGTCTGCCAGCTCGGCAACGGAGGTCCGGCGGTAAAAGCGATTACGGACCGGATGGCGGCGGCCACCGAACCGAGGTAGGCGATCGGTCCTGGCGTGCGTGTAACACTGGGCGCCAGCGATCCGATGTAGCCATGATTTGGGTCGATACGGGTCTGAAATCGGCAGGGAGGGACTTGGATGCGTCACGTGTTGGCTGTCGGATGGCTTGGCCTGGCAGCGATGCTCGCGGTGAGTTGTGGGACGGAGACCGGCGGCATCAAGCCGATACCGGTCGGTGCCACCGAGACATCGGCACCGGCCGATCATGGGCAGGACGGGGCGATCGCGAGCCCCAAGTCCAGTGCTCCACCGGTCACCACCTCGCTCGAACCGCCGGCGCCGGTGATCGTCACGCCCGACAAGGCGGAGTCGATCATCATCTCTGCCGACGATGTGGGCAGGCTGGTCGGATCACCGCTCACGTACGAGTTCAAGTCCACTCGACCCAGCGATGCCTCCGCGACCGGCAAGTGTCAGGCACTTACCGGGCTGCGCAGCGAGAGCCTCGGTGACGAGTGGACCACCTACCGAGGCTCTCGGCTGCAGGAAACTCAGGATCGGTACGACCACATCGTCTGGCAGGCGGTGGCTCTGTTCCCCGATGCGAAGGCCGCCGCGAGCCAGCTGCAGGCCGCGTATCCCCCGTCGCTGGCCTCGTGCGCGGACTCTCGCCAGACCGAGGGCGATATCGAATGGCGGATTGGCCCGTTCTCGAACAACGGCACCAGTGTGACGTGGGTGCGACAAGAGCTCAAGGACGGAAAACCGGCGGGATGGCGGTGTTTCTACGACTATCGGGCCAAGAACAACGCGCTCTTCGGGAGCCTGTTGTGCCAGAACGGCAACGGCACCCCGATAGTCACCGCGATCGTCGACCGTATGGCCGAATGGATTCCGGCATGATCGCGGCCAAGAACATGAGAGGGGGCCTCATGGCGGGCACAACAGCGCGGGCCGTGTTGTGTACGGCGGCGATCGCCGCGCTAGCGCTGTCCGGATGTTCCGGCCAGCAGGAGGCGACAGGAACATCGACGTCGGCCGCCACCACAACGGCGTCGCGGACCGCACCCGCGCCGGCCCCGGCTCCGGCCAGCAGCGGGCCCGCGGGTCTGACGGGGTGGCCCGGGCAGGACAAGGTCACCGAGGATGCCATGGTTGCGGCGCTGTTCACCGGCGAGGAGATCGCCAAGGTCTTCGACACGGAAGTCGCCAGGACGAACAAGCGGGACGAGCCCTTTAAGGCGACCGAGTCTGACGATGCCAGTTGCAATGTGACGCAGGGACTTACCGTCGAGTCGGTGGGCAAGGACTACGAGGCGTTCCGCGGGGCCGAGATGTTGCTCGGCGACGCCACGAACCCGGACGCTCAGGTCTACCAAGGGATCGCGGCATACAAGGACAAGGACGCGGCGCAGGCGCAGTTCTCGACGGCAGCCGATGAGATCAACGAATGTGACGGAAAGACGTACAACTTCACCGATCCCGGCGGACGAAAGGTGCCTGTGGCGGTGTCGGTCTCATCGTCGAACGCCAAGAAGGTGAATTGGGCCCTTGCCTACGGGCCGAGTAAGTATCGCTGCTTCGTGTCCTACAACGGTGTCGCGAATGTGATTGTTCAGACCCAGATTTGCGCGCGAAGCAACTCAAAGCAGCTGGTGCAGAAGATGGCCGACAGGATTGTCGACAAGCTGCAGCTGAGCTGACCAGCCACCTGGATTCAGCGGGGACTGGATCCGGGCGGGGGCGAGGATGGCGGCCCGACCATCGGGGGGCCGGCCGACATCTCTCGAAATGAGCTCGGGTGGGCGCCCGGGGGCCGCGCCCACCCGGGTCTCACAGGTTCTGTAAGCGGACCTGTCCGCGTGCAATCGTCCGGTTCTCGTCGTCGGCGATGGTGACGAGCCACAGCTGCTGACGGCGGCCTCGGTGTATCGGCGTGGAGGTGGCAGTGAGTGTGCCCGACGAGATGGCACGCAGGAAGTCGGTGTTGTTGTTGACTCCGACCACCGCGCTTTCCTCCCCCAACACGTTGGCGCGCCAGATGTACCCGGAGACGCTCGCCACGCTTTCGACCACCGAGCAGTACACGCCGCCGTGCACGATCCCGTTGGGTTGCAACAGGTTCTCGGTGATCGTCAGGGTGGCGGACACTCCCTCGGGTGTCAGCGAGGTGTATTCGAGCCCCACGAGCTTGTCGAAGGGCGCGGTAGGCATCTTGCTGAGGTGCTCCGGCGTGTCTGGCATGCGATGTTCATATCAGTGCGGCATCCCCTAACGAAGAAGTGCCCCACCTGCCGAGGCAGGTGGGGCACTTCCTTCGAGTGGACCGGGGGTCTCTGCAGCCCTCAGGACTCCGGCACGGTCCGGGTGTCTGGTCGCGCTGTAGCGCGTTCGACATCTGTAAGGATAGGCAAGGCTGTCCTAAATTGCAAGGGCTTTGTGGCGGACCGGCAATCCGAGTGTCATGAAGCGGTCAAGGATTGCCTGTCCGCGTCGCATTCCATCGGTTTCGCTCGAGCGCGCCAGCAGCGGAACATGGGTCGCCGCCCCCACCACGGTCGAGCCGACCAGTTGCCACATCTGGCCGATTTCCATGGTGCCGGAGCTGATCTGCGACAGTCGCGTGAACAAGGGGGCGAGGGCGCGATGGCAGCGGTGTGCGGTCCACGCGGCGAGTGCGTCCTCACCGGGGAAGGCCACGACCTGACCCCGGTCCCGGTCCGGGTCGTCGGGTAACACGCGCAGCGTCGGGTCCACAACCCCCGCCCAATCGATGCAGCCCTCGGAATCGAAGTAGACCCACAAGTTCCCTAGGCCCGGATCCCAGGCGCGTCCCTCCAGCACGACCAGGGCAACCAATCGGCCGACCACGGTGTGGACGAGAGCGTCGGCGAGCTGGTGGACGGCGACCGTATCGCTACCGGTCTCGTCGATGGCACGGGCGTACATCCGCTCAAGCCGGTCGGTGTCCAAGGCGCGTGCCAGCGGCCACCATCGGCGCCGGCCGACATCGGACATGACGGCGACGCCGTACGCCCGGGGGCATTCGGGATACAGCTCGCGAAGCCGGGCGCTCGATTCGTGCAGCGGCAGTGATTGGCGGATGGACATCCCGGCGATCAGCGGATCGTCGGCGATGAGACTCCTGGTCGAAGTGCATCGATCGATGGCCAGTGTCACAGTTGGCAGCCTCCCTTCACGTAGACAAGATAGGTAAGCCTAACCACATGTAGGATGACATCGCCAGGTGCGGGTGCTGTGAGTGCCCTCACCGAAGCGCCTGATCATTGCGCCGTGTAGGCAGCGAGCGGCCCGCACCGTCCAGGACCGGGTGAGACCACATCGAGGGCTGGAACAAAGACCGGGCTATGGATCGTTGGCTGTCAGAAGAAGTACGACCGGATGTAGTACGGCATTGCGTCGGAGGTAAACGTAGAATGTTCGGAATGGCACGCCTGGGCGAACTTGAACGCGCGGTGATGGACCATCTGTGGTCCTCCCCCGAGCCCCAGACTGTGCGCCAGGTCCACGAGGCATTGTCGGCGCGGCGTGACCTCGCCTATACGACCGTGATGACCGTGTTGCAACGTCTCGCCAAAAAAGATCTGGTGGTTCAGCACCGCGATGACCGCGCGCACCGCTACGCGCCCGTGCACGGCCGCGACGAGCTTGTCGCGGGTCTGATGGTGGACGCGTTGGCGCAGGCCAACAACTCCGGTGCCCGCGAGGCGGCGTTGGTGCACTTTGTGGAGCGTGTCGGCCCTGATGAGGCCGACGCACTGCGTCGTGCATTGGCCGAGCTCGAAGCGAAAGATCCATCTGCTGGCGGCAGCCCCACTGAGTAAGGGACACTAGTTATGTGTCCGCCCTGGCGTTCGCGATACTCGCGCTGCTGCTGACCGGTCCCGTACCGGCGTTGCTCGCGCGTGCGCGCTGGCCGTACCGCGCGCCACGTGCTGCCATGGTTCTGTGGCAGGCCATTGCCGCAGCCGCCGTTCTCTCCGCGTTCAGTTCCGGGCTTGCTATCGCGAGCAGACTTCTCGTGCCCGGGCCGGATGGTCACCCGACCGCCACGATCACCGGTGAGATCGACCGCCTCGGGTGGGGTTTGTGGTTGCTCTACGTCACGGTGTTCGCGATCACCATCCTCATCGGCATCCGGCTTATGGTGTCGGTGGTCCGGGTGGGTGTACGTACCCGCCGTCGGCGTGCTCATCACCGGGCCGTCGTCGATCTGTTGGATCACAAGCGGTACTGCGAGAACTGGCGCGGCGGCTACGACATCAATCGTCGGCGCGACCACGATCTTCGGGTACTGGAAGTCGACGAACCGCTGGCCTACTGCCTGCCGGGTGTGCGCAGCCGCGTGGTCGTCAGCGAGGGAACGTTGAGCACGCTGGGACACAATGAGGTGACTGCGATCGTCGCGCACGAACGCGCCCATCTGCGAGCTCGCCACGATCTGGTGCTGGAGGCGTTCACGGCCGTCCACGACGCGTTCCCCGTCATCGTGCGCAGCAAAAACGCGCTGGAGGCCGTCAAACTGCTGGTCGAGCTACTTGCCGACGACGCCGCGGTTCGCACCGCCGGCCCTACTCCCCTGGCTCGCGCACTCGTCGCCTGCGCGGGTGGCCCGACGCCGGTGGGTGCGATGGCCGCCGGTGGCCCCACCACGTTGATCCGGGTCCGGCGCTTGGGCGGGAGCGGCAACAGCCTGCCGTTGTCGTGCAGCGCTTATGCCGCGGCAGCGGCGATACTGGTGGTGCCCACGTTGGCTGTGGTCATCCCGTGGTTCACCGAACTTCAGCGCTTGTTCAGCAGTTAACCGGTCAGTAGGCGACCCGCGGTCGCGGGTCGAATGTGACTACGCGAGAATCGGCGATGAGCCGCTTGCGTGAAGAGCACTCGGTTCAGATGAGCCGCTTGCGTGAAGAGCACTCGGTTCAGATGAGCCGCTTGCGCAAAGAGTGAACGGCTTTGGTGCGCAACACGTCAACGAAAGGATGTGCTGGTGACGGCTGCAGACGACTCGGCTCAGGGAAAAGCTCAGATCGGTGTGACGGGTTTGGCCGTCATGGGATCGAACATCGCGCGGAACTTCGCACGGCACGGATACACCGTGGCCCTGCACAACCGGTCGGTCGCTAAGACCGACGCGCTGCTGGCCGATCACGGATCTGAGGGTGACTTCATTCGCAGCGAGACGGTCGAGGATTTCGTCGCGGCTCTCGAGCGCCCGCGCCGCGTTTTGATCATGGTGAAGGCCGGTGACCCGACCGACGCCGTTATCGAAGAACTTGCGTCCGCGATGGAGCCCGGCGACATCATCATTGACGGCGGTAATGCGCTGTACACCGACACCATTCGCCGTGAGGCCGCGCTGGCCGCACGCGGACTGCACTTTGTCGGCGCGGGAATCTCGGGTGGTGAGGAGGGCGCGCTGAACGGCCCCTCGATCATGCCGGGCGGTCCGGTGGAGTCCTACAAGGCACTAGGGCCGCTGCTGGAATCCATTGCGGCACATGTCGATGACACGCCCTGCTGCACGCATATCGGCCCGGACGGGTCGGGACACTTCGTGAAGATGGTGCACAACGGCATCGAGTACTCCGATATGCAGCTGATCGGCGAGGCCTACCAGCTGCTGCGCGATGCGCTGGGTCTGTCGGCACCCGAGATCGCCGAGGTCTTTACCGAATGGAACAGCGGGGAGCTGGAAAGCTATCTCATCGAGATCACCGCTGATGTGTTGGCGCACACCGACGCCAAGACCGGACAGCCCTTGGTCGATGTCATCGTGGACGCCGCCGAGCAGAAGGGCACCGGTCGCTGGACCGTCAAGTCCGCGCTGGACCTCGGTGTGCCAGTGACCGGCATCGCCGAGGCGGTCTTCGCCCGTGCGCTGTCCGGATCACGCCCCCAGCGTGCCGCCGCGGCCGGGTTCACCTCCGGGTCGCTTGGCGAGAAGCCGAGCGATGCAAAGCAATTCGTCGAAGACGTGCGGCAGGCGCTGTACGCATCGAAGATTGTGGCGTACGCGCAGGGCTTCAATCAGATCGCCGCGGGTAGCGCCGAGTACGGCTGGAACGTCAAACCGGGTGACCTGGCGACCATTTGGCGGGGTGGCTGCATCATCCGCGCCCAGTTCCTGAACCGCGTCAAGGAGGCTTTTGCCGACGAGCCCGACCTGGCCACGCTGATCGCCGCCCCGTATTTTCGGGCCGCGGTCGAAAACGGCATCGACAGTTGGCGTCGCGTTGTGGTGACGGCGACGCAGCTGGGAATTCCCGTCCCCGGCTTCGCCTCGTCGCTGTCGTACTACGACGGTCTGCGCACCGATCGCCTGCCTGCTGCCCTCACTCAGGCGCAGCGGGACTTCTTCGGCGCGCACACGTACGAGCGCGTGGACTCCCCCGGCAAGTTCCACACGCTCTGGAGTGGCGACCGCCGCGAGGTAGAAGCGTAACTGTGCAGTTTCTAGACGGGCAGCGACCGCCGTACGACCTCACCTACGACGACGTCTTCGTGGTGCCGAACCACTCGGACGTCGTCTCGCGGTTCGATGTCGACCTGACCACCGGCGACGGCACCGGCACCACGATCCCGATCGTGGTTGCCAACATGACGGCGGTGGCGGGCCGACGGATGGCCGAGACCGTCGCTCGGCGTGGCGGAATCACCGTGCTGCCCCAGGATCTTCCGGTTCAGGCTGTCGCGCAGACGGTCGAGTTCGTCAAGAGCCGCGATCTGGTGTACGACACGCCGGTGACCCTGGCGCCTGACGACTCAGCGGGCGAGGCGGTGGCACTGATCCACAAGCGCTCGCACGGGGCCGCGGTGGTGCTTGAGGACGGCAAGCCGCGGGGGCTGGTCACCGAGGCTGCCTGTACCGGCATCGACCGGTTCACCCGTGTGCACGACATCGCGACCACCGATTTTGTCGCCGTACCCACGGGGACCGATCCGCGGGCGATCTTCGATCGCCTGGCCGAAGCTCATGTGCCGGTAGCGGTACTGACGCGTCCCGACGGAACCATGGCGGGGATCCTCACCCGCACCGGGGCGATCCGGGCGGGTTTGTACACCCCGGCAGTGGACGCGAGCGGGCGCTTACGTATCGCCGGCGCGGTCGGTATCAACGGCGATGTCCGGGCCAAGGCGACGGCCCTGGCGCAGGCCGGAGTGGACCTACTGGTCATCGATACCGCGCATGGGCACCAGCAGAAGATGATCGAGGTCCTCGCGTCGGTCGCGGAGCTGTCGCTGGGTGTGCCGATCGCCGCGGGCAATGTGGTGTCGGCGCAGGGCACCCGGGATCTGATCGGGGCTGGTGCGGACATCGTGAAGGTGGGCGTGGGCCCAGGAGCCATGTGCACCACCCGGATGATGACCGGTGTGGGGCGCCCGCAGTTGTCTGCGGTCATCGAATGCGCTGCCGCAGCACGGGAACTCGATGCCCACGTGTGGGCCGACGGTGGGGTTCGGCACCCGCGGGATGTCGCCCTGGCGCTCGCGGCGGGCGCCGCCAATGTGATGATCGGTTCCTGGTTCGCCGGCACTCACGAATCGCCCGGAGATCTGCAGCTCTCTGCCAGCGGTCGCCGCTACAAGGACAGCTTCGGGATGGCATCCAAACGTGCGGTGGCGGCCCGTACTGCTGGCGATAGTGCCTTCGACCAGGCCCGCAAGAGCCTGTTCGAGGAGGGCATTTCCACCTCGCGGATCGAATTGGACCCGCAACGCCCCGGCGTTGAGGACCTCATCGACCACATCATTTCGGGTGTACGCAGCACCTGCACGTATGTCGGTGCACGCACGCTGGGTGAGCTCCACGAACGGGTGGTTCTGGGCGTCCAATCGGCCGCCGGATTCGCCGAGGGACGCCCGCTTCCCGAAGGTTGGTGACCGTCCTCCCCCGACGGTTGAGTACCTGCCGGCCATATGCACCGTTACCATGAGCTTCACGATGGTCACGCCGTGTGATCAGTCAACCTAAGGGGCTAGCCAGCGGTGACGCTCTTATTCACCGGGCTGAGCTTGCTTGCGTTCATCGCGCTGACCGCGGGGACGGCGCTCTTCGTGGCCGCCGAGTTCTCCCTGACTGCCTTGGAGCGAAGCTCCATCGAAGCGCGGGCCAAGAGCGGCGATAGCCGGGACAGGTCGGTCAAACGGGCACACAGCACGCTGTCGTTCCAGCTGTCGGGGGCTCAGCTCGGTATCACCATCACCACGCTCGTGACCGGTTACTTGGCAGAGCCGGTGATCGCGCGTCTGCTCACGCAGGCGATCGGATATACCGGAGTGGCGGTCAGCAGCGCGATATCGCTGGTGCTGGCGCTCATCATCGCCACTTCGATATCGATGATCTTCGGCGAGCTGGTGCCCAAGAACTTCGCCTTGGCGCGTCCCATCTCGACCTCGCGCGCCACCGCCGGACCCATGGTGCTGTTCTCGTCGGTGTTCGCCTTCGCGATCCGGGCGCTGAACGGCATTGCCAACTGGGTGTTACGGCGCATGGGTATCGAGCCCGCCGAGGAGCTGCGATCGGCTCGTTCGCCCCAGGAACTGGGGTCACTGGTGCGTACCTCGGCCCGCAGCGGCGCGCTGGACGAAACCACCGCGGTACTGGTCGACCGGTCGCTGCGGTTCGGGAGCCGCACCGCCGAGGAACTTATGACCCCGCGCACGGAGATCGAGTCGCTCGAAGCGACGGACACGGTTGCCGACCTGGTCGCCCTCGCTGTCGAGACGGGCTTCTCGAGGTTCCCGATCACCGAGGGAGATCTGGACGCGACGATTGGGATCGTCCATGTCAAACAGATCTTCGAGGTGCCACGGGAGCGGCGGGCCACGACGGCGCTGGCCACTCTCGCCCGGCCGGTGGCCGTGGTGCCGTCCACCTTGGACGGTGACGCGGTCATGGAACAGGTGCGGGCCAACGGGATGCAAACCGCGCTGGTGGTCGACGAGTACGGCGGTACCGCCGGCCTGGTGACGGTCGAGGACATGATCGAGGAGATCGTCGGCGATGTCCGCGACGAACACGATGATGCGACTCCTGATGTGGTGTCCTCCGGCGGCGGCTGGGTGGTCTCGGGGCTGCTGCGTATCGACGAGGTCGCCGCGGCGACCGGCTACCGGGCCCCCGAGGGCGAGTACGAAACGATCGGCGGTCTGGTGCTCCAGGAGCTCGGTCACATTCCGACGGTCGGCGAGACCGTCGAATTGTCGGCGGTGGTGCCGGACCATCCGTCCGCTGAGCTGCCTCGTTGGCGGGCCAGGGTGGCGGGCATGGACGGTCGCCGGATTGATCAGATCGAACTCACCGAGCTGACCGAGGCCGACTCTCGGGAGAATGATCACGATGGGCAGTGACATACTCGGCGTATTACTCACCGCCGCATTGCTTTTGGCGAATGCCTTCTTTGTGGGAGCCGAATTCGCCCTCATCTCGGCGCGCAAGGACCGGCTGGAGGCACTGGCAGAGGCGGGTAAGAAGCGCGCGGTGACGGTGATGATGGCGGGCCAGAACCTGTCGCTGATGCTCGCCGGCGCCCAGCTTGGCATCACCATCTGTTCAATCCTGTTGGGCCGCATTGGGGAACCGGCAGTAGCGCACCTGTTGGAGCGGCCCTTCGAACTGTTGGGTGCGCCAACGGCGGTGATACACACGGTTGCCTTTGTCGTCTCGCTGTCCATCGTTGTGCTGTTGCATGTGCTGCTCGGTGAGATGGTGCCGAAGAATATCGCCATCGCCGGTCCGGAATCGGCGGCCATGCTCTTGATTCCGCCCTACCTGGTCTACATTCGGTTGGCGCGGCCCCTGATCGCCTTCTATAACTGGTGCGCCAACAGTGCGCTGCGACTCATCAATGTGCGGGTGAAGGACGAGCTCGAGGTCACCGTGTCCACTCTGGAGCTCTCCGAAATGATCGCGGAGTCGCTGTCCGAGGGCCTGCTCGACGAGGAGGAACACACCCGGTTGCGTCGCGCGCTGCAGATCCAGCACCGTGTGGTGGCGGACGTGGTGGTGCCCGCTAACCAGATCCGGTCGATCGCCGTATCGGGCTCGGCGCAGGCGCCTTCGGTGACCGCTGTGGAGCGTGTGGTGGCCGAAACTGGCTACTCACGATTCCCAGTTATTGGACCCCAGGGGGATTACCTCGGCTATCTGCACATAAAGGACGTCTTGACCATGGGGGACGATCCGGAGGCGATCATCGACCCCGCGTTCATTCGGCCGCTGCCGCGGCTACACGGTTCGGTTCCGCTGCCGGAAGCGCTGTCGACGTTGCGTCGTAGCAACAGTCATCTGGCGCTCATGTCGACCACCGACGGCAGCGTAGTGGGCCTGGTCACACTGGAGGATCTGGTGGAGGATCTCGTCGGCACCGTCCGTGACGGAACTCACCGCATATAGCGCGGTTTCGAGGTTGATGGCTACCAATGAGTAGGATCAATGTTTACCGATTTCGCAAGAACGTCCGGTCCCAGACCACCGACAACACAGAGGAGTTGCGATGAGTGATCGCGTCGATGTGGGCAACCTGCGCGTGGCGCGGGTGCTATACGACTTCATCACCAATGAGGCCCTCCCGGGCACAGGTGTGGATGCCGACGCTTTCTGGGCTGGGGTCGACAAAGTGGTGACCGATTTGGCTCCGCGGAACCGCGAGCTCCTCGACCGGCGCGACGACCTGCAAACTCAGATTGATCGCTGGCACCGGCAGCGCGCCATCGAGCCGCTGGATCCCTCGGACTATCGGGAGTTCCTCACCGAGATCGGATACCTGGTACCCGAGCCCGAAGATTTCACCATCACCACCGCTAACGTGGACGATGAGATCACCACGACGGCAGGGCCGCAGCTGGTTGTTCCGATCTTGAACGCGCGTTTCGCGCTCAATGCCGCCAATGCGCGCTGGGGTTCCCTGTACGACGCGCTGTACGGCACCGACGTCATCCCGGAAACCGATGGGGCCGAGAAGGCGTCCGCCGACACCGGCGGGTACAACAGGATCCGTGGCGACAAGGTCATCGCCTACGCCCGTGAGGTGCTCGACGGTGCAGCGCCCCTGGCGGCCGGCTCATGGAAAGACGCCATCGGCCTGAAGATCGACGACGGTCAACTGCTCGTCGACTTGGGCGACGAACTCGCTGAAGGCCCCCTCACGGGATTAGCCGAACCCGGCCAGTTCGTCGGCTACACCGGCAAGCTCGGCAAGCCGCAGTGGTCGGTGCTCCTCGTCAATCATGGCCTGCACATCGAGGTCCTGATCGACCCCGACTCCCCCATCGGATCCACCGACAAGGCCGGCATCAAGGACGTTGTGCTGGAATCGGCGATCACCACGATCATGGACTTCGAGGACTCGGTGGCCGCCGTGGACGCCGAGGACAAGGTGCTCGGATACCGAAACTGGCTGGGGCTCAACAAGGGGGACCTGTCCGAGGAAGTTTCCAAGGGCGGTAAGACGTTCACCCGGGTGCTCAACGCGGACCGTGTGTTCAATACCCCCGATAGTGGTGCTTCCGGACCCGGTGAGCTGACCCTGCCCGGCCGCAGCCTGCTGTTCGTCCGCAACGTCGGTCACCTGATGACCAATGACGCGATTGTGATGCGCGGCGAGGGCGGCGAAGACATAGAGATGCCCGAGGGTATCCAGGATGCGCTGTTCACCAGTCTCATCGCCATCCATGGCCTGCGTTCCGGCAAGAAGAACGGCGCACTGAAGAACAGCCGCACCGGGTCCATCTACATCGTGAAGCCGAAGATGCACGGGCCGGAGGAAGTGGCCTTCACCGCCGAGCTGTTCGGCCGTGTCGAAGAGGTGCTCGGGCTCCCGCACGCCACCATCAAGGTCGGCATCATGGACGAGGAACGCCGCACCACCGTCAACCTGAAGGCCGCCATCAAGGCCGCCTCGGATCGTGTGGTGTTCATCAACACGGGCTTTCTGGACCGCACCGGCGACGAGATCCACACCTCGATGGAAGCCGGTCCGATGTGCCGCAAGGCCGTCATGAAGTCGCAGCCGTGGATTCTGGCGTACGAGGATCACAACGTCGACACCGGGCTGAGCGCCGGTTTGGCAGGTAAGGCGCAGATCGGCAAGGGTATGTGGGCCATGCCCGACCTGATGGCCGAGATGGTCGCGCAGAAGATCGCGCAGCCACTCGCCGGAGCCACCACGGCGTGGGTGCCGTCCCCCACTGCGGCGACCCTGCACGCGTTGCACTATCACCAGGTTGACGTCAAGGCCGTGGACCAGGAGCTCGCCGGTAAGCACCGCGCCGAATTGGAGTCGTTGCTCACCATCCCGCTGGCTGAATCGCGTCACGACTGGACCGCAGAGGACATTCGCGAGGAAATCGACAACAACTGCCAGTCGATCCTGGGCTACGTGGTCCGCTGGATCGACCATGGCGTCGGCTGTTCCAAGGTTCCGGACATCCACGACGTGGCACTCATGGAAGACCGCGCTACCTTGCGGATTTCCAGCCAGCTGCTGGCCAACTGGCTGCGTCACGATGTCATCACCGAGGACGAGGTGGTCGAGGGTCTCAAGCGGATGGCGCCGGTTGTCGATCGGCAGAACGCCGGCGACAAGCACTACCGACCGATGGCTCTGGACTTCGACAGCAACATTGCCTTCGAGGCCGCTAAGGAGCTCATCCTGGAGGGCAAGGATCAGCCGAACGGGTACACCGAGCCGATCCTGCACCGGCGCCGTCGCGAGTACAAGGCCGCGGCGGCCAAGTAGCGGATGGCCCCGCGGCGTGCCTTTACCTCGTGGTGCAGGGTACGTCTCCGTGTCTATTTGGACGCGGTTTGGTTGCGCGCACCGTGGTATCGGCGGTCAGGGACAGTAGACTCGGGCCGACGCGCAGCGGGGCTCGTGCTCAGCCGCTGGACAAGTATTTAGACACGATCGGAAGGGTCGCGACATCACATGGGCAGGCACAGCGCATCTGGGTCCGATAGCCCAAATGGTCGGGACGACAACGACGATTGGGACGCGGACTCCGAGCCGGAATACCAGTCGAACTCTGGTTCAGAGGCCGACACGGGCAGCTGGCAGCGGTCGCATCGCAGCGGCGGCAGTAACTGGGGAGTCAGCAAGGGACTGGTCGGTGTCGTCGCGGCCGTGCTGGTCGTGGCCGTATCCATCGGACTGTGGTGGTACTTCGACAGGCGGACGACCGACAACCAGGCAGAGGCCTCTGCCACCTGCGTGCACGGAGACAACGCCATCGCCGTGGTTGCCGACCCGTCGATCGCGGACCGTATTGGCGAGTTGTCCGAGAAGTTCAACAAAAAGCACGAGGTAATCGGCGACTACTGCTTTACCGTCTCGGTGCGTCCGGCAGATACGACCAACGTGATCAAGGGACTGACGGGTGAGTGGCCCGCCGAGCTCGGAGCACAACCGGCGTTGTGGATCCCGGGAAGCTCGATCTCCTCGGCACGTCTGAAGGCGGCATCGAAGACCAACATCGTCAATGACAGCCGATCGCTGGTGAGTACGCCGGTCGTGATTGCCATGACGCCGAGGCTGCGCCAGGCCATCCCCAACGACAAGAGCTGGGCGGATCTGCCTGCGCTGCAGAATGTTCCGAACGCACTGGACGGTGTCGGCCTGCCGGGATGGGGCTCGTTGCGGCTGGCGCTGCCGTCGAGCGGTAATGCCGACGCGGCGCAGCTTGCCGCGGAAGCGGTGGCGGCTGCCAGTGTTCGTCCCGGGGATTCGCCCGAGCTGGGTGCCGGCCCGGCCGCATCGTTGGCGGCAGCGGCTCCCAAGCTGCCCGCGAACAATCTGTCCGATGCCTTGGGTGCGCTGCTTGACGGTGGCGAGCAGCCTGGTGCCGCCGTGCACTCGGTGGTCACCACCGAGCAGCAGCTCTACGCGCGCACCCGCAGCAATGGCGATGCCAAGAAGGTTATCGCCGCGTGGTTGCCCGCGGGGGCGACCCCGATCGCCGACTACCCCACCGTGCAGCTGGACGGCGCGTGGCTATCCGAGGAGCAGCACACCGCGGCAAGCCAATTCGCGCGTTTCCTGGGCGATAAGGATCAACTGAAGGACCTGGCGGCCGCGGGCTTCCGCGCCGAAGGGGCCGACCTGCCCAGTAGCGATGTGGTGAGCTTCGCGAAGATCGACAAGCCGCTGAGCATCGAGGACAAGGTGCGTGTCGCACTGGCCGATGGCACCTCAACGGGTGCCGGCGCTACCACCATCATGTTGGATTCCTCGTTGTCCTCGGAGGGCGTGAAGTTGTCCGATGTGACTGGGGCACTTGCCAACCGCATCCGGACCGTGGCCCCGGGCTCTGGTGTCGGGCTCTGGACGTATGACGGCAAGGAAGGCAATACCGTCGTGCGGCTGGGTGTTGCCGCCGACGACGTCGAGGGTGTGTCCAGGTCGCAGAGTGTGGCCGACGCGTTGACGGCGTTGCAGCCGACCTCCAACGGTGCGGTGGCATTCACCACGTTGCGCAACGTGTACCAGGAGGCGGTGAACAGCTTCCGCCCGAATCAGGTCAATTCGGTGCTGATCGTGGCGGGTCGCTCGCATACCGACCAGAGCCTGGACAGCGCGGGCCTCATCGACACGATCAACCGCCAGAGAGATCCGGCGAGGCCGGTGCGCATCAACGTGATCGACTTCGGCACCGACTCCGATCAGCAGACCTGGCAGGCGCTCGCCCAGCAGACCGGCGGTGCCTACCAGAACCTGGCGGCTTCGAACAGCCCGGAGCTGGCCACGGCCATCGCGCGCTTCGTGTCCTAGTCGCGAGCAGTCCCCCGCACGCGGAGGACTGCTCGCGCAATCGCTACTCGGCGAAGGCCTCGATCGGTGGGCAGGAGCACACCAGATTGCGGTCGCCGTAAGCACCGTCGATACGACGCACCGGCGGCCACACCTTGGGGCGGAATCCCTTTCCGAGTGGGTACGCAGCCTCGGTCCGGCCGTAGGGGTGATTCCACTCATCGGCGGTGAGAGATTCGGCGGTGTGCGGCGCCCCGCGCAGCGGGTTGTCCTCCACCGGCCATACCCCGGAGCCGACCTTGTCGATCTCGGCCTTGATGGCGATCATCGCCTCGCAGAAGGCGTCCACTTCGGCCAGGCTCTCACTCTCGGTGGGCTCCACCATGAGTGTGCCGGCCACCGGGAAACTCATGGTCGGTGCGTGGAAACCGTAGTCGGCCAAGCGCTTGGCCACATCGTCGACGGTGACGCCGGTGTTTTTGGTGATCTCCCGCAGATCCAGGATGCACTCGTGGGCCACCATGCCGTTATCCCCGGTGTAGAGCACCGGGTAGTACTCATCGAGACGGCGCGCCAGGTAGTTGGCCGAGGCGATCGCGGTCAGCGACGCCGCCCGCAGGCCGTCGGGCCCCATCATCCGGATATAGGCCCAGGTGATCGGCAGGATCGATGCCGAACCGTACGGCGCCGAAGATACCGGAGGTCCGGAGGGCAGTTCCTCGGCATACGGGTGCCCCGGCAGGTACTGCGCGAGGTGGCCGCGGACCGCAACGGGTCCTACGCCAGGCCCACCGCCACCATGAGGGATGCAGAACGTCTTGTGCAGGTTCAGGTGGCTGACGTCACCGCCGAAGCGCCCGGGACGGGCAAGCCCCACAAGGGCATTCAGGTTCGCGCCGTCGACGTACACCTGTCCCCCGGCGTCGTGCACGGCCGCGCAGATGTCGGCAATGTCGTGCTCGTAGACGCCGTGCGTGGACGGGTACGTGATCATGATCGCCGCCAGTGCGCTGGCATTCGCCGCGATCTTGGCGCGTAGATCATCGAGGTCGACGTCGCCGTTGTCGCGGCAGGCCACTACCACTACGCGCATACCCGCCAGGGCCGCCGAGGCGGCATTGGTGCCGTGGGCGCTCGATGGGATCAGACACACCTCACGGTCGCTCTCGCCGCGGTCGATGTGGTACCGCCGGATGGCCAGCAGCCCCGCGTACTCGCCCTGTGATCCCGCGTTGGGCTGCAAGCTCACGGCGTCGTACCCGGTGATACCGGCCAGCCAGCCTTCGAGATCGGCGATCAGCGTGCGCAGGCCGCGAGAATCACCCGCCGGGGCGAATGGGTGCTGGGTCGCGAACTGCGGCCAGGTGATCGGTTCCATCTCGGCGGCGGCGTTGAGCTTCATGGTGCAGGACCCGAGTGGAATCATGCTGCGGTCCAACGCAATATCCTTGTCGGATAGCGCGCGCAGGTAACGCATCATGTCGGTCTCGCTGTGATAGCGGTTGAACGCCGGATGTGTCAGGTAATCCGAGTCGCGGGTCGCGATATCCGAGGGGTGCAGGGCCTCCAGGGCGCCCTCGAACATCTCCGTGCCGAATGCACGCAGCACCGCCACAAGGTGCGGCAGCGTTGTCGCCTCATCGCAGGCGATCGAGACGTGGTCGCCGTCGGGGCTCCAGATATTGATCCCTTCGGCCTTGGCGGCGGCCTGGATCCCGGCGGCCCGGCCGGGAACGTGCACCAGCACCGTGTCGAAGAATTGCTCGTGCACCACGGTGTGGCCGCCGCGAGTCAGCCCGGAGGCCAGCAGCCGTGCGTTGCGGTGCACCCGGGTGGCGATGGTGCGTAACCCTTCCGGACCGTGGTAGCTCGCGTACATGGCGGCGATCACCGCCAGCAGCACCTGCGCGGTACAGATGTTGCTGGTCGCCTTGTCGCGGCGGATGTGCTGTTCGCGGGTCTGCAGCGAGAGCCGGTAGGCGGGTGCGCCGTCGGAGTCCACCGATACCCCGACGAGGCGTCCCGGCAGCTGTCGGGCGTGCGCCGTGTGTACCGCGAGGTAGCCGGCATGCGGGCCACCGAATCCCATGGGCACACCAAAGCGTTGGGTGGTGCCGAAGGCGACGTCGGCACCGATGTCGCCGGGTGGGGCGATGAGGGTGAGGGCCAACAGGTCAGCGCCGACCGCCACCAGCGCGCCACGCTGATGAGCCTCGGAGATGACCGAAGTCCAGTCGCGCACCAGCCCGGAGGCGCCGGGCAACTGCACGATCACTCCGAAGAATTCGCCGTCGGGTAGTCCCTGGGTGAGATCGACGGTCACCACCTCGATGCCGAGTGGTTCGGCGCGGGTCGCGATCACGGCCGCGGTCTGCCCGTACACGTCGGCATCGACAATCAGACGATTGGACGCGGACTTCACGGCGCGATGCATGAGCGTCATCGCCTCGGCGGCAGCCGTGCCCTCGTCGAGCATCGAGGCATTCGCGATGTCGAGGCCGGTGAGCTCGGCGACCATGGTTTGGAAGTTCAGCAGTGCCTCAAGACGTCCCTGACTGATTTCCGGTTGGTACGGCGTGTAGGCGGTGTACCAGGCCGGGTTCTCCAGGATGTTCCGGCGAAGCACCGGCGGCGTCAACGTGTCGAAGTACCCCTGCCCGATCATCGACACGGCAATCGTGTTGTGGCTAGCAAGTTTCCGCAGCGCGTCCAGGGCTTCGTGTTCGGATGCTGCTGCCGGGAGCGCGTCGAGGCCGGTGGCGAGTCCGCCGTGCTGCTCATCCAGGATGCTGGCCGGAACAGCCTTCTCGGCGAGCTCGTCGAGGCTGGCCACACCGATGGTGGCAAGCATGGTGTCGATATCGGCGGCGGTGGGACCGATATGGCGATCGGCGAAAGGCGATGATGAGCCGCTGGCGCGAAGAGGATTGGACACGGTACTCCCGGAGGGCCGAGTCGCGCGACGGGCACGCGACGGCGTCTCCCCTCCCTCTGTCATCTACCCGGTACGGGCGCCTGAGAGATTCGGTCGTCTCACCGGGCAGATTCCCGGATGAGAGCCTTTCCCCGTCGGCGGGTGACCCGGTCGCAAGAGCAGATCACCGCTTTTCAGAGGCATCGGGGCCGAGAGCGGTTCGGGGGCCTGAGAGATTGGCGGAGAGGTGTTGCTCCTTCGGCGGCCATGACTGGCGGTCATGACACTCTCCCGCCCACGGGCGATGCTCGACCAGCTTACGCGAGTTAACCCTCTGGTCCAGACCGTCGAGTTGGTGGAGCCGGATCAGCCGGTCTTGCGGGCACGATCCTTGCGCCGGGAGGCCAGTTCGTCCTCGGGTGCCTCGATGGCCTCGCCGCCATCGGCGCGCTCCCCCGGGAACTCAGCGATGGCACCGGTCAGTTCGCGCATGGCACCGCTGACCGCGATGCCGAATACGCCCTGTCCGCCCTGCAGCAGGTCGACGACCTCTTCGGCGGAGGTGCATTCATAGACCGTGGTGCCATCCGAGAACAGCGTGATATTCGCGAGATCCTCGACCCCGCGCTGACGCAGGTGCTCGACGGCAACCCGGATGTTCTGCAGTGAGATTCCGGTGTCCAGCAGTCGCTTGACGATCTTGAGGACCAGGATGTCCTTGAAGGAGTACAGGCGCTGGCTGCCGGAGCCGGCCGCGCCGCGGATCGAGGGAACCACAAGTGAGGTGCGGGCCCAGTAGTCCAACTGGCGGTAGGTGATGCCGGCAACCTGGCAGGCGCTGGGCCCGCGGTAGCCAACGAGCTGGTCGGGCACTGAATCATCCGGGAAGAGACCCGGCTGAACAGGTCCGTCAGCCGCTGATGACTCGGCAGAACCCGCCGCGCTCCCATCCAGCGTCATGTCCAGCTGCCCCTGCTGCGGCTGTTCGACCACTTCTGCTCCCTCTCGCCGATCGCTTCGCCGGCTCTCGTGGCGCGGTTCCTGAGAAATTCCCTGAGAAATTTCAACGAACCGAGTCCGCCGGTAGTGCGTTCGTCCAAGCACGAATTCTCCGAGCATACGCTCCTTGCGCTGCCCCGTGCCGGCCGCTGAGTCAAATTATGGCCTCCGGAAAATCACGGTCAACGCGACGCGCCCGGGTCGAGACTGTAAAGGTCAGGTTGAGACTTACTCGTTACTTAAGGCTCTGTTTACGGGCCTTCTGTGGCCTTGAAGTCGTCGGGCGAGACGCTGTCGAGGAACTCTTTGAACTTCTCGACCTCGTCTTCTCGCAACGCTCCGCCGGAGTCCTCGTCGTCCTCGTCGGGAATGATCAAACCCGCCTCGGCCAGTACAGCTTCCTCGACGTAGATCGGAACCCCTACGCGCAGCGCGATTGCTACCGAATCCGACGGTCGCGCCGACACCCGCAGATCGCTATCGAAAACAAGGTCGGCGTAGAACGTACCTTCTTGCAGATCCACGATCCGTACTTCCTTGAGCGAATGCCCAAGGGCGGCAATGAGATCGCGGATCAGATCATGGGTGAGCGGCCGCGCCGGTTCCACCCCCTGTTGTTCCAGGGCAATGGCCGCCGCCTCGGACTGGCCGATCCAAATCGGCAGGTATCGATCGCCGGCGGATTCCCGCAGCAACAACACCGGCTGGTTCTGGGGCTGCTCCACGCGGATTCCCACGACTCGAACTTCGCTCATCGTGCCCTCCAACACCAGTACTTCTGTCGTACCGCGAGTCTAGTCCTCAGCGATCGAGGACGCCGCGCACCGCGGACTTGATCATCGCGCCGTGGAGCGCGATCGAGAGCGCAGCCACCTCCCGGATCAGGTCATCGGCGCGGTCGCGGGCTCCTGCCTTGTTGGCTTTGACGGTCGGGCCCACGATCTGGGCAATCAGATCGGTCTCGCGATCGACCGCCGATCGGAAGGTACGCAAGTGCCGCGGCTCGACGCCGTAGTCGGCCAGCTCGGCGGCGCACTGAACGATCATGACCGTGTATTCATCGAAGAAACCGCCCGGGCCGGCGGTGATGATTCCCGCCTTGATGAGCGAGGTCAGCACCACCTCGTCCGCCCCGGAACGAGACAGCAGGTCCTCGCGGCTGAGCCGGGTGGGGCGCGCGGATGGAAACCCTTGATGGGCAATATCGTTGGTGCTTTCGCCATCGGTGATGGCAAATAGACGAGGGCCGCCGCTGAAACCCGCCACATCGGGCAGCGCTCCGTCGGGCTGGGCGTCGAGCTGCTCCTTGATCACCTTCAACGGCAGGTAATGATCGCGTTGCGCGGTCAGGATGAACCGGAGCCGCTCGGCGTCATAGGCCGAAAACCGGCGATACCCCGACGAGCTACGCGACGGGGTAACCAGGCCCTCCGATTCGAGGAATCGAATCTTCGAGATCGTGACGTCCGGAAACTCCGGACGCAACAGGTCGAGTACCGACCCAATCGACATTCCGGTGAGAGCCGGCCGGTCGGGAGCTGTCACTGGCCACCCGAGGAGGTGTCGTCGCCGGCCGACTTCGGCCCGGTCAGGAAGACCAGACGGAACTTTCCGATCTGCACTTCGTCGCCGTTGGCGAGAACCGCCGAGTCCACCGGCTCGCGGTTGACGTAGGTGCCGTTGAGGCTGCCTACGTCAACTACCTGGAATTCGTCACTGTCAAGCCGGAATTCGGCGTGACGACGGCTTACCGTGACATCGTCGAGGAAGATGTCACTGTCGGGGTGCCGTCCGGCCGACGTGGTTGCCTGATCGAGCAGGAAACGCGATCCCGCATTGGGTCCACGCTTGACCACCAACAGTGCCGAGCCGGCGGGCAATCCCTCGACACCCGACACGTCGGTAGCGGCCTGTGCGGGCGCTTCCAGTTCCGTGGCGAAATCGGCGCGGAACACCGAGGTCGTCTCCGCGGTGACCTCGCCTGACGTGTCGTCCTTGTCGTTATCGGTCACCATCGCTCCTTCTTCCTCGCCCCTGGAGGATTCGATTGTCAGTGCGGATCTCGCAGAGCCTGACGCTCTTCGCGACCCTCATCTGCCCTCATGCTCTTCGCGGCGAGCGCTCATCAAAACACATGCTCTTCACGGCGAGCGCTCATCGCCGCTCATTTCCGACCGTACCGTCTGACTGCCCGTAACGGGCCACCTCTGCCGTATCGGCCAGCGGTCCACCCGAAATAGTGGTCATCGGACGGGTTGGAGAACTGGTGCCCTCCTAATCGGTGGCGTCACCATATCCCGATGCGTCTAAGAGGTCATTAAGAGCCGCATCGAGGTCTGCCTCGCTGGTGACTTCAAGATCGACCAACCATCCCTCGCCATAGGGATCGGAATTGACCAGCTGCGGATTGGAATCCAATTCACCATTCGCACCAACGACTTTCGCGGTGATCGGCGCGAACAGGTCCGATACCGACTTGGTGGACTCCACCTCACCGAACGTGGAGCCGGCGGTCAGGTCCGAGCCGACATCCGGCAGCTGGACAAACACCACGTCGCCGAGCTGTGACTGTGCGTAGTCGGTGATTCCGATGCGCACAGTGCGCTCACCCGTGCGCCGCACCCATTCGTGTTCCTCGGTGTAGTGCAGGTCGGCAGGAATTTCGGTCACGGTGAATCATCCTTGCTCTCGGTCAGTGGTCTGCGTGGTCGCTGGGCCCGGAGGGCTACTTGCCGGGCTGAGCGTATTGGCGCGGTTTCGGTTCCCGCAAGGTGGTGATGTCTACGCGTGTCGGCTGGTCGATGGTAACGCCACCACCCACTCGCGACACGGTGTCGACGGCGCCACCCGGTATGTTCATCGCCGACGCGAGTGTCGGTGGATCGCCTATCGCGAGAACCGAATACGGGGGTGCCAGAAGCGTGCCGTCGACGGTGAGCTGTCCTGGGGCTCCGGTCACCCACGAATCGGCGCCGATGCGCACCGACGTGTCGCCCGACTTGATCTCGATCGCCTCGGCACCGGCCGCCCGTAGCTCGTTGATGATGTCGAGCAGTGCTTCTGGTCCCAGGCCCTGCCCGGGATCGCTGATGGTCAGGATGACGCCCGGTCCGGTGGCGCCGACGGTCCCCACCATGATGGACAGCGCCGACAGCCGCGCCTTGGCATCGTTGATCACCGCCTGATTGCCGGTTCCACTGGCGCGCATGGTGATTAAGCTCTGTTGCAGGTCTGCGATCTCCTTGTTCAGGTTGGCGTCGCGCTGTTGCAGCGAGTCGAGCAGCACCAGCAGGTCAGCGGGCCGCGCGGTGTCCAGCCCATCGCCGGATTCGGTTTGGCGAACCTGGGTGGTGATCGCCAGGCCCAGCAATGCGCACAGCGCGACGCCCAGTACTCCGAAGGTGACCTGAGTGCGCGTCGGGGGACGGCGTGTCTTGGGCATCTCGTGCTTGCCCGGGTGTGGTTCGTGCTGGGAGTCGGTCATCGGCTCACGCCCCAAACAACCTGCGCCGCAGGGCGGCAGCGTTTCCGAAGATTCGAATGCCGAGAACGACGATGATGGCGGTGGATAGCTGCGTGCCGACCCCGAGCTGGTCACCCACGAACACGATCAGGGCCGCTACCAGCACATTGAACACGAAGGAGACCACGAACACCTTCGAATCGAATATCTGGTCCAAATAGGCCCGAGCGCCGCCGAAAAGCGCATCGAGCGCCGCCACCACCGCGATCGGCAAGTACGGGGCGACGGCGTCGGGCACGTTCGGGTGAAACACCAGCCCCAAAACCACGCCGATCGCCAGCGCGACAATGCCGATCATCGTCTACTTCCTCTCCTCGTCACGGTGGGGTTCATGTCATCGGTTTCCTGCTGGAATTTCCTTGGCGTACTTCACGTCCCGATTGGCCGCCGGGGCCAGCTGGACGTTCTCCTGGGTGCCCAGGGCGAGTCGGATGCCATAGGATTTCTGTAAAAGCCGCATTCGGGCCATGCCCGGGCTGCGCTCGAACGAAGACTTCATCGTGTTGGCGGGGCCGATGGCGACGATTCGGTACGGCGAGCTGATGGGCTGATTGTCG
Source organism: Mycobacterium sp. NGS15 (assembly GCF_059813245.1). Taxonomy (NCBI): domain Bacteria; kingdom Bacillati; phylum Actinomycetota; class Actinomycetes; order Mycobacteriales; family Mycobacteriaceae; genus Mycobacterium; species Mycobacterium sp. NGS15. The sequence continues at coordinate 459,552 of NZ_JCALEF010000003.1, read as the reverse complement.
ACCAGGATCGCTCCCCCGGCCTGACGCATCGTCACATTCGGGCCGATGCGAACGTCCGAGACCGAAATCGCCTCTGCACCACTGATCCACAGCGAGTTCACGACCAGCTGCATGTCACGGTCGAGAATAACCTGCTGGCTGCGCGGGATACGTTCCTTCGAGACGTCCGAAAGGTCGCCCGGGCTGCCCGGGTCGGCCAATGTGACGATCAGCGCTGGTCCGCGTACCTGAGTGCTCGCCGCCGCAAGACCTAACTGGTCCAACCGATTCAGTAGCTCCTTGCCCTGCTCGTTGCCTTCCAGCTGGCCGCGCCGAGCGCCGGCCACCTCGGCCGACAACTGGTCGCGCGTGGACTCCAGCGCTCCGGAATCGCGCTGTTCACTACGGATGCTTGCCAGCAGTCCCTGCTTCTCCTGCATGACGCCGGGCGCGATGCGGGTGGTCTGCGCGACGGCCGCCGCGAAGACGGCGGCGATGGCGATGGCAGCGACTGCCTGCCAACCCCATTCGGCCACGCGTGAGCGCGGTGCAGCCCCGTCGCGGCGGGCGGCGGCCGCCTCGGCATATCCGGCGTCCAGGTGATCAGAAAGCAAGGTGCGCAACAGCGAGGGCACGGGATTGCGCTTGGGCCGGTTCGCGGTGTGGTGGCCCAGACCCTCTTCGGGTTCGAAACCACCCATGAGATGCGGCCCATTGCCGTGTATGGGGTCGTCGGTACTCATCTCAGGTGCTGACCCTTGGCAACTGCCGGACCACCATCACGATCTGTGCGACGTAGAGCACGAACGTCCACAGATACATGCCCAGTCCCCATATCAGGAAGGCCCACCCGCAGGGGCCGATTATCCTTCCCCACAACGAGTCCCATTCGCCGATGAGGATGAGGGGGAACGCCGACATCAATGCGAAGGTCGCGGCCTTGCCGATGTACATGACTGGCAATGCCTCGATTCCACGACGGCGCACGATGGGCAGTCCGAGGGTGAGAATGAGATCGCGGGCCAGCAGGGTCAGCACGATCCACCACGGCACGATGTCCCGGATCGCGAACGCGATCGGGGTGGTCACCATGTACAGCCGGTCGGCGGCCGGGTCTAGGAGTGTGCCCAGGTGTGACGACTGATTCATCAGCCGGGCAATCTTGCCGTCGGCCCAGTCGGTGAAGCCGCTCAGCATCAGAATGGTGACGGCCCAGCCGTCGGCGTGCTTTACCAGCAGTAGGTACAGGAACAGCGGGATGAACGCCAGTCGAATAACGCTCAGCACGTTGGGGACCGTCAGTATCCGGTCGTCTCCGGAGGACGGTTCCGCGGGAGCTGAAGCTCTTCGCGCAAGCGGCTCATCGGTTCCCATCCGGCCAGCCTCTCATATTCGCGGAGCGATACCCCACGTAAACAGGCTCCTGTCGTCAGCTGAAGACGCCGGGCAGGTTCAGAATCGAGAGGCTGTCGTTCTTGCGCGGGTCGTCGTGGATCATGTACGTCCACGTCGAGGTCGGTCGGGCAAGCTTCGAAAGATCCAATCCCTGTTCCTCGTCAACCAGATTCGCGGTGTCGAAGGTCTGCTGTGCCGCCTCTACGGCGTCGGCTGCCAACGAGGCGAAGGCATCTACGGCGAGCCGGTGGAACTCGTCGATCGGGTTCTGCCGCCCGAGTGCGCGCAGATGAATGCTCTCGCGTACGTCGGACAGGTACGCCAGGTGGTCCGCCCAACCACGGTCGAGGTGGTACAGCATGATCTGCCGCGAGATGCGCTCGAGCCGCTCTTCGGAAAGATCTTCCGCCAGCTCGTCGTAGCGCTCCGCAGAACGCTCCTTGAGCTCCTTGCGGGCGGTATCGGTGCGCAGCAGGGTGTCGCGACGGTCGGCGATGATGGCACGCTGCTGGGCGATCAGTTGGTTGTAACGCCAGGTGTTGGCGTGCAGATCCAGCATCGTGCCTTCGGCGACCCGCTGGGCGTGGTCGAGCAGACCGCCGGACTTGGGACTGACGATCTGTCCGTCATCATCGGTTTCGGTAGGAAGCTTGGCCGAATCAAGGTGTGCCACAACAACCTCGTCCTCCCAACTGGAGAAGAACACCGACGACCCCGGGTCGCCCTGGCGCCCCGCACGTCCGCGCAGCTGGTTGTCGAGCCGTTCGGTGCGGTGTCGCCCGGTGCCGACGACGTGCAGTCCACCCACCTCCACGACGGCGTCGTAATCGGTCTCATCGGAGCCACCCAGTCGGATATCGGTACCGCGGCCGGCCATCTGAGTAGACACCGTGACGGCGTTGAGCGCGCCGGCTTCGGCGATGACGCGGGCCTCTTCGGCATCGTTCTTGGCGTTCAGCACGACGGCGGGAACCCCAGAACGCACCAAACGATGGTGCAGCGCCTCAGATTCGGCGACATCGTGCGTTCCGACGAGCACCGGTTGGCCGGTGGCGTGGATCTCGGCGATATGCGCGACGATGGCGTCGTTCTTGCTCGCCTCGGTGATGTACACGCGGTCGGGCTGGTCCTCGCGGATGTTCGGGGTGTTGGGCGGGATGGGTGAAACACCCAGCTTGTAGAACTGTCGAAGCTGTTCGCCGGCTGCGAGTGCTGTACCGGTCATTCCGCATACACGGGGGTACCTGTTGATGAGGGCCTGCACGGTGATGGTGTCGAGAACCTCACCGGTGTCCGTGGTTTCAATGCCTTCCTTGGCTTCGACAGCGGCCTGTAAGCCATCGGGCCAGCGCTGCAGGGCCGCGATGCGACCCCGTGAGGAGTTGATGAGGTGCACCGCGCCATCGCGCACGATGTAGTGCACGTCGCGCTCTAAAAGCACATGTGCGTGCAGGGCGACGTTGACCTCGGTGAGGGTCGTCCCGACGTTCTGCTCGGAGTACAGATCGATGTTCCCGAGGCGCTTTTCCAGCTTCTGGGCACCGATGTCGGTGAGGAAGATGTTGCGGCGATCGTTGTCGGCCTCGTAGTCCTCTCCGGCGGTCAGCTCGCGTACCGCTTCGATGACCTCCGAGCTCGGGGCTTCCCGATGGCTGGTGCCGGCCAGGACCAGGGGCACCAGGGCCTCGTCGACCAATACCGAGTCGGCCTCGTCGACGACGGCGACATCGGGGCTCGGGGACACCAGGTCGTCGACGTCGATCGCCAACTGGTCGCGCAGCACGTCGAAGCCGATCTCATTGACCGATCCGTAGGTGACATCGCAGGCATAGGCCTTCCGACGGTCGGCGGCGGTGGATTCCTCGGTGATCCATCCGACCGTCAACCCCATCCGCTCCAGAAACGGTCCCATCCATTCGGCGTCGCGCCGGGCCAGGTAGTCGTTGACTGAGATGACATGCACGCTGCGCCCGCCCAACGCATATGCGGCGGCGGTGATCGCGCCGGTGAGGGTCTTACCCTCGCCGGTGGCCATTTCGATGACATCCCCGTCGAGCATGCGCAGCGCGCCCAGCAGCTGAACGTCGAACGGCCGCTCGTCGATGGTGCGTTCGGCAGCTTCGCGCACGATCGCGAGGAACTGGCCGATGTCCTTGGACTCGATGCCCTCGGCCAGGTCGAGCTTCTTGGCCGCCTTGGTGAGCTGCTCGTCGGTGAGGTCCTTGGCTTTCTCGTCGTACTTCTTCGAGGCGTCCACGAGGTCCAGCGACTGGCTCTGGTTCTTGTCGGTGGCGGCACCGAGGAGCTTCCAGAACTTCCCGGTGAACCGTGAGGCGGTGTTCGACTTGCGCACATGCACACGGTACGTCAGGGCGCGAGGAGTGCCGCCGGTGCCGCGAACTCGACGATCACCGAATCGGCAACCGCCCGAAATCCGAGCTTGCGGTAGATCGAGTTGGAGGTCGGGTTGGCCAGATCGGTGGTGAGGACGATCTCCCGGGCTCCCGCCTGTCGCGCCCACTCGCAGGCGGACGCCGTGACGGCACTGCCGTAGCCGTGGCCCCGGTACGCGGGTGGTGTGTACACCGGACCGATCCGCGATACCCCGCCGATCGGTGCCCGCACTCCTGCCATGGCAACGGGCGCGCCTCCCCGTTCCCACCGCAAGTAGACATCCCCCAGCTGGTAGGAGCCGGACAGCCAGCGCTGCGCGTCGCCGGCCGGTGTCGTCACGCCGAAGGTTTCCCGGTTGTACTCGATACTCCACGGCACCATGACCTCGATGGCATCTGCGGTGACGAGATGTGGTTCGCCGGGCACGCACGGCGGTTGAAAATCGGCGAGGCGGTACAGCCGCTCATCGGTGGTATCGGACACCGTGGCGCCGGTCATCGACACCCAGGCGCTGGCCACCGAGAGTGTCACCGACCGCGATCCGCGTACCGAGGGCAGCCGAATCGCCCTACCGGCGAGCAGGCTCACTGTGGCGGTGACCCCGGCCCTCGGGATGGCATTGCAGATGAGCCCCTGGCCGGTGCCCAGCGCGGCTCCCGCGAGATCCCCAAGGTCGGTAAGGGTGATCAGCGCTATCGCGGGATCGGAGGCCGTGCGAAGAAGCCGCGCCGCGACGTGGAGCTCGACCGTGTGCAGCACGGGATCGGCGGAGTACAGCGGCCCTGCCAGGGCCCAGTACTCCGCCATATCCTCGTGAAGGCGCGCCAGCATGGCCTCAGCCTGATGCGTCGGTGCCAGGGTGTCGAGCCGATTACCGGGCTAGTTGCCTGCCAGCAGCCCCTTGGCGATATGGGTGATCTGAACTTCGTTGCTGCCGGCGTAGATCATGAGCGACTTGGCATCGCGCGCCAGCTGTTCGACTCGATATTCTGTCATGTAACCATTGCCGCCGAAGAGCTGCACGGCGTCCATCGCGACGTCGGTCGCGGCCTCGGAACAGTAGAGCTTGATGGCCGAAGCCTCCGCCAGCGAGGGTGTCTTATCCTCCGACAAGCTCTCGATGGCGTGGAACAGCATGTTCCGTACGTTGAGCCGGGCCACTTCCATCTTCGCCAGTTTGAGCTGGATCAGCTGGAATTGGGCAATTTCCTTGCCCCACAGGGTGCGTGTCCTGGCGTAGTCCAGCGAAAGCCGCAGGCACTCCTCGATGACACCGAGGGCGAGTGCCGCCACGCCGATGCGTTCCATCGAAAAGTTGGCCCGGGCACTGTCCCGCCCGTCGCCCTGATCGTTGGTCTCCGATTCACCCAGGAGGCGGTCCTTGCCCAGGCGGACATTCTCGAAGAACAACTGCCCGGTGCGTGAGCTGTGAATACCCATTTTGCGGAAAGGTTTTGACTGTACGAAGCCCTCCATGCCCTTGTCGAGGACGAAGGTCAGCACCGTGCGGTCGCGCTTGTCGACCGCCGGGTCCTTTTCATCCAACTTGGCGTAGACGACGATCACATCGGCATCGGGCCCATTGGTGATGAAGGTCTTCTGCCCATTGAGGATGTAATCCTCGCCGTCGCGGGTGACATATGTCTTCATGCCGCCGAATGCATCAGAGCCCGAATCGGGTTCGGTGATGGCCCATGCGCCCACCTTCTCGTAGGTGACCAGCTCGGGCAGCCACCGCTCCATCTGTGCGGCGGTGCCGCGGGAGGCGATGGTCGGCACGGTCAGACCCATGCTCACGCCCATCCCCGTCACCAAACCCATACAGACGCGCGAAATTTCACTGGTGAGAACGAATCCCATCCCGGCCGACCCGCCGGCGAGTCCCATAACTCCCCCACTATCGGACTTCCTGGAGTCCGCCAGCGGTTCGCCGGCGACCAGTGCGGTCTCTCGGGCCTTCTTCTTCTCGATCTGCTTCTGCAGCGCCTCTTTGGCAAGAGCGTCGATGCCAAAGGTGGCGAACATCTTCCGGATGACGGGATACGGCTCCATCTCACCGGACTCCAGTGCATCGACGTGAGGTCTGACCTCCTTGTCGATGAACTGGCGAACGGCGTCACGCACCGCAAGGTCAATCGGTGACCAGTCGAGCATGTGTCCTGCTTTCTTCCGTGAAGGTGATCGACATCAAATGGGCCCGGCACATGAGCTCGATTAGCCGAGCTCCTTGGCCAGCAATTCCTTGAGTCGCGTGACGGAGTTTTCGAGCTCTTCCTGCACGGCCTTGTCGATAGCCGTGCCGATGGCGCCGGTGAGCATCTGCCCGGTGAAGGACGAGTCCACGTTCACCCTGGTGTTGTCCGCGTCGATTTCCTCCACGCTCGACTTGATGATGGCCTCGACTCCGGCCATGCCCGTGCCGCCCAGCTTGAAGGCGCCCTTCTTGGCGGACAGCACCTCCTCGGCCGGGGTGAACTCCTGCACGGTCCATTCGACCGTGTTGGCCATGCCCATCAGGGTGACGATTTCGGAGAACTTGGTGCCGACCTTGATGTCCTCGATCGCGGGGACATCGCCCTTGAATCCGGTGTGGATGGTCATCCACTCGTCGTATTTGTTGAGGTCTGGCAACACGGACCAGAGCTTGTCGATGCTGTAGGGGAGGTCGATGCTGGAGTGCAGCTCAGACATGGGCGAAAGACTCCTTTGTCAATGGTGTGGCATGGATGGATACCAACGCTTTCGAACGTAACATACATACCCTCGTGTATGTAAGCTGCAATTCCCGCAGATGTAGCGGCGGCGAGCCGACTAAATGCAGGTGTATGACGGTCAAATACCGACAGGCCTGTGGGCACCTGGCGGTGATTCGGCAGCTACCGATCGGTAGCTCGGCGCAGGTTACATACAACTGTGCTCGTATGTATTACAGTGGCGCTCATGACCACCCCCGAGGGCGCGGGCAACGATGCGGCGCCCCTCGCCGCCGGACTGCCCGAGAACGGGAGGCAACAGCCCGTCATCCCGGAATCTACCTCGGAACCATCCGCCGCCGCGGTGAATTCGCCGGCGGGCAGCGGGCCGATCGATATTGAGATCACCCGGCCACGGGTCAGACTGCATCCCCCGCCATTTCGCGTGGAGGCCCGGAGGTTTGGCGTCGTTGTCGCCCGGCTCGCCGGGTCGGGAGCGCGTCTGCTGACGACACCTCGGCGTGGAAGACCACTGGAGGTACGAGCGGCCCATGAGCTCCGCCGCACGTTCGCACTCATGGGCCCCACGTATGTGAAGCTCGGTCAGATCATCGCGTCATCCCCCGGCGTATTCCCGGAAACGCTGTCCAACGAGTTCCGCACGCTTCTCGACAGGGTTCCGCCGGCGTCTCCGGAGTTGATTCGCCAGTCGTTGCGCGATCAGTTGGGTGCCGATCCTGCAACGATATTCGCGACATTCGACGACCATCCGTTCGCCTCTGCCTCTATCGCTCAGGTCCACCACGCGACACTCAAATCGGGTGAGCGGGTGGTGGTGAAGATTCAGCGGCCGAAGATCCGCACCAGGTTGGCCGCCGACGTTCGGATCATCGGGCGCCTTGCTCGCTTGATTGTCAAAACCGATCTGGGGCGTGCGAGCAATGCACCCGAGATCGTCGAGGACTTCGAGCAGAACCTCAACGAGGAGCTTGATTTCGCGGCAGAGGGCCATGCCATGGAGCAATGGATGGCGAGTCTGGCCGACACCGAGTACGGCGATAAGGTGCGCGTTCCGAAGGTGTTTTGGGAGTACACCACCGAACGTGTGCTGACGATGGAATACGTCGAAGGTATCCGGATCGACAACGTCGGCGAGCTTGCCGCCGCCGGGTTCGACGGGGTCGGACTGGTCAAGGCCATCGTCTATTCACTGTTCGAGACCGGATTTCACAAGGGGCTCTTCCACGGAGACCTGCATGCGGGCAATCTGTTGGTGGACTCGAGCGGCCGAATTGTGTTTCTGGACTTCGGGATTGTCGGGCGTATTGATGAACGCAGCCGCAAGATCTTCACCGAGATCATGGTTGATCTGTTCGTGAAAAACGACCATGCGGCGGTGAGTCGCGGTATCTACAAGCTCGGCGCCATCGGAGACCGGGGCAAGGCCGTCGATTCCACGACAGCAGCCAAGACGATCTCCGACTTCACCAATCCCCTGCAGTCGGCCAAGCTTTCGGCGATCTCGTACGGCCAGCTCGGTAAGCAGTTGGCGGTGATGGCCAAGGAATATGACGTGCGGCTTCCGCGCGAACTGGTGCTGATCTCCAAGCAACTTCTGTACGTGGAGCGCTACATGAAGCTGCTGGCACCCGACTGGGCCCTGCTCTCGGATCCGTCGTTCATCGGGTACTTCGGGAACATGGTCATCCAAGCCGAGCAGTCACGCATGGAGGAAGCGGCTGCGCGAGAGTCGAAGTAGATCCGGCGACGGGGACATCAATCGCCGAGACTGAGTTTTCCGGTGTCCATGGTGCGCAATGCGGAGTCAAGCGGTGCACCGACCGATGGTGACTCGACGATATTCAGCAGCATGGTCTTGGCGCGTGCCCAGCGTTGATCGCGAACTTCTTGCGGTGCGGTCATGCTGTTGACCAAGATTCCGCGAACAGCATCCATCGCGGTGAGCGTGATGTTGCGAATGATGCGTAACTCCTCGGCGGTCTGACTCACCGATTGGCCCAGCGTCGAGAACTGTTGCATAACGATGAACTCGAACTGGTCCATCTGAGCGGACAATTCGGGATCGGTACGCGCGGCGATCCATAGTTCCATGGTGGCTATGAACATCGATCCTTGATGCATTCTCCAGAGTGCGTCCAGGCAGCGGCTGATGAAATCAGCGTCGCTTTCGCGGTCCAGCGCTATCAGCTCGGAGAGGATCTCTTGGCCCTGTTTGAACGCCAAATGCCGCACCGATTCTCCGAGAAGTTCGGATTTCGACTGGAAGTGGTGCACCAGTGCGCCGCGGGTGACACCGGCACGCTGTGCCACCCGCGTGGTCGTCGTACCCGCGTATCCGTACTTGACCAGACAGTCCACTGTGGCATCAAGGAGCCTGCTGCGCATGGCGGCGCTGCGTTCTTCCTGGGTCCGTCGTACGGAGCGATGACTACGTGCGGTTGACCGGGCCGGGGTGCCGGCGGTGCGTGTCATTCTCCGGATCCGTCCTTGCTGTCCTTGATCTCTTCGCGGGCCTGTTGGTACTCCGATATCAAGGTGCCGAAATAGGTGAGAATTTCCGGGTCGCCCACCGGCTGCCATTCGGGCGCAAGTAGTTTGGTGTATCGCTCGACATAGAGTAGTTGCTTGCCGACCAGGATGAATTCTTTGGGGAGGATGGCATCGTGCTCGCGCCCCAATGCGGTGAGTTGTCGGCCGATCGTGCCGTAGGAGATCTTGCCCAATGAGGTGCCCATCGGACGGGTCACCTTTCGCAGCGACTCGGCGACCTTGGCGGGGTCGGCGGAGGGGTCGATGGCTCCCAGTCTGATCAGTGTTCGTGCGGCCGCCTCATCGTCGGGTTCGATGATGAGTGCGCCGATCAACTCGCGCAATGTCTTGCGGGTCCGCTGATCGAGGCGGCCGACAATTCCGAAGTCCAGGAATACGATTCGGCCCTCTGGGTCCACCATCAGATTGCCGGCGTGCAGATCGCCATGGAAGGTGCCCGCGGCGAACGCCGAGTCGAAAAGGGTGAGCATGAGGGTCTTGACCACTTCCGGACCGTTGAATCCGGCCGCACGGATCTCATCCGCGTTGTCGATCCTGATGCCCTCGACGTACTCCATGGTGAGTACCTTGTCGGTGCATAGGTCCGAATAGAGCTGCGGGACACGCACTTTCGGGGAATATTTGGAGCCCGCGAGGCCGGAGGTCCAGTCACGCATGGCCTGCGCTTCCAGGGTAAAATCGAGCTCCTCGGCGAGGTTGGCCTCGAAATCCTGCATCACCTCGTAGATATTCGACATCCGGCCCATCTCGGTGAGTTCGAGACCGCGGGCAATTTGCTTCAGAATCTGCAGATCGGCCGCGAGCCTGGTCCGGATCGCGGGGCGTTGGATCTTGACGACGACGGCGGTGCCGTCCGTCAGTGTCGCCTTGTGTACCTGAGCGATTGACGCAGAAGCGAAAGGAACCTCATCGAATGAGGCGAATACGTCCTCGGGCTGGGCGCCGAGCTCGTCCGCCAGCATCGATCGGATGGTCCGTGGATTCGCCGGCGGCACCTGGTCGAGCAGCGACCGAAACTCCGCGGACAGGTCTTCGGGAAACATCCCCGGAGATGATGCGATGAGCTGTCCGAACTTGACATAGGCGGGGCCGAGCTCGGCAAACGACCGGCGCATTTCCTTGGCGACCACGTGGCGCAGGTCGCGCTCCGTGGGGCGCTGGCTCAGGATTCGTGACCCGGCCTTGAGGAGCTGGCCCGCCGTCGCGGCCAGCCGATCGAACTGAATCTCGGCGGAAACCGGATCGAGCTTCCGGGGCCGCCGGGGTTGATCGGATACATCGCTCACCGCGACTCCCTTCGTCGTCACCTCGTCGTCTCTGTCGGTGAGACATTACCGACAAACCGGTATGTATGTTAATCAAATGCCGGGAGTGTCGAGTGGTGACCAGCGAGGAAGGGCCTACCGGTGCAGGGCGCGTTCGACCTGGGCGATCCGATCGTCGGCGAAATCCAGGACGATCTTCGTCGGATAGAGCGCGACCTTGAGTACGCGAATGAGCGGGTTGACGACGTCGATGAGGGTCTCGAGACTCGTCATCGTGTTAGCCAGAGTCGAGGTGGTCGAGGCCAGATCATTCAGCGTGAGATTGAGCGAGTCCAGGGAGTCGTCGAGCCGCTCCAGGCTTGAGTCCAGGTGGTCGAGCATCGAACCCACTCGGTCGGTGAGGTCGTGCACCTCGACGGCCATTGACTCGATATGGCCCACGGTGCCGTCGATGTTGAGCGCGACGTTGGCCAGCTTGCGGATCTTGCGGGCCGGTGCGGGCCGATTCCCGTTGCTGGCATAGACCTCCGCCATTGGAGTCACCTTTCCGTTGCGCCCAGCCTAAGCGACTGCTTCGCGGCTGCCCACCGGCTACCCCGCCGAGTGATTATTTGATGCACTTTTGTGACCGGCCTCACATAGCACGCCGGATCCGCTCAACCGGCGGATACCCGCGCTGACGCGTGCGAACCCGCCCGTCGGCCGAAGAACGAGGCTTCGCCGAGCCTGGTTCCGCTGCTGTAGCCCTTACCGTCCTGAGCAATGTTCGACGCGCTCGCGCCCGCGGCATAGAGACCCGATATCGCTTCGCCGGCTCCGGTGAGCACGCGTCCGTCTGCGTCCGTGCGAAGTCCGCCGAGTGTGAACCCCGCATATATCGCCTTACCAAGGGTCAGATCGAAGGCGCCCCACGGGCCTGTTCCTTGTGCAGCAAGGTATTTCGGGTGCTTATGGAAGTCGGGGTCTTCTCCCCTGTCGGCATGCTGGTTGTACCGCTGCAGTGTCTTCTCCAGGTTCCCTGCCGGGATGCCTAGTGCCTCTTCCATTTCCGCGATGGTCTCCCAGCCGTCGATAAATGGCGTCAATGGCAGTGCCGGCCGGTCCATGTGCACGGAATCGACGATCAGGTATGCGGCGCTGCCGGGCTGGTCCATCACGAATCCGGAAGTCCGCGAATGGTAGGAGTCCTCGGCGACAAACCGTTCACCGTTCTTGTTGACGATGATTCCGGTGAGCAGGCCCGAGGGTGGGTAGACGGGAGCGGTCACGAAAATCTGGTTCATGTTGCGGGTATCGGCCCCCGCGGATATCCCAAGTCTGATCCCCAGCCCGTCGTCGTAGGTGCTGCCGAGTACGAACGGTTTCTCGGCGAGCTTGGGGGTGTATTCGGCCACCATGGCGGGGTTCATCACGAACCCTCCGGCCGCGATAATGACCGACTTGGCCCGTATCGCACCGGTTTCCGCGAAATGCTTCCACGTCGCGCCGACCACCGCACCTGTCTCATCGAGGATAAGTGCCGTGGCGCCGGTTTCATATCGAATGGGCACACCGAGCTCGCCGGCACGTTGGGCGAGCAGGTCCACGACCATGCCCGCACCACCGGTATCACCGGGTTTGGGGACCTTGTGCCCGCGCGGCGCGGGTACCGCTTCATCGCGGTAGGGCCACACCAGCTCGTTACCCGTGAACATCAGCCCTTCGGTGTTGGGCTGGATGACGGCCTTCTCTGGGTAGAAGCTGCGTTCAAACTGAAAACCCAGTGCCTCAAGCCAATTGAAATGCTCGACGCTGCCGTCACAGTACAGCCGGATCTTCTCCGGATCGGGATCCGGCGATACCGCCATGAGGTACTTGTACATCTCGTCGGCGCTATCAACATGCCCGGTGGCCTCCTGAACGGCCGTGCCGCCGCCGAGGTAGAAGTGCCCGCCCGCCATCGCGGTGGTTCCGCCCGCGGCGGCGGCGCGCTCGAGCGCGAGCACGTGCGCCCCGGCCTCAGCCGCCGAGACGGCAGCGCATCCACCACCCATGCCAAAGCCGATGACGAGTACATCTACCTCATCCGACCACTCCGTGATGTCCTGGACCGCTACGGTTTCCGGTATCGCTACAGTCATGCCTGCTCACTCTTGATGTAGTCGTAGAACGCCCGGATTTCGGGCGGGACGAAGGCCAGTTCCATGTATGGCAAGGCTGCCGCGGGTGCCGATAGGTAAGCGAAACGCATGCCACCGGGCATCACGCCCTCCTGGATCACCTGCATGCCGCGTGCGGTGGCTTGGTCGAGCGCCGCATCAAGATCAGGTGGCTCCATGCATACGTGGTGTAGCCCCGCGGGTTGCCGTTCGAGAAACTCGGTATAGATGCTCGTCCCACCGACCGGGAGGATCAGCTCGAGCTGCATGTCGGCCAGATAGCTCAGCGCGATGGTCGCGGTGAAGTCGGCCGGTGCGCCCCGGTAGGTGCACGTGTCCGGGCCGAAATGCACATCTGGAATACGTGTCCATTTTTTGACCCCGAATATGGTGCTGAGCATGCCTTCAGTGGCATCGAGATCATCAGTAACCCAAGCAATTTGGGTGACGCGTCCAAATCCAGATACATCCGGCGGCATTGCCGATGTGGTCATGGGCCGATAGTAGCGCTCGCTGTGATGTGGGCTACCTCAGCCCGCGGTATAGGCCTGGGTGGTGCGATCGGCCATGCCTCGCGCCTGCGCTGGGTCCATGCCGGAGGCGACCGCCGCCGTGTACCACCTCTCGCTGGATCCGGTCATGAACGCGCGCCCTTCATCGCTGGCCGCCCACGCCGCCCCCTCTTCGGGAGTTATCCGATCCTCAGGCGATGCGATGTATCCGGCCAGGCCGAGAAGTCCGGAATCCCAACCGACTCCGACGGCGCCCGGGCCGAACTGCAACCAGTGCTCATCGTCGTCGCTGGTGTCGGAGATGTGTTCCAGGGTGAAGGTGGCCCGGTCGCCGGACTCGGGCGTGATCGTCACCTCGATCCAGCTGGTGACCCCCATGGCTTCCCAGGAAGCGCTGAACGAACGAGGTGCATCGCAGCTAAGTACCTTTCCAGACGCGTTGCCCTCCAACGAGTAATGGCCTCCCAGGCGCAGATCTCCGGTGATCGGCAGGAACCACCGTGGGATGCGTTCGACGTTGGTACAGGCATCCCACAGGTCCTCGGCGTCGGTGTCGTAGGTCTGACTGACGGTCACGACGCGTGCTTTGCGAGCCTCGAATGTGGTGGTGCCGAGGGTGCGGCGGACGGCATTGAGTTGGTGCTCGACATCGATCATGGGGCGCTTTCCTTCTCCTTCTGCGTGTTGGTTGTGCGGCGTTGACGCTTGCCGCGGGCGATTTCGGTGGCCAGCGCATCCAGATGTGGAGTCCAGTTACGGCGAAAGGTGTCCAACCAGCGGTCCACCTCGCGCAGCGGTGCGGTGTCCACGCTGTAGATGCGGCGAGTTCCCTCGGTGCGAACTGTTGCAAACCCGTTGTTGCGCAGTACCTTCAGGTGTTGTGATACGGCAGGCTGGCTAATCGCGAACTCCGAGCGGATCACCTCGGTGACGGCACCGGAGGACATCTCCCCCGCGTGAATCAGCTCCAGAATGCGCCGGCGTACCGGGTCTCCGAGTATGTCGAAGGCGTGCACGCTACCGATATTAAAAGCCTCTACTTATATAAGTCAAGACTGAAATATTAACCCCAGGTCAGCGGGTCGAGCTGCAGGTAGAACTCCAATCGATCAGCGTCAGCCGGTATTCCGTAGATATTCAGGAACCGTGCGTGTGCCGTGCCCGCGCGGGTGTCTTCGGGCCAGGTCTCGCGAGAGTTGGCGAAGAGCAGTGCAAGATCCGCATGCCGGTCGGCCAGACCAAGCCTGCCGAGGTCGATGAATCCGGCCACCGAGGAATCTTCCGGGACGATGAGGATATTCGGCAGGCACAGGTCACCGTGACATACGGCCCGGTCGCCGGGTTCCTGAGCGAGGCGTTCGGGCAGGTGGGCGATGACGCGGGCCAGCAGCTCTGCCGCGGGAACCTCGCGGTCCTGATCGGGCAGGAAGTCCGGGTTGACGGCGTCGCGGGCGACCACGTCGCGCGCCAGCGCCATGGTGGTGGCGAGATCCCGCGTGAAGGGGCAGTCGGCCGTCGGTATCGCGTGCAGCCGCCGCACGGCCTCGGCGATGGCAGGCCACGCCCTGTCCAGATCGTCCGCGTTCAACCGGTCGGCGCCGATGCCCTCGACCGCCGAGGTGACCAGCACCGGACCATCGGGCCCTGTTGCCCATTCAAGAACGGCCGGGCCCGGAACTCCTTGAGCGCTAAGCCACTCGATGCGATCTCGCTCATTCTCAAGGCCGTCGCCGCCCGTTTTGGCGTAGCGCGAATGGTCGGGTGACCGGTAGACCAAGGCGCCGGACTCCCCCGCGGTGACGGGTTCCCAGGCCGAGAGGTCGATCAAACGCCCGTCCAGGCCGAATCGAGCCGGTGTGCGACGTCGATCGTGCGCGCGGCCATGGCTTTGGGGTTGTCCACCTCATTGGCGACGTATTTGGCGATGAACCGGCTGATGAGCTGGTCAACCCCCGCCAAGATGCGCAGCAGTTCCCCGCGGATGGTGGTCGAGGACACGTCGACCGTGATGTCCGAGGGCCCGGGTGGTGCGACATCGATGATCAGCTGTAGTGGTGCGGCGGCGCGGGCGGTGGCCTTGAGGTTGATATTGCCCGCGACGTTGAACCGGCTCTTGTCGAGTTTCAGGTCGATCAACAGATCGATGGCCAGTGGCACCTGGATGTCGAAGGTGATGATCTCCCCGCCGTTGCGGGTGACGATCGGTTCCAGGATCTGGACCTTCGCGGTGACCTTCGCGATCTTGCCGGGCCCTTGGGCCATGGGGCCGACCTCGAACGGTTCACCGGCGATCGACGCGACCGCAGCCCCTACCCGGGCTTCGCTGACGGCTATTTCGAAGAACGCCCTGCCGAATTCCTCATACGAGAGGTATTGGTGGCCACTCGCCTCGCTATCCATAGTGAGAGATACCGTCTCATGGACTGGGCCGGAAGTGTGAACTGTCGAGGCGTCCGTGTGTCTGAAACCCCGAACGCCCGATAACCGAAACGATCGTCGCATTAGCAGCAAACATGTGACAGATGTTACGCGGCACGTAGGTCGCCAGACGGTACAGATGCGGCTATACGCTGCTGTCGCAGATGCGGCCGACGTTTCCGGTGCTTTGTCCTACAGGATGTAGAGCATTTCCTGGTAGGTCGGCAGCGGCCACAGGTCGTCGGCCACTATCCCCTCGAGCATGTCAGCAGCGGCGCGCACCGCATCCATCGCGGGCAGCAGGCTTTGGGCGTGCTCCGCCTCCTCCAGCGCGGTGGTCGCGTAATCACTCTCGACTCCCTTTCTCAGGTCGGCCAGTGCGTTGACCAGATCGGTGATGGGAGCCGACACGTCCTCCAACAAGGTGGTGCTGGGTTCAACCCCGGCGGCCTTCAACGCGGCGATGTTCTGCGCGATCTCAGTCTGGTAGCGCACCGCCGCAGGAAGCACCACCGTCGAACCCAGCTCCAAGGACAGCTTCGCCTCGACGTGAATGGTCAGTGCGTACTGCTCAAGGCCAATCTCGTAACGGCTGTGCATCTCCCGGTCGTTGAAGACCTTGTACTTGTCGAACAGCTTGAGAGCGTCCGGCTTGATCAGCTCGGGCAGAGCGTCCAAAGTGGTCTTCAGGTTCGGCAGGCCGCGAACGGCCGCCTCGGTCTGCCACTCCTCGGAGTAGCCGTCGCCGTTGAACACCACCGCACCGTGTTCGGTGATGATGTCGGTGAGAAGCTGCTGAACGGCCTGGTCGAAGTCGGTGCCGTCGGCGACCTCCTGCTCCAGGACGGTGGCGATGTAGTCCAGCGATTCAGCCATGATCGTGTTGATCGTGACCATCGGTGCGGCAACCGTCTGCATCGAGCCGGGTGCGCGGAATTCGAAACGGTTACCGGTGAAGGCAAATGGGCTGGTGCGGTTCCGATCGCCCGGATCGGTAGGCAGGACCGGCAGCGTGTCGACGCCGATGATCATGCTGCCCTTGCCCTTTGACGATGTCGCCGCACCCTTGGCGATCTGCTCGAACACATCGGCCAGCTGATCGCCGAGGAAGATCGAGATGATGGCCGGCGGGGCCTCATTCGCGCCGAGACGGTGGTCGTTGGTCGCTGATGCCACTGAAACCCGAAGCAGCCCACCGAATTTGTGTACGGCGCGGATCACCGCGGCACAGAAGACCAGGAACTGTGCGTTCTCGTGTGGCGTATCGCCCGGCACCAACAGGCTGCCGAACTGCGAGTTCCCCAGCGAGAAGTTGACGTGCTTGCCTGAACCGTTGACTCCGGCGAAGGGCTTCTCGTGGAACAGGCACTCCATGCCGTGCTTCTTGGCGATCGTCTTGAACGTCGTCATGAGCAGCTGCTGGTGGTCCGAGGCGATGTTGGCGCGCTCGAACATCGGGGCGATCTCGAACTGGCCCGGCGCGACCTCGTTGTGCCGGGTCTTGGCCGGGATGCCGAGCTTGAACAGTTCACGCTCGGTGTCCATCATGAAACCGAGAACACGCTCGGGCACCGCACCGAAGTAGTGGTCGTCGAACTCCTGGCCCTTTGGCGGCTTGGCGCCGAACAGTGTGCGACCGGCATTGATCAGGTCGGGGCGGGCCAGGAAGAAGTGACGGTCCACGAGGAAGTACTCCTGCTCCGGACCGCAGAACGACACGATGTGATCAAAGTTGCTGTGACCGAACAGCTTCAGGATGCGCTCGGCGTGCTCACCCATGGCCTGTTGGCTGCGCAGCAGCGGGGTCTTGTGGTCCAGAGCCTCACCGGTCATCGACACGAACACAGTCGGGATGCACAGCGTGTTGCCATTGGGGTTTTCGAGGATGTAGGCAGGGCTGGTGACGTCCCAGCCGGTGTACCCCCGGGCCTCGAAGGTGTTGCGCAAGCCGCCGCTGGGGAAGCTGGAGGCGTCCGGCTCGCCCTGGATCAGCGTCTTGCCTGCGAATTCGGCCAGGGTCGCGCCGTCGCCGACCGGTTCGAGGAAGCTGTCGTGTTTCTCGGCGGTCAGGCCGGTCAACGGGTAGAAGACGTGCGCGTAGTGCGTGGCGCCCTTCTCAAGCGCCCAGTCCTTCATTGCCGAGGCGACCGCATCGGCAACGGCCGGGTCCAGCTTGGCGCCCTTCTCGATCGTGGCAGTCACCGACTTGTAGACCGACTTGGGAAGCCGCTGTTGCATGACGGCCTTGCTGAAGACGTTCGCGCCGAACACCTCACCGGGCTCTTCGCCGACCACGAAGCTGATCGCCGGCGGCACATAGGCCTCGACGTTATTGATCGCCTGCAGCCGGACAGCATTTCCGCTCAATTGACTTCCTATCGCTGTGACGTGCCCGCAGCTGATTCGCGGGCGACCAACGTGGCTACGCTAGGGACAACCGATAACCAGCATGTTTCCCGTACATCAACAGCAGAATGCCGGGCGTGGCAATCCCCCGGCACTCACGAGGGGACGTCACCGGATGCGAGGGGGATGTGGATCATGGGACAACGACTGAACGGGGCCAGGGCTGATCAGGCCCGTGAGGTGATCGAGGCGCTGGCCGGGCCCGGTGCGATCCTGCGCGACGATCAAGAGACCGCCGTGGCCGCGCTACTGGAGCCCGCGGCTCGGGTGCTGGTGGTCCAGGCCACGGGATGGGGTAAATCCGCGGTGTATTGGGTCGCGACGGCGATTCGACGCTCCGAGGGCGCCGGTCCGGCACTCATCGTTTCGCCGCTGCTGTCCCTGATGCGCGACCAAGTCGCGGCTGCCGCTCGGGCAGGGCTGCGAGCCGCGACTCTCAACTCGTCGAACTTCGACGACTGGAATGCGATCGAGGCGCGGCTCGTGGCCGGCGATATCGACGTGCTTCTGGTGTCACCCGAGCGGCTGGCTAACCCGTCGTTCGGCCGCAGAGTGCTTTCGGCACTCGAAGGCTCTATGGGGCTGCTGGTCATCGACGAGGCGCATGCGGTGTCGGACTGGGGGCACGATTTTCGTCCCGACTACCGCCGGGTGTCCGACGTGCTCACCCGGTTGAACCCGCAGACGCCGGTATTGGCCACCACTGCCACCGCGAACGAGCGAGTCACCGAGGACGTGGCCGCCCAACTGGGAGACGCCACCCTTGTTCTCCGGGGACCGTTGGCCCGTCGCTCCTTGCAGCTCAACGTGTTGCCGCCGATGTCGCCGCTGGCACGCTATGCCTGGGTCGCTCAGCATGTGGATGAGTTGCCAGGGTCGGGCATCGTCTACGTACTCACTGTCGCCGATGCGCAGCGGCTCGTGAACGCCATCCATGCAGTACACCCGCAGGCGAAAGTCGCTGCATATACCGGTCAACTCGATGCGGATGCGCGGGCCCGGCTCGAGGATGCGCTACGTGAGAACCGGATCAAGGCGCTGATCGCCACCTCTGCCCTGGGGATGGGCTTCGACAAGCCCGACCTCGGGTTCGTGGTCCACATCGGCTCCCCGCCGTCACCGGTCGGCTACTACCAGCAGGTGGGGCGCGCCGGGCGCGCTATCGAGCACGCGGCAGTCGTACTGCTTCCCTCGGAATCCGACGCCGGCATATGGGATTACTTCACCACCGCCTCGATTCCAGACCCCAAGCAGATGGACACGGTGCTTACCGCTCTTGCCAGCGAGACGGGCGACGGTGCGGAGTCGGTATCGGTAAACGCACTCGAGGCCAAGACGGGTATCCGGCGCACACGAATCGAGCTCATGGTCAAACAGCTCGCCGTCGACGGCGCCGTGGAGCGGGTCGACGGCGGCTGGCGATCCACTGGTAGCCCTTGGCGTTTCGACGCGGAGCACTACGAGGGCATCATCGCCACCCGCCGCCGCGAGGCTGACATCATGAAGGCCTACACGCGAGGAGAACGCTGCCTCATGCAGCTGCTCACCGAGTCGCTCGACGATCCTCAGGCCGCCTCCTGTGGGCGCTGCTCGGTCTGCCTCGGGCAGACTCCCGATGGGCTTGGCCTGCCCGCGGCCGCCGACCTGATGCGGACGGTCGCCGCCACCCTGCGCGCCGATTCCACGGTGCTTGAACCCCGAAAGATGTGGCCGGGTGGAGAGTTTGGCACCCGAGGCAAGATTCCCATGGACCTGCTCGCCGAGCCGGGCCGCGTGCTGGTCCATGCCGACGCTCCCGAATGGAGCGGGACAATCACCGCCGCGGCAGCGGGCGATCCCGAGGCAATCGAGGCCCTGGCCCAGGCGGCCGTCTCCACCCTCGCTCGATGGCGCGACGAATGGGTCGCCCGCCCCGAGATCGCGGTGTCGCTGCCGCTGACCGGTACGCCCAATCCGGTGCGGCCGGTGACCGACCGAATTGCCACGGTTGGCCGTCTGCAACACGCAGTGATGCCAGTGGCTGCGGGCAAGGCTCCTGGCCGTGATTCATCCGGCGGCGAAGAGGCCGCCTACTGGCGTGAGGCGATCAGCACAGACGACACGCTCCGGGACGCGATCAACGGCCGGTGTGTGCTGCTGGTGGCGGACTCGACGTCTACCCGGTGGCCCGTCACCGTTGCCGCCGCTCATCTGCGAAAGGCCGGAGCGCGAGCGGTACTGCCACTGCTCATCCACCACCCGGCCTGACCCCGCCCGCAAATCTGAACCACTTGACCCCCAATACCGGTGGGCAGCACGTAATTCCAGCGCGCGGCGGCTCGCGCGCACGGAGACAGACGGGATCGAGTTCCCGGTGGTGCGATACTCGTACGGCGGAGGTGCCTGTCAGTGTCCGATACCCGATTGGCCGCGCTCACGGCGCGTGTCGAGTACACCGATCCGACGATGCGTGCCCGCTCGGCGATCGTCGGCGGTCTCATCTTGCTTGGGCCGACCCTGCTGGTTGTTCTCAAGCTGCTCGACGCCGCACCGACAACGATCATCGCTGCCAGTGGTGCCGTGCTCACGCTGGCGTTCGTGCTGCGGTTCTTCGGGCCGGCCGCCGGCCACCGGGCGTCGGTCCGGCTGGGCATCATCGATGACCATGTGGTGATCGGTGACGAGGCCGTCGGTCACCAGGATCTCGTGCGCCCGCTGGCGGAGGTCGTCTCCGTCGAGATCAGTGACACGGTGGCCGGCCGCACCTTGGTACATCCCGGTGCCGGGGTGTACCGGGTGGCAGGCTCGGAGTACCTCACCATCGGGTTTCGGCCCCCCGACGCGGGCCCATCGGTTCCCGTGCAGACCGTCGAAGTAGCGGCAAACGCGTCCGACCCGGTGACCGAGATCATCATCCGGGCACTGCATGACGTCGCCCCCGCCGATGTGAAGCCACCTACCGAGCCGCCGCCATCCCCTACCGCAGCCTCACCGGCGGCCGACGAGCGGTTGTGGGGTGTTGCCCGCCAGATCCACGATTCGGTGCTCGCCGCGTACGGTTGCTACGAACTGGACCCGTCGCTGTTCCTGCGCTACCCGGGTGTCACCGACGTGACCCGCGAACCGGTGATGGACTTCCAGATCGCACTGGCCGAGGCGCAGGCGCTGCGCACCGACGCCTATCCCGGCGACCCAGCATTGGCCGGCCGTTACCGTGCTGCGGTCGATACCCTGCGCCGGACGTGGGCGCGCTGTGAAGCCGACGGTAAATCCGCCGCGCTCGACGATTTGCCAGCGTCGGCCCGCGACGATCTAGCCACCGCAGGCAAACTGCTGGCTCATGCCGAGAGCGCCTCGTACGGTGCCGAGAAGGCTGCTTACCTGCGACGTGTTCAGGAAATCGTCGCCCGGCTGTCGGAGCGCGGTGTCGTACACCCGCCGCGGCAGGTCACCGTGGCGATCGAGGCCGCCGCCCGTCGGGCGCTGGAGGCCTGACCGTCAGCTCTCCGCGCCGAGGTATTGACCCGTGCGCAATTCGTAGAGGAGGCTGGCGTCGGAGTCGGCGTGCGCGTACGCCACCCGCGCCACCGGCCACGACGGATTCGGGCGCGACCGCGGAAAGATCGTCACCGACAGCTCCCGCCGGTCGACGTCATCGACACCCGACCGACGGGCGGCGTCGTCGAGTATGGCGCGTAGCCGCGTCGGGTCGACGTCGTCGAGGACGAATGGGGTGGGCGTGGAATCGGCAGCGCCGACGGTGCGTTCGACGGGAAACTTGCCTGCGGACACTTCGATCTTGCGTTTTTGATCGCCGATGTTCGCCTCGACGCCGAAACTCCCGTACTGAGTCGAGGAGGCGTAGAACCGGAAGCTGCTGAGCATCGCTTCTGCACCCGGAGGCCACTGTGCAGCAAGCACTTCCGGCACCCTTCGCATCGTTTCAGCGACGTCGGTGACATCCCACCACGGCGCGACGGTGCCGTCGGGAAGCACCTCGACGACGACACCGCTCGCCATGGTCAGCCGCAGGCGCAGCTCACGTCCCGCGTCGGCATCGAGCCGCCGCAGCACGATTGATCGCACCGCACCGGTGCCGGTCGGAAACATCGCCGAGGCCCGCGTTACGGCGTCGCGAATATCGAGAGCGGCGAAATCCTGGTCGGTGAATATGTTTCTGCTGCGCGCGTCGTTGCGGGTGTCGACCTCCGGATCGCTCATACCGAACGTCTTCGTGTAGCGGTGATGGATGTAGCGGTCACCCCCGCGGTGCGCGTCGACGGTCCAGCCTCCGATGTCGGATGACACGAGCAGTAGCGTCGACAACGCCTCGGGGTCGACGCTGCGGACGTGAGCGAGCGCGGCTTCCCACAGGTCGACGGCCGTGGAATCGTCTTTACGCTCACCGACCGACGGCACCGCAGTGGCGACCGACCGGGGCAGCGACAACGCGAACATGCGTGACGGGACAGCGGTCAACACGGCGAGTGCAACAGCCAGGGCGACAGCTCCCGAGAGCGCTGCCCGTGCCGGAGGCCGACCGGAAAAACTAGGTGTGACCGTGTGTCCGGGCGCGGGCACGTCGCGGGCAGCAAGACTGACCTCTTCACCCGACGCGATGCGACGCACCTGCTCGTCCGACATCGGCAGGCGCAGGGTCACCTCCCGCGCCACGTCCCCCCTCGGTGCGACGGTCCCGATGAGCACCGATTCGTCGTCACCACCGAGCGGACCGGCGCTCCGATCGATCGCCGTTGCCCGGAACGGGACGTCGGCGAGACCCAGGCCCAACCCCCGTTCCGGCGGGCGGATCACGATGGCGATACCGGCCACGACCAGGGGAATGGCGATTAGCAGCCAGGCCAGGGTGCTAAAAGCCGCGATCCCGATACCCGATCCGAGCAGCACTCCGGCGAGGCCACCGCGAAGAAACGGACGACAGGACACCCATCCGAGACTATCGGCACCGCAAATCCCGGTGCACTACCGACATCGCTAGCCGGACAGCCCGATCGTCGGTCAAGCTCGGTCAAACGGAAGACATCGAGGGAGTTTGTCCCCAACTGAAGTCAGTTGGGGCATGGAAACTACCTCGTACCTGGTCGGGCTGACAGGATTTGAACCTGCGACCACTTGACCCCCAGTCAAGTGCGCTACCAAGCTGCGCCACAGCCCGCCGCCGCTATGAGCAGCAGACGGAAGCCTACCGCAGGTCTGGCCAGATCCTGAACTCGGTTCCTCGCCGCAGCTGCGGGATTCCTGAAATCACTTGTGTCACAACAAAACCATCCGCAACATTTGACGGCATCTTGTCGGAGTGGCGCCCTATGATTCGAACATGAGTTCGATAGTCGGTGCCAACGCAGGTCAGGTCCTTGCCGGGCTCGCTCATGCCGTCGACGCGCTGGCGGAACTCAATGCCCAGAACCTCACGCAGGGCGAGCGCCTTGCCGTTCTGCGCGATGTCGAGGCGCTCGTGCGCCGAATGGCCGCCGCGGTCCATCCGCTTGTCAACGGGCTTGTGGCGGAGCATGTTCCGGGGCAGTTCGGTGGGGTCAATCTGGCAGACATCCTTGCTGACGCGCTGCGGATTACTCGTTCGGATGCGCGCCGGCGCATCCGGGACGCCGCGGAGCTGGCCCCAACCGCTTCGCTGAGTGGTGAACCGATCGAGCCGGTACTCGCGGCGACTGCCGCGGCGCAGCAAGCCGGTGTCGCCGGGCATGACCACATTGCGGTCATCCGGCAGTTCTGGGACCGACTCCCCCGTGCCGTTGATGCGGCAACCCGAACAGCCGCTGAGAGGCAGCTCGCCGGGCTTGCGGGAACACTCCGGCCGGACGAGCTCCGCAAGGCTGCGGACAGGCTCCTGGCCTATCTGGATCCCGACGGCAACCTCACCGAGGATGCCGACCGTGCCCGACGCCGCGGTTTCCGGATGGGGCGTCAAGGCGCGGATCTCATGACGCCCGGGACATTCGATCTGGACCCCGAACTGCGCTCCTACCTCGACGCGATCTTCGCGAAGTACGCGGCATCGGGTGTGTGTAACCCCGAAGGCGAAACACCTTGCGTGGATGGCGATCCCGATGCTGAAGCACGGCGACGCGACACTCGATCGCTCGTCCAGCGGCAACATGACGCGCTCAAGGCGGTGTGCCGATCTGTGTTGTCCTCGGGTGAGCTGGGCCGCCACCGCGGGCTGCCGGTGACAACGGTCGTCACGGCAACGTTGCGGGAACTCGAAGCAGGATTGGGTAACGCGGTGACCGGCGGAGGCTCGCTTCTACCTATCGCAGATCTCGTCCGGATGTCCAGTCACGCCCATCACTACCTGGCCATTTTCGACGACGGCGGTCGCGCGCTGCATCTGGGTCGGGCGAAACGGATCGCCACCGAGGACCAGCGAATCGTGTTGACCGCCAAGGAGCGTGGCTGCACCTACCCGGGATGCGACCGGCCGGCGTATCACTGTCAGGTGCACCACATGGACGAGTGGGCCCACGGCGGCAAGACCGACATGGACGCGCTCACCCTCGGCTGCGAGGGGCATCACAAGCTCCTAGGATCCCAGGACCATCACTGGCGGGCTGTACGCGGTCCGGACGGCCGTACGTGGTGGATTCCGCCCGCACACCTCGATCCAGCGCGCGTCCCGCGCATCAATTGGTTCCACCACCCGGACGGCTACCTACGGGAGTAGGACGACATCGGCCCCGCCGGGGGTTAACCCGACGGGGCCGATGGGGCCAAGAGGCTTACATCAAGCTGGCTACTTAAGCCGGCGTGATTACTCCGGGATGGTCAGAACCTGACCCGGCTGAATCAGGTCGGGGTTGGCGACCCCGCTCGCGTCGGCAATCTTCTGGTACTGGTTGCCGTCACCGTAGAAGCGCTCCGCGATGGCCCACAGCGTGTCACCCGAGACGACGGTGTACGTGCGGGGCTCCGGAGCGGCCGGTGCCTCGGGCTCTGCTGCGGCAGGAGCAGTCGCGGCAGGCTCTTCGGCTGGGGCTTCCTCGGCGGGAGCGGCCGGCGGAACCGGCGGGGTGTCGCTCGTGGTGGCGGTGGCCCAGGCGGGAGTATCGCCCGAGTACAGCACCAGGTTGCGGTCATCCTGCAGCACCAGCCGAACATTTTCCTTGCCCTTGGTGTCGCTGTGCCAGACCGGCTTTCCGTCTGCGTACAGAACGAAGTTGCCGTCGCTCTGCACCTCGGCACGCTCCGGGCTGGTGCCATTGGTTCCGGTGGCCCACACGACGGTGTCGTACTCGGAGAGCACCAGGTTGCCGTCTTGCTGAAGCGTCAGGGAGTACGCGCCGTTGTTCGACGTGATGCTCTGACCGGCTTCCAGCTTCTGGCCTTCGGTAAGTGTGTCCGCCACTGTGTTGCGCCTTTCGGTTAGGTGGTTTTAGTACCGCCGCAGGATGGTAGACGGTGAAGACAGCCTAGGTCGGCAAACCGAAAAAGTGGGCGATTCGGATCGGGTAGATCTCAACATGAGCGCGAATATTCGGTGAACGGAGCCTGAGAGGGCAATGTGCGTGGGGTCTTTTAACTTGTGCCCGTTGCTATCTCGTCCGCAGTTAGCGTTTGGGTCCGCGCTTTTCGCGCATCCGGACATTCACCCTGATGGGAGTTCCTTCGAAACCAAAAGTTTCGCGCAATCTGCGCTCGAGGAATCGACGGTACCCCGCCTCAAGGAAACCGGTGGTAAATAGCACGAAGGTGGGCGGCCGTGACGTGGCCTGGGTGATGAACAACACGCGTGGCTGCTTCCCGCCGCGCACCGGAGGTGGCGTCGCGGCAACCACCTCCTTGACCCAGGTATTGAGCTGACCGGTGGAAATTCGTGAGTCCCAGGAACGCAGCGCAGACTCGATCGCGGGCACAAGCTTCTGCAGGGCCCGGCCACTCTTGGCCGAAATATTCACCCGTTGTGCCCAACTGAGCTGCGAAAGCTGAAGGTCTACTTCACGTTCAAGGAGGTCATGGCGATCCTCGTCCACCAGATCCCACTTATTGAACGCAAGTACCAAGGCGCGACCGGATTCGACCACCATCGACAGCACTCGCTGATCCTGTTCGGTGATGGGCTGGGATGCGTCGAGTAGCACGATCGCGACCTCGGCGGCCTCGATGGCGCCATGGGTACGCAGTGAGGCGTAGTACTCATGGCCGGAGGCCTGTCCAACCTTGCGGCGCAAACCGGCCGTATCGACGAAACGCCAAGTCTTGCCGTCGAGTTCGATCAGGGTATCCACCGGGTCAACCGTCGTCCCGGCGGTGTCGTGGACCACTGATCGCTGGTCCCCCGACAGCTTGTTGAGCAGAGAGCTCTTGCCCACATTGGGTTTTCCGACGAGGGCCACGCGTCGCGGGCCGCCCTCTCCCGATCCGCGTGCGGACACCTGGGGCAGGTCGGCGACCACGCGATCGAGCAGATCCGCGACCCCACGCCCGTGCATGGCGCTGATGGGAAAGGGCTCGCCCAGCCCCAGCGACCACAGTGCTGCAGCATCGGCCTCGGCCCGGTCGCTATCAACCTTGTTGGCAGCCAGGAAGACTGGCTTGCCCGAGCGGCGCAGTAGCTTCGCCGCGTCTTCGTCTGTTGAGGTCGCGCCGACCGTGGCGTCGACGACCAGGATGATCAGATCGGCGGTCGCCATCGCGTGCCGCGCCTGCTCGGCGACAAGCTGTTGCAGGCCGGACGCATCGGCCTCCCACCCGCCGGTGTCTTGGACGGTGAATCGGCGATCCATCCATTCGGCGGGATACGAGACGCGGTCCCTGGTCACCCCGGGAATGTCCTGAACGACCGCTTCGCGACGCCCGATGATCCGGTTCACCAACGTCGACTTGCCGACGTTCGGACGACCGACCACCGCCACCACGGCAGGCGGGGCACTCGATTCCTCGGCCCCCTCGTCCTCTTCGTATTCGTCGACTTCCCAATCGCTTTCATCGACCCATGTGCCGTCGGTCATCGAGATGCCCCTGCCTTTGTTCGCACCAGGTCCAGCAGGTGGGCCACGACCTGGTCCTGTGTCATATCGCTGGTGTCGACCTGCACCGCGTCCTCGGCCGGCCGCAATGGCGACACCGCTCGTGTGGAGTCCAAATGATCGCGGCGCTGCACGTCGGCGAGCACGCGCTCGTATTCGTCGGCTCCGCCGCCGGAAACGTTCTGTGTATTGCGGCGCTGCGCCCGGGCCTGCGCCGATGCGGTGAGATAGATCTTCACGTCGGCGTCCGGGAGTACGACGGTACCGATATCGCGGCCCTCTACCACCACGGCGCCGCCGCTGCCCGCGGCCAGCTCGCGCTGCTGTCGCACTAATCGCTCGCGCACGGCCTGCACCGCAGATACCGCAGAGACAGCGCCGGTCACCTCGGTTCCCCGGATGGGAGTTGAAACGTCTTCTCCGGCAAGCAGTGCCGTCTGTGTGTCGGGATCGGACCCCACCGACATGGGAACGCATTCGGTGGCAGCGGAGATGGCTGCGGGATCGGCGAGGTCGATGCCGGCGCGTAGCACCCAGAGCGTTACGATCCGGTACATTGCCCCGGTGTCCAGATAGGCGGCGCCGAGCTGCCGAGCCAATTCCTTGGCCACCGAGGATTTTCCGGTGCCGGATGGTCCGTCGATGGCCACCACGACGCGCGTCACAAGCCCACCGCCTTGTACAGCGAGCCGACCTCGTCGCGGCCCAGAGCACGCAGGCTCCCCGGACGTTGATTGCCCAGCGTCACCTCGCCGATCTTGGTGCGCACCAACTCCAACACCGGGTGACCCGCGGCATCGAGCATCCGGCGCACAATGCGATTGCGTCCCTCATGCAGGGTCAGCTGGATCATGGTCTGGCCGTCCACAGTGCCGAGGAACTTGAAATCGTCGATCTTCGCCGGTCCGTCGGCGAGCTCGACGCCATCGCGCAACTGTCTGCCGAGGCCGCGCGGCACCGTGCCTGCCACCGTGGCGATATAGGTCTTGGGCACCTCGTAGGACGGGTGCATGAGCCGGTGCGTCAGCTCCCCGTCGTTGGTGAGCAGGATCAGCCCGACGGTTTCGGCGTCGAGGCGCCCTACATTGCGCACGCCCTGATTGCTCCGTACCCGCTCCTCGATCAGCTTCCCGATGCAGGGGCGGCCACGGTCGTCCGACATGGTCGACAGCATGCCGTAGGGCTTGTTGAGCGCCAGATACACCAGCTCGGAATTCATGATCACGCGGGCGCCGTCGACGCGAACCACGTTGACCGTGGGATCGATTCGTCTGCCTTGTTCGGTGACGATCTGACCGTCCACCTCGACGCGACCCTCGTAGATCATCCGTTCGGCTACCCGGCGTGACGCAATTCCCGCTTGCGACAGCACCTTCTGGAGTCGAATTCCTTCTTCGGTCATCGTTCAGTCCTGATCAACAGTAAAGGCGGGGGCGGATCCGGCACCGTCGGCGGGTGTCCGGTTGAGCCGCGCGAACCGCGGCTCGTCGCCGAGATTTTCGGATAGGTCATCGATCACATCGATATCGGGAAGCAGCGGTGCGATATCGGGAAGGTCTGACAACGACGTCAGGCCGAGCCGCTCCAGGAACAGCTCGGTGGTGCGGAACATCACAGCACCGGATTCGTCATCGGTGCCGGCTTCGGCAATCAGGCCACGCATCAGCAGTGTTCGCATGACGGCATCGACGTTCACACCGCGGACGGCACTGACACGCGATCTCGTCACCGGCTGTCGGTAGGCCACCACAGCGAGGGTCTCCAGAGCGGCACGAGTCAGCTTGGAGCGTGCACCGTCAAGCAGCAGTTTCTCGACGTATGGGGCGTACTGGGCGCGCGTGTACATGCGCCAGCCGTCGACAGTCTCACGGAGGTCGATTCCGCTGGCGCGCTCGGTCAAGATCTCGGAAATCCGTTGCAGCGCTTCGGCTACGCGGTCCAGCGGCTGGGCGACGACGGAGGCCACCGCCGAGGCGCTGATGGGCGTGTCCACCACCAGCAAGAGGGCTTCGAGCGTGCTGATGAGTTCCTCATCGGCCATCGGGACGAACTCATCGTCACCCGATTCGGCGTCACCGGATCCTTCTGGGCCGGGTTCTTCCAGGGCGCCGACCTCGGTGCCGACGGGGGCGTCGAGATCGGTGGACTCCTCCGACCCCTCGGCAGGGGTCGTCTGCTCACTCATGTGTAGTCCACTGCCTTTTCTAGATCATCCTGCGCCGGGCGCTCACCGGTCCATGAAACTTGGAGCGGTCCAAGCGGTTCGGATTGCTCGAATAGTACCGCCTTGGAGCGGTAGAGCTCGAGGACGCCCAGGAAGCGGGCCACGATCTCGATGGGTACCGAGCATTCGGCGACCAACTCGGTGAACGTCATCCACTGTCCCGCGCCACGCTCGGACAGCAGTTCGACCATCCGTTTGGCGTGTTCAGGCACCGAAACACGGGGAATGTGTAGATGGCTCAGCCCCACTGTCGGCACCGGCCGCGGAGTGAACGCACCGGCGGCCAGCTGGGCGAATTGGTCCCCATCGAGCCCCAGGTGGACCGGTGGCAGCAGCGCGCTGAACCGGTCCTCCAACGCCACCGCGCGCGGGTACGAGCGCAGGGCGGCGGCCTCCAGTTCGGCGAACATCTCCGCCACATGCTTGAAGGCCCGGTACTGCAGCAGCCGTGCGAACAGCAGATCGCGGATCTCCAGGAGGGCCAAATCGTCGGAGTCGTCAACCTGGCCCGAGGGCAGCAGCCGTGCCGCCTTGAGGTCCAGCAGGGTGGCCGCCACGACCAAGAAGGCGGTGACCTCGTCCAGGCTGTACGTGTCCCCCAACGTCTTCGTGTAGGCGATGAACTCGTCGGTCACCTGATGTAGAGCGACCTCGGTGACATCGAGCCGATGCTGCGAGATCAGTTGCAGCAGTAGGTCGAATGGACCCTCGAAGTTTGTGAGATGAATCCGGAAGCCGTGTGTATCGGCGGCCTTTTGTTCCGGCGCCGGCGAGCCGGGCCCTGCAGGCTCCGCAGAGGTCTCAACGGGATCAGACACAGGCCGCGCTTCCGGTGCCTCAACCGTCACGATTCGAACCGGTCGACTACCTCGCGAGCCAACGAGATATACGCCTGAGCACCGGAGGATTTGGGTGCCCACGTCGTGATGGGCTCCCCCGCCACGCTGGTTTCCGGGAAGCGGACCGTGCGGGTGATGACGGTATGGAAGACCTGGTCGCCGAACACCTCGATGACCCGGGCCATCACCTCACGCGCGTGCAGGGTGCGCGCGTCGAACATGGTGATGACGATTCCGGACACCGACAGTTTCGGGTTCAGTCGATCGCGCACCTTGGCCACCGTGTCGGTGAGCAAGGCCAGCCCACGCAGCGAGAAGAAGGCGCATTCCATCGGGATGACCACGCCCTCGGAGCAGGCCAGCGCGTTCACGGTCAGCAGGCCCAGCGACGGCTGGCAGTCGATGAGTACGTAGTCATAGCGGTCGAGCACCGGGTGCAGCGCGCGGGCCAGCGAGTGTTCCCGGCCCACCTCGTTGACCAGCTGAATCTCGGCGGCGGACAGGTCGATATTGCTCGGGATCAGGTCCAGTCCCTCGATGCGGGTGCGCATGAGGACCTCATCCACCGACACCCTGGGCTCCACCAGCAGGTTGTGCACCGTGGTGTCCAGCTCGTGGTGCGCGATGCCCAAACCAGCCGACAAGGCGCCCTGCGGGTCAAGGTCGACAAGCAACACCCGCCGGCCGTACCCAGCCAACGCGGCACCCAGATTGATGGTCGACGTGGTCTTACCCACCCCGCCCTTCTGGTTGCACATCGCGATGACCTTGGCCGGGCCGTGGCTGGTCAGCGGCTTTGGTTCGGGGATGTCTTGGTGAGGACGACCGGTCAGATCAAGGTCGCCGTCCTCGGCGGGGAAGTCGGTGTCGACGTTCGGGCCCGTCACGTCACCTCCCGGTCCACTGGCATTCGGGCAAGTCTAGTGGGGTTGCGGCTTCCGGTAGCGGCAACCCGCGCATGGAGTCGGCACTATCGGGCGCGGGGATGCGCACCTGCCCACACTTCGCGCAGGGAGCTGACGGTGACCAGCGTGTAAATCTGCGTCGTCGTCACCGAGGCGTGGCCGAGTAATTCCTGCACGACGCGAACATCGGCACCACCTTCCAAGAGGTGCGTTGCAAACGAGTGCCGCAGCGTGTGCGGCGATACCGCCGCGCTGATCTTGGCGCGTTCGGCGGCATCGGCGAGCACCTGCCAGGCGCTTTGGCGTGACAACCGCCCACCCCTCGAGTTCAGGAACAGCGCAGGCACGCCACCGCGGCCTCGTCGCGCCAGATCCGGACGGCCGCGCACGAGATAGGCCTGAAGCGCTTCGACCGCGGGGCGCCCCACGGGCACCAGCCGCTGCTTGCCGCCCTTGCCCCAGAGCAAGGCCGAGCGGGCCTGGACATCGACATCGTCGACGTCGAGTCCCACGGCCTCGGAAATGCGCGCCCCGGTCGAATACAACAGTTCCAGGAGCGCGCGGTTGCGAAGATCGAGCGGGCCGTCGGTGGCAGCTCCGCCCGCGGCGGCCAACAGGGCCTCTACTTGGTCGATCGTCAGGCTCTTGGGCAGCCGCCGGTTGGGGGTCGGCGGTTTGACGGCACGAGCAACATCAGCCGGGGCCAGCCCTTCGATGGCTGCGAACCGGTGCAGGCCGCGCACGGCGATCAGCGCGCGGGCGGCCGAGGATGCGGACAGCTCGGGCACGCCATTTTCGGGGTCACCCCGGCGCAGCGTGACCACGAAATCGCTGACATCGGGTTCGGACACGTCGGCGAGGCGGCCGATCTTGCGGTCGGCGAGATGCTGTTGATAGCGGCGCAGATCGCGACGGTACGAGCTCAGTGTGTTGGCGGCAACGCCCCGTTCCACGTCGAGGTGATCCAGATAGGACTGGATCTCACCGTCTAGGAGTCCAGCGATGAGCCCCTTGGGCGAAGAGCCGGCGGCAAGCGCGCGGTTCAACTACATTCCTTGCGTTTCGCAAAGGCTGTGGGCCTGTCCGGCCAGGGGGCATCCGCATCGCGGGTGTGGTGACCCGCAAGGGCCACATGCGCGGCCAGAATGCCTGCTGCGGCAATGGCATTCACGATCTCGCCGGCGAGCACCATCGACACCGCCTCGGGCAGCGGCAACCAATGCACCGTCATATCGGCCTCTTCGTCATGGCTTTCGCCCCGGCCCGGATGCGAGAGCCCGGTGGCTAGAAACACCCTGACCACTTCGTCGGTGAACCCCGGTGAGGCGGCGGCATCCACGAGTACCCGCCAGGTGGTTGCCTCGACGCCGGCCTCCTCCCGCAGCTCGCGTGCGGCGGCCAGCTGGGTGTCCTCCCCCGGGATGTCCAACAGTCCGGCGGGCAGTTCCCAGAGCCGGTGTCCGAGCGGATGCCGGTACTGATGCACCAGTGCGACCTGCCCGACCTCGTCCACCGCGGCGATCGCCACCGCCCCGTAATGCTCGACTACCTCGCGGATCGCACTGCTACCGCCCGGCATCCCGACACGATCACGGCGCAGCGCCAGAATGCCGCCCATGTAGACGGGCTCGGACTCCAGGGTGAGGAACTCATGGCGCTCTCCCTCCCCGGAGGCCCCACTACTCACTGTCAGGGTCCAGTGGAAGACGCTCGGCCGCTTTGTATTCCATTGCGGCACGAATGAAGGCGACGAACAGCGGGTGCGGACGGGTGGGGCGGCTCTTCAGCTCCGGGTGCGCCTGGGTGGCCACTGCGAAGGGGTGCACATCCCGTGGATACTCGACGAACTCCACCAGGTGCCCGTCGGGGGATGTCCCGGAGAACCGCAGGCCGCTCTCGGCGATCTTGTCGCGGTAGGGGTTATTCACCTCGTAGCGATGCCGGTGCCGTTCGGACACGTCGGTCGTTCCGTACGCCTCGGCAACGATGGAATCGGCATCCAGAACCGCAGGATAGGCCCCGAGGCGCATCGTTCCGCCCAGGTCGGCCTCACCGGCGACCGCCCGTACCTGGTCGGCCATGGTGGCGATCACCGGGCTCGGGGTGTCAGGGTCGAACTCGGCAGAGTTAGCATCGGCAAGCCCAGCCGAGCGTGCCGCCTCGATCACCATGCACTGCAACCCCAGACACAGGCCCAGTAGCGGGATGCGCCGCTTGCGTGCGTAGCCGATGGCGCCAAGCTTGCCTTCGATGCCGCGGATGCCGAAGCCTCCAGGGATCAGCACCCCGTCGACGTCACCGAGTGCGGACTGCGCACCGGCCTCGGTCTCGCAGTCGTCCGACGGCACCCACTTGATGTCGACCTTCGTGCGGTGCCGGAACCCTCCGGCACGTAGGGCCTCGGTGACCGATAGATAGGCATCGGGCAGGTCGATGTACTTGCCCACCAAGGCGATTCGCACCGACTCGCTAGGCTCGTGCACGCGCTGCAGCAGATCGCCCCACTCTGTCCAATCGACATCGCGGAAGGGCAGATTGAGCCGGCGCACCACATACGCGTCGAGTTCCTCGCGATGGAGGACCTTGGGGATGTCATAGATGGACGGGGCGTCTGGTGTGGAGATGACACCGTCGACGTCGACGTCACACATGAGCGCGATCTTGTTCTTGAGCGGCTCGGGCACCTCCCGATCGCAGCGCAGGATCAGCGCATCGGGGGTGATGCCGATGCTGCGCAGCGCGGCCACCGAGTGTTGCGTCGGCTTGGTCTTGAGCTCACCGGACGGCTTCAGGTACGGCACCAGGGAGACGTGCAGGAAGAAGACGTTGTCACGGCCGACGTCATGCCGGATCTGGCGCGCAGCCTCCAGGAACGGCTGCGATTCAATATCGCCGACGGTGCCGCCGATCTCGGTGATAACCACGTCGGGCCGCTTGCCATTGGCGTCGGGCTCGGCCATCGCCAGGATGCGGCTCTTGATTTCGTCGGTGATGTGCGGGATTACCTGCACGGTGTCACCGAGGTACTCACCGCGTCGCTCTTTGGCGATGACAGACGAATAGACCTGTCCCGTAGTGACATTCGCCGATCCCGACAGGTTGCGGTCGAGGAAGCGCTCGTAATGTCCGACGTCGAGATCGGTCTCGGCCCCGTCCTCGGTTACGAAGACCTCGCCATGCTGGAACGGGTTCATGGTGCCCGGGTCCACGTTGAGGTAAGGGTCGAGCTTCTGCATGGTCACGTGCAAACCGCGTGACGTGAGAAGTTGCCCGAGACTCGAGGCGGTCAGTCCCTTGCCCAGCGAGGAGGCGACTCCGCCGCTGACGAAGAGGTGCCTGGTGGCGGATTGAGGATGCTTGCGTAGACCTGGCAAGAAGGCTCCCGTGACGACTGCGCAGGGCAATTCTGACTGGCTCGGGGCCCTGCTGACCCACGGAACCTCACCCTAACAAACACGCCGACAACCGGCGCCGAACACGCCGCGCGGTGTGGGCTAGATCCCCTTTTTTGCTGCCGGCTAGGGCACTGTGGTGGAGGTAGCTCCGGGACCAAGGCCATACCGGCCGGAGTGACCGTCGGACTGTTCACGCAGCGCCAGGATGGTGGTGATGCGGCCGGAGGCCATCTCGATATCGTCGACGGTGCTCGCCGCCGAGGCCATCGAACCGTCGGCGCGGGTCACCGCGATCGACGCGATGCCATTGGCCGACCCGCTGCGTCCGACGAGTACGGTGCCGGAACCACGCCGGTCCAATGCGGCGGCGAATCGCGCAACGGTGGACCCCTTGTTGCCGGCATCGTCGGGTAGTGCTCCCCCGGTCACGATGACCGCGAGATTCCCCGCCGACACCTGTCCGTCGGTGTAGGTGATGAATCCGCTCTGACGCAGCGCCGACAGCGCGATGTTGCGCTGCTCGTCGGTCACCGGCGGCGCCGGCTCTTCCGGTTTCTGCGGAGGAGTCTGGAGCACGATGCCCACCAGGTCACCTGCCTGCGATCCCTGGTCGACGATATCGGTGCGTAACTGCGTTCCGGCGGGCAGGATCGATGAGTTCACGATGGTGCGCAGCCGCTCCCCCTGATTGGCGTCGGTGAACTGGTCGGTCAGGCCGACCCGTCCTGATACCGAGCCGCCGGCGGTGGAGATCAGCTGGGTGATGCCGTCGACATCGGAGCGGTCTGCCTCCGGAGTGGTGAACAGCACGACCTTTCGGTCGTTCAGCGAGTCCTTGACCATGCGAGGCGCCATGGTGGCATCAAAGTTGCTTGCCGCGTTGAGCTTCTCGTTGAGGGCGTTCTTGTCCTGATTGAGGTCTTCGATCTGCCGCTGCTGGGTGCGCTTATCATCGCGCAGACCCGACAGGAGCGTGTCGTTGAGCAGGCCGGAACCGAGTACGACACCCACCGCCAAGGCCAGGAAAACCGCAGCGAGAGATATTGCGTGCTGACGCAGAGTAATCATGGATAGCTCAGCTGACCAGGTTCTGCACCCAGACCGTCAACCGGTTCCAATAGGCGAGCAGCCATTCGGCCGCACTGTCGCCCGCGCTGGTGACCCACAGCATGGTGATCACCGCCACCAATACCGCCAGGATCAACAACGCGATCGCGCCACCGGAGAACCGGTTGCGGTACAGCGTGGCAACGGCTTTGGAGTCGACGAGCTTGGCGCCGACCTTGAGTCGGGTCAGGAAGGTCGACGGATTGGACTGCTGGCGCTCGCGATCGAAGAACTCCTCGATAGACGCGGAGTGGCCCACCGTGACGATCAGCGAAGCGCCGTGGTGATCGGCGAGCAACAGCGCCAGGTCGGCGGCCGAACCCGCCGCGGGGAAGGTCACGGCCCCGACGCCTAGGTCCTGGATGCGTTCGAGTCCGGCGGCGTGCCCGTCGGCGTCGGCGGGAAGGACAACCTGCGCACCGGATTTGAGGACGTCGTTACTCATCAGCAGCGGGTCGCCCACCACGATGAGCGGTCGGTACCCGGCCTTGCGCAGGATGTCTGCGCCGGACCCGACTCCGATGAGAACCGGTTGATACTCCTTGATGAACGGCTTGA
Organism: Mycobacterium sp. NGS15; assembly: GCF_059813245.1. Taxonomy (NCBI): domain Bacteria; kingdom Bacillati; phylum Actinomycetota; class Actinomycetes; order Mycobacteriales; family Mycobacteriaceae; genus Mycobacterium; species Mycobacterium sp. NGS15. The sequence goes on along the minus strand of NZ_JCALEF010000003.1, from coordinate 423,769 downwards.
GGTTCTTCAGGTCGTGGGCGGCGCCCACGCCGTCCGACACGACGATGACATGTCGGTTGCGCAGGTCGATGTCGACGTCCGGGATACCGATGCCGTCGATCAGCAACGGACTCTCGCTGCGGATGAACTCGATGGTGTTGCCCGAGAAGGCCTCCAGATGAGCGACCAAGCCGGTCTTGGCCTCGGTCATCAGGTCGTGCACGTCCGCATCGGTGCGCGGTGTCCCGGCGATGAGGCGCCGGTCACCGTTATAGATGCCGCCGTTGTGCACGCGAACCGTGGAGCCATCCTTGACCTTTTTGAAGACCTCGGGCCCGATGCTGTCGATCAGGATGATGCCGTTGGCGACGAGCACCTCGGGCCCCAGATTCGGGTAGCGACCGGAGATCGACGGTGAGACGTTCACCACAGCGCTGACGCGCGCGTCCACCAGAGCGTCAGCCGTGATGCGATCCAGATCGAGGATGTCGATGACGGCGATATCGCCTGGATTCAGGCGTTGCAGCAGCCGGTTGATGTCCCTGTCGGTCCGTACTGTTCCGACGATGCCTGGCCGGGAGCTGCTGCTTCGAGTGAGCATCGTGGTCAAGTTCATACAGCTGATGATCGCTCGCGGGGCTGCTCGGGCCGTGGAGGCGCGCCGTAACACCTGTCACATTAGTCACTCCAGCCCCCCTGGTTTCGGAACTCAGCCTCGCTCTGAGCGGGCGGCGTCGAGTAGCTCGCGGGCGTGCGCCCGGCCGGTGTCGGAGTCGCCGAGACCGGCCAGCATCCGGGCCAGCTCGGCGACCCGGTCTTCGTCATCCAGACGGCGGACACCGCTGCCCTTGTTGCTCACCCGGTCGACCGTGAGGTGGATATCGGCGAACGCCGCAACCTGCGGTAGATGTGTCACCACGATCACCTGGTGGGTGCGAGCCAGCTTGGCCAACCGCCGGCCGATCTGTACGGCCGCACGGCCGCCCACACCCGCGTCGACTTCGTCGAAGACCATGGTGGTCCCGGCCGTCGAGGCGGCAAGCACCACCTCTAGGGCCAGCATCACGCGCGACAGCTCACCGCCGGACGCGCTCTTGGCCAGCGGCAGCATCGGGTTATCACTATGCGCCGCGAATCCGAATTCGACGGCGTCGGCGCCCGCCGATCCCGCGTGCACGGTCTGCCCGGACGGCAGCGTCAATGGCGCCACGTCGTCGGCCCGGGCCGGAATGGGCTCCAAGGCAATGGTGAATGCGGCCCGGTCCATCGCCAGGCCGGCCAGCTCGGCGGTGACGGCCTTACCCAGTGCCTTGGCAGCCTTGGTACGCGCCTTGGTCAGAGCTGCTGCGGCGGTTGCCAGTTCGCCGGCGAGTCGATCCACGCGCTGCGACAGGGCGGTAATGGCATCCTCCGAGGTATCGACCTCGGCCAGCCTGCCGCGCGCCTCGTGCGCCCACGCGATCACCCCGTTGAGGTTGGCGGCGTACTTGCGGGTCAGCGTGCGCAGCTGTCCCTGGCGTGCCAGCTTCTCCTCGAGGGCGCTTGCATCGCTCGGTAATTCGTCGGTAAACGCGGTCAATTCACGCGATACGTCACTGACCACCACGAGCGCTTCGGCCAACTGGGGTGCCAGGGCCCGCAGCGCGGCATCGTCGGTGGCTTCCAACAGGACCTTGGCCTTCGCGATGCGATCGATCGCCGAATGGGAATCGTTGGCCTCGCCGTCCGGATCCGAACCTGCCAGCGCGGCACGTGCGGAGGCCGCAGCGTCGCGCAGTGCATCGAGTTCGGACAGCCGGTGGATGTCGGCGGTGAGCTGGTCGTCCTCCCCCGGTTTGGGATCGACGGCATCGATCTCGTTGAGCGCGAACCCGAGTCGATCAGCCTCCTGCGCGAGCTCACGCGCTCGATTGGTGCGGTCGATAAGGTCTCGCCGCGCCGTCAGCCATTCCTCACGCAGCTTGCGATACGTGGTGAGCAGCGCCTCGATACTGGCCGGACCTTCCGCGGCGAACCTGTCCAACGCCGCAAGCTGCTGCTCGGGACGCATCAGGCGCAGCTGGTCGTTCTGGCCGTGCACCGTGAGTAGACCCGCGGTGAAGCTGGCCAGCGACTTGGCGGGCACACTGCGACCACCCAGATACGCGCGCGAGCGGCCATCGGAGGTGACAGAGCGCGCGGCGATCACGCTGCCGTCGTCATCCCGTTGCGCCCCTGAGGAATCCAGCACCTCGGTGACATCGGCGGGCTCGGCACCCAGCGGGTCGACGGTAAGGAATCGGCCCTCGACCACGGCGCGGTCGGCACCTGCCCGTACCCGGTTGGCGTCGGCGCGGGCCCCGCCGAGCAGATGAAGACTGGTGACCACCATGGTCTTGCCCGCTCCGGTTTCGCCGGTCAGCACGGTGAGCCCGCTGTCGAACTCCGCAGTGGCGGCGGGAATGGCGCCAAGGGACTCGATGCGAATCTCGGTGAGCACGATTACCTTCCCCGCCAGCCCTTGACGGGCAAGTGGAACTTACGCACGATCCGATCCGTGAACGGCTTGCTGTCCAAGCGTGCCCACAGCACCGGCTGATGACCGCGCACGACCTCGACCCGTCCGCCCGGTGGCACCCGAATCTCGCGACGGCCGTCACAGAAGAGCAACGCGTCGTGCCCGTCGGCCTCGATCTCGACGGCGACGGTGGCGGCGGGGCTGATCACCATCGGCCTAGCGAACAACGCATGAGCGTTGTTGGGCACCACGAGAATCGCGTCCAGATCGGGCCAGACAACCGGTCCGCCGGCCGAGAATGCATAGGCGGTCGATCCTGTTGGGGTGGAGACCAGAACTCCGTCGCACCCGAATTCCGACACCGGTCGAGCATCCACCTCCAGCACTACGCCGAGCACGCCGAGTCGGGGCCCCTTCTCGATGCTCACCTCGTTCAGTGCCCAGCCGCGTTCGACCACCTCGCCGCCGATTCGGACCAGAACGTCCAGTGTCATCCGGGTTTCGACGCGGTAGGTGCCCTCCACGACGTGAGTCAGGACGGCATCGATCGCCTCGGCCTCCACCTCGGCGAGAAAACCGATGCGGCCCAGGTTGACTCCGAGTACGGGTGCGCTTGCGCTCCGTGCGAGATCGGCCGCCCGGAGGAAGGTACCGTCTCCGCCCAGTACCAGCACCAACTCGCATCCGGTGGCGGCGTCCTGATCGGCGTCGACAACCTCGACGCCCACGCCGAGTGAGCGGAACTCGGTCGGGTCCAAGTGCACGGGACCGCGATCGATAGCCTCCGCGGACAGCACCCGGAGCTCGATGCCGTTTTCCCCGAGCGTTTTTGCGACACGGCGGGCAGTTTCGGTCACCTCCTTGCGGCCCGTGTGCGCGACAAGCAGGATCTTGCGTTCGGTCACCTGTGTCTGAAGTTCTCCGCTCAAGCTGGGGGTACCTCCCACGTGTGGGGGACTCATCACTGCGGCCCCTTCGTAATAGCGTCGGCAACGGCCGCCTCAATATCCAGGCCGGAATCTGTGTTCCGCAGCCACAGGAAGTACTCGACGTTTCCAGACGGTCCGGGCAGCGGGCTGGCCGTCACTCCCGCGGTATACCAACCGTGCGCCTGCGCGCGGCGGGCGACGGACACCACGGCATCGGCGCGCAGCTGCGGGTCACGCACCACCCCACCCGTGCCGACAAGTTCCTTGCCCACCTCGAACTGGGGTTTAACCATCGGCAGGATATCGGCATCGGTTGTGGCACAAGCGATCAGCGCGTCGAGTACCAATGCGAGCGATATGAATGACAGGTCGGCCACGATCAGTTGCGCTGGTCCGCCGATCAGTTCGGCTGTCAGGGTGCGCACATTCGTGCGATCGAGAACGGCGACCCGGTCGTCGGACTGCAGAGACCAGGCTAGTTGTCCGTACCCGACATCGGCGGCCACCACCTCGCGAGCGCCCGAGCGCAGCAGCACCTCGGTGAAGCCACCGGTCGATGCGCCGGCATCCAGGCAACGCTTGTCCTTGGGAGAAAGCCCCTGTGGGCCGAAGACATCAAGTGCCCCGAGGAGTTTATGGGCGCCGCGCGAGACCCACTTGTCCCCGGGTTCCCCCTGCACCACAAGGGATGCCGTCGCCGGCACGGCTGTTGCGGCTTTCGCGGCCGGTATGCCGTCGATACGCACCCGGCCCGCGTCGATCAGCTCAGCTGCCTGCTGACGCGAACGCGCGAGCCCTCGGCGCACCAACTCGGCGTCGACCCTGGCGTGCCGGGCCATGGCTATCCCTGCTCCGCGGATTCCAGTGCTCGGACCAACACATCGTGTGCTTGCTCCAGGACCTGAGCTTGGGTCTCGAGATCCAGTTCGGCCTCGGATCCCGCTGGGCCGGCTGGCGGGTCGAGCTGGCCCAGGAGCGCCTGCACCTGGGACCTGACCTCGGCGGGGTCGGGTCCACCAGCGTGGCGGGCAACATCGTTCGGGGTGGTCATCGCGCTCAAGGCTAGTGGATCTCCCCGGAGTGGCAGGGGCGACGACACACTATCGGGCAGAAAGCTGCCGCAGGGCCCGTTCTGCCAGGTCATCGGCGGGCACGATGGGCCTGATCGCCGGGGCGGATCCCGTCGCCCACACCGCGGCCGCCAGAGCCTGGGCCAGCGACAGCGGCGGCCCCGCGTCGTCGACGGCGCCGATCGACACCCGGTCGGCATCCACGGTTACCTGCCAGCACGGCTTTGGTTCGATGCGCACCTCGGACTGCGGTAGGTGCAGTGCGCCCAGATCGGCCCCCAAGAACGTGGGTCGATGCACGGTGTCCGCCCAGATAGCGTCGATAGCGTTGTTCACGCCGGTGAGCACCATGAGACTGGGCAGGCCCGCGGCGTTGGCCCCGGAGATATCGGTATCGAGGCGGTCCCCGACAACGAGAGGCCGAGTGAAGTGGCCGCGCGCCAGCGCGTCCTCGATGAGTGCGCGTCCGGGCTTGCCGGCGACGACCGGATCGGCGTCGGTGGCGGTGCGCAGTGCGGCGACCATGGACCCGTTGCCCGGTAGCAGGCCGCGCTCGGTAGGCAGCGTTGCGTCGACATTGGCCGCCACCCAATAGGCGCCCGCTCGGATCGCGAGTGCGGCCTCGGCGAGGGTGGTCCAGCAGGTGTCCGGTGAATGCCCCTGCACCACTGCGCGCGGGGCCTTGTCGAAGCTGCGCACCGGGGTGAGGCCGACAGCGACCACCTCGGCGGCCAGTGCCTCGGTACCCACTACGAGTACCGCGTCATCGCGCTCGAGCGCCTCGGCGAGCAGTCTTGCCGCACTCTGGGCGCTGGTGACAACGTCACCGGCGGTCGCCGTGAACCCCAGTGAGGTGAGGTGTTCTGCCACCTCGGACGCGGACCGGCTGGCGTTGTTGGTGACGTACAGCTGACGTGCCTCGCCGGCAGCCGACAACGCCGCGATGGCGTTGGGGGTGGCTTCGGCCCCACGGAAGACGGTGCCGTCGAGGTCCAGGAGCAGGCAGTCATGGACGCCGGCGAGTGTGTCAGGCAAGTTCGGCAGCCCGATCCTCGGCGTCCGTGTGGCCCTCGACGTCGGCGTCGGCAGCGTGCAGGAACCATTGCACTGCTTCGGGTTTGCGATCCAGCGCGAGGAGGATGTCGGCGTAGGCGTAGAACAGCCGTGCCGCGACGACACCGGCACGCTTCGGATCGGGGGCCGGCGTGGAAAGCACCGCCAACGCCTGATCGAGCTGTCCCATATCGGCGCGTGCGCCGGCGATGACGATGCGCAGTTCGTCGGCGGCATCGCCGGTGAGGGCCTTGGCCTCATCGCCGCGGGCGAGCTCGATCGCGCGTTCGGGCCGGCCAACTCCCCGTTCACAATCGGCGATGAGTGCCAGCAGCGGCGAACGGGTGCCCATGCGCTTGGCCGCACGCAGCTCCGACAACGCCAGCGCCCAGTCTCCGCAGTGGTAGGCGGCGATGCCGAGCGCTTCGCGGACGCCGGCGATGCGGGCCGCGCGGCTCTTGGCGGCCTTGGCGTGCTCCAGCGCGGCCTGCGGGTCCTCGTCGAGCAGATTGCCCGCGACGACCAGATGCCGTGCCACCGTGTCGGCGGTGTTCTTGTCGAGGCTGAGTAGCTCGGCGCGAACATCCCGGGCGAGCTGCTTGGCCTCGACCTCGTCGGGAATGTTCGGACCGAAGTTTCGTGGGGCCTGACGGTCGTCGGTGCGCCGGGGCCCCGGCGCTTGATTCCGCTGAGGTCGATCGCCGCCGCGCTCGTCCGACCGGCGCGGACGCGCTGCGCCACCACCACGGTCGTCGCGCCGCGCACCCGAATCCTGTGCGGGGCGACTCGGGCCGTGCTTTCTGGGCCCCTGCTGCCTGGGTCCTCGCTGGTCCACGGGCACCTCCTTTACAGCGCGAGTATGCCGGTAACAGGGCCTTCGCCGGAAATTCGGTGGCGATCGACGTGATCGGTTACGCAGACTGGACGCTATGAGCCATGTGCAGCTCGACGCCATCGGCTACCACCTCCCGGACGGCCGGGCGCTTCTTCACGACGTCGGCCTCCGCGTCGGCGAAGGCAGTAAAACCGCGCTGATCGGCCCCAACGGGACCGGCAAGACGACGTTATTGCGCATCATCGCCGGCGACACAGATCCGCATGACGGGTCCGTCACGCGGGGCGGGCAGCTCGGGGTGATGCGGCAGTTCATCGGTTCCGTTCGTGGCCGGAATTCGACGGATTCGACGGTGCGCGATCTGCTGCTGTCGGTGGCGCCGGATCGCATCAAAGGGGCCGCCGAGCGTCTGGACCGCGCCGAGCTGGCGCTCATGGAGCACGACAGCGAACGCGATCAGCTCACTTACGCCCAGGCGCTCGCCGACTGGGCCGATGTGGGCGGATACGAGTTCGAGACCGAATGTGACGTGCACACCACGGCAGCGCTGGGAATTCCGTTCGAACTAGCCAGATTCCGCGGCGTCAACACACTTTCGGGAGGTCAGCAGAAGCGTCTGGTTCTCGAGTCGCTGCTGCGTGGTCCCCACGAGGTGCTGCTGCTTGACGAGCCCGACAACTATCTGGATGTCCCGGCTAAGCGCTGGCTCGAGGAGAGACTCGTGGAGTCGGCCAAGACCGTCCTGTTCGTGAGCCACGATCGCGAGTTGATCAATTGCGTTGCCGGCCAGGTCGCCACGTTGGAGCCCACCCGGTCCGGGTCCACGCTGTGGGTGCATCCGGGATCGTTCGCGACGTATCACCAGGCGCGGGCTGACCGGAATGCCAAACTCGCCGAGTTACGCCGCCGCTGGGACGAACAGCGGGCAGCGCTGCGCGAGCTGGTGTTGATGTACCGACAGAAGGCGGCGTACAACTCCGATATGGCCAGCCGTCTACAGGCGGCCGAGACCCGGTTGTGTCGCTTCGACGAGGCGGGGCCACCCGAAGCCGTCCCGCTGCGGCAGAACGTTCGTATGCGTCTTGCCGGCGGCCGCACCGCCAAACGGGCCGTGATTGCGGAGAGTCTTGAGTTGACCGGTCTCACAAAGCCATTCGATACCGAGTTGTGGTACGGGGATCGGGTCGCGGTGCTCGGCGGTAATGGCTCCGGCAAGTCACATTTCCTGCGGCTGCTGGCGTGCGGGGGCAGCGACCCGGAACCGGATCAGCTGCCGGTGGGCGACATGATCCCGGAGGCGGTGCGCCACGACGGGCGATTGCGGCTGGGCGCGAGGGTCCGCCCGGGCTGGTTCGCGCAGACACACCATCATGAGGGACTGATGGATCGAACGCTGCTGGACATCCTGCATCGCGGGGATGAACGGCGCGCCGGGCACGGACGTGAACAGGCCTCACGGATCCTGGACCGCTATGGGCTGGCGCCGTCGGCCGAGCAGACCTTCGGTTCGCTATCCGGTGGGCAACAGGGCCGGTTTCAGATCCTGCTACTGGAGTTGATGGGGTCGACATTGCTGCTGCTCGACGAGCCGACCGACAACCTGGACCTGCATTCGGCGGAGGCGTTGGAAGATGCGTTGGCTGCCTTCGACGGTACGGTCATCGCGGTCACCCACGATCGATGGTTCGCCCGGAGCTTCACGCGCTTCCTCATCTTCGGCGAGGACGGCAAGGTGAAGGAATCCGTTGAACCCCAATGGGCTTAGTGGGCGCTACGGCTAGCGGACGCGCTGCACTCCGGCGATATTGCGCTTTCCGCGACGGAGTACGAGCCACCCGCCGGTGAGATAGTCGCCGTCGCCCGGAGTCCACTCCTCGGCGTCCACCCTGGTGTTGTTGACGTACACGCCGCCCTCCTTGATGGTTCGGCGTGCGGCGCCCTTGCTCTCCGAAAGTCCGCTGCTGACGAGGAGATCGACGATGGTGTCGGGTTCCCCGTCCGCAAGTCTCGCGGGCTCGCCGTTGCCGGCTTCGGTGAGCGCTGCGGTCAGTGTGCCCTCGTCGAGCCGGTCCAACTCGCCGCGGCCGAACAGCGCGCCGCTGGCGAGTTCGACTGCTTGGGTAGCGCTTTCGCCATGCACGAGGGTGGTGACCTCCGCGGCAAGGCGACGCTGCGCGGCACGCTCATGCGCCCGCTCGGCCGTCGCGGTCTCGAGCTCACCGATCTCATCTGCGGACAGGAAGGTGAACCACCGCAGGTATCGCACCACGTCGGCGTCGGCGGTGTTGATGAAATACTGGTACCAGGCGTAGGGACTCGTCATGTCGGGATCAAGCCAGAGGTTTCCGCCCCCGGTGGATTTGCCGAATTTGGTGCCGTCGGCCGCAGTCACCAACGGAACGGTCAAGGCATGCACGGAGGCGCCATCGAGTTGGCGAGCCAGCCGGACGCCGGCCACGATGTTGCCCCACTGGTCCGAGCCGCCTATCTGTAACGAGCAGCCGTACTTTCGATGCAGCTGCACGTAGTCGTTCGCCTGCAGCAGCATGTACGAAAACTCGGTGTAGGAGATGCCATCGCCTTCCAGGCGGCGGCGGATGGTGTCGCGGTCGAGCATGACGTTGACCGAGAAGTGCTTACCCAGATCACGCAGGAACTCCAGGGCCGACAGTTGGCCGGTCCAGTCGAGGTTGTTCGCGACGATGGCTCCGGTTGGGGTGTCACCGAATTCGACGAATCGCTCCAGCTGCCCACGAATTCGATCAGCCCACTCGGCTACGGTGTCGGCGCCGTGCAGGCTGCGTTCGGAGGTGTCGCGCGGGTCGCCGATGAGGCCCGTCGCTCCCCCGGCCAGCACGATCGGCCGATGCCCTGCCCGCTGGAATCGGCTCAGCGTGAGCAGCGGCACCAGATGCCCGGCGTGCAGACTTGCGGCGGTGGGGTCAAATCCCCCGTACACGCTGATGGGCCCCTTCGCGATATCGGCCGCGAGTGTGTCGCGGTCGGTCGTCTGCGCGATGAGGCCGCGCCAGGTGAGCTCATCAAGGATGTCGGATGAGCCGCATGCGCGAGGACCGTCAGTTGTTGAAACCACGGGAACGATCATCCCCTATCGGGTTCAGCGCGCGGGATACCGCTCATCCCATCGCGGCCCCGAAGGCCCGAGGATATCGTCGGCGATGGTGGCGATGACCTCGCGCAGTTCGAGGCGGTCCAGCCAATCCGGGGGTAGCGCCCGCATGCCCCACATCGCGCCGAGGATGTTTCCGGTGATGGATCCGGTGGAGTCGGAATCTCCGGAATGGTTTACCGATAACCGGATTCCGTCCTTGAAGTCGCGCGCGCGAGCGGCCGCGAAGACTCCGATGGCAAGTGCTTCTTCCCCGACCCAGCCACCGCCGAGCTGGGATGAGATCCGTTCCGGAGTGGGGCTTTCGTGGGCAGCGAGCTCGACACTTCGGCTCAGGGCGCCGTATGTCTCCTCGTATCCGGGATGCGCGGTGAGTAGATCCAATGCCCTCTGCACGGCCTCCGCCAGAGATGTTCCAGCCGCCAATCGGTTGATGATCACCGCGAGTGCCCCGGCGCTGAGGTAACCGCTGGGATGCGAGTGAGTGAGCGCACCCATATCCGCGGCCAGCTCGAAGGCGCTGGCCGCATTCTGCTCGGCCAGACCCACCGGTGCGGTGCGCATCACGGCCCCGCACCCCTTGGAATTGTTCAACGGGTGTGTGCGCGAACCGCGCTGGCGGGCAGCTGAGCTGGTGGACTCGAGTGCCGACAGACAGGTGTTTCCGGGTGCACGCAGAGAATGCAGCTCGGGGACGGTAATCAGCCATCCGTCGAGGACATCTTCAGGTACTTGGCCGCCCTGGGTGTGGAGCCAACGCAGGTAGGCGCGATGTGCGATGTCAGCCGGGTCGTTCGCGGGGGCGCTGCGGGCGCGGATGAGCGCCTCGGCGGTGAACAGCGTCATTTGGGTGTCGTCGGTGATGAGCATCGGCTGCCCCGGTTCGGGTTCAGTAATGCCGTCGTGCCCGAACTGCAGCCGGATTTGCTCCATGCTGTCGAACTCGACGAACCCGCCGAGCGCGTCACCGAGTGCACCACCGAGCAGCGATGCGCGTATTCGTCCGTCAGGCATACATCTCAGTATCGGGTTGCGGCGCACGGGGACTACGCCGGTAGGCGGATACCTCCGGATATCCGGGCAGCCAGAACCGCCACGGGCGATCCGCGGCCACGCTGACACCTACACGCGGGCCGCACTGCGCATCCTGCCTGTGGCTCAACACCACACGCACCGGACTGGAAGCTGAGAAGACATCGACACCGTTGTCCTCGGGGGCGATCCCAAGAGCAGCGCCCAGGTTCCCGGGGCCGCGGGCCAAACCCGCGTCATCACGGGCGGTGGGACGCCGCTGCCGGCACGCGGGTGCCCCGTCCACGATCGCCCCCGCCCGCATCAGTACTCCGCCGGCGGTGCCGTCGGGGCCGCAGACCACGTTGGCGCACAGGTGAATTCCATGGCTGCGATACACGTACAGGTGGCCCGCGGGCCCGAACATGACCCGATTGCGATTCGTGGGCCCACGGAACGAGTGGGAGGCGGGATCGGGCCACGGACCGTCGGGTACGCCGCCGTATGCCTCGACTTCGACAATCACGGCGGAGACCCCGCGCGACGTGATGGTGGCGCCGAGGAGGCGCCGTGCGGCTTTGACCGGGTGGGTCGTCAGGATCTCGGCACTCACCCCACGATTGTCCTTGACACCAGGGTGGAACGGGGTCCATATTCATCTCATGATGAGTTCATCAAGCGGTGAATTAGCCCTCGGTCGACACCGGACCGTCGTCGAGGTGGAGCGTCTGCGGGTCGCCCGCGGCGGTTTCACGGCCTTGGACAATGTGTCACTACGGATCGGCCGGGGCACCATCACCGGGCTGTTAGGGCCATCCGGATGTGGCAAGACAACCCTGATGCGCTGCATCGTCGGCACCCAGATCATCGAATCCGGGACGGTCCGGGTGCTCGGCATGGACGCCGGCGCGCCCGCCCTGCGCCGCAGTATCGGCTACGTCACCCAGAATCCGACGATCTACAACGATCTGCGGTCCATCGACAACGTGAGGTACTTTGCTGCGCTCTACGGCCGATCGAAAGCCGACGCCGAGGGCGCGCTCGATGCTGTCGGCATGCGATCGCATCGTCTGGCCTCCTGCGGTGCGCTGTCGGGCGGGCAACGTGGACGCGTCTCGCTCGCTTGTGCACTGGTCACCCGGCCCGAACTGCTCGTGCTCGACGAGCCGACGGTGGGCTTGGATCCGGTGATGCGCGCTGAGCTGTGGGAGCAGTTCGAGCGCCTCGCGGCCGATGGCACCACCCTGATTGTCTCCAGTCACGTGATGGACGAGGCCGACCATTGCGGCGAACTGGTGCTCATCCGCGAGGGCCGCATACTCGCGCACACCACACCGCGACAGCTGCGCCACGACACCGAATGCGATGGTTTGGAAGAGGCGTTCCTATCGGTGATCCGGAACAGCGAGACAGCGGCCGCATAACACGAAGAGATTGGAATCCCATGTACGCCAATGCTTATGTGGCCACCACGGGTCGAGTACTGCGTCAGCTGCGCGCCGACCATCGCAGTATGGCGATGATCCTGCTCATCCCCAGCCTGCTCATCACTCTGCTGTATTTCCTCTACCAGGACCTACCGGTCGCGCCGAATCGGCCATCCCCCTTCAACGCCGCGTGTCTGTTCGTCCTCGGGCTTGTTCCGTTTGTGGTGATGTTTCTCATCACGTCGATATCGATGCAGCGCGAAAGGGTTTCGGGAACGCTGGAGCGCATCCTCACCACTCCCCTGCGTCGTTTTGATCTGTTGGCCAGCTACGGATCCGCCTTCTCACTTGCGGCCGCCGCTCAGGCCACTATCGCCTGCCTGGTGTCTTACGGGCTGCTGGGACTCAACACAGCGGCGGGTGCACAATGGGTCTTTCTCATCGCCATCGGCAACGCCATTCTCGGTGTTGGGCTCGGCCTGCTGTGTAGCGCATTCGCGCGCACGGAATTTCAGGCGGTGCAGTTCATGCCGGTAGTGGTGATCCCTCAGCTGCTGCTCTGTGGCATTCTCGTTCCGCGCGCGGCAATGCCCGAATGGTTGCAATGGTTCAGTAACGTGATGCCGGTGAGTTACGCAGTGGAGGCGTTGCAGCAGCTCGGTAGTCACCCGGGGCTGACAGCGGTTGCCGTACGGGATATCGCGGTGGTTTTCGGATGCGCCGCAGTAGCGCTGTGTTTGGCCGCCGCCACCCTGCGTCGTCGGACACCATGACGCCAAAGCGGCCGGGCCGTCGTCCGGGTGCCAGCAATACTCGCGACGATATTCTCGCGAGTGCCCGAAAGCTGTTCTCGGTCAACGGAATCGACAAGACATCGATGCGGTCCATTGCCGCCGCTGCGGGTGTAGACCCCGCGCTCATTCATCATTACTTCGGGACGAAGCTGGATCTGTTCCGCGAGGTGGTGCAGCTGCCAGTAGATCCGCAGGTGGTTTTGGAGCCGCTGCGGGACATTCCCGTCGAGGAACTCGGGATTGCGATTCCAAGGCTGATCATCCCGTTCTGGGATTCGGAGTTCGGTGCAAATGTATTGGCGCTGTTTCGGTCGGCGCTCAGCGGCGACGACGACGGGTTGGTGCGAGTCTTCTTCCGCGAGGTCCTGGTCAACATCATCGCCGAACGCGTGGACAACCCCGTGGGGAGTGGCGTACTGCGGGCCGAGTTCGCCATCACGCAGATGGCCGGGATCTTGGTGGGCCGGTACATCATGGGCGTCGAGCCGTTGGCCTCACTGACGGCAGAGGAGATCGCCCTCACCGTAGGGCCCAACATTCAGCGGTATCTGACGGGCGAGTTGCCGAGCCTTACCCGGTGAAGCGCTGGTGCTCCTCGTCGGTCACGTCGCGGGCCTCGTCGGGCAAGAGCACCGGGATGGAATTCTCGATCCGGTAGGCCTTACGTAGGCGAGGGTTATAGAGAATGCCGTCGGTCTCGCCACCGACGAGCAGGAGAGTTCCGCGGTCGATCGGGCAGACCAGGATGTCGAGGAGTGCGGCGTCAAGAGGCATGTCGGTGATATCAGCCCAGCGGGATGTTCTCGTTGAAGATCTGCTGGCCCCCGCCTCCGCTGACGCCGATACCGGGTCCTGGACTGACGTTGGGCGGTCCACCGTTCGGATTATTGGTTCCGTTGGTGCCGGTGATCCCGATATGCACTGGCTGCTGAGGCTTCTGGGCAGCCTTGAGGAACTGGGACTGCGTGGCGATGACCGACTTCAGCGAGTTGATCAACGGCATCTGGCTGGGCCGCTTCTCGAGCGCGGCCTTAAGCGCGTCATTCTGCGCCGAGCTGACCTGAGCGCCCCTGGCCCGTAGCTGAAGCGCCTGGCGAACCAAGTTGGAGACCTGGCCGCCACTGGTTCCGGTGGAGTACTCGTGCGCGATGTCGTCAAGCACATCCGCGCTGGCAGTGCCGACACCGGGTCCGAACACCAGGGCGGCGGAGAGACCGGCGGCGGCCAGCGCGGTGCCAGTGAGGGCACGTAGGCGTGTCGGCATGACGGGTTCCTTCCTGGTGTCGCGGAGGTCAGCCTAACAACAACCCGCCACATCAGCAGCGGAAGGCAAAGCGAACCGCGCCGGCGCGGCCCGATGTCGGTTACTGCGTGGTCGCCTGCAGCGCGTCGTATGTCGCGGCGGTCAACCGGTGGTAGGCGCCTGATTCGGGATCGAGATACCAGGTTTGTCGGCCCGGTTTGGGGAACCCAGATGCGCGAAGGTGTGTTGTGGACGGGCGATACGTGGCGCTGAGCGGCAGGTTGGGTACTACTTTGACGATATCGGGACGCTCCGCGACCGGCACGGAGGCAAACGCCTCCGCCAGATCGGCCGGGGATATCGCTTCGCCGGGGCGCAGAACCACGGCGGTCACCGCGATGTTGGTCTCACCGGACTCCACGGGATACGTCGCGACCAGGTCGATGGCGCTCACCGCACCCAGTGCGTGACTGGTGGCTTCGGCGTACACAACGCCGTGTGCGGTGCGGACCGCGGTATTTCGGCCATCGAGCATCCAGAAGTCGCCGTCCTCGTCGCGGCGGAAAAGGGACTCCGAGGACACCCAGGTATCGCCGGGGGCGAACACGCCGCGCCGGACGGCGGCGGCGGGATCCACATCGCCAGGCGGCTTCGCCAACAGCAGACCGACTTCGCCGGGCCTGGCGATCTGGACGAATCCGTCTTCGCCCTCGATGATCACGTCGTCGACAGGGTCGTAGGCGGCGAGCCGGACCTTGCCCCCGCCGGGCAGTGGTCGGCCCTTGCTGCCAATTTTGGTGCCGGACACATTCGCCAACACCGCTTCTCCGTCGGTCGTCGCAAAGAATTCGACGACGTGGGCGGGTGCGAATCTCTCGGTGACGCGCCGCCATAGACCGGAGGGCATACCCGAACCGATGAACAGCCGCACGGGGTGATGTGCGCCCAAAGCCAGGGAGGGGTCGTCGATGACCTCGTGCATCATCGCCCAGGTGTAGGAGACGACGGTCACTCCGTACTGGTGGACCTCTTGCACGAATCGATCGGGATTGAGCCCGCGCGACAGGGCAATTCGCGCACCGCCGGCCACCGCCCCACCCAGGCTCACCAACAGCCCGGACTGATGGTGCAGGGGGGTGAGGCAGTACACGGTGTCGTTGGCGGTGAGCGCGGCCGCCGACGCGGTACCGAACGCCGACAATGCCCACCGATGGTTGGTGATCTGCTTGGGCACCAGCCGGGATCCGTATCCGCTGAACATCACGAAGGCCAGATCGCGGGCCTGCCCTGGATCGGGCCGGTACCAGCCGGGCAGCTCGACGGCGTCGGGGTCGATCTTCTCCATGTCGATGATCGAGCCGTCGTCAGGAATGGACAGGTCGCGTGACTCGCCGCCGCCGAGCACCAGGATGTGCACGGGAAGGTCTTGTGCAGCAGGGAGGTTCGGTGGGTCGGTGAGCAGCTCGGAAATCTCCCCTAGCTTCACCGCGATCTCAAGGTCGGCATCGGGCGGTAGCAGCACCGCGACGGCTCCCAGCCGGGACAGCGCGGCGATCGCCACCAGGGCGCTGGGCCGGGTCTCCATCAGAACGCCCACCCGGACGCCCTGACGCACCCCCACCTCGATGAGGCCCCTGACCACGTTGTTGATGCGGCGATCCACCGCCTCGTAGGTGTGCACCCGGCCGTCGAACAGGAAGCTCTCGCCATGGGGGGTGCGGCGGGCCTGTTCGGTCATCAACCGGCCCAGAGAGATTCGGGTGTGATCGTGGATCTGTCCGAGGCGAGTCAACCGTGGCAGTGTGCGAACCGCTTCGACGGCAATGGATTTCACTGATTTGTTGGCGGCTGCCGCGGCCGCTCCCGCAGTTCGGGCGGCGGCGATAGCGACCTCGGTGGTGGTGCTCAAACCATGTGCTACCCGGGAGGTGAGCGGGACGCCGCCGCCGTCGAGCTGGCCGCTTTCGTGCTCGTACATGAGGTCGACCGACGGGGGTTTCGCCGCCTCGCCCTCACGCCATTGCACCCACTGGCTGACCGTCGGCCAGGTCTGGGCCACCGCGGTCGAGCCGACGACGAGACCGAAGTGACCGGCGCGGATGAGGTACTCGTACACATCGGCCTTCGGCGCGGCGCGCAGGATGCCGCGCACGGACGCCGGCTGCCCGATGTCGTCGACCTCGCCCACCACCGCCAGAACCGGGCACGTGATATCGCTGAGGGTGACCACACGGTCGTTGACAGTGAAGCCGCCGGTGGTCATCCGGTTGTGCACCACGAACTGACGCAGCAGCTCGGCGATCGCAGGACCGGACCAGGCGATCCACCCCTCATTGGCGAGGAACTTACGCTGCTGCTCGCGCGGCAGCAGGGCATCGCGGTCGTGCAGCTGCCGCAAGAAGTCGAGGCGGCCCTTGACGGTCTTGACCGGGTCCAGCATCTGGAAGCCGATTCGCGCCGACCACGCCGGAATGGAGAATCGGCTGAATATGTGGTCGGCCATGAACTCGGCGATATCGGCCGACAGGCCGGCGGGCATACCCATGGGCATGGCGGCGTTGGCATCGACCGGTGAACCGAAGGTGATGATGCTCGCGATGGTGCGCGACTTGCGCAGTGCCGCAGTCTGATAGCAGAACATGCCGCCCTGTGAGTATCCGGCCAGGTGCACCTGACGCCCGGTGATTCGATGCACGGTCTCGATGGCGTCGCTGACGGCCACCACATGGTCGGACAGGGTGCGTTCCATGCCGCCGGCAATCCGGTCGGGGCTGCCGAAGTCGATGACCCATGGATCGATACCGGCGCGGTGCAGGATGCCGACGGCGCCGCCATCCTGAGTGACGTCCCACATGTCGGCGGCCATCATCATCGGGTGCACCATCAGGACCACGGGTCCGGCATCCGCTGTCTCCGAAGATCCGGGGGCGAAGTAGCGGCGCAGCCGGTACATGGGCACGCTCTCGACGATCTGGTGCGAGGAGGCGGTGCTACCGGTTTCGAGGCCGCCGAGGCGCAAAACCTCGAGCCCGTTCTGTGCAGTGGCCGCCAGGCGCGCGACGGGTTTGGTCAAGGAGGAGAGATTGAAGGACACAGCTACTCCTTTAGACCGATCATCCGCGATATTGCCCAGGTGAGGGCCTGCATATCCTGTCACAACAGGCGTATCGGGCTGACCGAATCCCCGTCACCGGATCGGAAGCGACGTTGCGATGCGAGCCTCTACGATGACGCGGTGGGGAATCTGTTGCTACGGCCGCTACGCCTCTGGGTGATGTATCTGCCTCAACTGGCCGCGTGCTATCTGCTGGGTCTGCTGGGGCGCAACATCGCGATCGAACTCGCGGCGAAGTTCGGGTGGAACAACTATCTGATCGTCGACCTCATCATGCCCTTCGCGGGTCTTGCCCGCCTCGGTTCGATCATCGCGATGTTCCTGGTGCTGCGATCGGCCATTCCGTCGCTCGCAGTCCTGCCCAAGGCATCGTTGCGGCAGGTCGACCTCTTCTCGAGTGTCGTGCTGCCGTTCTTTGCCATCTACCTCGCGTGGCAGATGTTCGCCGATGACTGGATCGCCTACGAACAGAAGGCGATGTACCTGCGTGTCGGTGCCGCCATGACACATTCGGAACCGGTACTGAATCTGTCAAATGTGCCGGTCAGCAACTTGGTCTGGTACCTCATCGTGGGTGCGTTCGTTCTTCGGTACGCCCTCAAACTGAAGTGGGTCGAAAATCGAACGCCGACGTGGTTCATCTTCGTCAAGGTGTATCTGGACGCGCTCTGGGTGTTCTTGATCCTGTCGTTCGCGGCCAGTAAGGGCGTCACCTTCTTCCTCAAGCCGACTGCTTGGTTCAAAGAACGTCGCGTCATAGTCTGGGCCGATACCACCCGCGCCGAACTGTTCTCGCATTTTCGGCCGCTGGAAGTCATCTGGAACGTGTTGACCAGTGCCCTGCACATTGCCTTCAGCGGCGCCGCCGTGCCCCTCGTCTGGCTCGCGATCGCGGGAATCGTCTACGGCACCTCAAACCGGGCGAGTTGGCGAGGTGTGCTGCGGCAGGTGGCAGGTAGTCAGGGTGACGTGGTCGCGGATCGCCTCGCGCCCCGGCTGCGGGTTGATCATCGGCTGTCCGCACTCCCGGAGCACACGCGGAAGAAGACGGTCGAGCTGGCGCTGTCGCAATTCGGTAAGTTTCGCCCCATCGCGGACTCCGCACGACTGGTCCTGCACGGCGGTTTCGTCGTGCTAGCCGGCTATGTGCTGCTGTATCTGTGTCTCGCGTGGCTGGATATGTCGGATAGTTTCTACCGCCCGCAAATGCAGGTCGGTGGATATCTTGTGCGGGGTTTTGCGTGGATATTAGGTGCGCATTCCGAGGAGTACTGGAACGCGGCCGGGCCTGTCCTCGCGGCGCTCTCCGGCATCCTCGTTGCGTCGCTGCGACTGAGTCTCATCGCCTCGGTTTTCGCGCACTGTGTGGAACGTGCCGAGAGTGGCCATCAGTCTGCGGTCTCCGACGGCAGCCAAAGCCAGGGTGAGGTCGTGGACTACCCGGATACGGTGGATACGGATCCACGTATCGATCTGGCCGGGCCACGCATCTGACTAGGGAAGATCAAGCCGAACAAGGATCTTGTCGCCGATATTCTCGATGATCTCCACGGCGTGAGGTTCGATGTCATCCGGCATGAGAAAGACGAACAACAGGTCACCCGGCCTGCCGCATGATTGCGTGGATCCATCCGGTATCCGCACCCCGCCGTTCTCGAATTCGGCCTTCCACATGTGCGTTCCATCGGTTATCCGCGCCGCACAGTACATATCGGCGGGCGGTGGCCCCGAGCGCTTGATCGTCACCACGACGAGTTGAGTGCCTTTGGGCAAAACCGTGTTCAGCGGCCCCTGCCGCTTACCGAGACGCCGAATCTCGCCGAGCTCCCATGTCTGACCGTTCACGGCTGCAGATTGGCCGGCTGGGACCAGGTACTCGGGACGGATGCTTGCCTGGTACTCGCGCCAAGGACCCCAGAAAGAGATGAAGGCGATGATCACGAGCAAAACCGCAACTGCCACGGTCGCGATGACGTTGCGGAACCAAAGCTTATCTCTCAGGACGCCGCGCTGATCGCGGCGGTGTTTCGCGGAGTCGATCACCGTCATGGGGCGCCAACCTTGGTCTTGGCCAACGCGAGTACCGCGGAGCGGGGCGCATGGCTCGGGTCCAGCGGCACATCGATGATTAGCCCGGTGTCCCACTTATTGGTGCCGGCCGACACATACAACCGTCCGACGCTGACCCGGTTGACAAGTTCTGTGGGCGCTTCGAATACATAAACACCGGTCTGAGGAATCAGCGGGTTCAGGATCGCTCCGCCCAGCGTTGAGAGACCCAACCGATCATCAGGGATGTAGGCGTCTCCGTCGAGTTCCAGTGCGACGCGGGCCGTGGGCGCATCGAGTAATGAGGTGATCGTCGCCGTCACAACCACCCATTGCCCCGACGATGTGAGGTTGCGGTTCTTGGGCAGGACCCCCGTGTGTTTGACGACGGGCGCCACCGCGGCCTTGATCACCGTGACCGAGAAAAGCCTGCCGCTCACCGGACTGCCCGCACTGCCGTGCACATCGAACGGTGCCTGCACATCCGTGGCGTACGGCAACCGGCGCCACACGAATACCGAGGCCGCCAAGATGGCGATGACAACGCCCAGGGTCCCCACGATTCTGACAAGAGGCGGCAGGTTCTGGAGTGCTCGGATACTCATTTCGGGCTCCCCACTGGCACAACTGTCCTCGCGCTGCCCCCGATGCTCTGCCACCCTGCGCCGTAGATGACGTAGCCCTGGCCGTACTTGCGATATGGAACTTCCACCGTCACAGTCGATCCCACTGCAACAGCATTATCCGGGACACTCCAGATCAGAGCCACCTTTTCCGTCAATCCAGGTTGCAGCACGGTCAACATGGTTCCGTCCGACATTCGCAGGGCCGTCGGATCGTGCGATGACGCAAGATAAGTGTTCTGCGCATCGGCGACTTCGGGCAGTGCAAACATGGACGAGACTCCGTCCGGCCCTTCTCCATGATTGGTGACATCGACCAGCACACCAAGGTACGAGCGGCCCGGCCTCTCCTTGAGCGTGAATCCGTTGCCGGCCAGCTTCTTGACCAAAGAGGCCCGCTGCACGGTGATCGAGAATTCGTGGTTGTCGAAGGCCTGGCCTACGTTGAAGGTCTCGGGCGCCTTTTCCACCGCGTCGAGCCCGCCGAACCCCGCGGTGGCGAGCACCGCGACGATCGCGACGACGTGCCACATCTGGATGAATTCGAGATCATTCCACCAACTGCGGACGGTCACCTTCAGCCTTCCGAAGGTTCCCTGCGGTGGCGGTGCCTCGGAGCTTTGTGCGCCTGGGGCCGCGACCGGCGGTGATTGATCGCGTACCGGGGTGTTCCCCGGGCGACGCCACGCCGCGTTCGGGTCGTCCGGTGTGTTTCCCCCCGGACCGGGGCCCGACGATGTCGGGTCCGGCTCGCCGTCCATGGCTGGATATTAGCCTGGTCGATTGTCGCCCGGACCGCGCAGCACATTCAGACGGGCCAACACCAGCTCCCGCTGCTCGGCAACGCGTTCCGGCGCGGTGCCGCCGCGCGCACTGCGGGAGGCCACGGATCCGGACGTGGTGAGCACGGAGCGCACCTCCCCCGTCAGGTCCGGATGAATGGCACCGAACTCAGCGTCGGTCAGGTCCTCCAGACCGACACCGCGCGCCTCCGCCGCGCGAACCGCCTCCCCCGCCGCCTCATGCGCGATCCGGAACGGCACACCTTGGCGCACCATCCATTCCGCGAGATCGGTGGCGAGGGTGAATCCCGCCGGGGCCAGGGCCGCCATGCGGTCTGTCCGGAACCGCAGCGTCGCGACCAGGCCGGCCATCGCGGGCAGCAGCAATCCCAGCTGTGCCACCGAGTCGAAGAGCGGTTCCTTGTCTTCCTGCAGGTCCCGGTTGTAGGCCAGCGGCTGCGCCTTGAGCGTGGCGAGCAGGCCAGTGAGGTTTCCGATCAACCGCCCCGACTTCCCCCGGGCCAGCTCGGCAATGTCGGGGTTCTTCTTCTGGGGCATGATCGAGCTACCGGTAGACCAGGAGTCGTCAAGCTCTGCATAGCCGAATTCCGTTGTGCTCCAGAGAATAATGTCTTCAGAGAGGCGCGACAGGTCGACCGCGATCATCGCGAACACGAAGGCGGCCTCGGCCGCGAAGTCGCGGGCTGATGTCGCATCAATCGAGTTCTCGGCGGCCGCAATGAATCCCAGATCCAATGCGATGGAATCGGGATCCAGGCCGAGTGAGGAGCCCGCCAGCGCACCGGCTCCGTACGGTGAGATCGCGGTGCGCCGGTCCCAGTCGACGAGCCGGTCCGCATCGCGTAGCAATGGCTGCGCGTGCGCGAGTAGATGGTGTGCGAGCAGTACCGGTTGTGCGGCCTGAAGATGAGTCTTGCCCGGCATGATCGCCTCGGGGTGTGCACCGGCCTGATCGGCCAGTGCCTGCACCACGTCGAGCACGCCGTCGGATACTCGTCCGGCCGCATCGCGCAGCCACATCCGGAACAGTGTGGCCACCTGGTCATTTCGAGACCGGCCGGCGCGCAGACGACCGCCGACATCTGCTCCGACCCGCTCGATCAGCCCGCGCTCCAGAGCGCCGTGCACATCCTCGTCGGTATCGGCGGGGGCGAACTGTCCCGACGTCACATCGCGATCCAGCTGCTGCAGCCCGTCCACAAGCACGGAGAGCTGTTCATCGGTCAGCAGTTCCGCCTTACGGAGGACCCGCGCATGCGCGATCGACGCCCGAATGTCGTACGGCGCCAGTACCCAATCGAAATGGGTGGACTTACTCAGCGCGGCCAGCGCGGGTGCAGGCCCACCGGCGAACCGGCCGCCCCACAGTGATCCCTCGTTGGTGCTCACTTCCCCGACAGGTCCCGTTGCGCGGAGATCTTCGACGACAGTCCGTGGATGTGCACGAAGCCCTTGGCGCTCGACTGATCGAAGCTGTCGCCCTCGTCGTAAGTGGCCAGGTTGAAGTCGTACAGAGACTCGGCGCTGCGACGGCCATTCACCGCGATGTTTCCGCCGTGCAGCACCAGCCGGATATCACCGGAGACATGCTGCTGGGTGTCCGCGACGAACGCCTCCAGCGAGCGCTTCAGCGGCGAATACCACAGGCCGTCGTATACCAGCTCGGCCCATTTTTGGTCGGTGTGCCGTTTGTAGCGGCCGAGCTCACGCTCCAGGGTGACGTGCTCCAGCTCCTCATGCGCGGCGATGAGGACCATTGCGCCTGGGGCCTCGTAGATTTCACGGCTCTTGATGCCGACTAGACGATCCTCGACGACGTCGAGACGGCCCACTCCCTGGGCTCCCGCGCGCCGGTTGAGCTCGACGATGGCCTCCAACACGGTGACCTGGTTGCCATCGATCGCGGTGGGCACACCCTTGTCAAAGGTGACGATCAGCTCGTCGGGCGCCCCCCAGTTCAGGGTCGGATCTTCGGTGTAGTCGTATACGTCCTTGGTGGGCGCGTTCCAAAGGTCCTCCAGGAAACCGGTTTCCACGGCGCGACCCCAGACGTTCTGGTCGATGGAGAACGGAGATTTCTTGGTTACATTGATCGGGATCTCGTTCTCGGCGGCGAACGCGATGGCCTTTTCGCGGGTCCAGGCGTAATCGCGGACAGGTGCCAGCACCTCCAGATCCGGCGCCAGCGAGGCAAACCCGACCTCGAATCGGACCTGATCGTTACCCTTGCCGGTGCAGCCATGAGCGACGATTCCGCCGCCGTGCTCGCGGGCCGCGGCAACCAGGTGCTTGACGATCAGTGGCCGGCTGATCGCCGATACCAGTGGGTAACGATCCATGTACAGCGCGTTGGACTGCACTGTCGGCAAGCAATACTCGTTGGCGAATTCGTCGCGGGCGTCGATGACAACCGCTTCGACGGCGCCGCAGTCGATGGCACGCTGGCGCACCACCTCCATGTCCTCGCCACCCTGGCCGAGGTCGATCGCGACGGCAACCACCTCGCGGCCGGTCTCCTTGCCGATCCAGCTGATCGCCACCGACGTATCGAGCCCACCCGAGTAGGCCAGGATTACGCGGTCAGAGGTTGTCGATTGGGTGGTCATGTCATCTCTCTCTTAAGCAAGCTGTTCGAACTGTGCGGCGAGCTGAGCTCCGGTCAAGGGTTCGCGGGCGATCACCGCAATGGTGTCATCCCCCGCAATGGTCCCGACAACGTCGGGTAACGCGGCGCGATCAATCGCGCTGGCGAGATAGTGCGCGGCACCGGGCGGTGTACGCAGCACCGCGAGATTACCGCTGGAGTCGGTCGATACCAGCAGCTCCCCCAGCAACCGCGAGAGCCGGTCGGTGCCGCCGGATACCCCACGAACGGGGCTGCCGTCCTCGGGTACCACGTACACCCCCACCCCGCCGTCGGCGGCGCGGAGTTTGACAGCACCGAGCTCGTCGAGATCTCGGGACAAGGTGGCTTGCGTGGTTTCGATGCCCTCGGCAGCCAGCAGTGCCGCCAGCTCACCCTGGCTGCGCACCGACCGGGTGGACAGCAGTGCGACGATGCGGGCTTGCCGCCCCGCCCGGGTGTCGGCGGCATGGGAAGCTGTCATCGCTTTTTCCACTCTTGGCGCGATCTATGGGTACGTCCCCGCACGCGGGAGGTGCCCCCACCCACGTGTGGAGGCCTCATCGTCGTTGCTCCAGCAGCCACACCAGCAGCGCCTTCTGGGCGTGCAGACGGTTCTCGGCCTCATCCCACACGGCGCTGCGCGGGCCATCGATCACCTCGTCGGTGATCTCTTCACCACGGTGAGCCGGAAGGCAGTGCAGGACAATGGCTTCTGAGTCGGCCACACCGAGCAAATCCTCGTTCACCTGGAACGGCCGGAACGGCCGGACCCTGTCGAGCCCGTCATTCTCCTGCCCCATCGAGGTCCACGCATCGGTGACGAGCACATCGGCACCGGCGGAGGCGGCCCGCGGGTCAGCGCTCACCGTCACCGAAGCGCCGGTGTTCGCGGCGATCCGCTCGGCCTCGCTGACGTACTTGACATGCGGCGCAAACCCATCGGGCGCCGCGATCGTCACGTGGATGCCGGCGGTGACTCCACCGACCATCAGTGAATGCGCCATGTTGTTCGCGCCGTCACCCAGATACGTCAGTCGCAACCCGGCCAGCGAACCTTTGCGCTCGGCCAGTGTCTGCAGATCCGCGAGCACCTGGCATGGATGAAAATCGTCAGACAGGGCGTTCACGATCGGCACCGTGGATCCGGAGGCCATGGCCGTCAAGCGTTCCTGTGCGTAGGTGCGCCACACGATGGCTTCCACGTAGCGGGACAGCACCTGCCCGGTGTCCTTGAGGGTCTCCTCGCGGCCCAACTGGGTGGTACGGCTGTCAACCACCACGGCGTGCCCGCCCAGCTGCGCGATGCCCATCTCGAAAGAGAAGCGGGTTCGGGTGGAGTTCTTCTCGAAGATGACGGCGACCCCATGCGGTCCCTCAAGCGGCCGCCGCGAAAACGGTGCCTTCTTGAGCTCGGCGGCCAACGTGAGGACTTCTGCCTGCTCGGCCGGCGACAGATCGTCGTCCCGCAGGAAATGGCGAATTGACCTCGAATTACTCATGCCAGCTCCTGTCTTGCTGCGGTGTCGAGGATCCCGGGCAGCGCGGCGACGAACTCCTCGATCTGTTCGTCGCTGATGATCAGCGGTGGTGCCAGACGCAGCACATCGGGTGCGGCGGCGTTCAGAAGGAACCCGGCCTCGCGTGCGGCGGTCTCGGCGGCCTTGGCGCGTTCTTCCTTGAGCACAATGCCCAGGAGCAGACCGGCCCCACGGACTCCCGCGACCAAGGGATGGTTCAAACCTTCGATGGCGTGGCTGAACGTTTTTCCTGCCGCGGCTGCGTGGTCGATGAGGTTCTGCTCATCGAGGACCCGCAAGACCGCCAGGGCCGCCGCGGCACAGACGGGATTGCCGCCGAACGTGCTGCCGTGCAGACCCGGAGTGAGCAGCTCCGCCGCTGCCCCGGTCGCGATGCAGGCCCCGATGGGTAGTCCGCCGCCCAGTCCCTTGGCCAGTGTGACGATATCGGGCGTGATACCCGCTTGTTGGTGCGCGAAAAACGTTCCGGTACGACCAATTCCGGTTTGCACCTCGTCAAGTACCAGTAGCGCGCCGTGGCGGGCGGTGATCTCGCGCACTCGGGCGAGGTAGCCCTCCGGTGGAACAACCACTCCGCCTTCGCCCATGATCGGCTCCAGGAAGACCGCGGCGGTCTCACCATCGACCACTGCCTCGACGGCGGCCAGGTCGCCGTAGGGTACGTGAACCACCCCCGCCGGCAACGGCTCGAACGGGGCCCGCTTGGTCGGCTGGCCGGTGAGCGCGAGCGATCCCATGGTGCGGCCGTGGAATGCGCCTTCGGCCGCTATGACTTTCGTGCGTCCGGTGAGCCGGGTCAGCTTGAACGCGGCCTCGTTGGCTTCGGTGCCCGAGTTGCAAAGAAACACTCTGCCAGGAACGCCCAGTCGTGCGACGAGCGCTTCGGAGAGTTCGATGCCGGGGCCCGTCGCGTACAGATTCGAGGTGTGGCCGAGTGTGGAGAGCTGGTGTGTGACGGCGTCGATGACGGTCTGGTTGCGGTGGCCCAATACGTTGACGGCAATGCCGCCCAACAGATCCAGGTACCGCTTGCCGTCGACATCGGTGACGACGGCACCGTCGCCCTCGGCGAGGACGACCGGCGGTGTGCCGTAGTTGTTCATCATGACGTGTTCCCAGCGCTGCTGAGTCTCACTGGTGTTGCTCATGATTGGCTCCTGACGATTGTCCCGACGCCCTCGTCGGTGAATAGTTCGACCAAGACACAATGCTCGACGCGTCCGTCGATGATGTGGGCGCTGGGCACTCCACCGTCCACCGCGCGCAGACATGCCTCGACCTTGGGAATCATGCCCGACTCCAGCGTGGGAAGGAGCCCGCGCAGATCCTCGGCCGCTATGGCGGTGACCAGCGACTCCCGATTCGGCCAGTCGGTGTACAGACCTTCGATATCGGTGAGCATCAGGAGACGCTCTGCGCCAAGGGCTTCGGCAAGCGCGCCCGCCGCGGTGTCGGCATTGAGGTTGTGCACCACGCCGTCTGAGTCGGGAGCAAGGGTGGACACCACCGGGATGCGTCCGGCATCGATCAGGTCAAGGATCGCTTCCGGATTTACCTGTGCCACGTCACCGACCAGTCCGATATCGGTCTCGACGCCATCTACGGTCGCGGTGCGCCGCACGGCCGTGAACAGCCGCGCGTCCTCGCCGGTGATCCCCACTGCGTACGGCCCGTGGCTGTTGATCAACCCGACGAGCTCACGGCCGACCTGGCCGAACAGCACCATGCGTGCGATGTCCAGTACTTCCGGCGTGGTAACCCGGAAACCGCCCTTGAACTCGCCGGACACGCCAAGCTTTTTCAGCATCGAGGTGATCTGCGGGCCGCCGCCGTGCACGACGACGGGATGGACACCGCAGTTGCGCAGGAACACCATGTCTTCGGCGAAGGCCGTCTTGAGCGCGTCGTCGGTCATGGCGTTACCGCCGTACTTGATCACGACAATGGCGCCGTGCAGCTTCTTGAGCCATGGCAGTGCCTCGGCCAGTACGCGCGCCTTTTTCGGGGCCTTCATGCGGCTGCCTTCATGAGCTGTACGCCGAATTCTCTTCGACGTAGGCATGGGAGAGATCAGTGGTCCGGATGGTTGCCGTCTGATCCCCGTCGCCGAGGTCTATGAGCACTTCGACATCCGGGCCGGACAAATCGATATCGCGGGCGCCTGGGACGCCAGTGCCGTTGGCGCATACCAGGTTTCCGTTGAACGATACGGTGACGCGATCGGGGTCGAGGTCTATCGGCGCCATCCCCACCGCTGCGAGCACCCGGCCCCAGTTGGGGTCGGAGCCGAACAGGGCAGTCTTGACAAGGCTGTCGCGAGCGACCGTCCGGGCGGTGGCGACAGCGTCGTCCTCGCTGGCAGCGCCGGTGACGGTGATCAGGATCCGTTTGGTGACACCCTCGGCATCGGACTGCAGCTGCGCGGCCAGGTCATCACAGACCCGGATCACCGCGGCGGCGAACTCCTGCGCATCGGGCGTGATCTCGCTTGCTCCGGAGGCCAGGAGGAGCACCGTGTCGTTGGTGGAACAGCTGCCATCGACGTCGAGCCGGTCGAAGGTGCGTGCGCTCGCCGCCCGCAACGCGGAATCCAGCTGAGCGGCGGGCACCGCGGCGTCGGTCGTGACGACCACAAGCATGGTCGCCAGCGAGGGCGCCAGCATGCCCGCGCCTTTGGCCATGCCACCCACTGTCCAGCCGTCTTTGTGGTGCAGCGCAGCCTCTTTGGGCACGGTATCGGTGGTCATGATGGCGTGCGCGGCATCGGTGCCGCCGCCCAGCCCCCCGGCCAGCTCATGCACGATTTCCCGTACCCCGGCCAGTACCTTGTCCATGGGCAACCGGTCGCCGATAAGCCCGGTGGAGCACACGGCGACCTCAATTGCCCCGGTGTCGGTGCCCCAGTCGCTGAGAGTCTTTGCAACCTCTTCTGCAGTGGCGTGGCTGTCCTGAAATCCGAGTGGTCCGGTGCAAGCATTCGCTCCGCCGGAATTGAGAATGACGGCGCGCAGACGGCCCGTAGTGAGCACCTGCTGTGACCAAAGCACCGGTGCGGCCTTCACCTTATTGCGGGTGAATACTCCCGCCGCGGCGTAATCGGGTCCCTCATTGAAAACCAGGGCAAGATCTCGCCTACCGGACGCCTTGATACCGGCGGCGATTCCGGCCGCCTTGAAACCTGCGGGTGCGGTGACGCCCTGCGTGCGCACCAGTGGTGACGTCGCATCGGGCGTGGATGAGCCGCTTGCGCGAAGACCATCGGTCACGGTGCCACCCCCACGATGGTCAGGCCATCGCCCTCGGGCCAACCGAGGGCCAGGTTCATGGATTGAATCGCCGCACCGGCGGTGCCCTTCACCAGGTTGTCGATGGCTGCGATTGCCACCAGCACGCCCGCATCGGCGTCGACTGCGAGGCCGATGTGTGCGGCGTTGCTTCCCGATACCGCCTTGGTGGTGGGCAGCTGCCCTTCGGGGAGTACATGGATGAACGGCTCGTCGCGATATGCCTCCTCGTACGCCTCTCGGATCTCAGCCAGGGTTGCCGTGGTCGGCGCCGTGCATGTGGCAAGAATGCCGCGGGGCATGGGGATGAGCACGGGGGTGAAGGAGACCGTCACCGGCCTGCCCGACGGATGATTCAGTCCCTGAGCGATTTCCGGGGTGTGCCGATGCGCACCGGCGATGTTGTACGCGCGTGCGGATCCCATGACCTCGGAGGCCAACAGGTCGGCCTTGGCGGCGCGTCCGGCGCCCGTGGTGCCGCTCACCGCCACCACGTTGATCGTGGGCTCCACGAGGCCCGCCGCCACCGCAGGGGACAACGCCAACAATGCTGCCGTCGGATAGCAGCCCGGAACTGCCACGCGCTTTGTGCCGTGCAGAGCATCACGCTTGCCTGGAAGCTCGGGCAACCCATACGGCCAGCTACCGGCATGCTTTGAGCCGTAGTAGCGCTGCCATGCGGCAGCGTCGGTCAGCCGAAAGTCTGCACCGCAGTCGATGATGATGGTGTGCGCCCCCAGTTCGTCGGCGATTTTGGCGGAGGAGCCGTGTGGCAGCGCGAGGAACACCACGTCATGCCCTCGCAACAGCTTGGGGTCGGTGGGCTGTAGTTTGTGGTCAGCCAAAGGTGTCAGATTCGGGTGGTGCTCGATGAGGCCGCTGCCGGCATTCGAACCGGCGGTCAGTACACCGATACGCAGGCGGCCCGCAGCGTATGCCGGATGCGAGAGCAGCAGGCGCAAGATTTCACCGCCGGCGTATCCGCTGGCACCGGCAACCGCGACCGAGAACCCAGTAGTCATGAAGCCAATTCTGTATCATTATGCAGGCAAGCGCAAATGTATTCGACGAATCGTGGTGGACTCGTGGTCAACCTCAACTTGAGCTAAACGGTGTAATACCCGGTTCCCACAGCTACGGTGGAAGTAGCTGGCGAATAGCGCCAGCGGTCGATAACGAGCGAGAACGAATACGAGAAGGGAGCCTTCCATGTCGGATCGTGCCGATCGTCAGCGCCAGGAGCAGCACCGCGAGCAGGCTGACCAGCGCCGGGGACAGTAAGACCTGCTAGGCGCGTTGGGTTGCCCCGACGCGCTCGGCCGCAGAGGCCACCGCCGTGATCCGTGCGGCGGTGGCCTCGTCTTCTGTGAGGGTGCGGTCAGCCGCCCGGAAGCGTAGCCGGAAGTTCAACGATTTGTTGCCCTCGCCAACTTGCGGTCCGGTGTAGACCTCCACGAGCCGCACATCTTCGATCAGGTCACCCGCCCCGTCGCGCAATGCCTCCGTCACCGCATCGGCGGGCACCGTCTCGGCGACTACCAACGACACATCCTGGAGAACCGCCGGAAACGGCGAAATCCTTGGCGCAGGCAGCGGATTAGTGACGGGAAGTGCGTCGAGGCTCAATTCCAGAGCGCACGTGCGCTTGGGCAGTCCCAGGCGTTCGATCACCGCCGGATGCAGCTCACCGGCATGTCCGACAACCTGGCCGTCGGCCACGATCTCTGCGCAACGCCCTGGGTGCCAAGGCAATTCGTTGCCGGCACGCAGGGAAAGGTCCACATAAGCGGCCCGCCCGATGATCCTTGCCGCCTCCAGCGCATCGGTGGCATCTGCGGCGCGTCCACGCCCCCACGGCCCACTGGGTTCGCGCGCGCCGGTCAGTACCAGTGCCACATGGACCGGCTGCGCGGGCAAGGATTCGAGCAGTGCCTCCAGCTCGGCCTCGGAGGGGCGATTAGTCACGTCGAGCAGCGGGATCGCCCGGGTCGCCTCCGTTGGCCGTACGACCTGACCAATGGTGAACAGTGCGACATCGTGGGTTCCGCGAGAAATATTGCGCGACAACGCCTCGAGCACACCAGGTAAGAGGGTGCTGGCCAGCTCGGGTCGATCGGATTCCAGCGGGTTGAGAACCTTTGTGGTACGTCGTCGCGCATCGTCGCCATCCAGGCCCCATGCGTCGAATACCCCTGCAGGCAGGAAGGGCATCGGCAAGATTTCGGTATATCCGCTGAGTGCCAACGACTTCCCCACCGCGCGGCGCCGGCGTTGCGTTGGTGTGAGACCGCCGCCCTGCGGCGCTGCCGGCAGAATCGACGGGATGTCCTCCAAGCCTTCGAGTCGCAGCACCTCCTCAACCAGGTCTGCACCCTCAACAATGTCGGGGCGCCAGCTCGGCGGTATCACCCGCAGTGTGTCGCCCTCCGCAACCACCTCGGCGCCGATCTGACGGAGCCGGTGCTCTACCACCCCGTCGGCGTAGTCGACTCCGGCGAGGCGTGCGGGCAGGTCAGTGGCAATGACAATCTCTGGCTTAGCCTCGCTGTCGGCGGACCAGTCCGTGAGTTCGGCGGGCGTGCTGCCGCCGGCGATGTCGCGCAGCAGAGATGCGCAACGGTCAAGCGCAGCAATAGATATCGCAGGATCCACGGAACGCTCGTAACGGCGCCCCGCTTCGCTGTGCAGGTGCAGCCGTCGTTGGGTCCGCAGCACCGCGGCCGGATCCCAGACCGCCGCTTCCAGGAGCACGTCAGTGGAGTCGTCTCGCATCTCGGTGCTGCCGGCGCCCATCACTCCGCCGATGGCGGTGACACCAGCGTCGTCCGTGATCAGGACGTCGCCGGGTTCAAGTTTGCGTTCTACGTCGTCGAGGGTGAGTACCGTTTCGCCGGGCGTGGCGAACCGCACCCGGAAATCCCCGCTGATCCGGCCGTTATCGTGCGCGTGCATGGGATGCCCGATTTCGAGCATCACGTAGTTGGTGGCGTCAACCGCCGGCGAGATGGCCCGGATTCCGCAGAGCATCAGCCGTCGCTGCAGCCACCATGGCGATACCGCCGTCGGATCGATGCCGACTACCGGACGCAACCCGAAGCGCTTGACTCCGGTCCCGGCATCGATATGCACGGGCAGCGACGGCCCATCGGCCGGAAGTGGCTGAACTGCAGCGGGGTCCACGAATTCCAGGTCGTACGCACAGGCGAGATCGCGTGCTAGCCCGCGAACGGATAGACAGTATCCGCGATCGGGAGTAATCGACAGATCGAAGATGGCATCGTCCAGTCCGACCACCTCGATGGCATCGGCCCCGGGCTCGGCGGTCCCCGGTGGCAGCACCAGAATGCCTGCTGATTCCGAACCGAGACCGAGCTCGGCCGTCGAGCAGATCATCCCGTCGGAGGTGTGCCCGTAGGTCTTTCGTGTCGCGATGGTGAAGTCACCGGGCAGCGTGACGCCTGGAAGTGCCACCACCACGAGGTCATCGACTGCGAAGTTAGCGGCGCCACAGACGATTTCACGAGGCTCGGCTTCGCCAACATCGACCAGGCAGAAACGGATCGGCTTCTTGAACTCGGTGAGTTCGGTGATCTGGGCGACTTTTCCGATCACGAGCGGCCCCGTAACCGGGCCCGGCACAACGACTTCCTCCACCTCGTGGCCAATGCGGATGAGAGTCTCCTCGATACCCGCAGGAGTGGCGGAGAATTCCGGCGCACCAGTGCGTAGGACCTCGAGAAGCCAGCTGTAGGGAACGCGCATCAGGCACTCACCCCGAACGGAAGGCTGAAGCGCACGTCGCCCTCGATCATGTCGCGCATATCGGGTAGGCCGTTGCGGAACTGCAGCGTGCGTTCCAGCCCCATGCCGAACGCGAAACCGCTGTATTCGTCCGGGTCAATACCGCTGGCTCGCAGGACATTCGGATTTACCATGCCGCAGCCGCCCCATTCGACCCAGCCGGCGCCACCCTTCTTGTTCTCGAACCAGACGTCCACCTCGGCGGAGGGTTCGGTGAATGGGAAGAAGTGCGGCCGCATCCGGGTGTGTGCCTGCGCCCCGAACATTGCCCGGGCGAATGCATCAAGGATGCCCTTGAGGTTGGCCAGGGTGAGCCCGCGGTCCACGGCGAGCCCTTCGACCTGATGGAAGGCGGGCAGATGGGTTGCATCGATCTCGTCGGTGCGGAAGGCGCGCCCCAGCGAGATCACGTAGACGGGCAGTTCGCGCGCCAATAGGGTTCGGACCTGAACTGGTGAGGTGTGTGTGCGCAGCACCTGGCGGGAGTCCTCGGGAGCGATGTAGAAGGTGTCCTGTGTGCTGCGCGCCGGGTGGTCGGGCAGGAAGTTGAGGGCATCGAAGTTGAAGTGCTCGGTTTCCACCTCGGGGCCATCGGCCACCTCCCACCCCATCGCGACGAAGGTGTCCGCGATGTGTTCGGAGAGAATCGTGATCGGATGCCGCGCGCCGATGGCCTGCCGTGTCGAGGGCAACGTCACATCGATGCGTTCGGCTACGAGTACCGCGGCGTCACGCTCGGCGCGCAGTACGTCCAGCCTGACGTCATACGCCTGTTGTGCCTGCGTACGCGCCGCGTTGACGAGCTTTCCGGCCTCGGCCCGTTGATCCTTCGGCAGCCCGCCGAGCGCCTGACGTGCCAGCGCCAAGGGCGACTTCTCCCCCAAATGGTCGATCTTCGCCTGCGCGAGCGCGTCCAGGTCGCGCGCGGCGTCGAATGCCACGCGAGCAGCATCGACGGCGCTCGTCAGAGTTCTCTCTGATGGATCCTGCGAGTGATCGGCCACGGATGCCGATCATAGGGTAAGCCGGGTTAACCACCTTCCGGTCATGCCCGGCGGGCGTCACCGTAGCCGCTTAGTGTCGACAGCGTGAATGGCGAAGCAGTGCGCCGCTGGATCTTCGAAAAACATTGCCACCCGGTGAGTGCGTGGTCGCGTTGGGCGACTACACCGCTGTTGCTCGTTCCGGTCTGGGCCCGGCAGTGGCGGTGGGCAATCCCGATCGGTATCTGGCTCGCGATCAACCCCGTCGTGACGTCGCCACCCCGAGACGACAGGTCGTTCGCCACGCGCGCCATCCGCGGCGAAGAGATCTGGATGACCTACCTCGGATACCGCCCTCACCGCGCTGAGCCTCCTCGGCAGCGCCGCGCTGGTTTCGGGGCTGGCGGCCGCCTGGCGGCGTTCGTGGGCCGGGGCGGCAGCGGGCACTTCGATATCGATGGTGATCACGCTGCTGGCCTGGCATCGCTACGCCCGGATTTGGGAGACAACGCCGACCCGACGGTAATGTCCGATTTCCGCTAGCGCGGTGGCGAGGACGCGGGCATGCTCGGATACATGGAACTTCACGCGGAGGCTTGTTACCGGGCCGTACAGTCCCGCGACACGCGATTCGACGGACAGTTCTACACGGCGGTTCGCACCACGGGAATCTACTGCCGGCCATCCTGCCCGGCCATCACACCGAAACGACAGAATGTCTCGTTCCATCCCACCGCTGCCTCCGCGCAGGCTGCGGGCTATCGGGCCTGCCGGCGGTGTCTGCCGGACGCGGCGCCGGGATCGCCATTGTGGAACATCAAGTCCGACTTAGCTGTCCGCGCGATGCGCTTGATCGGTGACGGTGTGGTCGAGCGCGAAGGGGTGGACGGGCTGTCTCGTGCCCTTGGGTACTCGAGCCGCCAACTCAACAGGGTTCTGCTGGCCGAGCTCGGCGCGAGCCCACTGGCCCTGGCACGGGCGAACCGGGCCACCACCGCGCGTCTGCTGATTCAGCGGACCGAGCTCGCGATGTCCGATATTGCCTTTGCAGCAGGGTTTTCCAGTATCCGGCAGTTCAACGACACGATCGCGGCGGTGTTCGCGACGACGCCATCAAAGCTGCGGACCGAGCTGCCGCGCCGAGATAACGTCGCGTCGGCCCCGATACCTGGCGGGGTCAGCCTCAAACTCCCTCTGCGGCAACCCCATAACGTCGCATGGTCTATCTGGCTGCTGGAGCATCACTGCGCACGCGGTGTCGAAGACTTTTCCGAAGGACGGTATACCCGGGCACTACGGATGCCTCATGGTCCGGTCGTCGCGACCCTGACGGTGGCCGCAGACCAGGTGCGGGCGGACCTGCAGCTCACGGATATGCGCGACCTGGCACCCGCCGTGGCGCGCCTGCGTCACCTTCTTGACCTCGACGCCGATCCCGCGGCGGTCGACGACGCCTTACGGTCGCATCCGGCGCTGGCTCCCCTCGTCGCTGAGGCTCCTGGGATCAGGGTGCCCGGGACGGTGGACGGGGCAGAGCTGCTGTTGCGCACCATGATCGGTCAGCAGATCTCAGTTTCCGCGGCCAACACGGCGACGGCAAACCTGGTCGCCGCGCTCGGCGAGGAAGTGACCGACACGACGGGGCGGGTGACTCACCTCTTTCCCACGGCCGAATCTGTTGCTGCGGCGGGCGCAGGCGTCATGGTCGGCCCCGCAGCGCGGATCGGCGCAATCGTCGGAGCTGCGGACAGACTTGCCACGGGCAAATTGGAGTTGCATCAGGGCATGACCGCCACCGACATGCGCCGGCAGCTGTTGGAAATCAAGGGAATCGGACCCTGGACCGCAGACTATGTGGTGATGCGTCGGCTCGCTGATCCCGATGTCCTACTCGAGCACGACCTCGTGCTACGCCGCGGCGCGTTGACCGAAGGCATCGACCTCGCGGTTGCCCGCGGCTGCTCGCCATGGCGTTCCTATGTATCTATGCACCTGTGGCGCAAGGGAATCGCCGCGCAGACACGTCCCCACACCCGCAAGCGAAAAGGAACCTCATGAGCGACTACACGACTCTGGCCACCCCGGTAGGACCATTCACCGCCATCGTCGACGGATCGGGCGCGGTCCTGGCATCGGGCTGGACAGACTCCCCCGACATGCTGCGCTCGCTGATTCATCCGGCTTTACGACCGCAGATACTCAGCCGCAAACGTGACCTTGGGAAAGTCAGCCAAGCTGTCACGGACTACCACGCGGGCGATCTGGCTGCGATCGACTCGATCCCCGTCACTCAGCAGTCCGGAGACTTCCTGATGCATGCCTGGGACGTGCTGCGCGACGTCGGCCCGGACGTGCCCATCACCTACAGCGAGTTCGCCGCGCGCGCTGGGCGACCGGCCGCCATCCGCGCGGCCGCCAGCGCATGTGCGCGTAACGCGGCGGCGCTGTTCGTCCCGTGTCACCGGGTGTATCGGGTCGGCGGCGCGCTGGGAGGCTTCCGCTATGGGCTTCCCATCAAGCGATGGCTACTTGATCATGAGGCTCCCGCCGCAACCTGACCCACTGGGTGACGAGTACGGCCGCTAGCGCGGTGGGCACCGCCACGGCAAGGGTCTGGCCATCTTCGGAGAACATCACGAGGGCGAAGAGTCCGCCGAATCCTAGGAGCACCGACCGAAGCACGGACCAGCGCGGCGCGCGCAGGGAAAGCGTGTGCGCGGCGAGGATGCCGAGTAGAAGTGCGGTGAGGTGCCCCACCTCGGTGAAGGTCTGGTTGCACGCGATGGACACGGCGCCCACCGAGATCCAACCTGCCGTCCACGAGCTGCGCCAACGCGGCGGGATCGATGCCGTGAGCGCCCCGACAACGGCGGCCGTTCCATAACTCATCCCCACGTCGCTGGCTCTTGCGATGGATATCGGGGCCCAGTGCATCCAGATTGCCAGCGCCGTTCCGACTCCGACGATGAGGGTGGCGCCTATATGTCCGAGTGCGAAGGTCAACGCCAAACGCCCGCTGCGCCATTGAAGCTCAGCCAGGGCGAGGATGCAGATCAAACCGGGAAGCCATAAATAGATCGGCCCCGCATCGGTGACAAAGGCGCTACCGATGAGCGTCCCCAACCGCCCCTGATGCAGGTTGTGCAGATTGGTACTCGCATGCGCGACGACTCGATCTTGCATGCGTGGCCCCTCCACAACCAGCACGGTGGCCACCGCGACCAGCGCGACCGCATAAGCGATCGTCACTCGTAGCCGGACTAGCGCGGCCCAGACGCTCCGCATGACCCATGATCGCACCGTCTAGATGCGACCGTCATCCCCCGCGGCTGGCAGTTCCCTGCGAGTTTCGAGCAGATACATCTTCATGTTCTCGGGGACGCCCGCGGGTCTACTGGAGAAGAGCGGTCGACGGACGGGCGTGGGTGTAAGGCCAAGGTGATCGAGAAGCACCAGGGGCACCTGGGCAAGGGCGGGTTGCGAGATCGCGAGACCGCCCTTGGTGGCGCTCTCCATGACGCGGGCCGCGATGTTCACGTCGACGCCGAGCCAGTCCGATCCGATGCGCTGGGGCGTCCCGGTGTGGATACCGATCCGCATCAGCGGCGTATATCCCTGGATTTCAACGTTTCTCAATGCCTCGCGGGCAGGAAGGACAGCACGTAGGGCCGTCACCGGGTCGTCGAAGACAGCCATGATGCCGTCGCCCATCCGCTTGACCACCTGGCCTCCCGCGTTGAGCATGGGTGGCTCAGCGACCGACGCCACGCGGCGCAGCAGTTTCAGGGTTGCCTCGTCGCCGGCTTCCAGTGCCCACCCCGAGAATCCGACGAGGTCGGTGAAGACCAGCGTGACCTCGCGATTGGCCGGTTGCTTGCTGACCTTCTCGGTGAAGGCCTGCCAGATCTGCAAGGCGCCGAACCCGAATTCGCGGAACGCGGTGTCCCTGTCGGTCACCAACCGATCGGCCGCACGTGCCACTGCGCTCGCTCCACCAAAACCGCTCGTTGACAACGGATCACCGAAAAATGGGTCGCCGGGCAGTGAGCGCCGTGCGCGGCGTACCGCCGCCACGACGGTCGGATCCCGATCCATCTTGCGAAACCAGCTACCGGCTGTGCGTGACGCGCGGGCGATGTGGCGAGACGCGGGCTCGGTGGGATCGGAGTCTTCCGCCGGCGCAGCGTTCTCTGACGACTCCAGGGCGGGGTCATGCCGCACGGGCCCACGGGTGCGGCCTCGCCTGCGCTTACGGAATCCAGAGTCGTGCTCACGGTCCGGTTCGGCATCGAGGCCTGACGGCTCGACATCCACCGCATCAGCCTATGTGCTGGGGTGTGCGGCGGCAATCTTGTCGTTGCCAGTGTCGGTATGACCGGGCTCGTCTCCTCAACTGCCTGGTCGCATTCGGTCGGTGCTGGTAGCGGCGGCGTGGAGCTGTGGACACGGCTGGCAAACGGTTCTCAACCCCCTGGACGCGCTCGTGGAAACGTTGGTTGTGGCATTATCGTGCGTGATAGGCGCCACATCGGAGGGGTGCCGATGACATCCGCCACTGCTCGTCGAGGTGCTCGCCAGTCTGCACACGAGTGCTCGTCGCAAGGCCGACCTCTCGCCGAACGCCAGCATGAAATCGATCGGGACGACGCACCGCGACCCCTGGGCCCAGATTCGCTGACATCGAATTACTTCGAAGTGCTTCGCCGATCTGCGCACCGGACTGCTCGGTGTGTGGATCGGCTACATCCAAAACACGTACCCGGAGTTGGGCGCCGGTGTCGAGGATCATCCGATCCTGCTGCGCGAACGGCCCGGACATTCCAGAAGTGCTCCTGCGACTGTTTGGCAAAGTGGTGCAGTTTGTGTTCAGTCCCCTGCCGGACGACATCCGGTTACATCCGCGCGCGGCATCGGCGTACAAACGCGCGCGGGGAAAGTCGCCGCCCGACGCACCCTTTGTCGACGCGCCGAAGATCATTGCTCCACCCAGAGACAGGCGCGGGCTGCCCATGCATTACGTACCGCCGATCCCGCCGAAGTCACTGACCGCTCCTGAGGGTGATCCGGGCCGGCCGCGAGGTCGCGTAACACCTGTTTACGCAGCTTTTACAGGGCATTTCTATGGCGTAGGCCACATTTTCGGGCATGGAGTTTCTGTCGACTGACAGACGAAATCGGGTCGTCCGGACAACGGGTTTACCCCGCTGTGAGCGGCTCGACATGCGGTGTTCACCAGGTGATTAGCCAGCGCACCAACCTGTTCGGACAGCCTGTCTTTTGTTGATGGTTGGCGTCCAGCAACGCGGCATCAACTCACCGTGAACGAAACCCGGGAGTGAGCACTCTTGTCCCACAAGGCGATTCCTGGGAACAACCTGTGAGTTTTAATCTGCGGCGGGGTTTTTGCAGGCGTATCTTTCCGTCAGCCCAGATAACGGACTTATCACACCGACCGGTAATCGACGACGCCGCTATAGCTCCCAAACTCAGATACATGTTCACCACCATTCACATCCGCAAGAGGAAACGAGGCACTCAGATGGCAGTACGTAAGCGAGTCGGCGCGGTCGTGGCGCTGTTCACCGCGATCTGTACCTTGGCTACGGCTCCGGCTCAGGCCGATCCCGTCACCATGGCGCCGCAGACGTACACCAAGGTAAGTCGTGACGGGTGGACTCTGATGATCCGAATCGACCACGAAACCATCAACTCGGTACCCAACCTGGCCGAGGCCTCCAACTCCCGGGAGGCGTTCGTGACCTTCGACGCGACGGCCATCGCCACCGGAGGATCCGCGCCCATTACCGACAGCTTGTTCATCGCGGGATATCAACTGGGTTGTCAGACAGATGTTTCCAGCGGTCTGCAGATCGGTGGCACCGGCGGTCTGGCGGGATCTGTCGGCTACAGTGGCGGTCCGTCCGTCGGCGGTTCGGGCGGTCTGGCCGGGTTTGTGCAGACCATCCTCCAGCCCGGTGTGATCACCGACCTCCCCCTGGCCAACATGGCATTGAGTGACAGCGGAAAGGCGATGCTCGATGTCGACAATCTGCACATCAAGGCCGACGCGTGCGGTGGCGATGTCACCATCCGCTCGTATGTCTATCTGCGGATCTCGACCGCTTCGGCGCATACTGAGTTCGCCATCTACGGCGACCCGATGAAGATCTAAGAAGGAGGTCCCGATGCCGAAGAGAAAGATCGCTGTCACGGTGGCCGGAGTGGCGGGAGCCCTGGCTCTTGGTGGGTTCGCCGCCCCCACGGCCGCCGCCGACCCGCCCGGTATCCCCTTCGTGCCTGGCGTTCCCGCGCCGCTGCCCGCGACCCCGGGAAGTTACACGTACATCTACAACAACTTCCCGGCGGTAGCGCCGGCCACGGTGGATGCGCGCGGCGTGAAGATCGCCGCCAACGCCGATCCCGCGGCCGGTGCTGCCGGACTACCGGGCAGCAAGTTGGGCAATGCGGCTCATCCCGCCAACGTGCTGACCTCGTCCAGTACGCGATATGGCATTCAGGGCGGCGCGACGCCCG
Source organism: Mycobacterium sp. NGS15 (assembly GCF_059813245.1). Classification (NCBI taxonomy): domain Bacteria; kingdom Bacillati; phylum Actinomycetota; class Actinomycetes; order Mycobacteriales; family Mycobacteriaceae; genus Mycobacterium; species Mycobacterium sp. NGS15. The sequence continues at coordinate 384,445 of NZ_JCALEF010000003.1, read as the reverse complement.
CCGCTCCCGCCAGCACTACCGGTGTGCAGTTCGGTGCGGGGAACGAGAATCCCGCGCTGGAGGATCCACATGGGGAGCCGCCGCAGAGCGCGGCCGGAATCGAGGCGACCGCCCCGACGGTGATGCCGGGAGCGCCTACGCCTCCGGTTCTGGAGTCGCCGGATGGTCAACCGCCGAAACCGGCGGAGGAGCCGGCCGCCGGTTAGCCCTGGATCAATATCAACAGATCAACGTCAACAATGAGCCCCCCTGCCCGCAGGGGGGCTCATTGTTGACGACTTCTTGTTGACACGGTCGCTTGACGAAACAGAGCGAGTGACGGGACTCGAACCCGTGTGAACGGCTTTGCAGGCCGGTGCCTAGCCTCTCAGCCACACCCGCGTCGAGCACCGATGATGCCGAACAGCGGTGCGCGACACGAGTGTTGGACTCAGGCTGATCTCAGCACAGGCTATCCGGCGAGGCCGGAGTAGTTCGCACCGGTGAGCTCCACCGACTTCTCCCACAACCGGGCGGCCAGCTGCGGATCGCGGGCCTCTTTGTTACGCGGCGCACGCTTCACCGGACCGCGCATACCTTGCAGCTGGGTGGGCCCGAGGTAATCATCGGGCTGTACATCGGGCATGGTTGCCGCGTACAGCTCGCCTTCGGCCCCCTGGCGCTCGTCCTGCAGCACCAGGCCCATCCCGAAGTAGAAGGCCTTCTGCAGCCCGGGCAGATTCGGGATCATCGAATCGAACAGGTTTGTGGCGGCCACGCCCGGGTGCACATTGACCGACAACAGTGGGGATCCGGCTGCGGCCGCCTTGCGGGCCAGCTCCGAGCCGAACAGCATGCACGCGAGCTTCGAGGCCCGGTAGGCGGTCAGACGGTTGTACGGGCGCCGCGTGAAGTTCAGATCGTCGACGTCCAGGTTGTTGCGCCCCTGCGCATGCGCAATGCTGCCCAGCGAGATGACTCGCGGTGCGTCGGCGGCGAGCAAGGAGGGCAGCAGGGCGTCGGTAAGCACGAAGTGGCCCAGATGGTTGACGCCAATCTGCGTCTCGAACCCTTCGGCGGTGCGCCGCAGTGGGATTGCCATCAGACCCGCGTTGTTGAGCAGCACGTCGACCTTGGGTGCCTGAGTGCGGATGGCGTCCGCGGCGGATCGCACGGAGGCGAGGCTGGTGAGGTCGAGCTCCACGAGCGCATGGTCGGCCTTCGGTCCGAGTGAGCGCACCTTGTCCAGCGCCGCCCGCCCCGTCTCCTGGTTGCGGCAGGCCAGCACGACGCGTGCGCCCGCGCGGGCTAGAGCCTCGGCGGCGACGAGGCCCAGGCCATTGTTCGCGCCGGTGATGACGTGTGTCTTACTGGTCTGGTCGGGAACATCCGACTCACGAAAGTGCCTGATCTGCAGGGGTGCGGGCATTAGGTTCCTCGATCCGTGGAAGTTACTAGTACTCGTCGTTACGGCTTTGTCGGATAGTACTGGAGGCTATTGACCGCGATGCATCCGCGCCGTGGCGTACAGACAAATCGACGCGGCGCTGGCCAGATTGAGGCTTTCGGCTCCCCCGCGCATCGGGATGCTGATCCGGTGTGTCGCCAGGGCAGCCGTGGCGCGGTCGAGGCCGTGCGCTTCGTTTCCGAAGATCCAGGCGCAGGCACCCGCGAGTACCGGATCGGCATCGTCGAGCAGCAGCTCGCCGTCGAGCGTGGTGGCTAGCACCGCCCCACCTCGCGTGGTGAGGTCCTCGGCGATCGCCGCCGCGTCTCCCTCGGGAACGACCGGGACATTGAAGATGCTGCCTGCCGAGGCGCGCAGGCTCTTGCCGTTGAACGGGTCGACGCTGTTTCCTGCTAGTACGACGGCATCGGCGCCCATCGCGTCGGCGACGCGGATCAGGGTGCCCGCGTTGCCCGGTTCCGAGATATCAACGGCGACAACGACAAACCGTGGTGAAAGCGCGACGATCCGAGACCACTCTGCCGCAATGGAACGGCACTCGGCTACCAGTCCGACCGGAGTCACGGTGTCGGACAATGCCTTCGCGGCCCGCTCGGTCACCAGGCGGACGGGAGCGTCAACCAACAGGTCGGCATATCGCTCCACTGCGGCCTCGGTGGCGAAGATGCGTTCTACCGTGTCGGACCGCAGCGCGGCCTCGACCAGATTGGCACCTTCCGCCAGAAAAAGACCGGCCCGCCGACGGGCGGCGGGCCGGTGCAGTTTGACCGCATCGATCACTGTTTGTGATCGCTCAGTCAGGGCCGAGATGCTCAGGCGGCTTCCCCGGCCGGAGCATTGACGTCCTCAGGCAACGCGGCCTTGGCGACCTCGACCAGCGCGGTGAACGCGGCCGCATCGCTGACGGCCAGCTCGGCGAGGTTCTTGCGGTCGACCTCGACTCCCGCGATCTTCAGGCCCTGGATGAGGCGGTTGTAGGTGATGTCGTTGGCGCGAGCAGCGGCGTTGATACGCGAGATCCACAGCTTGCGGAACTCGCCCTTACGGGCGCGACGGTCCCGGTATGCGTAGGTCAGCGAGTGCAGCTGCTGCTCCTTGGCCTTGCGGTACAGGCGCGACCGCTGACCGCGGTAGCCCTTCGAGGCCTTCAGGATTGTCCGGCGCTTCTTCTGGGCGTTGACGGCCCTTTTCACGCGTGCCATAAGTCTTCCTTATTAGTGATTTCTAGTGATGCAGTGTGGTGCTCTGTATTGGGGTGGTCGTGAACGCGGCTGCTAGCCGGTCAGCATCTTCTTGACGCGCTTGGTGTCGTTCTCTGCAACCACCGCGCGGCCGTCGAGACGACGGGTCCGACTGGTGGGCTTGTGCTCCAGGAGGTGACGACGGTTCGCCTTCTGGCGCACGATCTTTCCGCTTCCGGTGGTGCGGAAGCGCTTCGACGCACCGCTGTGGGTCTTGGCCTTGGGCATCTTGGTGTTCCCTGTTCCTTTGTTTTCCGGTACTAGGTCTGTTCGGTGGGCGCTTGCTCGGCCGGTGGGGCCGCTTGGGCTGGGGCCGGCCCTGCAGGAGTCTCTGCCTGCTGAGCTGCCTTGGCCCGGGTCTTCGCACCCCGGTGCGGCGCCAGCACCATCGTCATATTGCGGCCGTCCTGCTTCGCGGAGGTCTCCACGAAGCCGAATTCGGCGACGTCCGCGCCGAGCCGCTGCAACAGCCGGTAGCCCAGTTCAGGCCTCGACTGTTCGCGTCCGCGGAACATGATCGTCACCTTGACCTTGGATCCGGCTTCCAAGAAGCGCACTACGTGGCCCTTCTTGGTTTCGTAGTCGTGATCGTCGATCTTCGGCCGAAGCTTTTGTTCCTTGACAACGGTCTGCTGCTGGTTCTTGCGAGACTCGCGCTCCTTCAGAGCCGTCTCGTATTTGAACTTGCCGTAGTCCATGATTTTGCAGACCGGAGGCCTGGCATCTGGGGCTACCTCGACAAGGTCGAGATCGGCGTCTGCGGCGACGCGAAGCGCATCTTCGATCCGCACGATGCCGACCTGCTCGCCTTTCGGGCCGATCAAGCGGACTTCGGGTACGCGGATGCGTTCGTTGATGCGGGTCTCAGTGCTGATGTGGCCTCCCTGGCTCGTCCTCTACTGTCGTGACCGCAACACGGATCGACAGGGACACAAGCGGGGTCCATCAGCGCTCTGCTCATTACGAACAGAAAAGCCCTGCTCATGGCAGGGCCCGTAGCCGACCGGTCACGACGACATGCGCCGTTCTGCAGATCGCAGAACAACCACCCGAAGGTGGCTGGACCGGACCGCTGTACCGATTGGCCAGCGGTGGGAGCGGGACTCCACTTGATGTCCCCGACGGAGCCGGGAACGGTCGCGCATGAAAGTCTAGCAGCCGTGACCGATGACCTTGACCATGATCATCACGACGAGCCCCTGACGGAGTCGATCCGCGAGCTCGCCGATATCCCGGCGATCGAGGTGATTACCAAGGCCATCGTGATGCTGATGAGTTCTAGCGCCGAAAAACTTGGCCTGTCCTCCCCCGATCCCGAGGAAAGCCCGCATCGCGACCTGGACGAGGCACGTCGGCTGATCACCGCACTGGCAGGTCTGGTGGCGGCCTCCGTGGAATACCTGGGGCCGCACGCCGCACCGATCCGTGACGGATTGCAGAGTCTGCAGAAGGCATTCCGCGAAGCCAGCGCGGTCCCGGATGAACCCGGCCAGGGGCCCGGCGAGAAGTACTTGCGCTGAGCGTCAGTGAACTCCCAGGTGCACGGCCTATCCTCGCTAGGTGACATCTGAGGTTTCTGTCTCACCGCCACTAGCCGGCCCGGGAATTGGCAAGACTCCCAAGCCAATTCCCTCGCCCACCTCGACACTGCACTGGGTGCCGACCTTCTTCGGGTGGCTTGTCGGGGTCTTCGCGGCGATGATCTTCCTGTCGAGCATCTCGCCGACCATCCGGCACCTGACGCAGGTTCCCCGAGCGTTTATCGATGAGTATCTGTTCGACTGGCCGGATACCAGCCTCGCCTGGGCCTTCGTACTGTCACTGCTGGCGGCGGCACTTGCGGTGCGCAAGAGCATCGCGTGGTGGATCCTACTGATCAACCTGACGGTGCTGTCGGCGCTCAACATCGGCGGCTTCATCCAGCACCGCGACGCCGTCGAGATCCTGGGGCTGGTGCTCCACGGCGGCACGATCATCCTGCTCATCCTCGCGCGTCGTGAGTTCTATGCCAAGGTGCGCCGCGGTGCGACGGTGAAGGCCGTTGCCGTGCTCATCGGCGGTTTAGCCTTCGGAACACTCATTGCCTGGAGCCTCACCGAGATGTTCCCGGGGACCTTGGCACGATCCGATCGTTTTTGGTGGGCGCTCAACCGTGTGGCCGGGTTCTCCCTTGCGGGCCATGAGTTCTTCGATGGGCACCCGCATCTGTTCCTCAACTGGCTCTTCGGTCTGTTTGGGGCGCTGGCACTGATGTCCGCCGCGGTGGTGCTGTTCCGCTCCCAGCGTGCGGTCAACGCGCTGACTGGCGATGACGAATCCCTGATTCGTGGGCTGCTGGATCGGTACGGGCAAGACGATTCCCTCGGATACTTCGCGACACGCCGCGACAAGGCGGTGATCTTCGCGCCCAATGGCCGTGCGGCCGTGACATATCGCGTGGAGGTCGGCGTCTGCCTGGTCAGCGCGGACCCGATCGGGGACAAAACGGCATGGGGTCAGGCCATTGCGGCGTGGCTGCAGGTATGCCAGGCATACGGCTGGGCACCTGCGGTGATGGGCGCGAGCGCCGAAGGAGCGCTCGCCTATCGCGAACACGGCTTGAATGCACTCGAGCTCGGCGACGAGGCCATCCTGTATCCCCGCTCGTTCTCCATATCGGGTCCGCACATGGCGGCGGTCCGCCAAGCGGTCAACCGTGCCCGGCGTTCTGGGCTGTCGGTGCGCATCCGCCGCCATCGCGAACTAACGCCCGAGGAGATGAAACAGATCATCGCCAACGCCGATATGTGGCGTGACGGCGACACCGAGCGTGGATTCTCCATGGCCCTCGGCCGGTTGGGGGATTCCACCGACGGCGATTGCCTGTTGGTGGAGGCGGTCGACTCCGACGGCAACGCCGTCGCCATGCTGTCGTTGGTGCCCTGGGGAACCAATGGCGTTTCCCTCGAACTCATGCGCCGTTCGCGCCAATCACCCAATGGCACCATCGAATTGATGGTCACCGAGCTCCTGTTGCGGGCCGAGGCCATGGGTATTGCCCGGGTTTCTCTCAATTTCGTGATGTTCCGCTCGGTGTACTCGGACGGCTCCCGTATCGGCGCGGGCCCGGTGCTGAGGCTGTGGCGCTCGGTGTTGGTGTTCTTCTCCCGGTGGTGGCAGCTGGAAACGCTGTACCGATCCAATGTGAAGTACCAGCCCGAATGGGTGCCCCGGTTCGCCTGCTACGAGGATGCCCGGCTCATCCCCCGGATCGGCATCGCCTCGGTGATCGCCGAGGGATTCCTGGTCTTGCCGTTCGGAAATCGCGACAAGCCAAGGCATACCGGCCAATACAGCGCCGTGCCGCAGGCCATCGTGGCTACTGGACTACTGCACCATGATGGCACTGCCCCAGACTCGCCACCACAGCCGACGGTGCAGCAGCGGGTGCCCGAGCAGGTCAAGGTGCGACTCGGCAAGCTTGCCGCCTTGCGGGAGCGGGGAATCGACGCATACCCGGTCGGCTCGCCGCCCACCCACACCGTGGCCGAGGCGCTGGCCGCCGTGGACGGTACCGAGGTGGTCGTCAGCGGTCGTCTGCTGCGGATCCGCGACTACGGCGGTGTGCTCTTCGCGCAACTGCGCGACTGGTCGGCAGGGGTGCAGCTGCTCATCGACGATCCGCTCCTGCATGAAGAGTTCACCGCCGCCCTCGACCTGGGCGACCTGGTGGAGGCCACCGGTGTCATGGGTAAGTCGCACAACGGCACTCGCTCTGTGCTGGTGCGGTCGTGGCGAATCATCGGCAAGTGCCTGCACCCCCTGCCCGATAAGCGCAAGGGCCTTACCGACCCCGAGGCAAGGGTGCGTGCGCGATACCTTGACCTAGCAGTCAACCCAGAGGCCCGAGACCAGATCGTGGCGCGGAGTGCGATCGTCACCTCGTTGCGCAACACCCTGCTGTCACAGGGGTTCCTGGAGGTCGAGACCCCCATCTTGCAGCAGGTGCACGGTGGAGCCAACGCTCGTCCGTTTCTGACGCATATCAACGCCTACAACTTGGACCTGTATCTGCGCATTGCGCCGGAGCTCTATCTCAAGCGACTCTGCGTGGGCGGCGTGGAAAGGGTCTTCGAGCTGGGCCGGGCCTTCCGCAATGAGGGTGTGGACTTCAGCCACAATCCCGAATTCACCCTGCTGGAGGCGTACCAGGCCCATGCCGATTATCTGACCTGGGCCGGCACCACCCAACAGCTGATCCAGAATGCCGCGAAGGCAGCGCACGGCAGCGAAGTGGTGATGCGGGCGGGTGGAGAAGGCGGGGAAGGGAAGCTGGCCCCCGTTGACATCAGCGGCGAGTGGCCGATCATTCCGGTGCACCAGGCAGTCTCGCAGGCTCTCGGCGAACAGATCGATGCGACAACGGAAGTGCCTACGCTGCAACGGTTCTGCCGATCGGCGGAGGTACAGTTCAATCCGAGGTGGGATTCCGGACACCTGGTGCTAGAGCTCTACGAACGGCTTGTCGAGAAGCGCACCACCACACCCACGTTCTACAGCGACTTCCCGGTCTCGGTGTCGCCGCTGACCCGCCCGCACCGAAGCACCGACGGGCTCGCCGAGCGGTGGGACCTGGTGGCCTGGGGTGTCGAGCTCGGCACCGCCTACACCGAGTTGACCGACCCGGTGGAGCAGCGTCGACGCCTGTACGAACAGTCGCTTCTCGCGGCGGGTGGTGACGCCGAGGCGATGGAACTCGACGAGGACTTCCTGCGTGCGATGGAGTACGCGATGGCGCCGACCGGAGGTATGGGTCTGGGAGTCGACCGCGTGGTCATGCTCATCACCGGGCGCAGCATTCGCGAGACGTTGCCGTTCCCGCTGGCCAAGCCCCGGTAACCACGGTGAAGCTGTTCGGATTCCGTGGCCGGACACGTCGGAAACCTGACAGACAATTCACAGGTAACTAGGCCATCATAGGTGCCGTGTCCGGTCATGACATCTCGTTGTTACATGGAAGCTTTCCTGTCTCCATGCAGGTCATTGCCGGTTTTGCACTAGTCATCGCGATAGGGATGCGCACGCGCCGGTGGTTTCAGCGCTGGTTACCCGTCGCGGTAGCCGTCGGTGCCACCCTCGCCACGTGGGCCTATTGGTACATCAGCTCCGAGGGCTGGGCCGACAGAGGAAACCCCGCACCGCTCATGCTGTGGGTGTGGATCGCGCTCATCGGTGTGGCCACCACGGTTCTGGTGGTGGGCTGGGGCACGGCGCAGTGGTGGCGTCGCGCGGTGGCGATCACCGCGGTGCCGCTCACCGTCCTTTCCGGATCACTGATGCTGAATCAGTGGACGGGATACGTGCGCAGCGTCCAGTCCGGGTGGGCACAACTGACCGCCGGCCCGCTGCCCAACCAGGCCGATATGGCCACGGTCACCGCCGCTCGTGAGGAGCGCCGCGGACCGACGATGACCAAGGGCAAGCTCGTACCGGTGGATGTCCCAGCCGATGCCAGCGGATTTCGCCACCGCCAGGAGATCGTCTACCTGCCGCCGGCCTGGTTCGACTCCACCCGCACCCAGCTACCGGCGATCATGATGATCGGCGGAGAGTTCAACACTCCGAGTGATTGGGTCCGCAGCGGGAACGCGGTCGAGGCGGCGGATGCCTTCGCCAGCCAGCACGGCGGGAACGCGCCGGTCATGGTGTTCGTCGACGCGGGCGGCTCGTTCAACAATGACACCGAATGTGTGAACGGTCCGCGCGGTAACTCCGCCGACCATCTCACGAAGGACGTCGTCCCGTTCATGGTGTCTCGCTTCGGCGTCAGCCCGCGGCCACAGAACTGGGGGGTGGTGGGCTGGTCTATGGGTGGTACGTGCGCGGTAACGCTTGCCGTCAAACACCCCGAATTGTTCAGCGCCTTCGAGGACATCGCCGGCGATATGTCGCCGAACACCGGGAACAAGACACAGACCATCGCTCGTCTTTTCGGGGGTGATACCTCGGCATGGGAGCAGTTCGATCCGGCAACCGTGATGTCCCGTCATGGACGGTATGTGAACACCGCCGGATGGTTCGACGTCAACGGATTACACCGAGCAGGATCCGGGGCGATCACCAGTGCCGGAGCGGTCCCGGGAGCCTCGGCATCCGTTCCGCTGAGCGATCAGGATCGCGCCGCCCACCGCCTGTGCGAGATCGGTGCGGCGCAAGGGATCTCATGCACTGTGCAGCACAAGCCCGGCGAACACAAGTGGCCCTTCGCACAGACTGCGTTCACATCGGCACTCCCCTGGATGGCGGGCCGGATCGGCACACCGACGGTGCCCGATGTGCCGTTGCCACGCTAGCCCCGCAGAGTAGCGTCGAGCGGTATGTCCGATACTCCTGATCCGGGATACACCGACAGCGGCGTGCCGACCTTTGAGTCGGTGCGCGAAAAGATCGAAACCCGATCCGGCACGGCTGCGGGGTCCGCAGAGTTGGACGCCGAAAGCGATGAGGGCCGTGCGGTGGAGCAGCAATTCGAGGCCCGGGCCCGGGCGGCCGCCGAGCGGCTCGAGGAAATCCGTAGGTCGATGCGTGAGGAAGCTAGCCCGTCGCGGCCCGACGGGCAATCGCCTGCTCACGAATGAGGCTGCGCCGGACCTTGCCTGAGTCCTCACGCAGCGGCTCCGCGACAAATTCAATGGTGCGTGGAACCTTGTACCGGACAATCTCGTCGAGCAGATAGTCGCGCAGCTGGTCTTCGGTCACACTGCCCTCGGCGTGTACCACCGCGTGCACGATCTGCCCGAGGTCGTCGTCGGGTAGGCCTACGACGACGCTGTCGACCACTCCGGGGTAGCCGTTCATGATGGATTCCACTTCCGCGGGAAACACATTCGCTCCGCCTGTCACGATCAGGTCGGTACGGCGATCACTCATATAGAGGTAGCCATCGTCATCAAGCCACCCGAGATCACCGATGGATTCCCAGGTCCCGACCCGCTTGATCTCAGCGCCAAGGTACTTATAGGGCGTGGGCGTGCCCTCCCACGGGCGCATGAAGATCTCCCCCACTTCCCCGGCCGGCAGCGGGTTCCCCTCCTCGTCCAGGATCGTCAGTTCGCCCAGTGCAGGCTTACCGACGGAGCCGCGATGGGCCAGCCATTCCTGTCCGGTGATGATGGTTCCGCCGATGGCCTCGGTGCCCGCATACAGCTCCCAAATCACCTCGGGGCCCAGCAGGTCGATCCATGCCTGTTTCAGCCATACCGGGCACGGAGCTGCCATGTGCCACAGCACCCGAATGGTGGACAAGTCGAATCGACCGGGGTGCTCACGTACCTCACGCAATATCCGCGACATCATCGTGGGCACCACCTGCAACCAGGTGACTTTGTGGGTGTCGATCAGTTCGAGCGCCCGCAGCGCGTCGAACTTCGGCTGCACGATCAGATGATGCCCCAGGAGCAGACCGTATGACGAAAACATCAGCGGCGCATTGTGATACAGCGGACCAGCGACGAGCTGGACATCTCCCGGCAGCATGCCCATGATCTCACCTGCGGCCGGGCCGGTGATGGCCGCGGGACTGGGAGCGAGGATGATCTTGGGTCGGCCGGTACTGCCTCCGGACGTGGGTGCCTTCCAGGCCGGCGATACCACCTCCGGCAATGGCCCACCGGTGCGGTCTTCGGCCAGGGGTTCGAATCCCGCTGGCACACAGACTCGATCGGGATGATCGGCCGGATCGACCCCCACCACCAGAGCGGAGTCGGCAAGCTCGACGATTGCCCGGCGTTCTGCGAGCGGCAACCGCCAAGACACCGGTTGTGGGGTGGCACCGAGCTTCCACACTGCGATTTGGGCCGCGAAGAACTCCACCGAGTTGGGCAACCCGATGGTGACGAGGTCGCCCTGCCGAACACCGAGACGTTGATACGCGTACGCCAACGCGGTGGCACGCCGCTCCAATTCCGCCCTGCTGACCGATTCGGTACCGCAGGTGATCGCCGGGGCATCGGGCGACGCTTCCGCAAGGTTGGTGAGGATGCGAACGAACGGTTCACCAACTGCCGCGTCAGTCATGAATGCCACCCTAGACCGGCGTGACAACCTTCCTGGTACGCGGTTTGGCAGGCGGCTTTCCGGCGGTCTTGGACGGGGCCTTCGCCGGAGTCCTACCGTTCCGGACGGGCTTGGGCAACAGGTCCGCCAAGAACTCGCCGGTATAGCTGCCCGCGGTCTGTGCCACCGACTCGGGTGCGCCCTGTGCCACCACAGTGCCGCCGCCGGACCCGCCCTCGGGACCCATGTCGATGACCCAGTCCGACGTCTTGACCACATCGAGGTTGTGCTCGATCACGATGACGGTGTTGCCCTTGTCCACCAAGCCGTTGATCACGGTGAGCAGCTTGCGGATGTCCTCGAAATGAAGGCCGGTGGTGGGCTCGTCGAGGATGTACACGGTCTTGCCCGTCGAGCGCTTCTGCAGCTCGGCGGCCAGCTTGACGCGCTGCGCCTCGCCGCCGGAGAGCGTCGGAGCCGGCTGCCCCAGCCGCACATAACCCAGGCCGACCTCCACCAGCGTGTTCAGATACCGGTGGATAGAGGTGATGGGCTCGAAGAATTCGGCGGCTTCCTCGATGGGCATGTCCAGCACCTGAGCGATGGTCTTGCCCTTGTAGTGGACCTCGAGCGTTTCCCGGTTGTAGCGCGCGCCGTGGCACACCTCGCACGGCACGTACACATCGGGCAGAAAGTTCATCTCGATCTTGATGGTGCCGTCGCCCGTGCAGGCCTCGCAGCGACCGCCCTTGACGTTGAAGGAGAACCGGCCTGGTTGATAACCACGCACCTTGGCCTCGGTGGTCGCCGCGAACAGCGTGCGAATCTTGTCGAAGACCCCGGTATAGGTCGCCGGATTGGAGCGGGGTGTACGCCCGATCGGCGATTGGTCGACTCGCACGAGCTTGTCGACTTGGTCCAAACCAGTCACTCGCGTGTGCCGCCCGGGCACCTGGCGTGCACCGTTGAGCTTATTGGCCAACACGGTGGCGAGGATGTCGTTGACCAGTGTCGACTTCCCCGAACCCGACACGCCGGTAACCGAGGTCAGCACCCCGAGTGGGAAGGAGACGTCTATGTCCTTGAGGTTGTGCTCGCGCGCGCCGACCACGGTGACCTGACGCTTGGAGTCGATGGCGCGGCGCATCAGCGGCAGCGGAATGCTTTCCGCACCAGAAAGATACGAGCCGGTGACGGAATTCTTGTTCTTCAGCAGCTCGGCATAGGTGCCGCTGTGGACTACCTGCCCCCCGTGCTCCCCTGCGGCCGGGCCGATGTCGACGATCCAGTCGGCATGTTTGATGGTGTCCTCGTCGTGCTCCACGACGATCAACGTGTTGCCGAGATCCCTGAGACGCGTGAGCGTTTCGATGAGTCGTCGGTTATCGCGCTGGTGCAGACCGATCGACGGCTCGTCGAGTACATAAAGCACACCCACCAGCCCGGAGCCGATCTGAGTAGCCAGACGGATGCGCTGTGCCTCGCCACCGGACAACGTGCCCGCAGCGCGTGACAACGACAAGTACTGAAGGCCCACGTCCAGCAGAAATCCCAACCGGAACTGTACTTCCTTGAGAACCTGCCCGGCGATGGCTTGTTCACGGTGCCCGAGTGTCAATGTGTTGAGGAACTGCGCGCATTCGGCGATGGACAGGTCACAGACCTGTGCGATCGATTTGGCCCCGTGCTCACCGGCGGTCAAGGTGACGGAGAGGATCTCCGGCTTCAGGCGGGTGCCGTTGCACTCGGGGCACGGAATGTCGCGCATGAAACCCTCATAGCGTTCCTTCGCCCATTCCGACTCGGTCTGCTCCATGCGCCGCTGAAGAAACGCCAGTACGCCTTCGAATTCCGCGTAGTAGGAACGCGTGCGGCCGTACCGGTTCTTGTATCTGACATGGACCTGCTCGGAAGAGCCATCCAGAAGCGCCTTCTTGGCCGCTGCCGGAAGTTTCTTCCAGGGGGTGTTCACGTCGAACCCGAGGGCGTCGCCGAGCCCCGCCATGAGCCGGACGAAGTAGTCGGCGTTCTGCCCCATCGACCAGGGTGCGATGGCACCCTCGGCGAGGGTCATGTCCGGGTCGGGCACCACCAGGTCGGGGTCGACTTCCTTCTTGATCCCCAGGCCCGTGCACTCGGGGCAGGCGCCGTAGGGCGAGTTAAAGGAAAACGATCGTGGCTCAAGATCGTCCACGGCGAGCGGGTGGCCATTGGGGCAGGCGAGTTTCTCGGAGAACCTGCGCTCGCGCTGCGGCGAGTCCTCGTCGGCATCGGGAAACTCAAGCACCACGATGCCATCGGCAAGGCGCAGGGCGGTCTCCACCGAGTCCGTCAGGCGCTGCTTGGCGCTGTTCTTGACGGCAAGACGGTCGATGACCACCTCGATGTCGTGCTTCTCCTGCTTCTTGAGCTTGGGCGGATCGGTCAGCGAATGCACCACGCCGTCAACCCGAATACGGCTGTATCCCTGGGAGTTCAGCTGCTCGAAAAGGTCGACGAACTCGCCTTTGCGCGTGCGCACCACGGGAGCGAGCACCTGGAACCGCAGGCCCTCCTCCATATCGAGCACCTGATCGACGATCTGCTGCGGGGTCTGCTTGGCAATCTTCTCCCCGCATACCGGGCAATGCGGTGTGCCGGCCCGCGCGTACAGCAGGCGTAGGTAGTCATAGACCTCGGTGATCGTGCCCACGGTGGATCGCGGGTTGCGGTTGGTGGACTTCTGGTCGATGGATACCGCGGGAGAGAGCCCCTCGATGAAATCGACATCGGGCTTGTCCATCTGTCCCAGGAACTGGCGGGCGTACGCGGACAGCGATTCGACGTACCTGCGTTGCCCCTCGGCGAAGATGGTGTCGAAGGCCAGGCTCGACTTCCCGGATCCGGAGAGACCCGTGAAGACGATGAGGCTGTCCCGGGGTAGGTCAAGGTCAATACCGCGCAGGTTGTGTTCACGCGCGCCCCGCACGATCAGACGGTCGGCCACCTGTCTCCTTTCACACTGCCCCATGTGCAGGTGTTTTCGCATAGCTCAGCGGCTGTCATCCCATGTGGAATCGGAGCCGGCTGAGTCGTCGACTCCATGCTAGGACGAGGCACCGACAACCCTCGCCCCGCTGGGGGCCACTACGGTAAAACCATGACCTCCATCACCATCGATGACGACTATTCCGGCCACATTGCGCCGGGCTCCGGCGTGGCTCGTCGCACCGTGGACGGCGCAACCATCATCAAGGCCTCGGTGGGGCCGATGGACAACAACGCATACATCGTCACATGCACAAACACCGGCAAGTCACTGCTGATCGACGCGGCCAATGATGCCGAACGGTTGGCCACCCTGCTGGACGAGAACGCCCCGAACATCGAGCTCATCGTCACCACGCATCAACACTTTGATCATTGGCAGGCCCTCGAGGCGATTGTCGACAAGACCCAATCCCCCAGCGCCGCGCATGATTTAGATGCTGGACCGCTTCCTGTGCCGCCGACGACGCTACTGGCGGGGGGCGATAGCTTCGACATCGGCGACCTGCACTTCGACGTGATTCACCTGCGCGGACACACGCCGGGCTCGGTGGCGCTGGCGTTCACCGCCGCCGGTGTGACCCACCTGTTCACCGGGGATTCGCTCTTCCCAGGGGGTGTCGGAAAGACCTTCAGTCCCGAAGACTTCAACCAGCTGCTCGACGATGTCGGTGAGCGTCTCTTCGGCGCGTACACCGATTCCACGGTCGTCTACCCCGGACATGGAGACGACACCACCTTGGGTGCGGAGCGTGGATCACTCGGCGAATGGCGCGAACGAGGCTGGTAGACCCGCCCCGTTCGCGCGCGCCGGATCTCAGGTGGTGTGAACGATCAGCACGTCGCACTTGGAGCGGCGCGCCACATCCGAGGGAACCGAACCCAGCAGGCGTCCGGCGATGGTGTTCAGACCGACATTGCCGACGACCAGCAGATCAGCCTTGGAATCCAGCACCAGGTCCAGCAGCGCATCCACCGGCGCTCCCTCGATCGAGCGCTCTTCCACGCTCGTCGCGCCCGCCGCTCCGGCACGCTCGCGGGCGGTGCGCAGGATGTCGTAGACGGGTGCCTTGCCGGTCACCTTGTACGCGTCATCCTTGAGTACGTCGGCCGAGTGGGGGTTGTTCTCCGGGAAGTACGCGGTCGCGACGATGAGCTTGGCACCGGCAGCGCCCGCGATGGCTCCAGCGCGGTCGACCGCCCGGTACGACGAATCCGATCCGTCGGTACCGACAACGACAGTGCTGTATGCACTCATGAAAGGTCCTCCAGTTCCATTTGACCAGGCCAGATGAGATTAGCCGGGAAGAGCCCCGGCCATGCGCCATTTGGCTGATTGTGTCGGGCTATGCGCGTGATTTTCCCTCGCCGGATGCGCGTGCAGGTATGGCCTGCGCCTCAATCCGGCTATGAGGACGATCACGCGTCATTACGTCACGCGGTCATGCGCCGTTGGAGTAGAGCCTGATGACTTGATAGAGAAATGCCCGCCCGTCGTACAGGGATTTCACCTGGATTCGTTCATCCAGGCCGTGCGCGTGGGTCTCCCCGGGCTGGGCGAATATGCCGCTGAGGCCGTATACCGGGGTTTCCCCGAAGTAGATGGCATCGGTTGCCCCGGTAGACATGGTCGGGACCAGCGGCACGCCTGGCCACATGGATCCGGCGACGGCTTTGATGGGATCGAGGATCTGCGGCGTCAGCGGCGGAACACTCGCGACATTGGTGCGGAACGCCTCGGTGGGCTTCACCGTGATCTTGGGGTCGTTGACGGCCTTCACGATGGCACCTTGAACGGCCTCTTGAACGGACCCGGTGCCGCTGCCGGGCAGTATCCGGCAGTTCACATTCGCGGTGGCGCGTTGCGGTAGCGCATTGTTGGCGTGTCCGCCTTCGATTTTCGTGGGGACGCAGGTGGTGCGCAGCATCGCGTTGTACAGCGGGTTTCTGGACAGCACCGATGCCGCCGCCGGATCGTGCGGATTGGCGACAATTGCCGACATCGCTCGACCGACCTCACCCGGTTGCAGCGCTGCCTGTGCCGTGAAATACGCCCGGGTCACGTCGTTGAGCTGGACCGGAAATGCCGCGGTGGCGAGCCGGCCCAGGCCGGCGCTGAGTGCCTGTATCGCGTTGAACGGTCGGGGCTGGCTACTGTGTCCCCCCTCGTCGGTGACCTCAAGGGTGAAGTCCTGGTAGATCTTCTGGCCCGCCTGGATTTCCAGCAGGATGGGCTGGTTGGCCTCGTCGAGGTCGCCGCCCGCGCCTTCGTTGACGACAAATTCGGCGTCAACGAGTTCGGGCCGATTTTGATGGAGCCATTCAGCACCGTTGACCTGCCCACCACCTTCTTCACCGCAGGTGAGTGCCACGCGAATCGGGCGTTTCGGCACGAAGTTCTCTGCGCGGTAACGCATGAGGCTGTCCACGAAGATCGCGGCCATGGCCTTGTCGTCCTCGGCGCCGCGCGCATAGAAGTATCCGTTCTCCTCCACGAGGGTGAACGGATCACGCTTCCAGTCCTCACGTTTGGCTTCGACGACATCGATATGCGCCAGCAACAGAATGGGTTTGGCGCCCGTATCGGACCCGGCGAGCGTGGCGACCAATCCGCCGTCCTTGGGGTGATCGGGCGGGCTGAAGAGCACCAGGTCCTTGTCGGCGTATCCAGCGGACTTGAGACGATCGGCCATCTTTTGTGCGGCCGCGGTGCAACTCCCCTGCGATGCGGTCGTATTGGTCTCGATCAACTCCCGGTACAGATTGCGAAACGCGCCGCGATCGTCCGTGGTGGATGGAGCGCTACTTGCCGGTGAGCTCTGATTCTGCGATGTACCGCAGGAGGCCAGGGTGAGCACGGCGGCCGTGAGGGCGAGAATCCGATGCATGGCTTCGTTCATACACCCGTGCCGCTTACCGAGGGGCGCGAACCGTCGCCTCTTCTCGTTTATCTGTCACATCGGCCGTCCCTGCGGGATCGGTGCGGGAGCCAAAAACCCTGGAGGACAACGCAAGACCCGAGATCGCGATTGCCGCGAACCCTAGGAATAGCAGGTGGGCACCGCGCGTGGCCGATCCACCCACATTGACGAGCACTCCGGCCAACCCGGCACCGAAGGCTCCGGCGATCAGCTGCACGGTGCTGATGGCGGCTGCGGCCGCCCCACTTTCGGCCGGATCGAATGACACCGCCATCGCAGCGGCCGCCAGGTGCGGCCAGGCCATGCCAATACCGGCACCGGTCATCGCGAAACCGAGTGCCCACAGCGCGATCTCCCGGGCGCCGGCACCGTCACGCTGAAGCGCACCGGCCAGCACCAGCCCCGCGGCAACCACGAAGGGAGCGAACGTCACCACGCGTGCGACGGTCCTTGCCGTGGCCGACGCGCTGATCATTTCGCCGACGGTCCACCCGAATGCCAAGGTGGCGCCGAGGAATCCGGCGGCGACCGGGAGCAGGTGGCCGATACGCTGGCCAAAGAACGGAATGTATGTCTCGACCATCGAGGCCACCGCCAGCACTGCAATCGTCAGGTAGATCCACTTAAGCGGGTTGCGTGCGAAGACCGCTTTGGGGAGTACCCATGCCGTGGAGCGGCGATCGAGTGTAACGAACAGGATCACCAGAGCGGCTGCGGCGGCGATCAACCCCACCATCGTCGGCGGCGACGATTGGAGCCCAGCCACGGCCACCAGGCTGGCCGCTGACGTGAGCACGACCAGGGACCGTACCGGAATGCCGTGCCGGATAGCCTCGGTGTTCGCGCACTCCGATCGGGGCAACACGTAGGGCACCAAGGCTGCGATGCTCAGCGTGATCACCGTCAACGATGCGAACGCCCACCGCCACAACCCGAATTGGGCGAACAGCCCGCCGGCCGCGGGCCCCACGAAGGTGCCAATGCCCCACATGGCCGAAGTGAGCGCCGAGGCGCGTGTCCATAACCGCTGTGGCAGTGAAAGATTGATGACAGCATAGGCAAGCCCGGCCAATAGTCCACCCGCTGCACCCTGGACCGCGCGCCCGCCAAGCATGACCGGCATTCCGGGTGCCACCGCACATATGACGGTGCCGAGGGCGAACGCACCGAACGCGAGGAGATATGCGCCGCGCGGACCGGCCCAGCCGAGAAGTGGGCTCACCACGGTGGCGGCACTTACCGAGGCGATCAGATACAGCGTTGTCACCCACGCGTAGAAACGTTCTCCGCCGATATCGGCGACGGCACTCGGTAGCAGGCTGGTGGTGAGGTAAACGTTGGTTGCGTATAGCGCCACTCCACCGGCGAGTACTGTCACGATGCCGAGTTGCCGCCCGCACAACAGATCCCGCCAGCTGCCGGTCGCCAGGTCGTGGGTCATGCCGACACGCTATGGGCTAAAGTGCACTTGAGATCAAGGAGGCCCGATGAAGGACAAGGCCGAGCTGTTGCCAATCGGAGAGGTGGCCAGGCGTTCCGGAATCGCGGTATCCGCGGTGCGGTACTACGCCGATATCGGCCTGATCCCGGCCGAGCGCACGTCCGGCAACGCACGGGTGTTCCGCCGCCACGCGTTGCGCCGTATCTCACTGATCCGGGTCGCGACCGGATTCGGGATCCCGTTGTCGGAGGTTGCCGATGTGCTGTCGAGCCTGCCGGATGACCGGGCACCGAGTACCCGTGACTGGCAACGAATCTCGCGCCAGTGGCACACACATCTGGAAGAGCGCAAGAACGCCATCGCGGATATGCAAGAGAAGCTCACCGGGTGTATCGGCTGTGGGTGTTTGTCCATGACGAAGTGCACACTGTTCAATCCCGCCGATGTCCTTGCCGAGGACGGGTCGACCGGCGCACTCCTGCTTGCCGATCCGGGCTGATTACTTCAGGCCCGCTGCGTCCATACCGCGTAATTCCTTCTTCAGATCGGCGATCTCGTCGCGGAATCGCGCCGCCAGCTCGAACTGCAGATCGCGTGCGGCCGTCATCATCTGCTCGGTCATGTCCTTGATCAGATCGGCCAACTCCGCGCGGGGCATACTCTTGGTATCGCGGCCTTCGAATACCCCGGCACTCACCGCGCGACCGGGCTCGCCCTGTGCCCGCCGGCCGCGGCTGGAGTTGCGACCTGATCCCCCCACCGCCACTTCCTCGGTGTCTTCGGCTTCGCGGTACACCTGGTCGAGAATGTCAGCGATCTTCTTGCGTAACGGCTGTGGGTCTATCCCGTTTGCCTCGTTGTAGGCGACTTGCTTGGCACGTCGCCGATCGGTCTCGTCGATGGCTTCCTTCATCGAGTCCGTCATGGTGTCGGCGTACATGTGCACCTCACCGGACACGTTGCGCGCGGCGCGCCCGATGGTCTGAATCAGACTCCTGCTGGACCGCAGGAATCCCTCCTTGTCGGCGTCGAGAATGGCGACCAGTGACACTTCGGGCAGGTCCAGACCTTCCCTCAGGAGGTTGATACCGACGAGGACGTCGTACTCGCCGAGCCGGAGTTGACGCAGCAATTCCACCCGTCGCAGGGTGTCGACCTCCGAATGCAGGTAACGCACCCGAATACCCATCTCCAGCAGATAGTCGGTGAGGTCCTCGGCCATCTTCTTCGTCAGCGTCGTCACCAGCACGCGCTCATCGGCCTCGGTGCGTTGACGGATCGAGGCGATGAGATCGTCTATCTGCCCCTTGGTCGGTTTAACGACCACCTTCGGATCTACCAGTCCGGTGGGCCGGATCACCTGCTCGACGAACTCGCCGCCCGCGGCGCTGCGCTCGTAGTTCCCGGGCGTCGCAGACAGATATACGGTCTGTCCGATTCGCTGGGCGAATTCCTCCCAGGTAAGAGGACGGTTGTCCACCGCCGACGGCAACCGGAAGCCGAAGTCGACCAGATTCCGTTTACGCGACATGTCGCCCTCGTACATGGCGCCGATCTGCGGAACCGTCACATGCGACTCGTCGATGACCAGCAGAAAGTCGTCCGGAAAGTAGTCCAGCAGCGTGGCGGGCGGCGTGCCGGCGCCGCGCCCGTCGATATGACGCGAGTAGTTTTCGATACCCGAGCAGAAGCCAACATTGCGCATCATCTCGATGTCGTAGTTGGTGCGCATCCTCAGTCGCTGGGCCTCCAGCAGCTTGCCCTGGCCCTCCAGCTCGGACAAGCGCTCCTCGAGCTCCCGCTCGACACTAACCAGCGCCTTCTCCATCCGGTCCGGACCCGCCACATAATGTGTGGCCGGAAAGATCCGTAACGAATTGGTTTGACGCACAACGTCTCCGGTCAGCGGATGCAGATAGTAGAGCGCCTCCACCTCGTCACCGAAAAACTCGATGCGCACCGCCAGCTCCTCATACGAGGGAATGATCTCGACGGTATCGCCGCGGACCCGGAAGGTGCCGCGAGTGAATGCCACGTCATTGCGGTTGTACTGCATGTCGACCAGTAACCGCAGCAGCGCGTCCCGGGGCACTTCGAGCCCGATATCCAATTGCACAGAGCGATCCAAATAGGACTGCGGGGTACCCAGACCATAGATGCACGACACCGAGGCCACCACCACGACATCTCGCCGGGACAGCAGATTGGACGTTGCGGAGTGCCGCAAGCGCTCCACATCGTCGTTGATGGAGCTGTCCTTCTCGATATAGGTGTCGGTCTGAGCGATATACGCTTCCGGCTGGTAGTAGTCGTAGTACGACACGAAGTACTCGACCGCGTTGTGCGGCAGCATCTCCCGGAGCTCATTGGCCAGCTGCGCGGCGAGCGTCTTGTTCGGCGCCATGACGAGCGTCGGCCGTTGCAACCGCTCGATGAGCCAGGCCGTCGTCGCCGACTTGCCGGTACCCGTGGCACCCAGCAGCACCACATCCTTCTCCCCCGCCCGAACTCTGCGTTCAAGCTCGGCGATGGCGCCCGGCTGGTCACCCGCAGGCTCATACTCACTGACGACCTCGAATCGCGCATCGGCACGCAGGACGTCCGTGACCGGGCGGTACTCGGAATGCGCAACGATGGGGTGTTCTGTTGCGAAAGCCATGAGCCCAGAGTAAGCCGAGGGTCCGACATCCCTTCGCATACCAGTAAGGAAGGCAGGGAGGAAACCAGCGTGCACCCACCGAAACACGAGGTCTTCGACCTCGATGCGATGACGAACACCGACCCCAAGGGCATCGTGCGGTCGGTGGACGAGTACCGGGTGGAGCCGTGGGGGCTCTTCATGGCCCGCCCAACGCCCGGTCGCGCGCAGTTTCATTATCTGGAATCTTGGCTGCTCCCGACGCTGGGACTACGTGCGAACATCTTCCACTTCAGCCCGGGCCACGAGCGCGATCAGGACTTCTACCTCGATATCGGCGACTTCACCCCGGGGCCGTCACAATGGGTGGCCGTCGACCACTATCTTGACCTCGTGGTGCGCTGCGGACGCGAAACAGAATTGACGGATGTGGACGAGCTGCTCGAGGCCCATAAGGCAGGATTGTTATCCACTGCCACAACAGAACTCGCCGTCCGCCGGGCGGCCGCGGCCATCAGCGACCTGGCCAGGCATGGGCATGATCTAAACACATGGCTCGCCGCGGCCGGAATGCCGTTGACCTGGCGCGACCCGAACGGAGACGTCCATGTCTGAGAACATCCGCTGGGGAATCATCGGACCGGGCCGTATCGCGGGAAATGTGGCACGAGACTTCCCGCTGACGCCGGGAGCAGAGCTGGTGGCCGTTGCCTCCCGGTCGGCCCAGCGTGCCCGGGTCTTCGCTGAAGCACACCGAATTCCGCGGGCCCTCGGCTCCTATCGCGAGCTGCTCGCCGACCCCGATGTGGACGCCGTGTATATCGCCACCCCACATCCCCAACATCGGCAGGTCGCCATCGCGGCGCTCACCGCAGGTAAAGCGATCCTGGTCGAGAAGACCTTCACCGCCACCGTCTCCGGAGCGCAAGAGATCATCGATATCGCAAGGGCTCGTGGCGTTTTTGCGATGGAGGCGATGTGGACACGATTTCAGCCGGCGATCGTGGCGGCCAAGAACCTCGTCGATGACGGGGCCATCGGTGAGGTTCGGCAGGTCCAGGCGGACCTCGGGGTCGATCGCCCGTTCGATCCAGACGACCGATTGTTCAATCCCGCTCTGGGCGGCGGAGCACTCTTGGATCTCGGCGTTTACGTGGTCTCGCTGGCCCAGTACTTCCTCGGCGACCCGGCGGCAGTCGTGGCACACGGTTCGTTGTTCCCCACCGGGGTGGACGCCGAGGCCGGTCTGTTGCTGCGCTATGACGACGGACGCACCGCGACATTGCTGTGCTCACTCCTGCATCCCACGCCCGGCCAAGCACGCATCTTCGGTACCGAGGGCTGGATAGATATCCTCCCCCGTTTTCATCATCCGCGTGAGATTGTGTTGCACCGCAAGGGATCTGGCCCTGAACCCATCGTGAAACCGCCGGTTGGCGGCGGTTACAGTCACGAGCTCGCCGAGGTTACCGGGTGCCTGCTCGACGGCAGAGCGCAGAGCACGGTGATGCCGCTGGCCGACACGTTGGCGGTGCAGCGGGTCCTGAACACGGCCTGCGAACAACTCGGAGTGCATCACACCGAAGACCCTGCTGACCTGGAGTGATCGCGTTGCCGCGGCGTCTTGAGCGCCGGTAGGATGCCGGTATGCGTCCCCTCCTCCGAGGGCTGGGCGCTGCCGGGGCAGCGGCGGTCACGCTCGCGCTCACGTCAGTACCAGCCTCCGCCGCCGAGCTGCACAACATCAGCTACATCGCCCGTGTCGACGGGCTCGGCCGCGGTATCTCCGTGACGTTCAAGACCGACCCGGTGGACCGGCGGACCGAGCAACCCCGGCTGGGGCCGGGCGAGACCTGGGAGGTGAACCTGGTGATGGATGACCCCGCGCAGGCCGGGATGACCGTTCGGGTGCTGCCTCCCTATGGCGTCGGGTTGCACTGTGAAGTGCAGGTCGACGATGTGGTAGTCGATTCCCAGGACCTGACGGTGCCCCCCGCGCTGGGGATTTTCAACGGGCCCGTCAACGACACCGTCACCTGCGGTCACTTCAACGCGTAACCCCGAGTCGAATGAGTCACTTTCGCACCCCGGACCTGCACAAAAACCGCTACAATGGCGCCATGCGCCTGAACTCCATTCGTAGCAATATTCGCGGTCCGTTCCGCGCTGCCGGAATTGCGATAGTCACCGCGGGAATCGCCGCGAGCACATTCCCCGCGATTGCGTCGGCAGACTCGACCGATGACTACCCAATTCCCCGCCGAATGCTGAAGACCACGTGTACAGCCGAACAGTATCTGGCCGCCGTCCGCGATTACGACCCGATCTACTACACGCGGTACATGATCGACAAGAACAACAAACCCGATTATGTGCAGCAGGCGACGATCGACCGGATTCATGAGTTCTTCGCGAAGGATTACACGGGCCGCCGTGCCGAGTCCGAAGTCTTCGCGGTGAACTACCCGCCCGAGGCTCTCACCTCTCAGTGGCCCAACTGGGGCAAGATCTTCTTCAACAACAAGGGTGTCGTTGCCAAGGGCACCGAGAATTGCAGCAAATACCCCTCCGACATGTCTGTGTGGGACGGACCCTAACCAGACGCGCAGAAGACAAAACGCCCCGCGGTGGTCACGCCGTCGGGGCGTTTTTCTGTCTGTGTGTCGATGCTGTATGGACACCCGCAAACAGTTCGGCCCCCATGCGCGGAGCATGGGGGCCGAACTGTACTAGCCGTTAGACCGGAGGTCTTGGGAACTCCGTGGTGACCGCATCGTCATGTGCGGAGCGCGGACCAACCGGAACCGGAGCCGGCGGTGGCGGAACCTGCTGTTCGACTGGCACCGGCGGCGGTGGCGGATCGGTTGCGTACTTGCTCACCTTCATGGGCCACCAGAACCACCGTCCCATCAGGGCGGCGATCGCGGGTGTCATGAATGCCCGGATGATGAAGGTGTCGAAGAGCAGCCCGAGACAGATTGCCGATCCCGCTTGGCCGATCGCAATCAGATCACTGGTGATCATCGAACCCATGGTGAACGCGAATACCAGACCGGCCTGGGTGGCCACACTTCCCGATCCACCGACACCTCGAAGGATCGCCGTGTTCAGCCCGCCATGCAGCTCTTCCTTGAATCTGGACACGAGTAGCAGGTTGTAGTCCGATCCGACCGCCAACAAGATGATGACGGTGAACGGCAGCACGAACCAGTGCAGTTGCAACCCAAGGATGTGCTGCCACAGCAACACCGACAAACCAAAGGATGCACCGAGCGATACCGCGATGGTCCCGACGATCGTGAACGCCGCCACCATGCTTCGCGTGATGACCAGCATGATGACGAAGATCAGGCACAGCGACGCGATGACCGCGATCATCAGGTCGTACTTCACCATCTCGCCGATGTCGTGATACGTCGGCGCCGTACCCCCCAGATAGAGCTTGGCCTCGTCCAGCGGGGTGCCCTTGATGGCGTTCTTGGCAGCCTTGAGTTCGACTTCCGTGTTGGCCAGCGACTCGTTGCTGGCGTAGTCGCCCTCGTGCGTGATGATGAACTGCGCAGCCTTACCGTCGGGTGACATCATCAGCTTGACGCCCTTCTTGAAGTCTTCGTTATCGAAGGCTTCCGGCGGCAAGTAGAAGAAGTCGTCATTCTTCGCCTCGTCGAACGCTTGACCCATCACCGTCGCGGTGTCGGTCATGCGATCCATTTGGGTGATCATGCCGTTCATCGTGCTGTACATGGTCAGCATGGTGTTTCGCATGTTCTTGGTGATGGCGATCATCGGCGGCAGCTGTTCCACCATCTGTGGCATCAGCCTGTCCATATTGGTTATGTCCTTGAGCAATCCCTGCATGCTCTCGGCGAGTTTATCGATGCCATCAATGGTGTCGAATAGCGAGCGCATGGACCAGCACATTGGGATGTCGAAGCAATGCTTATCCCAGTAGAAATAGTTGCGCAACGGACGGAATTGATCGTCGAAATTGGCAATGTTGTCCCGCATTTGATTGGTAACGCTGATCATGTCAGGAGTGGTCACGGTCGCCATATTGTGCGTGACACCGACCAGCTCTTTCATAATGCTGTACATGCGTTCCATGATGGCGATCATCGAACCCATATCGTCGGCCATCTTCAACATGTCCGACATGCTGTTCTTCAGGTAATTCATGTTCTCGGTCATCGATACCGATTGCATACTCACCTGGAACGGCACGGAACTGTGGTCGATGGGCGCACCCATCGGTCGCGTCATGCTCTGCACCTTGTTGATGCCCTCGGTGCGGAAGACGTTCTTGGCGATCCTGTCCAGCACCAACATATTGGCGGGGGTCCGAAGATCCTTGTCGGCCTCCACGATCAGGATGTCCGGGTTCATTCTCGCCTTCGAGAAGTGCCGGTCAGAAGCCTGGAACCCTTGAATCGACGGCAGGCCGGTCGGGATGTAATACCGGTCGTTGTAGTTCACCGAGTACGTCGGCAGGATGCCCAATCCGACGATCGCAATGATCATCGTGACCGCCAGGATGGGGCCGGGCCAGCGCACGATGGCGGTGCCGATCTTGCGCCATCCCCGGCTCTTGATGGTGCGCTTGGACTCGAGCAGTCCGAACTTTGTCGCTATCAGGATCACCGCGGGTCCGATGGTGAGCGACGCGGCCACTACCACCAGCATGCCGATCGCACACGGCACGCCCAGCGACTCAAAGTACGGAAGCCGGGTGAACTTCAGGCAGAACGTTGCGCCGGCGATGGTGAGACCGGAACCCAAGATCACATGCGAGACACTGTGATACATGATGTAGAAGGATTCGAGGCGATCCTTACCCTCGGCCCGCAGCTCGTGATAGCGCCCGATTTGGAAGATCGCATAGTCGGTCCCGGCCGCGATGGCCAACGAGGTCAGCAAGTTCACCGCGAACGTCGATAGGCCAATGATTTCGGCATTGCCGAGGATCGCGACCACGCCACGAGCAGCGCCCAGTTCGACGAACACCATGAACAAGATGAGCAGCACCGTCGTAATGGACCGGTAGATGAGCAGCAGCATTACCGCAATGACGATGAAGGTGATACCCGTCATCTTGAGCATGCTCTTGTCGCCGGCGTCGTTCATATCCATCGTCAGTGCGGCCTGACCGGTGACGAAGACCTTGAGCCCGTCGGGATACGTGCCGTTCTTCTTGCTCTCGTCGATGAGCTTGGCGACGATGTCCTGGACCGCCGTGACGGATTCCTTGCCGTCCGTCGTGCCTTGGTCCCCACGGAGATTCAGCTGAACGTAAGCGGATTTCTCATCGACGCTCTGCGCGCCACCTGCGGTGATGCGGTCACCCCAGAAGTCCTGGGCGTATTCCACATGCTTGGTATCGGCACGTAGCCGTTTGACCAACTCGCGGTAGAACGTGTGCGCCTTGTCGTTCATATCGGTAGAGAACTTGGTATCGCTCTCCAGCAGGACCATGACCATGCTGTCGTCCTTGAACTGCTGGAACAGCTCACCTTGGCGCTTGATGGCCTGATATGACGGTGCGTCCTTGGACGCCAACGACACCGAGTGCTCTTTGCCGACCTCTTCGAGCTGCGGCACGACCACGTTGACGATGACGGTCAATACCAGCCAGGCAAGAATGATCGGCACCGAGAAGGTGTGAATGAACCGCGCTATGCGCGAAGGCTTTTGGGTTGCGCCAGTCGTGGTAGCGCTATGTGTGCTCATGCGGATTTCACCATGCAGAAGACTTGGGCATTGCGGTTGGACACCGTCTGTTCGTCCTTAACCTCGCCGTTGGACAGGATGCGGCAGCCGATTTCATCGCTATCCCCCATCGCGACGACATTGGCGAAGACAGAAGTCATCGTCGTCGTGATGGTCAGCGTCCACGGCAGTGTGGTGAATTGGGCGCGCTGCGGCTGCGCCCGGTCATCGAGATAGTTGACCTCGCCCTTTGTTCCCGCGGGACCGAAGATTTCGTAGACGATGTCCTTCGGGATGATGTTCTTCGAATCATCCTTGATACCGATCGCCGAATTGATGTTGGTCGAGCCGAATATGCCGTGAAGCCGGTAGACGCCGAACGCGGCAGCCGAGATCACCACCAGAACGACGAGCGGGACCCATACCCGCGCCAATACCTTGAAAATGGTTCAATCCCCTTCACCCGTGTGGCCCGGGGGCCAACAACTCGACTTTGCCTATCGCGTCCGGCTGTGCAGTGTCCGCGATTCGCGCGCAAATAGTTACCAGCCAGTACGACACCGTGTTGTTTTTGCGGGGACAGCGAGCATCCGGGGTGCCCGGTCACAACATCCGTTCATCCCACTCGGCTCCGCTCATGCCCGTTTTCTCAGTAATTCGTAAGGGATACTACATACGTTTGTCAGGGAACTGTACATGTGTCATCAGTCACAACTTGCACATTTCCTCCCCTGAGCACCCGAAATAGCTTAGTTAGCTACAAGCGGATGTCAACAACCGGTGACACGGATCTATTCCCCGCTTCTTTTCGTCGATGTTACGAAAGCGCCAGCTCGCACATTCACATCGGTGACTGACCTGAGAATCGCACCAGCTGATAGACCTAGCCAGTGTTTGCCATCGCTATCATTGCGCGGACCGCCCGGCGCGGGCTCGCGTGCCCTAAACGAACACACGCCCCGCTCGTGTCGCGACGGGTCAACGTGATCAATACTCACCGGATCGGGCGGGCGTGTCCTTCGCCACACTGTGAGACATTTGTCCACTAGCAACGCGGTGCGCGCCGCCACGAGCCATCGACAGCAGCGAATACAGCAAATAAATTTGGCGCCTCGTAGGCCGCCCGGCGCCCCACGGCGATAATTCGGGAGATCAGACCATTCACCAGCGCGAGTTACCGCGCCCCGACACCAACTCTGGTGACACACCTGTCCATGCGCGACACGTGCCTCACCGCAGGCAATGCACCGGCTAGCGAACGACCGTGCGGTTAGACCGAGGGCCTCGGGAATTCGGTCGTCACCGGGTCATCCTCGTGTCCCGAACCGACCGGTGCCGGTTGCGGAGGTGGCGGCGCGGCCGCTGGTGACTGAGGCGTCCTCGGGGGTGGCAACGGCCGGGTGCGCACGTTCAGCGGCCACCAGAACCAACGGCCCAGGATGGTCGCGATGGCGGGGGTCATGAAGGAGCGCACGATGAGGGTGTCGAACAACAGGCCCAGCGCGATCGTCGTGCCGACCTGCCCGATGATGCGCAGGTCGCTGACCACCATCACGGCCATCGTGAAGGCGAACACCAGGCCGGCGGAGGTCACCACACTGCCGGTACCGCCCATCGAGCGGATGATGCCGGTTTTCAGCCCGCCAGGTAGCTCTTCCTTGAGCCGGGAGACCAATAGCAGGTTGTAGTCGGAGCCCACCGCGAGCAGGACGATGATGGCCATCTGCATGACGAGCCAGTGCAATTCGATGCCGAGTATGTACTGCCAGATGATGACCGACAAACCGAATGACGCGCCGAGCGACAACGCGACCGTGCCCACGATCACCAGCGAGGCCACGAAACTTCGCGTGATGAGCAGCATGATGAGGAAGATCAGGCACAGCGCGGAGATGCCGGCGATCATCAGGTCGTATCGGGCGCCGTCGGCCATGTCTTTGAACACGGCTGCAGTGCCACCCAGCTCGATCTTGGCGTCCTCCAGGGGCGTGCCCTTGACCGCCTCGATCGCGGCCTGCTTGATGGGCTCGACGTGCGCAAGGCCTTCGGGCGTAGCGGGATCGCCACGATGCGAGATGATCATCCGGACCGCCTTGCCGTCCGGCGACAGGAAGGATTTCAGGCCGCGCTTGAAATCTGCGTTATCGAAGATCTCGGGCGGCAGATAGAACGAGTCGTCGTTCTTGGCGGCATCGAACGCCTTACCCATGGCGGTCGAGTTCTGGCTCATCTCGTCCATTTGGTTGTAGAAGCCGGACATGGTGCTGTGCTGCGTCAGCATCATCTTCTGCATGTCTTCCATGATCGGGACCATCGCCGACATGTCCGAGACCATCTTGGGCATCAGCTGGTCCATGCGCTCCATGTTGACCACCATGCCGTCCATGGTTTCCGTCATTTCATCGATCTTGTCGAGGGTGTCGAAGATCGAGCGCATGGCCCAGCACATGGGGATGTCGAAGCAGTGCTTCTCCCAGTACAGGTAGTTGCGTATCGGACGGAACCAGTCGTCGAAGTTCGAGATGCTGTCCCGCATCTCATGGATGGTGCCCTGCAGGGTGTGCATATCGCCGACGAGCGAGTGCGTGATGCCCGCCATCGTGGTCATGTTGGCCAGGGTCCGCTTCATGATGACGACGTTTTCGCCCATCTTGTCGGCCTGAACCTTCATATCGGCCATGCGGTCCTTCATCAGCTTCATGTTCTGCAGCTGGCCCACACTCTGCATGCTGATGAGAAACGGGATGGAGCTGTGCTCGATCGGCGTGCCCTGCGGCCGCGTAATGGCTTGCACACGAGCGATTCCGGGAACCCGGAACACGGCCTTGGCGACCTTGTCGATCACCAGGAAGTCCGCCGAGTTCCGCATATCGTGATCGGCCTCGATGAGAAGCATTTCCGGATTCATCCGCGCCTGTGAGAAGTGCCGGTCCGCGGCCTGGAAGCCGGCGTTGGCGGGGATCTCCTTGGGGATGTACTTCTTGTCGTCGTAGCTGGTCCGATATCCGGGCAGTGCCGCCAGACCGATGATGGCGATCGACAGTGCGGCCGCGAGGACCGGTCCGGGCCAGCGCACGATCGTGGTCCCGATCTTGCGCCAGGCGCGAATTCTCATGGCGCGCTTGGGCTCGAACAATCCGAAACGGCTGCCGATGGTGATCAGCGCCGGCCCCAGAGTGAGGGACACCAGCACACCCACGAGCAGGCCGACGGAGCATGGCACACCCAGTGTCTGGAAGTACGGCATACGCGTGAAGCTCAAGCAGTACATGGCGCCGGCGATGGTCATACCCGAGCCCAGGATGACGTGTGCCGTGCCATGGAACATCTCGTAGTACGCGGACTCTTTATCGGAACCCATCGCCCGGGCTTCCTGATATCGCCCGATCAAGAAGATGGCGTAGTCGGTTCCGGCCGCGATGGAGAGCATCACGAGCAAGTTGACCGCGAAGGTAGACAGCCCGATGATCTCGGTATTGCCAAGGAAGGCGATGACTCCCCGTGCCGCGGAAAGCTGGATGCCCACCAGCATGAAGACCATGATCACGGTGAAGATCGACCGGTAGAAGAACAGCAGCATCACCACGATCACCAGGAAGGTGAGCCCCGTGATGAGCTTGAGACTGCCGTCACCGGCGTGGTTCATATCGGTCTGCAAGGCGCCGGGGCCGGTGACGTACACCGTGAGCCCGTCGGGAAGCTTGGCGCCGTCCTTTGTCCAGTCCCCTTCGAGCTGTTGGACGATCTTGCGCGCGGCCTCGGTGGACTCGTTGGACAGAGTCTCGCCCATGTTGCCGGCGAGGTTCACCTGGACATAGGTGGCCTTGCCGTCGGTGCTTTGCGCACCGGCCTCGGTGAGCGGATCACCCCAGAAGTCCTGAACGTGCTGAACGTGTTTGGTGTCGGCGCGCAGTCGCGTCACCATCTCGTCGTAAAACTTGTGCGAGCCCGGGCCGAGTCGTTCCTGCCCTTCGAGCACCACCATGACGACGCTGTCGGAGTCGGACTCCTTGAACATCTTGCCCATGTTCTTCATCGCCTGCATCGCCGGCGCGCTCTGCGGGCTGAGTGAGACGGTGTGCTCCTTGCCGACCTGCTCCAACTGTGGAACAAACGTGTTCAAGGCAAAGACGATGGCCAGCCAGCCGATGACGATGGGTATCGCCAGGCGCCGAATCCATTTGGCGATGAAGGTTGGTTCGCCTGCGCCGTGTGCCCCGCTCATGCGGACTTCACAAAGCAGTAGACGTAGGCGCTCACCTCGTTGGTATACCTTTCATCTTTTTTCTCGCCATTGGCCGTGATGCGGCACCCCAGTTCATCGGCATTGCGGGTTTGGGCCAGGATGTTTCCCGTCATCGACGGTGCCGTCGTAACGATCTCAATCGACCACGGTAGGACCGCACCGTTGATCTGATGCGGTTCGCCCTCTTTGTCGATGTAGTTGATGTCCGCGATGGTTCCGGGCGGGCCGTAGATGTCGTAGACCACGTGCTTGGGCTTGGAGTTGTTTTTGTCGTCGGTCATGCTGCCGGCGTAGGTGGGCAGCTGATGAGAGCCGAAGATGCCGCGAATCCGCCATACCGCGAAGCCTGCGATGGCGAGGACGAGCACCATCACCACCGGGATCCAAGCCCGCTTCAATGCGCTGAGAATCGTAAAACCCCTTCACCCGTTGGCGTTTCGCAAGGCGACGCCACCTACTGGCCCGAACCTGGCTCAACTACTGATCGGATATCCACACCCGTCCACCCCTATTGCCAAGGGCGGCGCAGCAATCGCCGCGTGATGATTGCTTCGAGCCTGCGATGTCCGGGTGCGTGCACCCGTACGTTTCCCGAAGTAAACCATGCCTAAGTGCGGAACAGTCGACTCCCTTCCAGCGCGTTCATCAGGATCTTTAACGCATATCACGTGCGTAACGCACGCTACCGGGTGGTTCGCAACGTCGCAAATCACACGCCGTGCGTTATCCTCGGCACGTGGCGCAACTGACATTTCAGCGCGCCCGTACCGACGAAAAGAAGCGTCAGCGGGCGGCGGCGATCGTGGAAGCCGCACGGTCCCTCGCCGTGGAATCCGGTGTCACCTCGGTGACGCTGACCGCCGTCGCCAATCGCGCCGGGGTCCACTACTCCGCGGTTCGGCGCTACTTCAGCTCGCACAAGGAAGTGCTGTTGCACCTGGCCGCAGAGGGTTGGACCCGCTGGTCGGACACGGTGTGCGCTGCGCTGGCCAAGCCCGGCCCCGGCTCCCCCGCCCGTGTGGCGGAGGCGCTCGTGGAGGGGCTCGTCGGTGACCCACTGTTTTGTGATCTCCTGGCGAACCAGCATCTTCATCTCGAACACGAGGTCGATGTCGAGCGCGTTGCTGAGGTCAAGCAGATCAGCAACGCCGCGGTGATGGCGATCGCCGAATCGATCGAACAAACGCTGCCCGAGATCGGGCGTAAGGGTTCACTGGACATCTTGGTCGCAGCATTCTCGCTGGCCGCCATGCTGTGGCAGGTCGCACACCCGCCCGAGGGACTTGACCATGACTATCAGAACGAACCGGGTGTCCCGCCGGACTGGAGTCTGGACTTCGAGCCCGCGCTGACGAGGCTATTGACGGCAACCTGTGTCGGTATCGTCGCGGGGCCGCACTGAATTCAGCTCGTCGCGGGCGTCCAGCCGGCCTCATCGGCCCACGCCAGCGCACGCGGATATGCCTGTGCGAACCAGGGCTCCTTGGCCTCCACATAGGCGGCCGTATCTTGCGGGTTCTTCTCCGCCATCTGCTCCGCGCGGCGTTTGACCTCCAGATATTCCGCCCGTACCCGCGGATCGGCGCACAGCCAATCCCGGAAGATCAACGCGTAACGCTGACCAGGCCAACCATCGACTCGCAGGTGGACATGCGCGAGCCGGCCTGGATCGGCGGATGCGTGAAAACGCTTGCCCCAGAGCGCCGTATCGCCCCCGTGTGGGTTGTCCCCCGTAATCCTGTCCAGCCGGGGCAGCCCGATATCGGCCAGTGGGTCTGCAAGAGCATCCGCTATCTCGAGGGATTCAACCGTCACCTGGATATCGATGACGTCCTTGGCGTCCAACCCAGGCACTGCGGTGGAGCCGATATGGTCGATGCGCAATGCCTTCGGTCCGCAGGCCACCGACAAGCGATTGACGATGCGTTGCGCCTGTGCAGGCCAGGTGGGATCGGCGGGGACCAGCACCGGATTGGCGCGCACCCGCTGGCGGGTCCTCAGGTTGGCCTCGTACGGCAGTAGTCGGACGGTCCAAAGATCCCGGACCGTCTGTGCGAGTACTTCGCTGTCGCCCGAGTTATCCAGCCACACATCGGCGATTGCGCGGCGTTGTTCATCGCTGGCCTGCGCGGCGACACGTGCACGGGCGTCCTGTTCGTCCATGCCCCGATGTGTGATGAGTCGTGCCACACGCGTCTCGATTTCGGCGTGGACAACTACCACCAGGTGATAGAAGGGCGCCAACGAGTTCTCGGTGAGCAACGGAATGTCTTCCACCACAATGGCATCCGCGCCCGCCGAGGCCATCAGTTCTGCTCGGCGGGCTCCGACCAACGGATGCACTATCCCATTGAGAGTGGCGCGGTGTGTGTCATCCTGGAATGCGATGGCAGCCAACGCAGGGCGATCCAGCGCGCCGTCGGGCCGCAGGATCGAGGCACCGAAGGCTGCCACCAGTGCTGTCAGGCCGGGAGTTCCCGGTTCGACCACCTCCCGCGCGATGACATCGCTGTCCACGATGAACGCACCGCACTCCGCGAGTGTCCGTGACACCGTGGACTTTCCCGCGCCGATTCCTCCGGTCAGGCCAATCCGCAACATGTCGGCAGTCTGTCACAGGCTCAGCGCCGTCTGATCACCAGCACCGACGAGTCGATACGGGGTGGCGGGCGGAAAGCGCTTCGCGGCAATGTGATTCCCGCCTGGAATGTCCAGTGGCGGGAGCGCGAGCGCGCCACGTGCTTGCTGACTGTGCCGCGTTGCAGCACCAGATCGGCCGCCGTCAGCCGCGATCCCGGTCTCAGCATGCTTCGCACAAGTGCACTGCTGATCCCATAGGGAGGGCTCGACACCACCCGGAACGGACGATGCGGCCAGTGGAAGGACAGGGCGTCGACCTCGGCGACACGTACATCGTCGTCCACGAAGCGGGTCCGCAGGCGCTCCGCGCGCCCGGGATGCAGTTCGACCGCAATCACTCGCGCACCCGCGGCGACCAGATGCGCGGTGAGCGCGCCACACCCGGCGCCGATGTCGATAACGAATTCACCTGGGCGAACACCCGCTTCCGCGACCACATGCGCGGCCCAGTCGTCAGTGAGCGGGTGCCAGCCCCACTGTCGCCGCGACCGTTGCCCGGACACGGCGCGACACCATCATGAATAGGCTCATGTTCTTCAAGATATCGGGCTGCGCAACCGATTTTCGTACATACGAAAGGGGCCCCGGTGGATAACCGGGGCCCCTTCGTTCAGAACACCTACTTAGGCGTTGCCTGCCAGCTTCTCGCGCAGCGCGGCGAGCTGCTCGTCGTTGGCGAGCGAGCCACCCTGCGAACCCGAATCATCGGATCGGGACGAGCTGGAGGAACCGTTCGCCACGGCTGCGGCCTCCGCTTCGGCGGCGGCGGCGGACTTCTCCATCTGAATGGTGTGCATCTTGTGGCGACGCTCGGCCTCGGCGTACCGGGCCTCCCACTCTTCACGCTGCTTGTCGAAGCCCTCGAGCCACTCGTTCGTCTCGGAGTCGAAGCCCTCCGGGAAGATGTAGTTGCCGGCCTCGTCGTAGCTGTCGGCCATGCCGTACTTCGAGGGGTCGAATTCCTCGGTGTAGTCCTCGTTTGCCTGCTTGAGGCTCAGCGAGATGCGGCGACGCTCCAGGTCGATGTCGATGACCTTGACCATTGCGTCGTCACCGACACCCACGACCTGATCCGGCACCTCGACGTGGCGCTCGGACAGCTCGGAGATGTGCACCAGGCCCTCGATGCCCTCCTCGACACGGACAAACGCACCGAACGGCACCAGCTTGGTGACCTTGCCGGGCACGATCTGGCCGATGGCGTGGGTACGAGCGAAGTGACGCCACGGGTCTTCCTGGGTTGCCTTGAGCGACAAAGAAACCCGCTCACGGTCCATGTCGACGTCGAGAACCTCGACGGTGACCTCGTCGCCCACCTGAACCACCTCGGACGGATGGTCGATGTGCTTCCAGGACAGCTCGGACACGTGAACCAGGCCGTCAACCCCTCCGAGATCGACGAACGCGCCGAAGTTGACGATCGAGGACACGACACCCTTGCGGATGGCGCCCTTGGTGAGCTGGTTCAAGAACTCGCTGCGCACCTCGGACTGGGTCTGCTCCAGCCAGGCGCGGCGGCTCAGCACCACATTGTTGCGGTTGCGGTCGAGCTCGATGATCTTGGCCTCGATCTCCTTGCCGATGTACGGCTGGAGATCGCGGACACGACGCATCTCAACCAGCGATGCGGGCAGGAACCCGCGCAGGCCGATGTCGAGGATCAGGCCGCCCTTGACGACCTCGATGACGGTGCCCTTGACGGCCTCGTCCTTCTCCTTGAGCTCCTCGATCGTGCCCCAAGCCCGCTCGTACTGAGCGCGCTTCTTGGACAGGATCAGGCGGCCTTCCTTGTCCTCCTTGGTGAGGACAAGGGCCTCGACCTCGTCGCCCACGGAAACGACCTCGTTGGGGTCGACATCGTGCTTAATCGACAGTTCGCGGGACGGGATGACACCTTCGGTCTTGTAACCGATGTCAAGAAGAACTTCGTCGCGGTCAACCTTGACGATGGTCCCTTCGACGATGTCGCCATCGTTGAAGTACTTGATCGTCTTGTCGATAGCGGCGAGAAAATCCTCGGCCGAGCCGATGTCGTTGACGGCTACTTGCGGCGAGGTGACGGTGGGACTTGGCATGTGTTGGGTTGCTCCGGACAGGTTGTGTAGTAGGGACAGTTCTGCCGCAGCTAGCTTCAGCTGCGGGCGTGCTTCGACCTCCGCACGTGCGGCAGAGATGCCGTCCACCTTACTTGACTGCCCTCCACCAGGACAAACCCGGTCCACTCCCGTACCGCACGCGCACGGCGGTTACCGCACCCACACGTGAGCTCGCAGCTACTCTTCGGTGGTGTCCTACGCGCCCCCGCCCGCACCCCTGCCACCTCTGCCCGGATTTCCCCAGCGGATCAAGAAAGTGGGGGCGCCTATCGGCGTCATTATCGCGCTTGCGCTGGTAACGGGACTAATCCTGACTGGACTGCTTGTCTCCAATCCGGTGGGCGCGATGATCGGACTGATCCTGTCGAGCATCGCGATCGGGGTTGTCGTCCTCTGCTATCTATGGCTGGACAGGTGGGAGCCGGAGCCCTCAAGGCTCCTTGTACTGGCCTTTGTCTGGGGTGCGTCGCTGGCTGTCGTCGTCTCGATAGTCCTCGAATTGGCCTTCGGCTCTGTTTTCGACCCCAACGGCGGCACTACCTTCGGGGCGGTCGCCATTCGGGCACCCTTCATCGAAGAGGCGGCCAAGGGCGCCTTTCTGCTACTGATGCTGACGGGCCGCCGTCGTCACGAGCTGAACTCGCTCACCGATTGCCTTGTGTACGCGGGCATCACCGCCGCCGGGTTCGCGTGGCTGGAAGACATCGCCTACATCGGCAGCGGCAACACCGTCGGCGAGTCGGTGCTGACCGCGATCCTGCGGCTGGGTTTGGGCCCCTTCGCTCACTCGTTGTTCACCACCATGACCGGAATCGGCGTCTATTACTCGATGCGGCAACGCAACGTCGTCGCGAAATTTCTCTGCATTGCGGTCGGTTACCTCGCGGCCGTCCTCATGCACGGCCTCTGGAACGGCTCGTCGTTCCTCGGATTCGAGGGTTACGTCGCCGTATACGTGCTGTGGATGGTCCCGATCTTTGTGCTGATGATCGTGGTCGGAGTGCGCAGCCGACGTAAGGAACAGCATGTAGTCGCGGAGAAGCTGCCCGGGATGGTGGCGGCAGGATTGGTGACCCCCAACGAGGCCACCTGGCTGGGCTCGATCAAGGACCGCAAGCACGCCATCGCGGAGGCCAAACGAATCGGCGGGGCGCCGAGCGGCACCGCGGCGAAGAACTTCGCGGCCCAGGTGGTGGAACTGGCATTCGTACGCGATCGCATCGAACGAGGCTCCCGCGACCCGCGAGATGTCGTTATGCAGACCGAGGAGGCGTACGCGGTCATGGCCGCTCGGACCGCCGCTCCGGTCTTACAGGCACTCTCGGGTTATCGCGCTCCCGTCACGGGGTAGCGTTATCACTGGTGTTGTCTAGTCAAAGGCGATCAGGAGCATCATGGCCGACATCTCGGAGCACGACCTGCTTGACGTTCTCATCGTGGGCGCCGGAATATCCGGCGTCAACGCCGCCGTCAGATTGAGCGCGGCGGGCCGCAGTTTTCATATCGTTGAGCGTCGCGAACGTATCGGCGGAACCTGGGACCTGTTCCGGTACCCGGGGATTCGCTCCGATAGTGACATCTACACACTCAGCTTCGGATACCACCCGTGGCACGAACGCAACACGATCGCCGACGGTGCCGACATCCGCGATTACCTCGAGAACGCCGCCCGCGATTACGGCGTCGACAGCCACATCACCTTCTCCGCCAAGGTGACTGGAGCTGACTTCGGCACCGATACCGATACGTGGTCGGTGCGCGTGGACACTCCTACGGGCCCGACGACCTACCGTGCCCGATTCCTCTATCTATGCACCGGCTACTACAACTACGACGACGGCTACACCCCGCCGTTCCCAGGCATCTCCGATTTCTCCGGACAACTGATCCATCCCCAGCATTGGCCGGAGGATCTGGACTGCTCCGGCAAGGAGGTGACGGTCATCGGCAGCGGCGCGACGGCAGTCACGCTGGTTCCCTCATTGGCGCGTGCCGGCGCGAAGGTCAGCATGTTGCAGCGCTCTCCCAGCTACGTCTACCCGATCGATCGAGCTGATCGGGTCGTCGGCATGGTTCGGAAAGTGCTTCCGCCCAAACTTGTTCAGCATTTCGCGCGGATCTGGCTGGGCGGGTTCAGCTGGGTCATGTACCACGTCTGCCGCAGGGCGCCAGGATTCGCGAAATGGTTCATTAGGCGACGGATTTCCAAGCGGCTACCCGCCGATTATCCGGTCGACGTTCACTTCAAGCCGCGGTACAACCCATGGGATCAACGGGTATGCGCCGACACCGATGGGGATCTTTTCGAGGCCATCAGCGCCGGCGGTGTCCGCATGGTCACCGACACCATCGACTCCTTCACGCCGTCGGGCATCCGGCTGGGGTCGGGGGAAGAACTGCGCGCCGACGTCATCATCACCGCGACGGGCCTCAACCTCCAGATATTCGGCGGTATCGCGCTGAGCGTGGACGGCTCCCCCATCGATTCCCCGAATCGGTTCATCTACAAGGGATATCTGATCGAGGGCGTGCCGAACGCCGCATGGAGCGTGGGCTACACCAATGCGTCGTGGACGCTGCGTGCCGATCTGAGTGCACGGGCGGTCGTGCGACTTCTCGACTATATGGATCGCCTCGGTTACACCCACGCGTATCCGGACCGGCACGGTGAAGACCTCGAAGCCCGGCCGTTCTTCAATCTGTCATCCGGCTACGTCAGTCGCGGCGAGGACCATATGCCACGTTCTGGAGTGAAGGGCCCGTGGGCGATCCGGCACAACTATGTACTGGATCTTCTTGCTTTCCACCGTGATCGAATGGATGAGAACATGCGATTCGGTACTGCGAAAGCGAAGGCCGTAACCTCGGCCGCCTAGCTGCTGGGCCCGATCTCCGCATCATCCCGGCCAGGATCCGCTTCTCGTTGTCGTGGATCGCCTTCTGCACTGCGGTAACGGTTTTGCGGCCGCTGGCGGTCAAGGACAACAGATTGCTGCGCCGGCCGCGGGGATCGGGCTGACGGTTGATCATCTTCCGGTCTGCAGGCCAGCGAGGTGCAACGACTGATTGGACTCGGCGCGGCCGCGTCGAGTGGCCGCCTCCAGCGGGAGCCGATGTCATCGCTCTTGAGGATCCGGAAGGCAACCGATTCGATATCCTACAGCGGAGCTAAAGCACTTGCGCCACAGTGGTTTCTGCTGTCACAAACTCGGTGGTTTGTCGGTGGGTGTGGTTAGTATTCGAACATGCGTTCGATCGGGGTGTTGGAGGCGGCGGTGGATGCCGTGTGCTCTGACGCCTTCGATGAGCTCAACAATCCTGAACTGCTCTCTGTGCTCGCTCGTCTTGAGGTGGCTCAGCGCAGGCTCATGTCCGTCTCGCACAACGGTGTAGCGCAGTTGGTGCGGCACAGCTCCCCGGTGGAGTTGGGTGGCACCTCGCATGCGGACGTTTTGTCGCGGCGGTTGCATATCAGTAGAAGCGCGGCGCGGCGCCGGATCGTCGATGCCGAACAGTTGGCGCCGCGCCAAGCGTTGACCGGTGAAGAGTTGGAGCCGCAGCTGCCGAATGTGGCCGCCGCCCTTCAGAGGGGCGAGGTGGGTGAGGAGCATGTGCGGATCATTCGGCAGTTCTTCGATCGGCTGCCGGTGGTGGTGGATGCCCCGACCCGCCAGGCCGCCGAACAACAGCTGGCCCAGATGGCTGTCCAGTTCCGTCCCGAGGCGCTGCGGGCCGGCGCCGAGCAGATGATGGTCTTGTTGAATCCAGACGGGCAGTTTTCCGAGGTGGATCGGGCACGGCGCCGGGGTGTGACGATCGGGCAGCAAGGATTCGACGGCATGTCGGCTATCAGCGGCCTGTTGGATCCGGAAACCCGCGCCTATCTGGATGCGGTGTTCGCCAAACTCGCCGCACCCGGCGTGTGCAACCCCACCGACCAAACACCACTGGTAGACGGGGAGATATCCCCCGAGACTGCCGAACACGATCACCGCACCTCAGCCCAACGCAACCACGACGCGCTGCGCACCAGCCTGCGCACCACCCTGACCACCGGGCAACTGGGTTCGCACCACGGACTACCGGTCACCGTCGTGATCACCACCACTCTCACAGAACTGCAATCGGGTGCCGGGATCGCGGTCACCGGCGCCGGCACCCGGCTGCCGATGCGCGATCTGATCCGCATGGCCACCCACGCCCACCACTACCTCACCATCTTCAACGACGACGGCCGCCCGCTGTATCTCGGACGTTCTAAACGCATCGCCAGCCCCGAGCAGCGCATCGTCTTGCACGCCAGGGACCGCGGCTGCACCCACCCCGGCTGCACCGTGCCCGGATACCTCTGCCAAGCCCACCACATCACCAACTGGGCGCAAGGCGGCCCCACCAACATCGACAACCTCACCTACGCCTGCGGACCCCACCACCGCCTCCTCAACCACGGCTGGACCACCCGAAAACACACCAACGGCACCACCCAATGGATACCCCCACCACAACTCGTTCGCGCGTAGCGTCCGGGGTATGACGCAGGTTGTGCACACTCCGGACGTACACCGGCGCCGGGATTCAGTGGGCCGCGGCATCCCAGCTGCGGCCATATCCCACCGAAACCTCAAGGGGCACATCGAGCGGATAGGCCGAACCCATGGTTTCGCGTACCAACGCCTCCAGCGCGTCCCGTTCGCCTTCGGCCACTTCGAAGAGCAGCTCATCATGTACTTGAAGGAGCATGCGCGACTTTAATCCTTTGTCTCGCAGTACTTTATCGGTGGCGATCATCGCGACCTTGATGATGTCGGCGGCGCTCCCCTGGATCGGCGCGTTGAGCGCCGCGCGTTCGGCCGCCTCGCGCCGCAGGCGGTCGCCACTGTCCAGATCGGGCAAGTAGCGGCGCCGGCCGAGCACGGTCGAGGTGTATCCATCCTTGCGAGCCTGATCCACCACGGCGTGCAGGTAGTCGCGAACGCCGCCGAACCGCGAGAAGTACTGATCCATCTGCTCTTTGGCCTCGTCATTGGAGATCTTGAGCTGGGTGGCCAGTCCGTAGGCCGACAAACCGTAGGCCAAACCGTAGGACATCGCCTTGACACGACGGCGCAACTCACCGGTGACCTCGTCGATCGGCACCCCGAATGCCCGGGCCGCCACGAACGAGTGCAAGTCCTCACCGGTGTTGAATGCTTCGATAAGACCCTCGTCGGCCGACAGATGCGCCATGATGCGCATCTCGATCTGGCTGTAGTCAACGGTCATCAACTCGGAGTAGCCTCCACCGACCACGAAGCCATCGCGGATCTCACGCCCCGCCTCGGTGCGCACCGGGATGTTCTGCAGATTTGGCTCCGTCGACGACAACCGGCCCGTGGCCGCGATCGTCTGGTTGAAGGTGGTGTGAATACGTCCATCCGCGGCAACGGACTTCAGCAGCCCGTCGACGGTGACCTTCAGTCTGGTGACGTCACGGTGAGTGAGGAGGTGCTCAAGAAACGGGTGCCCCGTCTTGTCGAAGAGCGTTTGCAATGCGTCCGCATCGGTCGTATAGCCCGTCTTGGTCTTCTTGGTCTTCGGCATGCCGAGCTCGTCAAACAACACCACTTGGAGCTGCTTGGGAGAGCCCAGGTTGATCTGCTTCCCGATCACCGCATAGGCGGCGTCGGCGGCCTCCCGGATACCGGTAGCGAATTGGTTCTGCAGGGAGGTCAGGTGGTCGATGTCGACCGCGATGCCGACTGCTTCCAATCCCGCCAGTACCCGCAGGACGGGTAGTTCCATCTCGGTGAGCAATGCCGCCGACTCGATGCGTTCGAGTTCGACGTCGAGCGCATCGGCGAGGTCGATGACGGCACGGGCACGCAGCATCTGGGCCTGGGATTGCTTGGCTCCGGCGGCGCCATCTTCGTCGAGTAGCGAAAGCTGTTGTTCTCCAGTGTCTTCAGCGCGCAGCTCACGGCGCAGGTATCGCAATGAGAGGTCATCGAGCGCGAAGCTGCGCTGCCCGGGGCGCACCAGGTAGGCGGCGAGAGCGGTATCGGAGGTGACGCCGGCGAGTGGCCACCCGCGCCCGGACAGGGCGTGCATGGCCTGCTTGGCCTCATGCAGGGCCTTGGGGCGATCCTCATCGGCGAGCCACTCGGCCAGAGCCGCCTCGTCCCCGGGTGTGACCGTCGTGGTGTCGATGTACGCACCATCTCCGTCGGCGGACGCGATCGCCACGGCCGTGGCATCGCCGTCATAGGGCGTATATGCCCCGACCACCGCGAGGCCGCTACGGCGGCCATCGGCCGTGTGTGCAGTAAGCCAATCGGCGACAGTTCCCGGTTCCAGCGCCTGCCCCACCAGCTGGAATCCCTCGTCTACTTCGGGCTCCACGGCCTCCAGGGTCTCGAACAACCTGTCGCGCAGTACCCGGAATTCGAGGTCATCGAACAGTCGGTGTATCTGGTCGCGGTCCCAGGGCGCCAAGGCGAGCTGCGCAGGCATATACGGAAGCGGCACCGTCCGCACCAGATCGGTGAGCTCGCGGTTCAGGACCACCGAGCTCAGGTTCGCGCGCAGTGAGTCGCCGACCTTTCCGCGTACGGTGTCGGCCTTGTCGATCAGCTCCTGGAGCGATCCGTATTCGAGGATCCACTTGCTGGCGGTCTTCTCGCCGACACCGGGGATCCCCGGCAGGTTGTCACTGGGGTCGCCCCGCAGCGCCGCGAAATCGGGGTACTGGGTGGGTGTCAACCCGTACTTCTCAACCACTGCCTCCGGCGTGAACCGGGTGAGGTCGCTGACACCCTTGCGCGGATACAGCACCGTCACGTCCTCGTTGACGAGTTGCAGTGCGTCGCGATCTCCGGTGACCACGAACACCTTGAAACCCTCGGCCTGCCCCTGGGTGGCCAGGGTGGCGATGATGTCGTCGGCCTCGAACCCTTCCTCGGCGAGCACCGTGATGCCGAGGGCCTGCAGCACTTCCTTCGTGATGTCGATCTGCCCGCGGAACTCGTCGGGCGTGGCCGAACGGGTGGCCTTGTACTCGGGGTACCGCTCGGAGCGGAATGTTTTGCGGGACACGTCGAAGGCGGCCGCCACGTGCGTAGGCGCCTCATCGCGCAGCAGGTTGATCAACATCGAGGTGAACCCGTACACCGCGTTGGTGGTCAGGCCGGACTGTGTCTTGAAGTTCTCGGCCGGAAGCGCATAAAACGCCCGGAACGCCAGCGAGTTACCGTCGAGCAGCAGGAGGGTCGGCTGTTTGGTCGCGGTCTTGGTTACAGGCGCAGTCACAGTCCTACCCTAGGCAACCGGTGCGACAGCGTTTACTACCCCGACGCCTACCCCGATCCGTAGGACCGGGTGATGATTTCCAAGTAGTGACCCGACGGGTCCCGGAAGTACACCCCGCGCCCGCCGTCGTTGTGGTTGATCTCGCCCGGATGTTGTGCCCGCGGATCCGCCCAATGCTCGAGACCGCGATCAGTAATGCGGCCGTAGATTGCGTCAAAGTCGTCCTCGCCGACCAGGAAGGCGTAGTGCTGTGGGGTGATGTCGTCGTTCCCGATGGTCGCGAAGTCGAGATTGCCGCCGTGCTGGAGGGCGACATTGAGAAACGGACCGAATTCCTGCGCGGAGGGCAATCCGAAGATCTCGGTGAAGAAGCGCGCGGACACGTCGCGGTCCCGTGAATGAATGATGGTGTGGTTGAACGCGATACCCATGGAACCCTCGCTACTTCGCCATCGATACGTTGTCAAGGCTGGCGTCGAAGAGTGCCCGGTGGCTGCGAATCACCTCGTGATGGCCGCGTGCCCAGAGAACCAGCGCGGCGGAGATGCTGTGCAGGTCGAGTCCCAACGGCGTCAGTGCGTATTCCACCCGCGGTGGCACCTCGGCGAATGCGGTGCGGGTGACGAGGCCGTCACGGCGCAACAGCATCAGCGTGCGGGTGAGCATGCGCTGCGAAATGCCCGGCACAGCCGCGTGAAGCTCGGTGTATCGGCGGGGGCCATCGTGCAGCGTCGCGATGATCAGCACGCTCCATTTATCGCCGACGCGGTCCAGGACCTCGCGGATGAATTCACCCTCGGCTCGCTCCATGCCGGCGCAAATACTCGGCAAAGCAGGGTGGGCCGAGGTTCTGTCGAGTTCCGTCACTACGCACATCCTTGTTCGCCAGCGCACACGCGTGTGCCTTTTGTATGAGGTCTAAAACTTCTTCATGATGGCGCTACACACATATCAGAAGAAATGATATGACCTGGAGGTTTACGATGGACAGAACCATGCTCGTGCTCGGGGCCGGCACTGGCACCGGTGCAGCGGTGGCTCGGCGGTTTGGCCGTCAAGGTTTCCATGTTGCGGTGGTGGGCCGCCGACGTGCACCGCTCGACGCCTTGGTCGCAGATCTCGCCGCAGAAGGAACAACGGCCACCGCGTTGCCTGCGGATCTCACCGATGAGCTCCGCGTAGCGGAGCTCCTTACGACGGTAACCTCCGCACTG
Organism: Mycobacterium sp. NGS15; assembly: GCF_059813245.1. NCBI lineage: Bacteria > Bacillati > Actinomycetota > Actinomycetes > Mycobacteriales > Mycobacteriaceae > Mycobacterium > Mycobacterium sp. NGS15. The sequence goes on along the minus strand of NZ_JCALEF010000003.1, from coordinate 340,513 downwards.
CCGCCGATTGAGGCCATGTACTACGGCCCCTCGTCGCCGGTGGCGTTCACACCTGCCCGCCAACTCACCGTGGCAGAGGCCGACCGCTACTGGGGGCTGCTGGTGCGCCCGTTGATTCACGCGGCGTCCGCGGTACTTCCCGGAATGGTCGAGCGGGGACGTGGGGCGATCTTGGCCACCATTGGCGGTACCGGAGCCAGAGCCATGCCCGATATGAGCGGGCCCGGCCCGGCGGCGGCCGCGGCACGAAATTATCTGCAGGGGCTACATTCTGAAGTGGCACCGCACGGTGTGTACGTCGGGTTGTTGACCATCGGTGCGCTCATTCTCGGTAGCGAGATGGCCGCCGTGACACCCCTCGACGGCCGCGGATTCCCGACGGTCGAATCGGCCGCGCTGGCCGAGCACTTGTGGGAGATGTCGGCCGTTCGGAACACCTTCGAGAATCTCGTGCCGACGGACTCCGCATTCAGGCCATGATCGGCGACAGACGGGACACAAAACTGACACACGTTTCAATTCGCTCATGAGCATGGGTAATCTGACCGGGTGCCTACAGACCAAGCCCCCGCCGTCGACGGCTGGTTCGATACCGACGAATCCGGCCAGCCACACTTGATCGGCGGGAAGTGCACACAGTGCGCCACCATCGTGTTTCCGCCGCGCGCCAACAACTGCCCCAATCCGGCCTGTGACAGCGATGTCCTGGATCAGGTGCCGCTGTCATCTCGTGGCACCGTCTGGAGCTACACCGAGAACCAGTACGCACCGCCGCCCCCGTATCCGGCGTCCGACCCGTACGAGCCGTACGCGATCGCCGCAGTTGAACTGGTAGCCGAGGGCATCATCGTGCTCGGCAAGGTGGTCGCGGGCACTGGCGCTGCAGACCTGAAGGTGGGCCAGACGGTGGAACTCGCACTGGAACCGCTCTACACCGACGACAAGGGCGTGCAGCGTCTGGTCTACGCATGGAAGAAGGTCTCGGCATGAGTCGCACCCCGGATCCCGTCTACATCCTCGGCGCAGGCATGCACCCGTGGGGTAAATGGGGACGTGACTTCACCGAGTACGGCGTCGCCGCGGCCCGTACGGCGTTGCAGGACGCCGCATTAGATTGGCGCCAAATTCAATTCGTCGCCGGAGCGGACACCATTCGCAACGGTTACCCAGGCTTCATCGCCGGCTCTACCTTCGCCCAGAAGCTGGGATGGAACGGCGTGCCGATCAGCTCGACGTATGCCGCCTGCGCCAGCGGCTCGCAGGCCCTGCAGAGTGCCCGCGCGCAGATTCTCGCCGGCTTCTGCGATGTGGCCTTGGTAATCGGGGCCGACACCACGCCGAAGGGCTTCTTCGCACCGGTGGGCGGCGAGCGCAAGGCCGACCCGGATTGGCAGCGTTTCCACCTCATCGGTGCCACCAACCCGGTGTACTTCGCGATGCTCGCGCGGCGCCGGATGGATCTCTACGGCGCGACGGCCGAAGATTTCGCCCAGGTGAAGGTCAAGAACTCCCGACACGGCCTGAACAACCCGAACGCCCGGTTCCGCAAGGAGTCCTCCGTGGAGGACGTGTTGGCCAGCCCCGTCGTGTCGGACCCGTTGCGGCTGCTGGACATCTGCGCGACCAGTGACGGGGCCGCGGCCCTGATCGTGGCCAGCGCCGATTTCGTGAAGAAGCATCTCGGCTCGGTCGAGGGCGTGCCATCGGTGCGCGCGGTCGCCACCATCACCCCCAAGTATCCGCAGCATCTTCCCGAACTCCCGGATATCGCCACCGATTCCACTGCGGTGGTGCCGGCGCCCGAGCGTGTGTTCAAGGATCAGATCGTCGACGCCGCCTACGCCGAAGCCGGTATCGGCCCCGAGGACGTCAGCCTCGCCGAGGTATACGACCTCTCGACGGCCCTGGAACTGGACTGGTACGAGCACCTGGGCCTGTGCCCCAGGGGCGAGGGCGAGCAGCTGTTGCGTAGCGGCGCCACCACGGTCGGCGGACGGATTCCGGTGAATGCCTCCGGCGGCTTGGCCTGCTTCGGTGAGGCCATCCCGGCCCAGGCCATCGCGCAGGTCTGCGAGCTGACCTGGCAGCTGCGCGGGCAGGCCGGTGATCGGCAGGTCGAGGGTGCGCGGGTCGGCATCACCGCCAATCAGGGCCTGTTCGGCAACGGTTCGTCGGTCATCGTCGCGCGCTAGTCGCGCGCCGTGGTGATCATGAGGCGTTAGCCTCAGGCGATGGAACGACAGTTCCACGCGTACGGCCCGTCGCACTGGGTGATTCTTGCCGTATTCGTGCTCGGCGCAGTGCTGTTGGTCTCGTGCGGGCACAGCCTCACCGAGGTCCGCGCGCGCCTGCTTGGACGTACGCTCGGCGCCGCGGCGGCGATCACCTATGCCGTCATCCTCATCGCCGGATGTATCCCCGTGCGCATCAATGTCTCAGTGCCCCTGCGGCTGACCGACCTGGCGACCGTCGTGGCGGCGTACGCGCTATGGTCCCAACGGCATTGGACGTATGCGTTGACGTATTACTGGGGACTGGTACTCAGCAGCCAGGCGCTGATCTCCCCTGTGCTGACCGGCCCCGACTTCCCGAACTACAGGTTCCTCGGGTTCTGGTCGATACATCTACTCGTCGTGTGGGCGGCGATCTATCTCACCTGGGGCCGGGGCATGCGTCCCACGTGGCGTAGCTATCGCCTCACCGTCGCTGTCACGTTGTCCTGGGTCACTCTCACCATGGCGTTCAACGCTATCGCCGGGTCGAATTATGGCTTCCTCAACGAGAAACCCTCAACGGCAAGTCTTTTAGATCTGATGGGCCCGTGGCCCTGGTACGTCGTCTCGGCGACCGTGTTGGTCCTGGCGGTCTGGGCACTGATGACCTGGCCGTGGGAGCGATCCGCGGGTAAAACGGGCGAAGGTCAGACGACACCGAGATAGGCGGACCGCACGCTATCGTCCTGCAGCAATTCTCGTCCGGCGCCCGATCGAACGACCGAACCGGTCTCCAGAATGTAGGCGTGATCCGAACGGCTCAGCGCCTGCTGTGCGTTCTGCTCGACCAGGACCACCGTCGTCCCGGAGGCGTTGATCTCCTCGATGATGTTGAAGATCTTCGTGATCAACAACGGCGCCAGACCCATGGACGGCTCATCGAGCAAGAGAATTTTGGGCCTGGCCATCAGGGCTCGGCCAATGGACAGCATCTGTTGCTCGCCGCCGGAGAGCGTGCCGCCCTCTTGGTGCCGACGTTCGGCGAGCCGCGGGAACAACGCGTTGATCCAGTCGAGGCGTTCCCGGCGTTCCGCCCGCGACTTGAATTTCCGCCCATAGCAACCCATTTCGAGGTTATCGGCGACAGTCATGCCGGGAAATATTCCCCGGCCTTCGGGTGCTTGGACGATTCCCGCCTTGACGCGCTTGTGCGCCTTCATCTTCGAGATGTCCTGGCCTTCGAAGAAGATGGTCCCGGCACTGAGCGGAACCAGGCCGGAGATGGCGCGCATGGTGGTCGACTTGCCGGCACCGTTGGAACCGAGCAGGGTGACCAGCTCACCCTCCCGGACGTCGAGGGACAGCGTACGAACCGCCTGGATCGGGCCGTAGTGGACCCCGACGTTGGTGAGTTTCAGCTGTACGGGAGGCACTTACCTCTCGCTTTCGGTGTCGGGCGCAGCCGAATCGAGCCAACCAGGTCCGGGCCCGGGCCCGTGGAATTCCTCATCGGCCACTCCTAGGTACGCCTCGATCACCGCCGGGTCGTTTCTGACCTCGGCGGGCAGGCCGTCAGCGATCTTCCTGCCGAATTCGAGCACGACGATGCGGTCGGTGACGCCCATGACCAGCTTCATATCGTGTTCGATGAGCAACACGGTGTATCCGTAGTCGCGAATGCGCTGAATCAGCTCGATCAGCGATTCCTTCTCGCTGGGTGTGAACCCGGCGGCCGGCTCGTCCAGACAGAGCAGTTTCGGCTCGGTGGCCAGCGCCCGCGCGATCTCGAGCCTGCGCTGGCTGCCGTATGGGAGGTCCTTGGCCTTGATGTCGGCGACATCGGCGATGCCGACGAAGTCGAGCAGCCCCAAGCCGACGTCGACGGCATAGTGTTCCTCGCGACGGTGCCGCGGTGTGCGCAGTAGCGCCCCCAGAACCGAGGTCTTGTGCCGGGCATCCGTACCTACCGCGACATTCTCCAAGGCGGTCATCTCGCCGAACAGCCGGATGTTCTGGAAGGTGCGGGCGATCCCGCGCCGGGTTATCTGGTGCCGCCGCAGTCTGCGCATCGGTTTCCCGTCGAACACGATGCTGCCCGATGTCGGCTTGTACACGCCGGTGATGGCGTTGAAGCAGGTCGTCTTGCCGGCGCCGTTGGGACCGACCAGGCCGAGGATCTCTCCACGCCGGATGTCGAAGCTCACTCCGTCGAGGGCTTGCAGACCACCGAATTTGAGCGTCAGTTCCTTGACCTCGAGCAGCACCTCAGCGTCGGCGGAATCGGTTGTGTCGTCACGATCCTCCGCAAGGTTCACCTCGGTTTCGGATGCGGTGGCCTCGACATCGTCGTGCTCGTTCCCGGGGACGACCTTCTCGTACTCGGTCATGCCGGCGCCTCGGCTTCCTCGGGCTTCTTGGCGCCAATCCGCTCAGATGCCTTGCGCCAGTACGCCATCAGCTTCTGTTGCGCCGGGAACAAACCCTGCGGCCGGAAGATCATCAGTACAACCAGCGCCAACCCGAAGAATAGATACTTCAAATTGCCAAGGTCTACGCCCTGCACCTGCACGCCAAGAAGGCGGTTCGGCAGGTACACGATGATGAACGCGCCGAAAATCACGCCCAGTTTGTTGCCCTGACCACCGAGTACCACGGCGCACAGGAACAGCATCGAGTTGATGATGTTGAAGGTGGGCGATGCCACGTACTGGACCTGGCCCGCGTACAGGGCGCCGGACAATCCGCCGATGCTGGCACCAATCACGAAGGCCCACAACTTGAACCGAAACGTGGGGACCCCCATCATCTCGGCGGCATCCTCATCCTCCCGAATGGCCACCCATGAGCGGCCAACTCGGCTGCGCTCCAGATTGCCCATCAGTATCAGCACCACCGCGATCAGGGAGAGTCCGAGCCAGTACCACCACACGCCATAGTTCAGGTGACCACCCGAATTGCCGCTGGAGAAGACACCGCCACGGACGTACTGCTCCCCCACATGCGGATACGCGATCTTGTGTAGACCGCGCGGCCCGTTGGTGACTTCCAGATTGTCGGCGAGCAGCCGGATGATCTCGCCGAATCCCAGCGTGACGATGGCCAGATAGTCGCCCCGAAGGCGCAATGTGGGTGTGCCCAGCACCAGGCCGAAGAAGGCGGTGATCGCCACGGCGATGGGCAGACACGACAACCATGCCCAGCTAGAACTGAAGAAGGCCGATGTCCCCATGCGGTTCCACGGACTGTCGGGGCTGGTGAGCAACGCCACCGTGTACGCGCCGATGGCGTAGAAACCGACATACCCCAGGTCAAGCAAGCCCGCCTGCCCCACAACGACATTCAGGCCTATCGCAATCAGCGCCACCATCGCGAACTGGGCCATCACCGGGCCGAAGGCGGTGTTGGGAGTGTCCAGGAACGGGATCTTCCACACCGGTAGAAGCGCCATGAGTGCGAATCCGATGATCCCGTATGCCCACTGGACCGGGCGGGCCAGCTCGGACCACCACCGGCGTATCGAGTCGCCCGGTGCCAGAGCGCGCGCGGCCGTCATGCCTTCGCCCGCCCGAGACTCTCACCGAGAATGCCGGTGGGACGGAACATGAGGACCAGCACCAGCAGGACAAATGCCACCACGTCGCGCCATTGTGTGCCGAACACTGCTTGCCCGTAGTTCTCCATCACGCCCAGGAGTAGGCCGCCCAGTAGCGCACCGCGCAGATTGCCGATACCGCCGAGCACCGCAGCCGAGAAGGCCTTGATCCCCAACAGGAATCCGCCCGAATAGATGATGCCCTGCGGCACCTTCAGCGTGTACAAAAGCGCGGCCGCCCCGGCCAGCAGTCCACCGATGATGAACGTCGTCATGATGATGCGTTCGCGGGAAACACCCATCAGCGTCGCCGTCGTCGGATCCTGCGCGACCGCCCGAATGCCGCGCCCGAACTTGGTGTGGTTGATCGCGATATCGGTCAGCAGGGCCAGCGCCAGAGCCGCCGCCACCACGACGACGGTGACGTTGGTGAGCGTGGCCTGGAATGGAATGTGGTGGCCGCCTACATCGAAGGGACCAAAGGTCCAGACCGGCCTGGGTGTCACCAGGCGAATTGGCTGCTGCGCATTGCTGCCGCCGTAACCCTTCAGGATCTTCGGCAGCACGAAATGCACGAATTCCTGGATGACGAAGGACATTCCGATGGCGGTGATGAGGAATGTCAGTGGCCGCGCGCCGCGGCGACGCAGCGGGCGGTAGGCGACCGCCTCCAGCCCCAACGCCGTGGTGGCCGACACCGCCATCGCGATGAGCATCGCGACACCGAGGTAGAGCACGGTGAGCGATACGCCCTTGTTGTAGGCATTACCTCCGGGTGCGAAGCCGAGCACGACATCCAGGGCGAAATACGCCCCAAACATGCCCAGCATGAACACTTCGGAGTGCGCGAAGTTGATGAGGCGTAATACCCCGAAGACGAGCGTGTAGCCGACCGCAACCAACGCATAGATGGCGCCCCACGCCAAACCGTCGATCGTCAGCTGACCGATGCTGTTCCACAGTCCGTGCAGATCGAATGAAATTGTGCCGGCCTGCACACCTGTCTGTGCCATCCACCCCGAAATCATTTGCGGCTGAGCCTAGTCCCCTCGTACGTCCTATGTGACCTTATACACCCAGATAAGCGTCGAGGTTAGCTCGCCGTTCTCGTTCCACTTGTACTCACGCGCCACGCCCTGCCCCTGGTAGTTCCTGACCCAATCAAGCAATCCCGCCCGGGTACTCTTTCCGGCGTCGATTCCCTTGACCAAGATCGTCGCCAGGTCGTACCCCTCGGTGCTGTACGTCCCTGGTTCCTGCGAGAACTTAGCGGTGTATTCCTTGGCGAAAGTGTCCGAAGCGGGCCCGCACGGGCAGGACAGCAACGCGTCCTTGGCGGAATCGCCCGCCTGCTTGACGAATTCCATGTCCTTGGTGCCGTCCGCGGACACGAATGTCGCGGTCACTCCGGCGTTACGCAGCTGCTGCACCAGCGGGGCCGCGTCCGCGTAGTAGCCGCCGAAGAACACGGCATCCGGTGTGGCGTTCTTGAGCGCAGTGATCGCCGCGGAGAAGTCCTTGTCCCCCTTCTTCACCGAAGCGTTGCAGTCGGTTCCGAGTGTCCCGCGTACCGCGTTGGCGAGCCCAGAACCGTAGTCCGTGCTGTCGTCGACAACGCAGACCTTCTTGTACCCGAGCGTCTTCTTGAGGTAGTTGGCAACGGCGGGTCCCTGCACCCCGTCGTTGGCCAGGCCACGGAAGAACGTCTTCCAGCCCTGCTGGGTGAGCGTCACGTTCGTGGCCGAGGCGGTCGTGGAGACCAGACCGGCCTCACTGAAGATCTGGCCCGTCGACTTGGTTTCCCCAGAGAACGCCGGCCCGATCAGTCCGATGATGGTCGGGTCGCCGATGATTTGCGGGGCAATGTTGCTGGCGTTCTGCGGCAGCCCCTCTGTGTCGAATTCACGGAGCTTGATCTGGCATCCGGGATTAGCGGCGTTGTGCTTGTCGATGGCCAGTTTCGCACCGTCGAGGATGTTGATCCCCAGCGCCGCGTCGGGGCCGTTGAGCGCACCGGCCATTGCCAGGGAAATGTTGGCGCACTGCGCCTTTCCATCACCTGCGGGATCAGCCGCCGACTTCACATTGGACGCGGGCACCTCGGACCCGTCCTGCGCGATCTGCACCAAGGGCGAGATCTTCAGGCTGGTCTGATTTGAATCGTCCGACTGAGTGCCGGCATGACAACCGGCCAGGGCCAGGGTCACCGCGCCCAGCATGATCACTCTCGCGCGTGCACGCACGATTACCTCCGGATGGCTGGGGCTGACAGGACGAAACGAAAACGCTGATCAGAAAACATAGCCAACCGCCGGGCAGCGCGCAGTGCTTACCCGAGTTTCAGCTCGGCGCGTCGGTATCGAGTGTTTCCAGCACCACTTCGGCAACCCGCTTCATGGTGGTGCGACGGTCCATCGCGGCGCGCTGGATCCATTTGAATGCCTCGGGTTCGGTGAGGCCCTGGGTGGACTGCAGGACGCCCTTGGCGCGCTCGACAAGCTTGCGGGTCTCCAGCCGGTCGGCCAGGGTCTGAACTTCCTTCTCCAGCGCGGTGAGCTCGCCGAAACGGCTCACGGCGACCTCGATGGCCGGCACCAGGTCGGTCTTGGAGAACGGCTTCACCAGGTAGGCCATGGCGCCGGCGTCGCGGGCCTTCTCGACGAGGTCGCGCTGGCTGAATGCGGTGAGGATCACGATCGGTGCGATGCGCTTGGCGGCGATTTCCGACGCGGCGTCGATGCCATCGCGACGCGGCATCTTCACGTCCATGATCACCAGATCCGGGTTGAGCTGCTCGGCGAGGTCGACGGCTTCTTGGCCGTCTCCGGCCTGACCTACCACGTCATAGCCCTCCTCGTGAAGCATCTCGACCAGGTCGAGGCGGATGAGGGCTTCGTCTTCGGCGACGAGCACGCGGCGGGCGGGTGCCGCCGGTTCGGTGTTCTGAGGGCCGGTCATGGCGACCATTGTGACGCATGTGGTCGCATGTACGGCGATACCCTGGTGAAAGTGATGTACCCCATCCCTTAAGGTTGGAGATCGCGCGACTGGCCGCTGGTCATCAAAACGGCAGTAATGCGAGGCCCTCGTATCCCAACTGGCAGAGGAAACGGATTCAAAACCCGTGCAGTGTGAGTTCGAATCTCACCGAGGGCACCACGAACTGCCAACATCATGTTTGATTCGTGCATGAATCGAGCAACTGTCTGCGTGCTGACGCTTGTGGTGTGTGCCTCTGCGGTCGCGGCGTGCCAGACATCGTCGGGTATCACCCGGATATCGGAAACGTCGTCAACTGCCACGACGAAGACCTACACCGCGTCGACCGTCCCCAGGTCCACATCCATCTCGCCAACCACCAATGCAGCTGCGGACGACCCCGTCAAGCGCATCCGCGATACGTTCCGAAGCCTGCAAGACCCCGTGATCGCCGCCACCATGGACGGAACCGGCAGCTATGAGATCCCGGTGCCTCCCCAACCGTCGGCGTCAAAACCGGCTGCGTACATCGCGGCGCTCTGCACCGGTGGCCCGGCAGTGAACATCGCTCTCGACGGCACTCCGGTCCCCGGCGGCGGCATGTGTGGGGACGATCCCGGCAAGCCCGGAATTATCGTGATGCTCCTCGCCGTCAAGGCTGACCCGGCAGCTCCACACACCATCAAGGTGCAGGGAGCGGCCGACCAGCACAGTTGGGTATCGATGGCCTACGGCCAGATGTACTAGCCAGCAGCGCAGCGTTTAGCCGACGTCAGTACAGGTGACCCCGGGGTTGTCGCAATCGGCACCGGTCTCGCCGGGTGCGCTGACCCAGCCGCCGTCGTCGTCATGTCCGGGGGCAATATTGGATTCGGGTGGGTTGTTGTCGGAACCACAGACCACCCAAGCATTCTCACACTGAGCACCCGCGCCACCGGGCAGGTAACCCCAGCCGCTGTTTCCGTCGTTGCCCGGCTGATCGACCAAGGACCCGTGTGAGGGTGAGTTGGGCGCGCCCGGAACCGGCGGTGCCGGAGATGGGTCAGCCGACGCCACCACTGCTCCAAATCCGACGAAGGCGGCAGCCAGGACGCCAGCTGCAGGCGCCACGACAAGACGAGTGAATGAGTTCATGGGCACCTCTTCAAAGGGCGGATAAATACAGGACAAATGTACTCCCACACACAGCTTTTGCAGATGATCTTGGTAGGAACCGCACACCATGTCTAACCCCCGCCGATGCCGCACGCGATACCTCGTCGCGTGCTAATACTGGCAATCATGACCCTCGCCACACTCGTCGACATCCACGAGATCACCGAGCTCAAATACCGCTATGCCCGCACCCTGGACAACAAGTTATGGGACGAGTTCGCTGACACACTCACCGAGGATGTTCAGGCGACGTACGGGACCGCGGTACACGGTGCACCCCTCGAGTTCACCTCGCGCACAGGTGTTGTCGACTACATGCGGTCATCGCTGACGACCGATATCACCAGCGTGCACACCATGAGTCATCCGGAGATCCAGGTCGACGGTGACACCGCGACCGGCAGCTGGGCCATGAGTGATGTCGTCATCGTGCCGGCGCACAGCGTCCTCATCACCGGGACCTCGTACTACACCGACCGCTACCGCCGTGACGCGGACGGGACATGGCGGATCAGCTACATCTCCTATTACCGCCTCTACGAGGCCATGCAAAACACCAAGGACATCGGGTTCAACCTGATTGCGAACCGCTGGTCGCAGTAGCGCCGGGAACCGGGTACCCTATCGCCGGGTCTGGAGACATCCGTACTCCACATAGCTGGCTAAGGAGGGACCGGTGCGCTGCCGCCTATGCGACTCGACGGAGCTGCTCAGCGTCGTCGATCTGGGTGCCACGCCACCCTGCCAGAAGTTTCTGCACGCCGACGAGCTGGATCTACCGGAGCCCACCTATCCTCTGCACCTGAGGCTGTGCCGGGATTGCATGTTGCTGCAAATTCCCGCCCTCATTAGCCCCGAAGACAACTTCACCGAGTACGCGTATTTTTCGTCGTACTCGGACAGCTGGGTCGACCATGCGCGCTCCTATGTCACCAACGCCGTCGCACGACTGGGACTTTCTCCTGAGCGCGCCGAAGACTTCGTTGTCGAGGTGGCCAGCAACGACGGCTACCTCCTTCAGCACGCGGTCACCGAGGGAATCCGCTGCCTCGGTATCGAGCCCTCGGTGAATGTCGGGCACGCCGCGCGTGACAAGGGCGTTCCGACGCTGACGGCCTTCCTCGACGAGGACACCGCGGCCCGCGTCCGCGCGGAATACGGTCCCGCCCGCCTGGTCGCCGCGAATAACGTGTACGCACACATCCCCGATCTACGCGGGTTCACACGTGCCCTGCGCGGGCTGGTCGCCGATGACGGCTGGGTGAGTATCGAGGTACATCACGCACTCAACCTCATCGAGCTCGGCCAGTTCGACACGATCTACCATGAGCACTTCCAGTACTACACCGTGCTGGCGGCCCAAAGAGCGCTTGCTGTAGGCGATCTCGAAGTGGTTGATGTTGAACTCCTTGATACGCACGGTGGTTCGATAAGGGTCTGGGCACGCCCTCGCGAGTGCCGGCCCGAGATCGCACCATCGGTGGCCGAGGTCTTGGAGCTGGAACGGCGGGCGGGTCTGCACGAACTGTCTGGCTATGAACGATTCCGTGCGACGACCGAACGAATCCGCTTGGAACTCCTGCAGTTTCTCCTTACCTGTAAGGCCGAAGGCAAGACCGTCGTCGGCTACGGTGCACCCGGCAAGGGCAATACCCTGCTGAACTACTGCGGCATCCGCACCGACCTTCTTGCCTATACCGTCGACCGGAATCCTTATAAACAGGGCATGTTCAGTCCTGGCACCCGGATCCCGGTGTACTCCCCCGAGCGTATCGACGAAGACAAACCCGATGTGGTGCTTGTGCTCCCATGGAACCTGGAAGCCGAAATCACCAATCAATTGCGACATGTCGGCGAATGGGGCGGAAAGCTTGTCTATCCCCTGCCCCGGCTGCATGTCGTGGAACCGCACGTTGAGCCCGAAGGAGCATCGGTATGAAGGTCGTGCTTTTCTGCGGCGGCTTCGGAATGCGCATGCGCAATGACGCAGGCGATGTGATCCCCAAGCCCCTCCAGATGGTCGGCCCGCGGCCGCTCATCTGGCACGTGATGAAATACTATGCGTACCACGGGCATAAAGAATTCATCCTGTGTCTGGGTTACGGTGCCGAAGCCATCAAGGACTTCTTTCTGGGCTACAACGAGGCACAGTCCAACGATTTCGTCCTGGCCGAAGGTCAGGTGCGGCTGTTGAAATCGGATATCGCGGATTGGACGATTACCTTCGCCGACACCGGCGCCGAATCGCCCATCGGTGAACGGCTTCGACGCGTCCGCCACCACCTCGGCGACGATCGCTACTTCCTAGCCAACTACGCCGACGTTCTCACCAACGCTCCCCTTGATGATCTGGTGGCCAAGTTCCAGGATTCCGGAGCTGCCGCGTCCATGCTGCTGGTTCCGCCGCAATCGTCCTTCCACACCGTGGATGTGAACGAGGGTGGATCCATCACCGATATCACCGCGGTCTCCAAGCTCGACATGTGGGAGAACGGTGGCTACTTCGTCCTCTCCCAGGATGTCTTCGACTATCTGCCCGCAGGCGGCGACCTGGTCGAGGATGCCTGCGGGTCGCTGGCGAAAGAGGGCAGGATGTTCGGCTACAAGTTCAGCGGGTTCTGGAAGCCGGCCGACACCTTCAAGGAACGTGCCGAGCTCGACGAGGGTTATCGCAAGGGCGTGCGCCCGTGGATGGTCTGGGAGCAGGAGCCCGCCACCACGTGATTGAACTCAGCACCGGATCTGTTGATGAAATCGCGCTCCTGGCAGCGCATTGCGACGATATCGCGATCGGTATGGGCGGCACGCTGCTGACCATGGCCACCCGCCGGCCCGGCTTGCGCGTGCGGGCCCTCGCACTGACCGGCGGTGGAACCGAGCGGGAGTCCGAGGAGCGGGCCGCGCTGGCGGCGCTGTGTCCCGGCGCGGAAGTGGCTGTCGATGTACTCGACTTCCCCGACGGACGAGCCCCCGCGCATTGGAACCAGATCAAGGACGCACTGGCGGCCTTTCGCCGTGAGTCCGCGGCCTCGGTGGTCTTTGCTCCGCAGCGCCACGACGCCCATCAGGACCACCGGCTGCTGGCGACCCTGGCACCCACCGAATTTCGCGATCATCTGATCCTCGGCTATGAGATCGTCAAGTGGGAGACCGACACCCCGACACCAACGGTGTTTCAGCCGCTCAGCGATGAGATCGCGCGCAGCAAGGCCGATCTCATCTACACGCACTATCCATCGCAGCGACCGCATGATTGGTTTGACCACGAGACATTTCTCGCCTTGGCACGCGTGCGCGGTGTGCAGTGCCGCCACCGGTATGCCGAAGCATTTGTATTGGAGAAGGCCACGATCTCGCTAGGAGCAGCGCAGTGAAGGTTCTCATCACCGGTCATCAGGGCTATCTCGGTACCGTGATGTCGCAGATGGCGGCCGAGGCCGGTCACGACGTGGTTGGTCTGGATTCAGGACTATTCGCCGATTGTGTGCTGGGCCCGGCGCTCGTGGAATCGCCGTCCATTGCGGTCGACCTTCGCGATGTCACGGTCGATCAACTGGCCGGCTTCGATGCGGTGATCCACTTGGCAGCGCTCTCGAACGATCCGCTCGGCGCGCTGGCGCCGGATCTTACCTACGACATCAATCATCACGCCTCTGTGCGGCTGGCACAGCTGGCCAAGGACGCCGGAGTGGGCCGCTACCTCTATGCCTCGACGTGTTCGGTGTACGGGTCGGCAGGCGATGATCTGGTCACCGAGAACGCTCCCCTGAAACCCTTGACTCCGTACGCGGAGAGCAAGGTTCGCGTCGAGGACGATGTCGCGGCGATCGCCGACTCCGGTTTCTCCCCGGTGTTCCTGCGCAATGCCACAGCATTCGGATACTCACCCAGGCTTCGCGCCGATATCGTGCTGAACAACCTCGTCGGCAACGCCGTGATCACCGGTGAGGTCCGGGTACTCTCCGACGGAACACCCTGGCGCCCTTTGGTACACGCCCGCGATATCGGCTCCGCGTTCCTCGAGTGCCTCACGGCACCTGCGGACGTGATTCACTGTGCGGCGTTCAACGTCGGCACCGAGGAGAACAACCAGACGGTCGCACAGATCGCAGCGGCGGCCGTCTCCGCCGTACCCAACTCGATCCTGACCATCACGGGCGAGACGGGCGCAGATCCTCGCTCCTATCGCGTCGACTTCTCCGCGATCCGGGCCGCACTGCCCGGTTACCACGCGCAATGGTCGATCGAGGCGGGAGCTCGAGAGCTCTACGAGCAGTGCGTGGCCGGCAACCTCACCGAATCGATGTTCCGCCAATCCTTCACGCGGCTCGCCCATCTGAAGAGTCTGCGCGAATCGGGAGCAGTGGACGACACTCTGCGACCGGTCGCCCGGTGAGCCGGTCAGCGTCCGGTCAACGCGGCCCAACTGCCGGCGGCAGCATCCTTGGCGCTGATGGCGGTGACCGGAAGCGGCCAGTCGATGCCGAGCTGGGGATCGTCATGGGCGACCGAGACATCCTCGGCGGGGTCGTGCGGCCGGTCGATGCGATAGCAGAGGTCGGCCCACTCTGTCAGCGCCTGATGGCCATGCAATATGCCGGCCGGGACGAATAGGTGCCTGAAGGTGGAATCGTCGAGAGTGAAGCTCTGCCAGCGCCCGAAGGTCGGTGACTGGGGGCGCGCGTCGACCAGCACATCGAAGACGGCGCCGCGCGCGCAGCGGATGAGCTTACTTTCCCCCTTGCCGGAACGTCCATGTAGACCGCGCAATACGCCCTGGTGCGAACGTGATTGGGAATCCTGCAGAAAGCCGGAGGCCCGCACCGCCGCACCGGTCGCAAGGTGGTACTCGTCGAAAGTCGTAGCGTCGAACGTCCGGGTGAAGAACCCGCGATCGTCCTGGTGTGGCGTGGGCTCCATCAGCAGTACGCCGTCGATTTCGGTGGTGTGGATGCGCACTCCGCCATACTGCCGTACCGCGGAAAGATTGTGGCGCCAACGGTGATGAGGTGTCGTTATTGTCGGGGCCAGCGGCTGCGCCGGGTGTTGGACCTGGGCGCCGTACCCGCGGCCGATCACTTCCCCGCCGCTTCCAGTGCACCCGCGCAGGACGCTCTCCATCCGCTGGCGATGATGCTATGCACGGACTGTGCGCTCGCACAGCTCGAGATCGACGACACCGACACCGAGGAGCCACGGGCCGTGGAGCCCCAAGCCCTGCGGGACCAGGCTGCCGATGCGGTCGACCGAGTGGAGGCCGCCGGGCTCCTCACCGGACGCACCGTGCACGAGTTCACCAGTCCTCATGGTGGCAGCTGGCTGGACCTCCTTGTTCCCAAGGGTTTTGAGATCGCATCCGCTGAGCCCGCAGACCTGGTGCTGGACAGCTTTGGCATGATGCATGACCGGGATCAGGCCGACGCGATCGGTATGCGCGCCCGCCGCACCAGCGTCGAGGGCGTGCTGCTTCTTCAATTCCATTCGATAGCGACGATCTTGAGGTCGGGTCAGTGGAACTCGCTGCGGCACGGACATTTTGCGTACTACTCCCTGACCGTGCTGCGCCGGATGCTCGCCGATGTGGGCATGTCCGTGGTGGCGGTATGGGAGTTCGACTTGTACGGCGGCACCCTGCTGGTGGCGGCGCGGCATGGTGAGCACCCGGCCCCGCCTTCCGTGGAGCAGATCCTTGAGCAGGAGCAGGCACAGGACGCTGAGAATTCGGGCGGCTTCGTCCAGTTGCAGCATGAAGTGGACGAGCAGGTGCAGCGCCTCACCCACTGGCTTGACGAGCGGCGTGCCTCCGGACAGACGGTATATGCGTATGGGGCACCGTCCCGGGCGGTGGCGCTGTTTCACCGGGCAGGATTGACCACGAAATCGGTGGTGGCGGTCGCCGATGCGTCTCCCGCCAAACAGGGGCGCCGTATGCCCGGAACCGATATTCCGATCGTGTCACCCGCCGATCTGGTGACCGCCGATCCGGCCCACGTGCTGCTGACCCTGCCGGATCTGTATGCGGAGGTACGCCTGCGCTTTCCGGAGCTGGAAGGCCGTTGGATGACCGGGCTGTGTTAACGCAGTAACGCAGTCGCGAGCGCCGGACTGAACTGTCCCCCGGGTGCGTCGGGGGCGGCGCCACAGCGGCCGTTCGAGCTGCCCGGCGCGAGAATCCAGAGGTTCATGTCGAGACCGTCGGGGCGCCCCAGCACCGCGGGCGGTGTCCCGAGGATGCGGCCGGCCGGGTTGCACCAGTCGAAATTCCAGGCCGGGTTGCCGTTCTGCGAGGTGTCGACGACATAGCGTGGATCGGGGACATCGAACCACTGTTGCAGTGCCGCCCTGATCCGCTGGGCGTACGCCGTGATCTCGGACGTCGGGGCGAAGGATGAGACGTTGACCGCGTACCCCACGCGATCGGAGATGCCGACCTTCACGAGCAGGGCCGCCATCCGCTCGGGAGTCACCGAACCCGACGAGGTTCCGGCGTCGACGTAGACGCGCGTGTTGGCGTTGCGCGCCGAGAACGTATCCACCACATACCTCAGCGAACCGACTCGTTCGTCAAAATCAGTGCCCTCCAGTGATTGTCGATCGGCGAACCACAAGGCATCCGGCTCGACGATCAGCACCAGCCGGGTGTCCCCCACGAGCGCGGACACCCGGTCGACCCAGGCCCGATACACCCCTGGCGTGACAGCGTGCTGAGGTCCCGAGAAGCCGTCGTCACGATCCGGGATGTTGTACAGCACCAATTGCGCGGTGCCGTCGGCATCTCGTGCCCGGGTGACGATGTCGCCGATGTTTCGGCTGTCGTCCTCACCGTTGCCGGTCGCCCACATCGCGATCGGATACCGGGCGATCCGATCCCCGATTGCCGCCGCCCGCGGATCATCCGGGTGATCGTGTACCCACCACTGCACATCAAGAGCGTTCGGCACGAGCGGGCCGGTATCGAGCCGAGGCGCCGCGGCGTCCGCGGCGACCGGGTAGTCAAACTTGCTGGAGTCGCGTGCCAGTGCCATCGCAGCTATCAGGAACAACACGATGAGCACCACCGTGGACAGCCGCTGCGGACGGCGGTCCCACTCCACTGCCGCACCGGTCACAGCGGGGAACGATACCTACCTGTTGAGCTCTACACTTGGCCCGTGCCCCGCACCGATCCAGCACCCGCGCCCGTGCGCGTCCTGGCCATCGGTCCGGCCCCGGCAAGTCCCGAGAGCCGCGGAGGCATGGCAACCGTCATGGCGCATATGGCGGCATTGACTGACCCGGCAGTGGCGGTGCGGGTGGTGCCCACCTATGTGGATGCTGCGCGGTGGCGTTGGTTGTGGGTCGGCATCAGCGGAATGATCGTGTCGTCATGGTTGGTCCTCACGGGGCGCGTCGACATCCTTCACGTCCATCTCGGCCATGGCGGCAGTGTGGCCCGCAAAGCCATGCCCCTGTGGGCCGCACGTGTCCGTGGGATACCGGCACTCATTCATGCCCACAGCTTCGACTTCGCCGGGTGGTACCGCGAGCAGCGAGGCGCGGTGCGAGGTGGTGTGCGATGGGGATTACGCGCCGACCGGTGGATCATCCTGGGGCGCGACCTGGCCGATGAGTACACCGCGTGTCTGAAACTCGATCCTTCGCGGGTGTCAGTACTGCGCAATCCGGTGCACATCCCCGAACAGACCGCGTCTACCCGCGGCGAGATCCTGACGGCGGTAAGCCTGGGCAGGCTCGGTCACCGCAAGGGCACCTACGACGTCATCCGGGCTGCGCCTTTACTGGCACCGGAGATTCGCGCAGCACTGCACATCCACCTTGCCGGCGATGGTGAAGTGAAACAGGCGCGCGCCGCGGTCGCTTCGGCGGATGTCGCGGATGTGATCACCGTGCACGGCTGGCTCGATGCGGCGGCGGGCGCCGAATTGCTCAGTGGTGCAGATATCTTCGTACTCCCGAGCTATGCGGAGGGCCTGCCGATGGCGCTGTTGGAGGCCATGGCCTCGGCAGTCGCCGTGATCACCTCGCCGGTCGGATCCATTGCCGAGGTCGTGCGCGATGGAGAGAACGGCCTGCTGGTGGCGCCCGGCGATATCGATGCCCTGGCCGCGGCCCTTAGTCGGCTGACCACAGATCAACAGGAGCGTCGCAGACTGGCGGCCGCCGGGCGTGAGACGGTGCGCGGTCTGGACATCGCCGACTGGGAAGCGCAGCTAGTGCGGATATGGAAGTCGCTCGCAGATCGCTAAGAGCCTGGCCGCGGCGTGATCTGCGGTGAAGTTCCGCGCGTAATGCTCCCGCGCCGCCCCGCCGAGGCCTGCGGCAACCACGGGATCGGCGTGCCGGTCGAACGCCGCGGTGAGACCGGAGGCGTCATCACGACCCAAGGCGACCTCGCCGGGCGGCTGAAATTCGGCCAATGCGCCCTCGGTGGAGACGATGACATTGACCCCCAGCTGCATGGAGAGCGTCTGCACGCCGCTCTGGGAGGCCTGCCGATAGTGCACAACCGAGGCCTTGGCCCCTGACAGTGGTTGCAACACTTCGCTGTAGCTGTATGGACCACGGATCCACTGCACCGATTCCGGTAGGGCGCCCCTGATGTCGCCGTCACCGATCAGCACCAGATGGTCGCCGCGCCAGGCCGGACCCGCGACATGGGCCTCCCACGCACGCAGGATGAGGTCAACGTTCTTGTATCCGTTGAGCCGCCCGATCAGAACGAAGTCCCGACGTCCGTCCGCATGAACAAAGGGCGGTACACGGTGCGGATCAAGATCACTCGTCAGCGGAACCACCGCGACCGGGGATGAAGCGTGCGCGGTGATGTGCCGCGCCACATAGTCGCTGAATGCCACGCGATGCGCCGCGTTCGCCTCCCACCGCCGAAACACCCCACGCCGCCATCGCGACACCTCCTCGGAGGCGTCGTGCGGACGATCGTCATGGACGAGCAACAGGCGCGGCCGTCCTGCGCCGAACATCTGCCAACGGGGATCGCGGACTAGTTCGGTGATCACCACGTCGGGCCGGAACGCCCTGACTTTCGGCACGGCGCGGACCCACGATGCCCATCCGACAGGATCCTTGAGCGAGGGCTCCAGCACCAGCTCATAGTCCCGTGCCGGACCGGACTCCGGGTGCTGATCGGAGGTCACCAACAGCACCGACGCGCCCTGAGCGCGCAGGGCCGCGGCGTGCACGCGTGCCAGCGGGCGCATCCACGGCGACAGCCAGAGAATTCTCATCTAGCCTCAGTCCTTGAACACCGCGGTAAAGGCCTGCTCGTACGAGTCAGCCATCGTCTCGATCGTGTACAGGTCGCGCATTCGGGCAAAGCCGTTGCGTCCCAAGCTTGTCAAACGCTCGGGAGCGGCAAGGACGTTCCTGAGTGCGGCGCGCCACGACGCTACATCGATGGGGTCGACCACCACGCCGCTGCCCTCGTCGAGCATGTCGGGGACCGAGCACACCGCAGAGCCGATAACCGGTACGGCGCGTGCCATCGCTTCGAGGATCACCAGCGGAAAGGCCTCGCTTCGGCTGGGCACGCACAGCACATCGCAATCAGCCAGCGCATGCTCAGGTCCCGGAGACCAACCCCGCCACTGCACACGGTCGCGCACTGCCTCAGGAGTGAGCGCTTCCAGCCGTTCGCGGTCGGGTCCGTCTCCGAAAATGGATAGCTGCCAATCATATTCGGCGAGTCCGGCCAGCGCCTCCACCAGCAGATGCGGATTCTTGTGTTCGACAATGCGGGACAGCATCACGAAATGCAACGGGCCGCTCGGTGTTCTGCGCCCGGGCGCGCTCTCGGGAAGGTCGCGACGGCGGACAACGCCATTGGGGGCGGTGAAGAAACGTGTACCTACCCGTTGATGCGCCGACACCTCATCCCAGTGTCTGCGCGATAGTGCGATAAAGCCATCGGCCCGGCTCATCGCCGTTGCGAGTGGCGCCGAGTATGTACCGGTCTCCAACGTGGGCGGGATATGCGCCGCCACAAGCCATTTGCGATGCCGTCCGGCCGCGCGCCAGAGCGTCGCGGATCCGGTCTCGGTGTTGGTGTCTCCCGACACCAGGACCGCGGGTCCGGGGGCGGTCTCAAAGGTGGGACACCACCAGGGCTGGCGCACCACACGCACAGTCGGCGGGATCTCGGCCACCAACGGACCGAGCCGCTGCATGCACGCGATGGTTACCGAGTAGCCACGCCGGTCCAATTCGGTGGCCAGCAATACGTGCTGGCGTTCGGCTCCCCCATACACCAGCCGATTCGTGGTCAAGATTACTTGCGGGCGCGCCGCGCCGGTTCTGATCCGCGTCATGCGCGCGCGCCGGGCCCCGGGCTGCACCCGGTCCAGCACGGATGTCCCGGCCAGATAAAGATCGGCCGTGCGCGCTCCCTTCGAATGTTCAAGTGTCAGCGCAATATTGGCCCTCAGCAGATCATCGGAGCGGATGCTGCGCTGCCGATCTCCGGCGACGGTCCCCTTGGCGCTGTGCGTGACGCCGGGCTCATCGACAAGAACCAGCCGCCATCCCGCTGACCGCGCACGGAGCTGCCAGTCGGCTTCCTCGCCATAGAGGAAGAACTCCTCATCGAAGCCGCCAATCTCATTCCAGGCCCGCCGGTTGACCATGAGGCAGGCGCCCGTGAGATATCCGTCCACCTCGGTGGGGCGCGTCCCGTACAGCTCCGAGATGGCGCGGCCGCGCCAGGCCGGCGCATAACCCGCGCGTGACACCAGCGCCCGCAGCAAGTTGGGTGCGCGATGGCCGTTATCCCACGGGGACTCGCCGGGAAGGGGGATGGCGGGGGCTATCGGCGGCGCGGCCGCGGCCACCCCCGCATCGATCGCGACCCGGGCACGGGTCTGCGTGAGCGGCCCCGTCACAATCGCATCGGGGTTCAGTAGCAGCAGATGTGCGCCCGGCGCGAAGTCGGCCAATCTGTTCACCGCGGAGGCAAATCCGAGATTGTGTCCCGTGCCGTGCCAGTGCACGTCCGGGTAGGTCGCCCGAACCGCCTCCATCCCCGGGTAGTCCGGTCCGGAGTTATCCCACACGTGCACCGGCAGATCGCCGAGATGTTCGTGACAGGACCGCAGGCAGTCCTCGAGCAGATCCGGTCGGCGGTACGCCACGATGCATACCGCGATCCCCCCGTGTACCTCACCGGCCCGAGGGGCCGGCAAGTAGGCCCGGTTGAGCTCCTTGTGCCTTTTCCTAGCCATGGCGATCACCCATCAGAGGGCTCCTTGCGGAGCATTTCCCGAACATCTCGCAGGTGTACGGGGCCCGCCCACAGGGTCACCACCACATACACCCCGGCGGCGATGGCGGCGGCGATCAACTCGTGCATCCACTGCGCGGCAAGCAGGAGCGTGCCCACTGCCGCCGCCGTTGGTATGGCCAACCGCAGCAAGAACATCCACGGCGTGCGATAGGCCGTACAGGTGCTCAGCCTGATGGTGGCGGCAACCAAACCCACTACCTCGCTGGTCACCAGCGCGATAGCCGCACCCAGAGAGCCCAGGTGAGGGATGAGGGCAACGTTGAGAACGATGTTGCCGGCGAGATTGAAGACATTGAGGCGCAGCAGAAACGATTGATGATGCGCCGCGAACAGAGCCTGACTGACGGTGCCGGTCAGGAAGGTCAAGCCGACCGCGACCAGGAGCAACGGCATCACCAGGTTCGATTTGTCCACGAACTGTTCGGTACCCAGGAGCGCGACCAGATCGCGGCCCACGAAGAAGCCGACGACCGCGACCGGAACCGCGATGGCCAGCATCAATCCCATGGAACGCTCGATGAACGCCGCGAAGCGCTCACGCGAGGACGCGAACAGTCCCGTCATCGTGGACAGGGTGGCGCCCAAGAAGAAGTTCCCCACCAGCGACAGGGTGAACGCGGTCTGGTACGCCAGGCCATAGCGGCCGACCTCTGCGGGTGTGCTCAAGAGACTGAGTATCACGCCATCGATGCGCCAGTAGAGGACGCCGATGATGAGCACCATTGTCTGCGGCAGGCTTTCGCGTACGAGGACCCAGGTCTCTTTCGCGGACACGACGATTCGCAGCGGGGTGATCCGATGTGCCGCGATGGCTTGTATCACCAGCAGCGTGGCCGGTGCCGCCACCTGGGGCAACGCATACCAAACGTGCGCCGCGCCAACGGTTACCAGGATGATCGTGATCACGAGCATGGCTACCCGCGATAGCGTGTCCGCCAGCGCCACCGCGGAGAACCGGACCGAGGACATGAATATCGGGTTGAGGCAGCTCGACAATGTGGTCAGGGTGAGGCTCGCGCTGACGATCAGCAGCATCGACTGCACTTCTGGCTGATCCGCGTAGATCAGCCAGCCCGATAGGGCGGCCACGGCGGCAAGCGGGAGGCAATAGCTGAGTGAGAAGGCCAGATTGATACCGACCAACCGCTCCAGGCTTCCGGAACCCGCGGAGACACGTCGGACTATCACCACACCGATACCCAGCTCCGTCAGGCTGGTCCACAGCCCGATGAAGAAGATCGCGGAATTGAGATGCCCGTAGGACTCCGGGCCCAGCGCACGCGTAGTCAGCGCGATCGCGACGATGGACGTGATCGTCCCCAGTATGCGGCCACCCAGCTGCCATGCGATAGCACTGGCAATGCGCCGTCCAGATGCCGGCTCGGTAACAGGTGATCCATCAGTGCGCTCCGGCGTCATGTGCTACCTTGCGCCGACACGGGATGGGAACAATGCAACGACGACTGCACGCGTATGTGGCTTTGCCGCACGGCGTTTCGGCTTCGCAATGGGAGGTCAGGAACGGCGCCGATGAGGTGCCGGACCGGGCGCCGTACGGACTGCATCGATTGGCCAACTACGGCGTGACGCCGACATTCAGCGAGTTCTCGTTCGGGCGCCGCCTCGAGCGCGTGGCCGGTCACATTCGTTATCGCACCGGTGATCTGGAAATCCTGGAGGTCGTAGCCGACAGGGCGGCACGACGTGCGAGCGATGTCGTCTTCTGTTACGACGAGCGCACCGGCGTACCCGCGGCGGCCGCGGCGTCCATCCGGATGAGCCCACCGGTGGTGACCGGAGTGGGGTGGCTCACCGAGCCCGCAGACTTTCCGCCCGTTCATCGCGGACTGGCGCGCCACGCGCTGGCCCGTAGCGCGGCGGTTTTTTCGCAGTCCCCCCCTCAGGTCGAACTGCTGTCGCGTGCCTGGGGTGTCGACGATTCGCGGCTGCATTTCGCACCCGTGGGTATCGATACCGATTTCTATCGGGTGCAACCCTGGGCGAGCACGGCCACTCCCCTGGTCGTGAGCGCGGGCGAGGATGTTCACCGGGATCACGCGCTCCTTGTCCAGGCGGTTCTGACCGCCCGTGAACGTTGCCCAGGCCTCACACTCGAGTTGGCTACCGCGCTGCCGGTCAGCGCGCCGCCCGAGGTGGTCACGCTGCATACCGAGCGTCTCTACGGACGAATGCGCGATCTGTATCGCCGATCCACTGTGGTGGCGATCGCGGTACGCCCCGATGTGATTACCGGCTCTGGCCTGACGGTCGCCCTGGAGGCTATGGCCAGCGGGCGCCCGGTGGTGATGACGGACAATCCAGGGATAGCGCATTACGTCCGGCACAACGTCGACGGCGTTCTGGTACCACCGGGCGACCCCGACGCCTTCGCCCGGGCCATTGCGGAGCTGGCGTGCGATCCCGACCGCGCCCGCGCCCTCGGACAGGCGGGGGCACAGCGGGTGCGGGCGGAGTTCAGCTCCGAACGAATGGCTGAGCATTTTGCGAGCATTATCCATGGGGTTTAGCTACGACGCCTGCCAGGACCGTGCGGGGCCGACCGTGGCCTTCCGTAACCGCACGACGGACGCCGGCCCCTGTACCAGGTACCGCCGGGCCATGCGCCGTGGTTCACGGCCCAACCGATAGGACCACTCCAGTCCGCAGCGCTGCATCCATTCCGGCGCCCGCGTGACGGCACCGGCAAGAAAGTCCGCGGATGCGCCGAAGGCCAGCAGCACCGCGGCACCGGTGGTCACACCATGACCCGCAATCCACAGCTCCTGCAAAGGTTTTCCGAGCCCCACCACCAGCACGTCGGTGCCGGCGGCGGCGATGTCACCCGCCAGGGCCGCGCTGCGACCCGGGTCGGTGAGATCGACGCGATCGGGTGCCCACCAACCCGCGATCTCGAGGCCCGGATAGCGTTCGTCGAGCACCGCGCGCAGCCGGTCATGCATCTGCGGCAGTCCACCCAGGAATCCGACGCGCTGACCGGTGCGCGTCGCCTGGTCGAGAACCAGCGGCAACAGGTCGGCTCCGGTAATCCGCGGCCAGCTCCGCCGCGTCCTGAGGCGGGCACGCGCGACGATCGGTGCCCCGTCGGCAAGCATCAACCAGTCCAGCTGCGGCCCGAGCTCCGCGCAGTCCGGATTCGCACGCCCAGCGCCGAAGTGATGCAGATGGTCTAAGTTCACCGAGCCGACCACCAGCGGACGATCAGCAGACGCTGAGACACGCTGCGCCACGGCGGCGAGGACATCCCGGACAGAGCAAAGATCCACCGTCACCTGGGAGATCGTCACCCTCACCGGCGAGCCCAGTGCTTCTGTCGACACGGCGGACAGCCTAGCGTCGTTGATTCCATACAGCGGGCAAGTGTGGGTTATCCTCGTGACCAATAACGCTGGTTATGGGACGGCGCGGCTGCTGCGAATAGTCCGGACGATAGCGAGAGTCGGAGCGCCCGTGAACGTCAACGACCTGGTCAGGCGGATCTTGAACCGGCGAATTGCGCTGCTCGTGGTGGCCCTGTTGGTGTGCGGCGCGGGTGCATATGGATACACCACGGGAGTCACCGTTCGCGCGTCCACGGCCTCAGCTGTCGTCATACCGCCGCCCACATACTCCTCGACCGGTGACACCCTGGGCGCAAACCCCATGCTGAACCTCTCGCCGGAGAAGGCGCAGCTCGCCGGCATCCTCGCCACATCGATGTCCAGCCAGCCCGCGCAGGCCGCCATCGCGGCCGCCGCCCCGGGCGTGGACTACAAGGTCTCCAACACCATTGACCTGGGACCGAGCAATCAACAGCCGTCGCCTCAGGTATCGATTCTGGTGCTGTGCAGCGCCACATCCGACTGCCAGGCAGGTGCTGCGGCGCTCCTGGACGTTGCTCGCGACAATCTGGTGAAGCTCCAGGTGGGCGCGTCCGTCTCACCCGAGAACTGGGCCAGCCTCACGGTTCTGCAAGAACCCACCGCACCCGTCGTCATGTCCAACAGCGCGATCAAATCGGCAGGCTCCATGGCGGTCGCCGCACTGCTGGCGGGACTCATCGGGCTCCTGGTGTATGACGCGGTTGCGGCACGTCGTCGCAAAGAAAAACCTGCCGCCGCTCCGACCAAGACCAAGGCCCCGGCGAAGACTCCGACCACACCCACAACGGACGAGCCGTCCGCCGCCGCCACACCGATCGAGGAGCCGGCGCAGGCGGACGCGGGCGGCAATGGTCACGCAGTGGCAAATAAGCAGAAGGCCGTGATCATCGATGATGATCTGGACAACGTCGAGATCGACGACGAGGCACTTGCCCAAGTAGTGCTGAACTGGACCCCGCCCCGACTCACCGATTTCCGTAGCTGGCGTGACGACAAGCCTTCCTCGGACCGATAGCCCACGCGCCGTGGTGTCCGGCCGCCGGCTGGATACCGTCATATTTACGGCTGCGGCATTGATCGTGCTGCTGAGCACCCGGCAGGTGTACGCGGTCTACGCGTTGAAGGGACTGAGCCCCGCCCAGGTCGCACTGGTTCTCACCGGCGCGCTGGGTGCCTATTGGGTGCTATCGGGGCGTCGTCTTACCCTCGGCGCACAAGGGCTTTCGATCGCTCTCCTTGCCTCCTTGCTGACGACGGTGGTGTCGTTCAATGTCGTGACCACGCGGGTCCTGCCGCACCTCGCGCTGATTCAGGCCGGACAGGGCATCGCCGCCTTCGCGGTGACGGTGACCGCGCTCGTCGGCTTCGTCTTTCTCTTCGCCGCTCATCCCGAGAGCTCCGCGCGCACCATCGAGATCTTGTTGAAGGCGCTTGTCATCGGCGGTGCCATCACGGCGGCCCTGGCTCTCGTGCAGTTCGCGACCGGCCTCGACGTCGCGGCCATGATCCGGATTCCCGGCATCATGAAATTCGGCGATACGGGTGTCGCGCACGAGATTGTCCGTGAAGGTGTCGTCCGCGCGCAGGGTGCTGCAGCCCATGCCCTGGAGCTCAGTGCGGTGCTGACCACGATCGCCCCCGTCGGGGTGGCGCTCGTGTACAGCGCCAAGGCTGCAGGCAGAAAGACCTGGCCATGGGCCGCACTGACCATCATGGTGATGGCGGGCTCCGTGGTGACGGTTTCTCGTTCGGCCTTCATCGGATTGGCAGCGGCCATCCTCGTGATGTCGTGGCGCTGGCCGGTACGCCGACTCGTCGGGCTGGCGTGCGCCGCCGTGAGCGCGGCGGCTGTCGCCGCGGTGAGCGGGCTCGGCGTCTTCGACGCGATCGTCAGTACCTTCATGGGCAGCGCTGACGATCCGTCGCTGCAATCCCGCGCCCGTGGCATCGATTACGTGATGTCGCATTGGACAGAGCACTTCTGGCTGGGACAAGGATCGTTCACGTATCCGCTCGGGCCCGAGCAGCCAGTTCTCGACAACGAATACCTCAGCCGCCTCATCGAAGGCGGCATCTTGGGCTTGTTGACCCTGATCGTCCTGATGATCACGGCGATCATGTACGCCGCCGGCGCACGCAATCGCTGCCACGATGCACCCACCACAGAGTTGATCAACGGCGTACTGGGCGGACTCGTCGCGCTCACCGTCGTCGGCTCGGTGCTGGATATATCCGCTTTCCAACAAATTTCGATGATCCGGTGGCTGCTGATCGTGCTCGCGGGCGCGGCATGGGCGCTGATCCAACGCGACCAGGAAGTAGCGACGTGACGCACCGGGGATTCGATCAGTCGAACGCATGGCAGGCCCGGCTTCACGATACGGTGCCGGGAGGCGCACACACCTACGCGCGCGGCGCCGACCAATACCCCGTGGGCATGGCGCCGGTGCTGACCCATGGATCCGGTGCACACGTGTGGGATGTCGACGGCAATTCCTATGTCGAATACGGCATGGGGCTGCGTGCCATAACCCTCGGCCACGCGTATGGTCCCGTCGTCGAGTCCGTTCGCCAAACCCTGGACCGGGGAGTGAGCTTCAGCCGCCCAACGGTGTTAGAAGCAGAGGCGGCCGAGGATTTCCTGCACACCGTACCGACCGCCGAGATGGTCAAGTTCGCGAAGAACGGCTCGGACGTGACCACCGCGGCCATCCGTCTTGCCCGCGCCGTGACCGGACGTACGGTAGTCGCGGCCTGCCAGCAGCCGTTCTTCTCGACCGACGACTGGTTCATCGGCACCACCGAGATGAACGCGGGCATCCCGAAAACAGCGACGAATGACATAGTCCGATTCAACTACAACGATCTCACCACTCTGGCAACACTTTTCGACCGGCATCCGGGCGAGATCGCCTGCGTCATCATGGAGGCGGCCAGCGCGGCGGCCGAGCCCGACCCCGGATACCTGGAATCCGTGCGGGCGCTCTGCACCGACCATGGCGCGCTCCTAGTGTTCGACGAAATCATCACCGGATTCCGGTGGTCCCGAGCGGGCGCCCAGGCGGTCTACGGGGTGACCCCGGATCTATCGTGCTGGGGCAAGGCGATGGGTAATGGTTTTGCGATCGCCGCACTTGCCGGAAAACGGGAGTACATGGAGCGCGGTGGCCTGCGGACGGACGATCCCCGGACATTTCTGTTGTCCACCACCAATGGACCGGAGGCGGTGGGACTGGCCGCGTTTCGCGCGGTGGTCCGGTCCTATCGTGACGACGCCCCGGTCCGCGCGATGGAGGCCGCGGGCCGTAGTCTCGCCGATGGCGTCACCGAGATCGCTACGGAACTCGGTGTGGGCCAATATATCCGGATCGTTGGCCGCTCGTCGTGCCTCACCTTTACCAGCCTCGATCCAGACGGGCAGCCGTCACAGGCCTATCGCGCATTGCTGTTGCAGGAACTTCTGCGCCGTGGTGTGCTGGGGCAATCTTTTGTGATATCCGCCGCACACACCGCGTCCGATATCGAGTTGACCCTCGACGCCGTCCGGGGCGCCGCCGAGCTGTACCGGCGGGCTCTCGATGCGGGTAGTACCGACGGCTTCCTGCTAGGCCCGCCTGTTGCGCCGGCGTTACGCTCATACGCCGCACCCCGGCGGATCCCCTAACGTCGCCCTTCTTGTGGGTTCACGCGTTTACCGCCCCGCGTTCGTCTCACTGGCGTATTAGTAGATGTGGCCCGTATCGCGTTGATCTCAGATAGCAACTACTACTACGCTGCGTCGTAGGAGGTGGCGATGGACGCCCTGGATGTATCCCGATGGCAGTTCGGCATCACCACCGTGTACCACTTCATCTTGGTGCCGTTGACCATTGGACTGGCACCGCTTCTGGCCATCATGCAGACGGCATGGGTGGTCACCGGCAACAACGCCTGGTACCGGCTCACCCGCTTCTTCGGCAAGCTGTTTCTCATCAACTTCGCGTTGGGTGTGGCCACCGGCATCGTGCAGGAGTTCCAGTTTGGGATGAACTGGAGCGAGTACTCCCGCTTCGTGGGTGACGTGTTCGGCGCTCCGCTTGCTCTCGAAGGGCTCGTGGCCTTCTTCTTGGAGTCAACCTTCCTGGGTTTATGGATATTTGGATGGACGCGCCTGCCCAAGCTGGTGCACCTGGGATGTATCTGGATGGTGGCGATCGGGGTCAATGCCTCGGCCTTCTTCATCATCGCCGCGAACTCGTTCATGCAGCACCCGGTTGGTGCCGTCTACAACCCGGAGACTGGCCGGGCCGAGCTGACCAGCATCACCGAGCTCCTTACCAACAACACGGCCCTGGCCGCATTCCCGCACACCGTCGCCGGATCCTTGCTTACCGCAGGAACATTCGTTGCCGGCATCTGCGGTTGGTGGATGGTCCGCTCACACAAGCTCGGCACTCTGGAGGATGCGCGCACGATGTACCGGCCCGCCGCAATCGGCGCGTGTGCGGTCATGATCCTGTCCGGAGTCGCGCTGGCGGTCACTGGGGACGTCCAGGGCAAGCTGATGTTCCAGCAGCAGCCCATGAAAATGGCCTCGGCCGAATCCCTGTGTTACACCGAGAAAGACCCCAAGTTCTCGGTGTTAACGGTGGGTACCCACAACAACTGCGCCAGCGTCATACATGCCATTTCGGTGCCCTATGTCCTGCCGTTCCTGGCCGAAGGGAAGTTCACCGACGTCACCCTCAAGGGCGTGGAAGACCTGCAGAAGGAATACGAGCAGAAATTCGGGCCGCGCAACTATCGCCCGAATCTCTTTGTCACCTACTGGGCCTTTCGCGCGATGATCGGTCTGGCAGCGGGATCAGCCGTGCTGGCGTTGGCCGGACTGTGGGTCACCCGTCGCGGACGGATCCCCAGTCAGCGCTGGTTCGCCTGGCTCTCGATCCTGGCCATTCCCACGCCCTTCCTGGCGAACAGCGCCGGGTGGGTGTTCACCGAGATGGGGCGACAACCCTGGGTGGTTGCCCCCAATCCCACAGGGGTGGAACAGATCCGGCTTACCGTGGACGTGGCGGTCTCCCACCATTCCGCGGCGACGGTGTGGCTGTCCCTCATCACGTTCACCCTGCTTTACGGCGCGCTGGGGGTGGTGTGGTTCTGGCTCATCCGCCGATACACCATCGAAGGTCCGCTTGAACACGACACCGAGCCCGCTTCGCCCGTCACCGACGACGACAGCCTGAAACCGCTGTCCTTCGCCTATTAGCCCAACCTGTCGAGTAAGGAGGTTCCGAACATGAATCCGACAACATTGCAACAGTTCTGGTTCATCGTCGTGGCGGCGCTATTTCTCGGCTTCCTCGTACTCGAAGGTTTTGACTTCGGCGTCGGAATGCTCATGCATCCGCTGGGCCGCGGTGACGATCGCCGGCGACGTGCCGTCCTGAACACCATCGGGCCGGTATGGGATGGCAACGAGGTCTGGCTCATCACCGCGGGCGGCGCGATGTTCGCAGCCTTTCCGGACTGGTATGCGACAGTGTTCTCCGGCCTATACCTTCCGCTGCTGCTCATTCTCGTGGCCATGATCGTCAGGATCGTCGCCATCGAATGGCGAGGGAAGATCGACGACCCCGGATGGCGTGCTCGCTGCGACCTCGGGATAGCCATCGGATCCTGGATACCCGCCCTGCTGTGGGGTGTGGCGTTCTCGTCACTACTTGCCGGGCTTTCGGTGGACGGCGCCAAGCAGCTCAGCCTCACGCTCGGCGACGTGCTCAGGCCGTATGTCCTCCTGGGTGGCGTTGTTTTCGTGGGGCTCTTTGCCTTTCACGGGGCACTGTTCATCTCGCTCAAGACCGCGGGCGCGGTCCGCGACGACGCCGTCTCCATAGCGCGCACACTGGCGATTCCCGTAATTGCCGCTGCGGGTGGATACGGATTATGGACGCAGCTCGCCTACGGCAAGAGCTGGACGTGGATCGCGCTCGCGATAGCAGCGTTGTCGCTGGTGGCGGCAGCGGCCGCGTCACGAGTCTCTCGCGACGGCTGGGCCTTCGCCTGCACATGTCTGACGGTGGTCGCGGTCGTCGTCCTGTTGTTCGGCTCCCTGTACCCCAATCTCATTGTCTCCAGCCTTGATCCGGCTTACAACCTGACAGTGACATCCGCGTCGTCAAGCCCGTACACACTCCGGGTGATGAGCTGGGCGGCGGCGGTCACAGCTCCCGTTGTGCTGATCTACCAAGGCTGGACATATTGGGTGTTCCGGCAGCGCATCTCGGCGGACCAGATTCCAGATCCGGTCGGGTTACCCGTGCGATGACGACATCGCGCAGTGCTCCGGTCGATCCACGACTGTGGCGCCGCAGCGCCCCCGCCCGCCGCTACCTGATCCTGACGGTGCTGTGCGAGCTGGCGATGACGGCCTGCACGCTCGCGATCGCGGTGGTTCTGGCACGCGCCCTTGCCCGGCTGATCGCCGATCCCGCGTCGCGTGACATGGCCCATATGGCACAGCCCCTCACCATCCTGGCCGTGCTCTGGATTCTCCGGGCCGCGGCCCAGGGTGTGCAGACCCGGTTCAGCGAGCGAGGTGCGGCCGGCGTCATCGCTGACCTGGATGACCAGCTGTTGACCACCATTGCCGGGGCACAGCCGCGTGAGCTGGAACGGTGTCGGGACGCGGCCACGACGGTATTGACCCGGGGACTGGACGATCTGCGCCCCTACTTCGCCGGTTACCTGCCCGCAGTGCTCAGTGCCGCGATCGTGACGCCCACCGCGGCGGTGGTGATCGCACTATCCGATATCCGATCGGCCATCATCGTCGCGATCACCCTGCCGCTGATACCGATCTTCATGATCCTCATCGGCATGCTCACCCGGGATCGTGCAGAGGCCGCACTGAACGCCTCGACTGCCGTCACTGGTCAGATTCTGGATTTGATAGCCGGCATCCCGACCCTTCGTGCGCTCGGACGCACCGCGACGCCACTGCGCCGCATCACCGAACTCGGTGCTTCTCAGCGTCATTCCGTAATGGCCACGCTCCGGGTGGCGTTCTTGTCGGCGATGGTGCTCGAAATGATCGCGACCCTCAGCGTCGCGCTCATCGCGGTGAGTATCGGCATGCGCTTGGTCTTCGGACACCTCGATCTCACCACCGCGCTGACAGTCCTGATTTTGGCGCCCGAGGTGTACTGGCCGATGCGGCGCGTCGGAATCCAATTCCACAGCGCCGCCGATGGTAAGGCCGCCGCGGACAAGACCTTCGAACTTCTCGACACCATCGGCCCCTCCGCTTCCGATGACGGAACAGAGACACCGCACCTACGGCCGCTGATCGAGCTGCACGCCGTCAGCGTGACAGACCGAAACGGTTATGCACCATGGGAATTGACCGCGACAATCCGGCCCGGCGCCGTTACGGTACTCACCGGCCACAATGGCGCCGGAAAGTCGACAGTGCTGCATGCGATTACCGGCCTCACCACACCCGCGCAGGGCGAGGTTCTCGTGGACGGGATATCGCTTGATCAGATCCAGCGCGACACGTGGTGGTCGATGATCGGATGGCTGCCCCAACGCCCCGTGCTCCTACCCGGCACAATCCGCGAGAACTTAGAAATATTCGGGCCGCTGAACGATCTCGAATCCGCGCTTGCCGACAGCCAGTTCGATAGCACCCTGGTGACACTGCGAGACGGATTGGATACCCGCCTCGGTGCGGGCGGTGCAGGGCTATCACTGGGTGAGCGTCAGCGACTGTGCCTGGCCCGCACGCTCGGCACCAATCGGATGATCCTGTTGCTTGACGAACCCACGGCGCACCTGGACGCCGATACCGAGGCCTCCGTGCTGGCCGCACTGGTCACCCGCGCCCGCCGCGGCGCCACGGTGGTGCTGGTGGGTCATCGCGCGCCTGTTCTGGCCGCCGCCGACGACGTATTCACCGTGCAGGCAAGACATGCCGCGCATCTCTGATCCGTTACGGCACTGGCTGATCGCACTGCGGGTGCGGCCGGCGCGGCTGGCCGTCGCCGTGACATATGGTGTGCTGGCCATGGGGAGTGCACTGGCGCTTGCCGGTTTGTCGGCGTGGTTGATCACCCGGGCTTGGCAGATGCCACCGGTTCTCGATCTGTCCGTGGCTGTCGTTGCGGTGCGCGCACTGGGTATTTCCCGTGGTATCTGGCGCTACTGCGAACGGCTGGCCGGTCACGATATCGCGTTACGGGGCGCGGCCACCGTCCGTACGCATGTGTACGCACGCCTGATCGGCGGTTCGGCCGGCTCGCTGCGCAAGGGTGCGGTGCTCGATCGCATCGGCGCAGACATCGACGAGCTTGCAGAGACCGTCGTACGCAGCGTCATCCCGGCCGCGGTGGCCGGGGTGCTCGGCGTCACGGCCACCGTGACCGTTGCGCTGATATCGATACCTGCCGCAGCCATCTTGGCGTGTGCCCTACTGGTCGCCGATGTGCTGGCACCGGCGTTGGCGTCCCGCGCAGCCCGTGCACGGGAGACACGCGGTGCCCGGGCACGCGCCCTGCAGGCCGAGATGACGGTCGAGATCCTCGATCATGCCCCCGAACTGCGAGTCACAGGCCTTCTCCCCCGTCGGCTCGACGTGGCGCGCCAACGCCGCACAGACTGGGCCGCGGCACAGGACGCCGCCGCCGCTCCTGCCGCATGGTCGGCGGCGGCGCCCGTTCTTGCCGTCGGAGCTGCCGTGGTCGGGGCCTTGGCAGCAGCGATCGAGCTAGCCGGCCACATCGCACCCACGACTCTTGCCATCCTCGTGCTGTTGCCGCTCGCCGCGTTCGAGGCCTCCACCGCGCTGCCCGCGGCGGCCATCGGGATCGCCCGTTCGCGGGCATCGGCGCGTCACCTGCAAGAGCTGGCGGCCGGAGAGGGCTGCGCATCCGCGCCGATCGATGTGATGCCGAACAGCGGCACGGCCGGCTTATCGCTCGAATGCGTCCAACTGTGTTGGCGCAGCGGTCGTTCGACGTCGGGCCCACTGTCGTTCCGGCTGCCGGCGGGCGCTCGGATGGCGGTCACCGGTGCCAGCGGTATCGGCAAGACATCACTGCTGACAACACTCGCCGGCCTCGCACCGCCGGCCTCTGGTGCCATCCGGCTGGGCGGCGAGGCATACGGGGGCATCACGCCTGCGGAGCTGCCCTCGTTCATCAAGTTTTTCGCCGAGGACGCGCACCTTTTCGCGACCACGGTGCGCGACAACCTTCTTATCGCGCGGGGTAATGCCGCCGATGGCGAACTGATGGACGCGCTGTCCGACGTGGGTCTCGGGCCCTGGATCGAGTCGTTGCCGCAGGGTCTGGATACGGTGTTGACCGCAGGTGCGGCCTCGGTGTCGGGCGGGCAACGCCGACGGCTGCTGCTCGCCCGGGCACTGTTATCCGACGTGCCTGTGCTGCTGTTGGACGAACCCACTGAACATCTGGACGGACATTCCGCCGAGACGTTTCTGCGGGAGTTGTTGGACGCCAAGAGCTCACTGCTTGCGGGGCGGACGGTCCTGGTGGCGACCCACCATCTGCCCGATTCAGTAACCTGCCTGCGCATCCAACTCGGCGATACAGTGCAGGTATGACGGAAACGCCGCCTCCGCCCCCGCCGTACCAGCCGCCGGGCGGGTACCCCGCCTATCCGTACCCTTACGGGGCGCCTGGAATGCCGGTTCCCCCACCGGCTCCCCAGAACGGCTTCGGGGTGGGGGCACTGGTCGTCGGAATCATCGCCATTCTCTTGTCGTGCACCGTCTTCGGCGGATTTCTCGGCGGGCTCGTCGCGGTGGGCCTCGGTATCGTGGGCGTGCGCAGGGTCAAGCGCGCGGAGGCAAACAACCGTGGCGTGGCGATCTCCGGCATCGCGCTCGGTAGCCTGGCCATACTGCTGTCCACGCTCCTTGTGGTCTTCACCTTGGTTTTCATGAAGTCGGCCGGTTTGAGCGACTTCATCGGATGCATCTCTGCTGCGAAGGGTGATCAAACCAAGACCACCCAATGCCAGAACGACTTCGAGAAACGAATGAATCAGAAGGCCGGTACGCCCGCCACCTGATCCCTACGTAACAGGCGGATCGGCTGGCAGCAGATGCTCGCCGGCACGATCAGTGGCCAGGCTGAGCGATGAGATGTACTGCTTCGCACCGTCTGGTCCGGGCTTGGCGGAAGCGACCATGTCGGGACGCTCGAACTCGATTCCGCTGACCGCGCAATGAAGCAACGCATCCGAAGGGTTCCCGTACTCGTCGTACATCGGCAGGTCGATACCGTCATTGGTGCGACGCAGGTAGTACTTGCCGCGCGTCGCGACCGCAAGGATGGGCGGCAGCACAAAGGCGATCACGACGGCCACGATCGGCGAGTAGGGACGAATGGCCTCTCCGAATACTCCGAAGAAGACCAGAATCGAGATGCCGGCCGAGAGCAGCATGGAGACGAATCCGACCGGATTGACGTCGTAGAGCATGCCGCGCCGGAACTCAGGTTCCTTGGGCGACAGCTTCAGAACGTATTTGTTGATCGCGATATCGGTCGCCACCGTCACCACCCAAGCCATACCGCAATTGGCGTAGAACCCCAGAATGGTGTTGAGGAAGTCGAACATGTTGGCTTCCATCAGCACCAGCGCGATCAGCAGGTTGAACAGCACGAACACCAATCGGCCCGGATAGTGCTTGGTGATGCGGGTGAACGAATTGGTCCAGGCCAACGAACCCGAGTAGGCGTTGGTGACATTGATCTTGATCTGGCTGATGACCACCAGAATCACGGCCAACGTGATGGCCAGCCAGTGCGGCATCATGTTCTGGTAGATCTCCAGGAACTGATGCACCGGCTGGTTGGCTACCGCGGCACCGCCCGCGACGTTGGCGATGAGATATACCGCCAGGAAGAGCCCGATCACCTGCTTGATGGCCCCGAACAGCACCCAGCCGGGTCCCGCCAACAACATTGCCGTCCACCAGCGGCGGCTGTTTTCGGGCGTCTTGGGCGGCATGAACCGCAGATAGTCGATCTGTTCGGCGATCTGCGCTATCAGGGACAGACACACGCCGGCGGCGAGCATGATCGACCCCAGGTTGACCCCCTGCGCCTCCTTGCCTCCGTAGGCGAAGAAGGTGCCGATCGAATCCGGATGGCGCACCACGAGATACACGAACGGGATGACCATCATGACCAACCACAACGGGGTAGTCCACACCTGGAGCACCGAGAGCGCCTTCATCCCGTAGATGACCAGCGGAATGATGATGATCGTGGACACCGCATATCCGATGGGTAGCGGTACGCCGAGCCCCAGTTTGAGGCCCTGAGCCATGATCGAGCCCTCGAGCGCGAAAAATATGAATGTGAACGTCGCATAGATGATGTTCGTGACAATGCTGCCGTAGTAGCCGAATCCGCTTCCGCGCGTGATTAAATCGAGATCGATATTGTAGCGGGCGGCGTAGTAGGACACCGGGATTCCAGTCAGGATGATGATGACCGCAAAAACCCCGATGCCCCACAACGCATTTCCGGTGCCGTAGGACATTCCGATATTGGCACCGATCGCGAAGTCCGCCAGGTAAGCGATGCCACCCAGAGCGGTCACCCCCACCACCGCAGGGCTCCACCGGCGGAAACGCCGCGGCGCGAATCGAAGGGTGTAGTCCTCCAATGTCTCCCGCAGGGCCGCACTTTCCGCGGCATCGTGGGTGGACGGAGCAGACGAAACGGGTGCGGAGGCAGTCGTATCGAGAGTGTCGGTCACGCGGACAGCCTGTCGATCGCCCAAGTCGTGCGCGTTTTCCCGACGTTAATCTCCTGTTACGCAGGCTCCCCAGCAGGTGTTTTCGGGCGCAACCGTGGGTTGAATTCCAGGCTCAGCAACGCGAATGCGACCAGCGGCAGTGTGGACATCTGCACGAGCACGTAGCGCCGGTCACCCAACGCGTGGAACTTGCGCAGGTATCGGTACAGGGACTCCAGCGCGATGAGCGGGTCGAGCAGATGAATCGCCGAGTAGCAGAGCTCCTGCACCCGGGTGCGGTCCTTCTCAGCGAAGATTTCCGGGAATGCCGCGAACGCCAGTGACAGGCGGCGGGCGCCTTCAGTCTTCGCGATCGCGATCATGTCGATCGTCAGTCGCTCGTCAATGCCGTTGGGCGCACCGGGGCGCCGCCACGGCACGTCGAGCGACACATCGGTGCCGCCCCCAGTGGTCGCATAGCGGTGAAATCCTTGCACCACGCCATGACTGTCGCGGGCAAT
This sequence comes from Mycobacterium sp. NGS15, assembly GCF_059813245.1. Taxonomy (NCBI): domain Bacteria; kingdom Bacillati; phylum Actinomycetota; class Actinomycetes; order Mycobacteriales; family Mycobacteriaceae; genus Mycobacterium; species Mycobacterium sp. NGS15. Next base: position 303,626 of record NZ_JCALEF010000003.1, on the reverse strand, counting down.
GATCAGCCTGATGCCGGGATAACGGCCGAGTAACGCGCCGTCGAGAATCATCGAGAAGCCACGCTCGAAACGACCTCCATGCGAAAGTTCCATCACGTGTTGAAGTTCGTTGCGCAGTGCGCCATCGACAGAGCGCTCGTCGACTATCTCGGTGGTGACCCCCGAGTTGTGCGTGCGCTGCATGCCTTGGCGCAGATTCCGATACTTGCGACCCGCCATGTCAAAGGTTTGCACGTCGACGACGACATCGCGACCCACTGCCATGGCGTGTAACGGATGCCCCACGGCGCCCGCGTCAGTCCACAGCGGCAGGCGGCGTTCACTGCACCCCAGGACTGCGATGCGCCAGCCATGAGAGCGACACATGGCCGCAAAGTCGCGCACCAGGGACGGAAACCTGGATTCGTCTCCGATCGGGTCTCCCCCGACCACGGCGAATCCGGCGCGTGTCCGATACGCGATTGCCGCGGTGCGATCCGTATTGAAGTAGTAGGACTTGAGGGAGTGCATGGCAAAGGCGGCCAACGGGTCGTCACTGGTTCTGGCCACCAGCGCGCCAATCTCGGCCAAGGCCTCGGGCTGCGCCGGCGCCGATGTCGGCCACATCAGGATGAGGCCGGCGGCGGCCATCAGCGCATCGCCGGTGCGCTCGAACTGCAGGACACCGGCTCCCAACGCCATCAGCACGGCTGTCCCCGCCCACGCCGCGTGACCGTAGGTGACCGGTCGTCCCAGGAAAATGCCTCGGGCGATGAACCCGACGCAGAACAGAACGGTGAGCGGCCATAAGATTTCGTCGAAATCGGGTTGCTTCGGGTACCCGGAATGGGCAACCAATAACACCAGCCATCCCGCGGCAAACAGAACCGCAACAGCGCTTACGAAGCGCGCCCGCCGCGAATCACTGTGAACTGCAATGCGTTCGGCGATGCGCACATGAGTGGTAACGGCTGACGGTTCCAGCATTCCGCCACCTCCCACAGTCGCCCTGCACGGACCTTCAGGATACTCCCGTGGCTACCAGCGGTCGGAGGGATCGCTCTTCCCGATGGCAAACCAGAGGATCGGGCCGAAGATCGGGAACACGAGCACGATGATGGCCCACGGCAGCTTCTCGCCGTTCGGCTTCGCCGGGTCCTTGATGATGGAAATGATGGTGACAACAGTGAGAATCAGCACCAGCAGAGAAAGGATTCGAATCATGACCGCCCCGGGAAGTATTTGACAATGCCTTCCTGGATGGTACTGGCCAGCAACGCTCCTTCGCGATCGAAATAGCGTCCCGCCCCCATTCCGCGGCCTGCCGAGGCAACCGGCGACTCGGTGGCGTAGAGCACCCAGTCATCGAACCGCAGCGGACGGTGAAACCACACACTGTGGTTGATGGTGGCGGCGAAAATCCGGTCGTAACCCCAGGACAGCCCGTGGGTGGTGATGATCGAATCCAGCACCGTGGTGTCCGACGAGTAGACCAGTGCCGCACTGTGCAGTACCGGGTCATCGGGTAGCGGCGAGTGAGTCTTCATCCACACCCGATTGTGTTCCAGCCGTTCAGATTTGGCCTTGAGTACCCATGCCGGGTCGTTATCGTAGCGCCATTCGATGGGTTTGAGCGCAGCCACGAACATCGGCACGGTCTGCTCGTAGCCGACCAGGTGCTCGTCGATGCTCGGGAGAGTTTCGGGATCGGCCACCACGGGCGGCTTGACCGCATGCTCCAGCCCCGGAGAGTCCTTCAAGTACGACACCAGCGCAGAGGACAGCAGGAGGTCGCCCTGGACCGCGTCGACGCGGCGATTGGCGAAACTGCGCTCGTCCCGCAATCGCAGCACCCGGAATTCGATATCCTGCGCCGGGTCGCCACCGTTGATGAAATGGGTCGAGACGGCCGCCAGTGAAAGCTTCTCCGAGACGGTACGTCCGGAGGCCACGACGGACTGCGCCATCAGCTGCCCGCCGAAGGTGCGGGGCGGATTTACTGTGGGGTGACCGCCGACGAACAGGTCGGTCTCGGGGTTCTTCAGCTCCAGCAGCGCGAGTAGCTGTGCGAAATCAGGTGCGTTGCTGATGCTGATCCTCTTCCCTAGTGTTCCCTAGTGGTCGTCCTCGCCGATCCGGTGTACGTGGATCAGATTGGTCGAGCCTACTGTCCCCGGCGGAGCGCCCGCGACGATCACCACCAGATCTCCCCGCTGATAGCGCTCCATCGCCAGCAATGCCGTGTCGACCTGTTGGATCATGCCATCGGTGGTATCCATCACCGGGACAATGAAGGTTTCGGTTCCCCAGGTGAGCGCCAGCTGGCTACGCACTTCGGGCAGCGGCGTGAATGCCAGCACCGGCAGCGGGGTGTGCAGCCGAGCGAGCCGCCGCACGGTGTCACCGGATTGGGTGAACGCGACGAGTGCCTTGGCATTCAGTCGTTCGCCGATATCGCGCGCGGCGTACGAGATGACGCCGCGTTTCGTACGCGGCACGTGAGTCAACGGCGGCGCGCTCACCGAATGGCTCTCGATCTTGGACACGATGCGGGCCATAGTCCGCACCGCCTCCATGGGGTACTTGCCGACCGAGGTCTCCCCCGAGAGCATCACGGCATCCGCACCATCGAGGACTGCGTTGGCGACATCCGAGGCCTCGGCACGTGTCGGCCGCGAGTTCTCGATCATCGACTCGAGCATCTGGGTCGCCACGATGACCGGGCGGGCGTTCTCGCGCGCGATCTGGATCGCGCGCTTCTGCACAATCGGCACATCTTCGAGCGGCAGTTCGACGCCGAGGTCGCCACGGGCGACCATGATGGCGTCGAATGCCAGCACGATGGCCTCGAGGTTGGCGACGGCCTCCGGCTTCTCCAGTTTGGCGATCACCGGCACGCGACGTCCGACCCGGTCCATGATGGCGTGCACCAGTTCCACATCGCCGGGTGACCGCACAAATGACAGCGCGATGAGATCCACCCCGAGGCGCAGTGCGAATTCGAGGTCCGCGATGTCCTTCTCGGAGAGTGCGGGCACCGACACATTCATCCCTGGTAGTGACAGGCCCTTGTTATTGCTCACCGGGCCGCCCTCAGTGACCCGGCAGACCACGTCGTTGCCTTCGATGGCCTCGACGGTCAACCCGACCTTGCCGTCATCGACCAGAAGCCTGTCGCCAACGGCAGCATCGACAGCCAACTGCTTATACGTGGTCGAGACCCGATCCGGGGTACCCACGATGTCCTCGACAGTGATCCTGACCTGTTCGCCCGTCGCCCAGTGAGTGGATCCGGTGGCGAACCGGCCCAGCCGGATCTTGGGACCCTGTAGGTCCGCCAGGACACCAACCGCTCGCCCGGTCTCGTCGGATGCCTTACGCACCCAGCGGTAGTTCTGCTCATGGTCGGCGTGCTCGCCGTGGCTGAAATTGAGTCGCGCGACGTCCATCCCGGATTCGACGAGCTCGCGCACAAGCTCAGCAGAACCGGTCGCAGGACCGAGGGTGCAAACAATCTTTCCGCGTCTCGTCACGACTTTTGAGCATAGTCGTGGTGGTACCTACTCACGAGTCAGTGCGAGCACGATTCACTCAGCGGTTACCTTGACCGTTTTACGTTGTCAGGACGCCAATTTCAGACCGATGATGCCGGCGACGATCAGTCCCAGGCTGAGCAGTCGCCAGACGTTGGCCGAATCGCCGAACAACACGATGCCCAGGATCGCGGTGCCGACGGCACCAACTCCCACCCAAATGGCATATGCGGTGCCCACCGGCAGGCTCTTCATCGCAATGCCGAGCATCGCGATGCTGATGACCATCGAGCCGATAGTGCCGACGGTCGGCCACAGGCGGGTGAAACCTTCGGTGTACTTCAGGCCGATAGCCCAGCCCACCTCGAGTAGACCCGCGAGAATAAGGATCAGCCAAACCACCAGAGATACCTCCGCATTTCGGTGAGGCCGTCCCCTGGCGAAGAATTACCGGGCCGTCCCGGTCATCGCGATTCTCTCACACGTCAATCCCGAAGTTGGCGGCCGTTCTTATCGCTCACCTTGCCGCCGAAAATTAGCACCGCATCGACGACTGCCCAGATGATTGCCACGATTCCGAACGTCACCAAGCCGATCAGCAGCTGAACAACGCCCAACAGCGTCTGCCCCAGATAGATCCGGCCAAAGCCCAAGAATCCGACCAGGCCCAACAGTTGCAACAGGCCTGCGACCAGCTTCGACTTATCCGAGTACGGCGCTCCAGTGGCCGGGTCGCGCCCATACGGCGCGGCCGGATCCACATAAGAGGGTGGATATGGAATACCAGGCGGAGGCGACATCGGCGGAGGTGTTCCGAAAGGAGGCGGAGTGCTCTCGGTCATTTCTCCACAATGCCAGAATTTTCGCCGGCCTCGTCGGACGGTGCATCCGCGCCATCGTCCACCGGGTCTTTTGTGCCGTCTTCTTCCACGGCCTCCGAGTCTTCCGGGGCATGATCAGTGCCCTCGGTGTCCTTGGTGTCCTTGGTGTCCTTGGTGTCCTTGGTGTGCTCGGTGTCCTCGGGCTCCTCAGACTCCTCAGACTCCTCCGTCAGCGCCGGGGTGGCGCCCAGGGTGGCCGGGTCCTCACGGCCCTTGGGGGCCAGCAGGATGTAAGCGATCGCGGCGAGGAACACCACCGTCGAGGTGAAGGAGTTGACGCGAATCCCGCCGAACTGCGTCGCCGGATCCACGCGCATCAACTCGACCCAGAAGCGTCCCACGCAGTACGCCGCAACGTACATCGCGAACAGACGCCCATGCCCGATCTTGAAGCGCCGGTCCACGAAGATCAGCAGCCCGAAAACGAGGACGTTCCACAACAATTCGTACAGAAAGGTCGGGTGGACGACTTGGGCAACCTCGCCGGTGGACACCCCATTGAGGTTGAGGACGTCAACCGTGCCGTCGGCCGAACGCCGGTAGAACAGCTCCAGCCCCCACGGCAGCGTGGTGGGGCCACCGGTGAGTTCCTGGTTGAAGTAGTTACCCAACCTGCCAATAGCCTGGGCCAGCACAATTCCGGGCGCGATCGCGTCGCCGAACGCGGGCAAGGAAATTCCCCGACGGCGGCAGGCAATCCAGGCACCGACGGCTCCGAGGGCGACGGCGCCCCAGATGCCGAGACCGCCTTCCCATACCGCGATCGCCTTGGCCAGTCCCTTACCGTGCGGACCGAAGTAGGTCTGCCAGTCGGTCAAAACGTGATAGAGACGTCCACCGACCAACCCAAAAGGCACTGCCCACAACGCGATGTCGTAGATGACGCCGCGTTCACCGCCGCGTTGCTCCCATCGGCGATCCCCGATGACCAGCGCGACGATGATGCCCGCGATGATGCACAGTGCGTAGGCGCGGATCGGGATCGGTCCCAGATGCCAGACCCCCTGGGGCGGGCTGGGGATGTATGCCAGATTCACGACTGTCACGGTGTTGTCCTTGTTGTCCCCGAGGTTGTCCTCGAGCTGATGCCCTTCCGCACTCCGGTGGCCAACTCTTCCGTCAGGGTACGCACAGCGGTCGCACCGTGTGGGGCGGCCGCCACCAGGGCCGAGCCGACGATGACACCGTCGGCGTACGCGGCGATCTCTGCCGCTTGCGCGCCCGATCGCACGCCGAGGCCGACCCCCACCGGAATATCGGAGACTTCGCGAACCCTGCTCACCAGGGCGGGTGCCGCGTTCGACACCGCATCGCGAGCGCCCGTGACGCCCATGGTGGAGGCCGCGTAGACGAATCCCCGGCATGCGCCGATCGTCATCTCGAGTCTCTCCGGCGTAGATGATGGCGCGACCAGGAAGATGCGATCGAGATCGTGCGCGTCCGAGGCCGCGATCCAATCCTGCGCCTCGTCGGGGATCAGATCGGGCGTGATGATCCCGAGGCCTCCCGCCGCCGCGAGGTCACGCGAGAACGCGTCAACTCCATACCGCAGCACCGGATTCCAGTACGACATGACAACGGCGTGCCCGCCCGCATCGGTAATTGCGCGGACCGTGGTGAAGACGTCTGTCACCCGAACTCCGTTGGTGAGCGCGGTTTCCGCGGCAGCCGCGATCATCGGGCCGTCCATCATCGGATCCGAGTAGGCGATCCCCACCTCGATGATGTCGCAACCACCGTGCACCAGCGTGGTCATGAGTTCGATCGAGGTGTCCAGGTCGGGATATCCATTGGGTAGGTACCCGATCAACGCGGCACGCCCCTCGGCGCGGCACGTGTCGAAGACTTCGGTCAGGCGGCCGGGCTGCGTCATGACCTCGTTCCATCCTGGTCAGTGCCGTTCTCGTCGCCGTTCTCGTCGCCGTTCTCGTCCAAGAGGTCGAACCACTTGGCCGCGGTCTCAACGTCCTTGTCGCCGCGCCCCGACAGGTTCACCACGATGATCGCGCCGTCTCCCAGCTCCGCTCCGAGTTTGAGTGCGCCCGCGACCGCATGCGCCGATTCGATCGCCGGAATGATTCCTTCGGCGCGTGAGAGCAACAGGAAGGCGTCCATGGCCTCGCTGTCGGTAACCGGACGATAGTCGGCACGTCCGATTTCGCGCAGCCAGGCATGCTCGGGTCCCACCCCTGGGTAATCCAAACCCGCCGAGATCGAATGGGATTCGATGGTTTGACCGTCTTCGTCCTGCAGCAGATAAGAGTAGGAGCCTTGGAAGGCGCCCGGTGTTCCGCCGGTGAATGTGGCGGCGTGCCTTCCGGTTTCGACACCATCACCGGCGGCCTCGTATCCGACCAACCGGACTGCCGGATCGTCGATGAAGGCATGGAAGATACCGATCGCGTTCGAGCCGCCGCCGACGCACGCCACGACCGCATCCGGCAATCTGCCCACCTGATCCAGTACCTGCGCCCGCGCCTCCATGCCGATAATGCGCTGAAAATCCCGGACCATCACCGGGAAGGGATGGGGGCCTGCGGCGGTACCGAAGCAGTAGTAGGTGTTGTGCGCATTGGTCACCCAGTCACGCATGGCGTCGTTGATGGCGTCCTTGAGGGTCTTCGACCCCGACTCCACGGACACCACCGTCGATCCCAACAGCCGCATGCGTGCGACGTTGAGCGCCTGACGTGCGGTGTCCACGGCACCCATGTAGATCACGCATTCGAGGCCGAGAAGCGCACACGCGGTAGCGGTGGCGACACCGTGCTGCCCCGCGCCCGTTTCCGCGATGATGCGGGTCTTGCCCATCTGCTTGGCCAGGAGAACCTGACCGAGAACGTTATTGATCTTGTGGGAACCGGTGTGGTTCAGGTCTTCTCGCTTGAGCAGGATTCGCGCACCGCCCGCATGGGTGCTGAGGCGGGCGGCCTCGTACAGCGGCGACGGGCGGCCCACGTAATGCGTCTGCAAGCGGTCGAGTTCCTCAAGGAAGGAGCGGTCGGATCTGACCTTCTCGTACGCGGCCGTGACTTCCTCAATGACGGCCATGAGCGCCTCGGCCACGTATCGGCCGCCGTATGGGCCGAAATGTCCACGACCATCGGGATCATGTGCGGTGGGCTCGGCGATCGCAGCACTCATCTGCGGCAGGCCGGAGTTCTTCGTGCTGGATGAGCCGCTTGCGCGAAGACTGTCAGACGTGGATGAGCCGCTTGCGCGAAGACTGTCAGACGTGGATGAGCCGCTTGCGCGAAGACCGTCAGACGTGGATGAGCCGCTTGCGCGAAGACTGTCAGACATCGACTAGCGGGCCGGTTTGGGGCAGGACGGATGTGTGCCCGCAGTCACCAAATCGGCGACGGCTCCCCGAGGATCGCCACTGGTAACCAATCCCTCACCAACCAGAACGGCGTCGGCGCCGGCACCGGCGTAAGCCAGTAGATCGGCGGTTCCGCGAATCCCCGACTCGGCGATACGGATCACGCCGCTGGGCAGTCCCGGCGCGATGCGGGAGAAGCAATCCCGGTCGATCTCAAGAGTTTTCAGGTCGCGCGCGTTGACACCGATGACCGATGCGCCAGCGGACAGCGCACGATCGGCTTCTTCTTCGGTGTGCACCTCGACCAGCGCGGTCATCCCGAGGGACTCGGTGCGGTCGAGCAGGGAAACAAGTGCGGTCTGTTCGAGCGCCGCGACGATCAGCAGGATCAGGTCGGCGCCATGTGCGCGCGCCTCGTGGATCTGATACGGGCCGACAACAAAGTCCTTGCGCAGCACGGGAACTGATACGGCGGCACGCACCGAGTCGAGATCATCGAGGCTTCCATGAAACCGCCGGCCCTCGGTGAGCACGCTGATGATCCGCGCTCCCCCGTCCTCGTAGGCCTTCGCAAGCTCGGCGGGATCACTGATGTCCGCGAGCGCACCGCGCGACGGGCTGGCCCGCTTTACCTCGGCGATCACGGCGATACCCGCCACGCGCAGAGCAGCCATCACATCGAGTGGCTTGGGTGCAGCTTTGGCCGCCGCCTTCACTGTGGCGAGATCGACAACGGCTTCGCGAGCCGCGACATCGGCGCGCACGCCGTCAAGGATCGAATCGAGTACGGTTCCCGAACTCATGACCTCGACGATTCCCTTCTTGCGGCGCCCCCGCGCCTGCGCACTCGAACTTCACAGAAGGGTAGCCGCTGTGGGGCCACACACGAAAACCGGGTCAGGTAGGGCCTGAGGAACCCTCGGCCTGTCCGAGGGTGGGATCGTTCCCGTCGTCCAAGCTGTCCCACATCACCCGCTCGCTCTGCTTCTTGTCTCCCGGATCTGCGCCGTCAGTGCGCCGGGCCGCCGGGGTCTGGTACTTGGTGTCCACGGCCCCCTGTGCGGCCCGCAGGAGCGTCATGGCGGCCAACACCGCCACTGCCGCGGCGACCACCGTGATCGTGGCTCCGCCGGAGAGCCGATCGGCGCCGATCAAGGTGGACACCGGAATGTTCTTGACGTCCGCGGCGCGGGGCCCTGCATCTCGAATCGCCCAGAGGCTGACTCCGAGATAGGCCGCACCCGCTCCGATGACCGCCACAAGGACAGCCAAGACTCGCAGCGCCCATCCGCGGATGGCAAGGGTGGCGATGGCCGCCGCCACCAAGGCGACTGCCAGCGGAAACAGGGCAGCCGACCAGTCAGCACCCGACACCAGGATCGTTCGGGGCTCACCCAAACCGTCGAATGACCGCAGGCGAACCCAGGTGAGCTTCGAAGCCCCCCACAACCCAGCTGCTGCGATCAGAAGCAGGCCGGCGCCCCTGAGGAGCCGCTTCCGGCCCGGATTCCGCTGAGCCGGGTCAGACATCCGCGGCGCCCGTGAGGGTTTCGGCGGCGGCGATCGCGTTGAGCACCGCGGTGGCCTTGTTCCGGGCCTCGTTGTATTCGTACTCGCCCGTCGAGTCGGCCACCACGCCCCCGCCTGCCTGCACATAGGCGCGACCGTCTTTGAACAGCGCGGTTCGGATCGCGATGGCGAAATCGGCATTTCCGGCGAAGTCCAGGTATCCCAGTACGCCCCCGTAGAGTCCGCGGCGAGTGAGCTCGACCTCCTCGATGAGCTCCATGGCGCGCACCTTTGGTGCCCCGGACAGCGTTCCGGCCGGGAAACACGCGGTGATGGCGTCCAGTGCGGTCTTTCCGTCCGCGAGCGATCCAGACACCGTCGACACCAGGTGCATGACGTGGCTGTAGCGCTCGATGTGGCTGTAATCGCTGACCTTCACGGTGCCCGGGGTGCAGACGCGTCCAAGATCGTTACGGCCCAGATCGACCAGCATCAGGTGCTCAGAGAGTTCCTTCTCGTCCGCGAGCAGATCCTTGGCGAGCAGGGTGTCTTCCTCATCGGTGGCGCCGCGCCAGCGTGTGCCGGCGATCGGATGAGTGGTGGCCGTTCCGTCTTTGACGGTGACAAGCGCTTCCGGACTCGATCCGACGACCGAAAACGCAGTCCCACCATCGGAATCCGGCGCATGGAGCAGATACATGTACGGGCTGGGGTTGGTGACCCGAAGGATTCGGTACACCTCCAGCGGGTCGACGTCGGTCTCCATTTCGAAGCGCATGCTCGGCACCACCTGGAACGCCTCGCCTGCTTCGATATCGCCGACCAGCTTGTCGACAATCGCGCTGTACTCCTCCACGGTCCGCTGGCTGCGATACGCGGGTGCCGGACGGTCGAAGTGGGCGACCGTGGAAGGCAGCGGCTGACCCAGGGCCGCCGTCATGACGTCCAGCCGCGCGACCGCGCCGTCATAGGCCTCGGCCACACGTTCGGGGGTGTCATCCCAGTTGACCGCGTTGGCGATGAGCGTGATGGTGCCCTCGTGGTGGTCAACGGCCGCCATATCGGTGGCAAGCAGGAGCAACAGATCCGGCAACCCGAGATCGTCGGTGGTCTGCTGCGGAAGTCGCTCCAGCCGGCGCACGATGTCGTAGGCCAAGAAGCCGACCATGCCTCCGGACAACGGCGGGAGGTCCGACAGCGTCTCGCCTGCCAGCAGGTCCATCGTGGCCCGCAACGCGTCGAGAGGATCACCCCCGACGGGAGCCCCCTCGGGGGTGGCCCCCAGCCAGGCGGCCTGTCCATCCCGGACGGTCAGCGCCGAGGGCGATCCCGCACCGATGAACGACCACCGCGACCATGACCGCCCGTTCTCCGCCGATTCGAGCAGGAAGGTGCCCGGGCGGTTGGCGCCCAGTTTTCGGTAAGCGGAGAGTGGAGTCTCGCTGTCTGCCAGTACTTTTCGAGTGACAGGCACCACCCGATGCACCGCCGCCAGGGCGTTGAACTCTTCCCTGGTCGTGGTCGCGGCGCCACTGACGGTGCTATGCATGGACGTCATTCTCCCAGACTCCCGCCAGCCGATTGGGCCGCGTTGCCGACGCGGACGGGCCGGCCCCGGATTCGTCTAACCCTCGTAGGACCGCAGGGACTCGACAAGACGCTCCAGTCCTCCCACGACGGCGTCGCGATCGTCGCCGAGTCCGGCGAGCGCCGCGGACTGGACAAGCAACCGCTCCGGGAAGTGCTCGTCAACCACTGCTCGTCCGCTATCGGTCATGCTGATGATGACGGCTCGCCGGTCATTGACGCTGGCCTCCCGAGTCACATATCCACGCTCCTCGAGTTTGCGTAGCGTTCGGCTCACCCAAGCTTGTGACACGCCAAGTTCTTCGGCGATGTGACGAGCGATGACCGGCCCTTTTCGGTAGCGCAGCACAATCAGAATGTCGTGTTCAGGCTCCGGGATGCACGCGGATGTGCACAAAGGTTCGATCGCGCGGGCGAGGAGACCAGAAGCACGCTTCAGCAAGCCGATGACCTCCATGGAGGCAGTGTCGAGATCGGGCCTGTTCTGCGACCAATCGCGCACAGTGACCGAACTCTCCTTGACCACCATCGCGTCCCTTCTTAGATCCTCTCGGCCGAGCGATGCCTACCTGGAAAACACTTGCCGACCTAAGGCTATCGAACTCTGTGCACCCTGCCCGGAAGCTCGGCAACATTCATGGCGACCGGCCCGCCGCGGTCTCGGTCACACTGACTAGACATCAATTACTTAACTTATATAGTATCCATCACGCATCCGTTCAGGACTTTGCCTGTGCTGTGACGACAGATCCGGGAACGAGCGACGTGGAACCTCGGCAGGTCAACGATGACCGGAACATCCTTGCAGCAAGAAACGAATAATGCTGCGAATACGTGCCGCCATGTCCGCATGCCCGAAGGCCCTACCTTAAGGACTGAAAGGTTTAGCTATGAATGTCTCCAGGAGCCGTCGCATACTCAATAAGATCTGGTTGCCGCTCCTATCCGTGGCGATACTTCTCACCGCAGGGCTGGCCATCAAGTTCGCACACGGGGTTTTCGGGTCGCAGGACCGTACACACAGCCCCGGAGGCAATTTCGCCGTCGTCCAGTTCAATCCCAAGAACATCGTCTACGAGGTGTTTGGCGACTACGGCGGCTGGGCGCGGGTGAGCTACTGGGACACCAACAACAGACCGGTCGATGTCCAGCCCACCGCATTGCCGTGGACGCACACGGAGACAACGGTGTTGACGACCGCGACCGGCGATATCACCGCACAGGTGGCGGGCCGAAATGTGGGCTGCCGCATCACCGTTGACGGATTAGTGCGCTCGGAACACACCGCAACTGGTGAGCACGCCGGTGTCTGGTGCCAGGTGCTGTCCGCATGAGCACACATTCCACGCAGAAGCCGTTCTTCGCCAGGACAATTCGCAAGTTCTCCATACTGGTGGTACTCGCCTGGGCCGCATTCACCGTGGTGATCAACACCGTGGTTCCGCAGCTCGAGCCGGTCACCGATGCGAACCAGGGCCCCCTGGTACCGCTCGACGCACCGTCGTCCAAGGCCCTGATTCACATTGGCGAATCGTTCCAGGAGTCCGACAGCAACAGCCTGGCTATGGTCATCCTGGAGGGCGATCACAAGCTCAACGACGCCGATCACGCGTTCTACGACACGCTGGCCGGCAAGCTGGAGAACGACAAGAAACACGTCCAGTATGTGATGAATCTGTGGGGTCAGGGGACCACCGCGGCAGGAGTGCAGAGCTCCGACGGGCAGGCCGCCTATACCCTCGTCCGGGTCGCCGGCGACCAGGGTTCGACGGTCTCCGATGAATCCATCCGCGCAGTCCGCGAGCTGGTCTCCGAGGTCCAGCCCCCCAACGGGGTCAAGGTGTACGTCTCCGGCTCGGCCCCGCTATCCACGGACATGCTTCAGGTGGGTAACCAAAGCATGATCCGCCTGATGTACGTGACGATCGCCATCATCACGGTGATGCTGCTCATCGTCTACCGATCCGTCGCCACCGCCCTGCTGACGCTGTTGGTGGTGATGGTTGAGTTATCTTGTGGGCGTGGCGTTGTCGCGTTCCTTGCTTATCACAAGCTCATCGGAATCTCGGTCTTCGCCTCGAACATCCTGGTGTCGTTGATCCTGGGCGCCGGGACCGACTATGCGATCTTCTTGATCGGCAGATACCAAGAGGCACGCCACGCGGGCGAGGATCGGGAGACAGCCTATTACTCTGCGGTGAAAGGCGTCTCGCACGTCATTCTCGGCTCCGGCCTGGCGATCGCTGGGGCGACATTCTGCCTTCAGTTCACACGTCTCAACTACTTCAACACCATGGGAATCCCATGCGCGGCGGCGACGCTCGTCGCGGTCGCGGCATCCCTCACCTTCGGGCCCGCGGTGCTGGCGCTGGGCAGCCGCTTCGGGGTTTTCGAGCCGAAAGTCAAGGCGAGTGCCGGCATTTGGCGCAAGGTGGGCACCGTCACTGTGCGTTGGCCGGGGCGGATTCTCGTGGTGAGCAGTGTTGTGGTGCTGATCGGATCGATCACGCTGCCGTCGTACCGCCCCAACTACAACGACCGGATATACATCGCCGATGATGTCCCGGCGAATCAGGGATACGCCGCGGCGGACAGGCACTTTCCGGTGAGCAAGCTCAACAGCGACATGCTCATGATCGAATCCGACCACGACATGCGTAATTCGACGGACATGATCGCGCTGGACAAGGTGGCGCGGGAGGTGTTCCACACGCCCGGTGTCGCCATGATTCAGAGCGTCACCAGGCCACTGGGCACACCGCTGGAGCATTCCTCGTTCACGTACACGATGGGGACCATGGGAACCAAGATCAACGAGATACTCCCGTTCCTTACGGACCTCACCGATCGGTTCACCGAAATGGCCGATATCACCGACCGGATGGCTGCCCTGATGCGCCAACAACAGGCGCTCACCGGACAGCAAGCGGGCGCGGCGCATATCACCGTCAAGGGTGCACAGGAGTTGAAGGACGTCACGGTGAGCATGCGGGACACCCTTGCCAATTTCGACGACCAGTTCCGGCCGCTGCGCAACTACTTCTACTGGGAGCCGCACTGCGCGGATATCCCGATGTGCTGGGCGATCAGGTCGCTGTTCGACATGACCGACCAGGTCGATTCGATGACCGATGCGGTCGACGACACCCTGAAGGCCGCGCTGATACAGGACGCGGTCACTCCGCAACTGGTTGAGGTCATCGGCAAGAGTGCCGCAGAGCTGGACAACATGAGAAAGGTGGTGCTCACCGAGCAGAGCACCATGCGGCCGATGCTCACCCAGCTGAACGAGCTGGGACGCCAGATGATGGACCTCGGACACGCATTCGACAGTTCCAAGAACGACGAGTTCTTCTACCTGCCACCGGAGGCCTTCGACAACCCGTACTTCCAGATCGACCTGAAATACTTCGTCTCACCGGACGGCAAATCCGCCCGCTACATGATCTACCACGACGGTGAGGCACTCAGCGAGGAAGGCATCGATCATGCGCAGGCCTACCTGCCCGCCGCCAAGGAGGCTCTCAAAGGTACGACGCTGGCCGGATCACGGGTCTATCTGGGCGGTGCGGCGGCAACTTACTGGGACATCCAGGACGCCACCAAGACCGACCTCCTGATTGCGGCGATCGCAGCGTTCGCGCTGATCTTCCTGGTGATGCTGCTGATCACCCGCAGCGTGGTGGCGGCACTGGTCATCGTCGGCACCGTGGCGTTTTCCTACTCGGGCGCCTTCGGCCTCTCGGTACTGGTGTGGCAGCACTTCCTCGGCATACCGCTGAGCTGGCTGAACCTGCCCATCACTTTCATCATCCTGGTGGCCGTGGGGTCGGACTACAACCTGTTGCTCATTTCCCGCTATCTGGAAGAAAGCAAGGCGGGGCTCAATACGGGCCTGATCAGGGCGGTGGCCAACTCCGGCAAGGTCGTCACCACCGCGGGCATCGTGTTCGCGACCACGATGATGGCCATGCTGTCCAGCGATCTGCTGTCGGTGGGTCAGCTTGGCTCCATCATCGGCCTTGGCCTGCTGCTGGACACGCTCATCGTGCGGTCATTCATCACCCCCGCCATTGCCCGGCTACTCGGGCCGTTGTTCTGGTGGCCCCGGATGATCCGGTCACGCCCGCTACCCGCCCGCTGATGTGACGGCACGCCCGGGACCGCATGTGCGCCCCGGGCGTGCCGAGCGGGGCACTCGATTCCTCGCGGGACGATGCCCGTGCCCCATTGCGAGAGTGCCGCGGAAACCTGTTGCGCCAGTGCAGCTCCCAACGCAACTCCCCATGTAACTCCCAGTGAAAATCCCACACCGCACCGCCGGGCAGAAACACCGTCACGTTCTTCGATGGCATGTCGCACCTCATCACGTCGAGCCGATATGTGGGCCTGTTCGCCCGCATCTCCCGGGCCTTCATGCTATCGAACATTTGTTCGACCGGTCAACGTCTCTAGCGTAAAGCGGTGGCTGATGAGTGCTTGTTCTGTGGGATTGTCTCCGGTGCCGTACCCGGCGTGCGAGTCGCGGAGGACGCCAAAACCTATGCGTTCATGGACATCAACCCCGGCTCAGACGGACATCTCCTGGTGGTTCCGAAGCAGCACAGCAAGGATCTGCTCGAGATACCGGCCGATGATCTGAGCGCCGTCACGTTGACCGCCCAGCGGATAGCCAAAGCCGTCGTTTCTGAACTCGGGGCCGATGGAGTGAACCTCCTGAATTGCTGCGGTGCGCACGCCTGGCAGACCGAGTTCCACTTTCATCTCCACGTGATCCCCCGGTATATCGACAAGTCCAAAGACCGGTTGGGACTGCCGTGGGCACCCGGTATCCGTGGTGAGATGCACGCGATCAGCGCCCTGGGAAACCGACTCTCCCACGCGCTGGCGTAGCGTTCGACTCATGAAACCTGGTGATCGTGTCGCCGACTTCGAACTTCCGGACCAGACCGGAACAACCCGCAGCCTTTCCGCGCTCCTGGCCGACGGACCCATTGTGCTGTTCTTCTATCCCGCCGCGAACACGCCCGGCTGCACCGCCGAGGCCTGCCATTTCCGGGATTTGGCAAGCGAATTCAAGGAAGTGGGCGCCTCGCGCGTCGGCATCAGCGTCGATTCGGTCGACAAGCAGGCCGACTTCGCCGACAAGCGCAAGTTCGACTACCCGCTGCTCTCGGACGAAGGCGGGGCGATCTCCACAGCGTTTGGCGTCAAGCG
Source organism: Mycobacterium sp. NGS15 (assembly GCF_059813245.1). Classification (NCBI taxonomy): domain Bacteria; kingdom Bacillati; phylum Actinomycetota; class Actinomycetes; order Mycobacteriales; family Mycobacteriaceae; genus Mycobacterium; species Mycobacterium sp. NGS15. The sequence goes on along the minus strand of NZ_JCALEF010000003.1, from coordinate 287,598 downwards.
CGGACTGCTCGGCAAGCTGGCGCCGGTCAAGCGGACCACGTTCATCATTGATAAGGACAGCACCGTCCTGGCCGTGTTCGCGAGCGAGCTCAATATGAACGCGCACGCGGACAAGGCTCTAGAGTTCCTCCGCGCCCGCAAGTAGCACGCGCAACCTAACGCTCGTCACTCAAGAGTTCATCGGCATCGAAGCAGCTGTGCGCGCCGGTGTGGCACGCCGGTCCGGTCTGGTCGACTTCGAGCACCAGCGTGTCACCGTCACAGTCCAGCCGCACCGCGTGCACGTATTGGGTGTGACCCGATGTCTCGCCCTTGACCCACAGCCGCTGACGCGACCGCGAGAAGTAGGTGCCGCGTCGCGTCTCAAGCGTTTGCGCCAGGGCCTCGTCGTTCATCCAGGCGACCATCAACACCGTGCCGGTGCCGTGTTCCTGCACCACCGCGGTCACCAGGCCGGCAGAGTCACGCTTCAGGCGGTCGGCAATGGCCGGGTCGAGCTCGCTCATCGCACGGTGATCCCTTCTGCGGCCATGGCCGCTTTCACCTCGCCGATGGTCAGCTCGCGGAAATGAAAGACACTGGCCGCGAGCACCGCATCGGCGCCGGCCTTAACCGCCGGCGCGAAATGCGCAGCAGCGCCGGCCCCGCCACTGGCGATCACGGGAACGTCGACGGCGGCGCGCGCGGCCGTGATCATCGGAAGATCGAACCCCGCCTTGGTACCGTCGGCGTCCATGGAATTGAGCAGGATCTCCCCCACTCCCAGTTCAGCTCCGCGCGTTGTCCATTCGATGGCGTCGATCCCGGTGCCCTTGCGGCCCCCATGGGTAGTGACTTCCCATCCCGACGGAGTCGGCGTGTCACCCTCGCGGACCCGGCGCGCGTCCACGCTCAGCACGATGCACTGCGATCCGAACCGCTGTGCCAGCTCGGCCAGCAGTTCCGGGTGCGCGATGGCCGCGGTGTTGACGCCCACCTTGTCCGCACCGGCGCGCAGCAGCACGTTGACGTCTTCCACCGATCGCACACCGCCGCCCACCGTCAACGGAATGAACACCTGCTCGGCGGTGCGCCGCACCACATCCAGCATCGTGGCCCGGCCTGAGGACGAGGCCGTGACGTCAAGGAAGGTCAGTTCGTCGACGCCCTCGGCGTCATAGGCGGCGGCTAGCTCCACTGGGTCTCCTGCATCACGCAGGTTTTCGAAGTTCACACCCTTGACCACTCGACCATCGTCGACGTCGAGGCAGGCGATGACACGGGTAGCAACACTCATCGGTAGTCCTCCGGATCCCCGACCTCAGCCAGCACTTCCAGAATCTGCTCGTGCACGCCGGGCGCGGCCACCAGCACCGACGGCGATTCGGGGGTCCAAGGGTTGCCTCGGAGGTCCGTCGCATGACCGCCCGCGGCCTGTACCAGTGCGATACCGGCGGCGTGGTCCCACACGTGTGCGCCGAAACTCACCGCACCGCCCAGTATCCCGCCCGCGGTGAACGCCAAATCGATGCCGGTGCTGCCGTGCATACGTAGTCGTGACGTGATGCGGCTCAGCTTCTCCAGCACCGCCAGCCGATAGCGCCCCGGCACCCGGCCCTTCCAGTCGACATTGAAAGTGCCCAGCCCCACCGCCACATCCGCGAGATCGACTCGCGGCAACGGCGGCAACGGCACGCCGTTGCGCACCAAGGGGCCACCCGTGAAGCCGGTGTACTTGTCGCCCATGAACGGCAACCACGTCAGGCCGGCCACCGGTTCTCCATCGGAGAGCAGCCCCAGCAGAATCGCTGCCATCGGCGAACCTGCCGCGTAGTTCACAGTGCCGTCGATCGGGTCGACTACCCAGACCAGCCCGGAATCGACGGCCGGGCCACCGAATTCCTCACCGTGCACGCCGATTCCGGTGCGCTCGGTGAGCGCCTTCACCACCATCCGCTCGATGGCCAGGTCTTCCTCGGTGGCGAAGTCCTTGCCACCCTTGAAGACGACGCCATCGGCCCCGTGCCCGGCCACGAAACGCTGTGCCGCCACGTCCAGAATCGCGGACGCCTCAGAAATCAGCGCAGCCAGCTCCGCAGTCGTCGGCATATCAGGAAACGGCAGTCAACGCGTCGGGCAGGGTGAAACGGCCCGCGTAGAGGGCCTTTCCGACGATCGCGCCCTCGATACCGGCCCCGGTCAGTTCTGCGATGGCGCGCAGGTCATCAAGGCTCGAAACCCCGCCCGAGGCGATGACGGGCGCGTTCGCCACACCCGCGACCTGTGCCAACAGTTCGAGGTTCGGTCCGGTGAGGGTGCCGTCCTTCGTGACATCGGTAACCACGTAGCGCGAACACCCCTGTGAGCGCAGACGTTCCAGCACCTCCCAGAGGTCGCCGCCGTCGCTGACCCAGCCACGGCCGCGTAACCGGTGTTCGCCGTCCACAATTTGGACGTCGAGCCCCACCGCGACCCGTTCGCCATGCCGGGCGATGGCCGAGGCACACCATTCGGGGTCCTCCAGCGCGGCAGTGCCCAGATTAACTCGGGCGCAGCCGGTTGCGAGCGCCGCCGTCAACGATTCGTCGTCCCGGATGCCACCGGAGAGCTCCACTTTCACATCGAGCTCGCCGACCACCTGTGCCAGCAGCTCGCGGTTGGATCCGCGTCCGAAGGCGGCATCCAGGTCCACCAGGTGCACCCACTCGGCACCATCGTTCTGCCACGCCAGCGCCGCGTCACGCGGTGAGCCGTAGGTGGTTTCGCTGCCTGCCTTGCCCTGCACGAGGCGCACGGCCTGGCCATTGGCGACATCGACCGCCGGTAATAGAACGAGACTCAAGAGATTCCCTTCACCCAATTGCTCAACAACACGGCCCCCGCGTCGCCACTCTTCTCCGGATGGAACTGTGTGGCAGCAAGTGGCCCATTCTCCACCGCCGCGATAAACGGCACGTGATGGGTCGCCCATGTCACCAGCGGCTTCGCGATGGGCGACTCGACGGGTGTTTCCAGCTCCCATTTCTGCACCGCGTAGGAGTGCACGAAATAAAAGCGGGCATCGGCGTCCAGACCGGCGAACAGGTCCGACCCCGTCGCCGCATCAACGGTGTTCCAGCCCATATGCGGGATCACCGGTGCGTCCAGACGGCTGACCACTCCAGGCCACTGGCCGCATCCCTCGGTATCGACACCGAATTCAATGCCGTGACCGAACAGGATCTGCATGCCGACACAGATGCCCAGTACCGGGCGGCCGCCGGACAGCCGAACGTCGATAATGCGTTCGCCGTCGATGCCGCGCAGCCCCTCCATACACGCCGCGAAGGCGCCAACGCCGGGGACGACCAGACCGTCGGCATTGAGTGCCGTGTTGGCGTCGGCGGTCACCGTGACGTCGGCACCGACTCTTTCCAGTGCGCGCTGTGCGGATCTGAGATTGCCCGAACCGTAGTCGAGGACAACGACTTTGGGCCCAGCACCGGTCACAGGCTGCCCTTGGTCGACGGCACGCCGGTGACCCGCGGATCGGGCTCGACCGCCTGGCGCAGCGCTCTGGCCACGGCCTTGTACTGGGCCTCGGTAACGTGGTGCGGGTCGCGACCGTACAGGGTGCGCACATGCAGCGCGATCCGCGCGTTGAGCGCCAGCGACTCGAACACGTGCGCATTGATGACGGTGTGGTACGGAACCGACGAGCCCGCGATCGTGGTGTGCAGCAGGTGGTCCGGCTCGCCGGTGTGCACGCAGTACGGTCGGCCCGAGACGTCCACCGCGGCGTGGGCCAGGGTCTCGTCCATCGGGATGAAGGCATCCCCGAACCTGCGGATTCCCTTCTTGTCCCCCAGCGCCTCCGCAAGCGCCTGCCCGAGAGTGATGGCGGTGTCCTCCACGGTGTGGTGCGCCTCGATCTCGGTGTCCCCCTTGGCGGTGATCGTCAGATCGAAACTGGCGTGCGTCCCTAAGGCGGTGAGCATGTGGTCGAAGAACGGCACCCCGGTATCGATGTGCGCCTGACCGGTGCCATCCAGATTCAGTTCCACCACAATGTCCGACTCACGAGTCGCCCGTGCCACTCGTGCCAGCCGGTTCCACGCGGATGCTGTCATGAGCCCGCACCTTTCTCTAGGTCCGTCCCAGCCAGTGTGTCGCTGACCTTCAAGAACACGTCATTCTCGCTCGCCAACCCGACGGTGACGCGCAAATAGCCCGGAATGCCCACATCCCGGATGAGAACACCCGCATCGAGATAGCGCTGCCAGCTCGCCGCCGAATCGACAAACCTGCCGAACAGCACGAAGTTCGCGTCGCTGGGGATCACACGGAATCCACTGGCCGACAATGCCTCCGACACCCGGATGCGCTCGGCGACCAACGCCGCGACGCTGCCGAGGGTCTCGGCGCGGTGTTTCACCGCCGCGCGAGCGGCAGCCTGAGTGAGCACCGACAGGTGATACGGCAGTCGCACCAAGAGCAATGCGTCGATAACCGCCGGTGCCGCCACCAGGTATCCCAGCCGCCCGCCCGCAAAGGCGAACGCCTTGCTCATGGTGCGGCTCACTATCAGCTTGGTCGGGTACTCGTCCACGAGAGTGATTCCACTGGCAGCCGGCGAGAATTCGCCATATGCCTCATCCAGGATCACTACTCCCGGAGCCTCGTCAAGGATCTGACGCAGGTCCTCCAGCGAAACAGACTGCCCCGTCGGATTGTTGGGACTCGTCACGAAGACCACATCGGGCTGACGCTCCCGGATCGCCGCGACCGCCCTGCGGATATCCAGCGAGAAATCCTGCGAACGCTGGGCCTGCAACCATTCGGTCTGCGTTCCGTCGGAAATGATCGGGTGCATCGAGTAGGACGGCGTGAACCCTAACGCGGTGCGGCCCGGCCCACCGAAAGCCTGCAGCAGTTGCTGCAGTATCTCGTTGGAACCGTTTGCCGCCCATACATTCTCGGCGCCCACGGGCACTCCGGTCTGCTCCGTCAGATATGCCGCCAGATCGGTACGCAAAGCCACCGCATCCCGGTCCGGATAGCGGTGCAGTTCCGCGGCCACCCGTCGGACAGAGGCCGACACATCGTCGATGAGACCGGCAGACGGCTCATGCGGGTTCTCGTTGGTGTTCAGCCGCACCGGCACGGTCAATTGCGGTGCGCCATAAGGACTCTTGCCGCGCAGGCTATCCCGCAGCGGCAGGTCCTCCAGTCGGGCCGCGCCACCGATCAAACCGCTCATGATCGCTCGAACCTGCGCCGGACCGCCTCACCGTGCGCGGGCAGATTCTCGGCGTTGGCGAGCGTGATCACGTGCCCGGACACCTCTTTGAGAGCGGCCTCGGTGTAATCCACGATGTGGATACCGCGCAGGAAGGTCTGCACGGACAGCCCGCTGGAATGCCGTGCACATCCGGCGGTGGGCAATACATGATTGGATCCGGCGCAGTAGTCGCCGAGGCTGACCGGCGACCACGGCCCCAGGAAGATCGCGCCGGCATTGCGTATACGCGCGGCCACCGGCACCGGATCGACCGTCTGAATTTCTAAGTGCTCGGCCGCATAGGCATTCACGACCTTGACTCCCGCACTGATGTCGTCGACGAGGACGATTCCGGATTGAGCACCGGTCAGCGCGGCAGTGACACGTTCCGCATGCACCGTGGTCTCCAGCTGTGCGGCAGTCTCTTTCACCACCGCGTCGGCCAGCTTCTCACTCGTGGTGACGAGCACGCTCGCCGCCAGCACGTCATGTTCGGCCTGGCTAATCAGGTCGGCAGCCACATGTACCGGATCGGCGGTCTCATCGGCGAGGACGGCGATTTCCGTAGGACCGGCCTCCGCATCGATGCCCACCAGCGATCGGCACAACCGCTTGGCCGCGGTCACGTAGATATTGCCGGGCCCGGTGATCATGTCGACCGATGCGAGATCGGCGCCGTCGGTATCGGTACCACCGTGCGCCAGCAGCGCGACACCCTGCGCCCCGCCGACCGCCCAGATCTCCTCGACGCCGAGCAGCTGTGCCGCCGCGAGAATCGTCGGGTGCGGCAGCCCGCCGAACTGGGCCTGCGGCGGCGACGCGATGACGAGCGATCCCACCCCGGCCGTCTGTGCCGGGACGACATTCATCACCACGCTCGACGGGTACACGGCGTTACCGCCCGGAACGTACAAGCCGACGCGCTCGACAGGCACCCAACGCTCGGTGACGGTGGCGCCATCCGCGACGGTGGTCACCGTGTCCTGGCGGCGCTGATCGGCGTGCACCGCGCGCGCTCGCAGGATGGCCACCTCCAGCGCGTCGCGCACCGCGGGGTCCAACTCGGCGAGGGCACGCTCCCGCTCGGCCGCCGGAACGCGGACGGTCTCGGGGCGAACGCCATCGAACTGTGCGCAGAATTCCAATGCCGCCTCGGCGCCGCGGTCCCGGACCGCCTCTACGACGGGCCGCACCGTCGGCAGCACGGCGTCGACGTCCGTCCCGCCGCGAGGGAGGGCGGAGCGCAGATGAGACGGGGACAGGCTCGCACCACGCATGTCGATACGGCGAAGCAGCGATGAGCCGCTTGCGCGAAGAGCATCTGATGGGGTGGATCCGTCAGTCACATAAGCCATTGTCCCAGAGCTGCTCAACACTATTTACCGGGCAGTCACCGGTTGTGTGTGACGCACGTCTAACTACACTCATCCGCAGAAAGACCGCACCGGCCCACAACGATCGGATCATCGATGTCAGCAAACAATCAGCCCGGCGTGCCCATGCTCATGCCCGAGTGGCTTGAGCGAGCGCAGATCAAATTCATGAACCCGCTCATGGCTCCTATCGCGCGCTTTCTGCCATCATTCGCTACCGTGACGCACTTCGGCCGCACCTCAGGCACCAAGTATGAAACCACCGTGAACGCATTTCGCAAAGGTAATTCGGTCTCCATCGGGCTGATTCACGGTAAGACCAACTGGACCAAGAACGTGATTGCGGCCGGCGGCGCCGACATCACACTCTTCCGTGGCAAGCAGATCCATGTGATCAACCCGCGCATCATCGAGCAGGGCCAGGGAGATCCGGCACTGACCCGCTCGACCCGCCAGCTCAACAAGCGCGCCGGGGTCTTCGTCGCCGATATCGCAAAATAGCGCCCGTGGTGGATGCCCCGGCGTCGATGGTCTGGTCCGGGGGTGTACGCGCAGCAGCACGGTCTGGCCTACATATCCAAACCGATGTCGAGGACCCGGGCGGAATGCGTCAGTGCCCCGACCGCAAGGTAGTCGACGCCTGTCTTGGCGTACACCCCAGCCGTTTCCAGCGCAAGTCCCCCGGAGGACTCCAACTTGAGCCGCGGTGCCTGAGCATCGCGACGCTGCACGGCCACCTGGGTCTGCCAGACGGGGAAGTTGTCCAGAAGTACGAGCTCGGCACCCTCGGCCATAACCTCGTCGAGCTGTTCGAGCGAGTCGACCTCGACCTCACACTCGATGTTCGGTGCCGCCGCGCGGACCGCGCGCAGCGCAGCCACCACCGAACCGGCGGCCACCACGTGATTATCTTTGATAAGTGCGGCATCACCGAGGCCGAGGCGGTGGTTTACGCCGCCTCCGGCACGAACCGCGTACTTCTGTAGGAGCCGCAGTCCCGGAAGGGTTTTGCGGGTGTCGCGGATCTGCGCGCTAGTACCGTCGACCGCGTCCACCCAGGCGGCAGTCGTGGTCGCGATACCCGAGAGATGACACACCAGGTTCAGCATGGTCCGCTCGGCGGTCAGCAGGTCACGTGTGGGAGCGGTGACCGTGAGCAGCGCCGTTCCGGTGCCCACCCGAGTACCGTCGGTGAGGCGATCCTCCACGCGGTAATTCCCCGCGCCCACCACCGCGTCGAGAACGATGAGAGCGATATCAACCCCGGCGATCACACCGCCGGAACGCGTCACCATCGATGCGGTGCATTCGGCGTCGGCGGGCACGGTGGCCTGACTCGTGACATCGGGTCCATAGCGCAGGTCTTCTTCGAGAGCGCGCTGGACCACCGAACGTGCCTCGGCGAGTTCGGTTTCCGTCAGTGTCCCGGTCAACATGGCACCCCAGACGGTAGCGCAACCTCGCATCCGTCGGCGTCGCGGCGCACCGGAAGACTGATGGCGAAATTGGGATCCGTACTGGGCCAATCCGAGCGGGCATGACAGCCACGGGATTCGGTACGCGCCGAGGCCGCGGCGACCACTGCAGTGGCGGTGAGGGTGAGCGCGGCGTCCTCCACCTCGAGCGCCGTCGACGTCGGCACCGCGGCGCACGAACGCAATTCGTCATCAAGCTTGGTGAGCCCCTCGGCATCGCGCAGTACCGACGCCCAACGGCTCATCGCCGCCTGAAGTCGCCGACGGTCGAGACGCGGTTGCGCATCAGGATGCTCCCCGGCAACGGCCGGGCGATCGGCCACCTGTGCGGCGGCCTCCCCCGCACGCCTACCTACTACGAGACCTTCCAACAAGCTATTGGAGGCCAGCCGGTTCGCTCCGTGCATACCGGTGCGCGCGACCTCTCCTGCGGCGAACAATCCGGTGACTTCCGTGTGGCCGTAGGCATCGGTGACGACACCGCCACAGCTGTAATGCGCCCCCGGCACCACCGGGATGAGCTGGGTTCTCGGATCGATACCCGCCGCCACACACGCGGCCGTGATGGTGGGGAACCGGCCGGCGAAGTTATCGATCGTGCGTGCGTCGAGATAGACGCACTGATCTCCGGTCTCGCGGAGCCTGCGGGCTATCGCCCCGGCCACGACATCGCGCGGAGCCAGATCCCCCATGGGATGCACCCCGGAAGTCACCGAATCCCCTTGCGCATCAACAAGTGTGGCGCCCTCGCCGCGGACTGCCTCGCTGATGAGCGGTCGGCATCCGCTGGCCCGAGGGGCATGCAGCATGGTCGGATGAAACTGGATGAACTCAATATCGGCCACCGGCACACCCGCACGCAAGGCCAGTGCAATCCCGTCTCCGGTTGACCCCTCCGGATTGGTGGTCGCCGAATACAGATGCCCGAGACCGCCGGTGGCAAGAACCACGGCCCCGGTGCGGATCACGCCCAGGCCGTCACCGTTCCCGACCACCACACCGCCCACGCCGTCGGGCCCGACAAGGACGTTGTGCACGACATGACTCCGCCGGATATCTAGTGTCGCCGCGGCGTGATCGAGCGATCGCTGCACTTCCGCACCGGTCGCATCGCCGCCCGCATGGATGATCCGGCGGGTACTGTGCCCGCCTTCGCGCGTCAATGCCCATTGTCCGGAGCCTGTTTCGTCGAATCGGGCGCCGTCGGCCACCAGATCGCGCACCGCGCGGTAACCATCCGACACGATCGACTGCACCGCGTCGACATCACACAGACCGCCCCCGGCAATCAGCGTGTCGCGGACATGAGCCTGGACCGAATCGTCGGTGTCGGGCAGCACGACCGCGATACCACCCTGGGCGAAATGCGTGGCAGTAGCACCGACCTTGCTGAGCACCATGACCTTTCGGCCGCGGCGGTGCGCCGCGAGTGCAGCCGCCAATCCGGCTACACCCGCACCGACGACAACCACATCTGCATCAGCAGTCCAGGTGGTCCCCGCTGGCAGTGTCATTCTCCGCCGCCGGGCTGTCCGATCTCGATCATCCGCTGCACACTTCGTCGCGCGAGCTGCGCGGTTTCCTCGTCGACGTGTACCTCGTCGCGGCCCTCCACCAGGCAGCGCAGCATGGCCGCAGGGGTAATCATCTTCATGTACGCGCACGAGGCCCGATCATTGACGGCCAGGAAGTTCACGTCGGGCGCCGCCTTACGCAGCTGGTGCAGCATGCCGACCTCAGTGGCGACCAGCACCTCCCGTGCGCGCGTTTCGCGGGCCGCGTCGAGCATTCCGCCCGTCGAGAGAATCTTCACCCGATCGTCGGGTACGGCTCCCTCGCCGGCGAGGTACAGCGCCGATGTCGCGCAACCACATTCCGGGTGCACGAACAACTCAGCGTCCGGATGTGAACGCGCCTGTCCGGCAAGTTCGTCACCGTTGATCCCGGCGTGCACGTGGCATTCGCCCGCCCAGACCTGCAGGTTTTGACGACCCGTCACCCGCTTGACGTGTGCGCCGAGGAACTGGTCCGGGCAAAACAGCACCTCGCGGTCCGGGTCGATCGACGCGACGACCTCGACAGCATTCGACGACGTGCAGCAGATATCGGTGAGCGCCTTCACGGCGGCGGTGGTGTTGACGTACGAGACCACTACGGCATCGGGAAATTCGGCCTTCCATTCCCGCAAGTCCTCGGCGGTGATGGAGTCGGCCAGCGAGCACCCGGCGCGCTGATCCGGGATGAGCACCGTCTTGTCCGGGCTGAGGATCTTGGCCGTCTCGGCCATGAAGTGAACACCGCAGAACACGATGGTGTCCTCGGGCGCCTCTGCGGCGATGCGCGAGAGCGCCAAGGAGTCGCCGACATGGTCCGCCACGTCCTGGATCTCCGGACGCTGATAGTTGTGCGCGAGCAGTGTGGCGCCGCGCTGCTTGGCCAGTCGGCGCACCTGCTCGGCCCAGCGGGCATCGCCCTCCACGCCGGTGTATCCACCGGGGCCGTCGATCACGCCGTCAAGTACCACGTCAGCTGCCGTCATGGCCGCCTCCTCGCGCCCTCGGGTCTCGGCCGGCCTTCGGGCTGCGTTTGGCCAACCGAGGTTTTCGACTTATGATCGAAAACATGGTCCATACTAGCACCGAGCACGAGGTGTTAGCCGTGGTGTTCCAAGTACGTCACTTCGAAAACGCCACTACCGGTACCGGCGGTCCTGTCCGCGCTCCTGAGCTCGCCGTATTGCTGTGGCAGCGCGCACTCGAACCGCACCACGGCGCGTGGGCCCTGCCCGGCGGCCAGGTCCGCGCCGACGAGGACCTCCCTTCCTCCATCCGCCGGCAGCTCGCCGAGAAGGTGGACGTGCGTGAGTTGGCCCACCTTGAGCAGTTGGCCGTGTTTTCCGCACCGAACCGCGTGCCCGGCCCACGTACCATCGCCTCGACGTTTCTTGGGCTGGTCCCCTTTCCCGCCACCCCCGAACTTCCCGCCGATACTCAGTGGCATCGCGTGAGCAACCTGCCCGGGATGGCCTTCGATCACCACGTGATGGTCGCGCACGCACATACCCGCCTGGTCGCCAAGATGTCCTACACAAACATCGGGTTTGCCTTGGCACCACAGCAATTCACGCTCTCGACGCTCCGGGACATCTACTGCGCAACGTTGGGATATCCCGTCGACGCCACCAACCTGCAACGTGTGCTGGTCCGGCGCGGAGTGCTCACCCCGACCGGAACCACCGTGCGGTCAGGCCGCAGCGGGGGCCGCCCCGCCGCGCTCTACCGCTTCACCGATGACCGGTACCGGGTCACCGACGAGTTTGCTGCGCTACGCCCTCCCGGGTGACCCGACTAGTCTCTTAGAGTCTCCTTAGGGTATGAATGCCGGGGACCTTGAAGGGAGCGCAGGCATGGCACCCCACGACCTGGCGATATCCGATGACATCACCTGGATCGGCGAACCGCGTCATCAGAGGATCGAACGCGGGGACCGCCCGCTACTCCCCACCGAGGATCCGTTCTACCTCCCGCCACACGGATTCGAACACGCCGCACCGGGCACGGTGCTGCGCACCCGAGATGTCGAAACGGCCTTCCTGGGCGTGATCCCCCAGCGATTTACCGCGACGCAGCTGCTGTACCGCAGCAATGACCTCAATCGGCGTGCGGGTGCCGCGGTCACCACGGTTCTCACTCCCGCCGGCACCGACCCGGCGGCACCAATTCCGATCGTGTCGTATCAATGCGCCATCGACGCCGTCACCGACCGCTGCTTTCCCTCATACGCCTTGCGGCGGGGCGCACATGCGCTCGGCTCCTTCGCGCAGCTCGAGCTGCTGCTGATCGCTGCGCTCCTCGCCCAGGGCTGGGCGGTGTCCATACCGGATCACGAAGGCGTCGACGGGATCTGGGGAGCCCCGGAGGAGCCCGGGTACCGCACGCTCGACGGACTTCGGGCAGCCCTGAACTGCGAGAGGCTCGGGCTCTCCCGAGACGCACCCATCGGGCTATGGGGATACTCCGGCGGAGGCCTCGCCACTGCGTGGACGGCGGAAATCAGTGCGGACTACGCACCCGAACTCACTATCGCCGGCGCGGTGCTGGGGTCTCCGGTAGGCGACCTGGGACATACCTTCCGCCGACTCAACGGCGGACTGTTTGCCGCTCTGCCCGGGCTCGTGGTCGCCGCTCTATCGCATGTGTACCCCGGCCTTCAGCGCGTCATCGAGGAGCACGCGACACCCCAGGGCAAGGAATTTCTCGGACGGCTCGAAGACATGCCGACCTTGCGTGCCATCGTCGCCATGGCCTTCAAGGACATGGACGATCTGGTGGACCAGCCACTGGACCAGCTCCTCGAGACACCCGAGGTGCAGCATGTCTTCGACAGCATCAAACTCGGCAAGACGGTCCCCACGCCGCCCGTCCTGATCGTTCAGGCCGTGCACGACCAGATCATTTCGACCTCATGTATCGACGAACTGGCCGATAATTACCGTGGCGGCGGCGCCCACGTCACCTATCACCGCGATCTGCTCAACGAGCACCTGCTGCTGCATCCCATGTCCGCACCGATGTCGATGGCATGGCTGGGCGCACGATTCAGCGGCGAGGCACTGCCGGCGGCACCGCGCCGTACGAGCTGGCCGCTGGCGTTCAAGCCCTCGACCTACCTCGGCCTGCTCAAGCTCGGCTGGCTGAGCGCCAAGGTTATGGGCGGCCGTCCCCTCTAATGAGGCTCAGCTGTTCAGCGCGGCGACGGCGGCGTCCACCGCAGCCTTTTTGACCTGTCGATGCGACCGGTCCGCGTATTCGATGGTGCAGTCCGACAAGCCGCCAAGAGCCACGGTTGCCCGGATCATCTGCACCCCTGACGGTTTCGCGCCCGCGAGCAACGCGATCAGCTTGCGCCGCCATTCGATCATCCATTCACCCAGTTCGAGCTGCCCCATGGTGGCCAGATCGCGCACGATGATGCCCATGACAACACGGTGCGACCACAACACGTCGAAGTAATCCTCGAGTAGTTGGCGGGTATCCCGCGCGCCGCGGGTGGCCAGAAACGCCTCCAGATCGTCCACCATCGGCTGCACGATGCTGCGCACCAGATCATCCCGCGACGAAAAGTGGTAGTAGAGAGCGGGCTTGGTGATCTCCAGCTGGGCGGCGATGTCCCGCAGGCTGGTATTGCGCAACCCATGTTCGGCGAAGAGCTCTCGTGCGACCGTCTGGATGCGCTCCCTGGTGTTCGCCGCGCCGGGCGCCTCGGTGACCATCGGCCGATAATAGTCCCTGACTTTCCGGCCGGTAAGCAGTATGCTCGATCACTTACCGACCGTTAAGTAAGGATAGGGGCATGCGAGTGCTCGTTTCGGGGGCAAGCGTCGCGGGCCCCACGCTGGCCTATTGGCTCGCGCGGTATGGATTTGACGTCACAGTGGCCGAACGTTCACCGGCGCCGCGCAAATCGGGGGGCCATGCCGTCGACCTGTTCAAGCCCGCGATGGACATCGTCGAGAAGATGGGCGTTCTCGACCGGATCGAGGCACACAAGGTGAGCACCGACCTCCTCTCGATCCACCGCGAGGGTAAGCCCGGTCTGGTGGACCTCCCCGAGGCGCTTATCTTCTCGGCGTTGTCACAGCGCCACGTCGAGATCATGCGTGACGATCTCAGTGAGATCCTCTACGACGCCAGCGCCCCCACCGCGGAGTACATCTTCGGAGACTCGATCACGGCGCTCGCTGAAGACGGCACCGGGGTGCGCGTCACCTTCGAGAAGGGTCCGGAGCGCCGGTTCGACCTCGTTATCGGCGCCGACGGGTTGCACTCGAATGTCCGTGGTCTGGTGTTCGGCCCCGAGTCCGGCTATTCACATTGGCTGGGCGAGTACCTCGCCGTCGCATCGATACCCAACTACCTCGATCTGGCCGACCGCGCATTAATGTTCCCTCAAGTCGACCGGATGGCGGGCATTTACAGCGCCGCACAGCTCTCGGATGCACGGGCGTTCTTCCTTTTTCGCCCTCCCGAACCACTTGACTACCACCACCGAGACATACCGCGGCAAAAGGAACTGTTGCGAGACGCCTACGCCGACTTCGGCTGGGAGGTCCCTCGCATGCTCGCGGAGGTCGATGCGACCGATGCCTTCTACATGGACTCCATCACCCAGCTGCGGATGAACACCTGGTCGAAGGGCCGGATAACACTCGTCGGCGACGCTGGATACTGCCCCGGCCCGGCAGTGGGCGGAAGTACAAGCCTGGCGGTGGTCGGGGCATACGTGCTCGCCGGGGAAATCTGGACCGCCGCAGGTGATCACACCCGCGCCTACCCCGCCTGCGAAGCGGCCCTGGGCGACTACGTGCGCCGCAGCCGCCAACTGGCTCTCACCGCATCGGACACCCTGGTGCCCAAGAGTCGCGTGGGCCTATGGACTCTTGTTCACGGCGCACGAATCCTCGGTCATTTGCCACCGCCACTGGCACACCTTGCCTCGCGGCTGGTCGCGGCACGCACGCTGAATATCCACGACACCTTCGCCATCCGCGACTACCAGGGACTCGTCCGCCCCTAGCGCATTAGCCAGGGTCCGGATCGGAAAGCGCCAGAACAGCATTGGAGACAGCGATCGCCGCGTTGCTGGATCACACCACATCGTCGGAGCGGCCCAACCATGCGTGAGCACCCCGTACTCTGACGTCCGGGTCGCTTCGAATCGACAGAGGAGTGAGATGGACCGGACCGCCAATCCCTTGTTCAAGGCGGGCATGGCCGCTGTCACCGCGACCGCCCTGGTCGTCGCGCCGACGGTGGTTCCGCGCACGCCGCAAGCCATCTCATTGCCCGACGTACGATCCGCCTCAGTTCGTCTGAGCTCGTTCGCATTCACGCCGCAGGCCAACAAGGCCGCGCTGAGCACATTGGCCGCATTGCAGCCCCCGCTGCCGTTGACCGCCGCCGGGAGGTCAAGCGTGCCGATCGGCGCTCTCTCATTCGCGCCGCGCACCGATCCCAGCCTCTCGGTGCAGCCGCGTACGGCAGCCGTCCAGCCTCTCGCGCCCTCCACCGCGCCGTCTCTGTCCAGTGCTCCCGCCGCGGCGGCCGCGGGTCCGGCCGTCGCAAACTCCATCACCAACGGCATCGACCAGGCCTACCAGTTCATCCAGTACTGGGTGGATTACGGCGTGGACCTCGCGCAGTGGGGCGCCGGGTTTGTCCCTGTCATCGGCGGACTTGTCAGCGCGCAGATCGGCATCGTCTATGACAACCTCATTCGGCCCATCGCCAACAGCTTTGTCTATAACCTCGTCGACCCGATCATCAACGACCCCAGCTTCTCCAACATCGTCAACTCGTTCGGGCGATTCGGCGGTGACATTGTCAACTCCGTTATCAATTTCGCGTGGGCAGAGGCACGCTATTTCCTACCGCCGTTGCCGCCCCTTCCCGGTTTGGCCCTGCAAGCGACAGCGGACGCCGTCGGCACGACCCCCGCCTCCGTTCACGAGGCATTGGCACCCTTCACCAAGGCGTTCACGGACGCACAGGCACATTTTGCGGAGGCGCTGGGTCTGACGAAAATCGATCAGAGGCTGACAGGCCTCGAAAAGACCAGCACCGCAGAAGAAACCACTGGTGATGCCGCGAAGGACACCATCAAGGGCACCGCTGTCGATACCAGGGCGGCCAAGGACGTACAGGGCCCTGACGTACAGGGCCCTAGGGAAGCTGCCGAGAGCACGACGCCCGTCAAAGACAAAGCCGCCGCCTTCGATAAGGAAAAGGGAACGAACGAGAAGGCCACGACCGATCACCAGGAGACCGCGGCAGAAGGCGCCAAGGACTCTCCCAAGGATTCTCCGAAAGATCCCGCACCCACCGGTGCGGCGACAGGTACGTTGGGGGCTTCCGGCGAAGCGGTCACGGGCGCCAAGCAAGCGAAAGACACGGAAAATCGCAAGGATTCGACGAAGGAAGACAAGTCGCTTGCCGCCGCGGTGGCCAAAGACCAGACCGACAGGCCGGCGCAACCGGTCAAACCGAAGATTCCCACAACCAGCGCCAGCGAGCACGGCACGGTCAGTGCACAAGGCATCGTCCGCGGTCCCATTTCGCAGTCGACCACCGGACAGACCGGGGCTTCCACGTCGGGTTCAAAGAATCCGGACAGTAAGACGTCCGATACCAAAGCGGCAGAAACCAGGCCGTCCGACACCACGACAAAGAGTGCGGGGACCAAGGTTTCGGACACCAAATCATCCGAATCCAAGAGTTCCGGATCGAAGGCGCCGAGCACCTCCTCGACACACGACTCGGCGAGCAAGTCCTCGGGATCCGCGAGCAGCTCCTCCACATCCGGTGGCGGCAGTTCGAAATCGGGCGGCGGCAGCCACGACTAGGTGTTGCGCGTCTCGCCACCGTTGACGGCGGTCGGCGAGAAGTGGTGGAGCATGAAATCATTCAGGCGCCGGGTGGGCGCCGCGCGGGTGGTGGTGCCCCACGCCAGAGCAATGGAACGGTGGTGACCTCGGCCTGCGAGCGGAATTTCGCAGACACCGGGCGTAGTGCGGTCGTCATGAGGCAGAAGTGCAATGCCGAGGCCGCGGCTGATGAGTTCACGGATCGTGCCGAACTCGGTGACTTCGATGGCGATGTTTGGGGTGTATCCGACTTCACGACACCACGTCTCGGTGAGCTGCCGGAGGTTGTAGCTTGGCGGATTGGCGATGAACGTCTCGTCGGCCAGCTGGTCGAGACATAGTTCGGCTGCCGCGGCGAGCCGGTGGCCCGCAGGTACCGCGACCTGAATCTGTTGGATACCGATCGGGGTGTGATGCAGGCGCTCCGGTGCGGGAATCACGACGGCAAGGTCGAGATGCCCGGTCATCAACTCTGCGCTGAGTTGTGTTCCGTGCGCCTGCTTAAGGAGCACCCGGATGCCCGGGTGCCGATGCCGGAAGGCGGCAAGCAGATCAGGAATGTGACCCGATCCCATCGTCAATGGGAATCCGAAACGCACCGTGCCGTGCTCGGGGTCCGCGTCACCGGTGAGTTCGGCGAGAGTGCGGTCGAGCTCGCCGAGCGGTCCACGCGCGCAGGCAGCGAGACGGCGCGCCTCAGGAGTCAGCCGCACCGTTCTGCCGTCGTGAATGAGCAGTGGTATCCCCAGAGCCGTTTGCAGTGCGTGGATTCGCCGACTCATCGATGACTGTGGAATGTCCAACGCCAGCGCGGCCCGGGTCATGTGTCCGTCATGGGCGGACAGTTCCACCAGGGCCCTCAGTTGAGGAGCCAGCTGCGATGTCCATTGATCCATTATCGGATGCTACTCCCCCAATCATTCATTGGACGGAATGAATACTGGCGGCGGATGGTGGACGGTATGACCACATCCTCACGCGCGCCCGGCGCATCCCATGACAATGCCGACGTGGTGCTGATCGGGGGCGGCATCATGTCCGCGACCCTGGGCTCAATGCTGTCGGTCCTGGAACCCAAGTGGCGAATTGTACTGCTGGAGAGGGCCGATGCGGTGGCCACCGAGAGCAGCGACCCCTGGAACAATGCCGGTACCGGGCACACTGGGTTCTGCGAGCTCAACTACATGCCCGACCCCGGGGATGCCGCGAAGCCCGCCGCGATAGCCCGCCAGTTCCACCTCAGCCGTCAGTGGTGGTCCTACCTCGCAGACAACGGGCTGCTACCGCCCGATGCGTTCATTCACACCGCGGCGCACATGGACGTGGTGTTCGGCGAGCGTGACGTCGACTATCTACGGCGTCGATACAAAACGCTGTCCGCAGAGCCGATGTTCACCGGAATGCAGTTCAGCGATGTTCCCGGCACCATCGAACGCTGGGCACCGCTGGTGATGCGCGGCCGCACCCCCGGCGAGCCCGTCGCCGCCACCCTGCACCCCGACGGGACCGATATCGATTTCGGCGCCCTCACTCGTGCGCTGACGCGCATCATCACCGATCGAGGTGGCCAGGTCCGCCTCCGCCACGAGGTGGGCGCGCTTAGCCGAACCAGCGACGGATCATGGGTAACACGAGGGACAAATCCCGACGGCCACTTCACGATACGAGCGCGCAATGTGTTCGTCGGCGCCGGCGGACACGCACTGCGGATCCTGCAACGCGCACGCCTTCCCGAGGTGCGTGGTTACGCTGTCCTGCCCGTCGGCGCCGCCTTCCTGCGGTGCGGGGATTCTGCGGTGGCTGATCAGCACGCGACCAAGGTGTACGGGCAAGCGCCCGTGGGTGCGCCACCCATGTCCGTACCGCACCTGGACAAACGCATGGTTCGCGGTCGGCCGTACCTCATGTTCGGGCCGTATGCGACATTCAGCACCAAGCTGCTCAAACACGGTCGGTGGGTCGACTTCTTCACCACGGTGCGGTGGCACAACGTACACGTGATCGCGGCGGCGCTCATCCAGAACCGTGCACTGATCCGATACCTGATCACACAGGTGGTCGCCACTCCACGACAACGCTTTTCGCAGCTGCGCCGGTACTACCCCGCCGCCAGGCCCGATGATTGGGAGCTTGTCCCCGCAGGTCAACGGGCGCAGCTCATTACGCCCGACCGCCGACGTGTGGGAGTCCTCCAGCAAGGCACCGAGCTGGTGATCAGTGCCGATCGCACCATCGCGGGGTTACTCGGCGCCTCCCCGGGTGCCTCCACCGCAGTCCCGATCATGCTCGACGCCCTCCAACGCTGCTTCCCTGAGCGATGGCGCACCTCATGGCAAAGGACCATGATCGACGCAATTCCCGGCGCCGGGGATGTCGTCTGGGATACACCGACGGTCACCAACTCCGTGCGAGCGTCGGCACGCTCACTGAGCCTGGACGACGACTCTAGGCGGTCGAATTAGCACCTTCGACGGGCGGGACGGTCGCGGGCGCCCGGTACACCGGCGCCTTCACCGGCGGCCAGGCCTCGAGATCGTCACGGGCGCAGGCGACTACACAGAACATGTAGGCGACCGCCGCCAGACACGGTGCCAGCGCGAGCGTGACCGCGATCTGAGCCGGCGTGTGACCATAGAACACCGCGGGTGCCTCGACGACGTACTTGATGCGGTGCCCTTCGTCGAGCTGAGCCCCCGCGACATCCAATACGCCATAACGCAACCGGACCAGTGCGGCTCCAACACCCGCCGCCACTGCCGAGCCCGCCAGGGCGCCGAAGGTGAGCGCGCCCACCATCAGCGGGCCGCGGTGCGTCCGCCACTGCCAGGCTGCGACAGACGCGACCACCGCGACCACGGTAGCCATCCCCATCAGCATGGTGGTGGCGATGAAGAAGTTGTCGGCCTGATCGCCCAGGTGCACGAACACCCGACCGTTATCGCGCGTATCGGCGATGGCTCCGTGCACGCCGGGCGCGATGACGCTCCACAACGCTCCGACCAAAGCCCCGGCAGCAGTAAGCCCGCCGAACACGATGGCGGCCGCGCGACGATGCGAAAAACGTGGCGGAGCAACCTGCTCCAGAACGGATGACGCGGCACTCGCGGGAACCCGATGCTCTTCGCCGGCGCTCATCGGCGCCAACGGCTCTTCGCTGGCGCTCATCGGCGCCAACGGCTCTTCGCTGGCGCTCATCGGCGCCAACGGCTCTTCGCTGGCGCTCATCGGCGCCAACGGCTCTTCGCTGGCGCTCATCGCTGCTCGAGCTGCTTGGAGTCCGCCTCGCCGTGTCGCGAGCATTTCGCACGCCAGCCGTCCGGACGCACCTGCACGATCATCCGCCGCCCGCATGCCGCACAGAACCGAGGAGGCTCCAAGCCCAGCTGTGCCGCTGTCGGCACAAACAGTCCCGTCGACCCGTCCATGGACTCGCCGGTGTACACGTTGTACTTACCGGCGGCTACCGGTTCTGTACCCATCACGTACAGGCTATTGGTCACAGGCTGCTGTTGAGTGCCTTGATCGGCATCTGCAGATCTACGAGCAGTTCCAGGTCCGCCTCGGCCGGACGGCCCAGTGTCGTCAGGTAGTTGCCGACGATGACGGCATTGATACCGCCCAGAATGCCCTGCTTGGCGCCCAGATCACCCAGGGTGATCTCACGCCCGCCGGCGAAGCGCAGCATGGTGCGCGGCAGCGCGAGGCGGAATGCCGCGACGGCACGCAGCGCGTCCGCGGCCGGGAGCACCTCGAGGTCGCCGAAAGGCGTTCCGGGGCGCGGGTTCAGGAAATTCAGCGGAACCTCATCGGGTTCCAATTCGGCCAGGTTGGCCGCGAATTCGGCGCGCTGTTCCAGCGTCTCGCCCATGCCGAGGATGCCGCCGCAGCAGACCTCCATGCCCGCCTCGCGAACCATCCTCAGAGTGTCCCAGCGCTCTTCCCAGCTGTGCGTGGTCACCACATTCGGGAAGTGCGACTTGGCGGTTTCCAGATTGTGGTTGTAGCGGTGCACGCCCATGGCCGAGAGGCGGTCGACCTGCTCCTGCGTAAGCATGCCCAGTGAGCAGGCAATCTGAATGTCGACCTCGTTGCGGATGGCCTCGATACCGGCCGCAACCTGGGCAAGAAGCCGCTCGTCGGGTCCGCGAACGGCCGCCACGATGCAGAACTCGGTGGCGCCGGACTTCGCGGTCTGCTTGGCGGCCTCGACCAGGCTCGGGATATCGAGCCAGGCGCTGCGCACCGGGGAAGCGAACAGACCGGACTGCGAGCAGAAATGGCAGTCTTCGGGGCAGCCGCCCGTCTTGAGGCTGATGATGCCCTCGACCTCAACCTCGGGTCCGCACCACTGCATCCGGACCTCGTGCGCGAGGGCGAGCAGCTCCTCCAGGCGGTCATCGGGAAGCTGAAGTACCCGCAGCACCTGGTCCTGAGTCAGACCCACGCCCTGCTCAAGCACCTGCTCACGGGCAATGGCCAGTACGTCGCGATCCGTGTCGCCCGCGGTGGTTGCTTCGGCTGCCTGAGTCACGCAGCGCTCCTCACAGTGTCTTGTCTCTGACGGTCTTGTCTCTGACGGTCCCAATCCTGAACGGTGTTCAGGTTAGAGTATTGCCATCACCGAGCCAAACAAGGGGCGCTCCGCCCCGCTCAACAGACACGACCTGGTGCGCCGGGCCACCGCGATTCTCGACGACTATGGGATCGCGGATCTGACAATGCGCCGGCTCGCCCGCGAGCTCGATATCGCACCGAGCGCCCTGTACTGGCATTTCGCCAACAAGCAGCAGCTCCTCGGTGCGGTCGCCGATCACGTGCTGGCACCGCTGGCGGAAACGGATCGCCAGGACGCCGGGTGGCAACAGCGCATCGAGTTTCTGTGCACCGCGCTGCGTAATGCGCTGCTGTCGCACAAGGACGGCGCCGAGCTGGTGTCGGCGAGCTTCGCCTCCGGACAGACATCTCACATGGTCACGGTGCTCGATCATCTTGCCGCTGCCGCCGTCACCGCGGGACTGGAACCGGTCTCCGCTGGGCTCGCCGCTCGCAGCATCACGTACTACGTACTGGGTTACGTTGCCGACGAACAGTCGCGGCTGCAGTGGGACTCCGCCGGTGCGCTGGAAGACGGCCAGTCATTCCTCGCCGGCGGCGCGGGGCTGATGGATCCCACCGCTCAGTTCGGTTTCGGAGTCCGCCTGCTTGTGGACGGCATCGGCCAGTTAGCCCGCCAGTCCAGCCCGATCAGTTAGCGGCCACCAGCTCAGCCACCCACCCAGGGTCGAAGAGCGCCACGCTCATCTCGGCGAACACCGCGGGCATCAGCCGGGCCGCCCGCTCCGGAATCACCGCGCGCACCGGCGTCTTGAACTGATTCGCCAGGTCCTCACGGTTGAGTCGTTGCGGCAGGTCCGGCTCTGCCGGGAAACTTCCCACCACCAAGCCTGCGCAAGGAACCGACTGCGCCGCAAGTGCTTCCAGCGTCAGGGCGGTGTGATTCAGGGTGCCCAGGTCGGCCGTCGTCACCACCAGAACCGGCGCGTCGAGAACAATCGCCAGATCACGCAGAGTCTTACCCCCTGCGGCGAGCTCCACCAGGAGGCCGCCTG
This sequence comes from Mycobacterium sp. NGS15, assembly GCF_059813245.1. Taxonomy (NCBI): domain Bacteria; kingdom Bacillati; phylum Actinomycetota; class Actinomycetes; order Mycobacteriales; family Mycobacteriaceae; genus Mycobacterium; species Mycobacterium sp. NGS15. The sequence continues at coordinate 265,480 of NZ_JCALEF010000003.1, read as the reverse complement.
CGCCCTCGACCAGTGTTAACGCCCCGGGCCGATCGAGGGCGAATATCGTCGTGGCCATCTGAACATGGTCGAGCAAGGGCAGACCGGCCCGCGCCGCCGCCGACACCGGCGCCAGCGGCTCGGGATAGCGGGCCAAGGTCTCCACACGCGTCACCCCCGCCAGGCGCGCAACCTCGTCGGCGTCACGGTCCTCACCGGTTTGCACCGGTTTGCACACCGTCACCTCGATGCCTTGGCTCACGGCCGCGGCAGCCAGCGCCGCCGTTGCCACCGTCTTCCCCACCCCGGTCGATGTTCCCGTGATCAGGAGGACCGTCACCGGCGTGCCAGCGCCAGCACTCCGGCGAGCACCTCGCGCACGCGATCCATATCGGCCTCGGTGAGCGAGGCCCGGGCCGTCAGGCGCAGCAGTGACTGCCCCTCGGGAACCGACGGCGGGCGGAAACAGCCCACCCGTACGCCTTGCTCCAGGCATGCTTTGGCGGCGTTGAACGCGATCGTCGGGTCGCCGAGTACCACCGGCACCACCGCGGACTCGGGCCTGTCCGCCAGACCACACCACTGCCCTAGCGCGGCCGCGTGGTCGAGTACCGCGCGAACTCGTTCCGGTTCGACGGTCATCAGACGTAGCGCCGCCAACGCCGATCCGACCGCTGCCGGAGCGAGCCCGGTGTCGAAGATGAACGGCCGAGCGGCGTCGATGAGGTGCGCCCGGACCGCCTCGGGCCCCAGCACGGCTCCCCCCTGGCTGCCCAAGGCCTTGGACAGAGTGACCGTGACGACGAGATCGTCGAGACCGGCCAGACCGACCTCGGAGACCAGACCGCGGCCACCGTTTCCGCGTACGCCGAGCCCATGAGCCTCGTCGACCAACAACACCGCGCCGTGACGACGGCAGACCCGGTGCAGCTCGGTCAATGGCGCGAGCGCACCGTCGGCACTGAAGACCGCATCGGTGAGAACGAGTGCGCGTTCCTCGGGACGTTGCGCCAGGGCCGCCGCCACCGCGTGGGTATCGCGATACGGGGTCACGACCACGCGTGCCCGCGACAGCCGGCACGCGTCGATCAGCGAGGCATGGGTGCGCGCATCGGAGACGATGAGGGTTCCGGGACCGGAAAGTGCTACAACCGCTCCGAGATTGGCGGTGTAGCCCGAGGAGAACACCAGCGCCGACGGCGCTCCCATGAAAATCGCGAGCTCGCGCTCCAGTTCTTCATGAAGCTCGGTGTTGCCGGTGACCAGGCGGGAACCGGTGGATCCAGCACCCCAGACCCGCAGCGCCTCGACGCCTGCTTCGATGACCTGCGGGTGGCAGGCGAGGCCCAGATAGTCGTTCGACGCCAGATCGATCTCGGGCTCGGCGGCGCTGCGGGTGCGGAGCCGGCGGCGCAGTCCGTCGGCTTCGCGTTGACGCTCGACCTCACCCAACCAGGCAAGCGGTGATGATGCCTCGACCATCGATGAGCCGCTTGCGCGAAGATCATCAGACACCGGCGCCTCCTCTCCTGAACGGTGTTCAGGTTAACGCACCGCCGAAGCGGCTCCTACCGCCGTCGCCGCCCTGACCATCGCCTGAGTGATTCGGTGGATCTCATCCTGATCGCAGATGTACGGCGGCATGGTGTAAATCAAGTTTCGGAACGGCCGCAGCCACACTCCCTCGTCCAATGCCGAGTCGGTGGCGACGCGCATGCCCTGCTCGCCCAAAGGGTGCTCCATGTCGATGACGCCGATGGCGCCACACACGCGCACGTCGGCAACCCCGTCGAGATCGACGGCGGGCGCCAGGCCCTCCCGCAATCCCTTGGAGATCTCCGCGACCCGCGACTTCCAGTCCCCGGATCGCAGTAATTCGATCGAGGCGACCGCCACCGCACATGCCAACGGGTTGGCCATGAAGGTCGGACCGTGCATGAGTGCGCCCGCGGCGCCGTCACTGATAGTGCGCGCAATCTTGGCGGTGCACAGTGTGGCCGCCAAGGTGAGATAACCACCGGTCATCGCCTTGCCGACGCACATGATGTCGGGGCTGACATCGGCATGATTCGCAGCGAACAGCTCACCGGTGCGCCCGAAGCCCGTCGCGATCTCGTCGAAGATCAGCAGCACACCGTGCCTGTCACACATGGCGCGCAGCTCCGCCAGATAGCGCGGATCGTGAAATCGCATGCCTCCGGCGCCCTGAACCACCGGTTCCACGATGACTGCCGCAAGTTCGGCGGCATGCTCCGACAACTCCGCCTCAAAACGCTGGGTGTACTCGTCGTCGTACTCGCCGGGCACCCGCTCGGCGAAGATCTGTTTGGCCAGCACGTCATTCCATAGCGAGTGCATGCCGCCCTCTGGGTCGCACACACTCATCGGAGTGAAGGTGTCGCCGTGATAGCCCCCCCGCCAGGTCATCAGGCGATGCTTGGCAGGTAACCCCAGGCTGCGCCAGTACTGCAGGGCCATCTTGATCGCGACTTCCACCGACACGGATCCCGAGTCGGAGAAGAACACCGTTTCCAGTCCGGGCGGGGTCAGCTCCACCAGCAGCTGCGCCAGCCGCGCCGCCGGCTCGTGGGTAAGTCCGCCGAACATCACGTGGCTCATCGACGCCACCTGCTCGATCACCGCGCGGTCCAGCTCGGGGTGGCCGTGGCCGTGAATGCATGACCACCATGAGCTCATCCCGTCGAGCACCTCGACGGGATGGCCGTCGCGCACCACAGTGATATTCGGGCCTCTCGCACCGGTCACCACCAGCGGCCGCTGGGTTATGTCGGGACCACTGATCTTGCTGTACGGATGCCACACATGCGCAGCATCGACGGCTCCGACCTCATCGGGTGTCATCCTCGGCACAGTCGTCGAGCCTGTCACAGACCTTCAGCAGGTGGCCATTCGCCTCGCGCGCACACGCCGTCGGCGCGCAACTGCCAAGACTCTCGGCAACCATGGGTACATTGGGGGCCGAAAATGTTCTTCGTCTCAGCAACCAAGCCCATGACCGATCCCGAGGTGCCCCCCGCCCCGGCGGTCGACGCCACCCCAAAACCCAAGAGCAACAAGGAATTTTACCGCTACGACCTCGACGGCTTGCGTGGAATCGCGATTTTTCTGGTCGCGGTGTTTCACGTGTGGTTCGGCCGGGTGTCGGGCGGAGTTGACGTCTTCTTAACCCTTTCGGGCTTTTTCTACGGCAGCAAGCTACTTCGCACAGCGACCACACAGGGAGCGTCCCTCAATCCGGTACCCGTGTTGAAGCGACTGGTCCGGCGCTTGCTCCCCGCGCTGGTTCTGGTGCTGGCGGCCTGCGCCGTACTCACTGTTCTGGTGCAACCGGAGACGCGGTGGGAGACCTTCGCCGAGCAGAGCCTGGCCAGCTTGGGCTACTACCAGAACTGGGAGCTCGCCAATACCGCCGCCGACTATCTGGCGGCCAGCGAGTCGGTGAGCCCGCTGCAGCACCTCTGGTCGATGTCGGTGCAAGGGCAGTTCTATGTCGGCTTCCTGGCGTTGGTGTATCTGTTGGCGGTTCTGCTGCGCAAATCCCTCGGCCGGTACATGCGCCCCGTCCTGATCGCCGCCATCGCGAGCCTGACTGCCGCATCCTTCGGGTACGCGATCTACGCCCATATCGACTTCCAATCGATCGCCTACTACAACACGTTCGCGCGCGCCTGGGAGCTGCTACTCGGCGTGCTGGTGGGCGCGCTGGTGGCGGGGACACGCTGGCCGATGTGGCTCCGGCAGGTCCTCAGCATTACCGCCGTGGCAGCGATCCTGTCCTGTGGCGCGCTCATCAACGGTGTGCGCGAATTCCCGGGCCCGCTGGCACTGGTGCCGGTCGCCGCCACACTCGTCCTCATCTTGTCGGCGGCCAACCTGCCCACGGGCACCGCACAACCGGTCGCCCACCGATTCCTCGCCACCAGGCCGCTGGTCGAGCTGGGGTCGCTGGCCTACTCGCTGTATCTGTGGCACTGGCCGCTGCTGGTCTACTGGCTGGTCTACAGCGGTCAGCCCAAGGTCTCGTTGTGGGAAGGTGCCGCCATCCTCGGCATCTCGCTGGCGCTGGCCTACCTCACCAACAAGTACGTCGAGACCCCCCTGCGTTATCCACGGCTCATCCCGAAGTCATCTTCGCTGTGGACCAGATTGCGGCGCCCCACCCTGGCCCTGGGGACCGCCATCGTGTTGATGGCAGTCGCACTGACCGCCACCTCGTTCACCTGGCTCGAACACGTCACCGTGCAACGGTCCAACGGCAAGGAGCTCTCCGGCCTGCGTTCACGCGACTACCCGGGCGCGGGGGCCTTGCTGTATGGCGAGCGCGTGCCCGAACTGCCGATGCGGCCGACCACCCTGGAGGCAGCCGACGATCTGCCGATCACCACAGAGCAGGACTGCATCAGCGATTTCCGGAATCGCGCGGTAATCACCTGTACCTACGGCAATCCGCACGCCACGCGCACCATCGCGCTGGCCGGTGGGTCACACGCCGAGCATTGGATCACCGCGCTCGACATCCTGGGACGCCAACACAACTTCAAAATCACCACCTATCTCAAGATGGGTTGCCCGCTCAGTACCGAAGAGGTTCCACGTATCGCCGGGTCGAACGACCCCTACCCCGATTGCAAGAAGTGGGTCGACGAGGTGATGTCGCGGTTGGTCAAGGAACACCCCGACTACGTGTTCACCACCACCACCCGCCCCCGTTCGGCCCTAGGTACCGGAGATGTCATGCCCGATAGCTATCTGGGCATCTGGTCGGCATTCGACCAGGCCGGGATCTCTGTTCTCGGGATGCGTGACACTCCCTGGCTGATCGACAAGGACGGCACCACCTACACCGCGGCCGACTGCATCTCCGCAGGCGGAAACTCCGATTCGTGTGCCATGGATCGCAACCGCGCGCTCGACGACGTGAATCCCACGCTCGCCATCGCGAACCAGTTCCCGTTGCTGAAGATCCTCGACATGACCAAGGCGGTGTGCCGTCCCGACAAATGTCGCGTGGTGGAAGGAAACGTGTTGGTGTATCACGATTCTCATCACATCTCGGCGACCTATATGCGCACCATGGCCAAGGAGCTGGGACGGCAGATCGCGCTCGCCACCGGGTGGTGGCGGCCAGTGCAGCCCGGCCGATGAGGCGCGCGATCCCGACCTGGGACCGATAGGGTCTATCAGCATGACCCTGCCACCACTTCAGGTATGGCCGGGCAATCCCTATCCACTGGGTGCCACCTACGACGGAGCCGGTACCAACTTCTCATTGTTCTCCGAGGTAGCCACGGCCGTGGAGCTGTGCCTCATCGCCAAGGACGGCGCCGAGACCCGGGTGTCCCTCGACGAGGTCGACGGGTACGTGTGGCACTGCTATCTGCCGACCATCTCCCCCGGCCAGCGGTACGGGTTTCGGGTGCACGGGCCTTGGGATCCCGAGAACGGGCACCGATGCGACCCGGACAAGCTTCTGCTCGACCCCTACGGCAAGGCATTCCACGGCGAATTCGACTATGGCCCCGCTGCCGGCCCCGCTGCCGGCCCGCCGCTGCTGTCCTACCAGATCGACCCACTCAACACAGAGACACGCGTCGCGCGAGACTCGCTGAGCCACACCATGACCTCCGTTGTCATCAACCCCTATTTCGACTGGGGTTCGGATCGCCGCCCACGGACCCCGTACCACGAGACGGTCATCTACGAAGCTCATGTCAAGGGCATGACACAGACTCATCCCGGGGTTCCCGAGGAGCTCAGGGGTACCTACGCCGGTCTGGCTCATCCGGTCGTGATCGAGCACCTGCGTTCGCTGGGTGTCACCGCCATTGAACTGATGCCGGTGCACCAGTTCTTCCACGACAGCCGATTGATAGCCCTCGGATTGCGAAACTACTGGGGGTACAACACTTTCGGATATCTAGCCCCACACGCAGAGTATGCCGCGTCACCGCATGCCGGTGGCGCCGTCGCCGAGTTCAAGGCGATGGTGCGCGCTCTGCATGAGGCGGGTATCGAGGTCATCCTCGACGTCGTCTACAACCACACGGCCGAGGGTGACCACATCGGCCCGACCCTAAGTTTCCGCGGCATCGACAACCGCGCCTACTACAAACTCAACGACGACAATCTCGCCCGGTACACCGACTACACCGGCACGGGGAACAGTCTCAACGCCCGCAACCCCCACACGTTGCAACTCATCATGGACTCGCTGCGCTACTGGGTCACCGAGATGCATGTCGACGGGTTTCGCTTCGATTTGGCCTCAACCCTGGCCCGTGAGCTACACGACGTGGACCGGCTCTCGGCCTTCTTCGACCTGGTCCAACAGGACCCCGTCGTCAGCCAGGTCAAACTGATCGCCGAGCCGTGGGATATCGGCGAGGGCGGATACCAGGTCGGCAACTTCCCCGGGCTGTGGACCGAATGGAACGGCAAGTTCCGTGACACCGTGCGCGATTACTGGCGTGGACAGCCCGCCACTCTTGGGGAATTCGCCTCCCGGCTTACCGGTTCCTCCGACCTGTACGAGGCCACCGGGCGCCGACCCAGCGCGAGTATCAACTTCGTCACCGCGCACGACGGCTTCACACTGCGAGATCTGGTCTCGTACAACGAAAAACACAACGAGGCCAACGGCGAGAACAATAAGGACGGAGAAACCTACAACCGCTCGTGGAACTGCGGCGTGGAGGGGCCGACCGATGACGTGGCGGTTCTGGCGCTGCGCGCACGCCAGATGCGCAACATCTTCGCGACGCTGGTGCTGAGTCAGGGCACGCCGATGCTCTCGCATGGCGATGAGATCGGCCGGACCCAGCAGGGCAACAACAACGTGTACTGCCAGGATTCGACGTTGTCCTGGATGGACTGGGGATTGGCGGCGACAAACTCCGATTTGCTGCAATTCGCCAGAACCGTGATTGCGCTACGCAAGCAGCATCCGGTGTTCCGGCGCCGCCGGTTCTTCGCCGGACGTCCGATCCGGGAAGGTGAGGAAGTACGCGATATCGCCTGGCTGACACCCGCCGGCGAGGAAATGACCACCGCCGACTGGGACAGTGGTTTCGGCAAGAGCCTGGCCGTCTTCCTCAACGGCGATGCGATTCCCGAACCCAACGCGCGCGGCGAACGCGTCTCCGGAGACTCGTTCCTGTTGTGTTTCAACGCCTATGACGAGCCGCTGGATTTCGTGACGCCCGACGGCGACTATGCGGCGCAGTGGACCGCCGTACTCGACACTGGCGAACCGGACGGCCAGTGCTCGGCGGTGGTCGACGCAGGGAAGGCCGTGCGCGTGCAGGACCGCGCCCTTGTGGTGCTCCGCAAGACCGGATAGCCGGCGCTACGTCAGATAGCGAAACGCCGCCGAATCCGGTTCCAGTCGTTCGATATCCAGGTCGGACGCTTCCATCCGATCCAATAGGCCGGACAGGTCCTCAGCATTACTGAGCTCAATGCCCACCAGAGCGGCACCCATCTCGCGGTTGTTCCGCTTGACGTACTCGAACAGCGTGATGTCGTCGTTGGGGCCGAGTATTTCCCCGAGAAAGCGGCGCAGCGCGCCCGGCTCTTGCGGGAAGTCTACGAGGAAGTAATGCTTGAGCCCCAGGTGCACCAGCGAGCGCTCGAGGATCTCGCCGTATCGCGAAACATCGTTGTTGCCACCGGAAATCAGACAGACAACCGTTTCGCCCGGCGCCAGGTCCAGCTCTGACAACGCCGCAACCGACAGTGCCCCGGCGGGCTCGGCGATGATGCCCTCGTTCTGATAGAGCTCGAGCATCGCCGTGCAGGCCGCACCTTCGTCGACGGTCATCAAGGTGAGCGTTTCGCCCGCCGCGGCCAGCAGTCGGTACGGCACTGCCCCGGCGACCTTTACGGCACAGCCGTCCACAAAGGGGTCGACATGGTCGAGCGGGACCGGTCCACCCGCGCGCATGGCGGCCGCCATGCATGCCGCGCCTGCCGGCTCAACGCCTACAACCCGTACCTGTGGAGCCCTTTCCCGTAAGTACGTGACAATCCCGGAGATACACCCGCCTCCGCCCACCGGGACCACCACAACGTCCGGCTGGATGTCGAGCTGGTCGAGGATCTCGGCGGCAATGGTGCCCTGCCCAGCGATAGTCCGCGGATCGTCGAACGCCGGCACCAGGGTGGCGCCGGTACGTTCGGCGTCGGCCTTGGCCGCCGCGGCCGCTTCGTCGTAACCGTGCCCCACCGCAATGAGCTCCACGAAGCCGTTGCCGTGGTAAATGATTCGTTGCCGCTTCTGCTTCGGAGTCTTGCTCGGGATGTACACACGGCCATGCACGCTCATCGAATTGCACGCCAGCGCGAACCCTTGCGCGTGGTTACCCGCGCTGGAACACACCACGCCGGCGGCCTTCTCCTCGTCGCCGAGTTGCATCAGGAGGTTGAAGGCGCCGCGCAGTTTGTACGACCGCACCGACTGCAGATCCTCACGTTTGAGGTACACGTTGGCACCGGTGAGCGCGGAAAGCCGATCCGCATGCTGAACGGGAGTCGGGTGCACCACCTCGTCGATGCGTTTGGCCGCCGCATCGATATCGCTGGCAGTGACGGCCTGGGCGGTGCTCAAGAGACGGGTGTCAGCACGAAAACCGGGATCTGACGGTCGGTCTTAGTCTGGTATTCCGCATACGGCGGGTACGCCTCCACGGCACGGTCCCACCATGGCGCCTTCTCGTCGCCGAAGACCTCGCGGGCTTGGTAGTCCTTGGTGGTGCTGCCGTCCTGCAGCTCGACGAGTGGGTTCTCTTTCACGTTGTAGTACCACACGGGGTTTTTGGGCGCGCCGCCGAGTGAGGCGACGATGGCGTACTCGCCGTCGTGTTCCACCCGCATCAGGGCGATCTTGCGCAGCTTGCCGGACTTGGCGCCGAGTGTGGTCAACAGAATCACCGGCATGCCCTCAATGGTGGTGCCGTCGGTGGTCCCACTCTCGATAATCTTGGTCACCTGCTTCTGTGACCAATCGAGTCCGCTGGGTTCGTATTCACCGGTTAATGGCATGCCGACAACTGTATCGCTCCACGTATCGGGGAATCACGCCGATAACGCGGAACATCGGGGAGTCCCGTCTGCGCCGGACCCATCCATGACTTTGTTCTACGACCCGCGACCAGAGTGTTCGGTTGACCGAACTTCCCCGTTAGGCATATCCTCTATTCATGACGACCTTCGAGCGCGCGGCACATGGGGTGCGGCCGGTAGACGTCGCCTGGCCTGCATACAAGCTGCTCGCGCTGGGAGCCGGTGCGGCAGTGTTCGTCATCACGCTCGTGCTGATCGCGTCGATGTCGACCGCGGTGCTCTCCGCTGCCGCCGTGGCCAGCATGGCCTGGCTGGCGGGCTCGCTCATTCACTGAGCAGAGCCTTGCGCCGGGGTGTAATACATCCCCATGTCTTCGCCAAGCGAATCGGCTGCCGAATATCCGGGCGAGAACCGCATGGAGCGGCTTGCCCACGAGGTGACCGATGACGTGCTGGCCGCCGAAAAGCATCTGCCCTCCTGGCTGCGGCCGGGCGCCCCCGAGAGCCGCATACCGGTTCTCATCGCTCTCATCGTGGCGATCGGCCTGCAGCTGGCCATCCCCGCGCAGTTCAATCTGACGCCGCGCTGGCCGTTACCCGCCCTTGAGACCGCGCTGCTGCTCGTTCTCGTGATCCTCAACCCGATAAAATTCACGCGTTCAACGACCCTTGGGCGTTGGGCGACCTATCTGCTGATCGCTGCCATTACGGCCGATAACACCATCTCGGCAGCACTGCTGGACTACAAGATCGTGACGGGGCAGATGGGCGACAACCCGCGTGTGCTCCTCGGCAGTGGCCTGGCGATCTTCATCACCAATGTCATCGTATTCGGCATGTGGTACTGGGAGTTTGATCGTGGCGGACCCTTCGCCCGCCGCACGGCCGAACGGCCGCACCCGGACTTCATGTTTCCGCAGATGGCCAATCCCGAACTCGCGCCACCAGATTGGTGCCCCAAGTTCCCCGATTATCTGTACGTGAGTTTCACCAACGTCGTCGCGTTCTCCCCTACCGACACCATGCCGCTCTCGAGATGGGCCAAGATGCTGATGACGTTGCAATCCATCGTGGCGCTATCCACAGTGGCACTCGTGCTCGCCCGCGCCGTGAACATTCTGGGCTAGCCGTGATCTCACAGGACTCCGTCCCGGCATCGGACGCCCTCGGGACCCTTAATCGGGTCCTTCACCTGGCCACGATGGTCGCGGTGAACGCGATTCCCCTCACCGGCTGGTTCGTGGGCGGATGGTCGGCCGGCACGACGCTCGCGGTCTACTGGTTCGAGACCGTCGCAGCTTCCCTGTTCGTCGCGCTCCGGACTCTTCTTCACAAACGGTGGAGCCCGCGCCGCGGACACTTCCGATACGAGGCACCCGGACCGGACCGGAGTTACTCACGAACATCCTTCGTCAGGGGATTCCTGTTCACCACCCTCGTCTTCTCGGCGGCACATGGCTTCTTTCTCGCGGTCATCGTTTTCCTGCTCACCCACAATGGCAAGGCTGCACTGATCGGTATCGACTGGCACAGTGTGGGTTTCGGATGCCTCCAGGTACTCGTCGCGCTGGCCGTCGACTTCCTGGTGGATCTTCCCTCCCTCCGCCGATGGTCCTTCTGGCAGCTGGAGGTGATGGCGAGTCGCGGGTTCATGCGGGTTGCCGTCGTGCATCTCACCCTGATCTTCGGGATGTTCGCGGTCGCGGTCACGGATGCCCCCTCAGCACTGTTCGGGGTGTTCGTCATCCTGAAGACCATGTATTCGCTCAGCGTCACCTTCCCGCAATGGGAGCCCGCTGCCCCGCCGCGCTGGCTCAGCAGTGCGATGAACCGGATCCCGAGCGCACGTCCGGGACTGACGTTCGAGCAGCAATGGGTCAAGGACCGCAAGGCCGAGGCGGCACGGCGAAAGAAGAACGAAGATCCATGGACAGCGGCGCGACGCTGACCGATTGTCAGATGGGGTCGCTGCTGGAATAGGTGTCGTTCGACTCGGGACGCGCACCGTAGCGCTGCGCGTATGTCTCGTGCTTGCGCGCATGCTTTTCGCGGTTCCCGATGTCGGCGAGTTTCGGATCCAGATCGTGCTGGGCCAGCCGGTACCGCCGCCAAATCTTATTGAGAGCGTGCGTCATCAGGATCGCCCAGACGTAGATGGGCAGGGTGATCGCCACGTGCAAGAGCGTCCCACCTGGTAAGAGCCAGAATGGAGCCAGAATGAAATGGGGCGGGATCACGTAGCGGACCATGTGTCGCCGAATGGCCCCAGGGCCGGACAGATCGTTGGTCACCCAATCCCGCATCGAGTCGGGCAAGCGCTTTCCGTAGGCGTAGGTGATGTACTGCCCGATGGTGGGCCGATCGGTCGTCATACAAACTCCTGGGCGTTTAAGGCGGCTCTCACCGGAGTGGCGGCGGCCAGCCCTGCTGAATACGGATAAGGCCGCGGCGAGCGCCGTCGAAAACTATAGACGCGCCCCTGTCCTGCAGTGTTGTCGGGTTGCTAATCTTTGCAAGTTGTTGTGTGGTGAGGTGGACTTGATATGGATGCACGTCAACCGCTGTATCGGATGAAGGCGGATTTCTTCAAAACGTTGGGCCATCCCGTGCGGATACGCGTGCTGGAACTGCTCAGCGAACGCGATCGGGCCGTGTCGGAGATGCTGCCCGAAGTGGGAATCGAGGCAGCGAATCTGTCGCAGCAGCTGTCCGTGCTCCGGCGTGCCGGACTGGTGACGTCCCGTCGCGAAGGGTTGTCGGTGCTGTACACTCTGGCATCACCGCGCGTGGCTGAGCTGTTGGCCACTGCTCGCAAGATCTTGACCGGCGTGGTCGCCGATCAAGCCGAATGGCTCGATCCTCTCTCTGCGGAGCACGCCGAGGTCGCGCAGAGCCGCCGCTGAGAACTAGCCGCCCAGGCAGCCCGGCCCGAGTAGCGCCTTGAGATCTCCCATCAGGGCCGATGACGGCGTCACCCGAAGCGACTGATCGAGCTCCAGCGTGGTGACGCGCTCCCCACTGATCAAACGCAGATGAACCTGGTTGGTGCCGGGATGCCGCGCCAGTACCTGCTTGAGCGCGGTGACCTTGTCGATGGTGCACTGCCGCGTCGGCAGCGTCACGGCCACCGGACGGTCGTCGGATGCCTGCGAGAAGTCGGGCACCACAAGGTCATTGGCGATCAGGGAGATTCGGTCATCACGTATCGCCACCTTCGCGTTCACCAGGACCACCGCGTCGTCCGCGATCTCTGCGCCGTATACGGAATAGGCCTGCGGGAAGAAGAGCACCTCTATGCCACCCGTGAGGTCTTCGAGTTGCGCTGATGCCCAAGGCATCCCGTTCTTGTTGACGCGGCGATTCACCGAGGCCAGGATGCCACCCACTCGCACCTGGGTGTCGTTGGCGATATCGCCTTCAAGGATCGTGGGGATCTGGGTGTCCGTCTGACGGCCCAGCAGGTGCGCCACCCCGTTGAGCGGATGCCCGGATACGTACAGGCCCAGCATCTCTCGCTCGAGCGCGAGTTTGTGCTTCTCTTCCCACTCCTCGTCGGGCACCTTGATGGCGAAGACATTGGCGGCATCGGCGTCGTCATCCCCCGCGCCGCCGAAGAGGTCGAACTGCCCCATCGCTTCGGCCTTCTTGGTGCCCAACACCGAATCGACGGCGTCGGACTGAACCAGGAAAAGTCCCTTGCGAGAATGCCCCAGGGAGTCAAACGCTCCCGCCTTTACCAGCGACTCTGTGACCTTCTTATTACAGGCCGCGATATCGATTTTGTGTAGATAGTCCGAGAAGTCGGTGAAGGCGCCCTTAGACTCCCGGGTCGCGATGAGAGACTGCACCACGTTGGCGCCGACATTACGAACACCGCCGAGCCCGTACCGGATGTCCTCCCCCACCGACGCGAAGTTGTGGACGGATTCGTTGACGTCCGGCGGCAGCACCGTGATACCCAGACGCCGACAATCGGCGAGGTAGATGGCGGCCTTGTCCTTGTCGTCGCCCACGGAGGTGAGCAGGCCTGCCATGTATTCAGCCGGGTAATTGGCCTTGAGGTAGGCGGTCCAGAACGACACCAAACCGTACCCGGCGGCGTGCGACTTGTTGAACGCGTACCCGGCGAACGGAAGAATGGTGTCCCACAACGCCTTTACGGCCTTTTCGGAGAAGCCGTTGTTGGTCATGCCCTCGTAGAAGCCCTTGTACTCGGCTTCCAGCACTTCAAGCTTCTTCTTGCCCATGGCCTTACGGAGCGCGTCGGCCTTACCCATCGAGTACGAGGCGACCTTCTGGGCGATGAACATGATCTGCTCTTGGTAGACGATCAGGCCGTAGGTCTCCGAGAGGATGTCCTTGAGCGGCTCCTCCAGCTCGGGGTGAATCGGCTTGATCGGCTGGCGACCATTCTTGCGGTCGGCATAGTCGTTGTGCGCGTTCATGCCCATCGGGCCGGGGCGGTATAGCGCCAGCACGGCGACAATGTCGTTGAATCCGGTGGGCTGCATGCGGCGCAGCAGATCCCGCATGGGCCCGCCGTCGAGCTGGAACACGCCGAGTGTGTCACCACGGGAAAGCAGTTCGTAGGTGGCCGGATCTTCCAGCGGCAAATGATCCAGGTCGAGGTCGATACCCCGGTTCGCCTTGATGTTGTCCAACGCATCGCCGATGACAGTGAGGTTGCGCAACCCCAGGAAGTCCATCTTCAGCAGGCCGATGGCCTCACACGACGGGTAGTCCCAGCCGGTGATGATGGCGCCGTCCTGCGCGCGCCGCCACAGCGGAATGGCCTCGGTGAGCGGCTCCGAGCTCATGATGACGGCACACGCGTGCACACCGGCGTTGCGGATCAAGCCCTCCAGACCACGCGCGGTCTGGTAGATGGTCCGCACATCCGGATCGGTGTCGATCAGGGTGCGAACCTCGGCGGCCTCCTTGTACCGCTCATGCTCCGGGTCGGTGATACCCGACACCGAGATGTCCTTGGCCATGATCGGCGGCGGCAGCGCCTTGGTGATGCGGTCGGCAATGGCGAACCCGGGCTGGCCGTAGTGGATTCGGGCCGAATCCTTCAGTGCCGCCTTGGTTTTAATGGTACCGAAGGTGATGACCTGCGCCACCCGGTCGCTGCCCCACTTCTCGGTGGCGTACCGGACCATCTCGCCGCGGCGACGATCGTCGAAGTCGATATCGATATCGGGTGCGGACGGGCGCTCCGGATTGAGGAAACGTTCGAAGAGCAGGCCGTGCGGAATCGGGTCGATATTGGTGATACCGAGTGCGTAGGCGACCAGCGATCCGGCCGCCGAGCCACGGCCGGGGCCAACCCGGATGCCGACTTCCTTGGCATGGGTGACAAGGTCGCCGACCACGAGAAAGTACGCGGGGAAACCCTTTTGCTTGATGACGTCCAGCTCGAAGTGGGCCCGGGTGTAGTACTCGTCGGGCACTCCGCCAGCGATACCGTCGAACCGGCGCTCCAGCCCACGATCGACTTCCTTACGTAGCCAGGAGTCCTGGTCCTCCCCTTCCGGCACCGGGAAGACGGGCATCCTGTCCTTGAAGCTCCAGACCTCTTCGTAAGACTGGACCCGCTCGGCGATGAGCAGCGTGTTGTCGCACGCACCGGGCACCGAGTCGTCCCACAGGTCCCGCATCTCCGAGGCAGGCTTCAGGTAGTACCCGTCACCATCGAATTTGAACCGGGTGGGATCCGACATGGTCTTGCCGGTCTGCACGCACAGCAACGCCTCGTGGTTATGCGCGTGATCCTTGGTGACGTAGTGGCAGTCGTTCGTGGCCAAGGGTGGGATGCCGAGCTTCTTGCCCACCTCCAGCAGCCCCTCGCGCACCCGGCGTTCGATGGACAGTCCATGGTCCATCAGCTCCAGAAAGAAGTTGTCCTTCCCGAAGATCTCCTGCCATTTGCCGGCGGCCTCGAGCGCCTCGGCCTCCTGACCGAGACGAAGCCGGGTCTGTACCTCGCCCGATGGACATCCGGTGGTGGCGATGATGCCGCTGGCGTGTTCGGCGATGAGCTCGGCGTCCATGCGGGCCCATTTACCGAGCTGGCCCTCGAACGAGGCCAGCGAGGACAGCTTGAAGAGGTTGCGCAGGCCCGTCGCATTCTCGGCGACCATCGTCATGTGGGTGTACGAACCCGAACCGGACACGTCATCGGACTTCTGTCCCGGATCGCCCCAGAAGACGCGCTTGGTGTCGAACCGCGACGCGGGCGCTATGTACGCCTCGATGCCGATAATCGGCTTGACCCCGGTAGCGGTGGCGACGTTATAGAACTCGCTGGCGCCGTACATGTTCCCGTGGTCGGTCATCCCGGCCGCCGACATGCCCAGGCGCTCCACCTCCGCGAGCATCGGCTTGATCTTCGCGGCACCGTCGAGCATCGAGTACTCGGTGTGGTTGTGCAGGTGCACGAACGAAGAATTCGAGGAGCTCACACGTGCCTTTCGTGCCGACCCACGATTGGGGCGTCAATCGCTAGAGGGGTCAGTTTATTGCGAGGGTCCGACAGTCCCGGGCGTGTCGGGGGTGTGTCGCCTGGCTCATCCAGCTACCCCAATCACAGCCGTCACAAAAACCCCGCCGGCAACGCTCAGAACCCGCTCCCACACCATAGCTGGGACAGCACCGGCCCCGTCACCGCATCCGGGGCCCTCCCGTCATCTCACATCGAGGGACTCGTCGGCGGCACCGGAATCGGTGGCGGCGCCCACCGCAGCACCCGATCCATCTGTCGGAGGGACATACCCCGCGTGATCCGCATCGCCACATCACGCAGCGGAGTCAACAACGGATCCGACACGAGTCCCAGGGCGCCGAGCCGGCGGGAGTCGCGTGCGATCCGCTGCGTTCGGCGCCGGCGCAACCTGTCGTAGGCCCGCATATCCGGGCACACCCGGGCGACGGTGACGGCATCCTCCAGCGCCTGACAAGCTCCCTGCCCGATGTTCGGCGTCATCGCGTGCGCCGCGTCGCCGAGCAGTGCGACCTTGCCCTTCACGAAGGTCCTGAGATGTGGCAAGTCATAACTGTCTTGCTGCAGAACGCCTTCGGGCCCCACCGAATCGAGCAGGAGGGCCCCGGAGCCGCGGTTCGGGTCAGAAATGCTCCGCTGCAGTGATGCACCCCGTGCGCGCGCACTTCTGAGCCGAGGCCCAGCTCATCGAGCGCACGCATGGCGTTGGGCCACACACTGATACCGCAGCCGACCTCGGTGAACTGTTCGCGCTGCACGAAAAGCGTTACCTCGTGTCCCGCCTGGGTCAAGCTGATCGTCGCGGTCAATCCACCGAGCCCGCCACCGATGACCGCAATGCGCACCAGGCGACGGTAGCCCGCCACGCCGCAATGACGCCCCGACGATGTTCGGTGTGTGTCAGGTCGTGGCGAGTTGCACCCGGCGCGCTCTGCGCACGGTGTCGACCGTGAAGATCGCCAGCGCCGCCCAAATCAGGGCGAAGCCCGCCCAGCGTTCCGGAGGCATCGCCTCATGCTTGACCAACACACCCCACAGCATCTGCAGCGTTGGCGTCAAGTACTGCAGGAGCCCGAGAGTCACCAGTGGAATACGTTGTGCCGCAATGCCGAACAACAGCAGCGGCAGGGCCGTCACCACGCCGCTAAGCACCATCAGTGCAGTATGGCCGTGTGTGTAGCCGAGGAAATGCTGCTGACCGGTAACACCGAGGAACGCCAGGTATGCGATGGCGAAGGGCGCCGCGACAATTCCCTCGGCGGTCAGACTCACCCGCGGATCGACCGTCACCGTCTTCTTGATGGCTCCGTAACCGGCGAACGAGACGGCCAGTATCAGCGTGATGACGGGCAGCTGCCCATAGTTGACCGTGAGCATCGCTACCGCGGTGAACGCCAACATCAGGGCCAGCAGCTGCCATCTACTGAGCGGCTCCCGGAAGATCACGACACCCAATAGCACCGTCACCAACGGATTGATGAAGTATCCGAGTGCGGCGTCGAGCACGTGCCCGGAGTTGACGGCATAGATGTACACACCCCAGTTGAGGGCGATGAGAACCGAGGCGCCGACAAGTAGACCCCAGCTGTGCGGTCCCATGGTGACGAGATCACGTACCCGTCGGGAGATTACGACAACCGTCGTCATCAGCAACAGTGTCCAGATCATCCGGTGCGCCAGGATCTCTGCCGCGCTCGCCGGTTCCAACAGGGGGAAGAATGCCGGAAACAATCCCCACATCAAGTAGGCGGCCGCGCCGAACAGGTACCCGGACTTCAGGCGATTCTGTTCAGGAGTCGTGAGGACCCCACTCATCGCAAGACGTCGAGTGCGTGCGCCAGATCCTCCGGGTACTCGCTGGTGATTTCCATCCAGCGACCATCTCCCGGGTGGGCGAAGGCCAGCGATTTGGCATGCAGCCATTGACGTTCCAGCCCAAGCTTGTTGGCCAGCGTCGGGTCCGCGCCATAGGTCAGGTCGCCACAGCACGGGTGTTTGATGGCCGAGAAATGGACGCGGATTTGGTGGGTACGACCGGTTTCCAGGTGTACGTCCAGCAGACTGGCCGCCACGAACGCCTCAAGGGTGTCGTAGTGGGTGATGGAATGGCGTCCGTCTTCGACGACGGCGAATTTCCAGTCATGTCCCCGATGCCGCCCGATCGGGGCATCGATGGTTCCGCTGGACGGGTCCGGATGTCCTTGCACGAGAGCGTGATAACGCTTCTCGACGCGCCGGTACTTGAAGGCGCGTTTGAGCTCGGTGTAGGCCTTCTCCGACAGCGCCACGACCATGACCCCGGAAGTTCCGACGTCCAGGCGGTGCACGATTCCCTTGCGTTCCGGCACACCTGATGTGGTCATCCGGAATCCGGCGGCGGCGAGCCCGCCAAGCACGGTGGGACCGGTCCAGCCGACGGAAGCATGGGCCGCGACACCCGCCGGTTTGTCGACGGCGACCAAGTCGTCATCGGCGTACAGGATCTTCATGCCCTCGATCGCCTCGACCCGATTTTCCGGCGGGGCCTTGGGCTCAGGGAGCGTGACTTCCAGCCAGGTACCCGCGGTGAGTTTCTCGGATTTGGTGACCACCACGCCATCCAGAAGCACGGCGCCCTCTTCGGCGAGAGTTGCCGCAGCCGTGCGGGACAGACCGAGCAGACGTGCCAGCCCGGCATCCACACGCATACCGGACAGTCCGTCGGGTACCGGCAGGGAACGCGACGTCATGACGGCTTGATCTGGGAAGCCTGCACGTCGGCGCTCTGCGGGTCCGCTTTGCCGCCCTCGTGACCGTCCACTCTTTCGCTCGCCGACGATTCCGGCGATTCCCGATCGCCCCGATCCTCGGTCGGCGGCTTGCCCACCCCGCGCGATGCTCCTCGCGTCGAGCGCTCGTCGGTGCTCGATGCTCCTCGCGTCGAGCGCTCGTCGGTGCTCGATGCTCCTCGCGTCGAGCGCTCGTCGCTGTCGTAGTCGTATCCGAGCAGCGAGAGCGCCACCAGCAGGATCGCTCCACCCACTACCGCAGGGTCGGCGACGTTGAAGACAGGCCACCACCCCACCGACAGGAAGTCGACTACATGGCCACGCAGCGGTCCGGGCGCCCGGAAAAACCTGTCGATGAGATTGCCCAGCGCGCCGCCAAGAATCATGCCCAAACCGAGCGCCCACCACGTCGAGACCAACCGGCGACCGATGAGCAGGATTCCCACTACGACCGACATGGCGATGAGGGTCAGCACCCAGGTGTAACCGGTGGCAAAGGAGAACGCAGCACCGGAGTTGCGCACCAGCGTCCAGGTGACGGTGTCGCCAATGATCGGTACCGGCTTGCCCGGCTGCAGCAGCCTGACGGCCAGGACCTTGGTGACGACATCCACCGCAAGTACTACCGCCGCCACCGTGAGCAGCAGTTTTATCCGCCGCTTGGGCTTCGGGGTGGTATCGGGCTCGTCACTCACGTCACCCATCATCCCCTACTCTGCGAGGCGCTCTGCGCAGCCTGTCTGCGATGATCGCCGCTGTGCCCGATGTTCTTCACCCCACAGGCTCATCGCCAACCCTTGCGCTGTTGACCACCGGCGGAACCATCGCAACTGCTGTCGACGGCGATGGCATCGCCCGACACCGCAGTTCAGGGGACGACCTGCTCGCGGCGTCCGGATACGGCGATGTCGCAGTGCACGACCTCATGGCAATCGACAGCGCGGAAATGACCCCGCAACGCTGGCAACAGATCGCCGCTGCGGTCCGTGGACATATCGCGAGCGGGGCCACCGGGATCGTCCTCGCGCACGGTACGGACACCTTGGAGGAGACGGCGCTCTGGCTCGCACTGACGTGCGCGGCGCCGGTGCCCGTCGTACTCACCGGGGCACAACGCAGCGGCGACCACCCCGAATCCGATGGCCCGGGCAACCTGCGCGATGCGCTGACGGTGGCCGCAAGCGGTGAGGCCGTCGGCGTGGTGGTGTGCTTCGCCGGACACGTATACCCGGCGCTGGGCATCCGCAAGGTCGACCTTGCCGCGCCTGACGGATTCGCCGGTGTCGCCCCTATCGGTCAGGTGCGCGACGGTGTGTTCGTACGCAGCGGCGAGGAACCCTCGCCGTTCCTCGGCACCGTTACCCGCCCTGCGTTACCCCGCGTCGACATCGTGAGCCTCTACCCGGGCGCCGACGCCGTGGCACTCGATTCCTACGCGCGGGCCGGTGCGCAGGGACTCGTGCTGGAATCGATGGGCGCCGGAAACGCCAATGACGTTGTCATCGAATCAGTTTCGCGCCAGGTCGAGAACGGTATCCGGGTTCTAGTCACCACCCGGGTGCCGGGTGGTGCACTGGCGCCCGGTTACGCGCCGGGGCAAAAACTGATCGATGCCGGCGGCGTGACGGTGTCGCGGCTTCGTTCCGGACAAGCGCGCGTGCTGTTGATGGCGGCCCTGGCCACCGGCTCAGATCTCGTCTCCGTTGTCGAGCGGCTCGGCTGACTCCGTCGGCCAGTCCAGACTCGCCACCGGGTCGGCGCGGGTGACGCACGGGTCGTCGACGCCGAAGGTACGGGCGATGCCAGGCCCGCTGCTTCGTGTCTCAAACCTCACGGTCATGACGCCATGTCCCGTGCCCTGAATCCAGCCATGGCCAAACTCGGGATGGGCGACGTCATCACCGATTCCCCAGCTCGCGGCGCTCGGGGCAGGCGCTGCGGTAGATGGAGCCTCGTCGGTTTCGGCAACCGATTCGTTCTGGTCCAAATCAGGAAAGAGCGAGGTCTGCTGAACGTCGGAGAATCCTGAGAATCCCACGCCAACAAGGCGAATGGGGCCGATCTCGACGGGGTCCAGGAGCAGCCGGCGCGCGGCCGACATCAGCACGGCACGTTCGGTGGTGGCATAAGGCATGGTCGCCGACCTGGTCAGGATGCTCATGTCCGAGCGGCGCAGTTTCACGGTGACGGTACGTACACCACGACCGTGCTTGATGAGCCGGCGATGGGCGTGCACTCCGATGGGCTCGATGGCCTCGCGTAGTTGATCGAGAGTTGTCAGGTCCTGGGCGAAGGTGGATTCCGCGCTGATCTGTTTGGTTTCGGCGCGTTCGGCCACGGGGCGCTCATCGATGCCGCGCGCGAGTTGGTGCAGGGCGGGGCCGATCGTGCCGCCCAGCACCGAGGCCACCTCACTGGTCTGTAATGCTGCAAACTGACCAATGGTATTGATTCCCAGCCGATTCAGGCGCTCTTCCGCCACGGGCCCAATCCCCCACAACTTGCGCACCGGGAGATCATCGAGAAGCGTGCCTTGCTCCTCGGGCGCGACGATCCGCACCCCGTCGGGTTTAGCCAATCCGGATGCGATCTTGGCAAGCTGCTTCCCGGACCCCGCCCCGACCGATGCAGTGAGCCCGGTCTCGGCGAGCACCCGCGAACGAAGCTCGTCGATGTACTCAGCCACGGTTGCGGTTGTGGCCCCGGCGAGTTCAACGGGCTCACCGAAAGCCTCGTCGAAGGACAGCTGTTCGAGAACCGGGATCATCGAGCGCACCGTCGCGAACACCCGCCGACTGGCGACGCCGTACACCGCGCCGCGAGGCGGCAAGACGACGACATTGATGCCGACCAGACGCCGCGCCTGATGCATGGGCATGGCCGAGCGGGCACCGAAAACACGGGCCTCGTAGCTCGCACCGGCCACCACTCCCCGGCCTCCGGTACCGCCGACGAGGACCGGACGATCACGCAGGGTTGGCCGGGTCAGCTGCTCGACCGAGGCGAAGAAGGCGTCCATGTCGAGGTGCAGAACCCATCGACCGGCAGCACACACCCGATCATCGTATTGCGGAGGTCGGACGCCACCCGGCGCGGCGACTCCGGCCGCACACAGCACGCCGAATTCGCCGCGCAGCCTGAGGCAGTGGCCGAACCCCGATAGAAGATGGCCGAATGACGGTACTCGGACAGCCGTCACGTCCCTAGCCTGGTGCCATGGCAATGAATTTGGTGCACCGTTGGTGTTGTAGCTCGGACATGTGGGCACGTAAGACCGAGTCGCAGCTCCTCCCGTGGGCGCTGCAGGGGATTGAGCTCGGTGAGGACACCCTGGAAATCGGTCCCGGCTATGGCGCGAATCTGCGCGTGCTGACCGCGCGCACCCCGCGCCTCACCGCCGTGGAAATCGACGAGACCATGGCGTCCCGGTTACAGCGGCTGTACGGCGATCAGGCCACGGTGATCCAGGGTGACGGCACCAAGCTCGGCTTCGATAGCAACCGTTTCAGCTCCGTGGTGTGCTTCACCATGCTGCACCATGTCCCGACGCCCGATCTGCAGGATGAACTGTTCGCACAGGCACACAGGGTGCTGGCCCCGGGCGGGGTTTTCGCCGGCAGCGACGGCGTGCATTCCACCTTCTTCCGGCTGCTGCACATCGGTGACACCTATAACCCGGTGCCGGCCACGTCGCTACCGGATCGTCTGCAGGCGGCGGGTTTCACCGATATCGAACATCACCTCGACGGAGGCAACCAGCGCTGGCGAGCCGTGAAGGCCGCGTAAGGCTGGCGCTAACCCCCCGCCTTGTTCAGGGACACCCGGACCCCGTCGCCGAGATCGGCGGCGGGCGTCTGCACATTCTGGCCGACTTCGCCGATTTCCAGTGTCGTGGCCAGGATTTCGCCGGCGATGAGGTCGCGGTGACGTTCCGCCCAGGAGTGACGTTCCACGGGCACCTGGAGGATGACCTCGACACGGTCGGACACCTCCAGACCCGTGGACTTGCGAAGGTCCTGGAGCTCCCGGATGAGATCACGCGCCCATCCCTCGGCCTCCAACTCCTCGGTCACGGTGTCATCGAGGATGACCAGTCCCCCACCCTCGGGAAGTGCCGCCGTGGAATCCGGCTCCGCGGCCACCAGTTTCGAATCGAACTCACCCTCCTGCAGGGTGATCCCGGCGGCGATAACGGTTCCGTCGGCCTGCTGAGCCCAATCGCCGGCCTTGACGGCGCGGATGACCGTCTGCACCTCCTTGCCCAGCCGAGGGCCCGCGGCACGCGCGTTGACGGTCAATTCGAACTTGCCGAAGGCGGCGATATCATCGGTCAGTTCAACAGATTTCACGTTCAGCTCATCGGCGATCAGGGCCGCGTACGGCTCCAACCGCTGCGGGTCGGGCACAGCGACCGTCAGTTTGAGCAGCGGCAGCCGCACCCGCAGCTTCTTGGCCTTACGCAAGGACGAGCCCGTCGAGGCCACCTTTCGCACCTCGTCCATGGCGGCCACCAGATCGGGGTCGGCGGGCAGCGCCGATTCGGGCACCCAATCGGTGAGGTGCACAGACCGCTCCCCCGTCAACCCCTTCCACACCACCTCGGTAGTCATCGGCAACAGCGGTGCGGCCAGACGGCAGGTCGTCTCCAGGACCGTGTGCAGAGTGTCGATCGCATCCGCGTCCTCGTCCCAGAACCGCGAGCGTGACCGTCGCACATACCAGTTGGTCAGTGCGTCAGTGAACTGCCTCAGCTGTTCACATGCGCCCGAGACATCGCAGATATCCATGGCCGCGGTGAGGTCGTCGCGCAGCTGCGCGAGTTTGGCCAGGATGTACTTGTCGAGCACCTGAGTCGAATCGGTGCGCCACGTGCCGGGTTTGGGCGCATACAGCTGCAGGAAGCTCCATGCGTTCCACAGCGGCAGGATCACCTGTCGCACGCCCTCGCGAATACCCTGCTCGGTGACAATCAGATTGCCGCCGCGCAAGATTGGCGACGCCATGAGGAACCAGCGCATCGCATCGGAGCCGTCGCGGTCGAACACCTCGTTGACATCCGGGTAATTGCGCAGCGACTTGCTCATCTTCTGGCCGTCGTTGCCCAGCACGATGCCGTGCGATACGCAGGTTCTGAACGCGGGCCGATCGAAGATCGCGGTCGCTAACACGTGCATAACGTAGAACCAGCCGCGAGTCTGGCCGATGTACTCGACGATGAAGTCGGCCGGGAAGTGGTTCTCGAACCACTCGGCGTTCTCGAACGGATAGTGCACCTGGGCGTACGGCATGGAGCCCGAGTCGAACCAGACATCAAAGATGTCCGGGATGCGGCGCATGGTGGACTTGCCGGTCGGATCGTCCGGATTGGGCCGGGTCAGCTCATCAACGTACGGCCGGTGCAGATTTGTCGGACGGACTCCGAAGTCGCGTTCCAGCTCGTCGAGACTGCCGTACACGTCGATACGCGGATACGTCGGATCGTCAGACTTCCACACCGGAATCGGGCTGCCCCAGTAACGATTTCGAGAAACCGACCAGTCGCGCGCGCCTTCCAGCCACTTGCCGAACTGACCATGCTTGACGTGCTCGGGGTACCAGGTGATCTGCTCGTTGAGCTCCACCATCCGGTCCCGGAACTCGGTCACCTTGATGAACCAAGACGACACCGCACGGTAGATCAACGGATTTCGGCACCGCCAGCAGTGCGGGTACGAGTGGTCATAGGTCTCATGACGCAACAGAGCGGCGCCATTGGTACCCGCGGAACCGGTGCCGTTCTTGAGGTCCTTGATGATCTGCGCGTTGGCATCGAACACCTGTTGCCCCTGGTAATCGGGCACGGTGGCGTCGAATCGGCCCTTCGAGTCGACAGGGGTGACGGGCGTGATCCCCGCCTTGTCGGTGACGTTCTTGTCTTCTTCACCGTAGGCCGGGGCCATATGCACGATTCCGGTGCCGTCCTCGGTGGTGACGTAATCACCCGACAGCACCGTGAAAGCATTCGGTGACGCATCCTGCTGGAAATACGGGAACGGCGGGAGGTAGCGCATGCCCAGTAGCTCGGCCCCGGTGTAGGTGTCCAGCACCGTGGGCTCTTCACCAAGCTCACGGGCATAAGACCCGAGCCGCGCCTGTGCCAACAGGTAACGGTCTTCTGACCCCTCCGGCTTGACGACGGCATAGGTCACCTCGGGGTTGACCGCGACCGCCAGGTTCGAGGGCAACGTCCAGGGCGTTGTGGTCCAGATCAGCAGGCGTGCACCGTCGAGCACCGCCCATCGGCTGTCCTCGTTGCCGGCGATCCGGTACCCCACGGTGACCGCCGGATCCTGCCGGCTCTGGTACACGTCGTCGTCCATGCGCAGTTCGTGATTGGACAGCGGCGTCTCGTCGCGCCAGCAGTACGGCAGTACGCGGTATCCCTCGTACGCCAATCCCTTGTCCCACAATTGTTTGAACGCCCAGATGACCGATTCCATAAAGGTCGGGTCGAGTGTTTTGTAGTCGTTGTCGAAGTCCACCCAGCGCGCCTGCCGGGTGACGTAGTCGCGCCATTCCTTCGTGTAGCGCAGCACCGACTCGCGACAGGCGTCGTTGAACTCGGCGATACCCATATCGTCGATCTGCGATTTGTCGGTGATGCCCAGCTGGCGTTCCACCTCCAGCTCGGCGGGCAAACCATGTGTGTCCCAACCAAATCGGCGGTCCACCTGGTATCCGCGCATGGTCTGATAACGCGGCACGATGTCCTTGACGTACCCGGTGAGCAGATGCCCGTAGTGCGGCAGCCCGTTGGCGAAGGGAGGCCCGTCATAGAAGACGTACTCCGGGGAGCCTTCACGATGGGCGATGCTGGCGCGGAAGGTGTTGTCCGCGTCCCAGTAGCGCAGCACCTGCTTTTCCAGCGCGGGAAGGTTCGGCGATCCAGTGCGCAGATCGGCGCCAAGATCGGTGCGCGGGTACGCGTCGGTTCGCTGGCTCTGATGCTCTTCGCCCGAGGGGCTCATCGCGGTCTCCCTGTGCTCGCCGGCACGGGGACGATGGGACGCCGTCGGCGTACCTCCGCGGTACCACCCCGCTTGCCCTGCGGTGAACCGCTCGGCGAAGAGCGTGAGCACCGCGGGCCTCTCACAACGGCTGTGACGGGCCTGCCCGTCCGGTTCTACTGGGTTATCCGCGCTGAGCACGGAACTGTTCTTCCGGAGACTCCCCGGTGATGGCCGGATCGGTGTCTGTAGTGCTGATTCTATTCGGGTGCGTTGATATGGCCAAACCGGTTTCGAAGCACCATCACTGCCGCCAGGACCAGGGCAATCGTCAACAACGCGGCCACGAAGAGCACCGTCAATGCCCACCCGCCGGCTTGGTATGCCAGGCCCCCCGCGGCCCCCGCCACCGAACTGCCGAGGTAGTAGCTGAACAAGTACAGCGCAGAAGCCTCGGCACGATCGCGCTGCGCGACGGCGCCCACCCACCCGCTCGCGACGGTGTGAGCCGCGAAGAAGCCAGCGGTGAACACGCCCACACCGATGATCACCGCGACGAGTGAATCCGGGATGGTCAGTGCGAGTCCTACGACCGTGATGGCTACCGCCGCGATGAGGACCAGGCCCCGGCCTCGCCGGTCCGCCAGCCGTCCGGCCACCGCCGAGGACACCGTTCCCGCGAGGTACAGCAGAAATAACAGTCCGGCGATAGCCGTGGGAAGTCCAAACGGAGGCGCCACCAGGCGATAGCCCAAGTAGTTGTACACGGTGACGAACCCACCCATGAGCACGAAGGCAAGTGCGAACATGATGAGCAGAACCGGGTTACGCACATGTGTGCCGAGAATCCGCATCGTGGTGCCGACTCGGACCCGCTTCGGCACAAAGAATTGCGACCTAGGAAGCAGCATCGCAAAAAGCACCGTGCACACCAAGGTCATGGCACCACTCCCCAGTAACGCTGTCCGCCAATTACTGACGTCCAGCACCGAGGACGCAACCAGCCGGCCGGCAAGTCCACCGACCGTCGTTCCCGCGATGTATCTGCCCATCGCCGACCCCAGTGAGCCCGGATGCACCTCTTCGGCCAGGAATGCCATTGCTACTGCCGGAATTCCGGCCAGTGCAACACCTTCGGCGGCGCGGCCGATCAGCAGCACCGCGAAGGTGGGACTGGCCGGTAGCAGCAGCCCGATAATCGTCGTGGCGATCGCCGAGACCAGCATGACCCGGGTACGGCCGTACCGTTCCGAGAGCGCACTCGCCGGAATGATCGACAACGCGAGCATTCCGGTGGTCACCGAGACAGTCAGTGCGGCGGCTGCGGGACTTACCCCGAAATCCGTGGACAGCGCCGGGAGCACCGCCTGCGTCCCGTAGAGGGCAGCGAATGTCGCGAGCCCGGCGGCGAACAGCGCGCCGGTCAGCCGCCGATATCCGGCGGTGCCCGTCGCGTGGGGCACCGGATCCGCAGCGCAGAACGCCGGGCTGCTTTGGGTACTCGGGGCCACCGCCATGGATGTAGATGCTCCCTCGGCCAGGCATATCACGGAAATGAGCAATTCAGCGTTCTATAATTCATTTGGCGCATAAACGGAGGTAAAAGCATGGCGGATGGCGACTACGAGTGGTACATCACACTCGCTGAGCGGCAAAACGTCACCGCGGCCGCCGAGCAGCTCCAACTCGCCCAGCCCACGCTCACCCGAATGCTGGCCAGATTGGAACGCCGGCTCGGCGTTCGGCTGTTCGACCGGCACGGTAAGCGGCTCACCTTGAACCCGTCCGGGCGGATCTTCTATCAGCACGCCCGTCGCGCCCAGATGGAACTGGACTCTGCTCGTCGAACCATCAACGACCTCGCCAACCCCGCCGAGGGTGAGATCCGGCTCGGATTCCTGCACACTTTCGGCCCCACCCTCGTCGCCCGCCTGATTGCCGGCTTCGCCGCGACCTCACCGCACGTCCGATTCGTGCTGGAGCAGGGCGCCGCAGGAAGTCTCGATGACCTCGTCGCGAACGGCGATCTTGACGTCGCGATCGTCTCTCCCCGTCCTCGGCGCGCAAACCTTGGATGGCGCAACCTCTTCCGGCAACGTCTCGGTGTCGCCATACCCACGGATCATCGACTGGCGCAGTCAGAAGATGTGTCCATGATCGATCTTGCCGATGAGCCATTCATCGGGATGCATCCGGGATTCGGTATGCGCCGTCTCCTCGAAGAGCTGTGCGCCGCAGCACAATTCCAGCCACGTATCGTGCTCGAGTCGAGCAATCTGACGACGGTTGCGGGCCTGGTCGCGGCCGGCCTCGGCATCACGGTGCTCCCCGTCGACGCCACCGCCTACCCGCCTGATCTGAGGATGTTGCGCCTCGTGGATGCCGACGCTCACCGGGACGTCGGCATCATCTGGAGCTCCGGGCAGCCGCTCTCACGCCCGGTCCGAGATTTCATATCTCACGCCATCGCCTCGACGTAGGTCACAATCATCCCCATGTCTGCCGATGTGCCGCCCGAGAACGGGAACGGGATCGCTCATGCGATAGCGCAGATCGATACCGCCGACGACGAAGCCGGGTTCTGCACCGCAGTGGGCGCGGCGCGGATGATGATCGCCCTCGAGGTACGGGTACGCACACCGGAGGCGACCCTCGCCGCTGCCTGGTCGGAAACGTTGCGGCACAGCATCCACACGGCCGCACGACTGGTCACGAACGGGATGAATCCGGGCTGGAGCTGGTTTGTTTCGGGAAGTGTGGCCCGAGGCGAGGCGGCACCCGGTTCCGATATCGAGACGCTGCTCGCCATCGACGACGAGGTCGACGCTGACGGCAAGACTCACCTGATGGAACTGGCCGCCCGGGTCCACGCGATGCTCGAGTGCGGCGGCATCGGGAGCGATTCGAACGGCGTGCTTGCCAGTCGCGGTCGCTTCTGCCGCCGGACCTCCAACTGGTTCGAAGGAATCGAGCGCTGGTGCGCCAACCCGCCCGAAGACCGCGGCGTGGTGATGGCGGGGCTCATGGCCGACTCTCAAGGAGTGGGCGCGGGATCGTTGTTATCGGACAACGCCCTTCGCACCGAGAATGCCCGCTGCGCGCAACGCCACTACCCCATCCGGCTTGCCATGCTTCAGGACGCAGTGGCCGTACGCGCCGGATTCCCGTCACGGTTAAGGATATTCGCGACGCAGTCCGATACCGTCGATCTCAAGGTCGCGGCGATCGATCCGGTGGTCAAGATCGCACGCTGGGCGGCGCTATCCGCCGGATCCGAAGCACTCTCGACACCAGACCGTCTCAAGGCCGCCGCGACGGCCAACATCCTGGATGCCGGTGATGCCTCGACACTGCAGGATTGCTTCGGATGGCTGCTGCGATTCCGGTGGCAGTCTCGGGCCACGGCCTGGCAGGACGGACAACACATGTCCGACGCCGTGTCACTGTCTGTCCTTGCTCCGCAGGAACGTGCGGTGCTGCGCGCCGTCGCGCGCGAGATCGCCGGCATCCGGCGCAAGCTGATCTACCTGTCCTCGACATCCTCATTCAGATAATCGGTCGTACCAGCGCATGGCCCAGCGGGCATCTCCGAGGGCCGTATGCCGTTGGCCGGCGCTGGGGATCTTCACACCGAATTGCAAGGACAGATTGGAGTAATCGGCGTCCGGTACCAACCCGCGTTCGCGGATCCGTGCCGCCGTGACGGCGACAACGTCGACAAGATCTGGATTCCACGCCGGGGCCACTCCATGGGACAGGAACATCCGCGTCAGGCACTCCGCATCGAACTGCGGTATCACCCCAACGACGGTGGCTCCCGCCGTCCATTCCTTGACGAGCGAAACAGCTTCTGCGGCACGGAAGATGCGAGGAAACTGCAGCGGCCTCAAGCGCACTTGCGGATGCCGTTTATGGAAACCGCTGACCTCGAGGCCGGCCGGATCCGCCGACTCCAGGTCCAGGTCCTGGACGTCCACACAGAGGTGCAACTGCCGTTGCCCGGCATCGGTGCGGCGAATGATCGCCACTTCCCATGGTTGGCGCTCACGGTGAAGGCCAGTGGTCTCGGTATCGAGGAAGACCAGTGGGGTTGAAGATTGGCCTGATTCACCAACGTCACCAACCATCTGAGGCACCCTACGAACTCAGATTCAGCAGCCGCTCGGCAGCCAGTGCGGGTGTCAAGGTGCCATCCCGCACCTGTTGCTCGATTTCGGCACGCGCGGCCTTCACGTCCGGCGCCCTGAGCACCCGATCCAGGACCGCATCGCGCACCATCGCCCACATCCAGTCCACTTGCTGGCGGCGACGTTTAGCCTCGAACTCCCCCGCCTCCGTCAGCACCGCGCGGTGCCGCAGTACGGTGTCCCACATCTCGGAGACCCCGCTGTTCTCCAACGCGCTCATGGTGAGAACCGGTGGGCGCCATAGGGTGTCATGCGGATAGATCAGGCGCAACGCACCCGACAATTCCCGCGCGGCCTTCTGGGCCTCGATGGCGTGCACGCCATCGGCCTTGTTCACCACCACGATGTCGGCAAGCTCGAGTACACCCTTTTTGATGCCCTGCAGCTGATCTCCGGTGCGTGCCAGCGTCAGGAAGACAAAGGTGTCGACCATATTGGCGACGGTGACCTCGGACTGCCCGACGCCGACGGTCTCGATAAGGATGACGTCGAATCCGGCCGATTCCAGCAGCACCACCGTCTCCCGGGTCGCCTTGGCCACCCCGCCAAGCGTGCCCGAGGTCGGCGACGGCCGGATGTAGGCGTCGGGATGTACCGAGAGTCGGCCCATCCGGGTCTTGTCGCCCAGAATCGACCCACCGGTACGCGTCGATGACGGATCCACTGCCAGCACGGCCACCCGATGTCCCTGCGCAATGAGGTACATGCCGAGAGCCTCGATAGTGGTCGACTTCCCCACCCCGGGCACACCGGTAATGCCCACCCGCAGGGCGTTCCCACCATCGGGAGACAAGTCCAACAGCAGCTGCTGGGCCCGCCCCCGATGATCGCCGCGCGTCGACTCGACGAGTGTGATGGCGCGGGCGAGCGCCGAACGATCCCCAGACCGGATCAGAGCCGCCAGACTATCGGGTGACTGTTTTTCCGGCATCAGACGAGGTCGTAGCCGAGCCGCTCGGCCAGCTTGTGCAACAAGCCGATCGCGGCCTCGGCGATGACTGTTCCCGGGGGGAAGATGGCCGCCGCTCCCGCCTCGTACAGCTCGTCGAAATCACCGGGCGGAATGACACCGCCGACGACGATCATGATGTCGGGACGCCCCGCCGCTGCCAATGCCGCTCGCAGCGCCGGCACCAACGTCAGGTGACCCGCGGCCAGGGAGGAGACCCCGACCACATGCACATCGTTGTCGGCAGCTTGACGTGCGACTTCGTCCGGTGTCTGGAACAGCGGGCCCACGTCGACGTCGAAACCGATATCGGCGAAGGCCGTCGCAATCACCTTCTGCCCGCGGTCGTGCCCGTCCTGACCCATCTTGGCGACCAGCACCCGCGGCCGGCGGCCATCGGCGTCGGCGAACTTCTGTACCAGCTCGGTCGCTTGCGTCACGCTGCTAACGGCGCCGTCCCTTCCCACCTCGTCGCGATATACCCCGCTGATGGTACGGATTTCGGCCTGATGCCGGCCATAGACCTTCTCCAGCGCGTCGGAGATCTCCCCGACGGTTGCCTTGTGGCGAGCGGCATTGATGGCCAGCGCCATCAGGTTGTTGCCCAATCCGTCTTCGCCGACACGGCTGGAATCGGCTGCCGCCCTGGTCAGTTCATCGAGCGCACGCTGCGCCGCGTCGTTGTCGCGCTCGGCGCGCAACTGCCGCAACTTGGCAAGCTGTTCGGTTTGCACTCGCGAGTTCTCGACCTTGAGAACCTCGATCTGCTGATCCTGGGTCACCTGGTACTTGTTGACGCCGATCACCGGCTGACGGCCCGAGTCGATACGCGCCTGGGTGCGCGCGGCGGCTTCTTCGATGCGAAGCTTCGGGATGCCCTGATCGATGGCCTGCGCCATTCCGCCAGCCTCGGTGACCTCCCGAATATGCTCGCGTGCACGGGATGCGAGCTGATGTGTCAACCATTCGACGTAGTACGAGCCACCCCACGGGTCGATCGGCCGGCAGGTACCCGACTCCTGCTGAAGGAGCAGCTGGGTATTGCGCGCGATACGCGCCGAGAAATCGGTGGGCAGCGCCAGCGCCTCGTCCAGGGCGTTGGTGTGCAACGACTGGGTGTGTCCCTGGGTCGCGGCCATGGCCTCGATACAGGTGCGCGCCACATTGTTGAACGCATCCTGCGCGGTCAGCGACCAGCCGGAAGTCTGCGAATGCGTACGCAGGGACTGCGATTTCGCACTCTTCGGATCGAACTGAGCAACCAGCTCACTCCACAGCAAGCGCCCGGCCCGCAACTTGGCCACCTCCATGAAGAAATTCATGCCGATGGCCCAGAAGAAGGACAGACGCGGCGCGAACACGTCGATGTCCAGGCCGCCCTCCAGCCCCGCCTTGATGTACTCGACACCGTCGGCCAGGGTGTAGGCCAGCTCCAGATCGGCCGTAGCACCGGCTTCTTGGATGTGGTAGCCGGAGATCGAGATGGAGTTGAACTTCGGCATCTTGGCGCTGGTGTAGGAGAAGATGTCCGAGATGATCCGCATCGACGGCTTCGGCGGGTAGATGTAGGTGTTGCGGACCATGAACTCTTTGAGGATGTCGTTCTGAATGGTCCCGGCCAGTTGTTGGGGACTGACACCCTGCTCCTCCGCTGCCACCACGTACAGCGCCAAAATCGGCAGCACCGCGCCGTTCATGGTCATCGACACCGATACCGACCCCAGGTCGATTCCGTCGAACAGCTGACGCATATCCAGGATGGAATCGATGGCCACACCGGCCATTCCGACGTCGCCCTGTACCCGAGGATGATCGGAGTCGTATCCGCGGTGGGTGGCCAGGTCGAAGGCCACGGACAGGCCCTTCTGACCCGCGGCGAGGTTACGGCGATAGAACGCATTGGATTCGGCGGCCGTCGAGAAGCCGGCGTACTGGCGGATGGTCCACGGCTGATTGACGTACATCGTCGGGTAGGGCCCGCGCAGGAACGGCACCTGACCCGGAAAGGTATC
Organism: Mycobacterium sp. NGS15; assembly: GCF_059813245.1. Lineage (NCBI taxonomy): Bacteria > Bacillati > Actinomycetota > Actinomycetes > Mycobacteriales > Mycobacteriaceae > Mycobacterium > Mycobacterium sp. NGS15. Next base: position 233,016 of record NZ_JCALEF010000003.1, on the reverse strand, counting down.
CAGTGGGTACCCCTCGGCCCGCACGGCTTCTCGGTCTGCGGCGGTGTAGACCGGTTTGACTGTGATCGCCTCGGGGGTCTCCCAGTCAAGCTGCTCGCGCGTGTATCCGTGCGCACCCGCGGCCTCTGCCACGGCGGCCTCTACGGCGGAGGCGTCCGGTGCGACCGACACGCGGTCACCGTGCAGCGGCACGTCGGCAAAACTGCCCAGGGTTCCGGCGGATACCGAACGATCCGTGAGGTCAGTCATGTCACGCCCCCAACTTGGTCAGCATGGCCGAAAGAGCTTCGACAGCATTAATTTTCATGGTCAAGTAGCCATCAGGTCGCGATGCCTCAGCAACCTCCCCGACGGACTTCTCGGGCCCCGCGAGATAGACGTCGGTGGCCCCCGCAGCCCTGGCGGCATCGACGACCGCACCCGCCTCGGCGGCATACCGGGCATCCGTGCCACAAATGACGACGAGACGCGCTTCCGAATCCGCGACAGCACCGGCGACCTTTCCGGCATCGAGCAGGCCGGGGTTCACGGCCTCGATACCGCCGGAGGCCAACAGGTTCGAGGCGAATGTGGTGCGCACGTTGTGCTCGGCGAGCGGGCCCAGCGGAATCAGTAGTGCGGTCGGACGCGTACCCGATGCGGCCAGCGCGGCATCCGAGCGGTCCCGGAGGGCCTCGAAATCGGCCGCATACCGGTAGCCCCCGGCGGGATGCGGTGGCAACGGCACCTCTGCCAGGTTCGGGAACTCGTTCACCCCCGTTATGGAGGTACGCCGATGGGCAATGTCCTCGGCTCGCTGTGTGCGCGTCGCGGCGATACGTTCCTGGATCAAATCGGCGGACGCCTCGAATCCGCCCGCGCCCTCGATCTCGGTGAACAACGACCACGCCTGCTGGGCAAGGGTTTCCGTGAGATCCTCGATGTACCAAGAGCCGCCGCCCGGGTCGAGCACCCGACCGACATGAGACTCCTCGATGAGCAACAGCTGCGTGTTCCGGGCGATCCGCGCGGAGAACGCCGGGGATACCGAATCCAGCCCACCGGCGATCGCGTCGTCGAACCGACGCACCCGCACACTGTCCGCTCCACCGACTCCGGCACCGAATGCGGCCAGGGTGGTGCGCAGCATATTCACCCACGGATCACGTTGGGCCATCATCGGTTCGGAGGTCACCGCGTGCATGAGAGCGCCGCCGTCCTCCGGCACGCCGGCGACCTCGGCCACACGGGCCCAGAGCACCCTGGCGGCGCGGAACTTGGCGATCGACACAAACTGATCGTCGGTTGCGGCGAAGCGGAAACTGATCTGCCGCAATGCTTCCGCGATGCCCAGGCCCGCATTCTGCAACAGCCGTAGATACGCGACCCCAACAGCTATCGCGACCGCCAACTCTTGGCTATCGCTGGAACCCAGCTCGTGCGCGATCGTGCCGTCGACGGTAATGGCCCGGATCTGCTCGGTGCGGGCGCTCGCGCGCTCGGCCAAGGCCACCGTCTCCTCGATCGACACGCCCGACCGGTGACCGGTAAAGGCATCACCCAGCGGATCGGCACCGAGGTCGACGACCACCTTGGCGGTGATTCCCTCGTAGGTGTCCAGGACCGACAAGATCGCCTCGGTCACCCCGGTCAGCTCGGCGCCGGCCTCTACTTGGATGGGAGCCAAGTCGAGGTACACCCCCTGCAGCGCACGTCCGACCGCCTCGGGGGTAATACCGGCCAGCACGATGGCGCTGGCCCCCTGCCCCAGCGCGTCGAGAATGGCCTCGTTCACGAGGGCGGCGTCGGTGCCCGCGCCGTCGAAACGCTCGGCGACCTTCCACCCGCTGTTCACATCGCGCCGGGGGTCGCCACCGCGCACGAAGGGCCATTGTCCGGGCAGCGACGGCTCGGGAAGTTCATCGAGTGCCGTGTACAGCGGACGGATCGCTATCCCGTCATATGTCGGCGAATCGAGCAGTCGCTCGGGGTCGGCGGGCAGGTCCTCGACCGCCTTGCGTGTGGTCTTGGCCAACACCCCGGCGACGTTCTTCTGCCACCGCGCGAAGTCACGTCGAATCTCGGGTACCTCAACAGTCACAAAACTGCTCCCTGCTGCTCGTCGTCGAGCGACATATATGGCACTCCATGCCGAAATGCCTATCACACTTAGTCATCAGGCTAAATGACGCCGTCGGCTACTGCCCAGTATGGGGCCGCGGCCATCGCTACACCCGTGTCCTGTCCCCTCCGTTCATTCGGGCTCCGTAGGCTGACGACCATGGGATTCCGGCAGGTCTGGGGCGCAGGCGTCGTCGCAGCACGACGGATCCCGCGGCGTCAGCTGCTGTGGACCGGTGTGGCCGTTCTCATCGTGGCCGCCGCCCTGCTGTTTCTACCGCTGCCGACCGCCCTCCAGATGAGGGATTGGGCTGACGAGCTGGGCCCATGGTTCCCGCTCGCCTTCTTGGCGGCACACACGATCGTGACGGTGCTGCCCTTCCCGCGCACCGCGTTCACCCTGGCTGCCGGACTGCTCTTCGGAACGCAGCTTGGAGTCCTACTGGCTGTCGTCGCGAGCACCGCGAGCGCGGTCTTGGCACTGTGGGGAGTGCGGGCGCTGGGCTGGAAGCTCAGCACGCTGCATCACCGTGCCGCGGTGAGGAACGTCGACAACCAATTGCGCCGGCGCGGTTGGATCGCGGTGATGTCGATGCGGCTCATCCCGGCGGTACCGTTCTCGGTTCTCAACTACGCGGCCGGGGCCTCCGCAGTACGCGTGGTGCCCTACACGCTGGCCACCTCCGTCGGCCTACTTCCGGGCACCCTGGCAGTCGTCGTGCTCGGTGATGCGCTCACCGGACACATCAGTGGCACGCTCTTCGCCGTCTCGCTGGCCACCTCGGTGGTCGGCGTACTGGGAATCCTGTACGAGATCAGGCGCTACAAGCGCACACACACCGAGGTCGCCAGTCCCGAGACCTCCGATGAACCCGAACGGGTCGGCGGCTAGGGCGCAGATTTCCGGTCATCGAACCCCTTGCCCGCAAGGACGGCGAACCACAGCAGCAGGCTTGCCGCCGGCACCGCGTGGAGCGCGTTGTCACGCACCCGTATATGCGCACCGACCGCCAGGGTGAAGTAGACGGCAAGCATGAACGCCGTCAATCGGCCCAGTGCTGTCCACCGGATACCGCCGATGAGCCCCACTGCCGATGCCGACTTGACCACCGGTAGCACCCACCAGATCCGTTGTGGTAAACCCACTTTCTCCAGCGACTCTTTGATGGGTTTGATCGGACGGACGCATACCGCGGCATCGGCGGCCTGGATGGCTGCTAGTGCGGTCAGTACTTTCGGATTCGCCAAAAGCCGCTCTGTCATGACGATTTCGCCGCCATTCCCTTGGTGGCCAGGGTTCCGTATGTGGCTAGCAGCGTCGAGGCCGACATCGCGTTGAGCCCGATGTCGCGCACCCGCAGATGTGCGCCGACGGCCAGACTGAAATAGATGGTGAGCATAACCAGAGTCAGCTTGGCCAGCCACGGAAACCGAATTCCACCCACCAGCCCAAGCGCCGACACGGCCTTGATCGGTGCGAAAATCCACCGGTTTTGTCGCGGATAATGCACATCGTCAAGACATTTAGCCACATAGGGAATCGGCTGGATGCAGATGACGGCATCGACAGCCTGGAAAGAACCCAACAAAGCGAGGACCCGGGGAGATACGAAAGCGTCATTGCTCATCATCCCAGTGAACCACTACGACACCACGTCGTCGATAGGTCGGCCGATTCCCGCTAGTGGGGCGCGTGTGCGCCGAGGGACGCGGAAATTACCGCCAGCGGCGACCGGGCCAGCTGCATGTTGGCGCGCTCTTGCGCGGTCAACTGATGACGCTCCCAGAAACGGCGTAACGCGCGGATACTCATGCATCCATTGGAGGCGGTCGCGCCGCGATAGTCCAGCGCGACCGCCTGTTCCGAACGATTTCATTACGCCTTGCCGGGGGCGTCGTTCAACTCCCGTGCGCGAGTTGAATTGCCTTCACCACCAACAGGATGGCGCCGACAACCAGATATCCACGAAGTGCGAGCATGCCCAACTTGGTCCCAGGACTCCAGGTGACCGGCTCGAGCAATGCGAGCGGCGGCATACGCCAGGTCCGCGCGTCAACGCTCTCGAGGGCCTTGTTCATCGCCACGACCGCCGGATCCACGCGTTGTCTCCCCGACGCCCACCACAGTCCGATCCCGACCAGCGCAGCCAGTACCGCAACACCTACGGCCAGGTCTCCGGCGACCTGTACGACGTCCAGATCTGGGAACAGCGTCGTCGCCATCAAAATGCCGGAAAGAAACAGCAGCACACCGACGATGAGGCCGGCCACAATATTGAGCCACACCTTGTTGACCCACGGACCCAACACCGCCTTGTCATTGCACAACAACAGCAAGAACACACTTGCGCTGGGCAGAAGCAGGCCGGCTAGCGCCTGCACCGCGGTAGTCATGAGCCCGAGCGGGGCATTCGGGATCAGCACGATGGCAGCCCCCACGCCGACCATCACCGTGTACGACAGATAGAACGGTTTGGCGTCCTTGAAGCTGCGGTGCAGAGAGTGCTTGAGCCCAAAAGTGTCACCGAAGGCGTAACTGGTGGCCAGGGTGACAGCGGCCGCTCCGATGATGGACGCATCCAGCAGGACGATCGCAAAGATCTTGCCCAACAACGGCTGAACCTGCCCCAGCCAGTCGGCGATCATCCCCGCATCGCCGACGTCGCCCCATCTGTCCGGGCCCGAGTTGCCGGTCGCGCGGGCCGCGTAATCGGCCGTCATCACCAGGGCGGCGGCACCGATCACCACGACCAATGAGCCGATGACGGTGTCGGCGCGTTCGTACCCGATGAACCGTGGAGTGATGCGCTTGTCGACGATGTTGGACTGCTGGAAGAACAGCTGCCACGGCGCCACCGTGGTGCCCACCATGGCAATGATCAGCAACACCGCACCGGAACTGATACCGCCGTCGATACCCGGCACCACGAAACCGTGTGCAGCTCTTCCCCATTGCGGATCCGACATCATGAACATGGGAATCTGCAGCAGGGTAATCACAATGAACACGAACATGGCTCGCTCCCAGCTGCGGAAGCTACCGGTGGCCATGATGAGAATCAGTGCGATGGCGGCGAAAGGCACCGTGTAGTACTTCGAGGCCCCGAGATACTCGGAAGCCAGTGCCACGCCGATGAATTCGGTGACAAGAGTGAGAAAGTTCAGGATGAACAAGTCACCTACCGAGAACCAGCCCCAACCACGACCGAACCGTTCGTTGATCAACCGCGCGTGTCCGACCCCAGTGACCGCACCAAGGCGAACCACCATCTCCTGATTGACAACAAGAACCGGGATGAGCAGCAACAGTACCCACAGCAAGCTGTACCCGTAGCTCTGACCGGCCTGGGCATACGTCGCAACGCCGCCGGCATCGTTGTCGCCGACCATGACGATGATGCCCGGCCCCAAGATGGCGGCCATCGTCGCCATCCGTGTCTTGAAGGTGCGCGCCTGGCCGGGGTCGCTCACACTGATTCGGCCGAACGCACCTTCGATGTCACCCAGATGGGCCGAATCGAGTACGGCACTCTGTGACTGAGTCGTAACTACTTGCGGAGCCCCAATAACGTCGCTGCCGTGACTTTCCTGGCTGTCCCGGCTGTTTCTGGGGGCGCCGACGATCCTGTTTTCGCTCATGGCGTGACTCCGTCTGGGCTCGACGCAACCTGGCGCACCGGACGCGGGGCGGGCTCACGACGACGCCAATCCTCAGGGATGAGCGCGGCCAGCACATCGTCATAGGTCACGACGCCGAGCACCTTGTCGCCCTCGTCGACGACGGGAATCAAGGCCAGGTTGTAGTCGGCCATCAGCAATGCGACGTCCGTCAGGTCAGCCTCCGGGGCGACGCGCACCGGATCGTCGTCCATGATCGATTGCACGGCAGCACCAGGATCGGCCTGCAGAAGCCGTATTACCGACACCACACCCACCAGCTCGCCGTTGTCGGAAACCACGTGCACCTTCAGAAGCGCCTCGGGCTGAAGGGATTTCGCCTCCGAAATCGCACCAAGCGCATCACCCGCCGTGCCGCCGGGTACGCACGAGACAATATCCACATTCATCAGACCACCGGCCGACTCGGGGCTGAACCCCATCAACGTGACCACCTTCGTACGTTGCGGTCCCGGCATGAGATCCAAGACGGCTCGTCGACGGGACTGCCGCAGGTCGAAGATTGCGTCTGCCGCGTCGTCTGCACGCATCCGGCCAAGAAGGGCCGCGACGTCCACATCGGACATGTCTTGAAACAGCTTGCTGGCCTTGTCCGAATCGAGCTCCTCGAATACATCGGCCTCGAGCTCCGGGTTGTCACGGACACGGTCGAGGATCTCGCCGCCCTCCTCCTTGGTGGCCTCCTCGAGCAGGTCAGCGATCTCGGCGGGCTTGAGCGTGTTCACTCTCCCCCCGACGCGGCGCGCCAACAGTGACCCACCATGGCCGATCATCGGCTCGAAGGCCTTCCAATCCCTACCGGCCTGACCCGCGCCCGCCCTGATCAAACCGAAAAATCTTGCGGGACGACGTGTATCGAGCCGGGCAAGGATCCATCCCTCGGCTGATTCCACGAGTTCGATGTCGTAGGCATGCACCAGCTCGGCGTTGTCCACATCGATGAACCGGTGATCGAGCACGTCCTCTTCGAGCAGGTATTCCCCGTCTCGGCGTTCGAAGCCGCGAAGGTCAACTTTGTTCTTACTCAATTCAATTCGATCCGGTGCCACGATGGAAACGACACTCGCGGACACGAACACCCTGCGCCCACCCATGTCGACGACGCACCCGGTGACAAGCGGGTATTCATCCGACCCGCGGAGCCGAACGATGACGTCCTCCAGCCGGCCGATCGTGTCGCCGGAGCGCGCAACCACCGGAGCCTTCAACAGATCCGAGAATTGAATTACTCGCGGCGTAGCCGCCTTATTCGAAGTAGCCATGCCGACTCCTCAGCGTTGGGCCAATACGCTCCGTCCGCCCGGTGGGCGGCCGAAGCGTATTGGCCTCGAATGAATTCCGAATGTCCGCGCACTGTGAATCGACTGTGCGTGGACGGCGATAGCGGTATCCCTCAGGGTTACCGCGGTGGATGCGCCCCCAGCGACGCCGAAACAACCGCCAGCGGCGAGTAAGCCAGTTGCAGATTGGCGCGCTCTTGCGGGGTCAGCCGGTGCCGTGTCCACAGCCGGCGTACTGCGTTGAATGTTGTGCTCATGATCGGACTCCTTGCGGGGAAGCCGCATACCTGAACGCAAGCGTCAAAAACATTGACTAAAGCGAGGTTTCACCCTCGAATGAGCAGCAAGGTATGCGGCAGCTGTTGTCTATGCGGACTGTCTCCGGATATCACGGTTGTGCCTCACCTCCTTGCCGTCGGGGCGCACGCGGGCGCCAGCTGTCGGAACAACGACCACAAGAGAGAAATACCGGACAGCGACGTCGCCCGGCATGCACCCCTCTCGTCAGGGCTTCGGCACTACGTGACGTGTCCGCTCGCGGAAGCCACTTCGGGTCATCCCTTAGTCCGGGAAGACCTGTCCTAACCTTGGGCGTCTCTCGACGTCGTCAGATCAGTGGCCTGTATTCACGTAGGAGCCTCACCTAGCAAGGTGCTGAACCGGTTCCCATGATGGGCCGGAGGAATCTCCTTGTCAAGGCGACTACGCCGGTGCCGACACTGCGGATGTCACGCTCCCGGTAGTCCGTGACGGCTCGCCGGGTCGATCGCGGGGTCGGTCGCGGGGTCCGCGGCCCCGATCTCCTGGGCCGCGGATTGCGCAGCGGCAACCGCCGCAGCGACTTCGGGCGTGGTCTTGGTTTCGAACCACCCGGCAACCTCGGCGGAATCGTCCTCGGGACGCTCGGTTGACTCGTCGTCCGGGGACGGTTCATAGCGGAACACGCCGTCAGACCCGGGGGCACCCAGCAGCTTGGTGAACCCCTGCAGTGCCGAACCGAAGTCACTGGGAATGAGCCAAACCTTGTTGGCTTCCCCCTGGGCCATCTTGGGTAGCGTCTGTAAATACTGGTACGCCAACAACTCTGGAGTCGGCTTACCCGATTTCACTGCGGCAAAGACCTTTTCAATGGCCTTGGCCTGGCCCTGCGCCTGTAGATACTGGGCTGCACGCTCACCCTCGGCACGGAGGATGCGGGACTGGCGTTCACCTTCGGCGGCCAGGATCGCCGATTGCCGGGAACCTTCAGCGGCGAGGATCTGTGCCTGCTTCTGTCCCTCTGCCGACAGGATTGCCGCCTGCCTGGCACCTTCGGCAGACAGGATCATGGCGCGCTTCTCACGGTCGGCCTTCATCTGCTTTTCCATCGATTCCTGCACCGAAGGCGGCGGATCGATGGATCGCAGCTCGACCCGCGCGACGCGCAGGCCCCAGCGTCCGGTGGCCTCGTCCAGTACGCCACGCAACTGACCGTTGATCTGGTCACGCGAGGTCAACGTCTGCTCCAGCGTCATACCGCCCACCACATTGCGCAGCGTGGTGGTGGTGAGCTGTTCCACACCGACGATGTAGTTACTGATCTCGTACACCGCAGCTTGCGGATTGGTGACCTGGAAGTAGACAACGGTATCGATATTCACCGTAAGGTTATCCTCGGTGATCACCGGTTGGGGCGGAAAGGACACCACTCGTTCGCGCAGATCAACCTTGGCCCGGATTCGGTCGACGAACGGCACCAGAATGGTCAACTGCCCACTCACGGTCTTCGAATACCGCCCCAGGCGCTCGATCACCGCGGCCTCCGCCTGCGGGACGAGTGCTACGGACTTCAGCACGATGGTGACGCCCAGGATGATCAAGACGATCAGCACAAAGGCCCCGGCAGCTACTCCCATACCCGTACTCCTGTCACTGAGATTATTACGCTAGATCTTCTCGACAACCGCCGTCGCACCGTCGATTTGAACAACCGTCACCGTCTCTCCCTGCTCAAACCGGCCCGACTTCTCCAGGCTACGGGCGGACCACATCTCACCGCCGAGCCGAATCAGCCCATGGAGATCATCGACCGGTTCAATCACAATGGCACTCTTGCCCTCCAACGCCCTGGCGTTGGTATGCAGGATTGGGCCCGCCGTCAGCCGCTTACGCAACGCGGGCCGCACACCGACCAGCAAAATCACCGCGCTGATGACGAAGACCAGTCCCTCGGCCCATAGCGGCATGTCGAACACCCATCCGACACCGGCGGTGACCAGGGCCGAACCACCGAGCATCAACAGGAACATGTCACCTGTCATCAACTCGGCGGCCGCGAGCAGGATGCCTGCGACGAGCCACACAATCGGCATGAGTCCACATTAGACCGCGTGGGCAACTGGTGGGGGCGGATACGGGGCCTTAGACTGCGAGCACTATGGCGAATCCGAGTGTGTCCCTGGCGGTGTGGGCAAGCGCGTGGCTGGCCGGCCGCGCGGCGCCCGACGACGTCATCGACGCCCTCATTGCTTGGGCGCCAAAACATTTAGTCACTGCATACGACGCGGTCGCCGCCGGCCACACGGGACTCTCGTGGCCGGATATGGACGACAACGGCCCCATCGGCCTACTTCAGACGGTACGTACCGCAACCGGCCAGCCGCACGGTTCGCCCGATATCCATGTGATCCTGCCCGCACCTGGCGACCCCCGGGGCCTGCCTGCCAACACTCAGTTCCAGCGTGATGCGATGGAGGCCAGCGAGGCGATCGTGCTCAGCGATCGCCAGAATAATTCCACGGCAATAGGATTGGTGCCCGCTGTGGAGTACGACGAGGATCGCGACGAGACCGTCGGCCTGTCCTGGACCGTCTACTCACTACCGGGCCGGATCCCGGCACAAGTAGTACCGGACCTCGGGGAAGCCGAATATCAACTACGCCAGGCGGTCCGGACCGCCACAGCCACACTCAGCCGCCTGGGCCGGGTTGTGGACACAGCGGATGCCGACCCCCGCTCCCTGGTTGAAGACGTGCTCTCCACGCTACGCGCGCACCGCCTGCCGGACTACGCACCACACCGGGCGGTCCGCGTGCTCGATTCAGCCAATCAGGTTGAGGCGATCGCCACGGCAGCGGCCGAGATCATGCAGTTACCCGAAGCCCTCGACGACGGAGCGGTCGGCGAGGCGTTGCGACCTCTCGTCATTCTGGTGCGCGAGGCCCGGATGGCCGCCGCGGCCGCCATCATCGAGGCCGCGCGCTAGATCTTCGGCCCGCCGCAACACAGCGGTGAACACGGAGCACCGTTCACACTGAACCCGTAACCGGGGACCGGGTTTTTCCCCACTGCACGCAGCGGCGGTTCGCCATCCGCGATCTCTGCGATCAAGTCCACCGCGATGCGCGCGAATCGCGCGTCGGCACCCGGCGTCGCCGCGCGGGCGAACTCGATGTCGTGTTCGGCAGCGTACTCATAGGCCTCGTTGTCCAAGTCCCACAGCACCTCCAGGTGGTCCGACACAAACCCGATCGGCGCCACAACCACTGAGCGGATTTCTCGATCGCCTTGGGCGACAAGATGAGCCAGATGGTCGATGATGTCCGGCTCCAGCCATGGCACCTGTGGCGGTCCCGAACGGGACTGCCACACCACGTCATAGTCCTGGTACCCGGCTGCCTCGGCGACCAGCTGCGCGAGGTAGCGCACCTGGCGGCTATAGAGGTCGGGGCCGTGCCGCTGGTCTGCGGCTATCGGAATGGAATGGGCGGTGAACACCAGCCGAGGCGCACCCTTCAGCCCCGAAGCCGCTGCGGCGACGGCCTCGGCATACAGCTGCACCAATGCAGGGTGGTCGAAATACTGACGGAGCTTCACCAGCTCGGGCGCCCCATCCCCCACCGCAGCACGCGCCCGGGCAATGTCCTCTACGTATTGTGTGCATCCCGAGTAGCCACCCCAGGCAGAGGTCGTGAAGACGGCTGCTCGTCGAATCCCCTTGTCGCGCATATCGGCAACGGTTTGCTCCACCATGGGGTACCAATTGCGGTTGCCGAAGAACACCGGCAGGGGGCGCCCGGTCAGTTTTAGTTGGCGCGAGATCTCGTCGATCAGCGCTCGATTGATGCCGTTAATCGGAGAGATGCCGCCAAAATGGAAGTAGTGCTCGGCCACCTCGTCGAGACGCTCCGGCGGAACCCCGCGGCCGCGCGTGACATTCTCCAGGAACGGCCGAACCTCCTGCGGCCCCTCGGGACCACCGAAGGACAGCAAGAGCACAGCATCGAACTCCACTAGAGCAGCTGTGTGTGCGCGCCGCCGTCGGCGAAGATGATGTCGCCGGTGGTCGCCGGCAGCCAATCCGACAGCAGCGCACAGACGGTCTTGGCGACCGGGGTCGGGTCCTTCATGTCCCAGCCGATCGGAGCACGCTGGTCCCAGCCGTCCTCGAGCACGCTCATCTGCTGGCCGGCCTCATCACCCAGTGCGCCACCGACGATCGCACTCATAGCTAGCGTCCGAATCGGACCGGCTGCAACAAGGTTCGAACGGATACCGGCGGCACCCGCCTCGCGTGCGACGAACCGGTTGACCGATTCCAGTGCGCTCTTGGCAACGGTCATCCAGTTGTAGAACGGCATCGCGCGGGTCGGGTCAAAATCCATACCCACGATGCTGCCGCCGCGGTTCATGATCGGCAGTACTGCCTTGGCCAGCGATGCATAAGAGAACGCCGAGATGTGGAAACCCTTGGCCACGTCTTCGAAAGGCGCCTCGAAAAACGGATTCAATCCCATGCCGGTTTGCGGCATGAAACCGATCGAATGCACCACGCCGTCGAGCTTGTTGCCCTCCCCGATCACCTCGGTGACACGGTCGGCGAGGCTGTCCAGGTGCTTCTCGTCCTGCACATTGAGCTCCAGCAGCGGCGCCGGCTGAGGTAACCGCTGGGTGATGCGCTCGATGAGGCGCAGCCGGTCGAAACCGGTGAGCACCAGCTGCGCACCTTGTTCCTGCGCGACCTTTGCGATATGGAACGCGATCGACGAATCGGTGATGATGCCCGTCACCAGGATCCGCTTGCCCTCGAGTAGCCCTGCCACGATTCTCCTTAGTTGTGTTCTCGCTCGTCTAAAGCTCTTCGCGCATGCGGCTCATCGCCGCAGCATGCCAGTACCTAGTGGCCCATACCCATGCCACCATCAACCGGGATCACCGCACCGGAGATGTAACTGGCATCTTCGGAGGCCAGGAAGCTGACGACCCCGGCGACCTCAGCTGCAGTTCCCACCCGCTTCGCCGGAATGAATTCCAGTGCGCCCTCCTGGACCCTCTCATCGAGTGCGCGGGTCATCTCGGTGTCGATGAAACCAGGCGCGACCACGTTGGCGGTGACGCCCGCCTTGGAGAGCTCCCGAGCGATCGAGCGTGCCAAGCCGATGACACCGGCCTTGGAGGCCGCATAGTTGGCCTGGTTGCCGATTCCCCAGGTGCCCGAGACCGAACCGATGAAGATCATCCGGCCGAAGCGCTTCCGCTGCATAGTGCGTGAGGCCCGCTGGGCCACCCGGAACGCCCCGGTCAGGTTCGCGTTGATGACTTGCTCAAACTTCTCCTCGGTCATGCGCATCAGGAATGCATCCTGTGCGATGCCGGCATTGGATACCAACACCTCGACGGGGCCCTGGTGCTCCTCGACCTCTTTGAAGGCACGGTCGACGGCATCGTTGTCGGTGACATCGCACTCCACCCCGAACAAGCCCTCCGGCACACCGGAACCGCGGTGGGTCACAGCGACCTTGTGCCCATCAGCGGCAAGACGTTGCGCGATCGCCAGGCCAATACCCCGGTTGCCACCGGTGACCAGGACAGAACGAGAGACAAAGTCGGGACGGGCGGCGCCAGCGCCGAGAGCATCAGACATGGAAGTCAATTTATCGTCTTCTTAGACTTTGGCCTAACCGACGGGCCCAACCGAACCCGCGAGCGGACACCGAATCAGTTAGGGAGACGCCGGTTAATCACGAGCCCAACGAAGGCCGCCGCGAGCACCAAGAGCGCACCCAGCCGCAGCCATCCGACACTGGCATCGCCACGGATCGTCTCGTACCCAATCTGCTGCTGCAGGTTGGCGTACACCTCCTTGAGCTGGCCGAGCGTGGACGCCGTGTAGGTTTCCCCACCCGACAGCTTGGCCACCTTCTCCATCATGTCGGGGGCATACGGGACGTTCTGGCGCTGCCCATTGATCTCGACATACCCGTCCTTGGTGCCAAACGCGATCGTAGAGATTGGTACCTGTTGGTCCTTGGCGGTACGCGCCGCGGTATAGGCGCCCTTCGGATTGTCGGGGTTCGACGGAACCGTTTCCTTGCCGTCGGACATCAATACGATGCGTGCCGGAGGCGGCTTGTCGCCACCGCCGATGACCGCACCCACCGTCGCGATGGCCTGCAGCGCCGTGAAGATGCCCTCACCGGTGGCGGTGCGATCGGCGAGCTGCAGATTATCCAGGGCGTTCACGGTGGCGTCCCGGTTCGTGGTGGGTGAGACCAGCACCGTCGCGGTCCCCGCATACGCGATGAGACCCAGGTTGATGCCCGGGGTGAGGTTGCGGGCGAACTCCTTACCGGCCTCCTTCGCGGCACCCAGGCGATTGGGGGCGACATCGGTCGATTCCATGGACCGCGATACGTCGATGACGAGCATCACGACGGCACGGTTACGGGGAATCCTCACGTCATGGCTGGGACCGGCCAGCGCGATGGTCAGCACCAGCAAGCCAACCACCAGGAGTGCTGTCGCGGCATGCCGCCAGGCACGGGGCCGAGTCGGGGCCACCGAGTCCAGTAGCTCGGTGTTCGCGAATCGCAGCACACGCTTCTCGCGCAGGTACTGCGCAAACACATACAGCCCGACCAACGCGGCAACTACCAGCAGCACCAGGAAGAACCACGGGTGAGTGAAGCCCGTGAGAGTCATCGGCCCGAAGAACGGCAGATCGCTCATCGAGCCCCCGCCCCCGTCCCCGCCACTGCACCACGGCGCTGTTGGGAGACAAATCTCACGATGTCGTTGATCCAGTCACGGTCAGTCCGCAGGCTCAAAAGCGGTGCACCGCAACGACGTAATGTACGTGCCACCTCTTCATGATGCCTGGCCGCCGCCTGTTCGAAATCCCGGCGCAGATTCTCGTCAATCCGGTACTCCTTGGTGACGCCGGTCTCGGCGTCCTGCAACAGCACTTCGCCGACGTCGGGCAGCTCCATGTCACGGGGGTCGAGCACCTCAATGCCGAGCACCTCGTGGCGGGCACCAATGGCGCGCAGCGGCCGCATCCAGTTAATGGGGCCGAGGAAATCACTGATCACGACGGCCATGCCACGGCGGCGTTCCGGCCGCCGCAAGGCATCGATCGCCAACGACAGGTCACCCCGGACGCCCTGAGGAGCCTTCGGCATGGTGGCGATGCTGCGCAGGATGTCCTGCTCATGAGCACGTCCGGACCGCGCCGGTAGCCGAACAATCTTGTCCCCATTGGCAATCAGCGCGCCGAGCCGGTTTCCCCCACCACTGTTGAGGAAGATGATGGCGGCCGCCGCCGCGACCGCCAGGTCGCGCTTCTCGCAGTTCGTCGTCCCGAAGTCCAGGCTCGCCGACATGTCGACCACCAGCCACGTCTCCAACTCGCGATCGGCGATCATCTGGCGGACGTGCGGGTGGGTCGTACGCGCGGTCACCGACCAATCCATCCGGCGCACATCGTCGCCGGGCTGATACATGCGTGACTCGCCCGGCTCTGACCCCGGGCCGGGTATCAGACCAAGGTGATTGCCGTGCAGCACCCCGTCAAGCTTGCGACGGATCTTCAGTTCCAACGTCCGCAGCGCCGCCGAGAGCTGCGGATCACGGATCTCACCCCGGCGCAGGGACGGGATGTCTACCGGCCGGGCAGCGCCCGGACTGGATGTGCTCACCTGGGCGCGGCGTTATGGGCGGCCGGGACCGGGCCGTTTGTCCCGACCATCGCCGGCTGCACCGAATGTCCTTGTTGTGGGACGGCATTCACCTGCGGCAGGCCAACCGTCTGCAGAATCCGGTTGATCGCGGTGTCGGCAGAAACCTCGTCGGCCAGTGCGTCATAGCTCATCACCAGGCGGTGGCGCAGCACGTCCGGAATGACCTCGATGACGTCCTGTGGGATCACGTAATCGCGCCCCCGCACCAAAGCCAGTGCCCGGGATGCCGCGATGATGCCCAGCGAGGCACGTGGGCTCGCGCCGTAGGAGATCCAGTTGGCGACGTCGCCGAGCCCAAACTGTGCGGGGTTACGGGTGGCCGAGATAACCCGAACCACATAGTCCACCAGGGCGTGATGCACGAAGTTGTTGGCCGCGAGATCCTGCAGGCGCAGCAGCACCTCGGCGGACAGAATCTGTTTGGGCTCTGGTGGCGTGACACCCATCCGGTAGATGATCTCGCGCTCTTCCTCAACGGTCGGATAGTCGACGTTGATCTTGAAGAGGAAACGGTCGCGCTGCGCCTCCGGCAGCGGGTACACACCCTCGTTCTCGATGGGGTTCTGTGTGGCCATCACCAGGAAGGGCTTGGGCATCGGGTACGTCTTGCCGCCGATAGAGACATGCCGCTCGGCCATGACTTCGAGCAATGCTGACTGCACCTTGGCAGGCGCACGGTTGATCTCGTCGGCCAGCAGGAAGTTGGCCACCACCGGGCCGAGTTCGGTATCGAACTCCTCCTTGCCCTGACGGTAGATGCGGGTACCGATGATGTCGGTAGGCACCAGGTCCGGGGTGAACTGGACACGAGAGAACGAGCCACCCACCACCTTGGCGAAGGTCTCGACCGCCAGCGTCTTGGCAACACCGGGCACACCTTCGAGCAACACATGCCCCTTGGCGAGCAGGCCGACGAGAATTCGCTCGACGAGCCGGTCCTGCCCCACGATGACGCGCTTGACCTCGAAGATGGCGCGCTCAAGGTTCTGTACCTCGGCGGCCAGAGCCGGTGATGTCGGACCCTGCGGGGCGTGCGACGCGGGGCCCGCGCTTCCGCCGGAGTACCCGGCACCTCCCCCTGGTGACCCTGGTGATGACATCAACTTCCCTCCGGCTCTACCTGACGATTTCATGCCTTGTTGGTGGCTTCTTGGTGGCCATGTGCATGTGAGCGGCACCCAACCCTGGGCGGCGCCTCCGCTCCACTATTCCAGCATCCCGGGATTTGGTCCACGTACCCGTTCGCTGGCGCGCCGTTCTAGCTCACATGAAGGATCAGAAGAGCTACCACGCGATGATGCGGACGGCATAAGGAGTCATGCCTCCCGTGCGCACCGGAGACACCGTCACCTTCTCCGCGCTGCCGCTGGCTTCCAGCATCTGGCCGTTGCCGAGGTAGATCACCACGTGCTGAGAACCACCCGGTCCGTAGAACAGCAGATCCCCGCGCTTTGCCTGCGAGACCGGAATCTTCTGACCCGCGTTGTACTGATCGCCTGAGTACTTGGGCAGCTTCACGCCGGCAGCCGCGTAGGAGAACATGGTGAAGCCGGAGCAGTCGTACCCCACCTTGCCGGCGTCGTAGTCCACACCGCCACTTGGCCCACGCACGGTGCCGCCACCCCACGAGTACGGAACACCCAGCTGTGTGCCACCGCGCTGGATCACCGCTTCCACCGCCTGACGGCCATAGACGAGCGGACGTCCGGCACCCGCCGACCCGCGATTCCCGCCGATGCCCAGTGCACCCAAGGCGGTCTGTCCGACCCCCATGACCCCGTTCATGATCTTCGTGGGGTCGGCACCCTGGCTTGGCCCCGCGAAGGGCAGGGTGTTGTCCCAGTCGCCGCCCGACGGGTTCAGTCCGAGAGCATTGAGAAACGCCGTACCGACATTCGGACTGATCGGGTTGTCGTCGGCAGTGGCTCGCGGTACACCCATGAACAGCACTAGCGCGATAGCGATCCCCATCGCGAGGGCCGCACGTAACACGAAGAGGCCCTGAACTTTTAGCAACTTGGTCGTTTTCGCTGTGTTCACAGGTTCTACCACTCAATCAATCGGGTTACGAACGGCGTCATGCCGCTGGTCCGCACCGGCGACACCTTGACCACGTCGCCGGTGTTCGGCGCCTCGAGCATCTGCCCATTGCCGAGGTACAGCGCAACGTGCTGACTTGCGTTGGGGCCGTAGAAGATCATGTCGCCGCGCTTCATCTGAGCACTCGGTACCTGACGCCCGGAGGTGTACTGGTACCCGGTGTAATGCCTGAGTCTGATGCCGACTGCGGCAAAGCCGTACATCATCAGCCCGGAGCAGTCGTATCCGACGGTGCCTGCGCCGGAGTCGATTCCGCGAGTCGGCCCGTTGTACGAACCACCGCCCCACGAGTACGGCGTGCCCATCGCGCTACCGGCACGGGCAATCACCCGCTCCACGTTCTCCCGGCCGTAAACCTTGGGGATGTACTCGCCACCCGAGTTAGAAGCTGCCGCCGGGGCGGGCTTGGGGCAGAACATGCCGATGACGCCGCATACGGCGGACTGACCGACATTGGCCGCAGTGTTGCCGATGCCCAGCACCATGTTGATGGTCTGCGTCGGATCGGTAGGCACGTTGGCACTGGCGATCATCGGGAGCGTGGTGTCCCATTCGCCGCCGCTGGCCGCCGCCGGAGCCGCTCCCCCAGTCCATTCATTGCCGTTACCCGCGATGGCCGCATCGGGGTTGATCACCCGCGCGGTCGCGGTCGTTGCCGCATAGGCCGGGCCACGCGCGGCAGCGAGCTGTGCCTCCGCACTCTTCTTCTTGGAGGCGAGATCCGCGGCGGCTCCGCGCTGCGCTTCGAGCTTCTTCTGCACATCCTTCATCGCCGACACCAGGTCGTCCTGCTGTTTCTGTGCGTCAGCGGCGGCTTGGTCGGCTTTTTCCTGGATGGCCCGCGCCTGCGACTCCTTGTTGACCTGTTCGGTGCGTGCGCGGCGCAAGTTGTCCATGACGGTCTGCGAGCTTGTCTCGACACTCTTGGTCACCGAGGCCAGGCGCACCACGTCGTCGGGGTTGGTGGCGGTCAGATACGAGCCCGAAGGGCCCGCCATATAGGTGGCCGCGGCCATCCGGTCGAACTTGCCCTGTGCTTCGGCAATTGCACCGTTGGCGGTATCGACGGCACGTTGGCCCTCTTCGACCGCCTGGGCGGCGCCGGCCGCATTATCACGCGCGTCCTGAAGATCAACCAATCCCTTGTTGATGGATTCCTGCTGGGTCTGCACGTCGGCGGTGAGCTGTTCGATCTGCTGGTTGGTGTCGGCCAGTTGACTGATCAGAGAGGCCATGTCGTTCGGTTCGGCGGAGGTAACGGCGAGCGTGTTGGGCCACATCATCAGACTGGCCACCATCAGCGGGGGCACTATCAGGGCGACTGCCGCGGTCCGTTTGCCGCGCACCGCGAAACGGTCCGCGAAATGCTGCGGGACTGTCCGTTTCATCCGGTCTGCCGTCTCCTCGGTCTTCGGCGTTCGGTGAGCCTTTTCGGTCATAGCGGCCCTTCCCCGACACGCTCCCAGTTGTCACATAAGACGCACTAACCACTTTGGCGCCACTTGCACCGTACGTCACTTTGGCAACTAATGAAACTTTAGTCACAAATTACATTCGTGTAATTAATTGGCCTCTGACAGGCAATTGAAGAGACGTCTTCCGACGGTTAATTGACGTGAATTGAATACCGGCAGATCATCCGGGTTCCATAGTGCGCGCGGCTATTTCGCGGCGAAACCGACTGCGCGAATGGTTTGCAAATCGTTACTTAACCGAGTCATTCGTGAATCGGCCCCGGAGGAGCGTAATTCCAGCGCAGAGTGCCGCGACGAACAGGACAAGCACAATGGTCAGCGCCGTCCACGAGAAGTGCTCGCGCCCGAGCTCGTCCACGAAGTTGTTGGCCGACAGCACGGGGTTGCCGGTCTTGGCGACGTCCTGCCCGGCCTCCAACGTCACCCTGTCGAACGTGGCGCTATAGGTACCGGCGAAAGACGGGCTGATGACGAGGATCGTCGCGTCCGGATGGTCCTTGCCGATCTCGGTGGCGATATCGCGCAGCGGTGTGTCGATCCCGGGATTGTTGGGAAGCGCGATGACCTTCAGATTGATGTTCTTGGCATGCGCCTTCGCAACGACATCCTTCAATCCGGCAACGTCGGCCGAGGGGGCGGCGACCCCATCCTCGTTGACGTCTGTGCGCGTCATCTCCAGGCACTTGGCCGACCAGCCCAGCGGATCGGCGCCCGCGGTCTGCACTGACACGCCCACCGCCTGGCACAACTCTGCAGGGATGAAGGTCGGCAAGTGCTGCGGCGTCACGCGATCAATCTAACCCGCGCCCCGCACGGCGTTGCGCGCACAGACACGCCGCATTTAGCGGGCGCAGCGACGCCCCGAACGAGGGGCGGCGCGTGCCGAGGTGGAAATGGGGGTGAAATTTGGGCATCCCCCTTATTACGGGACAAGCGTACTGTTAGACTAGCGATGGAAGGCAGCCATCTGCGGTGGCGCCTTCGGAACCCCGCCTGGCACAGCCCGCCGGCGGGTGGCCTTCGAGCGAGCTTTGGAGCTGATGTGACTAGCAGTCCTAACAAGACAGAATCGGTGAATTCCTTCGGCGCCCGCGGCACTCTGCAGGTTGGCGATGAGTCGTATGAGATCTTCCGACTGAACGCCGTGCCCGGTATCGAGAAACTGCCCTACAGTCTGAAAGTGTTGGCAGAGAACCTGTTACGCACCGAGGACGGCGCTAACATCACCAAGGACCATGTCCTTGCCCTGGCCAACTGGGACCCTTCGGCGGAGCCGAGCGTCGAGATCCAGTTCACGCCGGCCCGTGTGGTCATGCAGGACTTCACCGGCGTGCCCTGTGTCGTCGACCTGGCCACCATGCGTGAGGCCGTCTCGGCACTCGGCGGCGATCCCGACAAGGTGAACCCGCTGTCCCCTGCCGAGATGGTCATCGACCACTCGGTGATCCTCGATGTCTTCGGCACCGCCGACGCCTTCGAGCGCAACGTCGAACTCGAGTACGAGCGCAATGCCGAGCGTTACCAGTTCTTGCGCTGGGGCCAAGGCGCTTTCGACGATTTCAAGGTCGTCCCCCCGGGCACCGGCATCGTGCATCAGGTCAACATCGAGTACCTGGCCCGCACCATCTTCACGAGGAACGGGCAGGCGTACCCGGACACCTGTGTGGGTACCGACTCGCACACCACGATGGTCAACGGCCTCGGCGTCCTCGGCTGGGGTGTCGGCGGTATCGAGGCAGAGGCCGCCATGCTCGGTCAGCCGGTATCGATGCTGATCCCTCGTGTGGTCGGCTTCAAGCTCACCGGCGAAATCCAGCCGGGCGTCACCGCCACCGACGTCGTGCTGACCGTCACCGACATGCTGCGTAAGCACGGCGTGGTGGGCAAGTTCGTCGAGTTCTACGGCAAGGGCGTGGCCGAGGTGCCACTGGCCAACCGCGCCACGCTGGGCAACATGAGCCCCGAATTCGGTTCTACCGCAGCGATCTTCCCGATCGACGAGGAGACCATCAACTACCTGCGCCTGACCGGCCGCGACGATCAGCAGCTGGCACTCGTCGAGGCCTACGCCAAGGAACAGGGCATGTGGCACGACGCCGATCACGAGCCCGCGTTCTCTGAGTACCTCGAGCTCGACCTCTCTACCGTCGTGCCGTCCATCGCCGGGCCCAAGCGCCCCCAGGACCGCATCGAGCTGTCGGACGCGAAGAACGCCTTCCGGAAGGACATCCACAACTACACCAACGATGCCGAGAGCGGCCCGGCCGCTGCCACGCCGCACACCCAACTCGACGAAGCGATCGAAGAATCCTTCCCCGCCTCCGATGTGGCGGTGCTGTCCTTCGCCGACGACGGGTCAGTCGACGCCACGCCTTCCGCGGCCAACGGCGGCGAGGGCCGCCCGTCCAAGCCGGTCAAGGTGACATCCGCCGAGCGCGGCAACTTCGTTCTGGACCACGGCGCGGTCGTGGTCGCGGGCATCACCTCGTGCACCAACACCTCCAACCCGTCGGTGATGCTGGGTGCCGCCCTGCTGGCAAAGAAGGCCGTCGAAAAGGGCCTCAGCACCAAGCCATGGGTCAAGACCAACATGGCCCCGGGGTCGCAGGTCGTCACCGACTACTACAACAAGGCCGCACTGTGGCCGTACCTGGAGAAGCTGGGCTACTACCTGGGCGGCTACGGCTGCACCACGTGCATCGGCAACACCGGCCCGCTGCCCGACGAGATCTCCAAGGCCATCAACGACAACGACCTGTCGGTGGCCGCGGTGCTCTCCGGTAACCGCAACTTCGAGGGCCGCATCTCCCCCGACGTCAAGATGAACTACCTGGCCTCCCCGCCACTGGTCATCGCCTATGGCATCGCGGGCACCATGGACTTCGACTTCGACACCGACCCGCTGGGACAGGATCACGACGGCAACGATGTCTTCCTCAAGGACATCTGGCCCACCGCCTCGGAGATCGAGGAGACCATCGCGTCGTCGATCAACCGCCAGATGTTCACCGATTCCTACGCCGACGTCTTCAAGGGCGATGAGCGCTGGCGCGGTCTGCCCACCCCCGAAGGCAACACCTTCGAGTGGGCCGACACGTCCACCTACGTGCGTAAGGCGCCGTACTTCGACGGGATGCCGCTAGAGCCCACGCCGGTCACCGATATCAAGGGTGCGCGCGTGCTCGCGCTGCTCGGCGACTCGGTGACCACCGACCACATCTCGCCAGCAGGTTCCATCAAATCGGGCACCCCGGCGGCGCAGTACCTCGACGAGCATGGTGTGGACCGCAAGGACTACAACTCGCTGGGTTCGCGGCGCGGCAACCACGAGGTGATGGTGCGGGGCACCTTCGCGAACATCCGTCTGCGCAACCAGCTGCTGGACGATGTCTCGGGTGGTTACACCCGCGACTTCACCCAGGAGGGTGGCCCACAGTCGTTCATCTATGACGCCTCGGTGAACTACCAGAAGGCCGGCATTCCGCTGGTGGTGCTGGGCGGTAAAGAATATGGGTCAGGCTCGTCCAGGGACTGGGCTGCCAAGGGCACCCGCCTGCTGGGCGTCAAGGCCGTCATCACCGAGTCGTTCGAGCGCATCCACCGGTCGAATCTGATTGGTATGGGCGTCATTCCGCTGCAGTTCCCGGCTGGGGAGTCGGCGGCCTCGCTCAAGCTCGATGGCACCGAGACCTACGACATCAGCGGTATCGAGAAGCTCAACGAGGGCTCGACGCCGAAGACCGTGCACGTGACGGCAAAAAGACTTGCGGAAGACGGCACTGTGTCTTTCCAGGTCGAGTTCGACGCGGTGGTCCGGATCGACACCCCCGGTGAAGCCGACTACTACCGCAACGGCGGCATCCTGCAGTACGTGCTGCGGAACATGCTGGCCGGCTAGAACGGCTGACCAACAGTGCCGCGCGTTAGCGAGGATCACCTCGCGGCTCGTCGCCGCCAGATCCTCGATGGCGCGCGGCGCTGTTTCGCCGAGTATGGGTACGACGGCGCCACCGTGCGCCGTCTGGAGCACACCATCGGCATGTCACGGGGGGCGATCTTTCACCATTTCCGTGACAAGGACACCTTGTTCTTCGCACTCGCCCGCGAGGACGCCGAACGGATGGCCAATGTCGCCAGCCGCGAGGGCCTGGTACAGGTGATGCGCGACATGCTGGCCGATCCGGATCAATTCGATTGGTTGGCAACGCGTTTGGAGATCGCGCGCAAACTGCGCAATGACCCTGAATTCCGGCGCGGCTGGAACCAGCGCTCTGAAGAGCTCAACACCGCCACCTTGGCCCGGCTACAACGCCAGAAGAAGGCCGGCCGGTTGCGCGAGGATGTGTCCAGCGAGGTGATTTTGGGCTATCTGGATCTGGTACTCGACGGCCTAGTGGCACGTCTGGCGGCCGGCGAATCCACCGAGAGCCTCAGCCGCGTGTTGGATCTCGTCGAAGATTCGGTGCGCCGTGCCGATCACGCCTGACTCCAAGGATTGGACCTGGGTCCTCGAACGCCCCTGCGGAGAATGCGGATTTGACCCCGCCGCAACATCATTCGCCCGGATACCCGATATCGTGCGGGAAGACCTGGGCGCATGGCATCGGATACTGGCCCACCCCGAGGCGCGTCTACGCCCCGACGAGCAGACCTGGTCGCCGCTGGAGTACGGAGCACACGTCCGCGACGTGTTCCGCATCTTCCTGACCCGGCTGCAGCTCATGCTGGCCGAGGATGATCCGCTCTTCGAGAATTGGGACCAGGACAAGACGGCCGTCGAGGACCATTACGCCGACCAAGACCCACAGGCGGTTGCCATCGAGCTCACCGCGGCGGGCGAAGCTGTAGCGGCCGCCTTCGCCGACGTCCCGGAGTCGGCATTACGCCGCCGGGGACGACGAAGCAACGGTTCGATGTTCACGGTCGAGACACTGGGTCTGTACTTCGTGCATGATCCGATACATCACCTGCACGATGTTTCCCGCCTGTCGGCGGATTAGTGCGGGAAGTCGATGACGGCCCGTGCGGGCGTGTCGGCGATGTACACGACCGGGCATTTGGACGCCTGTGCCGCGACTTTCCACGCCATCACACCGTTCTTGTTTTTGAAGATATCCGCATCCTGAATCAGCCGAGCCGATCGGACCACCGGGGAGCCGGGAGGGGCGCCGAGATCATTGGGCTGCGGAAACGACTTCACCTGCCGGTTTTCGGGACGGTCGTAGGTCCCCATGACGGTGTCGTGCGCCGCCGCGCCGCGGAAGGCCACGGCGTATCCCCCGTCGACCGGCGTGACCGAGAATGGCGGGGTCTGCCAATACGTCACCGGTCCCACCGGCGGCGCCAGCTTGTCCGCTCCGAAGCTGAACGTCACCCTGTCGAGGTCATCGAGGGTTTCGATGCGCACATCGTGCAGGACATTGGCGTAGTTCTCGGCGCCACCGTCGGTCAATGTCGGGCACGCCGGCGCAGCCGCCGCCTGCGGGGCACCCGCCATCGGGCCGACTACCAGTACAAGCGGTACCAGGTATCGATACATGGTTAGCGAATGTACGGTGTCCGACGCCGAACCGCTGGCATTCGACTGGAGATTGTCCCCCGTGGCTAACCGGGGGCCGAGCGATCGTGCCCGGTCACAAACACCCTAGTGCGGCAAATCCACTACTAGACGGGGCGGATTGGTCAGCGTGCTCACCTGGGGGCAGCGCTGTTTGTTCAGACCCAACGCCCACCGCACCTTCCCCTCGAAGTCCTCACCTTGCTCGGCCTCCGCCAGAATCGGGAAGTCCTTCGGCTTGATCTCACTGGGACCCGGATACGACCGGACGGGCCTATCAGCCTCATGAGCGGACGCGCCCTCGAACAGCACGCCGAGCAACGCGGTACCGGCGACGATGACTTTATCTCCCTTGGGGCCCGCGGAGACACTGGCGGGGCTGTCCACCGAGTACTTGGGAACCACCAGCTGATCCAACGCCACCTTGGCCTTCGGGTCAGCCTTGGCGGCCGGCCCGAATTCGAAGGTGACCCTGTCGTAGTCGTCCTGCTTGCCCACACGGACATCTCGCAGCTGTGTGGCCACGTTGTTGCCGCCACCCCCGCTGACCGTCTCGCAGGCGGTGACGCGGAATGTCTCCGGTGCCGGTGTTGATGTCTGCGGCAGCGCCGTCGTCGTGGCCACGGGCGACACCGAGTCGCCAAGCTGACGCACCTCACCGGCGCAACCGGATGCCGTCAGCGCCGCCAGCGCCAGCACGCCGATGTTCCGGATACCGCCTTGTCCTCGCATCGCATAACGGTAGCAACAATTGGCGGCCGAAAGCTCAACGGGCACACAGCGTGTCGGACGCCGGTTAGACCTTCCGGCCGCGCCGATTCGGGCCACCACGCCCGCGCAGGGTGACGCCCGATTCCACGAGAGCGCGATGCACATAACCATACGATCGGCCTGCGTCCGCGGCGAGCGTGCGAATGCTCGCCCCCTTCTCGTATGCCGCCTTCAGCTCGGCACGCTCCTCGTCGCGTGTTGTCGCCATCGCGACCTCTCTCCCGACTCCATACCGCCGCCCCTATGGGCGGCTCGACCCGGTTGCACCATAGCGCAAATGTGATCACGCAGGTGAACGAGACGCGGATGGCGTATCAGAAATGGTCAGGCCAGCTCGATGAGGTCCCGATACTCGTCCGACCAGTAGTCTTCGGTGCCGTCCGGCAACAACACCACACGTTGCGGATTCAAGGCTTCAGCGGCGCCCGGATCGTGCGTGACGAGAACGACAGCACCCAAGTAGCTGCGTAAGGCGTCCAAGACCTGTTCACGTGAGGCGGGGTCGAGGTTGTTGGTCGGCTCGTCGAGCAGCAGTACATTCGCGGTCGAGGCCACCAGACCCGCCAGAGCCAGACGGGTCTTCTCACCGCCGGACAACGTTCCCGCCGGCTGTTCCAACTGTGGACCGCTGAACATGAAGGCGCCCAGGATTCCACGCAGCTCTTGCTCGCCCGTATCCGGAGCGGCGTGGCGGATGTTCTCCCACACCGTCGCGTGATCGTCGAGGGTGTCATGCTCCTGCGCAAAGTATCCGAGCTTGAGGCCGTGGCCCGGTTCCAGCGCGCCGGCATCTGCCGTCTCCGCGCCCGCCAGCAGTCGCAGCAGCGTTGTCTTCCCCGCACCGTTGAGCCCAAGAACGACGACTCGTGAGCCACGATCGATGGCCAGGTCGACGCCGGTGAATATCTCCAGGGACCCGTAGTTCTTGGTCAGTCCCTTGGCCACCAACGGCACCCGCCCACATGCCGCGGGCGTCGGGAACTTGATACGGGCCACCTTGTCGGCTACCCGCTCTTCGTCGAGTCCTGACAACATCTTCTCGGCGCGACGCAACATGTTCTGCGCAGCAACGGCTTTGGTTGCCTTGGCACCCATCTTGGCAGCCTGAGTACGCAGCGCCGATGCCTTCTTCTCCGCGTTGGCCCGCTCGCGCCGGCGGCGCTGCTCATCCAGCGACCGAGCGTCCAGGTACTTCTGCCAACCCATGTTGTAGACGTCGACCTCGCCGCGGACCGCATCCAGGAACCACACCTTGTTGACCACATCGGCCAGCAGATCGACGTTGTGACTGATCACCACGAGCCCGCCGTCGTGGTTCTGCAGGAAGCCGCGCAACCAGCCGATCGAATCCGCGTCGAGGTGGTTGGTCGGCTCGTCGAGCAGCAGCGTCATGTTCGACCCCGCACCGCCCTCTGCCGCACCAAAAAGAATCCGGGCCAGCTCCACGCGTCGCCGCTGACCACCCGACAGTGTGCGCAGCGGCTGAATCAGCACCCGCTCGGGCAACCCGAGGCTTGAACAGATGCGGGCGGCCTCGCTCTCCGCGACATACCCACCCAGTGAGGAGAAGCGCTCCTCCAGCTGCCCATAGCGGCGAATCGCCTTGTCGCGCTGATCGTCGTCGGCCAGCTCCGCCATCAGCGTCTGCTGCTTCTCCAGCTCGCTGATGATGGTGTCCAGGCCGCGCGCCGACAGCACCCGATCACGGGCCAGCAGATCCAGGTTCCCTTCCTTTGGATCCTGTGGCAGATAACCGATTTCGCCGATCCGAGACACCGATCCGGCGTACGGCTCGCCCTCGCCGGCCAGAATTCTCATCGAGGTGGTCTTGCCGGCCCCGTTACGCCCCACCAGCCCGATACGGTCGCCGGGCTGAATACGTAACGCGGGGCCCGGCGCGTAGACAAGCGTGCGGGCGCCGGCGCGGACCTCGAGGTCCGTCGCGGTAATCACTACTTACTCCTTGAATGCTGTGTACGCGTCGCGTGCTCAGCGCTTGTCTCTGAAGGTCGCTTTGCGCTGCTCCTTGCGGGCGGCGGTGGCCTCTTCGAAATTGTCGGTGAGCAGCCGGACATATAGCTGGCCCAGACCCTCTTGGTGCATGTGACTTTCCAGGCTAGCGGCGTCCAGCCCACTCCAAATGGTGCGCTTGGTCAACTCGATCCCTGGACGAGAGAACCCGGCGATGCGCTCTCCAATCGCGTAACACTCTTCCAGCAGCGACTCGGAGGACACCGTGCGGGATACCAAACCGATGCGCTCGGCCTCGTCGGCGTCGACATCCCGGCCGGTCAGCATGATGTCCGAAGCACGGGACGTGCCGATAGCGCGCGGCAACAGGTAGCTCAGGCCTAGCTCGCTGGCCGTGAGGCCGTTGTTGATACCGGCGGCCCGGAAGTAGGCGGCCTCGGACGCCACCCGAACATCGCAGGCCAGCGCCAGACACAGACCGCCGCCGATGGCGGCGCCGTTGATAGCGGCGATCACTGGCTGGTGCATGCGGCGCAGGGTGAGAATGACATCGTCGAGCAGCTCCATCGATCGCAGCGCAATCGTCGGCTGGGTCAGCCCTGCGATATGAGGGATGGGCCCGGCGGATTTCTGATCGGCGCCCGAACAAAAGCCCTTACCAGCCCCGGTGATGATGACAGCGCGCACGTCGTTGTCGTGGCTGATGTCGACGAGCATCTGCTTGAAGGGCAGCATCACGTCGAACGCCATCGCATTCATCCGCTCGGGCCGGTTCAGGGTGATCAAGGCAATATCCGGACGTGGACGATCCACCAGCACGAAACTCATGCGTCCATATAACCGACCCCGCCGGACTGCACCAAATCGTTTCCGTGCGGTGCCGCTCTGGGGCGTTACGCCTCTTGCTCGCGCAACGCCGCCTCGACGTCCAGATCCCGGACCTTCTGCACCAGATCAGCCAACGAAGCCGCCGGCAGCGCACCGGCCTGGTTGAACACCAGCTGGCCCTGCTTGAACACCATCAGAGTCGGAATGGAACGGATATTCGCCGCCGCCGCCAGAGCCTGCTCGGCTTCGGTGTCTACCTTCGCGTGCACAACGTCAGGGTTCTCCTTCGACGATGCCTCGAAGACCGGCCCGAATTGACGGCACGGTCCGCACCAGGACGCCCAGAAATCGATCAGCACGATGTCGTTGTCGTGGACCACGTCATTGAACGCGTCAGCGGTGATGTCACGTGTTGCCATGTCGTCCTCAACGTCGCCGGGGCGCGCGATGTTCCGTCCTCGCCCAGTACAGATTCCGATCAGTACAGGGCCCGATCAATACAGGGCCCGATCAATACAGGGCGGCCAGCGCCTTGCCTATGTTGAATCCGACGAACTCGTCCTGCCGCCCGGCACGCAGCTTGTTCACCCATTCAGGATCCGACAGCAGGGCACGGCCAACGGCGATGACATCGAACTCATTATTGGCGAATTGTCGCAGCACCGCGTCGACAGACGCCGGCTCGATATCCCGGACCTCGGTGGGTTTGAATTCCGTCTGCAATCCCACCGAGCCGACGGCAATGGCGGGCAATCCCGTGACACGCTTGGTCCAGCCGGCAAGGCTCAGCTCTCCGTCGGCTCCGGCCAAATCCGCGAAGGCGGGCAGATAGTGCCGGCGCGTGGATGGGTGGAAGACATCGACACCCGCCTCGACCAGGGGCGCGAGCAGCCGTTCCAATTCCGCCGGGCTGTCGGCCAACGTAGCCGTGTAATCCGCCTGCTTCCACTGCGAAAACCGGTACAGGACAGGGAAATCCGGCCCGACAGCGGCACGTACCGCCCGCACCACCTCGACCGGGAACCGCACCCGATCGGTGGCCGATCCGCCATAGCCGTCGGCCCGAACATTGGTGCGCTCCCACAGGAATTGGTCCAGCAGATAGCCGTGGGCACCGTGCAACTCGACGGCGTCGAATCCGGCTGCCTGGGCATTGCGGGCCGCCGTCGCATACTGCTCCGCAAGCGGGGCGAGCTCACCGGTCTGCAGCGCACGACCTTGTGGCGAGGCGTCTCCGCCCAAGCCCGACGGACTCACCGACTCCACCTGGGGATTGAACTCCGGATCGACGCCGCGTTCGACACCCTGATGCCACAGCTGCGCGGCGATCACCGATCCCTCGTCGTGCACGGCATCGGTAACGGCAGACCATCCGGCCAGCGCCTCATGACCAATGAGGCGTGGAACGCTGGACTGACCACCGGCGGCATCATCCGGAATGAAAACGCCCTCGGTGATGATCAGCCCCACACCGCCCGCAGCACGGCGGCGGTAGTACGCCGCCACGTTCTCGCCGGGCACACCGCCAGGTGATGCCGACCGCGTCATCGGAGCCATCGCGAACCGATTGGGGGCGGTCAGCGATTTGACGGTGAACGGTTCGAAGAGGGGCGCTACGTCTGGTCTCGCGTCGGTCACGAGGTGTCAAACTACGCCGTCGCCCGATCCATTCCGGATAACGTGGTCAACCATGTCACCAAATCTCTGGCCACGGCCCGCGTTGCTAGTGATCGCCGGGGCTGTCGCGTTGTCCAGCGCAGCGTGCGGTGGGTCTGGGGACAAGCCCACCGAGTCGTCGCCGGGCCCCGCCTCGACCACTGTCACACGGCACGCGGGTGGACACGACAGAGCCGGTGGACTGATCTCCTCGGTGTCGGGTCACACCGTCCAGGTGACCAGCCCCGCCGGTAACGCCGATATCGACTTCAACACCATGACAAAGCTCACCGAGGTGCAGCCCGCGGAACTTTCGGATGTGGTCGTCGGCAGCTGCGTCAGCGTGCTGGCGACGGCCGATGCGTCGGACCAGGCCACGGCACAGCGGGTGCTGATCAGTGCGGCCGAGGACAACAAATGTGCCGTGGAGACACCGCCCGGGAGCGCACCGCCGCCCGGCATACCGCAGGGGCCGCCGCCCGGTGATCCGGAGAGCCCGCCCCCGTTCGGCGGCCCGAGCGTCCGGGGCGCGGTCGCGGCAGTCAACGGCAACACCATCGTGGTCACCAATACCGATCCCAGCGGGGCATCAGAGATCCAGACCAATGTCACGGTGACCGCCGACACCGCCTACGACGAACGGAAATCCACCGAGGCCAACGCGATCATCACCGGCAAATGCGCGGACGCGCGCGGCACCAGGGACGCCACCGGGGCCCTCCAGGCCACCACGATCGATTTGGGTCCCGCCACAGACGGGCGTTGCGGACCGCCCCCGCGGTAGATCCACGACGGCTTCGTGCCACGCATACGTCTTGAGGTTTGACATCCGCAACACACAGCAACTTGGCACACACACCAGAGCCCAACCTCAGCCAGCACAAGCACGCTGAGGTGTGTCCTATTCGTCAACCATGGAGAACATCGATGTCCCCAACCCAGATACTCACCCGACCACGATTCGCCCGCAGCGCCCTGTTCGCGCTCGCCGGACTGACTGCGCTCTCGGTGGCCGCGTGCGGCTCGCCTTCCGATACCAACAGCACAGCGACAAAGTCGTCGGCCCCGGCCACCTCTTCGGCCGCGCATCAGGGTGAGCGCAACGACAAGGACCACCTGATGGGACTTATCGCCTCGGTGTCCGGTAACACCATTCAGGTGACCAAGAAGGACGGCACCGCGACCATCGGGTTCGGCCAGTCGACGAAGGTCTCCGAGATCACTGCAGCGCAATTGCCGGACGTCACCGCGGGGAGCTGTATTGCCGCCATGGCACAACAGGACTCGAACCCGCCCACCGCCCGTCGCGTGATGATCTGGCCGGCCACTGACGGTAACTGCACGAGGTCACACGCCAAGGACTCACAGGATTCCGCGTCTCCCACCCCCACGTCCGGTAAACGCGCCGAGCCTCAGGGGGTTCACGGAACAGTCGCCTCGGTCAGTGGGAACACGATCACGGTCAGTAGCACCAACCCGAATGACGGAGCCGCCACCCAGGTGACTGTGGCCGTGAACAACGACACCGCTTACGCCAAGCGTGCCCCGGTAGAGCAGAGTGCCATCGCCGCAGGCAAGTGCATCGCCGCGCACGGAGCCGATGACGCATCCGGAAATGTGCAGGCCTCGACGATCACCCTGCGCGCGGCCAAGGACGGTTCCTGCGAGGGACCTGATGGCCGTGCAGGCCACCACGAGCGCTAGACCGTGAAGCCCAGGGCCCGGAGCTGCTCCCGACCGTCGTCGGTGATCTTGTCCGGGCCCCACGGCGGCACCCAGACCCAGTTGATCTTGATCTCGTTGACCAGTCCCGCTCCTACCAGCGCGTTACGCGACTGATCCTCGATGACGTCGGTCAATGGACATGCCGCCGAGGTGAGCGTCATGTCGATGGTGGCGACCTTGCCGCTCTCGCCCTCGTCGACGTTGAGCCCGTAAACAAGCCCCAGATCGACGACGTTGATACCGAGCTCGGGGTCGACAACATCACGCATCGCCTCCTCGAGATCTTCCAGAAGCTTCACTTCCGCTGACACTTCGGTCATCGCTTCACCTCTTCTGCGTTCGTGGCCTGGACGAGCGCGTCTTTGAATGCCATCCATCCTAGGAGCGCACACTTCACGCGGGCTGGATACCGCGAAACCCCCGCGAAGGCAATGCCGTCGCCAATGATGTCCTCGTCCCCGTCGATCGTCCCGCGCGAGGAGATCATTTCGTTGAACGAAGCCACCGTCTTGAGCGCTTCGTCCACCGTCAGCCCGATCACCTGGTCCGTCAACACCGAGGTCGCGGCCTGACTGATCGAGCATCCCTGCCCGTCGTAGGACACGTCCGCGATCGTGTTGTCATCCAAGGCGACTCGCAGGGTTACCTCGTCACCACAGGTGGGGTTCACATGGTGCACTTCGGCCGCGAACGGCTCACGCAGCCCGCGGTGATGCGGATGCTTGTAGTGATCCAGGATGACTTCCTGGTACATCTGCTCAAGTCGCATGCTCGGTCAGTCCCCCGTCGCTGCGCTCGCCCCGACGCCGAAGAACTCCTGCGCGCGGCGGACTCCGGCGACCAGTCGGTCGACTTCATCCAGCGTGTTGTAGACCGCGAAAGAGGCACGAGCGCTCGCCGCGATGCCGAACTGCCGGTGCAGCGGCCAGGCGCAGTGATGTCCAACGCGTACCGCGACACCCTCATCATCGAGAACCTGTCCCAGATCGTGCGCGTGGATGCCGTCCACCACGAAGGAGACCGCGCCTCCACGGTCGATGTTCTCGGTGGGGCCGATGATGCGGACGCCCTCGACATCTCCGAGCCCGGCGAGTGCGGCCGACACCAGCTGATGCTCATGCGCGGCAACGGCTTCCATGCCAATCGCATTCAGGTAATCAACGGCAGCGCCGAGTCCGACCACCTGGGAGGTCATCGGGACCCCGGCCTCGAATCGCTGGGGTGGCGGCGCGTAGGTACTGGCCTCCATGGTGACCGTCTCGATCATGGAACCACCCGTGATGAACGGGGGCATGGCCTCCAGCAGTTCGCGACGGCCGTACAGCACGCCCACGCCCGACGGCCCGAGCATCTTGTGCCCGGAGAAGGCCGCGTAGTCGACGCCCAGTTCCCGGAAATTCACCGGCATGTGCGGAACGGACTGGCAGGCATCCAGAACAACAAGGGCACCGACGGATTTCGCGCGGCGCACCAACTCGTCAACGGGGGCAATCGCACCAGTCACATTGGACTGGTGGGTGAACGCGACGACCTTGACGGCCTCGGTGAGCTCGAGCGAGTCGAGATCGATGCGGCCGTCGCCGGTGACTGCGTACCAGCGCAGGGTGGCGCCGGTGCGGCGGCAGAGCTCTTGCCAGGGCACCAGATTCGCGTGGTGCTCCAGCTCGGTGATCACCACTTCGTCACCCGGTCCCACCGCGCGATCGAACCGGTCGTCGCCGAGGGTATACGCCACCAGGTTCAGCGATTCGGTGGCGTTCTTGGTGAAGACGATCTCGCCGTCGTCGACGCCCACAAAGCGGGCGATCGCGTCGCGCGCTCCCTCGTAGGCGTCGGTGGCTTCCTCGGCGAGCTGGTGAGCACCGCGATGTACCGCGGCGTTGCGCTCGGTAAGGAAGACCCGCTCGGCATCGAGTACCTGGTTAGGCCGCTGCGAGGTCGCACCGGAATCCAGGTACACCAACGGCTTACCGCCGCGCACCGTTCGGCTCAGGATCGGGAAGTCATCCCTGATCTGCGAGATCCGAGTGGTGTCCAGCGGCACGGTGGCCGTCACGGTCAGGCTCCCACCGCTTGGGCAAAGCGGACGTAGCCGTTTTCCTCCAGCTCGTCGGCCAGCTCGGGGCCGCCCGACTCGACGATGCGCCCGCCAACGAAGACGTGCACGAACTGCGGCTGGATGTAGCGCAGGATGCGGGTGTAGTGGGTGATGAGCAGAACGCCACCATGCTCGCGCTCGGCGTACCGATTGACACCCTCGGACACGATCCGCAGGGCATCGACATCGAGGCCGGAATCCGTCTCATCCAGGATGGCGATCTTCGGCTTAAGCAACCCCAACTGCAGGATCTCGTGGCGCTTCTTCTCGCCACCCGAAAAGCCCTCGTTGACGCTGCGCTCGGCGAAGGCGGAGTCGATCTCCAACTCCCCCATGGCTTCCTTGACTTCCTTGATCCAGTGCCGCAGCTTCGGCGCCTCGCCGCGGACGGCGGTGGCGGCAGTGCGCAGGAAGTTCGACATCGACACTCCCGGCACCTCGATCGGGTACTGCATGGCCAGGAAGAGACCCGCACGGGCACGCTCGTCCACGGACAGTTCCAGCACGTCCTGCCCGTCGAGAGTGATCGACCCCGAGGTCACCTCGTACTTGGGGTGTCCGGCGATGGCATAGGACAGTGTGGACTTGCCGGAGCCGTTGGGGCCCATCACCGCATGGGTCTCCCCCGAGTTCACCGTCAGGTTGACGCCCTTGAGGATCTCGATGGTTTCGCCTTCATTGGGCGAGATGCTGACGTGCAGGTCCTTGATTTCCAGAGTGGTCATGAGTTGCTTTCTATCTACGAGTTATTGAGCGGTCGTTTGCAGTTCTTGTTCGATGGCCGCGGTAAGGCGGTCTCGCACTGACTCGATCCCGATCCGGCCAATGATGTCCTGGAAGAAACCGCGCACCACCAAACGGCGCGCGTCCTCCTCGGCGATACCGCGCGAGCGCAGGTAGAACAGCTGCTCGTCATCGAATCGCCCGGTGGCACTGGCGTGCCCGGCCCCGGCGATCTCACCGGTCTCGATTTCGAGGTTGGGCACCGAGTCGGCCCGAGCGCCGTCGGTGAGGATCAGATTGCGGTTCAGCTCGAAGGTGTCGGTTCCGGTTGCCTCGGCGCGGATGAGCACGTCGCCGATCCAGACGGTGTGCGCGTCTGCTCGACCGGATTTGGGGTCTCCCTGCAGTGCACCCTTGTACGTGACATGCGAACGGCAGTTGGGTTGGGCGTGGTCGACCAGCAGCCGGTGCTCGAAGAACTGACCGTCGTCGGCGTAGTAGAGACCCAGCAGCTCGGCGTCGCCTCCCGGCGCCTCGAACCGGACGGTGCCGGTGAGGCGAACCACATCACCACCGAGGGTGACGGCGATATGGCGCAACACCGCGTCCTTGCCCAGCTTGGCGTGATGCGCGCTGACATGCACGGCGTCATCGGCCCAGTCGGCGATCGAGACGACGGTCAGCCGAGATGCGTCCTCGAGCAGGAATTCGACATTCTCGGCATATGTTCCGCTGCCGCGATAGTCGATGACCACGAGCGACTCCGACAATTCACCAGCTCGCACCTGCAGATGCCCATAGGCCACCTCTCCGGCACCGGGGCCGGTCACGGCGATCTCGATCGGATCTGCGACCACAGCCTGCTTACCGACCGAGACCACGGTGGCGGACGAGAACGCGGAGTATGCCTGTGCGGCAACCCGATCCGACGGAACCCCGCCCTTGCCGAGCCGTTCGTCGGCGCGATCAACCGTCTCGACGGTGACGCCGTCACCACCGGTGACTCCCACGGACGGATCTGCCGTCGCGACAGCGGATCCGTCGTGCAGGCCGCGCAGGCGGCGAAGCGGGGTGAACCGCCACAGCTCGTCACGGCCACCGGGTACCTCGAAGGCCTCGACGTCGTAGGAGCTGAACAGTTCGCCCTTGTTCGCGGAGGCCAACGTCCCGCCGTTGTTGGAGCCCTCGACAGCTTGAGTCAACTGCGTCATGACTTAACCGACCGAACCTTCCATTTGCAGCTCGATGAGCCGGTTGAGTTCGAGCGCGTACTCCATCGGCAGTTCCTTCGCGATCGGCTCGACGAACCCGCGCACCACCATGGCCATCGCCTCGTCCTCGGTCATACCGCGGCTCATCAGGTAGAACAACTGATCGTCGCTGACCTTCGAAACGGTCGCCTCATGCCCCATGGTGACGTCGTCCTCTCGGATGTCGACGTACGGGTAGGTGTCACTGCGGCTGATCGAGTCGACAAGCAGCGCATCGCATTTCACCGTCGAACGGGAACCGTGCGCGCCCTTGTTGACCTGGACCAGCCCACGGTAGGAGGCACGCCCCCCGCCCCGCGCCACCGACTTGGAGACGATATTGCTCGACGTATTCGGCGCGAGGTGCAGCATCTTGGCGCCGGTGTCCTGGTGTTGTCCCTCGCCGGCGAAGGCGACCGACAACACCTCACCCTTGGCGTGTTCACCGGTCATCCACACGGCCGGGTACTTCATGGTGACCTTGGAGCCGATGTTGCCGTCGACCCATTCCATGGTGGCCCCCGCCTCGGCGCGGGCTCGCTTGGTGACCAGGTTGAACACATTGTTCGACCAGTTCTGGATGGTCGTGTAGCGGCAGCGCCCGCCCGGCTTGACGATGATTTCCACCACGGCCGAGTGCAGCGAATCAGACTTGTAGATCGGCGCGGTACATCCCTCGACGTAGTGCACGTAGGCGTTCTCGTCGACGATGATGAGCGTCCGCTCGAACTGGCCCATGTTCTCGGTGTTGATGCGGAAGTAGGCCTGCAGCGGAATATCGACCTTCACTCCCGGCGGCACGTAGATGAACGAGCCACCCGACCACACCGCGGTATTGAGCGCGGAGAACTTGTTGTCTCCGGCCGGGATAACGCTGCCGAAGTACTCCTTGAAGATCTCCGGGTGCTCGCGCAGGCCCGAGTCGGTATCCAGGAAGATCACGCCCTGGGCCTCCAGGTCCTCCCGGATCGAGTGATAGACGACCTCCGACTCGTACTGTGCGGCAACACCGGACACCAGGCGCTGCTTCTCGGCTTCGGGGATACCGAGGCGGTCGTACGTGTTCTTGATGTCGGCGGGCAGATCGTCCCATGTGGCAGCCTGCTTCTCGCTGGACCGCACGAAGTACTTGATGTTGTCGAAATCGATGCCCTCAAGGTTCGATCCCCAGTTCGGCATCGGCTTCTTGTCGAAGGTGCGCAGCGCCTTCAAACGGACATCGAGCATCCACTCGGGTTCGCTCTTCTTCGACGAGATGTCACGCACCACGGCCTCAGACAGACCACGCTGCGCGCTGGCTCCGGCTGCATCGGAGTCAGACCAGCCATAGCCGTAATTGCCCAGTGACGCGATCGTCTCGTCCTGGGTCAGCACCTCACGCTCGAGGGTCATCGTGACTCCTTACTGGTCGTTGTACTGGTCGTTGCATCCGGCGCGGGGCTGGGCGCCAGAGTTGTAGATAAGTGCAGGGGAATGTGCGTCGTGCAGGCACAGTCGCCGTTGGCGATGGTGGCCAGCCGCTGTACATGTGTTCCCAACACCTCGGCGAAGGCCTGTTGTTCCGCCTCGCAGAGTTCGGGGAACTCGGCGGCCACATGTGATACCGGACAGTGATGCTGGCATATCTGCACACCACTGGAGGAGCCGCCCGCTCCACCGACTCGCTGGGTGCTGGCCGCGTACCCGGCCTTGGTCAGCGCAGTGGCCACCTGATCCACCGCAACCTCGGTGTCGTCAAACGGTGCACCGGCCACGACATCACTCAAGATCGCGTCGATACGACGCCGCGCGAAGGTACGCACCGCGTCGTCGCCGCCGATCTCGCGCAGCTGGCGCATGGCGGCCGATGCCAGGTCGTCGTAGGCGTGGTTGAGCTTGGCGCGACCGTCCGCGGTGAGCTGGAACCGCTTGGCCGGGCGCCCTCGGCCGTTGTGCTGCCACGCGGCCGCTGGATTCGAGACGGCGTCACCTGCTTCAATCAACGCGTCGAGGTGGCGGCGCACACCCTGAGGCGACAGACCGAGCCGCTCCCCGATCTCACCCGCCGTGACCGGCCCGGACTCCATAAGCAGCCGCACCACGGCGACGCGTGTCTGACCGTCATGTGACACAGTCGGGGCGGCCTCCAGCACCTGCGACACGGCCGTTCCAGACGTCGCTACCGACGTCCCTGGAGAGGCCACTGGAGAGGCCTGGCCGAATTTCACAACACCAGTGTGACGCAATTCGGAATGCCGCGTCTAGCAAGGGTTACCTATGTTGAGCGCCGCCGGGCCGGCCGGACAGGCCCCGCCCGGCCGGTTCCACGGGGCGGGCATGACGGGCCGATACGCTGCTGGCGTGTCGGTACGTGGTCAGTGGCTGAGCTCGTCGCTGTCGCATCTGCATGATGACGAGCGTTCGTCGGCGCCGCTGAATGCGCGTGAGCTCACGGCCATGAACCGAACTCGGCTGTTCGGCGCCACCGGAACGGCCCTCATGGCCATCGGTGCGCTCGGTGCCGGTGCCCGTCCCGTCATCCAGGACCCTATCTTCGGGGTCCGGCTACTCAACCTGCCGTCGCGGATCCAGACGGTGTCCCTGACGATGACGACAACGGGCGCCGTGATGATGACGTTGGCCTGGCTCATGGTGGGGCGCTTCGCCATCGGCAGCCTGCGCAACAAAAACGCCAACGGCGAACGTGGACCGGTCCGGCGGATGTCCCGCGGCCAGCTGGACCGAACCCTGCTGCTGTGGATTCTGCCGCTGCTCGTTGCGCCGCCGATGTACTCCAAGGACGTGTACTCGTATCTGGCGCAGAGCCAGATCGCGCGGCTCGGCAAAGATCCGTATACCGAAGGCCCGGCGGTCGCCCTTGGCCTGGACCACGTGTTCACGCTGTCTGTGCCCAGCCTGTGGCGAGAAACACCTGCCCCGTACGGTCCGTTGTTCCTGTGGATCGGCAAGGGCATCTCGCGGCTCACCGGCGATGACATCGTCGCCGGGGCGCTGTGCCATCGACTTGTCGAACTGCTCGGGGTACTGCTGATCATCTGGGCGACGCCCCGTCTGGCCCAGCGCTGCGGCGTCGCGGAGGTCAGCGCGCTCTGGCTCGGCGCGGCGAATCCGCTGCTGCTGATGCACCTTGTCGCGGGAATCCACAACGAGGCGCTGATGCTGGGCCTGATGCTGGCCGGCACCGAGCTGGCCATGCGCGGTGTCGATTCGGCGCGCTCGCTTGTGGGGGGCGCACTCAGGTTGAATCCGTTGAAGCCACGCGGCCGCGCCGAATGGGCCACCTGGGCGCCGCTGGGTAACCTCCTGGCCGGCACCGTGCTGATCACCGCATCTTCACAGGTCAAACTCCCCTCCCTGCTGGCTCTGGGCTTCGTCGGCATGGCGCTGGCACGCCGATGGGGCGGCGGCGTTCGCGGTCTCTTCCAGGCCGGGGCGCTACTGGGCACCGTCACCGGCGCCTGCACGGTCCTCATCGGATCGGCCAGCGGGCTCGGGTTCGGCTGGGTGTACACACTCGGCACCGCGAACGCCGTCCGCAGCTGGATGTCGCCGCCGACCCTGGTCGCCCTGGGCACCGGGCAGGTCGGAATCCTGCTCGGTCTCGGCGATCACACCACCGCGATACTGTCGCTGACCCGTGGGATCGGCATCGGCATCATCGGTATCGCGGTGTCGTGGCTGCTGTTGGCCGTGCTGCGCGGTCGGCTGCACCCTGTTGGCGGGCTGGGTGTCGCGCTAGGCATCACGGTGCTGCTGTTTCCGGTGGTTCAACCCTGGTACCTGCTGTGGGCAATCATCCCGCTGGCCGCGTGGGCCACCCGTCCCGCATTCCGTGGGACGGCAATCGGCATCACCCTGCTCGTAGGCATTTTCGGGCCCACCGCCAACGGCGACAGGTTCGCGCTGTTCCAGATCATCGACGCGACAGTGGCGAGTGCCATCATCGCGCTACTGCTCATCGCTATCACGCACGACTATCTGCCGTGGCGTCGGCTGCCTAACGGTGACGAAGGCGCGCCGCTTACGCTGACTGACCGTGACGCAACCACCGACAAGGACGGCACCACCGGTGCGGATGCGGTCGGTGACGAAGCGGTACGGGACAACGACAGCACTCCACAGCCTCAACCTTGAGGTAGAGCAGGCCCAGGTCTTCGCATTGCTCGGCCCCAATGGTGCCGGCAAAACCACGACCGTCGAATTGTGCGAGGGCTTCTTGCATCCCGACGAGGGCACCGTCGAGGTGCTGGGCATGGATCCAGTCGCGAAGAACTCGGCGGTGCGCGCACGTATCGGTGTGATGCTGCAGGGCGGCGGCGCCTACCCCACCGCGCGGGCCAGCGAGATGCTCAGTCTCGTCGCCTCGTATTCAGCCAATCCGCTTGACCCACAATGGCTTCTGGACACTCTTGGGCTGACGGACGCCGCCCGCACCCCCTATCGGCGTCTATCCGGAGGGCAGCAGCAGCGCCTCGCGCTGGCATGCGCACTGGTGGGCCGGCCCGAGCTGGTGTTCCTCGACGAGCCGACCGCCGGTATGGATGCGCACGCCCGGCTGGTGGTGTGGGAACTCATTGACTGTCTGCGGCGCGACGGCGTTTCGGTGGTGCTGACCACCCACCACATGAAGGAAGCCGAGGAGCTTGCCGACCAGCTGATGATCATCGACCACGGTGCGGTGGTGGCGGCCGGGACGCCGTCGGAACTCATG
Organism: Mycobacterium sp. NGS15; assembly: GCF_059813245.1. Lineage (NCBI taxonomy): Bacteria > Bacillati > Actinomycetota > Actinomycetes > Mycobacteriales > Mycobacteriaceae > Mycobacterium > Mycobacterium sp. NGS15. The sequence goes on along the minus strand of NZ_JCALEF010000003.1, from coordinate 193,096 downwards.
CAGTCCGGCGCCGAGAATCAGTTGCGCTTCTCCGCCCCCCCACGACTGGATCTGGCCCTGCTCACCTCCGCACTACCCGAGGGATACAAGGTCGCCGAGGTCACTCCCGGCGAGTACCGCGTAGAAGGCGTCGTCGACCCACAAGTGCTGGCCACCGTCACCGCCTGGTGTGCCCGGATGGATGTGCTGACCACGGACCTGCGGGTGGAGAAACGCAGTCTCGAGGATGTGTTCCTGGAACTAACCGGCAGGGAATTGCGATGACCGACACCACACCCCGTTTCGATCCGGGCACCTTCAGGCCGGACCCGCGGCCCAGCGCGGTGCGCACCATGCTGTTCGCACAGTTCTGGCTGGAACTCAAGCTGCTGCTCCGCAATGGCGAACAGCTGCTGCTCACCATGTTCATCCCGATCACCCTGCTCATCGGACTGACACTGCTGCCACTGGGCCAATTCCCCGGCTCGCGTACCGACATCTTCGTGCCCGCCATCATGGCGCTGGCGGTCATCTCCACCGCCTTTACGGGGCAGGCCATCGCCGTCGGGTTCGATCGCCGCTACGGTGCGCTGAAGCGGTTGGGCGCCACCGCATTACCTGTGTGGGGCATCATCGCCGGCAAGGCGCTGGCGGTCGTCACGGTGGTGGTCTTACAAGCCGCGGTCATCGGCGCGATCGGCGGGGCGCTGGGTTGGCGCCCTCATCCGTTGGGGCTGCTCCTCGGCGCCGTGGTCATTGCCCTCGGCACCGCGACGTTCGCGGCGATGGGGCTCCTACTCGGCGGCACGCTGCGCGCGGAAATCGTGCTGGCCCTTGCGAATCTGCTGTGGTTCATTTTCGCCGGCTTAGGGGCGTTGACACTGGAGGACGGTCGCACCACCGACGCGATCCCCCATGCCGTGGTGCTGCTAGCCCGGCTGTCGCCCTCCGGCGCCCTCTCCGAGGCACTGGCGGCGGCCATGACACTTTCGGTGGACTGGTTCGCGCTTGCGGTCCTCGCCGTGTGGGGCTCGCTCGCCGGTTACGGGGCGCTACGCTGGTTCCGATTCACCTGATCCGATGAGAACTCGGTTAGTCGTGCGGATACCTCGCTCTTAGCCAGGAGTGGCCCGCAATGCCCGGTACGCGGCTCGGCCGACGATTTCGGCCAGGTCCGCGGCCGACCATCGCGGTTCGGGACTGAGCATCAACCGTATGGCCCCCTCGCTGATCGCCAGGAGCGTTTCCACCAGCGGGGGCATAACAAAGTCGACATCGCGGACCTGCCACCGCTGCAACAGGGGTCGCATGACTTCGCAGATCTGCGCCCGGATCTGTGCCCGCCCCTGCGAAATAGCCTCGGCAAGAACGGGATCTGACTGTGCCGCCGCGATGATCTGCCACGAGGCCGGGCGTCCGGCAACGTCGCCCAGCAGAGCTCCGAATCCATCGACGAACATCTGCTCGACGGAGCCTGTGCGCCGTGGCGGAAGGATGGCACGCAGACTGGTGAGAGCCAGCCGCGTTTCGCGCTCCAACAGTTGCGTCAGTACCTCACTTCGCCCGTTGTAGCACGCATACACAACGGGGCGGGTGACGCCCATGCGCGTGGCGATGGCAGCCATCGTCACATTCGCCACGCCCTCTTCAGCGGTAATCTGCAGGGCCGTATCCAGCACCTGCGCCCGCCTGCGCTCCGGTCCGAGATGTTCGGCCCGGGCGCGCGGATTCGTCGAGGCTGGCGGCGCAGTGACGGTGTCCTCCTACGGATGGCCCGGCTACTGCAGATACACGTTGGCGATGATGAGCACCGGCCAGGCGACAATTTCTCCCAGCATAGAGAACAGCTTGTCCAATCCGGTGAGTTGTCCAAGGTGGTCACGGTGGGTCATCGCCCAGATCACGCCGATCACGAAGTACGGCAAGCCAACGACGATCGCCAGATAGACGAGCTGGCGGATGCTGAGGCGACGGTCGAGCAGATCCTTGATCATGGTGTGTTCCTTCTCAATCATCCAACGGTGCCGAGAATCGGCTCCGACTCCCTGATTCCCTCGTCGCTGGGAGCTTGTCCCTCTCCCAAGACGCGCGCCTTCTGCCTATCCCGGAGTCCACGGTGCGCCTGGCTCGGAATCTCATAGCCGTAAAGCTCCTGAGCCTCCCTGGGCGTCATGGTGATCGGGCTTTTGGGCGGTACCGACAGCAGCACGCGGGCGCCGATGGGCACGGTGCCAGGTGAGATCAACCGGAGCAGGATCAATTGCAGCCGTTTGCTCATGCTGATGGCCGTGAATGCAGCGCTAATCGGTGGCACGATCGCCGCATCGAGCAGGGGGGCAACGCTTAGCCCGGCCATCTCCCGCATCCACCGAGGCATGGTCGCCAAGGTGCCCCGGCGCAAGAACCATGTGATCACCTTGGTGAACGGGCGCAACACCAGCGGCATCGGCGGCAGCATCACCTCGGCGCTGAGCAAGTGCCGCATCGCCTGTCGGGCGATATCAGAGCCGAGGAGTAGCGGCCGCATCATCTCGAAGTATTCGCTTATCCCCTCACGCGTTCGGGGAATGTCACGCGGGTCGCATGTCTGCAATTCGGCGGCACGGGCGCATTCGGTCCAGAACTGCGTTTCTTCCCAGTCAGAAAGCCGCCCTGGGCCGTACTTCTCGTAGGCGAGCAGAATCGAATGCCAGGCCGTGAGATGAATCCACAACTGCGATGCGGGATTGTTCGCGTCGTAGTTCTCACCGGTGACCGGATCGACGCCGATAGCCTTGGAATGAATTTTGACCAGAACATCCGCTGCCTTGGCTGTCGACCTGCTGTCATCAAAGGCGACCATCGCGAAGTACCGCAAGGTCCGGTCATAACGGGTCCGTGGCCGCGCATAGATCTCATGCGTCTTATCCACGGCCGCAATCAATCCGGGATCGAGTTCCTCGATCACCACGGCACGCTGAAATCCGATGGACAGTGACGTCGGGTAGCTCCACACGCGCCATGACACCGATTCGGGGCCAAAGAAGCCGTAGTCCTCAGCAGGTTCAACCTTCGGTAGTGACAGCCACTCCCGGATCACACTCACAGGCCCGCTCCCTCGGCATCAGTAATCCTACGACATGTAGGAATTTAATACACCGTGTAGGATTCATCACCGGGTCGCTTACGTCAAGGGGTCGCGCGTCAAACAATTGCCCCACCGCCCGAACCCAACATGCACATGAGATCCGCAGTGATTACTACAAGGCGTAGTTGGCAGTGGCATAGACTCATTGCGTGCTATATCGGGCGTTTTTGCGGGTAGTCGATCTACTGCCGATGCCGAGCCTGCGGACGCAGCGCCTCATTGCCGCGGCGGTAGTGCTGACCCAGGGCGGAATCGCCGTGACCGGCGCCGTAGTTCGCGTCACCGCATCCGGCCTGGGGTGCCCCACCTGGCCACAGTGCTTCCCGGGGAGTTTCACCCCCGTCGCCGTCGCCGAGGTGCCGCACATCCACCAGGCCGTCGAATTCGGCAACCGGATGATCAGCTTTCTGGTGGTCATCACCGCCGCGTTGGCAGTACTCGCCGTCACACGGGCTCGCCGCCGGCGCGAGGTCCTGGTGTACGCCTGGCTGATGCCGGCCTCCACGGTCCTGCAGGCGGTCATCGGTGGCATCACCGTGCTGACCGGCCTGCTGTGGTGGACGGTGGCGATCCATCTGCTGGTATCGATGGGCATGGTGTGGCTGGCAACGCTGCTCTACGTGAAAATCGGTGAGCCAGACGTCATTTCCGATTTCCCCATGGTGCCGCCGCCTCCCGCGCCACTACGCCGACTGACCGCGCTGATCGGCGTGACATTGGCCGCGGTCCTGGTGGCCGGAACGCTGGTGACCGGAGCAGGGCCACATGCCGGCGACAAAAGCGTCAACCGTGTGGTGCCCCGGTTGCAGGTCGAGATCACCACATTGGTGCATCTGCACGGCACACTGCTCATCGCCTACCTGGCACTGCTCCTGGGGCTGGGATTCGGACTGGCGGCCGTCGGTGTGACGAGACACATCTGGGCGCGGTTCACGGTGCTGGCGGCACTCACCCTGACCCAGGGCCTCGTGGGCGTCGTGCAGTTCTACACGGGTGTGCCCGCGGTGCTCGTCGCCGTCCACGTCGCGGGTGCGGCTGCATGCACGGCGGCCACCGCTGCGCTGTGGGCGGCGCTGACCTCCCCGGCGCTAGCGGCGTCCGTGCTGCCCCAGCGGACCCAGGCCCAAACGCTCTAACGCGTCCTCGACACCGATCACGAACTTTCGTTGCGCCAAGTCGCGCTCCTCGGTCTCCAGCTGACGCCAGCCCAGAGAGGGCTCGACCAACTCCAGCTCCAGCAGACGTGGGGCGTCGTCATGCACCCCGCCGATGACGTCGACTCGCGCGTAGAGCAGCTCTGTCATGCCGATCCCGGCCTTGGTGGCCGCGGCCGCCAGTGCCGCGGCACCGAATTTCCACAACGCCGACGACGGCTTCACCGGCGCCAGCCGCTCGGAGTGGAACAGGCCCGACTCGTCGACCTCGGCGGCGGCACCCGGCGGCGGTAGCAACGCCCCCTTGGTAAACGCATGGGATGGTTCGCCGTTGAGGAAGACCAACGCCGTCTCGCCGTGCACATCGACACGCGGATCGTAGGGCTGGATGAGAACCGTACGGCCCTCATCTTGCAGCGCCTCAGCATGATTACGTGCGGACTCCGGGCATGTGAAGCGGCCCGCACCGCGCGATCCACCGGCGACCGCGGGCTTGATCACCAGTTCGCCGTCGGGCAGGATTATGGGCTCATCGGGCGCGAAGAAAGTGCTCGGAACCGTTGGAATACCGGCTGCGGCAAGATCATTCAGGTAGCGCTTGTCGGTGTTCCACCGCAGCACAGGTAGCGGGTTGAGCACATTACGCACCGACCCGGCCCATTGCAGGAATTCGTCCAGGCGTTCGGGGTAGTCCCAGGTAGCGCGCAGGATCACCAGATCGGCCTGTGCCGCCTCGGGGTCATCCCAAGACAGCCAGCGGGCGTGCAAATCGCGAACACGCAACGCGGCAACCAGTTCGGCGTCGTCACCATCACCGGAGACGAGCTGTGGGCAACCGGCCAGAACGATGCGCGGATGGAAGATATCCGGCCGTCCCAGCCTTACGTCCGGGCGACCCACCCGGCCATCTTCTTGGCGTGACCCGGTGCCGGATTGGCGGTGCTGACCAATTCGCGGTCCCATTCCTCGACGGGCTCGATGCCTTCGACAGCGGCCACGGCGGCGTGTGCGGTAGCGAGGTCGGCGACCACCTGATCACCCAGGATGCCGTCGGCACCGACCAGGGTGATCCGGACACCGGCCTGCCCGACGGGCTGCAACACGGCCTTGGTGGGCATGTGGTGCGCCTTCACGAATGCGGTCAGTGCGCGGTGCACCGAGGGAGAGACAGACACCTTCCGCTGCTTCTCGGCTGGCTGGGCTTCGTCGGTCATATGTAGAGCGTACGTGGCCTGGATACTGGTACCCATGCGCGCCATCGAAGTCCCCGTGACCGGCGGACCCGAAGTCCTCACTCTTGTCGAAAAGACCGACCCGACACCGGGCCCCGGCCAGGTACTCATCGACGTCGACGCGGTGGGAGTCAACTTCCGCGACATCTATCTACGCAACGGCAGCTATGCCGCTCCGCTCCCCCACATCCCAGGATCCGAGGTCAGTGGACTGGTGAGCGCGGTCGGCGAGGGCGTGGAGAACCTCGTCCCCGGAGACCGCGTGGCCAGCCCGGTCGCGAACTGGGGATACGCCGAATCTACTACTGCGCCAGCAGGCTTCACCGCAAAAGTGCCCCAAAGCCTGTCCGCGGAAGTCGCCGCGAGCGCGCTGCTCCAAGGCATCACCGCGCACTACCTCCTCACCTCGGTCTACCCCGTGGCGGCCGGTGACACCGTGCTGGTGCACGCCGGCGCCGGCGGCATGGGCTTGCTGCTGACCCAGTGGGCGTCCCATCGCGGCGTCAGGGTCATCACCACCGTGTCGAGCGAGGCCAAAGAGAAGCTGTCCCGCGAGGCCGGGGCCACCGACGTGCTGCCCTACCCCGATCCTGCGGATCCGGCGGAGTTCGCCTCACGGATCCTGGAATTGACCTCCGGAGAGGGTGTCGCGGTCGCCTACGACGGCGTTGGCAAGTCGACCTTCGAGGCCAGCCTGGCCGCCGTCCGGGTGCGCGGCCTGGTCGCCCTGTATGGCGCGGCCAGCGGTCAGGTACCGCCCTTCGACCCGCAGCGCCTCACCGCCAAATCGGCGGTGCTCACCCGCCCCACCATGGGCCATTTCATCCGGACCCCCGAAGAATTCGCCTGGCGAGCCGGCGATGTCCTGGACCTGGTGGCACGCGGGACATTGAAAATCACCGTCGGCGCGAGTTACCCGCTGGACCAGGCCGCGCAGGCACATATCGATCTGGAGGCGCGCAAGACCACCGGATCGGTCGTGCTAGTGCCCTAGCAGCCCGTTACCCAGCAGCAGCGGCCAGCCGACCACCGAGTCGACGGCCAGCGCGCAGAAGACGACCGCCAGATAGTTGTTCGACTGCAAGAACAAGCGCAGCGGTTTGATCGGCTGTCCCTTCCGCACACCCGAGTAGAGCTGGTGTGCCATCGCCAGGAACCACACCCCCGCCAAGAACGCGACCACGGCATAGATGACACCCGCGGCCAGCGCGAGCGCCAGCGTGGCCAGCACCGTCAGCCAGGTGTAGATGAGGATCAGCTTGGTGACCTTCTCCTCGGTGGCGATCACCGGCAGCATGGGGACACCCGCGGCCCGGTAGTCCTCCTTGTAGCGCATCGCGAGTGCCCAGGTATGCGGTGGTGTCCAGAAGAAGATGATCGCGAACATCACCACGGCCGGCCACTGAATCGTGTCGGTGACCGCTGACCAGCCGATCATCACCGGCATGCATCCGGCCGCGCCGCCCCAGACCACGTTCTGTGCGGTGCGGCGCTTGAGCACCAGCGTGTAGACGAACACGTAAAAGGCGATGGTGGCCACAGCGAGCACACCGGAAAGCAGGTTGGCGGTCCACCACAGCCAGGCGAACGCCCCGATGCCGAGCACGATTCCGAAGATCAGCGCATTGCGGGTCGTGACCGACGCGGTGGCCAACGGCCTGCGCGCCGTGCGCTTCATCACCTTGTCGATATCGGCATCGGCGACACAGTTCAGGGTGTTGGCGCTGGCCGCGGCCATGATCCCGCCGACGAGCGTGTCCAGGATGAGCAGCGGATTCACATGACCGCGATCGGCCAGGAGCATCGCGGGGATCGTGGTGACCAACAGCAGCTCGATGACCCGCGGCTTAGTCAGCGCCACATAGGCCAGGATGGTCGAAAGGAAGGGGCCGCGAGCGCGCGAGCCTTGCGTCTCTCGCATCCGCACAGCGCTGATCCTCCTGGGTAGCTATTCGGTGAGCCAGCCGACCCGCGGCACTGAGCGCTCTACTACAGACGATGGTAGACCGCCAGGGTCGCGCGTCGACAACCAAGGTCGGCCCCGCGGAAGTGAACATAGGTTGTCCGCTATCGGACTATCACATTGCCTGGAACACGTGACCCGGCCGTGAGGCAGCGGTGCGAAATCGGCAGCACTACGATGGGGCCGTGACCGCGACCTCGCATGAACTGGCGGAGATCCCGACCGATATCCCAACCCTCACCCGGGCCAACCACCCGGATGACTGGACTGACCTGGACTCGCGCGCGGTGGACACCGTGCGGGTGCTGGCCGCCGACGCCGTGCAGAAGGTCGGCAATGGCCACCCCGGCACCGCGATGAGTCTGGCGCCCTTGGCGTACACGCTTTTCCAGCGCCAGCTGCGCCACGATCCCAGTGACACCACCTGGATCGGGCGCGACCGATTCGTGCTGTCCTGCGGCCACAGCAGCCTGACCCTGTACTTGCAGCTGTACTTGGGCGGGTTCGGCCTCGAGCTCTCCGATATCGAGGCGCTGCGCACCTGGGGCTCGCTGACCCCGGGCCACCCCGAGTACCACCACACCAAGGGCGTGGAGATCACCACCGGCCCGCTCGGCCAGGGCCTGGCCTCGGCGGTCGGGATGGCGATGGCGTCCCGCTATGAGCGTGGCCTCTTCGACCCCGACGCCGCTCCCGGTACCAGCCCGTTCGACCACTTCATCTACGTCATCGCTTCTGACGGCGACATCGAAGAGGGAGTTACGTCCGAGGCGTCCTCGCTGGCAGGTACCCAGCAGCTCGGCAACCTCATCGTTATCTGGGACGACAACGAGATCTCCATCGAGCACGACACCAAAATCGCGCTCAGCGAGGACACCGCGGCCCGATACGAGGCATACGGCTGGCACGTGCAGACCGTGGTCGGCGGCGAGAACGTCGCCGGTATCGAAGAGGCCCTTGCCAACGCGCGCGCGGTCACTGACCGTCCGTCGTTCATCGCCCTGCGCACCATCATCGGCTTCCCGGCCCCCACCAAGATGAACACCGGCGGTGTACACGGCTCGGCTCTGGGCGCCGACGAGGTGGCCGCCACCAAGAAGATCCTGGGATTCGACCCGGACAAGTCGTTCGATGTCGCCCCCGAGGTCATCGAGCACACTCGCGCACTGGTGCAGCGCGGCAAGCAGGAACATGCCGAGTGGGACAAGGACTTTGACGCCTGGGCCGCCCGCGAGCCCGAACGCAAGGCGCTGCTGGACCGACTGCTGGCCGGGGCCCTGCCCGAGGGCTGGGACACCGACCTTCCGTCCTGGGAGCCCGGCTCCAAAGGTGTCGCCACCCGCGCGGCCTCCGGCGATACCCTGTCGGCACTCGGCGCCAAGCTGCCGGAGCTGTGGGGCGGCTCGGCCGACCTGGCGGGCAGCAACAACACCACCATCAAGGGCGCCGACTCGTTCGGCCCCACGTCCATCGCGACCTCCGATTGGAACGCCCAACCCTACGGGCGCACACTGCATTTCGGCATCCGCGAGCACGCCATGGGCTCGATCCTGTCCGGCATCGTGCTACACGGGCCCACCCGCGCGTACGGTGGCACGTTCCTGCAGTTCGCCGACTACATGCGACCGGCGGTGCGCCTGGCCGCGTTGATGAACATCGACCCGATATACGTGTGGACACACGACTCGATCGGCCTCGGCGAGGACGGCCCCACCCACCAGCCGGTGGAGCACCTGGCCGCCCTGCGCGCCATCCCCAACCTGTCGGTGGTGCGTCCCGGTGATGCCAACGAAACCGCCTATGCCTGGGCCACCGTCCTGGAGCGTCAATCCAGCACCGGCCCAGTCGGTTTGGCTTTGACCCGCCAAGGCGTGCCGATCTTGGAGGGCACCAGCCGTGAGGGTGTCGCCAAGGGTGCCTACGTGCTGGAAGCAGCCAGTGGCAATCCGGCGGACACGCCCGACGTGATCCTCATCGGCACCGGCTCGGAGCTGCAGCTTGCCGTCGAGGCGAAGAAGATTCTGGCCGCCAAGGGAATTGCGGCCTCTGTGGTGTCGTTCCCCTGTGTGGAATGGTTCGAGTCGCAGCCTCGGGAGTACCGCGACAGCGTGCTGCCGCCATCTGTGCGCGCCCGCGTGGTCGTGGAGGCCGGAATAGCGCAGAGCTGGTACAAGTTCACCGGAGATGCCGGTCAGATCGTCTCGCTGGAGCACTTCGGAGCTTCCGCCGACGACAAGACCCTGTTCCGCGAGTTCGGCTTTACCCCGGATGCAGTGGCTGCGGCCGCCGAAAGGTCCATCGCAGCAGCTCAATAACCCCGAATCAGGAAGGGATGAATCCCATGGGCACATCTGATCAGAACGCTAATCTCGCCGAACTGAGCGAAGCCGGAGTCGCCGTCTGGCTCGACGATCTCTCCCGGGACCGACTCAACTCGGGCAACCTCGCCGAGCTGATCGCGACCAGAAGCATCGTCGGGGTGACCACCAACCCGGCGATCTTCCAGGCCGCCCTGTCCAAGGGGCATGCCTACGACGCGCAGATCGCCGAGCTGGCCGAGCGGGGGGCCGATGTGGACTCCGCAGTCCGCACCGCCACCACCGACGACGTGCGGGCCGCCTGCGATGTGTTGGCTCCGCAGTACGAAGCCTCCGAGGGCGTGGATGGTCGAGTTTCCATCGAGGTGGACCCCCGCCTGGCCCACGACACCGACAAGACCATCCTGCAGGCCATCGAGCTGTGGAAGATCGTTGACCGGCCGAACCTGTTGATCAAGATCCCGGCGACCAAAGCCGGTCTGCCCGCGATCGCGGCGGTGATCGCCGAAGGCATCTCGGTGAATGTCACCCTGATCTTCTCGGTGGAGCGACACAGGGAAGTGATGGACGCCTACCTGACCGGCCTGGAGGCCGCCAAGGAAGCCGGCCGAGACCTTTCCAAGATCCACTCGGTGGCATCGTTCTTCGTCTCCCGGGTGGACACCGAGATCGACAAACGCCTTGAGGACATCGGCAATGGTCAGGCGCTATCCCTGCGCGGCCGGGCCGGGGTCGCCAACGCCCGCCTCGCCTACCAGGCCTACGAGAAGGTCTTCGATCACGGTCACCGGTTCGCCGAGCTCAAGAAGGCCGGTGCACGCGTGCAGCGTCCGCTATGGGCCTCGACCGGAGTCAAGAACCCCGACTACGACGACACGATGTACGTGGTGGACCTGGTAGCTCCGCACACCGTCAACACCATGCCCGAAAAGACACTGGAGGCTGTTGCCGACCACGGTGTGGTCACCGGCAACACCATTCACGGGACCTACGACGGCGCCCACGCGGTCTTCCATGAGCTGACGCGCGCGGGGATCGATCTGGATGACGTGTTCGAAGTGCTCGAAACCGAAGGCGTCGACAAGTTTGAGGTCGCCTGGAACGAGCTCATCGATGCCACCCAGGCCCAGCTCGACGCGGCCTCTGACAAGAGCTGAACATGGGCGATGGTCTTCGCGCAAGCGGCTCATCCACAGCAGCATCGGCGAAAGGGCCACGTGAACTGAACCCGTTACGGGACAAGCGCGATAAACGTCTGCCGCGCATCGCGGGTCCGTGTTCGCTGGTGATCTTCGGCGTCACCGGCGATCTGGCCCGCAAGAAGTTGATGCCGGCCATCTATGACCTGGCCAATCGCGGCCTGCTGCCTCCGTCCTTCGCGCTGGTCGGATTCGCCCGCCGGGACTGGGCCAACGAGGATTTTGGGCAGATCGTGCTCGACGCCGTCAAGGAGCACTCGCGCACCCCGTTCCGCCAGCATGTATGGGACCGCCTTGCCGAGGGGATCCGGTTTGTACAGGGCAGTTTCGACGATGACGCAGCCTTCGAGCAGCTTAAGAAGACGCTGCAGACGCTCGATGAGGAACGTGGCACCGGCGGCAATCACGCCTTCTACCTGTCGATTCCGCCGAAGGCCTTCCCGGACGTATGCGAGCAGCTGTCCAAATCCAGCCTCGCACAACCGGTGGACGGCGCATGGCGCCGAGTGGTAATAGAGAAACCCTTCGGCCACGACCTGCAGAGTGCTCGCGAGCTCAACGCCGTGGTGAACAAGGTATTCCCTGAGGAATCGGTGTTCCGCATCGACCACTACCTCGGCAAGGAGACGGTGCAGAACATCCTGGCGCTGCGTTTCGCCAACCAGTTGTTCGACCCGATCTGGAATGCCCACTTCGTCGACCATGTCCAGATCACGATGGCCGAGGACATCGGATTAGGCGGTCGCGCAGGGTATTACGACGGTATCGGGGCGGCCCGCGATGTCATCCAGAACCACCTGCTGCAGCTGCTGGCATTCACCGCCATGGAGGAGCCCATCAACTTCTCCCCCGCCGAACTGCAGGCCGAGAAGATCAAGGTGCTCTCGGCCACCCGGCTCGCCGAGCCGCTCGCCGAGACCACCGCACGCGGCCAATACGGTCCGGGGTGGCAGGGCAGCCAGCAGGTACCAGGGCTGCTGGAAGAGGAGGGCTTCTCCAAGACCTCGACCACCGAGACATTCGCCGCGATCACCCTGGAGGTCGACAGCCGGCGATGGGCCGGAGTGCCGTTCTACCTGCGGACCGGAAAACGCTTGGGCCGCAGGGTTACTGAAATCGCCTTGGTGTTCAAGCGAGCACCGCACCTGCCCTTCGACTCCACGATGACCGAGGAACTAGGCGCCAACGCGCTGGTGATTCGGGTGCAGCCCGACGAAGGCGTCACGCTGCGGTTCGGGTCGAAGGTCCCCGGCAACGCCATGGAAGTACGGGACGTCAATATGGACTTCTCGTACGAGCAGGCGTTCACCGAGGAATCGCCGGAGGCCTACGAGCGGTTGATCCTCGATGTGCTGTTGGGAGAACCCTCGCTGTTCCCGGTAAACGCCGAAGTCGAATTGTCCTGGCAGATCCTGGACCCGGCGTTGGACTTCTGGGCCTCCGGCGGCAAACCCGAGACCTACGAGTCCGGAACCTGGGGCCCGCAGTCGGCGTTCGACATGATGGCCCGTACGGGACGCGATTGGAGGCGGCCGTGATCGTCGATCTGCCCGACACCACCACCAACGACGTCAATAAGAAGCTGGTGGAGCTGCGCGAAACCGGCGGCGCCGTCACCATGGCCCGTGTGCTGACCCTGGTTGTCATCACCGATGTCGGCGATGACGTCGAAGAGGTCATCGAGGCCGCCAACGGTGCCAGCCACGAGCATCCATGCCGCATCATCGTGCTGGAACGCAATCCACTGGCCCCCAAGACCGGTCTGAACGCCCAGATCCGGGTCGGTGGCGATGCCGGGGCTGGCGAGGTTGTCGTCCTGCGGCTGCGCGGCCCGCTCGCCGCCCACGAACACAGCGTCGTGATTCCCTTCCTGCTGCCCGACACCCCGGTGGTGGCCTGGTGGCCTAACCAGGCTCCGCCCGTCCCCGCTAAAGACCCACTGGGACGCTTGGCGATTCGCCGCATCACCGATGCGACAACGGCACCGGACCCCCTGACTGCGATCAAGAACCGGCTCGCCGGGTACACCCCGGGAGATACCGACCTATCGTGGAGCCGGATCACCTATTGGCGGGCACTGCTGGCCTCGGCGCTAGATCAGTCACCGTACGAGGGCATCAACTCGGCAGTGGTGTCCGGGCTGGCCACCGAGCCCGCGCTGGATGTGACCGCAGGCTGGCTCGCCTCACGTATCGAGGGCCCCGTCACCCGGCTGGTCGGCGAGCTCAAGGTGGAACTGCACCGCGACAGCGAGATCGTCACCTTGAGTCGGCCGCAGACCGGGGCCATCGCGACATTGGCCCGCACCGGGCGTCCGTCGGCGTCACTTCCATTGCCGCGCAGGGAGACACGAGATTGCCTGGCCGAGGACTTGCGCCGCCTCGATCCCGATGAGATCTATCGCACGGCGCTTGAGGGGATCGCGAAGGTGCAGTACCTATGAGTGAAACAATCATCGAAAAGTACGCGGACACCGATGCTTTGGTGACCGCGTCGGGTGATCGGCTGGCGCTCGCGATCGCCGGTGCCCTCGCCGAACGCGGTAAGGCGATGATCGTGCTCACCGGCGGCGGCACCGGTATCGCCCTGCTCAAACATCTGCGCGATGTCGCCAGTGACCTCGACTGGGCCAACGTCCACGTGTTCTGGGGCGACGACCGGTACGTACCGAAAACCGATCCGGAACGCAATGCCTGGCAGGCCTGGGAAGCGCTGCTCGAACATGTCGACTTTCCCATGCGCAACATGCATGCCATGCCCAACAGCGACAGTGAATACGGCACAGATCTGGATGCGGCCGCGCTCGCTTACGAGCAGCTGCTGGCCGCCAATGCCGAGCCCGGCCAGGACTGCCCCACCTTCGACGTTCACCTACTGGGCATGGGCGGCGAGGGACATATCAACTCGCTGTTCCCGCACACTCCTGCCGTCAGGGAGACGCAGCGGCTGGTCGTTGCGGTACCGGACTCCCCCAAGCCGCCACCGCAGCGGATCACGTTGACACTGCCCGCCATTCAGCGCTCGCGTGAAGTGTGGCTGATTGTTTCGGGCGAGGCCAAGGCCGACGCGGTAGCCGCAGCCATCGGCGGAGCCGACCCGATTGACGTACCCGCGGCCGGCGCCATCGGCACCGAGCGCACGGTGTGGCTGCTCGACCACGCCGCCGCGAGCAAGCTGGACTAGCCGTCCTCGCACTAAGTGCCCCTCGATAGGTCCGCGTAAACGCTGCGCGCTGCGGTCTAACTCTCGTTCCCTTGCCCCGCGGCGAACAGTGCATCCGGATCGACAGAGAGTCCATGTTCGGCCGGTGCCGAAGCCGGTTGCGACTGTCGGGCGGCCGGGGCCTGAATCGGGGCGACGGCGGGTCCTGGCGCAGGCGTCCGCAGGCGCTCCACATTCATCGTGAACTCGGCCACCCCATCGCGGATCGCGGCCGCGTGTTCGTCGAGGCGATCCAAGAGCTGAGACAGTGTGCGCCCCATCTTGTTTCCGAGCGCGGAGGCATCTGCTACGGCAGAGGCGATGGTGGTCGCCATGCTGCCACCCTGGGTGATGGGTGAGGCGGCTCGGGCCGCCGTGAACTCGGTGATGACGTCATCCACGTACCCTTCTACCCATTGTCCGAGCATGCTTCGGGTGTGGGTGACCAGATCCGTCACCACATTGATGCGCTGATTGACGTTTGCCGCGACCACGCGCAGTTCTTGTAGAGCCTCATCGATCAGACCGGCCGACTCGCCGAACCCTTTTGCCGCCGCACCACGGTGACCTTCATCCAGCGCGCTGAGCACAGCCGCCAGCTCCTGCTGCACATTCGTGACATCGGCGATGCAATACCGCCAGAAGGTGGCCTCCGCGGAGGCTGCGACCGGGTCACCCCGAAGCGCATCGAGTGGTTCTTCGAGGAACTGCACATGCTCGACCAGGAAGCCCAACCCGGCTTCGTGGAGGCGAGTGAGCGGTTTCAGCTCGGCATCAAGGGTGTCCACCGAACCCTTCACCAATCTTCGTCATCGCGGCGACGGTCTGATCCTCCGCTTCGGCAATCTGCCGAGCCTGGTCGTGCAGACGCTGCCCTGTCTCCACCATGACATCACCCAGGGTCCGCACCGCGTCGGACAGCTGGTCGATACTCCCCCGCACCGACATCACGAAATCCGACGACACCGCCCCCAGATCCTGCTCATCAAGCCCGTCTCCGTGACGATCGAGCAGGAATCGCACCGACCCCCCGGCGCTCTCCAGATTCGCCGCCTCGTGCAGCACCACGTCTCGGTCAAAGTGGAAAGTCCCGCTCGCGTCACTGCTCATGACGACGATCCCAGATGTTCACCCTCCCCAAGGTGCCCCCCGTCCAGGTAGCCCTTGACGTAGTCCATCGCCGGGCCGTCGCCGGTGAGGTCATGCAATGTGCTGTGGATCTGGCTGGCCGCGTTGACCTGCGCCGCGGCGATAGTCCTGGTGATGATTGCCGACAGATCCCTCGCATCCATCGACAGCGTCGATTCCTCCAGATCCAGGGCCTCGATGCGGCCTCCCGATCCAACGGTCACCGCTATCCCCACGTCGTCCTTCGCATGGCCCCGAACCAAGCCGACGGTCTGTTGCACGTACTGGGCACGCTGCCCAAGAACCTCCAGGCGATCCTGATACTCACGAATCCATTGGCGGGGGTCACCACGGCACTCCGACATGACGAGGGGCTCCTTTCCTGGGGTACGGCCGGTGAAACGGGAACGTCCCCTCCGCGTCCCCGGTCCACCGACCGCTGATGGCACTTGTCGACTTCTGTGCCATACATAGAGATGGATGGGCCGAGGACATGAATCGGTTCCATGAATTTTGAAGAAATTTCTCGGCAAATAGATGAAACATTAACTACCTGCGAGGATATCGACCGCAGAGACAAAACAGCGGACTACCTGTGCAGTAGTCCGCTGTCCATAAATCGCTATTACGTTATCCGCCGAGCTTGATCTCCAGCCCGACACCGATGATCGAGATCACCCAAATGGCTGTGACGAAGTAGGTGAGCCGGTCCAAGTTCTTCTCCACCACGGTTGAACCGGAGAGGCTCGACTGGACGCCACCACCGAACAGCGTCGACAGACCGCCGCCCTTCGCCCGGTGCAACAGCACCAGCAGGACCACCAACAAGCTCGTGATCACCAGGATGATCTGCAGCGCCAATTCCATGGGGGTAAGCCTACCGGCTCCGTTCCAGCCACCTGCGCAGGGATGACTGCTACAGCAGGGGTCCACCCGCGGCGATCGCCGACATCTGGGCGAACTGCTCACCGTCCAGGGAAGCGCCACCCACCAGGGCACCATCGACATCGTCCTGTGCGATGAGTTCGCCCACGTTCTTGGCGTTGGCCGAACCGCCGTACAAGACGCGCACCGACGCTGCTACCTCCGCGTTCGCAATCTGGGCCAGCTCGGCACGGATCGCGGCACACACCTCCTGCGCATCCGCCGCGCTGGCCACCCGGCCGGTGCCGATGGCCCATACCGGCTCATAGGCGATGACAACCTTGTCGACCTGTTCCGCACTGAGCCCGGCCAGCGACCCACGCAAGGAGTTCACGTTGTATTGGACGTGGTCCCCCGCTTCGCGGACGTCGAGGGCCTCGCCGATGCACACGATCGGCGTCAGGCCGTGCTTGAGCGCCGCGGCGGCCTTGGCGGCAACCAGCGCATCATCCTCGGCGTGGTACTGACGACGCTCGGAGTGCCCAACCACGACGTACGTGACACCCAGCTTGGCCAGGAATGCGCCGCTGATCTCACCGGTGTAGGCACCCGAGTCATGCACCGACAAGTCCTGGGCACCGTAGGTAAGGCGCAGCTTGTCCCCGTCGACCAGGGTCTGCACACTCCGAATATCGGTGAACGGCGGGATGACCGTCACGTCCACCTTGTCGAAGTACTTGTCCGGCAACGAGAACGCAATCTTTTGCACCAGGGCAATGGCCTCGAAGTGGTTGCGGTTCATCTTCCAGTTGCCGGCGATCAGGGGTTTGCGGCTCATGACTCCAGTACCTCAATTCCGGGAAGCGTCTTGCCCTCAAGGTATTCCAGGGATGCGCCACCACCAGTCGAGATATGGGAGAAGCCGTCGTCCGGTAGGTCCAGCGCACGCACCGCGGCCGCCGAATCGCCACCGCCGACCACGCTGAACGCGCCTTTCTCGGTGGCCGCGATGATCGCCTCGGCGACACCCCGAGTGCCTGCGGCGAAAGCCGGGAACTCAAAGACACCCATGGGACCGTTCCAGAAGATGGTCTTGGCATTCGACAACACCGCCGTGAATCGCTTCACCGACTCCGGCCCGATATCCAGGCCCATCTTGCCCTCCGGAATGGCATCCGCGGCAACGATTTCCGACGGCGAGTCGGCGGCAAACCCGTCCGCCGCCACGATGTCCATCGGCAGGTGAATCACATCGGCATAGGTATCCAGAAGCCGCTTGCACGTCTCCACCATCTCCGGCTGCACCAGCGACTTGCCGACCGGCAGCCCCTGTGCGGCCAGGAAGGTGAAGCACATCCCACCGCCGATCACCAGGCTGTCGGCCTTCGTGGCCAGCGATTCGATGACCGCCAACTTGTCCGAGACCTTGGACCCACCGAGCACCACCGCGTACGGACGCTCGGTGCTAGCGGTGAGCACCCGCAGAACTTCCACCTCGGCAGCCACCAGTCCACCGGCGTAATGCGGCAGCAGGGTCGCCACGTCGTAAACGGAGGCCTGCTTGCGGTGCACCACACCGAATCCATCGGAGACGAACGCGCCATCGGTACCCGTTGGGCCGCCTACCAATTCGGCCAACTCCTGGGCAAGTGCCAGCCGTTGTGCATCATCTTTACTGGTCTCACGGGGATCGAACCGGATGTTCTCCAACAGCAGCACGTCACCGTCGGTGAGGCCTTCGGCACGCGCTAGCGCGTCGGTGCCGACGACGTCGCCGGCAACCTGCACGTGCTGACCCAGCAGTTCGCTGAGCGCAGCACCCACGGGAGCCAGCGACAGCGCGGGGTCCGGCTTACCGTCCGGGCGGCCCAGATGGGCGGCGACGATGACCTTGGCCCCGGCACCCGCGAGCGCGCGGATAGTCGGCACCGAGGCCACGATCCGGCCGGGGTCAGAAATGTGGGCGATGTTGCCGTCCAGGTACTCGAGCGGGACGTTCAGGTCCGACCGGACCAGCACGCCCTTGCCCGAAACTCCCTCTGCCAGCAGGTCGTTGAGGGACCTTAGCGAAGACACAGCCATGCTTCTACAGCGACTTGCCGACCAGGCCGACCAGGTCGACCAGGCGGTTCGAGTAACCCCACTCGTTGTCGTACCAGGAGACCACCTTGGCCTGGTTGTCGATCACCTTGGTCAGCCCTGCGTCGAAAATCGAGCTGTGCGGGTCGGTGACGATGTCCGAGGACACGATCGGCGCGTCGTAGTACTTCAGGATGCCCTTGAGCTTGCCCTCCGCGGCGGCCTTCATGGCGGCGTTGATGTCGGCGGCGCTGGCGGCCTTCGCAAGCTCCACGGTGAGGTCGGTCGCCGAACCCGTGGGGATCGGCACGCGCAGGGCGTAACCGTCGAGCTTGCCCTTGAGCTCAGGCAACACCAGACCGATGGCCTTGGCGGCGCCGGTCGAGGTCGGCACGATGTTCAGCGCGGCGGCGCGGGCGCGACGCAGATCGCTGTGCGGGCCGTCCTGCAGGTTCTGGTCCTGGGTGTAGGCGTGGATTGTGGTCATCAGGCCCTTGACGATGCCGAATTCGTCATTGAGCACCTTGGCCAGCGGTCCGAGGCAGTTCGTGGTGCACGAGGCATTGGAGATGATGTTCTGGCTGCCGTCGTACTTGTCGTCGTTGACGCCCAGCACGATGGTGATGTCCTCGTCGCTGGCGGGCGCGGAGATGATGACCTTCTTGGCGCCGGCGTCCAGGTGACCCTGTGCCTTCTCACGCTTGGTGAAGATGCCGGTCGATTCGACGACGACGTCGACACCCAGGTCACCCCACGGCAGTGCCGCCGGACCTTCGCGGACCTCGAGAGCCTTGATCTTGTGGTCGCCGACAACGATCGTGTCATCGCCTTCGAGGCTGACGTCATAAGGAAGCCGGCCCAGGATGGAGTCGAATTTCAGCAGGTGGGCCAGGGTGGCGTTATCGGTCAGGTCGTTGACCGCGACGATCTCGATGTCGGTGTTGATCCCTTGAGCCTTCTGCGCGTCCAGTGCCCGAAAGAAGTTCCGGCCGATCCGGCCAAACCCGTTTACGCCTACCCGGACAGTCACGTAGCGCTCCCTCTTATGTCTGTTTGATATGTGGTGTACCCGTTATTGGGACTCACATTAGCCCAGGGGGTGAGCCACTTCGTCCCGGCCCAGCCGCGCCAACACATGGGCGGTGACCGCCAGAACCAGCGGCGCTATCCCGGCGATGACGAACACTGCGGTATTGCCGATCACGTGAGCCACCGGCACGACCATCGCGAAGGAAGCCGGCAGGCCCACCAACGAGACGAAGAAGTCCATGCTGGCGGCACGGCCCAGCATCTCCTCGGGCACCCGGCGCTGCATCAGGGTGCCCCAGATGACATTGGCTGCCTGCATGGTGCCGCCGACAATGATCATCGCCACGATGATGGTCCATAGATGCCCGGTGAAACCGATGAGCACCAGCGGCAGCGACCCGGCACCCCACATCAGGATCATCACGGTCAAGTACCGCCGTGCCAGGGGCAGCGATGACACCACGAACGACCCCGCCGCGCCCGCGATACCGAACAGCGCCAGCACCGTGGCATGCGAACCCGGGTCGCCACCGTGATCACGAATGACGAAGGGCAACAGGATTTCGATAGGGCCGACCACTACCAGCACGTAGCCGATCGCGAAGAGGAGCGTCGCGAAGAACCAGCTGGTGTGCACCATGTATTTGAAACCATCGAGGAGATCGGTGGCCGCGCGTCGCAGCGGGTGCTCGCCCGAGTCCGCCGGCACCGGCTCGTGCCGATGCCGAATGAGCGCCAGGCAGCCGACGGCGATCGCGATGAGGACCCCCTCGGTCAAGAACACCCCACCCGGCGCCCAGGCATTGACGATGGTGGCGCCGATCGCGGGTCCCAACGCCAATTGCACGGTGGGTCGCAGCACCCCTTCGATTCCGTTGGCGGCCAACAGTTCATCATGCGGCAAGAGGCTCGGCAACAGCGCGGTATACGAGGGGATGTAAAGGCCTTCGGAAATCCCGAACAGCAGCGATGTCACGCCGAGATGCCAGATCTGCAGGCTGCCCGTGAGGGCCAGCAGCGCCGTGACGAACATGATCGTGGCCTGGACGATCAGCGAACAGCGCATCACCCACAGCTTGGGCAGCCGGTCTGCGGCCACGCCGGCAGGTAACACACTGACCAGCAGTCCGATGCTGAACATGGTGCCCGCGACGGCCACTTGCCCCGGGCCCATGCCCATCCGGATGACCTGCCACACCAGCGCCACGGTCCACATCCCGTTGCCCAGCAGGGTCACCGCCAGGCCGAGCGTCAGCAGCCGGTAGTCACGATGGCGCAGCGGCCGCAGCGCACGGGGAAGTCTGGTCATCTGATGGTGTGACTCCTCGTCCGAAGAGTCCTCGGGGGTTTTCCCAAGGACCCCTTCGGTTTTCAACTGCTTGGCAGAGTCCACCGACCTAGGGTACGAAAGCACTCCGACAATTCGCCATCGGTTTTCGCCCCGCGGAGGCGACCTGCTAGGCCTCTTCGAGGAGCTCTGGGGTCACCGCGGACTCGGTATCGGGGATACCATCCGTCTTAGCCTTACGGTCGGCCATCGACAATAGTCGCCGGATACGGCCTGCGACAGCGTCTTTCGTCATCACCGGATCGGCAAGACGGCCCAGCTCCTCAAGCGATGCCTGACGGTGCTCGACACGCAACTTTCCGGCCGCCGCGAGATGGTCCGGCACCGTGTCACCGAGGATTTCCAGCGCCCGCTCCACCCGGGCAGCGGCCGCGACCGCGGCACGCGCGGACCTGCGCAGGTTCGCGTCATCGAAATTGGCGAGCCGGTTCGCCGTTGCCCGCACCTCACGGCGCATCCGGCGTTCTTCCCAGGTCAGCCGGGTGTCCTGGGCGCCCATCCGGGTCAGCAGGGCACCGATGGCTTCGCCATCACGCACCACCACGCGATCGCTTCCCCGCACCTCACGGGCTTTGGCACTCACACCAAGTCGTCGAGCCGCGCCCACCAGCGCCAGCGCCGCCTCGGGACCCGGGCAGCTGACCTCCAGCGCCGAGGACCTTCCGGGCTCCGTCAGCGAGCCGTGTGCCAGGAAGGCGCCACGCCACGCAGCCTCGGCATCGGCCACGCTGCCGCCGACCACCTGTGCGGGCAGCCCACGCACCGGGCGGCCCCGCAGATCGAGCAGACCGGTCTGTCTCGCCAGCGCCTCGCCGTCTTTGGCGACGCGGACCACGTAGCGAGTTGTCTTGCGGATACCGCCCGCGGACAGCACGTGGACCACGGCGCTATAGCCGTATAGATCGAAGATGTCCTTACGCAATCGCCGCGCAATGCTGCCCTGGTCGACCTCCGCCTCGACGACGACCCGCCCGCTGACGATATGCAGTCCGCCAGCGAACCGCAGCAGCGACGCGACCTCTGCGCGGCGGCTACTGACCTGAGTCACCACCAGGCGGCTCAGTTCGTCCTTGACCTCGGCGGTCATCGCCACGGGGCGTCCCCTCTCTGGATTCCATGCTCTGTGCTCCCGCCCCCCGCTGCCAGGCGCACCGTGGATTCGGCATCTGTTCCTACGGCCGCGGCCGTATTACCCGTCCGTACTCGATCCAAGACCGCCGACAATTTCGCGGGATCATGTAAATGTGTACCAGGGCGCGAGACATCAGCGAATTGAACCTGCGCATTGAACAAGGCGGCCGCCCTGGTCAAGTGGTCGCGTTCGGTGTCATCTGCAGACGCAGATTCGACGACGATGTCATGCACACCGAACTCGGGAGCGTGCTGCGAGAGTACGTGCAAATGGCGCTCCGCGGAAAAGCCCGCCGTCTCCCCCGGTTCCGGCGCAAGGTTCAAGATCAGGGCCTTACGAGCTCGAGTCTGCTGCAGGGCCGCGAAAAGATCGGGCACCAGCACATGCGGGATAACGCTCGTGAACCACGACCCTGGCCCCAAAACTACCAGGTCGGCGGCCATAATGGCCTCCACTGCCTGCCGGGTGGCGGGCGGGTTACCCGGGTGCATACGCACCCGGCGCACCTTGCCCGGTGTGGTCGCCAGCGCCACCTGTCCGCGGATCACCCGGCTCATGCGCGGGTCAGATTCCAGGCCGGATACGTCGGCCTCGATCTGCAACGGAATCGGACACATCGGCAGTACCCGTCCGGTGATACCGAGCATGCGTCCCATCTCGTCGAGCGCGGTGACCGGATCGGCGAGCATGTCGGTAAGTCCGGCCAGGATCAAGTTGCCGATCGGGTGCCCCGCCAATCCGCCGGTGCCTCCCAGCCGATGCTGAATGGCCGTGGCCCACATTCGCCCGCGCGGGCTGTCGGAGGCGAGCGCTGCCAATGCCATGCGTAGATCACCGGGGGGCACGATCCCGAGCTCGGAGCGGATTCGGCCGGACGACCCGCCGTCATCGGAGACCGTGACCACGGCGGTGATGTCGTGGGTGAGCCGTCGCGCCGCCGAGAGCGTCGCGTACAGACCGTGCCCGCCACCGAGAGCAACGATGCGCGGTTCGCGTCGCGGGAACTGGGAGTCCTCCGCCGCATCTGGGAGGTTCCCCCGTCCGCTTGCGGAAGGCCGCTCGGTGCCCGGATTCATTCGCGCCCCAAGTCGCGGTGCAACACACGCACCGACATACCTTCATTTGGTGCCATAGCTGCGGCCAGCGCCTCGGCTATCGCAACACTGCGATGCTTACCGCCTGTACAGCCAACCGCGATTGTCATGTAGCGCTTTCCCTCTCGCCGGTAACCGTCGATGACGAGGTTCAGCAGCCGATGGTAGGTGTCCAAGAACTCGTCCGCACCGGGTTGGCTCAACACGTACTGGCTGACCGAGGGGTGCTGGCCGGTGTGCGGCCGCAGCTCATCGACCCAGTGCGGATTCGGTAGAAATCGGACGTCGACGACCATATCGGCATCCATCGGCAGTCCATATTTGAATCCGAAAGATTCCACGGTAACGCTCAGGTGTGCCACTGTCTCGGTGCTGAAGGCGCGTTCGATGGCAGCACGCAGGCCAGGCACGGGCAGTGAGGATGTGTCGATGACCAGGTCCGCGGAGGCCCGAATGGGCGAGAGCAGTGCGCGTTCGGCGGCGATGCCCTCGGCGAGCGTCTGACCGCCCTGCAGCGGATGGCTGCGCCGGTTCTGTTCGTAGCGGCGCACCAGGCTTTCGTCGGATGCCTCAAGGAACAGCACTCGTGGGCTGATGCCCCGGGTGGCCAGGTCGGCGCGCACCGACTCCAGATCACCGGTAAAGCCCCGAGACCGAACATCCATCACCACGGCGAGCTGCGTGATGCGTGAACCGGCGGCAAGACCCAGGTCGACCATGCGCGTGATCAGTTCGGGCGGCAGGTTGTCCGCGACGTACCACCCCAGGTCCTCGAGCACCTTGGCAGTGGTGCCGCGCCCCGCGCCCGATAGGCCCGTGACCAGGACGACGTCGATATCGGCGTTCGCGGTCTCGTTAGACGGATGGAGTGTCATCGACTCCATTTTCGACCATGGCGGGCATCGGCGCGTCGGTTGCCCCGGAAGTCGCACCCGAAGTGTCAGGAGCGACGAGTGCCTCACGTACCGCGAGCGCGGTGGCCGCACCGATGCCCGGAACCGCGGTGATCTCCTCGACGCTGGCCTTCTTGAGCTGCGCCACCGAACCGAAATGCGCGACGAGTGCGGCCCGGCGGGCCTCACCGAGCCCTGGTATGCCGTCAAGCACCGAGGCAGTCATCCGCCGGGACCGCTTGCTGCGATGGAACGTGATGGCGAATCGATGCGCCTCGTCGCGTACGCGCTGCAGTAGATAAAGCGCCTGACTTGTTCGCGGCAGGATCACCGGATCTGCCTCACCCGGCACCCATACCTCTTCGAGCCGCTTGGCCAAACCGATCACCGCGACATCGGTGACACCCAGCTCGCGCAGTTCGGCGGCGGCCGCGTTGACCTGGGGCGCACCACCATCGACGACGAAAAGGTTTGGCGGATAGGCGAATTTCCGCGATCTGCCTTCCGGAGCCGCCACGCCGGCGACATCCAACCCCGGAGCCGCCACGCCGGCGACATCCAACCCACTAGCCGCATCCTTGTGGCTCTGCGCGTCTTGCACATGCCGCGCGAATCGTCGCCGGGTGACCTCCGCGATGGAGGCGACGTCATCGGAGCGCCCGTCGCCGGCGGCCTCCCTGATGCTGTAATGGCGATAATCCGACCGGCGGGACAGGCCGTCTTCGAAAACCACCAGCGAAGCCACCACATCGGTGCCCTGGACATGGCTGATATCGATGCACTCGATACGCAGCGGCGCATGCTCCAGACCGAGTGCATCCTGAAGCTCCTGCAACGCCGCCGATCTCGTGGTGAGATCGCCTGCGCGCTTCAGCTTGTGCTGCGAAAGGGCCTCTTTCGCGTTGCGCTCCACCGTCTCGGCGAGAGCCTTCTTATCGCCGCGCTGCGGTACCCGCAACGAGACCCGAGAACCACGTAGACCGGTCAGCCAGGAGGTCATCCCCTCGGCATCGCGCGGCAGAACCGGCACGAGAACCTCGCGTGGTACCGGCGCCACATCCGCATCCGTATCCGCGGCATGGGCGAGGTCGGCCTGATCGCCGTAGAACTGAGTGAGGAACTGTTCGACGAGTCCTTCCAGATCGGAATCGCCGGGATCCCCGGTTTTTTCCACGATCCATCCGCGTTGGCCGCGAACCCGCCCGCCGCGCACATGGAAGACCTGCACGGCGGCTTCCAGCTCATCATCGGCGAACGCCACCACATCGGCGTCGGTGCCGTCGCCGAACACCACGGTCTGTCGTTCCAGCGCGCGCTGCAGTGCTGAGATGTTGTCGCGCAGCCGTGCCGCCCGCTCAAAATTGAGTTCCTGAGAAGCATGGTTCATTTCGCGTTCCATGTCGCGAGCTAGACGATCCGTCTTACCCGACAGGAAGTCGCAGAAATCAAGGACGATCGCGCGGTGCTCTTCGGCGCTCACTCGCCCAACACAGGGCGCCGAACACTTTTCGATGTATCCGAGCAGGCAGGGCCGGTCAATCTGTTTGTGCCGCTTGAACACTCCATTGGAGCAGGTGCGCGCAGGGAACACCCGGGTGAGCAGATCGAGTGTTTCTCTGATGGCCCATGCATGCGAGTACGGGCCGAAGTAACGCACACCCTTGCGGCGGGGCCCGCGGTAGACGAACAGCCGCGGATACTCCTCGTTGAGGGTGACGGCAAGCACCGGATACGACTTGTCATCGCGGTAGCGGACATTGAAGCGCGGATCGAACTCCTTGATCCAGTTGTATTCGAGCTGCAAGGCCTCGACCTCGGTGCCCACCACGGTCCATTCCACCGAGCCCGCGGTGGTGACCATCTGCCGGGTGCGCGGATGCAGGCTCGCGACATCCGCGAAGTACGAGGTGAGCCGACTACGAAGGCTCTTGGCCTTGCCCACATAGATGACCCGTCCGTGCGGATCGCGGAATCGATAGACCCCCGGCTCGACGGGTATCGAGCCGGGAGCCGGTCGATAGGTCGAGGGATCGGGCACATATCCAGGCTAGTCGGGGGCTCCGACGCTCGAACTCATCGATAGGCGCCCGTCGCTGTTCGACAATCCGCTACCCTCAGGGGTACCTCAACTTAGAGGCGAAGGAGCGACAACCGTGCGTAGATTGCCCGCGGGGTTGATACCCGTGTTCGTCGCCGCGGCGGCAGGCCTGTCCCTCATCACCGCGGTACATGCCCTGGCCCGTCCGTCAAACGATGCCGATGCCGTCATCAACAGCCTGCAGGCCAGCGGCTATCGCGTGACCGTGACGAGAATCGGCTCGGCGCATCCCGACAACTGCGTCGTCCAGTCCGTCAATCAGCAGTCGCCGGTCTCCAATGTGGCCAGTGCTCGCGATATGCGCAACAGGCCGACATCGGTTCCCGTGTCTACCAAGGTCGCTCACGTCACACTGGCGTGCTGACAGATAGGACGATGGATGAGAAACAGCGTTGGCTCACTGGCCATTGCCATGGTCGCCACGACCGGAATCGCCCTGTCGCCCGCGATTGCCGCAGCTGATCCCGATACCCCAATACCTACGCCGAATTCTGAAACCGTTTCCCGGACAGCGATACTTCCCGTCTTCGCGCAGGAGGGCGTCAAGGTAAGGACCGGAAAACCTGGCGAGCTGCTGACCATCCATTTGCCCGATGACGCTCCCCTGCTGCCCGCCGAGTGGGGCCCCGACGGCGAGGCCACCTACCGCTCCGCCGACACCGACTTCACTGTGACGCCTCTTGTCGACGGTGGCGAGTACTTCACCATCGTGAAGAAGAACCCGTCCGACTCGTTCGACTACAACCTGCGCCTCGGACTACCCACGGGCACGCACTGGGTGCGCCACGACACCACGCTGCTGATCGAATCCGATGGCGCCGGTCCGGATCAGCCGGCCCTGTTGGTCGGAATGTTCGCATCGCCGAGGGTGACCACCGCCAGGGGCACCGATGTCCCGTTGACCGTCCAGCTCGATCCGAACGGCGACGCCGTGCTTTCGGCCCGGAGTCCGGAGCTGGCCAACACGCCGGTCGAAATCGGCTTCTCGTACCACCCGGTGGACATCTCCCCCTAACCGCTAACGTGATGGAACTGTGAGGACTCTGTCGAGACTGCTGGCCTTCCCCTCCATCGTCCTCCTCGCCGCCGCAGGTTGCTCGACTGATCACGCGGTACGCCCGGGTGCTGGCTCCGAACCCTGCAGCATCGTCACCAATGGCATTCCGGTTGCCAAAACCGCTGTGGCGGGTACCACCACCCAACGCGATATATCCACCAGTCCTGAGGTAGCCACGGGTTACCGCAAAGGCATGTCGGCGGTCCGCACCGCGAGCTATGCGGTCGCGACGGCCAACCCGCTGGCGACCCAGGCAGCGTGCCGGGTGCTGCGAGACGGCGGGTCGGCAGCGGACGCCTTGATTGCCGCGCAAGCCGTGCTCGGACTTGTCGAACCGCAATCCTCCGGAATCGGCGGCGGCGGGTTCCTCGTCTACTACGACGCACGGACGGGCGCCGTGCAGGCATACGACGGCCGAGAGGTCGCGCCCGCGGCGGCCACGGAGAACTACCTGCGCTGGATCGACGATGCCAACAGAGGCGGCCCCAGGCCGGATGCGCGGTCATCGGGCCGCTCGATCGGGGTGCCCGGAATCCTCCGCATGCTCCATGACGCCCATTCCGCACACGGCACCGTTCCGTGGCGCGACTTGTTCACTCCGGCAGTCCAATTGGCCGATGAAGGTTTCGAGATCAGTCCCCGGCTCGCCGCCGCGATCAGCGACTCGGCGACCAGCCTCGCCGTCGATCAGGAAGCGGGTACCTACTTTCTCAATCCCGACGGATCAGCGAAAGCCTCAGGGACAAAGCTCACCAACCCCGCCTATGCGAAAACCCTGGGTGCCATCGCCACCGACGGGCCGGATGCCTTCTACCGAGGTGCGATAGCCGAGGACATCGTCGCCGCGGCAGCAGATACCTCGTCCGGACGTACCCCGAGCCTCATGACGACGGCAGATCTGTCCGGGTACACGGCGAAGAATCGCGAACCTCTCTGCACCACATATCGCGATCACGAAATCTGCGGCATGCCGGCACCGTCCTCGGGTGGTATCGCCGTCGCCGCCACTCTGGGCATGCTGCAGAACTTTCCGATGGCGTCCTATCGACCTACGGAAGTCGACCTCGACGGAGGCAGGCCCACGGTCGACGGAGTGCACTACATCACGGAGGCCGAACGCCTGGCCTACGCAGATCGCGACAAGTACGTCGCCGACACCGATTTCGTCGCACTCCCGGGTAATTCCCCGGACACCCTGCTCAATCCGACCTACCTGACCGGGCGTGCCCAACTGATCTCCGGCGAGAAGACGATGGGCAGCGCCCGACCCGGCGAGTTCAATGTTCCGGCGTCGGCGGCCGTGTCCACTCCCGAACATGGCACCAGCCAGGTGACCGTCGTCGATGCTCGGGGCAATGCCGCATCGCTCACCACCACAGTCGAATCCGCGTTCGGCTCCTTCCACATGGTCGACGGCTTCATCCTCAACAACCAGCTCACTGACTTCTCTGCCGAGCCGCTGGGCAAAGACGGGCTTCCGATTGCAAACCGGGTACAGCCGGGCAAGCGGCCGCGTAGCTCCATGTCACCCACCATGGTCTTCGAACGCACGGAGTCCGGTCAGCGCGGTGCACTGCTACTCGCAGTCGGGTCGCCGGGGGGCTCGGTGATCATCCAATTTGTGGTGAAAACCCTTGTGGGCATCTTGGACTGGGGCCTGGATCCGCAGCAGGCGGTGTCCATGGTGGACTTCGGTGCCAACAACTCTCGGAAGACCAATGTCGGTGGCGAGCACCCCAACATCGATGCCCGCGACAACGGCGCCAACGATCCATTGGTCCAAGGGCTGCGTAGCCGCGGTCACACCGTGGACGTGGCCGACCAGTCCAGTGGCCTGTCGGCCCTGGTGCGGCGAGGGCCGGGGTGGATCGGCGGCGCGGATCCGCGGCGCGAGGGCCTCGTCATGGGCGACACCGGGTAGGTCAGCACAGCTCGCTGTGGCCGCCATCGTCGATCGCGCCGGCGCGTGAGGTGTCCTTGAGTGACACGCCGGAACGGCCCAGCAGGCGCGCACCGCGGACCAAACTCGTTGCGATGTGCGCGGCCTCCCGGTAACTGAGCCCGTCGGGTGGGTGGATGTTGGAAATGCAGTTGCGATCGGCGTCAGTACGACCCGGCCGCGGTCGATGCGTGACATAGATACCGAGACTGTCGACGACGCTGAGCCCGGGCCGCTCACCGATGATGACGATCAGTGTGCGGTACCGCCCCTGCGCCGCGATGTGATCGCCCAGCGCTACCCGGGCCTGCGTGGCGATCACGGGCGTGGCCAGCGTGTATAAGCCGCCGAACCGCAGGACGAGTTCGCGAACCAGCGGGACGCCATGGCGCATGAGTGCCGTCGGTGACAGTCCATCGGCGAGGACAAAACCGATATCCGCCGCGCCGCGTGGCACCGCAGACAAATCGGCGGGCAACCGTCCGAGGTCAGGTCTACGCAAATACTCGGCGCGCGAACTCACTTGGCTGGTGACCACGGTGGGCATGCCCAGCCCAATACCGCCGACTTCGGCAGTAAGGCGCTCGGTATCCAGCGGCACATGGACCGCATCGCGGGCGGCCGCGTGGGCAGCCGCCAAGTCCAGCACATCCCGGGTATGCAGTGCATTGCCCGCCCGTTCCAGACCGATCCGGGCTTGGGTATTTACCCGGAGTTCTTTCCAAAACTGTTGCCGGGCCACATCACCGGTGTTCATCGAGTGTCCGGTGTGGTCAGTGCACGCAGTGGCGAACTCGCCGCGTCGAATGGTGTGAGCCGGCCACCTTCGTCGATCATTCCGATAGCGTGCAACCACTGCTCGAACTCGGGCGCAGGCCGCAGTCCCAGCGTCCGGCGCGCCTGCAAGACATCGTGAAACGACAGACTCTGATAGCCGAGCATGACGTCGTCGGCGCCGGGAACGGTGATGACAAACGCGACTCCCGCTGCGGCAAGCAGGATCAGCAGTGTGTCCATGTCGTTCTGGTCGGCCTCGGCGTGATTGGTGTAGCAGACATCGACACCCATCGGCAGGCCAAGTAGCTTGCCGCAGAAGTGATCCTCCAGTCCGGCACGGACGATCTGCTTACCGTCGTAGAGGTATTCCGGCCCAATGAATCCGACGACGGTGTTGACCAAGAAGGGCTCTAGATCGCGCGCCACCGCGTAGGCGCGGGCCTCTAATGTCTGCTGGTCAACGGGTTTGCCGCCAGCGCCCATATGGGCGTGCGAGCTCAACGCCGATCCTTGTCCGGTTTCGAGGTACATGACGTTGTCCCCAACGGTCCCTCGTCGCAGGGCCCGGGTCGCATCTCGGCCCTCGCGCAGCAGCGCAATGTTCACTCCGAAAGCGGAATTCGCGCCCTCGGTGCCTGCGATCGATTGGAACGTCAAGTCCACCGGCGCGCCCCGTTCGATCAGTCCGATCGTCGTGGTGATGTGCGAGAGAACGCATGACTGGGTGGGGATGTCGTAGCGCGCTCTGATGGAGTCGAGTAGGTGAAGCAGATCCGATGTGGCATGCGGTGAATCGGTCGCCGGGTTGATGCCGATGACGGCGTCGCCGCATCCCAGAAGTAGCCCGTCCAGCACGGCAGCGGCGACACCACGGGGATCGTCGGTGGGGTGATTCGGCTGCAGCCGGGTGGCCAGCGTGCCCTTGCGGCCAATGGTGGTGCGGAAAGCCGCGCTCACGTGCATGGCTGCTCCCACAGCGACCAAATCTTGATTGCGCATGATCTTGCTCACCGCCGCCGCCATCTCTGGAGTGATTCCGGCGGAGACGGCGGCGATCCGCTGAGCGCCGTCATCACGGGAAGCGTTTTCCAGTAACCAGTCCCGAAAGCCGCCGACCGTAAGATGCGCGATGGCAGCGTAGGCCCGGCGATCGTGGCTGTCGATGATCAGTCTGGTGACTTCATCGGTTTCATAGGGCACCATCGCTTCGTTGAGAAAGATGTCTAGCGGAAGATCTGCGAGAACCCATGCCGCAGCTGCCCGTTCGGCATCGGAGTCTGCTGCGCAGCCGGCGAGCTGGTCACCCGACCGCAGCGGCGTCGCCTTGGCCATCACATCCACGAGTCCGTCGAAGCTGTGGCTCACCCCCGCAATCTGTTGCCGGTACTTCACGTAAGCTCGCTTTCCGCCTCCGCCAGCATCGCGAACTCTTCGTCCGGCGAGTTCGCCACCAGGCGATGGCGGCTGTAGAGGGCGAAGTACAGCATGAACGCCGCGAACACGGCCAGACAGAGGCTTGCCGCCACCGGGTTGACCAGGAATGTCGCGATGACCGCCAGCACCGCGACCACCAAAGCGAAGCCGGTCGTGGCGATGCCGCCCGGGGTCCGGTACGGGCGCTGCATATTCGGCTCATGTACCCGCAGCACAATGTGGCTGACCATCATCAACACGTAACTCAGCGCAGCTCCGAAGACCGCCATGTTCAGCAGCAAGTCACCGTGCCCTGTCAACGACAACGCGAATCCGATGATGCCCGGGACCACCAGCGCCAGGGTCGGCGCCTTGCGGGAGTTGGTCACCGAGAGAACCGTCGGCAGATAGCCCGCGCGAGACAGCGCGAACAGCTGACGTGAATACGCGTAGACAATCGAGAAGAAGCTCGCGATAAGCCCGGCCAACCCGATGTAGTTGACCAACTTGGCGGCGGTGCCGTGACCAAGCGCCTCGACCAGCGGATTGCCTGAATCCGACATCTGTTCCGCGCCACCGGCGCCGGTGGTCAGCACCAGCGCTATCGCACAGGTCACCAGCAGCACACCGATCGCCGCGATGATCCCGCGCGGCACATTGCGTTCCGGATTGGCCGTCTCCTCAGCCGCCAGCGGAACACCCTCGACAGCGAGGAAGAACCAGATGGCGAACGGGATCGCAGCCCAGATTCCCAGGTAGCCATGTGGCAGGATGCTCGAAGCTCCCGCGGCACCTTCGTCCACCGCGATATTGGTCAGATTGTGAATGTCGAAATGGCCTGCAGCGGCGACCGCGAAGATCAACAGGCCCACCAACGCAATCGCGGTGATGGCGAACATCACCTTCAGCGCCTCACCGACACCCGACAGATGAATGCCGATGAAGACGGCATAGGCGGCCAGGTATACCCACCACCCGTTGGTGATGCCGAACAGCCCCAGCGACTGGACGTATGCGCCGATGAAGGTGGCGATGGCCGCCGGCGCGATCGAGTACTCGATGAGAATTGCGGTGCCCGTTGCGAATCCCCCCCACGGGCCAAGTGCACGGCGCGCAAACGTGTACCCGCCCCCCGCCGTCGGCAGTGCCGAAGACAGCTCTGCCATACCGAGCACCAGCGCCAAATACATGCCCGCGATCACCACGGTGGCGATCGCCAGTCCACCGAACCCGCCGTGGCCGAGGCCGAAGTTCCAGCCCGAATAGTCGCCGGACACCACATAACTCACCCCGAGGCCGGCCAGCAGCAGCCAACCCGCGCTCCCCGGTCTGAGTTGGCGTTTGCGCAAATAGTCCGCGCTCTCGAGATGCTCCTCGACGTGGCCGTGCTTGGTGGTCGCCATATATCGTTTCCTTGCTCTCCGCAGATCAATTCAGTGAGGTGACGTCGCTTTCAGGTGATATCGCCGATGGCGATGGTCAGAAGAATCCCTGCGCCTTCGAGCTGTAGGACACCAGCAGGTTCTTGGTCTGCTGGTAGTGATCGAGCATCATCTTGTGGTTCTCGCGGCCGATGCCGGACCGCTTGTAACCGCCGAACGCGGCGTGCGCGGGGTACTGGTGATAGCAGTTGGTCCACACGCGGCCCGCCTTGATGTCACGCCCGGCGCGGTAGGCGACATTGCCGTTTCGGCTCCACACTCCCGCACCCAGCCCGTAGGGAGTGTCGTTGGCAATGGCGATGGCGTCGTCGTAGTCGGCGAACGAGGTCACAGCCAGTACCGGCCCGAAAATCTCCTCCTGGAAGATTCTCATCGAGTTGGTGCCGGCGAAGACCGTCGGTGTCACGTAGTAGCCGCCCGACAGGTCACCATCGAGTTCCGCGCGCTCACCGCCGGTAACCAGCCGTGCCCCTTCGGATTTACCGATGTCGATGTAAGACATGATCTTCTCGAGCTGCTCATGGGAAGCCTGTGCCCCCATCATTGTCTCGGTGTCCAGCGGGTCGCCCTGGCGGATGGCCTTGGTGCGGATGGCGGCCAGTTCCAGGAACTCGTCGAAGATATCGGCCTGAATCACGCTCCGCGAAGGACAGGTGCACACCTCGCCCTGGTTGAACGCGAACATCGTGAACCCTTCCAGGGCCTTGTCCTGGAAGTCGTCACCGGCCGCCATCACATCAGAGAAGAAGAGGTTGGGGCTCTTGCCACCGAGCTCCAGTGTCACCGGGATCAGGTTTTGGCTGGCGCACTGCATGATCAACCGGCCCGTGCCCGTTTCACCGGTGAACGCGATCTTGGCGATCCGGCTGCTGGAGGCCAACGGCTTTCCCGCCTCCACCCCGAACCCGTTGACGATATTCACGACGCCGGGTGGCAGGAGATCGCCGATGAGCGAGAACAGGTACAGGATCGAGGCGGGGGTTTGTTCGGCGGGCTTGAGTACCACCGTGTTGCCGGCGGCGATGGCCGGGGCGAGTTTCCAACTGGCCATCAAGAGCGGGAAGTTCCACGGAATGATCTGCCCGACCACACCGAGAGGCTCGTGAAAGTGATAGGCGACGGTGTCCTCGTCGATCTGCGATAACGAACCCTCTTGCGCCCGAAGGACACCGGCGAAGTATCGGAAATGATCGACGGCCAGTGGGATGTCAGCGTTCAGGGTTTCGCGGATGGGCTTACCGTTGTCCCACGACTCGGCAACGGCGATGGACTCCAGGTTGGATTCCATCCGGTCGGCGATCCTGTTGAGGATGAGAGCCCGATCGGCCGGTGAGGTCTTGGCCCAGCCCGCCGCTGCGGCGTGTGCGGCATCGAGGGCCTTCTCGACATCGGCCTCACCGGAGCGCGGGATCTCGCAGAACACCTCCCCCGTCACCGGCGTGCGGTTCTCGAAGTATCGCCCCTGTGCCGGAGGGACCCATTGTCCGCCAATGAAATTCCCGTAGCGGGACGCGAACGTCATCAGCGCTCCCTGCGCACCCGGGCGGGCATAAACAGTCACGGTGGTCTCCTGCCTTCAAGACAACAAATGTGTCGGTAATCACTGAAGGTAGGTTTTGGCCCGTTGCAGCACGGTTGCAACTTTTCGTGCGGCGGCGGCAGTGTTCAGGCGAGATCGGAATCCAGCGCAATGAGGTGGCCGCGGGCTTCAGACTGGATGAGCACGCCCGCGCCGTGATGATCGTGCAGCGCCTGCCACCCCTCACGGTCATCGCGCGCCTCCGGAAGATCCAGCCAACGGCGCAGCAGGTGCAGATCGCCATCGGCAAGTACGGCGCCGCGAACGCTCGCGCTCAGCTCCAGGCGCAGTCTCCCAATGGCCGGGGCCGCGGAACGCGGCAGCAGCTGGCCCGAATAGCAGTCGATTACCCTGGCAATATCCCCGGCTCGAAGAGCGGCGAAGACGTCACCCATATCGCTTCCTACCTGAGTAGTCAGCCGGTAGGGCCGGGACACGATCAACTCGTCTCCCACGATGCGGCGCAGTCGCGACATTTCCGCGCGGATGGTGACGACGTCGAGATCGTTTTCGTCGAGCAGCATCGCCAGGTGGTCGGCGCTCAACCCCTCGGGGTGACGCAGCAACAGCGCCATGATCTCGGCATGGCGACCGGACAGCCGGTGCGCGCGTATCCGATGCTGGCCGTCACCGGTGTGCAGAACCGGGCGGTCAGCGCCGAGCAAGGTCAGTCTCGGTTCGGTATCGCTGTCCGGGTGCCCGCGCTGCGGGTAGTTCAAGGCGATGAAATGCTCGACGGCAACCGCCGTTGCACGCACCAACGCCAGGGTCTGTGCCGAGGCGACGGCCGAACCGCCCGTGAGATCGATACTTCCCAAGGCTAATCCGGTCCGCGGGTCATGTATCGGCACTGCGGTGCACGACCACGGCCGGACCAGCCTGCAGAAGTGCTCGCTGCCACGGATCTGCACCTCTCGATCCAGCGCGAGGGCGGTACCCGGGGCGTTGGTGCCCACCGCCCGCTCACTCCAGTCGGCACCGGGCACGAAGTTCATCGTGGCCGCCTTGCGCCCCGCGCCAGGGTCACCTTCTACCCAAAGCAGTGCGCCGTCGGCAGCGGTGACCCCCACCAGCACGCCCGAGTCGATGGCGTGGTCCACCAGCAGCCGACGGATGACTGGTAACGCACCGGCGAGGGGATGGCTGCTGCGCAGTTCGGTCAGGCGCGTCGCGGCGGCCGCTTCACCGGGCCCACGGTCGGGATCGACCCCGGTGGCCAGGCTCCGCTGCCAGCTGTCGGTCACGAGACGCGGCAGAGGTACCGACTCGAGATACGAACCATCTACGTGACCCGCCACGAAGAGGTCGTGCGCGTCACGTACGGACGCCAACGATGCGCGGACAGCCCCGCGGCGCGTTGCACTTCTCGTAGTCGCCACGGTCTCCAAGCTCTCTGCCCTGGCCATAGTCGCAGGCACGGTCGATATTCACACGATACGTCGACATCGCCGCCAGGAAGGGAAACTGGGCGAGATAGCCGGCCACCGGCTAGGCCGTTGACTGATCCGTGTACTTGACGACCAATCCCCGCAGCGCGTCCATCGCGTCGACAGCACGCTGCTTATCAACTGTCTGAATGGCCATGAGCGGCTCGTACTCGTAGTCGTCCAGGTCCAGCCGCGCCCATTGCGCACCTGCCGGAAATGAGACGCCAACTACCTCTGTCCAAGGAATGAGCTTGGGACCCAACACGTTGCGCACCTCGATGCCCGCCGCACCGGCGCGTACCCGAGGGCGGGCGAACATGAGGACCACGCCGGCGATGACGAAGCCCACCAGAGCGATTCCGACCTGGTCGGACGTCTTGAAGATCACGCCACTATTGGGCGAGATCTTCAGCAGCAGACCCACCGCGACATGCGCGGCCGCGATGACGAACGCGGCCGCGTATACAAAGTACGGCGACAGATGCGGTTTAAGGACGAGTTCCCATTCGCCGTCGCGCGGCGATTCGGTCACGCCTCGGTCCAGGGCTGACGGAGCCGACGCAGGGTGAGCGCGGTATCCAGTGCGGCCGCCGCTGCCTGAGCGCCCTTGTCCTCCGAGGACCCAGGCAGGCCGGCACGGTCGAGGGCCTGCTGCTCGTTGTTCACGGTCAACACCCCATTGGCAACTGGTGTGCTGGTATCCAGCGAAACACGAGTCAGCCCGGTGGTCACCGCATCGCAGACATAGGTGAAATGCGGTGTCTGGCCTTGGATCACAACCCCGAGCGCGACAACGGCGTCGTGCGTGCGGGCGAGGGCCTGCGCCACCACTGGTATCTCGATGGCGCCGAGAACCCGCACCACAGTCGGACGGTCGATACCCGCGTCGGCGGCGACACGCTTGGCGCCGTCCAAGAGTGCGGTGCAGATCTGGTCATGCCACGTACTGGCCACTATCGCCACGCTAAGCCCAGATGCGTCACCGACTTTCAGCGACGGGATGCCATCGCCGCTCACGCGCCGTCTGCCTCGGGATGATCATCGAGATCAGCCAGGTCGTGCCCCATCCGGTCCCGTTTGGTGCGCAGGTATCGGATGTTCTCCGAGTTGGCACGCACCGGCAGCGGCACTCGCTCGATGATGTGCAGCCCATAGCCGTCCAATCCCACACGCTTGGCGGGGTTATTGGTCAGCAGCCGCATGGACTTCACGCCCAGGTCGACCAAAATCTGTGCGCCCAAACCATAGTCACGTGCGTCAGCAGGCAAGCCGAGCTTAAGGTTCGCATCCACGGTGTCCTCCCCGGCATCCTGCAGCTGGTAGGCCTGCAGCTTGTGCATCAGTCCGATACCGCGCCCCTCGTGGCCGCGCATGTACAGCACGATGCCACGACCCTCCTTGGCCACCATCTCCATCGCGGCGTCCAGCTGCGGACCGCAATCACAACGGCGCGAACCGAATACATCGCCAGTCAGGCATTCGGAGTGCACCCGCACCAACACATCATTTCCGTCGCCGTCAGGTCCGGAGATGTCCCCGAGGACCAGCGCCACGTGCTCGACGTCGTCGTAGATACTCGTGTAACCCACCGCACGAAACTCGCCGTGCTGGGTAGGGATCCGCGCCTCGGCGATCCGCTCCACATGCTTCTCGTGCTTGCGGCGCCACTCGATCAGGTCGGCGATCGAGACCAGTGCGAGGTTGTGCTCATCGGCGAAGACCCGCAACTCCTCGGTCTGCGCCATCGCACCTTCGTCCTTCTGGCTGACGATCTCGCAGATCACCGCCGCGGGCCGCAGCCCCGCCAGCTTGGCCAGGTCGACCGAGGCCTCGGTGTGGCCGGGGCGCCGCAGCACTCCACCTTCCTTGGCGCGCAACGGAACAACGTGGCCGGGCTTGGTGAAGTCATTGGGGGCGCTCGCTGCATCAGCCAAGAGCCTCATCGTCGCCGCGCGATCAGAGGCCGAAATACCGGTCCCGATACCGTTTTTCGCGTCGACGGTGACGGTGTATGCGGTGCCGTGCTTGTCCTGATTCAC
This sequence comes from Mycobacterium sp. NGS15, assembly GCF_059813245.1. Taxonomy (NCBI): domain Bacteria; kingdom Bacillati; phylum Actinomycetota; class Actinomycetes; order Mycobacteriales; family Mycobacteriaceae; genus Mycobacterium; species Mycobacterium sp. NGS15. The sequence goes on along the minus strand of NZ_JCALEF010000003.1, from coordinate 155,585 downwards.
CGCGTACTGGGGCAGCAGCCCGAGCCGGTCGCAGTCCTCCCCGGCCAGCGGCACACAGAGGTACCCCGACGTGTACCGCACCATAAACGCCACCAATTCCGGGGTGGCCTTCTCCGCGGCGAATATCAGATCGCCTTCGTTCTCCCGATCCTCATCGTCGACGACGACGATGGCCTTACCGGCGGCGATATCGGCGACAGCGCGTTCGATGCTGTCCAACCTGGTCATGGGGACCACTCTCGTTAGGGGCATGTGGGCAACTCAATTATGAACCACCGGGAATTCAATGGTTCGAGCGCTGTTCACTCAGCGGAACCAAGGGACTAAGAACGGTGTTCGAGCAGGCGTTCGACGTACTTGGCGATGACATCCACCTCGAGATTCACCGTCGTGCCCGCCGCAGCCGATCCGAGCGTCGTCAAACCCAACGTGGTCGGAATGAGCGATACCTCGAACCAGTCCGGCCCCAGTCCCGACACGGTCAGCGACACCCCGTCCACCGTGATCGAGCCCTTGTGGACCACGTAACGGGCCACCGCCTCCGGCAGTGAGACGCGCACGACCTCCCAGTTCTCTGACGGGGTACGGGCGAGCACCTCTCCGGTGCCATCAACATGCCCCTGCACGATGTGCCCACCGAGCCGGCTGTTCACTGCGGCCGCGCGCTCCAGATTGACCTTTGTACCGGTCACAATCTTGTCCAGGCTCGATCGCGACAGCGTCTCTCCCATGACGTCGGTGGTGAAAACTCCGCCAGGTCCCACGTCGACCACCGTGAGGCATACGCCGTTGACGGCGATCGAATCGCCATGTTTCGCATCCTCGACAACGAGCGGGCCAAGCACGGTGAGACGGGCAGAGTCGCCAAGATCTTCTCTACCCAGAATCTCGCCAAGCTCCTCAACGATTCCGGTGAACATGGAACAAGAGTAGGGCGCCGGCCGCCGTGCTAGGCGTGCGTCCCTGCCTGGGCGCAGGCCATCTGGACCTTCTGCGCATCGGTGTTCAGGTCGTTCGCCTTGCCGTTCACACCATCGACCGGGGCACGCACACCCATGAGGATCATCAGCTTGTTCGCGTTCGTCGCCCACGAGCGCATCGGATCGGCGATCGCCGGGTCCAGCTCCGGGGTGCTCGCCGCCTCATTGGCAAAGGTCGCGGCCTCACGGAGAGCACTGCGGCCAGTTCCATTGCTCGACGACACGTAGGCGTCGCTGTAGTTGCCTTCCATGCCGGCCAGGTTCTCGGCGAAGTCGGAATAGTTCGTCGCCGCGTAGTCGAGTGCCGTCGCGAACTTCGCGCACGCCTCGACGGCCGCCGGGGTTGCGCTATCGGAGGTCGGTGCGGGTGCGGACACCACCGCGGGGCCGGGCGCCTGCACGGTCTGCTGCGCCGGCTGTTCCGCCTGATCTTGGCCATCTGGTTCGGCATACGCCACAGGAAGCGTCGCCAGTCCCATGCCGATCGCCAGCAGCGACGGCACCGCCGCCTTCCGACAGAGATGTAGTGGCCTCATCAATTCCTCTCCAGATTCTCTGGTGCTGTTCGGCCGTGACCGTACCGGTAATTCCATACGGCGTCGCGGTATGACAGCACCAATACCCGATAGTGAGTTGCGGAATTGTCACGAGTCTGAACGACTGTTGAACAACTGGCATACGAAGAGGAATTCGACTGACCGTTGAAAAGTGTGCTAGATACCCCTACCCGGTAGTCCCAAACTGTCTCATCCAGACGGCAGCGACACCAGTGGTTTTCGTCACAATCGCCGAGGCAGAAGGCTTTTCGCGTTTCAAATCATCGCGGTTGGAACGGTGTGTACCGACGTACGAAATGGATAGACATTGGGCGATAACTGTTGTCCGTCCATTCACCCTTTGGAAACACAGCACCCCCAACATTCGTCGGGACAGCTTCCTCACAGAAGTCACACGGACATCACCAACAATTGAGAGGCGCTACCGCACCATGCTGAAAAGTCTTGTCACTCTGACTGCAGTCTGCGCGCTTGCTGCTTCGGCGCCCCTCGCCCTGGCAGAACCCGGTGATGATCCGGCCCCAGTCCAGCCGGTGGCCGACGCACCGCCGCCCCCGCCCGTCGACACCGGCGCGATGCCCTCGGCAGAGCCCGGAACCTTGCCTACCCCGGACGGCTGGATCCTCGCCGTCGCCGCTAAGGACGAAAGCCTGCTGCCGGTCGCGCCTTTGACCACGGCGCTGTCCTCACGCGAGTACATCGTCGGTGGCACATTCATCGGTGGAGTGAAGGGTTCGGGCAAGACCAAGCTCGCCGGTGGAACGCTCGAGGCCGGATACCAGATCGGCTGCGGTATCACCGGTGGTCCCGTGGAGCTCATGGGTGGTGTCAGCCTCCAGCCGTCGATCAGCATGGCGGGTGTCCCCAGCGCCAGCGCCGGCATCGTCGGTCAGATCAAGGTCGGCCTCAAGCCCGGTACGGTGACCATTGTTCCGGTCAATAAGAAGGCCTTCGAGGGCACCACCACGCGCACCACCATCACCGGATTCCGTATCAAGATCGACGGCTGCGTCGGTCAGTCCTTCATCCGGTCATACGCGACCTTCACCAGCTCCACGGAAAACACCGATGACGTGGTCACCTACATGGGTATCACCAAGGCCGTCTGACGTCGATGCCCCACACGCTTACAGCCACCCCCACGCAAAAGACCACGAGAGGCCTCACTCCCATGCTCAAGAGTCTCGTCACCCTGACCGCCGCGTGCGCACTCGCCGCATCGGCGCCGCTCGCACTGGCGGACCCAGACGACCCGCCACCCGTGCAGCCCGTGGCCGACGCCCCACCTCCCGCAGACGGCCCGCCGCCCGACAATGGCGTTGTCGGCTCCGAGGATCCGGGCATCGTCAAGACGCCCGACGGCTGGATACTCACCGTGGGTGCCAAGGATGAGACCCAGTTGCCCATCCCACCGCTGACCACCGCCACCTCCTCCCGTGAGTACCTCGCCGGTGGCACCTTCACCGGCTCGGCGAAAGGCGGCGGCAGCAGCAAGCTGTCCGGCGGCACCCTGGAAGCCGGCTACCAGATTGGTTGCGGCATCAGCCTGAACACCGTCAAGCTGAATGGCTCGATCGGCCTCAACGCGGGCCTGGGTACAGCCGGTCTCACCAGCCTCGGTATGCCCATTCAGGGCCAGATCGAGGTGCACCCCCAGCCCGGTGAGGTCATCAACGTCTCTGTCGACAAGAAGAAGTACAAGGGCAGCGAAGTGCGCATCACTCTCAAGGACGTGCACATCAAGATCGACGGCTGCATCGGACAGTCTTTCCTGCGTTCGTATGCCGTGCTGACCAGCTCGTCCAAGGACAACGACGACATCGTCGCCTACTACGGCGTCACGAAGACCGTCTAGCCGGACCGTCCGAACCACATTCAGTACAGAGGAGGCGCAGCCATGAGGAACCCCGATCGTCCGTCCATCGTGAAGATCGGGGTGGCTGCGGCTCTGGCCGCCAGCGCGCTGCTGGCCTCGGCGGCCACCGCCGCCGGCGATCCCGGGGAACCAGACCCAGCGCCTGCACCCGCGGCCGCACCTCCCCCTCCCGGTCCGCCGGAACCACCGCCGCCGTCGCAGATCGGCAACCCACTCGCCCTGTCCGGAACCGAACAGGGTCCCGGCGGCATACCCACCAACCTCGCGATCGTCGGTAACCCCAATCTGATTGGCCAGAACCCAGTACCGGCGGCACCGGCCGCTCCTGGCGCCGAGGCTCCCGTCATCACCCCGAACACCAGGGCACTGAACAACCAGTACCTGCTGCCGCAGAATCTGCAGCCCGCCGAGCCCGGCAAGGGCGAGATCTATGGCGTGAACCCCGGAGAAGAGAACGCCGACATCTCGGGCCGCGACTACCTGGGACGGCTCGTGCGCGGTGTTCAGGACGGCCAATGGCGCGGCGGCATCGTGGGCCGGGGAACCAAGGAATCGCTCAACCAGCCGTTGCCCGGCACTGCCCCACCTCCCGGAACACGCATCCCCGGCCTGGGGGATGACTCCCAGGGGCCGGCCCCAGACCAGTGGCATTGGACCCCGCCCGAGGCACCCGAGGGCGCTCCACCCGCACCCGGCGCACCCCCTGCGCCGGCGGCGGCACCGCCCGTACCGGCACCCCCTGCCTGACTATCGCCGAAGGGCCTTGCGCGCCAAATAATTTCCCAAGAACTGTGCCGCCTGGACCAGCGCGATGATGATGACGGTCGAGACGATTGTCACCTGCCAGTTGAAGCGCTGGTACCCCTGCACGATCGCGAAATCGCCCAGCCCGCCGCCGCCGACCAATCCTGCCATCGCGGACATGTCGACAATTCCGATCAGCACAAAGGTGTAGCCGAGAATCAAGGGCCCCAACGCTTCCGGTACCAGTAGCGTCAGGATGATGCGCAGCGGACCGGCGCCGACCGCGCGCGCCGCCTCGATGACCCCGGGGTCGATGGTCACCAGATTCTGTTCGACGATGCGGGCGATCGCGAACGAGGCCGCGACGATCATCACGAACACCACCGCCGTAGTGCCGATCGTCGTCCCCACGACCCCCAGCGTGATCGGCCCCAGGGCAGCGATCAGCACCACGAACGGTATGGGCCGGACGATGTTGACCACCACATTGAGGAGCGTGTGCAGCACCCGGTTCTGCAGCAGCCCGCCGGATCTAGTGGTGTACAGCAGCATTCCCAACGCCAGACCGACGAGGCCGCCCACCACCAGGGTGATCGACACCATGTACAGGGTGTCACCGAACGCCTCGAATAATTGCGGCCGCAGCCGCTCCCAATTCGTCGTCATCGCCTCACCGACTGGATGGTTGTCACGGCCGACAAATCCGAAATAATCTGCGCCACTTGGTCATCAGGCCCTTCGAGTTCGAGAGTGAGATTGCCGAAGGAACGCGACTGGAGCGTGGTGATACCTCCGTACACCACCTCGAAGTGCACCCCGAGCCCGGTGGCGCGGGCCAGCGCCGGGCCAATCTGCACACCCTCACTGATCTCGACCGAGACGATGCTGCCCTTGTGCCGCTGGACTATTCGTGCCACGTCTGCGGCGCTGGGGGTGTTCTGCAGGACAGTGCCGACGAAGCGCTTACCCGCCTCGCTCTGCGGGGCGGAGAACACGTCGAACACGGTTCCGGTCTCGACGACCCTGCCGTCGGCGAGGACCGCGACACGGTCCGCGACGGTACGCACCACATCCATCTCGTGGGTGATCACCACGATGGTCACCCCGAACTCATCGTTGACCGCGCGCAGCAGCTGCAGAACGTCGCCGGTGGTCTCGGGGTCCAACGCACTGGTGGCCTCATCGGCCAACAGAATCGACGGTGATGTCGCGAGTGCCCGCGCGATGCCGACACGTTGCTTCTGCCCGCCGGAGAGCTGATCGGGATAGCTCTTGGCCTTATCGCCCAATCCGACGAACTCCAGCAGTTCGGCGACCCTGGCCGTGCGCTTCTCGGCGGTCCATCCGGCCACCCGCAGCGGATACGCGATGTTTCCCGCCACGGTTCGGGACCGGAAGAGGTTGAACTGCTGAAAAATCATGCCGATATCGGTGCGCAGACGCCGCAGTTCACGCTCCCCCAGCGCGCTCACCTCAGCTCCATCCACGACGACGCGACCAGAGCTGGGTTGCTCCAGCCCGTTGATGAGACGTACCAGCGTGCTCTTGCCAGCCCCCGAGTAACCGATCATCGCGAATACGTCACCCGCAGCGATGTCGAGCGACACATCGTCAACAGCGGTCACGGTCTTCTTGCCCACCCGAAAGGTCTTGCTGACGTTCTCGAACCGGATGAGCGATGTCGCGCCGGTCATTTCCGTCATCATTTTTCGCTGCGGATCTGCTGCTCGATCCTCGCCAGGATCGACGCGCAGTCCGGGCCACTCTTTGTCACCGTCAGTTGAGTTCCCTTGCTCTCCTTGGCATATGCCTCGGTGACGGCCGGGGAATGGAACACCTCGACCAGTTTTTGGTACGTCGGATTGTCCTTCTCTTCGGCGCGCGCGACGATAACGTTGATGTACGGCTCGGCGCCTGGACTCGCCGGGTCATCGGCGTAGAGCGCGCTCTTGGGGTCGATGTTCGACTGCGCCAGATAGGTGTTGTTGACGATGGCCCCATCGACCGACTTGAGCGACAACGGCGTCTGCGCCGCGTCCACCAGCGTCACCGTGACCCTGGAGGCACCCTTGTCGATATCGGCGGCACTTGGCGTCACCAGCCCACCCTGGAGAGTGATGAGCCCGGCCGCCTTCAACACGAGCAGTGCGCGTGCCTGATTGGGCGGATCGTTGGGGATGGCGATCTGTCCACCTTGTGGGATATCCGCGAGGGTCTTGTGTTTCTGCGAATAGAGCCCGAGCGGCACGATGTAGGTGGCGCCGACCGGGGCGAGTGTTGCGTTATCGGCAACATTGTATTCAGCTAGAAAACGTAAATGCTGAAACAGATTCACATCGATCTGTTTTTGGGTGAGTGCCACATTCGGCTGGCTGTAGTCGGTGAAGTTGGTGGTGACGAGCTTGATTCCCGCCTTTCCCGCCTCATCGACGAAGACGTCCCAGGATTCCTTCCCCGCCTCTGACGTGCCGATACGAACAATGTTCCCACCTTGACCGTCGCTTCCGGAACACCCGACGCTCCCCATGGCTATCGCGAACGCGGCGAGAGCAATGGCAATGCGCTTCATGTCTACCTTCCAAAATTCAGTGTGATCACAATGATTGACATTGTGGAATTTCTGAAGGCTCAGCAAATTTATTAATGGCCCCAGAACGGCGCCACAGTACCAGAATGAAAAGCGCAATGCGCCCTATGCGAATGCGAAAACGAGCCGGGGTGTCCTAGGACGCGGCCGGGGCGGTCGCCGCAGCAGTGACGGCGGGGAGCTCGGGACCGCCGTTACCCGGTCCGGCAGCCGGAATCTCCGGTACCAGCTGCGACTGCATTTGAGCCGATATCGCCGACCAGGACATGGCCGCCGGCCTTCCGCCCCATCGCAGCGAGTAGATACCCACCAGCAAGGCCTGGCCTGGCTGGGTGATGGTGTACACCGGAGCGCCCGAATCACCGTGTTGCCCACCGATATCCGCCATGGTGAACCAACCGTTGTTGATCGCGTCGACCTTGCCGCAGGTCTCGCCGGACACCGATCCCATCAGACACACCGGCAGCCCCGGCTCGGGCCCGGCGTTCTGCGCCATCCGCAGCGCAACCCCATTGGGCAGAATGCTGCTCAATTCCACCCCGGGCGCGAACGAGATGCCTTCGTAGTCGGAGACGACATCGCCGGGGCCGATCGCACCGCCGGTCGGCAGGTTCCGGCTCATCAGCAGCACCTCACCGATACGGTTCCCGCCCAGGTCGGTAACCGATCCGGTGGCATTGCAGTGGCCGGCCGTAAGGCCGATCCGAGATGCCGGATCGACGTAGCCAAGAGTGCAACGGCTGTCCCCCTGGACAATCGACATGCCCGGGAAAGCGACAATCTTGGGAGGAGTTTCGGAGGCTGGATCGGCGGCCGAAAGCGCAGGTGAAGCAACAAGTATGCCGGCCACCGCGACGGCCGCGGACACACCACATGCCAGTGCTCTGCTCACGTTTTTCACAACAACCAGCCCTCGGTTGACAATCCCGCCCTGCAAACGAGCATGGCGCCGGATTGCTGGAGTGTCAATTTTCATTGCCAGCAACTCCGTCGTGTCGCGAGCCTCCCCGGGGTCGCGCTCAGCCTCTACGATCGAACGCATGCGCAATCGCATCCGCCTCGCCCTTATCCCTGTCGCAGTCGCCACCATCGCGTTGGCCGGCTGCTCCAAGACCGACAAGGCCGACGTCAACTTGCCCGAGGCCGCCACACTCCTGAGTGAGTCGGCAGCCACCACCAAGACACAGACGAGTACACACCTCGTCCTCAAAGTCACCGGCGACAAGCCGACCATCAAGCTCTCCGAACTCACCGGTGATCTGACCACTACACCGGCCCTGGCCGCCAAGGGCACCGCCAAGACCGGCGGATTGGAGCTGCCCTTCGTGGTGGTCGACGGCGAGCTGTTCGCCCAGCTCGGCAGCGCTTACTCCAGCATGGGCCCCGTCAAGGACGTTTACGACGTCGGCATCATTCTGGATCCCAACAAGGGGTTGGCCAACCTGCTGTCGAACTTCACCGGCGCGAAGTCCGAGAAGACCGAGACCGTCGACGGTGTCGATTCTGTCCTCGTGACCGGGACCGTGAACAAGGACGCCATCAACACCTTCGCCGGCTCCAAGCTCACCTCGGACATCCCCGGCAAGGCCTGGATCGCGAAGGACGGCAATCACGCACTGTCCAAGATCAGCGTCGATACGTCCCCGGGCAACACCATTGAGATGTCGTTGTCCGATTGGGGCAAGCCGGTCACGGTCGACAAGCCCGCCTCGTGATCGACACAGCCAAGGAGACAGCCCTCCCGCTGCGGCATCGCGGCATCGCGATCGGCGCCGGAAGTCTGGCGGTCCTGCTCGGTGCCCTCGACACCTATGTCGTGGTCAGCGTCATCACCGACATCATGCGTGATGTCGGCATTGCACTGAACAACATCCAGCAGGTCACCCCGATCGTCACCGGGTATCTGCTCGGCTACATCGCGGCGATGCCACTACTGGGGCAAGCCTCCGACCGATTCGGGCGCCGGCTGATTCTGCAGCTGGCGCTGGTGGGCTTCGCAGTCGGTTCCGTTGTCACCGCGATGTCGACCGATCTCACGATGCTGGTCACTGGCCGGGTCATCCAGGGTGTGGCGAGCGGCGCACTGCTGCCAGTCACCCTGGCCCTGGGCGCCGATCTCTGGGCGGCACGCAATCGTGCCACGGTTCTCGGCGGCATCGGTGCCGCGCAGGAACTGGGCAGCGTACTGGGCCCGCTGTACGGCGTGCTGTGTGTGTGGCTGTTCGGCTCCTGGACCGCCATCTTCTGGGTCAACGTGCCGCTCGCAATCATCGCCATTGTGCTGGTTCAGTTCAGCGTTCCCGCGCACGAGCACGACGCGAACCGCCCGAAGGTCGACGTCATCGGAGGCGCACTCCTTGCCATCGCATTGGGCCTGCTGGTCGTGGGCTTGTACAGCCCCGATCCCAAGGTCTCCGCACTACCGGAGTGGGGTCTGCCGGTTCTCACCGGGGCCGCGGTCGCGTTTGTGGCGTTCATCCTCTGGGAATCGCGCGCCAAGACGCGGTTGATCAGCCCCGAAGGAGTTCGATTCGGTCCATTCTTCGCGGCGCTGGCGGCATCGCTGGCCGCCGGAGCCGCACTCATGGTCACGCTCGTGAACATCGAGCTGCTCGGGCAGGGCGTGCTGCAGATGGACAAGGCCAATGCCGTGTTCCTGCTGTCGAGGTTCCTCGTCGCGCTGCCGATCGGCGCGGTGATCGGTGGCTGGCTGGCTACCCGATTCGGCGACCGGATCATTGCGGTGACCGGTCTGCTGATCGCCGCGTTCGGGTATTACCTGATATCGGGCTGGCCGGTGGACGTGTTGGCCGCCCGGCACGATTTCGGGTTCTTCACACTGCCCCGGTTGGACACGGACCTGGTGGTCGCCGGTGTGGGTCTGGGCCTGGTGATCGGCCCGCTCTCCTCGGCCGCGCTACGCGTGGTGCCCGCGGTACAGCACGGCATCGCATCGGCGCTGGTGGTGGTGGCCCGGATGACGGGCATGCTGATCGGGATGGCAGCCCTCGGCGGCTGGGGCATTCACCGCTTCTACCAGAACTTCGACGCACTGGCCGCCAAGGAGCCCAAGCCGGAAGGAAAGCCGAATCTCCTTGTGCTACAACAGCAGCTCCTCGACCGGTCCATCCACGCCTACAGCCAGATGTACAGCGAGATGTTCGCGATCACGGCAATCGTCTGCGTGATCGGTGCTGGCATCGCGATATTCGTCGGTTCACAACGTAAGTCGGGGGACGAGGCTCAGTAGCACATCAGGCCCCATCCGCTCGATATCGTCGTACTCCCAGCGCAGCGCACGCGACAGGGTGGTGACGCCCACGTCCTCCACGGCGGGGACGTTGCCACCCAACAGCATCGGGGCGAGGTAGGCCAAAATCCGGTCTACCAGCCCCGCACGCAGGAAGGCCCCGGCCAGTGTCGGCCCGCCCTCCAAGAAGACATCGGTGCGATCCGCCAGGGCCGCAATCACCTCGGCCGGGTCGTGCGTCCGGATCACCATGGTGTGCGAGTCGTCGTTCAATACCTTGGCGTCCGAGGAAACCTCGCGCATACCGACAACGACGCGTAGCGGCTGGTGCGGAAACAGGACGTTGTCGGGAGTGCGTGCGGTGAGCTGCGGGTCATCGGCGAACACGGTGCCGGTGCCCACCAGGACGGCATCGGCGAACGCTCTCCGCCGATGCACGTCGGCCCGCGACTGCTCGCTGGTGATCCATTGACTGGTGCCGTCATTGGCGGCACTGCGCCCATCGACACTGGCACCGTATTTCCAGGTGACATGGGGGCGTCCGGTGCGTTGTTTATGCAGCCACTCTCGCAGTGGTCCCGCGGCAACCCGGTCGGCACCGACGCCACCCAGGACCTCGACGCCCAGCGCGCGCAAGTGCTCGGCTCCCCCGGCTGCACGCGGATTGGGGTCGGCGACGGCGTAGACAACACGTGAAACACCCGCCGCTGCAAGCGCATCCACACACGGCCCGGTTCTCCCCTGGTGATTGCACGGCTCCAGAGTGACGACGGCCGTACCACCTGCTGCGGCATCGCCGGCCTGGGCCAGCGCCACCACCTCGGCATGCTCCTGCCCGGGCGGACGGGTACCCCCTATCCCGGTAACCGCTCCCGCGGCATTCAGGATCACCGCGCCAACAGGCGGATTCGGATAGGTGCCGCCCTTGACTTCCTCAGCAGCCCGGATCGCCAGGTCCATGGCGGCATCCAAGCCAATTGGGCTGGCCGATTCCGTCATATCAGCGGGCCGAATGTGCTGCCGCCCTGGCGGCTTGTTCACGCAGCGCCCGCACCGCCGCTCGAGGGTCTTGCGCCCCATACACGGCCGAACCCGCAACGAAACAGTCGACGCCTGCCTCGGCGGCTTGCTCGATGGTGTCGGCGTTGATCCCGCCGTCAATCTCCACGAGCACAGTCAGCTCGCCGGAGTCGACGAGCTTGCGCACTGCACGCACCTTGTCGAGTACGCCCGCGATGAAAGACTGTCCGCCAAAACCTGGTTCCACCGACATCACCAGCAGCGTGTCAAAGTCCTTGAGCACTTTGAGATATGGATCCAAGGGTGTACCCGGTTTGATGCTGAGACCGGCCTTGGCGCCCGCCGCACGAATGTCACGGGCGACGGCGACCGGATTATCCGTGGCCTCGGCATGAAAGGTCACATTGTGCGCTCCCGCCTCGGCGTACCCCGGCGCCCAACGATCGGGGTTGTCGATCATCAGGTGGCAGTCGATGGGGATGTCGGTTGCGGCGAGCAGGCTGTCGACAACGGGTAGGCCCAACGTCAGATTGGGTACGAAGTGCCCGTCCATGACATCCACGTGCAGCCAGTCGGCCCCTGCCACGGCCGCCATCTCGTCGGCAAGACGTGCGAAGTCGGCGGACAGGATCGATGGGGCGATCATGGGAGCGCGGTGCGACATGCCGTTCAGCTTATGTGCCGCTTTATGGGTGTTTGCGCAGGAGGGCGGTGAACATGGCATCGGTACCGTGCCGGTGCGGCCACAATTGCACCGTATCGGCATCGCCCAGTCGGTCCACACCGGGGAACACCACACGGGCGTCCTCGGCGGTCACCGGGTGACGCCGCACCGCATCGGAGACCACACCCACCGTTTCCGCCAGGTGCGGCGAGCAGGTGCTATACACGATGACGCCGCCTGGCCGAGTCAATTCGATGGCGCTGGAAAGCAATTCGCGTTGCAGCTTGACCAGCGCCGGGATATCGCCCGGTTGACGCCGCCAACGAGCCTCCGGACGGCGGCGCAGCGCGCCGAGCCCCGTGCACGGTGCGTCAACCAGCACGCGATCGAAGGAAGCGGGCGCCAGCCCGCTTTCCCGCCCATCCGCGGTGAGCACCGTCACCGGTAAGGACTTCGCGGCGGTAGCGACCAACCCGGCCCGATGCGCGGCGATCTCTACGGCCGTGACATGGGCACCGCTCTCGGCTGCCAGCGCCCCCAACAGAGCCGTCTTGCCGCCTGGCCCGGCGCACAGGTCAAGCCATCGTTCGTCGGTGCCGTCGAGTGGCGCCAGCGCGGTCGCGCGCGCCACCAGCTGGCTGCCTTCGTCTTGTACCTGCGCCAGGCCGTCACGGAGCGCCTCCAGCCGGCCCGGGTTTCCGCCGGGTAGATACACCGCGTAGGGCGAGTAACGACCGACGGTGCCGCCCACCTCGTGGGCCAGCGTTTCCGCGTCTATATGTCCCGGACGAGCGGCGAGGTGAACGGTAGGGCGCTCGTCGTCACTGGCGAGCACGTCATCGAGTTCAGCGGCGGCCGGGCCGAGTGCATCGGAAAACGCCTGAGCGATCCACCGCGGGTGAGCGGTCGCGAAGGCGAGCCTGCCGACCCTGTCGGATTCCGGCGGGGCCAACTCCTCCACCCATTCTTGCTCGCTGCGACGAGAAATGGTGCGTAGTACCGCGTTCACGAAACCAGCTCTGCCCTGGTCGAATTCGACGGCAACGGCATCTACGGTGGTGGACAGTGCGGCGTGGGGTTCCACGCGGGTGCGCAGCAGCTGGTAGGCACCCAGCCGCAGCGGATCCAGCAGCCCCTCATCCACCTGGTCAATCGAGCGGCCGGCGGCCGATGCGATCACCGCATCGAGAAGGCCACGGGCCCTGGATGTTCCATAGGTGAGCTCGGTGGCGAAGGCGGCGTCGCGCCCCGCTATCCCGCGCTCACGCAGCAACGCGGGTAGCGCCAGATTGGCGTACGCATCGTGACGCGATACCGCCCGCAGCACATCGAGCGCGGCCTGCCGTGCCGGATCGAGCTTGCGGCGCGCCCGCTCAGGCGGACGTGAATCCTGGTTGGGCCGCCGACGCGGCGGTCGTGTGCTCACAGTGCGCGAACCTCCGCATCCAGTCTGGCGCCGCGCGCCCAGTCGACAGCATTCATCAGCTTCTTACCTTGGGGTTGCACCTCGTTGAGCGCGATCGCCGTCGTACCGGTGCCGACCAGCACGCCACGCTTGCGAACCGAAACCGCTCCAGGCGGCAGTTGTTCAGCCTGCTCCTCAACATCCATCCGCACCGGCCCCACCTTGACCCGTGCCTCGCCGATGGTTGTCCAGGCACCGGGTTCGGGAGTCATGGCGCGCACATGGCGGTCGATCACATGGGCCGGAAGCTCCCAACGGATACGGGCCTGCTCCACGGTGATCTTCGGTGCGGTGCTCGCCCCGTCAGCCACCTGCGGAACGGCCACCAGCGCCCCGTCTGCGATGCCGTCCATTGTCGATTCAAGAAGGCCCGCACCGGATTCGGCGAGCCTGCCCAGCAGCGCACCAGCGGTGTCCCCGGCAGTGATCCGCTCGGTGACCACGCCGTACACGGGTCCGCTGTCCAATGCGGGCTCGATAAGAAACGTGGTAGCACCGGTTATCTCATCACCAGCCGCGATGGACGCTTGTACGGGCGCGGCGCCGCGCCATGCGGGTAACAGCGAGAAATGCAGATTCACCCAGCCATGCGCGGGCACGGCGAGCAACTCGGGTTTCAGCAGGGCGCCGTAGGCGACCACCGCGCAGCAGTCCGGAGCGAGTTCGGTGAGCTCGCGGACGAATTCGGGGGCGTTCGGGAGCGACGGTGTGAGCACCGCGAGCCCATGCTCGCGGGCCAACTCGGCGACCGGCGACGCGGCCGAGGCTCGTCCCCGGCCCGCGCGGGCGTCGGGCCGGGTCAGTACCGCGACCACCTCATGACGGGAGGCCAACAGCCTTCGCAGAGACGGCAACGCCGGGGCCGGAGTACCGGCGAACACTATGCGCACCGCGTCAGTCTAGGAAGGATGCGCCGTCCACATCGAATCCCAGGTGGATGGATAGAGCCTCAGATAGTCCGGGACGTTCGCCGAGGATAGTGATCCCAAGTCTGGATACATCCGATAGCATAATCTTGATGGCTACCAGAGGACGAGGCCGGCCGAGTGGCGCTCCCTATGATCGCAAATTGCGGACAGAGGAGCTACTCGACGCCGCGGAGCGCGCGATTCGCAACAGCGGCGGCTCCGTGTCCATTGCCGAGGTCGCCAGGGAAGCAGGATTCGCCCGATCTGCCTGCTACGCGATCTTTCCCACCAAAGCGGACCTGCTGCGTGCGTTGAGCCGCCGTCATGCCGATCGGCTGATCGCCGGTTCCTGGCGGGACAGCATGGTCGGCGACATACGCGATCAAACCCGGGCATTTTCCGACATAGTGATCGACTGGATCACTGCGGAGCCGGAGCTGTACGTCGCACTCGATCGCGATCTCACTGCCCAAGAGAGGCTCGACCACGGGGTCTTCGACCTCATTGCGCAGGTGACCGAAGAGCATTTGCAGGCCCAGTTCCCCGGCGCGCATATGCGACAGCTCGCACCCATCTGGTCGCGGCTCGCCGTTGGGGGCGTGCTCATGACCATCAACTGGTGGACAAACACGAGCGGTATGACCCGCGAGGAGCTTCTCGGCTACATCGTCGAGACTTTCGCCCACGGTATCGGTGGCAGTCCCGCGCTCACTGCCGCTAATTCCTGAAGTTCGCCGGATTACCCCACGTGCAGCGGATCGATCTGGACTCTGACGGGCTCGGCGTCGCGCCGCGCACTCAGCGTTGCCACCCCCCGGCGCAAAGCCGCGGCCATCTCAAGTCCCGCGGTGCGCTCGACCCGAATGAGCATGCGCACCACCTCCACGCCGTCGGATATCCCGGCCGGGCGGCGCGCCCCCACCGGTAGATCAACGGGCCCCAGCAGCTCGGCACCCTCGGGAAGATCGGCTGTGTCGATGAGGGCGGCCACCGCCGCGGCTGGCCCGTCGATGGCCGCGATGTGCACCTGCGGCGGTAACCCGACCTCCGCGCGGGCCGCCAGCTCGGCGGCGGCATGGCCCACCGGATCCCACCGGATGAGTGCCTGCACCGTCGGCAGGGCCGAGTCCGCGACGACAACCACGGCGCCGCCCTCGTCACCTCCGCGCACCAACGCGGCGGCAGCCATCCACTTCCGCAAGGTGTCCTCCGCCGCACGCAGGTCCTGCCGGCCAAGTAACGCCCACGCGTCCAGGAGCAGAGCCGCGCCATATCCGTTGGGAGTCAAGGGTTCTGCCCCCGGTGTGCATACCACCAGGCTCGGCGGCCCGGTGACTGTGGCGTGTACCTCGCCGCCCCCGGATGTCACCACCGGAACTCCCGGCAGTGCTCTACCCAGCTCTTCGGCAGTCCTGCGCGCGCCCACCACGACGGCGCGTACCGAACCCGAGCCGCAGCGAGCACAACGCAGATCGGCATCGACCCGCCCGCACCAGCGACAGCTGGGGCTTGAGGTATCACTGGGTCCTTCCAGCGCCAGCGGGCCGGTGCAGTGACGACACCGCGCGACAGTCCGGCACCGGGTACAGGCCAATGCCGGAACATACCCACGGCGCGGTACCTGCACGAGAACCGAATGCCCGCGCTTCAACGCATCCCGGGCGGCGCTCAGCGCCACCATGGGGAGCCGCGCCGAACGCGCCGCCGGATCACGTTCCTGCGCATATCCGCTGTCATCGAGGGCACTGATCCGAGCGGAGGCCTTGCGCACTACCGCACGGGCGGCCACCACATCGTGCGCCCAGCCGCTCTCCACGAGTGCCTGCGACTCGGCGGTGCGCGCGTATCCGCCGATCACCGCCGCACACCGCAGCTGATGCGCCCGCAACATCGCCACCTCGCGGGCGTGCGGGTAAGGAGAGCGCGGCTCAGCGAGGTTGTCATCGCCGTCGTCCCACACCATCACAAGACCCACATCGGAGACCGGTGCGAATACCGCGGCTCTGGTGCCGATCACCACCGTCGCATCTCCACGCAGAACCGCCAGCCAGCGCCGGTATCGCTCGGCAGGACCGAGTTCCGCCGAAAGCGCGATAACACGTTGTGCACCCACATGTTTCACACATTCAGCTGCCAATGCATCGATATCGCGCTGATCCGGGACGACCGCGAGCACTCCCCTGCCCGTGTTCACCGCCGCCACCGCGGCCTCCGCGAGGCGGGTGCACCACGCCTCGCCGGGCAGTGCCTGCCACACCGCACGCGCGGCGCGGCCCTGCGAGAGTGCCTCGAGAAATCGTTCGCCACGCTGATAGCGGCCCCAGCCCGAACCATCGGCCGCCGATGCCACGAAATGATCGGCCGGCGCCGCGCGGATTTCCTTCTCGACGCGTGCGTGACGGGGCGGCAGCGCCAGGCGCAACACGTCGGCGCGGGTTCCCGCATATCGGGCCGCCACCGCGTCGACGAGCCTGCGCACATCCGGTGTCAGCACCCGCGTGGGCGACACGACACGATCCAGCCAGCCGAGCTTGCCGGGGTGATCGGTTTCGGAGCGGCGTTCCAACAGGATCGCGTCCACCAGCCGACCGTGGAATCGCACCCGCACCCGCACGCCGGGCTGGGCGTCGTCGGATTGCTCCGCCGACACCAAATAATCGAACTCGCGATCCAGATGAGGCACGGTGAGCAGCGGCAGTACCCGAGCAACCGGCTCGTATTCGGCCATCGCCCGCGTCGCAGTCACCTGGTCGTTCTAGCAGACGCCCCCGACTCGCAGGTCAGCACCCGATACAGTGACGAGATGACCGATTCCGTCGCTCTTCGCGCAAGCGGCTCATCGCACACCGAACCGAGCATCGACCCGATCATCCTCAAGATCCTGGAAGCTGTTCCGATTCAGCTCGTTTCGCCAGATGGGCCGCAGGCTTCCCGGGACGCCTATCGGGCAATCGCCACCGCGCGCCCGCCGTGGATCGAGGTCGCCAAGGTGGCGGACCGCACCATCCCCGGCCCCGCCGGAGAGATACCGGTGCGTATCTACTCCCCGTCCACGGACCGAGTACACCCGGTGTTCGTGCTGATCCACGGGGGCGGCTGGGTAATCGGCGATCTGGATACCCACGACGCGATCGGTCGCGCTGCAGCAGTGCAGGCCGACGCCGTGGTGGTGTCGGTGGACTATCGGCTGGCGCCGGAGCATCCCTATCCGGCTGCGGTCGAGGACTGCTGGGCCGCGTTGCAATGGGTGCACGAACATGCCGCCGACATCGGTGGCGATCCGGATCGCCTTGCCGTCGGGGGCGATTCCGCCGGTGGCAACCTATCTGCGGTACTGGCCCAGCTGGCCCGTGACAACGGCATTCCGCTGGCCTTCCAGCTGCTCTGGTACCCGGCCACCACCTTCGACGTGACACTGCCGTCGATGATCGAGAACGCCGAGGCGCCCGTGCTGGACGTCAAGGCGGTCGCAGGTCTGAGCAAGTGGTATCTCGGGGACACCAATCCCGCCACCGCCGGTCCGACGCTGGTCCCGGCCCGTGCCGAGAGCTTCGAGGGGCTGGCCCCGGCGTTCATCGGCACCGCACAGTTCGATCCGCTGCGCGATGACGGCGCCAAGTACGCCGAACTGCTGAGCGGCGCCGGCGTAGCGGTGGAGTTGCACAACGCCCCCACCCTGATCCACGGCTATCTGGGTTACGCCGATATCGTGCCCGCCGCCACCGCAGAGCGGGACCGCTCACTGGCCGCTCTCCGGACGGCGCTGCACGGCTAGCCCTACGCGGGACAAGCTCAACACGTACATCAGCGCGCCCCCCAACAGCGCCCCAACCGGCCAAGAAAGCGCCGTCAGACTCTGCGACGAGGGCACGAGCGCGATGGCGACTGCCGCCGCACCCGCGACGCCCAGCGCGATCAATGCCGCGGGGTTGAATCCGCGGATGTAGTAGTAGGCACCCTCGGTGGACTCTGAGTACAGATCCGCGGTGTTCGTGCGCTGGCGACGCAGCAGGTAGTAGTCGACAATCAGGATCCCGAACACCGGCCCCATCAACGCGCCCACCCCACCGAGGAAGTACACGATGGCGGCCTCATTCCCCCAGACCTTCCAGGGCAGCACGACGACCGACAGGACCGCGGTGATGATGCCCCCGGTGCGAAACGAGATGTACTTCGGTGCGACGTTGGAGATGTCGTAGGACGGGGAGACGAAGTTGAGCACCACGTTGATACCCACGGTGGCGATGGCGAAGAGAACCGCCGCGACGATCACGATGGCATCCGAATCGATATCGGCGACCAGCTCCACCGGATCGGTCATCGCACTGCCGTACTTCTTCAGCGCGGCAAGCGAAATGACGATCGAGATCACCACAAACGCCGTCTCGTTGAGTGGGATACCCAGGGCATTCCCGCGCAAGATCGCCCGGCGGCTGGGTGCGAACCGGGCGAAGTCCGCGTAGTTGACCAAGGGACCGGCCATGAAAGCGACCATCAGGAACGCCACTCCGGTGAAGGCAAGCACCGTGGCCCCAGGTGCCAGCGGCGCGCCGACGCGGGCACCGAAGTCGATGCTCCAGTCCACACTGGCCAGCATCCATATCGCCAGGGCGATCATCCCGATCCACACGACCGGGCCGGCGACATCGGAGGCCTTGCGGACTATCTCCATGCCGTAATTGAGGATCAGCAGCTGCACGGTCCACAGCGTCAGGAAGGCGGCCCACCCCAGTGCGTGCAGGCCCAAGAACGTCGGCTCGGTCCACGCCCGCAGCCCGGGATCCAACCGCAAAAGCAGCACGATCACCGCTGTGGACGCCAGGTAGGTCTGGATTCCGTACCAGAAGATCGCGACCAGCCCGCGCAGCAGAGCCGGAACATTGGCACCGAAGACCCCGAATGTGGCGCGCGCGAACACGGGGAACGGCACTCCTAGCCGTTGGCCGGCGATCCCGATCAGGTTGCTCCCGAACCAAAGCACGAGCACCCCGGCGAAAAGCGCCAACAGGGTCTGCCAGCCCGTGAGTCCCAGCGCCAACATGCCGACGGCGAAGCCGTAGCTGCCCAGGCTGTGCGCGGAGGTCATCCACAGACAGAAGATGTCCCAGGTGCGCCAGGTCGCCTGCGCCGGGGTGGTGGGCGCCAGGTCCGCGTTACTCAGCCGGCCCGCAGCCGCTACCGGCGCGAGCTCCCCCGCTGCCGTCGCCATCAGCTCTTCGCCGTGATGTGTTGTGACAGCGCGGGAATGACCGTTTCCCCGTATACCCGCAGGGTCTCCTCCTTGTTGTCGTGCTGGAGGTACCCCGCGAACTGGTCCACCCCGAGAGCTTTGAGCTCCAACAACTTTGCGATGTGATCTGCCGCGGTGCCGAGTACACAGAAGCGCTCGACGATGTCATCGCTCACGAACTTCGCGTGGATGTTCCCTGCCCGGCCGTGCTGGTTGTAGTCGTACCCCTCACGTCCAGCGATGTAGTCGGTAAGAGACTGCGGTACGTGACCATGGGAGCCGTACCTGGTCACGATGTCGGCCACGTGATTGCCCACCATGCCACCGAACCATCGGCATTGGTCGCGCATATGCGCCCGGTCCGATCCCACATATATGGGTGCGGCCACGCAGATCCGCACATCCGCCGGATCACGTCCGGCCGCCGCTGCGGCGTCCCGCACCGCCCCGATCATCCACCGCGCGATGTCGATATCGGCGAGCTGCAAGATGAAACCGTCCGCTACTTCGCCGGCCAGGGCGAGCGCCTTAGGCCCGTATGCGGCGACCCATACCTCGAGCGTGGAGCCGCGGCTCCACGGGAATTGCATAGTGGCACCGTGGTATTCGACCGGCCGCGAATTCGCGAGCTCCCTGATGACGTGGATCGAGTCACGCAGCGTGGCCAGGGTTGTAGGCGCGCCGCCGGTCACCCGGACCGCCGAATCACCCCGGCCGATGCCGCAGATAGTGCGGTTGCCGTACATGTCGTTCAGGGTGGCGTACAGCGACGCGGTGACGGTCCAGTCTCGGGTCGCCGGATTGGTCACCATGGGCCCCACGACAATCCGCTTCGTCTCATGCAGAATCTGGCTGTAGAGCACGTAGGGCTCCTGCCACAGCACGTGTGAATCGAAGGTCCACAGATGACTGAAGCCATGTGCCTCGGCAAGTTTGGCCAGCTGCACGGTTCGCGCAGCCGGTGGATCACATTGCAGGACAACTCCGAAATCCATCGCAGGCCCTCTCTTTCGACCAGTCTCAGATGAGGTATTGACACAGGTCGCGGCGCACAAACACACCGTCTCCCTTGCTGCCCAGATACTCGTCGCCGTCGACGATCACCTTCCCGCGGGAGAGCACGGTGTCGACGTGTCCGTCGATCTCATACCCCTCCCACGCCGAATGGTCCATGTTCATGTGGTGGGTCTTACCCAACCCGATCGAAGTGTGCCCGTGGGGGTCGTAGACGACGATGTCCGCGTCGGCATCCGGCGCGATCACCCCCTTGCGGCCGTAGAGCCCGAACATCCGGGCCGGGGTCGTCGAGGTGATCTCCACCCACCGCTCCACGGTGATCCGGCCGTCCACAACTCCCTGGTACAGCAGATCCATCCGGTGCTCGATCGAGCCGATCCCATTGGGAATCTTCGAGAAATCGCCGACGCCCATGTCCTTCTGCCCCTTCATGCAGAACGGGCAATGATCGGTCGACACCATCTGTATGTCGTTGGTGCGCAGCGCGCGCCACATCTCATCCTGGTGATGTTCATGCTTGGACCGCAGCGGTGTCGAGCAGACCCACTTGGCTCCCTCGAAGCCCGGCGCACCGAGATTCTCCTCAAGGGACAGGTACAAATACTGCGGGCAGGTCTCGCCGTATACGTTCTGACCGGCATCACGCGCCGCGGCCAGTTGGGCGACTGCCTGTTTCGCCGAGACGTGCACGACGTACAGCGGCGCCCCCGTCAGGTTGGACAACATGATGGCGCGGTGCGTCGCCTCCTCCTCGAGCTGCCAGGCCCGCGCGATCCCGTGGTAGTACGGATCCGTCTTTCCCGCCGCGAGCAACTGAGCCACCAAAACGTCTATAGCAGGACCATTCTCGGCGTGCATCATGGTCATCAGCCCGGTGTCGGCACCCACCTGCATGGCGCGCAATATCTGTGCGTCGTTGCTGTAGAAGACACCCGGGTAGGCCATGAACATCTTGTAACTCGTGATGCCCTCATCGGCCAGACCGCGCAGAGCCGTGAGGGAGGCATCGTTGACGTCACCCACAATCTGGTGAAAGGAGTAGTCGACCGCGCACTGGCCCGACGCCATCTCATGCCATGTCTGCAGCGAATCCTGCAGCCGCTCACCGTACTTCTGCACAGCGAAGTCGATGATGGTGGTGGTGCCGCCCCAGGCCGCCGCGCGCGTCCCGGTCTCGAAGTCGTCCGACGCCGTGGTGCCGCCGAAGGGCATCGACATATGGGTGTGCGCGTCAATTCCCCCCGGGATGACGTACTTACCGTCGGCCTCGATCACGGTGTCGACCGCACCGGCCAGGTCTACTCCCAGTAGCGTGCTGCCGGGCAGCAGGACCGCCGCGATCTTCTCGCCGTCGACCAGAACATCCGCGTCGCCGCGGCCGGTCGCCGTCACCACGGTGCCGCCTCGGATCAGGGTCGTTGTCATCGACAGCCTCCTAGGGAGCGACGATCGGACCGTAGGTGTCGGGCCGGCGATCCCGGTAGAACTGCCAGTCGCCCCGCACCTCACGGACCACGGACAGATCCAGATCCCGTATCACGATCTCTTCGGCACTCTCGGAGGCGATCTCGCCGACATAGTTGCCACGCGGGTCGACGAAGTAGGAACTGCCGTAGAACGTTACGGCCTGATCCCCGAATTCACCGTTCTCGGTTCCTATTCGGTTGTTGGCCCCGACAAAGTACTGGTTGGCTGCTGCCGCCGCAGGCTGCTCTAGCTCCCAAAGTCTGTTGGACAGACCGGGTTTGGTTGCCGACGGGTTGAAAACCACCTCTGCTCCCGCGAGCCCGTAGTTACGCCAGCCTTCCGGGAAATGCCGGTCGTAACAGATGTAGACGCCGATCTTCCCGACCGCGGTGTCGAACACCGGGTATCCGAGGTTCCCCGGCCGAAAGTAGAACTTCTCCCAAAACCGGTCGAGGTGCGGAATGTGATGCTTGCGATATTTGCCCAGGTAGGTCCCGTCGGCGTCCACGACCGCAGCGGTGTTGTAGAGGACGCCCGGCCGCTCCTCCTCATACACCGGTAGCACCATGACCATCCGGTGTTCCCTGGCGAGCGCCGCGAACCGCTCGGTGACCGGACCAGGCACGGGCTCGGCGTAGCCGTAGTACTTCTTGTCCTGAACGATGCCGAAGTAGGGACCGTAGAAGAGCTCCTGGAAGCAGATCACCTGGGCGCCCTGGGCCGCGGCCTCAGCGACGAAGCGCTCGTGCTTGGCGAGCATGGATTCCTTGTCGCCGGTCCAAGTCGCTTGCGTCAGTGCGGCTCTGATCACCGACGAGCCGCTCGCGCGAAGAGCATCAGACACCGTCATTGACCGACCCTATGCGCACCTCGCTCCGTGCGCGCGTCAAACCGTGCAACGGCCGGTAAGTACCCCTGCGGCCGCCCACTTTTTCCGCACCCCGCGCGGGCGTGGTAGAACACGTTGCAGTTCTGCGGTACGCGTCCGGGCGATGCCGCGCGCTCACCGAGGGAAACACGATGCACTGGTATACCGGCAACACCGTTTACGACACCGTGCTGACGGCGGCCTTCGGGTTCGCGGCATTCGTGATCGTCGGAGGACTCTTCGCCCAGAGTTCGTACGGGCGCTTCTCGACAACGAAACTCGGGCTCAATCTGAATCCGAAACTCGGTTGGTGGCTGATGGAGATTCCGGCGACCGCGGTTTTTCTCATCTGTTATCTCACCGGACCGGCCCGCTTCGAGCCGGCGTCACTGGTTCTCGCCGGGATATGGATGCTGCACTACGCCAACCGCGGCTGGTACTTCCCACTCGCCATCCGCCAGGTACCCGGCAAGCGCAGCACCTTCAACGTCTCGGTTGTCGTCATGGGCATGCTCGTGACGACAATGCACGGATACCTCAACGGAACCCTCTTCAGCCACAACTTCTTCGGGCAATACGACAGCGCCTGGCTGCGGGACCCACGATTCCTGGCGGGCCTGGCGATCTACCTGTGCGGATTCGCGCTGCTACTCAGCTCCGAGTCCATCGTGCGAAACCTACGTGACAAGAAGGGCCCTGGCGGTATCGAATATCGCATCCCGTTTGGTGCTGGGTTCCGATTTGTTAGCAGCCCGGCGTATCTGGGCGAGCTGATCGCCTGGTCCGGGTTCGCCTTACTCACCTGGGCCCTGCCCGGCGTCGCCATTCTGCTGATCACCGCCGGCAATCTGATCCCCCGCGCGCTGGCCACCCACCGCTGGTACCGGGAAAAGTTCACCGACTACCCGACCGACCGGAAAGCACTGATTCCCTACTTCATCTGAGTGCGGAGGGTTGGTGCCGGTACGACGAAGACGCCGAGCGTGAACAGTTAGTTCTGCTCGCACTCGGCGTCTTTTCTGAAAAGCTAGATGGCGGCTTTGAGCGCGTCGACCCGGTCGGTCCGCTCCCACGGCAGGTCGATATCCGTACGGCCGAAGTGGCCGTACGCGGCGGTCTGTGCGTAGATCGGCCGCAGCAGATCCAGATCGCGGATGATCGCACCCGGGCGCAGATCGAACACCTCGTTGATGGCCTTCTCGATCTTGACCTGGTCGACCGTGTTGGTGCCGAAGGTGTCGATGAACAGGCCCACCGGAGCGGCCTTGCCGATCGCGTAGGCGACCTGCACCTCTACCCGGTCTGCCAGCCCGGCGGCCACCACGTTCTTGGCCACCCAGCGCATCGCGTAGGCGGCCGAACGGTCCACCTTTGACGGATCCTTGCCGGAGAACGCGCCGCCGCCGTGGCGGGCCCAGCCACCGTAGGTGTCGACGATGATCTTGCGGCCGGTCAGGCCGGCATCGCCCATCGGGCCACCCAGGACGAACTTTCCGGTGGGGTTCACCAGCAGCCGGTAGTCGGAAATGTCCAGCGATTCCTGATCCAGCTCGTCCAGGACCGTGTTCACGACCTTCTCGCGGATATCCGGAGTCAGCAGGTTGTCCAGGTCGATATCGGCGGCGTGCTGCGTGGAGAGCACGACCGTGTCGAGCCGCACTGCCTTGTAGCCGTCGTATTCGATGGTGACCTGGGTCTTGCCGTCGGGCCGCAGGTACGGCAACAGCCCTTCCTTGCGAACCTCGGTCAGCCGGCGGGCGAGGCGGTGCGCCAGCGCGATGGGCAGCGGCATCAGCTCGGGGGTGTCGTTGATGGCGTAGCCGAACATCAGGCCCTGGTCACCGGCGCCCTGGGCGTCCAGCGGGTCGGCAGCACCCTCGACGCGGGCCTCGTGGGCAGTATCGACGCCCTGGGCGATATCGGGCGACTGGGCGCCGATGGCGATGTTCACACCGCAGGAGTGCCCGTCGAAGCCCTTGGACGACGAGTCGTAACCGATCTCCAGTACGCGATCACGCACGATCTTGGGGATGTCGGCGTACGCCGACGTGGTGACCTCACCGGCAACGTGGACCTGACCGGTGGTCACCAGCGTCTCCACCGCGACCCGGGACTTGGGATCCTGGGCGAGCAGCGCATCGAGGATCGAGTCGCTGATGGCATCACAGATCTTGTCCGGATGCCCCTCGGTGACCGATTCGCTGGTGAAAAGCCGTCCCGCTGAGCTCACAGCGCAGCCCCTTTCAGATCGTTACGTGTCCTAATCATTATGGCCGACGAATTGACATCGGGGCCATGCCCGGTTGTCAGGTTCACTGACAAAGCCCGGCGACGGCATCCACAATACGGCTTGCCATCAGAACTTTGGTGCCGTGCTCGAGGACAACTTCGGTGACCTCGCCGCCGCTTTGGACGGAAAGCAGCCAACCATCGTTGCTGTCTACTTCAAACGCTCGTCCTTCACCAACGGCGTTGACTACCAACAGGTCACAGCCCTTGCGCTTCAACTTGGCGCGGGCGTGGTGGAGCACATCGCCGTTGGCGTCACCGGTTTCGGCGGCGAATCCGACGATGGCCCGCATCTTGGGCAGCTGCCCGTCTGTGCGCGCATGGACCACACCGGCCAGCACGTCGGCATTGCGCAGCAGTTCGATAGGCGCGTCTACGGGATTCTCGCCGTCGGCACTGTGGCTCTTTTTGATCTTGCTGGTCGCAACGTGGGCGGGACGGAAATCGGCCACGGCGGCGGCCATGATCAACGCCTCTGCCGCGGGAGCATGTTTTGTCACCGCGTCCTGCAGTTGCGCGGCGGAGCTGATGTGCACCACGTCCACCCCGGCCGGGTCCGGCAGTCCGACGGTGTGGGCCGCGATGAGCGTGACCTCGGCGCCGCGCTGTGCGGCGACCCGGGCTATCGCGTATCCCTGCTTACCGGAACTGCGGTTCCCGATGAAGCGCACGGGATCCAGAGGCTCGCGGGTGCCTCCGGCGGTGACCAGGACGCGTACACCGGCCAGATCGTGCGGCAGCGCGTCGGCCCGCGCCAACAGTAGCTGCGCCAGCGTAGTGATTTCCTCGGCCTCGGGAAGGCGGCCGGGACCGGTGTCAGCACCGGTGAGCCGTCCCGAAGCAGGCTCTAAGACGACGGCGCCACGTTCACGCAGTGTCGCGACATTCTGCTGGGTGGCGGCGTGCAGCCACATCTCCGTGTGCATCGCGGGGGCGAAAAGTACCGGACAGCGGGCTGTCAGCAGGGTCGCGGTCAGCAGATCGTCGGCGCGACCCGTGGCTGCGCGGGATAGGAGATCTGCGGTGGCAGGCGCGACCACCACGAGGTCGGCATCCTGCCCGAGCCGCACATGGGGAACTTCCGGGACGTCATCGAACACCCCGGTTCTGGCCGGCTCACCCGAGAGCGCCTCGAAGGTCGCGGCACCCACGAACTGCAGGGCCGACTCGGTGGGAATGACTCGGACGCTGTGTCCGGCCTCCGCGAGCTGGCGCACCACGGTGCAGGCCTTGTAGGCGGCAATTCCCCCGCCCACTCCGACGATGATCCGCGACACCGCCCGGACCTCAGGCCCGATGCTCTTCGCGCAAGCCGCTCATCGCAGCTTCTACTCGCCTTCGGTGTGCTCAAGCAGGTCGCCGTGGATCTCGCGCAACGCGATCGACAGCGGCTTTTCCTGCAGACCCGGCTCGACCAGCGGCCCCACGTACTCGAGGATGCCGTCGCCCAGCTGGTTGTAGTAGTCGTTGATCTGGCGGGCGCGCTTGGCTGCGTAGATCACGAGCGCGTACTTGCTCGATGCCCGCGCCAACAGCTCGTCGATGGGCGGGTTGGTGATACCCAGCGGCGTGTCAAGAGCGGCGTCGTAGCTGTCGGTGCCCGGTTCAACGATGACGTCGGTCTGGGAGGTGCTCACTAAGAAATCTCCTGCATAGGTGGATGGCGCTGAATATGGCTGGCGCGGTGTTCACGGTGTCTGTTGATGCGCTGCCGGTTAACGTCCGACCAATAACGATACCAACTGTGCGCAGGCATTTTCCAACTGGTCATTGACGACGACGACATCAAAGTCACTTTGAGCCGCCATTTCGACCTCGGCAGTTTCCAATCGCCGGGCGATCACGGCCTTCGATTCGGTGCCTCGGCCGGTAAGCCGCTGCACCAGTGCGTCCCAGCTCGGTGGGGACAGGAAGACCGTCAGGGCCTGTGGAAGTGCGGCCTTGATGGCACGGGCACCGGCCAGGTCTACCTCGATGAGGGTCGGACGACCGGCCTCCATCGCCTCGCGGACGGGCGCGGCAGGGGTTCCCGAACGCTGCAATCCGCCGTGAATATCTGCCCATTCCAGCAGCGCACCGGTGTCAATCAGCCGCTGAAACTCCCCGGCAGTGACGAAGTGGTAGTCCACGCCATCCACCTCACCGGGCCTCGGGGCCCTGGTGGTGGCGGAGACGCTGAAGAAAAGGCCATCCACGTCATCGCGCAGGCGACGCACCACGGTGGATTTACCGACGGCTGAGGGGCCGGATAGGACTACTACCCGGCCCCTCATCGAAGCTGTCATCTGGAGAAGATCAGGCGAAGTCGAACCGCTCCAGCAGCGCCTTGCGCTGACGGTCACCGAGACCACGCAAACGGCGGGTCGGGGCGATCTCCAGCTCGGTCATGATCTCCTGCGCCTTGACCTTGCCAACCTTGGGCAGGGCTTCCAGCAGTGCAGAAACCTTCATCTTGCCCAGGACCTCATCGGTCTCGGCGTCCTTCAGCACCTGCTTGAGATTGGTGCCGCCTTTCTTGAGCTTCTCCTTGAGCTCGGCCCGGGCGCGGCGGGCGGCTGCCGCCTTCGCCAACGCGGCGGCACGCTGCTCGTCAGTCAACTGTGGAAGGGCCACGATTCCTCCGTCTCATACGAAAACTCGTCGGTTTTTCTTATCGGCTGGAAAACAACCAGCCAGCGACAGCGACCGTACCCACGCCAACCGACATATGTGAACCCCACCCCCCTCTTCTCGGCGAAAATCGCCTGCTAGAGGGGCCGCGGGCGATCCCGTCGAGCAACCATCGCATCCATGCGTCCCTACTCGGCATTTCTGCAGGTGACGATTGAATGACACTGTCGCACAATATGTTTCATACAGAGTTGACAACACCGGCGATTCTTGTACCAGAACCGGAGACAAGCAAACCGTGATTGCCATGAGGGCAAACTGAAAATCTTGTGTGAATGTCGTGTTGCGCGTGTCGCGACCCGTCAACGTCCAGTTGAAGAGACGCAGGTGAGAAGACCGACGACCAGGCATCCGGCGACGTGCTTAGCAAGGCACAGCAGTTGCTGGGTAGGGTGCGCCGTATGGGTGACTCCACACACCCATCACGTGAGCGTGATCGGGTATTGGATGCCGTGAGGCTCGTGTCACTGGCCACCGTCGTGGCCTACCACGTCCTCGCGGGTAGCCCTACCATCGTCAAGGGCAAACCAGCGATGTCGGCGAATTACAACGTGCACTGGCTATTTTGGCTGATCCCACTGATGCCACTGTTCTTCTTCGCAGGTGCCGCAGCAAATCTCCACTCCTGGGAATCCGGTAGGTCGTGGGGGCAATTTCTGATGAGCCGGACGACGCGGCTCTTCCGCCCGGTGTTCTACTTCCTCGCATTCGTCGCGCTGGTGACCACCTTGCTGCGCATCACCATGGGTAACTCCAGACAGCTCCTGTATCTCGAGATGCGCCATATCGAGCTGCTCTGGTACGTCGGGGCCTATCTCCTGACGCTGGCGTTCATGCCCTGGCTGGCCCGTATCCGCACCGGAAGCCGACTCGGTTGGTTCGTCGCGGCGATGTGCCTGCTCACCGCCCTGGTCGACACCATCAGCGTCATCACCGATACCTGGGTGATGACCGGCTGGATCAACATGATCTTCATGTGGCTTGTCCCCGCCGCATTGGGTATCGCCTATCAGCGCGGGCTCATCCCCGGCCGGATGGCGTTGGCAGCCGCAGCCGTCGCGCTGGGCGCCACCGTGGCACTGGCCATCCTGGGGCCCTACCCGTCGGGGCTGATCGCCAACATGCCACCGACCTTGCTACTCGCGATGAGCGCAATAGTGGAGTGCCTCGTGGTGATCGCGCTGGCACCGGCCATCAATCGCCGGCTACAGGGGGCGCGCACCTGGAGATTCCTCACGCTGTGCAATAGCGGCAGCATGACGATCTACCTGTGGCATTGGGTAGTCACGTTCCTGTTGTCCTACGGGGTCTACCTGGCCCTTCATATCGGGTTGGTGAGCCCGCGCGATGCCTGGTACTGGCCGGGAAACGTGCTGCGACTGGCGATCGTGTGCGCCATCGTGGCGGTCTTCTTCGTCCCCCTGCGGGCCACGGAGCGCCGTGCGCTGCCGTGGTGGGACCGCCCTATCCCGCCGATGGGCAAGGGACGCGATATCGCGGTCGGCGTCCTCGTGCTGATCGGCGCGATACTGACGCTTGTCTATACCCGGATCTACGTCATCAACCCCGGCTGGGGCGGGTTCACACCCATCGGACGATGGGTGGTCGTGGCCTCACTCATCCCGCTCGCCGCCGCGCGCATCCTCTGCCGAAAACCGTTGCCCGGCAATGTGAATAGATCAGACGACCAGCTTCCGCTTGTTCAGTCGGTAAGCAGGTAGGCGACGCTGTCACGCAGCCTTGACACGGCCGCACGCAGTGCCACGACATCGGGCCCCTCACGCAGCACCTCACGCGAGACCGCCGGCAGCAGCAGCGATCCCGGAGCCCCGCCCAGGCCGCGCAGATCCTCGGGCCTACCCCCCTGGGCGCCGAGCCCCGGAACAAGCACGGGTCCGCCGATCGACGACAAGTCCGGCGGATCGGTGACGGTCACTCCGACCACCACACCCACGGATCCCGGACCTGCCTCCTCGGCGTTGAGCGCGGCCACCTGGTCCACCATTGCTTGCGCGACGGTCCCTCCTTCTCCAGTGTGTGCCCGCTGTACCGGCGGCGCTTCCGGATTGGAGGTCGCGGCGAGGACAAAGACGCCACGATCACGTTCGCGCGCCAGGTCCAGCAGCGGAGATAACGACCCAAAACCCAGATACGGCGAGGCGGTGACAGCATCGGAACTCAACGGCGAATCACCCACCCAGGCCTGTGCATATGCCGCCATGGTTGACCCGATATCCCCACGCTTGGCGTCGGCCAGCAGCAACACCCCGGCCTCACGCAGTCCCGCGATGGCTCGTTCGAGTACCGAATACCCTGCAGCACCATAGGTTTCAAAGAACGCCACCTGCGGTTTGACAATCGCCACCTCGGCGAAGGCCTCCACGCAAATATCGCTGAACCGGGCCAGACCCGATGCATCGGCGTCCAGCCCCCAGGCGCGCAGCAGCTCCGGATGCGGATCGATGCCCACGCACAGCGGGCCGCGGGATGCGGTGGCGGCCTGCAGCCGTGCGCCGAACGTCACCGGGCCCAACCCTCTTCGCGCAAGCGGCTCATCGCCGCCCAACCCTCTTCGCGCAAGCGGCTCATCGCTGCCTGACGCTCTTCGCGCAAGCGGCTCATCGCTGCCTGACGCTCTTCGCGCAAGCGGCTCATCGCAATCCCGCGTGGAGTTC
Source organism: Mycobacterium sp. NGS15 (assembly GCF_059813245.1). NCBI lineage: Bacteria > Bacillati > Actinomycetota > Actinomycetes > Mycobacteriales > Mycobacteriaceae > Mycobacterium > Mycobacterium sp. NGS15. Next base: position 125,318 of record NZ_JCALEF010000003.1, on the reverse strand, counting down.
CTGCAGTGAGCGCACGCCGATATCGCCCCGGATACCCGCCTCGATCCCCTGCACCGCGGCCGAGGCGCCCTGCACCGTGGTGATACACGGGATGTTCATCGACACCGCGGCCGATCGGATCTCGTAACCGTCGACGCGAGGACCCGAGTTCCCGTACGGGGTGTTGATGACCATCGCCACCTTGCCGGACTTGATGACGTCCACTGCCGACTGCACCGGACGCCCCTCTCCCGCGCTCTCATAGTGCTTGCGCACCTCTTCGCACGGTATTCCGTTGCGGCGCAGCATCTCTGCGGTGCCCTCGGTCGCCAGCACCTTGAATCCGAGATCCGCCAGCCGCTTCACCGGAAACACCAGCGAGCGCTTGTCGCGGTTGGCCACCGAGACGAAGATCGTGCCCTCTTTGGGCAGCGAACCGTATGCCGCGGTCTGGCTCTTGGCGAAGGCGCTGCCGAAGTCGGCGTCGATGCCCATGACCTCGCCGGTGGACTTCATCTCGGGGCCCAGCAGGGAATCCACTTGGCTGCCATCAGCCTTGCGGAATCGGTGGAACGGCAGCACGGCTTCCTTGACCGCGACGGGAGCACCGGATGGCATGGTTGCGCCATCACCATCGGCGGGCAACAATCCCTCCGCGCGCAGCCCGGCGATATTGGCGCCCAGCATGATCCGCGCGCATGCCTTGGCCAGCGGCACCGCCGTGGCCTTGGACACGAACGGCACCGTACGGCTGGCCCGCGGGTTTGCCTCCAGGACGTACAGCACGTCGTCCTTGAGCGCGTACTGCACGTTCAGCAGGCCGACCACACCAATTCCGTGCGCGATGGCCTCGGTGGCGGTGCGCACCTTTTCGATATCGCTGCGGCCCAGGGTGACCGGCGGTAGCGCACATGCCGAGTCACCGGAGTGGATGCCGGCCTCCTCGATATGTTCCATGACACCGCCCAGGTAGACCTCGGTGCCATCGCACAACGCATCGACGTCGATCTCGATGGCGTCCTCGAGGAAGCGGTCCACCAGCACCGGATGTTCGGGCGAGAGCTGGGTGGCGCGAGTGATGTAACCGTGCAGGGTGTCCTCGTCGTAGACGATCTCCATGCCCCGTCCGCCCAGCACATAGGACGGCCGCACCAGCACCGGGTAGCCGATATCTGCCGCGATCTGCCTGGCCTGTTCGAAAGTCGTTGCGGTGCCGAACCGTGGCGCCGGCAGACCGGCCGACACCAGCAGGTCCCCGAATACGCCCCGGTCCTCGGCGCGGTCGATGGCCGCCGGGCTGGTGCCCACCACCGGCACTCCGGCATCGGCCAAACGCTTGGCCAGCCCCAATGGGGTCTGTCCGCCGAGCTGCACGATCACACCGACAACACCCGGTCCACCGCGGCCAGATTCGCTTTCGGCGTGGAAGACCTCGAGCACGTCCTCGAAGGTCAGCGGTTCGAAGTACAGACGGTCAGCGGTGTCATAATCGGTAGACACCGTTTCCGGGTTGCAGTTGACCATGATGGTCTCGAACCCGGCCTGCGACAACGTGGTTGCCGCGTGCACGCAGCTGTAGTCGAATTCGATGCCCTGACCGATGCGGTTGGGACCCGAGCCGAGGATGAGCACCTTGGGCCGCTCGGTCTGCGGGGCCACCTCTGATTCCGCCGCCGGATCCAACTCGTAGCTGGAGTAGTGATACGGAGTCTTGGCCTCGAACTCGGCGGCGCAGGTATCGACGGTCTTGTACACCGGCCGGATGCCCATCCGGTGGCGCAACGACCGCACGCCGTCCTCCCCCGCCAGTTCCGGTCGCAGGGCGGCGATCTGACGGTCCGATAATCCGTAGTGCTTGGCGCGGCGCAGCAGTTCCTCGTCGAGGATGGGGGCACCACGCAGCTCGGCACCGAGTTGGTGAATCTGCGCTATTTCCTCGACAAACCACGGATCGACTCCGGTGACCTCGGCCACCTGTTCGACGGGGACACCGGCAGCCAACGCGTGTTCGATGCCGTAGAGGCGACCGTCACGTGGCACCCGCAGTTCCCGCAGGAACGTGTCCAGGTCCTCGATGGGTCCCGCTTGATCGGTCCAAAAGCCCGCCGCGGAGGTCTCCAGCGAACGCATGACCTTCCCGAGTGCCTCGGCGAAGTTCCGCCCCAGGGACATCGCCTCACCCACCGATTTCATGGTGGTGGTCAGCGTTGCGTCGGCACCGGGGAACTTCTCGAAGGCGAACCGGGGCGCCTTGACCACGACATAATCCAGAGTCGGCTCGAAACAGGCCGGGGTCTCCTTGGTGATGTCGTTGACGATCTCGTCGAGCGTGTACCCGATCGCCAGCTTGGCCGCGATCTTCGCGATCGGGAATCCGGTTGCCTTGGAGGCCAATGCACTTGAGCGCGATACACGCGGATTCATTTCGATGACGATGAGGCGGCCGTCGCTCGGGTTGATGGCGAACTGGATATTGCAGCCGCCGGTGTCCACACCGACCTCGCGCAGGATCGCGATACCGAGATCGCGCATCTTCTGATACTCGCGGTCGGTCAGCGTCATCGCGGGAGCAACCGTCACCGAGTCTCCGGTGTGCACACCCATCGGATCGACGTTCTCGATCGAGCACACGACCACCACGTTGTCGCGGCTGTCACGCATCAGCTCGAGCTCGAATTCCTTCCAGCCGTAGATGGATTCTTCGATCAGCACATTCGCCGACGGGGACGCCGAGAGTCCCTCTCCCGCCATCCGCTCAACGTCCTCGGGGGTGTACGCCATGCCGGAGCCCAAGCCACCCATGGTGAACGACGGGCGCACCACCACCGGCAATCCGAGGTCCGAGACGGTGTCGCGGACCTCGTCCATGGTGAAACAGACGCGGGATTTCGCCGACTCGCCGCCAACCTTGGCGACGATGTCCTTGAACCGCTGCCGGTCCTCACCGCGCTGGATGGCCTCGAAGTTCGCGCCGATGAGCTCCACGTCGTACCGGTCCAGTGCACCGTTCTCGTACAGCGCGACCGCGGTATTCAATGCGGTCTGACCGCCCAGCGTCGGCAGCAGGGCATCGATCTTGTTGCCCTTCTCGGCCTGTGCGGCAATGACTTTCTCGACGAACTCGGCAGTGATGGGCTCGACATAGGTGTTATCGGCGTACTCGGGGTCGGTCATGATCGTCGCCGGGTTCGAGTTGACGAGACTGACCTGCAGCCCCTCCGAACGCAGCACACGGCAGGCCTGGGTACCCGAGTAGTCGAACTCGCACGCCTGGCCGATCACGATGGGTCCGGAGCCAATGACCAGGATGTGGTTGAGGTCTGTGCGACGTGGCATCAGCGGTTACCCCGATTCTCAGAGTTTGTTTCCAATGCGGATACGAACTGGTCGAACAGGTACTCGGCGTCATGCGGTCCGGCCGCTGCCTCGGGGTGGTACTGCACCGAGAAGGCCGACCCGTCGAGCAGCCGTATCCCCTCCACCACACCGTCGTTGGCGCAGGTATGGCTGACTTCGGCGCGCCCGAACGGCGTGTCGAACTGCTCGCCCGCTTCGCCTTCGAGAGCGAAGCCGTGGTTCTGCGCGGTAATCGCGACTCGACCGGTCGAGTGGTCGATGACCGGGATGTTGATGCCGCGATGCCCGAAGGTCATCTTGTAGGTGGACCGGCCGAGCGCGCGGCCCAGCAGCTGATTGCCGAAGCAGATGCCGAATAACGGGATCCGCTGTTCGAGCACCGCTTGTGTCACCGCCACCACATGGTCGGCGGTGGCCGGGTCGCCGGGCCCGTTGGACAGGAAGACACCGTCCGGTGCCAGCGCTAGCAGCTCGTCCGGTCTGATGGACGATGGCACCACCTGCACGCGGATGCCGCGTCGGGTGAAGTTGCGCGGGGTGTTGGTCTTGATGCCCAGGTCCAGGGCAGCCACAGTGAACCGGTGGGCGCCATCGGGTTCCACGATGTAGGTCTCGTCGGTGCTCACCTCTCCGGCCAGATCCGCACCCAGCATGGCGGGTTGGCCGTTGACGCGCGAGAGCAGGAAGTCGATGGGCGCGTCGGCAACGGTCCCGCTGAAGATCCCCGCCTTCATCGACCCGCGGGTGCGCAGGTGACGTACGGCAGCGCGAGTGTCGATTCCGGCGATGCCGACGATGTGCTGTGCCCTGAGGGCATCATCGAGCGAGCCGGTGGCCCGCCAATTCGATACCCGGTTGGAGGGATCTCGCACCGCGTACCCGGCAACCCAGATCTTGCCGTTGCGACTCTCGTCGTCCTCGTCGTTCCACCCGGTGTTGCCGATCTGCGGCGCGGTCGCCACCACGATCTGGCGGTGATAGCTCGGGTCCGTCAAGGTCTCTTGGTAACCCGACATGGCCGTGCAGAACACCGCCTCGCCGAGGGTTTCACCCACCGCACCGAACGGCTTACCGGTGAACACCCGCCCGTCTTCGAGAACGAGCACCGCCTTGTCGCGACCGAATCCTCTTCGCGCACGCGGCTCATCGGTCATGACGCTACCTTCCATTCCTCGTATTCGCTTCGCGGTCGTGCCAGAAATCCGGTGTCGATCTCGATGCCCGAGGGCAGCCGCCACCGAATCGCGAGAATTCCGTCGTGGGTAAGAACCTTGCCCGCCAGCGCCTTTGCCGTGCGGATCTCGGTGATGACATCGGCGGGTATCCAGATGTCTCCGGTTCCGCTGCGCTCCAGCAGGACTCCCCCGGTGTACCGAGTCAAGGTGGCGTTCGCCCGGTAGCCCAAGTCGCCCACCGCGATCCGATCTTGCCAGTCCGGTGCCATGGTACTGCCGACGTAGAGACCATCCGCCGGTTCGATGACGATGTCTCCGCGCTCGGCGGGCACAATCGGCAGCTCTCCGATGGTGTCGACCTGGCGCTTCGCGCGTGCGCGCCAGCCGCGCCACATCAGGCGGAAGAGCAGCACAGACAAGGTGAGTGAGGCGCCCGCCATGATGAGCGCGCCGACGAAGTCTCCGTGGTTCACTGCGTCACCTTGCCGTCCCGTGCGGTGACTCGGCCGCGCAGCAGCGTGGCAGTCACGGTGGCAGGCAACGTCATCGATTCGAATGGGGTGTTGGCCGACTTACTGGCCAATCCATCACCGCTGACGGTCCAGGTGCTATCGGGGTCGACGATCACGAGGTTGGCCGGCTCACCGACGGCCAAGGGACGTCCTTGATCGGGCAGACCGACAATCTGTGCCGGACGCTCGCTCATCACCCTGGCGATATCGCGCCAGGCCAGCAATCCCGGTTTCACCATGGTCTCGACCACCACCGACAGCGCGGTCTGCAACCCGAGCATGCCGGGGCGGGCCGCGGCGAACTCGCAACATTTCTCGTGATCGGCATGCGGCGCGTGATCGGTTGCCACACAGTCGATCACACCATCGGCGAGGGCCTGGCGCAGCGCCTCGGCGTCGGTGGACTCTCGCAACGGCGGGTTCACGCGGTACACACCGTCGTACGAGGCGAGCCGGCTGTCATCGAGCAGCAGGTGATGCGGAGTCACCTCCGCAGTGATGGAAATTCCTTGCCCCTTCGCCCATTTGAGCAACTCGACGGTGCCCGCAGTGGACGCGTGACAGATGTGCACCGGAGCGCCGGTATCGCGGGACAAAATCGCATCCCGCGCGACGATGGATTCCTCGGCGGCGCGGGGCCATCCGGTCAGGCCCAGTTTGGCCGCGTGAGCGCCTTCGTGTGCCACGGAGCCGACGGTCAGCCGCGGTTCCTCGGCATGCTGGGCGATCAGCACACCCAGCCCCTTGGCGTACTCCAGCGCACGTCGCATCACCAGCGGATCGTGCACACATTTACCGTCATCGGAGAACATCCGCACCCGGCCCGCGCCGCGCGCCATCATCGCCATCTCGGTGAGTTGCTTGCCCTCTAATCCGACGGTGACGGCACCAACCGGATGCACGTCGACAAGTCCCACCTGCTGGCCACGCTGCCACACGTGGTCGGTCACCACGGGGCTATCCGCCACGGGGTTGGTGTTGGCCATCGCGAAGACGGCGGTGTAGCCACCCAAAGCCGCTGCTGCCGAGCCGGAGTCGATGGTTTCGGTGTCTTCGCGGCCCGGCTCACGCAGGTGCGTGTGCAAGTCGACGAATCCGGGCAGCAGCACCTGACCGGGCGCTTCGATGGCCGTGTCGACCTCCGTCTCGATGCCCGGCCCAAGACCGGCCTCGATGCGGGTGATCTGCCCGTCCTCGACGAGGACGTCAACCTGTTCGCCCTCCCCGTACAGCAGTACGCCCTTGATCAAGACACTCATGCGGGCACCGCCTCATCGGGACCGTCGCCTCTTCGCGCAAGCGGCTCATCGGAACCGTCGCCTCTTCGCGCAAGCGGCTCATCGGAACCCACCAGGAGGTGGAACAGCACGGCCATGCGGATATGCACCCCATTCGATACCTGTTGCAGAACAGCGGATTGCGAAGAATCAGCCACCGAGGACGCGATCTCCATACCGCGCAACATCGGGCCTGGATGCAGCACAACCGCATGGTCGGCGAGGAGCCGCTGCCGGGCCTCGGACAGGCCGTACAGCACCGAGTACTCGCGCGCCGAGGGGAAGAAGCCACCGGTCATACGTTCGGCCTGCACCCGCAGCATCAACACCGCGTCGGCGCCGGGCAGCTCGGCATCCAGGTCATGGGTGACCGTCACCGGCCAGGTCTCGACACCGACGGGCAGCAGCGTGGGCGGTGCTACCAGCACCACCTCCGCACCGAAAGTACTGAGCAGCAAGGCGTTCGATCGGGCAACGCGGCTATGCAGGATGTCACCGACGATGACGATGCGGCGGCCCTCGAGTCCGCCCAGCCGCTGGCGGATGGTGAGGGCATCCAGCAGCGCCTGCGTCGGGTGCTCATGGGTGCCGTCACCGGCATTGATAACAGCCGGGCCACCCTCACCTTCGGCAGTCCACTGGGCCAGTTGCGCGGCGACTCCCGAAGCCGGATGACGGACGATCAACGCATCGGCGCCGATCGCACGCAAGGTCAAGGCGGTGTCGCGCAGCGACTCTCCCTTGGCCACCGAGGAACCGGATGCGCTGACGTTGATCACGTCGGCGCTCATCCACTTGCCCGCTACCTCAAAGGAAACTCTTGTCCGCGTGGAATTCTCGTAGAACATCGTGATGATGGTGCGCCCGCGGAGGGTCGGCAGCTTCTTGACCTCGCGTCCCGCGAGGGCCTGCATGAACCGGTCGGCGTCGTCGAGGATGGCGGTGGCCTCGTCGCGGGTCAAATCGGCCGCCGACAGCAGGTGCTTCACGCGTCCTCTCCCCGCCCGCTATTGATCACCACGGAGTCGTGACCGTCATGTTCGATCAAAAGCACCTTGACGTCTTCGGAGCGTGCGGTCGGCACGTTCTTGCCCACGTAATCGGCGCGCAACGGCAGCTCGCGGTGTCCGCGGTCGACCAGCACTGCCAGCTGCACCGCACGCGGCCTGCCCAGATCACGCAGCGCGTCGAGAGCTGAGCGCACAGTACGACCGGAGAACAACACGTCGTCAACCAGGACGACCAGTGCGCCGTCCACCCCGCCCTCAGGAATCGAGGTGCGTTCGAGCGGGCGGTGGGGTTTGTTGCGGAGATCATCGCGGTAGAGCGTGATATCCAGGAATCCGGCGGGCACCTCGACACCGGAGAACTCGGTGATATGGGCGGCCAATCGCTTGGCGAGGGTGGCACCGCGCGTGGGAATCCCGACCAATACGACGCGAGGTGCGTCACCAGAATCGGAAAGCGCAGTCTTTTCGATGATTTGATGCGCGATACGCGAGATGGTCCTGCCGACATCTGCGGCGGACAACAGTTCGCGTCCTTCTTGTGCTGCGCCCACGCTTACGCGAGACCTCCTTCTCCGCCTCACCGGACGGATCGTTAAAGGATGTCACTTACCGGCAGGGAGCTTAGCATCCGGGCACCGGACGGCCACGACTGACAGGATGGAGTCATGCCCGAATCCGACTCCGCCTTCGATGCAGCTCTCGCTCCGATTCGCGCGGCGGTCAATGACCGTATTCTGGCCGGAGCGGTGACGCTGGTGTGGCAGGGCGGACAGCTCAAGCACCTGGGCGCCGTGGGTTATCGCGATGCCGACGCCGGTCTGCAGATGGCCGACAACACCATCTTCCGCATCGCATCCATGACAAAGCCGGTGATCAGCGCGGCCGCCATGACGCTTGTCGACGACGGCACGATCCACCTGAACGACCCGATCACCACCTGGCTGCCGGAGTTCGCCCAGATGCGGGTGCTCACAGATCCGGAGGGGTCGCTGGATGACACGTTCCGGGCGCCACGCGCCATCACGGTCGAGGATCTGTTGACTCATCGCAGTGGGCTGACCTACGACTTCATCGCGACCGGACCCATAGCGAAGGCCTACCAGCCGCTGCACACCGCGGCCTTCAGTGAGCCCGACGAGTGGATCGGGGCTATCGCCGCGCTGCCGTTGGTTTATCCGCCTGGGGAACGTTTTCACTACAGCCATTCCACCGATGTACTGGGCTTGCTCCTGGCCCGGGCGGCGGGGCTGCCGCTGAACGAGCTGCTTCGTCAACGAATCCTGGACCCGTTGGGTATGGCGGATACCGACTTCTTCGTTCCCGAGCGCAAGGCGAGCCGATTGGCGCGCCTGTACGGCCTCGGCGATGACGATCAGATCACGGTGGCCGACCGCGGCTATCTCACCTCGATGCCCACGTCGGCACCGGCACTATGCCGCGGCGGCGGCGCACTCGCGAGTACCGCGCACGACTACCTCACCTTCGCGCGGGCGCTGCTCGGTGGAGGCGAGGTCGACGGGGTGCGCATCCTGTCCCCCGAATCAACCGCCGCGATGCGCACCAACCGCCTCACCCCTGCCCAGCGGAAGCTGCCGTCCTTCGGCCTGCCGTACTGGACCGGACGCGGTTTCGGCCTTGGCCTGTCGGTCGTCCTCGATCCGAACGAGGCCGCATTGTTCGGTCCGGGCGGCACCGGCACCTTCGGCTGGCCGGGGGCGTTCGGCACCTGGTGGCACGCCGACCCGAAGGCCGATGCGATCCTGATGTTCCTGCCGCAGTGGCGCATGCCGGAACTGGACCCCAAGGCCGCACTGGCGCGCACATCCACGCTGCGCCTGCAGCTGTTGCATGTTCAGTTCGCGCAGGCCGTGTACGCCGCGCTGTAACCGCCGCTCAGCTCAGGTGTGCCTGGAGCAGCCAGCCCGCCATGGAGACCCGGCCATCGGGCTCCTCACGAACGTCGGCGAAGTGCTGCGCGGCGCCATCCTTGAATCCCGCACCGTTCGCGTACAGCCGCGCTGGGCTGATGTCGTCGATCGTCCAGTATTGAGACACGATCTCACGCAGCTCCGGCTCGGTGACGGGGTGTGGTCCGTCGATATCCGGCGGAAAGCCCGCCTTGTCGAAGACCAGCACGATGTAGGTGGCGCCCGGTGCCGCCGCCCGCACGATTGACCGCTGGTATCCCTCCCGCAATGCGATGGGCATGGAATGAAACAGCGTCGAATCGATGATCGTGCCGAAGCGTCCGTCGTACCCCGTGAAATTCGAGATATCGGCGACGTCGAAGGTGACGTTGGTCAGCCCGCGTTCAGCCGCGTAGCTCCTGGCCAACTCGATCGCCGTGGGTGCGGCATCCAGGCCGACCGCGTTGTGGCCCCGCTCGGCGAGGTACAGGGCGGTGGCCGCCTCCCCACATCCGGCATCCAGCACGTCGCCGTGCACCTTGCCCTGTTCAATGAGTGTCAGGATTTCGGGTTGCGGCTGCCCGATACTCCACGGCGGCCGAGCGGCGAGCTGCTCGGGTGCCTCACCGCGATAAGAGGATTCGAACATATCTTGCAAGTTCTCGGTCATGCTGTCACGGTGCCAGGAATACCTCCTTATGTCAATGCTCTTGACATAAGGAGTTCAACAGGTCTCCCGGGACAATGCACTCGCGAACTCGATGAGCCTGTTCATCTGCGCCGCACCCTGGTTCGAGTATTTTGAGAAACGGAAGTCCTCGACGCTGTGGCGGTGCTCTTCTAGTGACGTCTTCACACTCCGGTAAGTCGTAGAGGTGTACACCGTCACGTGCACGGCGGTGAGAACCCGTGATCCATCCGCCTCCACGTCATATTCGGTAACCAGCGACTGGTCGCTGATTTCCGAGAGCGGGAAGGTACGCATGGTCGCCGACAGTGTCGGGTGCGGGGCGCGCCCCCCGTGCCCCACACAGTGGCCGTCCTTGCCGAACCACAGGATCATGCGGCCACCTTCCACCAATGCGACTTCGCACCAATGCATCTCGCCCCAGTCCTGCGTCTCGGTGCCTCGGCTCAGCACGAACGCAGACACACGCTCGAAGTCGACGACACCACGCAGCTGGTCAATCACCAAGTCTGCGTTCGGGGTAAACGCCTCGACGGCGCTCTCCAGCCGCGGCAAGGTCGCCCAATCTGCACCCGGATCAAACATGCTGAGCCACCGCCCGTCCAAATTGCAGGAGCCGTTCCATCTGTGCAAGTCCACCGTCGACGATGGACTTGGCGAAGTAGAAATCGTCGACCTCCCATTTCGTTTCCGAAATTGAGACGGCACGTGATTTGTCCGGTGTCGCCGTGGATAACCAGAGTTCGACGGCCAACAATGAGCGCACGCCGTCAACGTCCTGGTACGTGGTCCGCAATTCTTGCCCCGTGATCGCGGACAGCGGGACCGTGCGAACCGTCGAGGTGAATTCCACGGAGCCGAATGGTCGGGGCTTGTCCTCGCCATGCCACATGATGAGGCGACGACCGTCGACAAGCGTCACCTCCTGCCAGAGCCCTCGGGAGTCTTCGGTGGGTTCGCGATCCAGCGTGAAGACCCGAACATCCGACAGGTTGACGACGGCAGTCAATTCATCAAGGGCCACCTCGGGATCGCGCAGCGCGATGGCTGCCGCCTCTACCAGCCCGGGATAGGGAGCCCAATCGTGATAGTCCGGTGCGCCGATTCCGCGCAACGAGGCATCGACGGCCCCGACCATGGCACGCCACTGACTCGCATCGCCGTCCTCCCACAGGTCCGCCAGTTCACTGCCGGTGCCGGCAACTCGCGTGATCGCCGCACTGGCCAGGAGCCCCAGTGCATGCGCTTGAGTTTGCTTGATACTGATGTTGGCAACCTCTTCCAACCAGGGCACCACCACCGGATCCACCGCCCCTGAACACAGAAGAGCAATCACTGTAGCGGCCGCGACGGCGGACGCGCCCTCGGGCGCCTCAACATACTCGCCGGTCGCCAGTCGTAGATATCGAGCCAGTTCCAGCCCGGTATCGTCACTCTCCCTGAGGCCACTCAGGAAGTCAGCAGCATCATCATTATCAAACGGCCCCGCACCCCACGTACCCACACAGCTAATCGTGACAGAACACCGATCATCATGCATTCCGAGGCAGAACCCCTACGCCGATCGGCCAATTTTTTTCTGTTGCTCACCTCGTTGTCGTCCGTAACAGGCCGTTAGGCTCGACCCGGCACCGAGAGAATCGAGACGGCAATGACCGAACCATCAGGCACCGAGCAATCATTCAACGAGGCCAACATCGCCGAGTTCCGCGCCAATGGCGGCAAGGTCGGCGGCCAGTTCGAGGGGTTTCCGCTGATGCTCCTGACGAGCACCGGGGCCAAATCCGGCGCACAACGCGTGAATCCGTTGGCGTATTTCAATATCGACGGCAAGGCCTACATCGTCGGTTCGTCGGCGGGCAGGCCGAAGAATCCGGCCTGGGTGGCGAACCTCCGCGCCAACCCCAATGTCGAGGTCGAGATCGGCGCCAATCCGAAGTCCAGCGCCACGGCCATCGAACTCCCCCGCGCCGAACGTGATCGGATCTTTGAGATCGTGAAGCAACGCGCTCCCGGATTCGCCGAGTACGAAACCTTGACCGACCGAGTGATTCCGGTGTTCGAGATTCGGCTCGGGTAGCCCACCGACATCGATAGCCAGACACACTCGACAATCGGTTAATAGCTGCCGGGAACACACATGCAGATCGCGGGTCCGCCGCCGCCATAAAATGTGATGTGGAACACGATCCACCGGCAGGTGTGGCACGAACGACGAGTGATGAGACGCATTTCCCATGTTACCGTTTGTTCAATTCGAGTGAAGAATGTCACTCATGGTCGCTTTTTCAGTGTTGAAGGGCGGTTTTCATGACATCGATTCATGAGCCACAGGACATCACGATTCGTGCGCGGAACGTCTCGTTCGATTTGAGCGAGACGCCGCTGCACTGGATTCCGAACGAGCCCGCCGCGTCCAACACGCTCAGCGTCTTGCACATCATGGTCCCCGAAGGGGAACGATGGTTCTGCGAGGCATTTGCTGAAGCGTTGCCGTACGTCAAGGACGAGAAGCTCGCGCACGATATGCGGGGCTTCATCGGCCAGGAGGCCATGCACGCCGAGGTCCATGACAGGGCAGTCGGCGAATTCCTTGAGGCGCGCGGCATCAACACCGCGCCGTACCTGCGTCATGCCGAGTACCTTTTCCGTAAGGTGTTGGCGCCCAAGCAAACACGGTCGACACGGGTGCGCTACAACGACCTGATCCAGCGCCTGTGGTTGATCGCCGCCATCGAGCATTACACGGCGGTGCTCGGAGATTTCGCCCTGAATGCCACCTGGAGCGAACACGGCGCCGACCCGACGATGACGGACATCCTGCGGTGGCACGGCGCGGAGGAAATGGAACATCGCAGCGTCGCTCACGATGTCGCGAACTACTTCCATGCCAGCTACTTCCAGCGATGTCGGGCGATGATCTTGTCGATCATCGGGCTATCCGTGTTGGTCCATCGCGGGGCGCTGTTGATCCTTCGCGAGGATCCGTCCATCAACTACTCCTACCCCCGGGTATGGGTCGAGTACTTCAGGGCCGCACGCCGTGGGTTGTTACCCAAGCTCGGCTTCTTGGTTACCTCAACGCTCAGTTATTTCCGGCCCAGCTTCCATCCCGAGGAGGTTGGCTCCACCGCTCAGGCGGTGGCCTACCTGGCGGCCTCGCCCGGCGCGAGAAGTGCCGCACTATGAGCGCAGGCGCCACGGCGACACGCCCCGGCGGATCGTACTTCCTTCCCGCCGACACCGAGATCGCGAAGACTCCCCCCGATATACGCGGAAGATACTCGCGCGATCCGCTGCTGGTAGTCGGCGGCACCGCGGCCAAGGTATGGCTCGGTCTATTCGCGCGGCTGGCCAAGACCGGAGAAACCCATGAGGTCAACCGGATACGCACGCTGAAAGTCATCCGGCGAGAGGTCGTCGCACACGACGAGAACGTCGTCGCGCTGACCCTGTCCGCTGCGGACGGCGGTGAGCTGGAGCCGTGGACGGCCGGCGCACATCTGGACTTGCTGTTGGAGTCCGGCCGCATGCGCGAGTACTCGCTCTGCGGCGACCCTGCCACCCGTGACAGCTACCGAATCGCCGTGCGCCGGGTGCCCGAGGGTGGCGGGGGCTCGATCGAGGTGCACGACAGGCTGCATACCGGATCCCTGATACGAATCAAAGGGCCGAGAAACGGACTGCCCATGGCCGTGCCCGGCCACGGGTCGCCTGCGCGTCGCCTCAGATTCGTGGCCGGAGGAATTGGCATCACACCGATACTGCCGATGCTGATGACCGCCGAGCGACTCGGACTGGATTGGTCGATGGTCTACACCGGGCGCAGCCGTGACTCGATCCCGTTCCTGGACGAACTCGCGATCTTCGGGGACAAGATCACCGTACGCACTGACGACGAACACGGACTGCCCACTGCCGCCGATCTACTCGGCGATATTCCGGCTGCTACCGCCGTGTACTGCTGCGGCCCCGTACCAATGCTCGAAGTCCTGCGCGCTGCGTTGATCGACCGCGACGACGTGGAACTGCACTATGAACGGTTCTCGGCCCCGCCGGTAGTGGATGGTGCGGCATTCACCGTCGTCCTGGCCCGCAGCGGCGATCGGATCGCGGTGTCCCCCAACGAGAGTGCGCTGGCAGCCATTCTGCGCCGCGATCCGAATGCGGCGTACTCCTGCAAGCAAGGCTTCTGCGGAACCTGCGAGGTGAAGGTCGTTTCAGGCGCCGTCGACCACCGCGACAGGTTACTCACCGCCTCCGAACGAGGCGCAGGAGCCATGCTGACCTGTGTATCCCGCTGCGCGGACCGCTCGGGCAACGGAGAACTCACCATCGACCTGTGATCTGCCGCAGCGCGTCGAGTGCCGTTCGGAGCATGAGTCTTTGATCTGCCTCGCCCCCCTCACGCAACCAGCGTTCGGTCATCAGGGCCGCTAGCCGTCCCACCGTGGACACGGCAACTTCGGCCTGGAGGCGGTCACCAGTTCGCCGCTCCACGACGTCGGACAGAGCTTCTTCAAGCCTGCGAATGTCTTTGTGCAGGTGTTCGAACAGGCTCGGATTGTCATCGATCAGCGCCAAAATCTGTGCCATGTCGCCGCGCGATTCGCGCACGATGGCCCAGAGGAGATCAGCGAGATCGTCGACGAGTGGCCTGGTGCCGGCAAGAAACTCATCGACGGCTTGCGTCGGCATGACGATTTCGCCGGTACCCAGCACGGCGTCCTCTTTGGTGGCGAAGTAGTTAAAAACCGTACGAGTAGACACGCCTGCCCGTGCCGCGATCGCCTCCGCCGTCACCTTCGCTACGCCAAATTCGGCGGCCAACTCCCAGGCAGCCTGGTGAATCACATTCCGCGTGTGCCGTGCTTTGCGTTGCCGTACCCCGACCTTCGTTTCGAAGTCCTGCATATCGCAATCATCCCCTACCCCGCCAGAGCCCCCGGCGCCGCACAACAGAGTGAGGGACGTCACGTTGGCAATAATTTTGCACTACTGCAATATTGTAGCTAAGAGATGCGGAGATCTGCCGATGCCGAGAGGAACACCATGATCGACCTTTCCGGGCAGTACGAAAAGGACACGAGTCGCGCTGACCGGCTCAGGACACAGTTCGCCGCGTACAGCCCTGTCGCCGACAACGTCGTTGCGCTGCTCAACCCCTATATCGAGGGCCTCGACAACCTTCCGCCCGACGGACGGGTATTGCTGGTTGCCAACCACACCTTGAGTCCCAGCGCGGACGTCCTACTGGCGCCCTATGTGGCCGGCCGTCATCTCGGTAGGCAGGTCCGCCAGCTTGCTCACAGGATGTTTGGCACGATCCGGAACGTCAATGGATTAACCGCCGATCTGTTCGATGCGGCCGGTGCGGTGATCGGCAGTCCGGAGAATGCCGGCGAGCTGATGCAGGCCAACGAACCCGTACTCGTCTTTCCCGGCGGCGGAAGGGACCTGGCCCGAGGCAGGGACCAGCTCAACCAGATCGACTGGGGTGAGCGAAAAGGGTTCGCCCGCATAGCGATCGAGCACAACTATCCGATCGTCCCCGTCACGCTGGTTGGTCCGGACCACTTTTATCAGGTCCTGACCACCCGAGAGGGCTTGTGGCGCAAGGTCACCGGCTCGGTCGGCAAGCGGTTATCCGGTATGGAGGAGATACCCGCCCTGACTGCGGGTATCGGATTTACCCCGATCCCCTACCCACAGCGGCTCTACCTACGCTTCTCTCCACCCATCGACACCACAAAGCCGCAACGCGTCTCCGGCGAACGGTGGGTGACCCAGATCCGCGAAAAGACCAAAGAAGCCATCGAAACCAGCATCACCGAGCTGCTGGATACTCGCGGCCAGGACCCCTACCGTCACCTAGCACCCTGGGCCAGAGACCGGGCGATCGCGGCGTAACCCGGTTACGGCGAAGCGTTGCCCCGGATATGCGGGGTGACCAGCATCAGCTGTCCCAGTACCCCATTCACGAAGGCGGGCGAGTCATCGGTCGAGAGCTGCTTGGCCAGCTCGACCGCCTCGTCGACAGCGACCACCTCGGGTACGTCCTCGGCGTGCAGCAGCTCCCACACCGCAACCCGCATAATCGCGCGATCCACCGCGGGAAGCCTGGCCAGCGTCCAGCCCTGCAGGTGCGAGGCGATCAGCTCGTCGATGTGGACGGCATGCTCGGTGACACCGTGCGCGACCATCACGGTGTACGGGTTCAGCGGTTCCACGTCCGGCTTCGACTCCGCCAAACTGCGTCGCTCGTCGGCCACCGCGGCTGCCGTCATATCCCGCGCTTCGGCCTCGAAAAGTAGATCCACGGCCCGCTTACGCGCCTTGCGACGGCCTCCCTTGGCAGACGCCCGGCCCGTCGAGCCGGTTTCAGCCATTCACGCGGCCGAGGTAGCTGGCGTCACGCGAATCAACCTTGAGGCGGTCACCGGTGTTGATGAACAACGGAACCTGGATCTCGGCGCCGGTTTCCATCGTGGCCGGCTTGGTGCCCGCGCTGGAGCGGTCGCCTTGCAGACCCGGCTCGGTGTGCGTGACCAGAAGCTCGACGGTCACCGGGAGCTCGATGTACAGCGCGGCACCCTCGTTGAACGCGACCTGCACGGTCATGCCCTCCAACAAGAAGCGCGAGGCGCCGCCGACCAGCTCCGGAGAAAGGTGATGCTGCTCGAAATCCTGGCTGTCCATGAACACGAACGAGTCACCATCGCGGTACAGGTAGGTGGTGTCGCGGCGGTCGACGGTCGCCGTCTCGACCTTCACACCCGCGTTGAAAGTCTTGTCGACGACCTTGCCTGACAGCACGTTCTTGAGCTTGGTGCGCACGAACGCCGGTCCTTTACCGGGCTTCACGTGCTGGAACTCGGTGATCTGCCACAGCTGACCATCGATGTTGAGCACCAGGCCGTTCTTGAAATCGGCGGTTGAAGCCACAGTCGTCTGTCTCCTTGCGTAACTGTTCAGTACTGCTCAATTGATGACGGTGAGTTCCTTGGGGAACCGGGTCAACAGCTCCGGCCCGTCGGGCCGCACCACGAGCGTGTCCTCGATCCGGACTCCGCCCCGGTCGGGCAGGTAGACCCCTGGCTCGACTGTCACCGCCGAGCCAGCAAGCAGTGTACCGGTGGCGCCGGCACCGATACCCGGTGCTTCGTGGATCTGCAACCCCACCCCGTGTCCGAGGCCGTGGCCAAAGTTCTGTCCGTATCCGGCAGCGGCGATGACATCGCGGGCCGCGGCGTCCACACCCTTAAGCGATGCTCCGGGAGCCAGCGCCTCCCGCCCCGCCGCCTGCGCGACCAGCACGAGTTCGTAGATCTCCTGCTGCCACGGCGATACCGACCCCAGCACCAGGGTCCTTGTCATGTCGGAGTGGTATCCGGCAACCAGCGCGCCGAAGTCTATCTTCACGAAATCGCCATCGGCCAGCACCGCGTCAGTGGGCCGGTGATGCGGGATCGCCGAGTGCGGCCCCGTGGCGACGATCGTCTCGAATGACGTGCCGTCCGCCCCGTGCTCACACATCAGGTTCTCAAGGTCACGCGCCACGTCACGCTCCGTGCGTCCGGGCCGGATTCCGCCAGTCTCGATCAACGCAGCCAACGCGGTATCTGCTGCAGCACACGCCCTTTCAAGTAAGAGGATCTCGGACTCGTCTTTCACCTCCCGCAATTTCTCGACCCGATTCGGTGCCCGGACAAGCTCGATATCCGCCGCTGCCGATGTCAGCTTGTCGTATCCGTCGACGGTGACCACATGACTTTCGAAACCCGCACGCCCGCTCTCGGCCAACGCGACCAGGGCCGCGCCGTACCCGCGGTCGATCAGGGCACGCAGGTCTGGAACCTGGGCAGCAGCCTGGGTGCGGTAGCGGCCATCGGTGCACAGCACGGTCGCCTTCTCGTCCGGCCCGTCCCCAGCTGCCACCCACAGCGCCGCCGCCGACCCGGTGAAACCCGTCAGATAGCGGATGTTGACCAGATCGGTGACCAAAAGCGCATCGAGTCCGTCTGCGCGCAGCCCCTCGCGGAGCCGTTCCCTGCGGCCGGTATGGCCGAGGACCGCACCCGAGGTTCTTCGCGCAAGCTGCTCATCACTCTTCACAGCTGTCGACGCTACCGCGATACGCTGGGCCCATGCCCGACGGTGGAACACGTTCTATGACGACTCAATGGCTCACCCGCGGCGCCGTCTTCGCCATCCTCATGGTGCTGATCCGTGTGGTGCAGGGACTGGCCATCAGCATCTGGGAGACCCACGGCACCCTGATCAACATCGTGCTGGTCCTGGTGTTCGTCGCGGCGGTGACGGCCTGGGCGATCGCGGATGGCCGCGGCGACGCGGGGCGCAATCCCGATCCGGATCGCCGCGAAGATCTAGCCATGTGGTGGCTGCTGGGCGGCATCTTCGCCGGAGCTGTCAGTGGTCTGGTGGTCTGGTTGATCAGCCTGTTCAACGACGGGATCTACGCGGCGAGCATCCTCGCCGAGCTCACCACCACTGCGGCGTTCGTGGCCCTACTGGTGTTCGCGCCGGCCATGGTCGGCGTCTTTGTGGGCCGGCTTCTGGTGGACCGCAAAGAAAAAGAGCACGCCGCGCTACAGCAATCCGATACCGACGTGTTCCAGGCGGTTCACGAAGAAGAAGTGGTCACGAAGTAGCGCAGGGCCAGCAGGTATCCCTGCACGCCCAGCCCGACGATCACCCCGGTAGCCAGCGCGCTGAGGTACGACTTGTGCCGGAACTCTTCGCGGGCATGCACATTCGAGATGTGCACCTCGATCAGTCCAGCGGTCAACTCTGCGCACGCATCGCGTAACGCCACCGAGGTGTGGGTGAACGCGCCTGCGTTCAGGATCACCGGATCCTTCGCGTCAGCGGCATCGTGGACCCAGCCGAGCAGTTCCGCTTCGCTATCGGTCTGCCGGACCTGAACGTCCACACCCAACGAGCCCGCCTCGGACTGAATGAGCGACACCAGCTCCGCGTAGGTGACGCTGCCGTAGACGGCGGCCTCGCGTTTGCCGAGACGGCCCAGGTTGGGGCCGTTGAGAATCTGGACTGTCACAACATCACTCCCTCGCCAGAGCTCGGACTGGCCACCACCGAGTACGCGGCGGCCAGCAGCGACGGATCGGGACCTTCCAACCGTCCCGGCTTGGCCAACCCGTCAAGCACCACGAAACGCAGTATGCCCGAGCGGGTCTTCTTGTCACCCTGCATGGATTCGACGAGTTGTCCCAGCGCGTCGGCGTCGTAACGTGTCGGCAGCCCGAGAGCCGAGAGCACCCGAGCATGCCGATCGGCGGTCTCGTCGTCCAGACGCCCGGCCAACCGCCCCAGTTCCGCGGCGAACACCAGACCGACCGACACCGCAGCGCCATGGCGCCACCGGTACCGCTCACGTCGCTCGATGGCATGTCCGAGGGTGTGGCCGTAGTTGAGGATCTCGCGCAGCTCGGCCTCCTTCTCGTCGGCCGCGACCACTTTCGCTTTGACCGCGATGGAGCGTTCGATGAGCTCACGCAGCACCGGCTTGGACGGATCGATCGCGGCTTGTGGATCCGCCTCGATGAGATCGAGGATCACCGGGTCGGCGATGAACCCGGCCTTCACCACTTCGGCCATACCGGCGACGATCTCGTTGCGCGGCAACGAGTCGAGGGTCGCCAGATCCACCAATACCGCGCCCGGCTGGTGGAACGCGCCGACGAGGTTCTTGCCCGCCTCGGTGTTGATACCCGTCTTTCCGCCGACCGCGGCGTCAACCATCGCAAGCAGTGTGGTGGGTACGTGCACCACCTTCACTCCCCGTAGCCAGGTGGCCGCGGCGAAGCCTGCGGTATCGGTGGCAGCTCCTCCCCCAAGGCTGACGACGGCGTCTTTGCGTCCGATCCCGATCCGGCCCAGCACCTCCCAGATGAAGCCGAGCACGGCCAGATCCTTACCGGCCTCAGCGTCGGGAATCTCGACCCGGTGCGCTTCGATACCGGTGTCGGCCAAAGTCTTCCGTATTTCCTCGGCAGTCACAGCGAGGGTGGGCTGATGCAGGATCGCCACCTTGTCGGAACCCTTGAGGGCGCCCACCAACTCACCCAACAGACCCGTCCCCACGATGACCGGATAGGGCGGATTCACCTCGACGGTGATCATCGTCGGTTCGGCGCTAGTCATTGTCGGCTCTTTCCTTGGTGTCGGTTCCGGAAGGGTCGGTATGGGCTGTGGCGGTACCGCCCGAGGTGCGCCGCCGCGAACGGGGACGGCGACGGGGACGGCGACGCCGCGACGAGACGGGTCCTGTACCGCCCTCGGGGTTCTCCAGCCGCGAGACGATCATCCGCACCACAGCGCCGGGGTTTCGCCTATCGGTGTTGACCTTGATGGTGGCGACCTCGCGGTACAGCGGCACCCGCTGCGACATTAGGGCGTGATACTTTTCGGCGCGGTCCGGTCCGGCTAACAGCGGGCGCACCACGCTTCCTCCGGTCCGCCGAATCCCCTCCGCGGCACTGATTTCCAGATACACCACAGTATGCCCGGCGAGCGCTTCCCGAACTCCTGGAGTGAGCACGGCGCCGCCGCCGAGCGAAACCACGCCATCGTGTTGATCAAGTGCCTGCCGAATCACCGATTCCTCGATGCGCCGAAATTCCTGTTCTCCATCGGTGGCGAAGATGTCGGCGATGGTGCGTCCGGCGGCTGTCTCGATGCCGATGTCGGTGTCATAGACGTTGACGTCCAACGCTTTTGCCAGCCGACGGCCGATGGTGGACTTACCCGATCCGGGAAGCCCGACAAGAACGGCTTTGGGGCTCATCCCGCTGTGTTAGCCGCTCTTCGCGCGAGCTGCTCATCGGAAAATTCCTGGCGTGGCTCCCGCTGCGCCACCGCATCCAGGTACGCACCGACATTGGTCTTCGTCTCGGACAGCGAGTCGCCACCAAACTTTTCCAGCGCGGCACGGGCCACCACCAGTGCGACCATCGCCTCGGCGACCACCCCAGCGGCCGGTACTGCGCACACATCGGAACGCTGGTGAATCGCGACAGCTTCGTCGCCGGTGGACATGTCGACGGTCGCCAACGCCCGCGGGACGGTGGAGATGGGCTTCATGGCGGCACGTACCCGCAACGGCTGGCCGTTCGTCATGCCGCCTTCGAGGCCGCCGGCACGATTGGTGGAGCGCAGGATGCCGTCGGGGCCCGGGTAGATCTCGTCATGCGCGACACTGCCCCGCCGGCGGGCGGTCGTGAATCCGTCGCCGATCTCAACACCCTTGATGGCCTGGATCCCCATGATGGCCGCGGCCAGCTGGCTGTCCAGCCGGTCATGCCCGCTGATGAACGACCCAAGTCCGACAGGCAGTCCCGCGACCACGACTTCCACCACCCCACCGAGGGTGTCGCCGTCCTTCTTGGCGGCCTCGATCTCATCGATCATCGAAGACTCGGCCTGTGCGTCAAACGCCCGCACCGGGCTGGCATCGATGGCGGCAAGGTCCGCAGCGCCGGGAACCGGCCCGTCGTACGGCTCGGAGTCGCCGATAGAGATGACATGCGAGATGACATCGACGCCCAGTGCCTGCTTGAGGAAGGCCTTGGCGATGGTGCCCACCGCCACACGGGCCGCGGTCTCGCGCGCGCTGGCTCGTTCGAGAACCGGCCGGGCGTCGTCGAATCCGTACTTGAGCATGCCTGCATAGTCCGCATGCCCGGGACGCGGCCGTGTCAGCGGCGCGTTACGCGCGATGTTCTCCAGTTCAGCAGGGTCGACCGGGTCCGGAGACATCACGGTCTCCCATTTGGGCCATTCGGTATTGCCGACCTCGATGGCCACCGGTCCGCCCAAGGTCAGGCCGTGTCGCACGCCGCCGACCATGGTGACCTGATCGGCCTCAAAGGCCATGCGCGCGCCGCGGCCGTACCCCAGACGGCGACGCGCCAACTGCCTGCCAATGTCCTCCGATGTCAGTTCGACACCGGCGACCATGCCTTCCAGGACCGCGACCAACGCGCGTCCATGCGATTCACCTGCCGTAATCCAGCGCAACACGGGAGCCATTGTCCCATGCGGGCACGTCGGTCTTCCAAATCGATCGGGACAGTGGATGGTTCTTTGTCAGATACCCGGTATCAGGGCGAACAGCCCGACGGCCACTGCGGTCGCCAGGCACATCGACGGTCCGTGTGGCACCGACACTCCCCGGCGTCCGCACGCGAGGAGCAGCATGCCGATCAGACCGGTGACCAGCGGCGCACCGATCGCCGCCAGAAACCACACGTCCAGCCCGAATGCCCCGGACAGGCCGCCGGTGCCGAAGGCGAGCTTGACGTCCCCGGCCCCCATCGCACGCGGCGACAGCAGGTGCGTCACCAGGTACACGCCAGTCAGCGCCACGGCACCCGCCACCATCGGCGGACTGCGGTCGAACATCGCCACCGCGACGACCCCTGCGGCAGCGGGCAGGGTGAGCCAGTTCGGCAGCCTGCGGTACCTGATGTCGAAATACGACAGTGCAGCCATCCAGCACAACACCGCCACCCCCGCCCCGTAAATCATGTGGGGAATGTAGCGCCGCGAGGCTAGATTCGGAACAGTGACGAGGACACCGAAGACACAGTGGAGCCCGCAGGAATACAGCAGATTTGGCGACGAACGCAGTCGCCCCTTCTACGAGCTTCTTTCTCGAGTGCCGGCCTCGGCTCCGCGAACCGTCGTTGACTTGGGTTGCGCCAGTGGAATCTTGACTGTCGACTTGGCCCGCCGGTGGCCCAGCGCATCGGTACGGGGACTGGATTCCTCCGCCGAGCTCCTCGCCACCGCCCCCGTCGATCTGCCGGCCAATCTGCGTCTCGAACAAGGCGATATCGCGGACTTCAAGGCCGAGGGCGTAGACGTGCTGTTCACCAATGCGGCCCTGCAGTGGCTTCCGCAACACCGCGAGCTCATCGCGGCATGGGCCCAGCAGCTCAATCCAGGCGGCTGGCTGGCATTTCAGGTTCCAGGCAACTTCGGCGCACCCTCGCACGCGCTGATGCGCCAGGTGGCCGAATCGCCGCGTTGGGCACCGCGACTGGGCGGGGTACTGCGCGGAACGGAGAGCACCGACGGAGCCGAAGGGTATGCGCGCCTGGCAATTTCGGCCGGATTGGTTCCAGATGCCTGGGAGACGACATACGTGCACCTGCTCGCGGGCGAGGACCCCGTGCTGCGATGGGTGCACGGCACCGGGCTGAGACCTGTCGTGTCGGCACTCTCGGCTGAGGAATTTGCCGAGTTCGAGGACGAATACGCCGGACTGTTGCGCCACGCTTACCCGCGCTCGGGCGATGTGACACCGTTCGGATTCCGCCGGATCTTCTGTGTGGCATCCAAGCCGGAAGTGGGTCGATAGACTCAGCCGGTGCCGGATACCAACGCCAAGGAACGCGCGCTGACCGGGCATGAGGCCCGCTGGGAAAGGCATAACTCCGCCCGCCAGACCCGCATCGTGGAATCTGCCGTCGCGCTGCTCGATGAAACGCCGCCCGGCACCGAGATTCCCGTGCAGGCGATCGCCAAGCGGGCAGAGCTGGCCAAATCCGTGGTGTACCGACAGTTTGAGGGACGCGAGGATCTCGATCGCCGGATCCGCTCATATCTGCTGCAGGACTTCGATACGACAATCTCGTCGCAGCTCGATGTCACCAAGGGTTCCATCAACGACATCGCCACCAGAACCATTCGGGCCGTACTGGATTGGATGACCGACTATCCGCATCGCTATGAGTTCATGGGCTCCGGCACCACCGACGAGGATCCTGCCGTCGACGCCGTCAGCACCGTCAAGGTGCGCATGGAGCAACGCGTACGGGGGGTACTGATCCCGATCACCGAACTACTCGGAATCGACTACAGTCCCTTCGAATCGGTGACATACGCGGTGGTGACGATGGTCGAAGGGACCCTCTCCCGATGGATGCGGGAAACCGAACCCGTGCGCAACCGCACCGAGATCGTCGATGACCTCGCGAACTACGTCTGGTACGTACTGGACGGAGCCGGCCGTTCGATGGGCGTGTCCTTGGACCCGCAGACCGAGCTGATGGCGGCGATTGCCGAACTCTCAGGCGCCAACCGCTAGCGGCGTGCCCGCGTGTGAACGGTCGGGCTCGCTGCGGTAGCGCGACGGACGGCCGTCGATGTGCAGCACCTTCCACAGCGGACGCACCCACCACGGTCGCATTCCGATGTCCTCGGTCAGCTTGCGCATATCCCCGAAATACTCGGAAAGGGTGTGGCGAGCGTGCGCGCTGCGCCAGAAGGCCTGCTTGAAAACCTCACGCGGGATGCCGTATTCGGCAGCGAAGGACCGCGGCGGAATCATGATCTCGTTCGCCAGTAACTTCATGACGACCGGGAACAACAGGGTGCAGAGAGCCCGTTTGCGCGCGCTCATCAGCGGCATGTGCACGCGCAGGAATTCACCGGCGAAGGAGATGTGCCGCGCCTCTTCGGCGACGTGGATCTCCATCGTGCGCCGGACGGCCGGCGGCAGGTCGACGTCCTTGCGGATCAACGACTTCTGATAGTGGTCGATGGGCTCCTCGCCGCCGAGGATGCCGATAAAGAGCACCACATGGGCCCAACCGCCCGCCACGCCGATGATCGGCGAGAGCCTGCGGAACCACTTGCGCATGCCCGGGACGTCGTCACCGATACGGTTGACCAGCTCCTGGAACATCTGGATGTGGTTGCACTCCTCGGTCATCTCGTGGAGACAGTAACGGAACTCCGGCGAGCCGTTCGGCAGCTTCATGAGGTACTGCATCATGCCGCGAATCAGGATGCTCTCGAAGGCAAGCCCCACTTTGACGCTATTGGCCAGTCGCCATCGGCCGATCTCGATTTGGCGATCGAGCGGCAGATCCCGGTACCACTGCGTGGCGCCAAGGGTGTCCAGCTCCGGGTTCAGCACCCATCGCGGATCGTTGCGATCGATTTGGTAATCGGGTGCATCCCAGTCGATGTCCGTGAAGGGGTCGAAGTGCAGGCGCACCGAGCCTTCGGACAGCGTATGCAGGGTCTGCAGGTACTCCGCGTCGAAATCACTCGGCCCGGGGACGGTGTAAAGCGGCATTGCTTCCTCCTCGAATCACCCTCCAATTTACTGGGACGCGGCATCCCACGCAACACCTGATGGGACCAAACGTCCCACAAATTTGATTCCCGCAGGTCATGCTCCATCGCGAGTCTGAATCGCACGACGACCACCGGCTGTCACGACCGGATTTACCGTGTGCTCAGCGCAGGGCGGCGGCCATCGCCGCACGCGGCGCAGGCTGCCCGGTAAACAGCTCCACTTGGGTAAACGCCTGGTTCAGCAGCATCTCCAAGCCGCCGACCACCGCTGATCCCCGTCGTTGCGCCGCGGCAGCCAGATCGGTGGGCCACGGGTGATAGATGACGTCGAGAATCGCCGGAGCCGCCGCCAGAGCCTCCACATAGGCGGTGGCGGCTTCTGCGGGCACGGTGCTCACCAACACACCGGACGACGCGCACGCCGACGGCAGGACCGCATCATCGAAACCGGTCACCGCCGCCCGCACACCCACCCGCCGCGCCAATTCGAGAGCGCCCTGCGCTCGGGCGGCATCACGGGCCACCACCGTCAGGGACCGCACACCCATCGCCGCCAGCGCAACGATCGCCGGTCGCGCGGTGCCGCCGGCACCGACGATCACCGCCGTCTGCCCCGCGGGATCGATCCCGGCGCCGCGCAGTGCCCCGGAGACTCCGTCGACGTCGGTGTTGTCGGCATGCCAACCGTCGTCCGCGCGCACCAGCGTGTTGGCAGCACCGATCAACCGGGCGCGCTCGGTGCAGCTCGAGGCAGATTCCAAGGCGGCGAACTTGCCGGGCATGGTCACCGAGAAACCGACCCACTCGGGCCCGGCGCCGCCCACCACGTCGGGCAACTGCTCGGCCGTGCACTCGATACGTTCGTAGGTCCAATCGGTCAGACCCAGCGCGCGGTAGGCCGCCAGATGCAGATCGGGCGAGCGGGAATGCCCGATCGGTGATCCGAGCACCGCGGCACGGCGAGCCTCAGCCGTACTCATGCTCGTCGTCCACGAGGCTTATCGCGCACTGTCGAGGATGCCGTTCTTCTTGGCCAGCTCGATATTGGCCAGGTGCTCGTTGTAGTCGGCGGTGAACAACGTGGTGCCCTCGGCGTCGATCGTGACGAAGTACAGCCAGTCTCCCGGCTCGGGATGCTCGGCCGCCTGCAGCGCCTCCGGACTTGGCGACGAGATCGGGGTGGCCGGAAGCCCCTGCGACACATAGG
This sequence comes from Mycobacterium sp. NGS15, assembly GCF_059813245.1. Lineage (NCBI taxonomy): Bacteria > Bacillati > Actinomycetota > Actinomycetes > Mycobacteriales > Mycobacteriaceae > Mycobacterium > Mycobacterium sp. NGS15. The sequence continues at coordinate 99,074 of NZ_JCALEF010000003.1, read as the reverse complement.
TATTCCACAGCGTCTTGTTTTCCCGGTCGCGGTCGGTGGTCGCGATTTCTTGGCGGTCCAACGGATAGTTGACCGTGGAGTCGAATTCGAGCTTCTGATGCTTGGCGAGCCGGTTGTAGACCACTCGCGCTACCTTCGCGAAATCACGGGGCTTGGCCTCCCGCTGCAGCAGTGACGCCACCACCAATACCTCGTAGGGCGACAATCCGGCCGCATCGGCCTGCAACAGCCCCAGCTGCTGGTACTGCGCCGTGCTCTCCCGGATCAGGGATGCCAGGATCTGCTCCGGCTCGGCCATCGGGTCGAAGTCCCACCGCCCCGCGGCGATCAACCCCTCGATGCGGCGATGATCGTCGCGTACGGCGTTGACGCCGTTGGATGCCCACTCCGGGACGGCCAGCTCGGCCTGCGACGCCGTCGTGGCGGCCTGCCGCAAGTCCGAGGCGGCCACACAGTGTTTGTCTTCGTCCAGGTCCACGCAGGAGGCACGTGCGATGAGGGTGAAGATGCCCTCGGTGACCGCGCCGTTGGCCACCGCGGAGACATCATCAAGCTGACGCCCCTCAGGGATGACCAATAGACCGACTCGGTTCTCCTGCTCGGCCAGACGCGCGACGGCGTCCTTACCCGGGATCTTGGTGCGCAGCTTGTAGAAGCCGGGCTGAATCGCGGCGATGGACTGATTGCCTTGCGCGGCATCGGTGAACGCGCTCGGGGTGGCCACCACTCCCTCGTCCTTGAGACGCTGCCCGATGACCTTGGTGGTATCGCCGGGGTGCACCTCGAACACGAAATCCTTGACTCCGGACCCCGAGTAGTCGCTCACAGGGGCGTCGGCACCGAACAGGCTGTCCCATAATGTGGCTCCGCCGACGACGGCTGCGACCGTGATGATGACGACCAGTGCCAGGCCCGCCAGTCCGGCATTGCGCCGGCGCCGAGCTGCTGCCCTGCGTCGCGCTCGTTCCCGACGGGTCTCCCGGGGACGAGGTCCGACCGCCACCGGTACGGCCCGGCGGCCACCTCCCCAGTCGTCGTCGGGCTCCTGGCGATCGTCCCAATCGCGCCAGTCGCTCAACGCGTGCCCCCTTCACTGCCGCACCGGCGCCGCTGCTCAAGCCAATCCTGCAGAATGGCCACCGCTGCCGCCTGGTCGATGATGCCGCGCTGCTGACGAGACCGTACTCCTGCCTCACGCAGGGAACGCTGGGCGGTAGTAGTAGTGAAACGCTCGTCTACCAAGCGCACCGGCACCGGGGCGATTCGCTCGCCGAGCTCGCGGGCGAACCCAGCAGCGTCGCGCGCGGACGCCCCCGTTCCCTCACGCAGGTTACGCGGCAGGCCCACGACGACCTCGACCACGCCCAGCTCTTCGACCAACTCCATAATGCGGCGAAAATCGCTGTCTTGCTTGGTATCCCGCGCAACCGTCGCAACCGGAGTGGCAAGAATTCCGTCGGGGTCACTCGATGCGACGCCGATTCTGACGGTGCCCACATCTACGCCGAGACGACGCCCTCGACCCGGGTCGTCGGGGCCAGGACGATCCGGGATGGGGACTTCGCTATCAGGCACCCGGGTCAGGCCTGGCGGATCTGTTCACGCAGTGCATGTAGCGCCGCGTCAATGCCGGAGGGATCCTTACCGGATCCCTGTGCCGTATCGGACTTGCCTCCACCTCGGCCGTCCACCGCCGGGCCGACGGCTCCCACGAGGTCATTGGCACGCAGCCCCGCATCTTGAGCGGCCTGATTGACCGACACCACGAAGGGCACCGAGCCGTCGCCGGCGGCGATCAGGGCCACCACCACGGGGTCGCTGCCGAGGCGTCCCCGGATGTCACCCACCAGGCTGCGCAGATCACCCGCGCCGGTGCCATCGGGCAGGCGGTGCGCAACCAGAGTGGTGTTGCCGATGCGTTCGGCATTGTCCACCAACGTTGCGATGGAGGCCTTCACTGAGGCCAAACGCGTTTGCTCCAACTCCTTTTCGGCCACCTTGAGCCGGTCCACAAGGGTCGCAACCCGGCCCGGAACCTCCTCGGAGGGCACCTTCAGAGTGGAGGACAGCGCTGCCATCAGGGCACGTTCCTTCGAGAGGTACCGGAACGCGTCGAGCCCGACATAGGCCTCGACGCGGCGGACGCCGGAGCCCACCGAGGACTCCCCCAATAGCGTCACCGGCCCGATTTGCGAAGAATGCGCCACGTGAGTCCCGCCGCACAGTTCCAGCGAGAATGGCCCACCGATATCGACGACGCGGACGCGGTCGCCATAGTTCTCGCCGAATAGTGCCATCGCACCCATCGACTTGGCCTGGTCCAGGTTGGTGACGAAGGTATTGACGGCGTAGTTGGCCTCGACCGCCTTATTGGCGACGTCCTCTACCTCCTGCCGCTGCGCCTCCGAGAGCGCGCCCTGCCAGCTGAAGTCGAAACGCAGGTATCCGGGCCGATTCAGCGAACCAGCCTGAACAGCATTGGGCCCCAGCACTTGCCGCAGTGCGGCATGCACCATATGAGTGCCCGAGTGTCCCTGGGTGGCGCCGTGACGCCACTGCGGATCCACCGAGGCCACCACCTGGTCGCCCTCGACGAACTCGCCGGATTCGACCGTCACCTTGTGCACGAAAAGGGTTTTGGCGATCTTCTGGACATCGGAGACCTTGGCCTGCGATGTCGCGTTGGTCCCGTCTCCGCGAATGGAACCGATGTCGGCGATCTGCCCACCCGATTCTGCGTACAACGGGGTACGGTCCAGCACGATTTCGGCTTCCGCGCCTGCAGAGGCGACCGGCACCCGGGCGCCGTCCACAAAAATGCCCAAAATAGTCGCCTGGGAATCCAACTCATCGAATCCGGTGAATTCGGTGGGGCCCGTGTCGACAAGTTCGCGGTACGCCGACAGGTCGGCATGCGCGTGCTTACGGGCGGCGGCATCAGCCTTCGCGCGCTGCCGCTGCTCGTTCATCAGATCCCGGAAGCCGTTCTCGTCCACCGAAAGCCCGGCCTCGGCCGCCATTTCCAGGGTGAGCTCGATCGGGAACCCGTACGTGTCATGCAGGGCGAACGCGTCGGTGCCCGACAGTGTGGCTTTCCCAGCGGTTTTTGTCTTTTCCGCGGCATCCTCGAACAGCCTCGAGCCAGAAGCCAGGGTGCGGTTGAAGGCGGTCTCCTCGGCAACAGCGATGCGGCTGATGCGTTCGAAGTCGGTGACCAGCTCCGGATACGACGGGCCCATCTCGTCACGCACCACAGCCATCAGCTCGCCCATCATGGGCTTTTCGACGCCAAGCAACTTGGTGGAGCGGATGATCCGGCGCAGCAGGCGGCGTAGCACATAGCCGCGGCCCTCATTGCCAGGGCTGACGCCGTCACCGATGATGATCGCCGCCGTTCGAGCGTGATCGCCGACGACGCGGTAGCGCACGTCGTCCTCGTGGCTGCCTTGCCCGTACCCGCGCGGAGCGACTGCTGCCACGCAGTCGATGACAGGCCGCACCAGGTCGGTTTCATAGACGTTGTCGACACCTTGCAGCAGACACGCGATGCGCTCGACACCCATACCGGTGTCGATGTTCTGGCGCGGCAGTGGCCCGAGGATCTCGAAATCCGTCTTAGATGTGCCCTCGCCACGCTCATTCTGCATGAACACGAGATTCCAGATCTCGATGTAGCGGTCCTCGTTGGCCTCCGGGCCACCCTCGATGCCGTACTCAGGGCCACGGTCGTAATAGATCTCTGAACACGGACCGCACGGGCCGGGGATGCCCATGGACCAGTAGTTGTCGGCCATTCCCCGGCGCTGGATCCGGTCCATCGGCAGCCCGGCGATTTCCTGCCACAGCCCGATGGCCTCATCGTCATCGAGATAGACGGTGGCCCAGAGCTTCTCCGGCTCGAACCCGTAACCACCCTGGGAGACCGGGTTGGTCAACAGCGTCCAGGCCAGCCGGATCGCCTCACGCTTGAAGTAGTCGCCGAAGGAGAAGTTCCCGGCCATCTGAAAGAACGTGTTGTGCCGGGTGGTGATGCCCACCTCGTCGATATCCGGGGTGCGAATGCACTTCTGGACGCTGGTGGCCGTGTTGTACGGCGGGGTGCGCTGCCCCAGGAAGAACGGCACGAACTGCACCATGCCGGCGTTCACGAACAGCAGGTTGGGGTCGTCGAGGATCACCGAGGCACTCGGCACCTCGGTGTGACCGGCCTTCACGAAGTGGTCCAGGAATCGCTTCCGGATCTCGTGTGTCTGCATGTCGTCCTTGCGTGTAGCTGGGGAATCTGACCGGACCACCCTACCGGTGCGCCTGCCTACCGCCGGTATACGCCAAGGTCAGGAGGTACCGCCACTGAGTATCTGCTCCGTCACAATGCACCGAGCTAACCGGAAACAGACGCTCAAGACACATGAACGGGCGCCGACTCCGATCGCAGCAAGCGCCGCCAGCGACCCGCTAGGGCGCGTCGCGGATCGAGCTGTCGACGGCGCCGCCGATCGGCGCGGTGGCGAGGCCGGTGAAGGGCCCCAGGAAGGGGCTCAGCAGGATGCCGGCTCCCGCCTCCGCGGCATTACCGGCGGCGCCCGCTCCGACGTCGCGGCCGTACTGCTCCACCCACGGGTCAACCGGCGCGGGTGGCGGCGGGCCCGAATCCTCGAGAACCGGCTCGGGGCCCGGTTCGGGTTCCGGATCTGCCCACGCCACGGCGGGCACTCCCATCACCGCGAGCGATGCCAGTAGTCCACCCGCGGCCACACGCATATGTAAAGCCATACCGTCCAGTATGCCGAGACGTCAGGATCTCTTCAGCCCACGCCGAATGATGGCTCGCAACTTGTCCAGCCGTGATCCGATGTCACGCTCGTTGCCGTGATCGGTCGGCTGGTAGTAATCGGTGCCCACCAGCTCATCGGGCGGATACTGCTGCGCCACCACACCGTCGCGGTCGTTGTGCGGGTACACGTATCCGACGGCGTTGCCCAGTTTTGCGGCGCCGCTGTAGTGGCCGTCACGCAGATGCGGCGGCACCAGCCCGGCCTTCCCCGCGCGGATGTCGCCCATCGCCGCTCCCAGTGCCGCGGGAACCGCTCCCGACTTGGGCGCGGTCGCGAGGTGGATGGTCGCGTGGGTCAAGGTCAGCTGCGCCTCAGGCATCCCGATCAGTTGCACTGTCTGGGCGGCCGCCACCGCCAACGGCAACGCGGTGGGGTCTGCCATGCCGACATCCTCACTGGCCAGGATCATCAGCCGCCGGGCGATGAAGCGCGGGTCCTCCCCGGCGATCAGCATGCGCGCCAGATAGTGCAGCGCGGCGTCCACATCGGAGCCCCGGATCGACTTGATGAAGGCGCTCACCACGTCGTAATGCTGGTCACCGTCGCGGTCGTAGCGCACCGCGGCCCGATCCACCGACTGCTCGACCACTTCGACGGATATGACCGAGCCCGCGCCTTCGGCTGTTTCTGCGGCGACTTCCAGCGCGGTCAGTGCGCGCCGCGCATCGCCCGCGGCCAACTGCGCCAGCAGGCTCAGCGCCTCGGGGTCCACGGTCACCGCACCACCGAGGCCGCGCTCGTCGGCGATTGCCCGCTCGAGCACCTCGCGAATATCGTTGTCGCCCAACGGTTGCAACTGAAGGATCAGCGAGCGCGAGAGCAGCGGAGCCACCACGGAAAAGGAGGGATTCTCGGTGGTGGCGGCCACCAGCAGCACCACCCGGTTCTCGACCGCGGCGAGCAGTGCATCCTGCTGCGTCTTGGAGAACCGGTGCACCTCGTCGATGAAGAGCACCGTCTGGCGGCCATGGACGGCGGCGCGGCGCGCGTCGTCGATAACGGCCCGCACCTCTTTCACCCCAGCGGACAGCGCCGACAACGCCTCGAACCGGCGCCCGGTGGCCCCCGAAATCAAGGATGCAAGGGTTGTCTTCCCGGTACCCGGCGGTCCGTACAGGATGACCGAGGCCGCTCCGGAACCGTCGACGAGACGACGCAACGGGGAGCCCTGCTTGAGCAGGTGCCCCTGCCCCACCACTTCATCGAGTGTCGCGGGACGCATCCGGACCGCGAGGGGCGCATTGGGCGCCACTCGCGCGTCCGCAGGGGCCGCGTCGAATCCGCCCCCGGGCACGTCGAACAGGCTGTCTGACACGTCTCAGGCTTACCACGTCGGGCCGACGGGTTCAGTGCAGCCCGTCACTGGTCAGGCAGCGTGACGAAATCGATCAGTTCCTCGACACGGCCGATCAGGGCCGGCTCCAGGTCTGTCCAGGTGCGCACCTTGCCGCGGATCCGGCGCCAGGCCTCGGCAATCTCGGTCTGAGTGCCATGAGGCCAGCCGAGCGCCTGGCAGATGCCGTGCTTCCATTCGATGTCCCGCGGCACGGTGGGCCAGGCATGCAGGCCGATTCGCTCCGGCTTGACCGCCTGCCAGATGTCAACGAACGGGTGCCCCACCACGAGGGTGTGCTCGCCGTAGGGACCTTTTTGCACCGTTTCGGCGATGCGTGATTCCTTCGATCCCTTCACCAGGTGGTCAACCAGCACCCCGAGCCGGCGCCCCGGACCGGGCTGGAATTCCTTCACGATGGCGGCCAGGTCATCCACCCCGCCCAGGTACTCGACGACCACACCTTCGACGCGCAGGTCGTGCCCCCACACCTGCTCGACGAGCTCGGCGTCGTGACGGCCCTCGACGTAGATTCGGCTGGCCAACGCCGTGCGAGCCTTAAGCCCCTGTACCGCAACCGATCCCGATGCACTCTTGGACGGCTTGGTGGGTCTGTGCCGCAGCGGCTCTTTGAGGATCACCGGCTTGCCGTCGATGAGATATCCCGGACCCACCGGGAATCCGCGGACGCGCCCGTGCCGGTCCTCCAGATCCATCCGGCCGTACTCGATTCGCACGACGGCGCCCACGAACCCCGTCTGCGCATCCTCGACTACCAAGCCCTTTATCGCCGCGACCTCGGTGGATTGCGGACGCCGCGGGGCATGCGGGTTGTTCGACAGGATATCGGTGCCATAGCGATCAGCCACCCGGCGATCGTAGGAATGCATCGGCGCCGCATCCGGCTACGACGCGCCCGCGTGACTAGACCGTGATCGGGGCCGCGTGCGCGTGGGTGCGGCATCGTGTGTCGCTCACCGCCCCACGGCCACACGGCCAAAGCTAGCCTTCAGTGGATATCACCCACATTGCTACGAGATAGCGCGAGTTGATCATGCGTTGGTTTTGGGATCACTGCCAAGCAGCGGAGCTTGTCGTCCTGACTCTTGCTGCGCCCGCAGTCCTATACCGGTGCTGGCGCTGGTATACGGATCGGCCCTCGCTGCCTTTGGCTGCGGGTGCGCTTTTTGCCGTGTCCATATGGCCGTGGGCACTGTGCGATGTCGAGCCAATATGGGGCAGGTTGCCGCCGCAGATACAAGCCTTTCACGCAGCGGGGGGAATTGGTGTCGCGGCGTCGGCCAGCGCATGGGTGCTGGTTGTTGAGGCATGTGGTCAGGCCGATCGCCTGGCTCGCCGCAAGAAAATCCAGAGACTTGTTACGGCAGCGGCGATTACGTTGATGGCAGTGGCAGCGTTAACCGGTTCGACGGTCTCGACACCGGGCGGCGGTGACTTCTTCACCTATCTGACAGAGTCACGCCGTGACTCGTTGAATCTTTTGGCAGCCACTCTCATCGGCCACATCTTCGCCGCTGGAGTATTGGCGCACCTTGCTTTACTCACCGTGTGGCGTGCGGACCGCACGCCCGCTGGACGTGGGTTGGGACTACTTGGCGCTGCAGGTACTGCGGTGGCGATCACGGTCGTAACTCGCGGTGTCTGCGCTGAACTTTTCCAGTGGTACGGATATCCGCCGCCTGCGTGGTGCGGTCTGACTGTGCAGACGAGCGCTGTCACGGCAGGTGCTGTGCTCGCCATATCGGCCCTGACGTGGCCGCCTCTCGCCCTGCGCTATCAGGCGCACCGAGAACTGCGACGGCTGCGGCCTCTGCGGAATGCGCTGATCGGACTGTTTCCGGGCTTAGCACCGCCGCAGCCGTTTGGGAAGAGGCTGACAGACCTAGTACCGGAGTGGATTGGTCAAATTCAGGATGGCCTGAGCTTGATGGCACAGTACCGGGGTCTCCCCCTAGAGGCCGCGGCTCCACCGCAGGATCGCGCGAGACATATCCGGGCCGTGGTTGAGTGGGCACAGGGCCAGTCGCCATTGGGCATAGGTGTTTCGTGGCTCCAAGCACCACCATCATCGACGAATGCGGAGTGGATCCGGGTGCTGGCCGATGCATTTCAACCTAGCGAATCTCGACTCACCCTGAGCCGGCAGGCAATTCAAGGCACAAGCCATTCGGTAACCAAATGAAAACACCGGCACAAGCCGAGATCAACAGAGCGTGTCGTTAATGCGGTACCGCGACAACATCTCTGCGCTGGCGCTCGCGCGTTCCAGACGGCGCAAAAGCAAACTTGCAAACCGCTCCGCAGCGATCTCATCGTGGGTCCATCCATGGGCTTCACCGCACGACCGCTCCAATATGAAGGCCACCAGCCGCGGTGAAGCCGCCTCCATACGCGCTGTCGCGTAATCAGTGATCACTTGCCCCCGGTGCCCGAGGACCATGTGGCCAAGTTCATGAGCGATAGTCCGCTCTCGCGATAGGCCGTCTGGCCGGACCTTCAACACGTCGCCGTCAGGAAACGACAACCACTGCCCAAAAACTCCTACAGGCAGCAGGTCTTCCTCAACCGTGATCGGCCTTCCGCGCCGCAGCGCCCACATGTCGACCAGCGATAGCACTGAGGACACCTCTACTGGTGCGGCACCAAATACCTCATCTACCGCCGTTCTAATCTCAGTAGACCTCGGCTGGCGGCCAGGCAAACCAAAACGGCGCGTGCCAAGCCGCCATCGACTACCCATGCGCAGAAAGTAGCAATCCGCAACGTGCCCGGCAAGGCCGAGTCGGCACTAGCGAGGGAGTCTTTTGAGGTGCAGCGCCGAACGCTAGCTGCCCGAGAGCGTCTCGCCGCGCAGCGCGGCGATAACGTCCCCGGCGTAGCCGGCCACGACGAGGTCGTCCACCCGCCCGGCGGCCGCGTGGAGTGCGATCCATCGCCCGAGGAGCGCGGAATGGCTGGGTGCGGGGTTACCGAAGGCCACCACATCGTCGTCGAGGTCGACGTCGGCGGTGAAGTACTGGTGGGTGGCGAGCCACACCCACATCAGACGCGCGTCCAGGATGCGTCGCGCGAGTGTCTCGTCATCCGCCAGTGCCGGGGCGATCGACACAATGTCGGAGCGCCACGCCTCGGTCATCGCATCGTCAAGCTCGGCGACTTCCTCACGTTCGGCGGCGCCGAGGAACTCCGGGTAAACGGTGAGGGCGTGCGCGATGTCGAGCACGATGTCCCGGAAACCGCCCCATTCGTAATCAAGGATCCGGACACCGTGTTCGGTGACAAGGATATTGTCGGGGGCAACCTCGGAAGGACTAAAAGCTCGGACGCCACCCTTCGCGAAGAGTTCAGCTGTTTGCTGTAAGCGTGAGATCAGTGCCGGCGGCACCTCAAGGGAGTATTCGCTCTTCAGGATCTGCTGCAGTGGCGCGATGGTTTCCGCTCCGCCGATGCGCTGCTGTGACGGGTCGACATCGGTCTTCTTGACATCGATGCGCCGGAGTAGCGCAGCAAAGTCACCTTCGCGTCCCACCGTCGCGACATGCATCCGTCCCAGGGCCTGCGCCCACGCCATCAGTGCGTGGTTTATCGCAGCACGATTGCGCTCGGCGAGCAGTTCGGACATGGTCGGCGCGGAACCCAGGTCGGTGAGCACGATGAGCCGTTCGGCGATCGAATAGGCAACCAGTTCCGGGCCGGGTCGATGCTTGGCCGTCAGGGAGTTTGCAAACTGATACGACACAACCTCGCGAAGCACGGCGGCAGCGGATCCGCCCTCGGGGACCTGCTTGATCACCATGGACTTCGGCAACGCGAAAGGGTTCTGCACCGCACGGACCCGAATAACGATCGCGGGCCCGCTGCCACCGAGATCTTCCGGTTCAGCCAACGTAACGGTTGCCCCCGCCCGCTTGGAGAGCAACTCCTCGGCTGTGGCAATAACCTGCGCGACGGGGTCTGCCAATAATGTCGTCATTACCGTCTCACCATACCCCGTCTTCCTGAGACTGTGGGGCGGCGCACACTCATCTCAGAATTCACATCCATGCATTTGCCAGCCATGGCCGCGGATGTCACTCTTGCACCTCCTGACCGATCGGTCTAATTTAAGACCATGCGGTCTGCAACGACGTTGACGTTCACCGAACAGGCACGACGGGCACAGATAGTGGCGGGCGCCATCGAGGTGCTCGCCAGTGCGGGATATCCAAAGACGTCGCTAGCTAAAATTGCCGAGCACGTGGGAGTGGCCAAGAGCGCGGTGCTGTATCACTTCACGTCGAAAACTGAGGTCATCGAATCCGTGATGCTCGAGGTCTTCACTCGAGCGTGCACCACGATCGTGCCCGCGGTGCACGCAGAGACCACCGCGATCACACGCCTCACCGCCTACATCAGAGCCAACATTGAGTTCGTCGTGAGTAACCGGGTGGCCGCGATCGCCCTACTCGAGATCATCACCGGTTACCGCAGCCAGGATGGCCTGCGGTTCGACCAGGCAGCAGCAGGCGCAGCCCCCCCGGCCGAGTTCGCCGCGATGGATCCTGAGGCGATTTTCACCGACGGGGTCGCGACCGGTGAGTTCCGGTCGGTGTCACCCCGGTTCATGAAGAACGCCTTGCGGGCGGCGCTGGATGGCGCCGTGTGGGAGCTGGGACGCGACCCGGACTATGACGCCATCGGATACGGAGAACAGCTCGTCGACATGTTCACGAAAGCCGTCGGTGGAGCGCCATGACAACGATCGTGATCTCCGCATACGGCACCCGGGGGGACGTCGCGCCGCTGACCGGACTGGGAAAACAGCTGCGCGACAGCCTTTCTGCGCACGTTGTCATCGCCGCAATGTTGGACGCCACCACGACGAAAGGTGCACATCATGGCCACTGAACTCCTCATGGGCAACGCACTACTGGCCGGGGCGATCACGCTCGCGGGCGGCGCGATCGGCGCGGGCATCGGTGATGGCATGGCCGGAGCGCAGCTGATCGCCGGGGTAGCCCGCCAGCCTGAATCTCAGAATCGTTTATTTACACCGTTTTTCATAACCGTCAGCCTCGTGGAGGCCACCTTCTTCATCAATGTGGCGTTCATGGCCCTGTTCGTATTCGCCACCCCGGGCGGGTAGTCACCCGGCTGTGGTGTCGCCGACGTCCGTGACAATCTCGTGGATCAGGCGCATCTTCTCCAGCACCGGACCGGGCAGCACGAACGGGTACAGGTCGTCGCGCCCCATGGAGCGGTTGACCATATTGAGCGACCACGCCAAGGGCAGCCACATCTCGATGATGGTGTCAAATCCGCTGGGGCCCAGCACCCTGCGATCGAAGGTGCCGCCGGCGGGCGCCAGGGCGAAGGCAGCGGCGGTGTCCAACGTGTCGCGGATATGCAGGTAATGCGCGAAGGTCTCCGCCCAGTCTTCGGCGGGATGCATGGTGGCGTAGGAGGAAACAAAGCTCGCCTCCCAGCCCTCGGGCACACCCTGCTGATAGTGCCGGTCAAGAGCCGCCTGGTAATCCGCGTTCGCATCGCCGAAGAGCACGCGAAATCTCTCCACATGGTCCGCAGAGGTTTCGACGAGCCGGTAATAGAAGTAGTGCCCGATCTCGTGACGGAAATGCCCGAGCAGCGTGCGATACGGCTCATCCATCGAGACGCGAAGCTGCTCGCGGTGCACGTCATCGCCCTCGGCGAGGTCCAATGTGATCACCCCGTTGTGATGTCCGGTCATCACCTGCTGTCCTTCACTGGAGAGCAGATCGAAGGCCAGTCCGAACTCGGAGTCGACGTCTCGCCCCGTCACCGGTAGTCGCAGCTCGGCGAGCTCGGCGATGAGCCGGCGTTTCGCCTTCTCTGCTTCTGCGAACGCCGGCAAGGCTGTGCTGTCGGAGTCACTGGGCCGGGTGCGCGTAAGCACGCAGGACGCGCACAACGTATCCGTACCGGTGCCGTCCACCAGCCAATTACATTCGGCCACATGTAGGTTCGCGCACAGGTGATAATTGTCCGAGTCGACGAACCCCGGCCCGTCGTCCTGGGCGATGACCAGCAGGGCCTTGTCCTGGAGCGAGAACCCGACATGACTGCCGCAGGCCAGGCACACCGAGTTTTCGAACGCCAAATGCTGGCCGCACTGCGGACAGATGAAGTCACGCATGAGCGGGGCTCTCCTCGCATGGTGCGACATCCACCGACACCTTGATCGTGCTGCTATCGGAATCGGTATAGATGATGCCGCGCAAGGGGGGCACGTCGGCGTAGTCGCGACCCCACGCGACGGTGACATACCGCGCGTCGGCGATCGTGTCGTTCGTCGGGTCGAATGCGACCCATCCATCGGGCGGGACCCACACCGCCGCCCACGCGTGGGTGGCGTCGGAGCCGACCAGGCGGGGCTGCCCGGGCGGCGGATTCGTTGCCAGGTAACCCGATACATAGCGCGCCGCGAGACCATGCGTGCGCAGAGCCGTGGCCGCCATGCGGGCGAAGTCCTGACAAACGCCCTCCCCCGCGGCCAGCACTTCGCTGACCTTTGTGGAAATGGTCGTAGATCCCGACCGGTACTGGAAGTCACGATAGATCCGGCTCATCAGGTCTACCACCGCCTCCCCAAGAGGCCGCCCCGCGGTGAAACTAACTGCGGCATAGGCGTATACATCATCAGTGATCTCTGGGGGCACCAGGTCCAGTACGAACTCGGTGGCAAGCGCGCCGGGCCCGGCCGACTCCCCGTGACCTGGGCGGGCCAGCTCCCACGCCTGCTCCCACCCCGCCCCGGGGGGCGGCGGGGTGCTGACATCGACGATCGAGCGGGCGGTCACGCTGAGCTCGCGGTGCGGCGTGGTCACATGGAAGTAGGAACTGAGGTTTCCGTACAGGTCTCTGCCGGTGGAACTGTCCGAAGGCTCCGGTTCTACGAGCAGCTCGTTCGATTCACAATGCTGCCAATCGGTGTCACGCGGCGTGAGATAGCCGCGCCCATATGAACTGGTGACGTCGTCGGAGTACCGGTACAGGGTGCGGTGCGTCACCTGGTACCGGATCGCGGACGAGCCGCCCGCGCGAAGACCATCGGTCACGGCAATCTCCGCCTCGTGTCGGGACCCCATAGTGGCTGCATACCGGTCGGCATGGACAGGTGCGTCGCGGTGACCACGGAGGACAATTCGCGCAACGCTTGATGAACGTTGTCCAGGGTTTCTGCGAGTGTGTCGCGCTGCCCATCCTCCCCCGCGGCGTCCAGATCCGCCGGATCAATCCTGCGTAGCTGTGTCACCAGGTCGTCCACCAGCCGCTCGGGACGCGAGGTTCCGGACGCACTCGGCAGCGACTTGAGGTCGGTGCGTAGCGATTCCACCTGATACAGCAGCGATCTCGGGTTGACGGCATCAAACAGCAGCAGGTCGGCGACGGCCTCCAGGCTGATCTTGCCCCGGGTACGGCGGCGGTACATCACCGAGGACTCGCATGCCACCAGTGTGGATTCGGTGACGGACTGCTCGGCCGCACGGCCACGGACCGTCGTGAGCGTGGAACGCAACAGGGCGGTCAGGCCGAGGCCCCGCTCGATTCGCTTGCCGATATCCATGATCGTCCAGCCGATATCGTGCACCGTCGACTCCGCCGCCAGGCCCGACAGCGCGAGAAGCCCTGCCAATACTTGAGTTTGGGTGGCGGCGAGCACCGTGTCATCGGCACGGGTGGGGCTGCCGCCGGATCGCGCGCAATCGTCGTACTCGGTGCCCGCGGCCGCAATGGCTCGATCCATGCCACCGAGCACCATCCAGGTGTCGTTGGACATCTGATCCCGAACCGCCCGGGCGGACAGACCGAGCCGCTCGACCGATTGCGCCAGGGACCCGACCCGCTCCTTGTCCACCGTCAATGACCACAGCTGGGTTCCGAGATCCTCGGATCTGGTGTCGGTTCCGGTGACGTCACCGAGCGCCTTCAAGAGCACCGGGACGCATTCACTGGCCTCCATGAACTGCCGATATCGGTACTCGTGGAAGCGTTCCCGCGTGACCGACAACAACCGGACCAGGTTCTCCGCGCGCTCTCCGTACCGCCCCAGCCAGAACAGATCCGACAACACGCGCGGTGAGCTGACCGCGTCGACCCCCGCCAATCGGCCGGCGGGCAGATCCAGCGATGCCACGGTCAGTGCCCGCTCGGTCTGATCGCGGTCAGGCTGTTGAACCCAAATATCCTTGGCAGCAATACTGTTGAGTGTCGACCCAGAATATCCGGAGGCGGCGACGTATCCAAGACCGCCGATCATCGGCGCGTAACCGCCGCGCTGCGCAACCGTGAACAACCGCATACCGATTGGCGCCGCGGTGAGGGCGCCCGACCGCAGATACGTGGGGGCCACCGACAACTCGGGCAGTTCCTGACCGATCCAGCACCAGGGTGCCACCTCAATGCGTGCCCGAAGCGTCTCCAGTGTCTGCGCAGACTGCAACGGTCCGGTATAAACCTCTTCTCCCACTGTTGATTTGACCAGCAGCGAGCCCAGATTCGCGAGCAGATGCGAGCGCTCCGCATCGATCCCGCCCCACCAGGTTTGACCTCCGGGCAAGGCGAGCGGCTCGTCAAGTAGCCGCTGCGACAGATCCGGCAGGAAACGGGCCAGGCCCGGATTTTCCAGTACCCCGCTGCCCAGTGAGTTGACGACCGTCACCGCGCCCCGGCGAAGCACCTCGACCAGGCCGACGACTCCCAATCGTGAGTCGGCCCGCAGATCCAACGGATCGGAGTAAGCGGCGTCGACGCGACGCAACACCACGTCCACCCGGTGCAGGGTGCCCAGTGACCGCATCCACAGCTTGCCGTCACGCGCCACCAGGTCCGCGGACTCGACCAGCGGAAAGCCCAGTACCGATGCGAGATAGGCCTGGTCGAAGGATGTCTCCGAGTGGATACCGGGACTGAGCACCACCACCGTCGGGTCCTCGACCGACTCCGGAGCGACATCGATGAGCGCCAGGCGCAGCGTCTGCGCGAAAGACGAGGTCGGCCTCGGCGCCATCTTCTCGTACAGGTCGGGGGCCGCATGAGCGACCACGCGGCGGTCCGCCATCGCATACCCTGCGCCAGATGGCGCCTGCGTCCAGTCGGCATTCACCCGAAACTCGCCGGCGCCGGTGCGGCCAACGTCACACCCGAGAAGGAACAGCTGATGCCTGCCGGGCAAGGCCATGCCGTGGGCCGCGCGGACGTACCCCGGATGCGCGAAGAGCAGCTGGGGCGGCAGAGCACCGGAACTGATCAACTCCTGCGGCCCGTACAGGTCGCTCAGGATGGCGTCCAGCAGCGTGGCCCGCTGCTGGAGGCCGACCTCCAGGACGTCCCAGTCGTCAGAGTCGACTAGCAGCGGGAGCCCATCCAGACGCCACGGCACCGGATGGGTGGGAGCGTCCGGCGCCGGCACAGATCCCGACACTCGTCCGGGATCCATGTAGGTGATGCCATCGCTGTCGACGAGGGTGCGGACGCGATCCAGCAGGCGGTCCAAACCGGGACGGCCACGCTGCGCGATGGCGCCGGCCAGGTCGGTCCATGCCGGACGAACGCTGCCATCGGACGCAAGGAACTCGTCATAACCCGCCTGGCTGCCCCTCCGTCCGACCTCGAACAGTGATCCCTGGGCGCGAACGCTGCGGTATTGCGCGATCAGCGGGTTATCGGCCATCGGGTTATCGGCGATAGAGAAGTCGGGTCCGACGGGAGCCCCCGAAGCAGGTGCTGCCACCGGACGTACCTTCCTTCCCGTTACGCTGCCGTTCCTCAGCCCTGCCGACGTCTACCTGCGCCCCACCGTTCTCGCACGGCGCAGGTCCAGGATGCCGGGCGCCACCGAATCGGTGGACATGCGGGCTTGTTTCTCGCGCAAGTCTGACAAATCAACGCGGCCGGTGGTGTAACCGGTGGCATCGAAGCGCCTCCCACGGCGTGCCTCGGCGGCCACCGCGTTGACGGGCGGGTCGTCATAGGACCGGCCACCCGGGTGCGACACGTGGTACGTACAGCCGCCGCGAGACAACGCGTTAGCCGTGTCGATGAGCTCGAAGCGCAGCGGGTCGTCGACGGTGATACTCGGATGCAGCGCGCTGGGCGGCTGCCATGCGCGGTACCGGACACCGGCCACCTGTACGTCCGGGTTGGCGGTCGAGAGCAGCGGGATGGGCTCGCCATTACACGTGACGACGTACCGAGACCTGTCGGCGCCGATAACCCGCACCTGCACACGTTCGATCGAGGAATCGACGTATCGCGCGGTACCTCCGGCCGTCGCCTCCTCCCCCAGTACCCGCCACGGTTCGATGGCCCCGCGCAGTTCGATCTCGATACCGTCGAACACCGCTGTGCCGATCCGGGGGAACCGGAACTCGGTGAACGGATCAAGCCAGCTGGTTTCGAAGGCGATCCCGTGCGCACGCAGATCGGCAGCAACCTGAGCAATATCGTGAATAAGGAAGTGCGGCAACAAGTAACGGCCGTGCAAGTTCGCGCCGTGGCGGATCAGCGGCGCGCGCAGCGGCTGCTCCCAGAACCTGGCCACCAGCGCCCGCACCAGCAGCGACTGGACCATTGCCATCTGGAAATGCGGAGGCATCTCGAATCCGCGCAGCTCCAGTAGGCCCAGACGCCCGCGGGCGCTGTCTGGGCTGTACAGCTTGTCGATGCAGAACTCCGCACGGTGGGTGTTTCCGGTGATGTCGGTAAGTAAGTGCCGTAGCGCCCGGTCCACGTGCCACGGAGCGGCCTTCGCGGAAGGATCCTGATCGGGCGCCTTCGTCAATCTGTCGATTTCCGCGAAAGCAATCTCCAACTCGTACAACGCCTCTTCGCGGCCTTCGTCGACGCGAGGTGCCTGCGAGGTGGTGCCGACGAACCGTCCCGAGAACAGGTAGGACAACGCGGGGTGATGCTGCCAGTAGGTCAGTAGCGACACCAGTAGATCGGGGCGACGCAGCAGCGGTGACGTCGCCGGGGTCCGGCCTCCGAGCGTGATGTGGTTGCCCCCGCCGGTCCCGGTGTGGGTGCCGTCGACGTCGAACGATTCGGTGGTCAGCCGCGCCTTCCGCGCCTCCTCGTACAGGGCCTGCAGCTGGCGGGACTGTTCAGCGAAACTCCCGGTGGGGGTCACGTTGACCTCGATGACCCCCGGATCGGGAGTCACACTCATGACTTCGAGTCGAGGATCCGGTGGCGGTCCATACCCTTCGAGCACCAGCGGGCAAGTGACAGCGGCCTCGATGCGCGCGATGAGATCCACGAAGTCGTCGAGGCTTTGCACCGGAGGCAGGAACAGATACAGCAGCCCGTCACGGATTTGGGCGACCAGGGCGGTGGGGGGTGCTCCGTCCGCGGGCACAACGACGGCGCCCGCGCCGGAACGTTCTGCGCCGAGTTCCGCGATGACACTGAGGGGGTCTGCCTCGGTGGGGTGCGGCGCGGGCTGCCAGGAGATCGAGTCCAGCGGGAGCCGCAGCCCTGCCGGGGACGATCCCTCGACCAGGACGATGCGGCCGCGGCGCAGTGTCCAGTCGGCGCTTTCCCAGCCGCCGCCGTCCTCCCCGCGGTGCAGGGGCAGCAGGTACGCGGCCGGTTGGGTCGTGTCTCCGTCCAGACGCGCCAGCAATTCGGAACGCCGATCCGCCGAGTCTTCCTGCGGTGCTGGGTCATCAGCCGCCGCGACCGGTTCGCCGGCGGGGCGCCGAACGGATGCGGCGAGTCGGCTCAACGGATCCTCGTACACTGCGCGCACCTGGCTCTCGGGCAGTCCGAGATCACCTGCGAGGGCGAGCAGTAGCGCGCGGTCGGCGCCCTCGGGGGTGGACCACTGACGGTCCTCGGTCCAGGGGTCGGCGAGCAGGTCGGGATCAGACCACAGTGGCCGGCCGTCGCGCCTCCACTGCAAACCGATTTGCCACCGCGGTAGAGGTTCGCCGGGGTACCACTTGCCCTGGCTGCGCTGCACCAAACCTGTTGGCGCCCAAAGCGCTTTGAGACGAGCGGTGAGATCGGAGGCACGTATCCGCTTCTGCGGCCCGTCGGCCGCGGTGGTCCATTCCTCGGCGACCTGGTCGTCGATCGACACGAATGTCGGCTCGCCTCCCATCGTCAACCCCACCCCGGCGGTGTCGAGCCGGGTGTCGATCTCGGCACCCAGTGCGGTGACGGCCTCCCACACCGATGCCGTGTACGGCAGCGTGACTCGTGGGTCTTCATGCACACGGGTGACGGTGTTGGAGAAATCCAGGGTCGATTCGCACATATCGGTGGCGCCGGAGATGGCGGCGGATGTCGACGGGTGCGGAGTCGCCGAGAGCGGTATATGCCCCTCACCGGCGAGCAACCCCGACGTGGGGTCCAGACCAACCCAGCCGGCACCCGGGATGTACACCTCGGCCCAGGCGTGCAGGTCGGTGAAGTCCGCGACCGGCCCAGAGGGACCGTCGATTGCGACGATATCCGAGGTCAGTTGCACCAAGTACCCGGATACGAAGCGGGCGGCAAGTCCCTTCTGCCGCAGGATCGACACCAGCAGCCAGGCAGTGTCACGACAGGAACCGATACCCACTGCCAGCGTCGTATCCGGGCTCTGAACACCGGGCTCCAACCTCACCGCGTATCCAACGTCCGAGCACAGCGCCTGGTTGAGGGTGACGAGGTAGTCGATGATCCGCGTGTTGGGCGCCATCGTGAAATTGGCCACCCAGGCCTGAACCAGCTCACCGGGCCCCGAGCCGGGCACGGATTCATCCACCAGCTTGAGGTAGGGCTCCAGGTCTGCCGCCAACGCGGGCGGATAGGCAAACCCGACGTGTTCGGCCCACTCCTCGATGAAGAAGTCGAACGGGTTGACCGATTTCAGATCGGCGATGAGTCCGACGGTGATCGATAGCCGACGGGTCCGATTCGGAAACACCACGCGGGCAAGGAAATTACCGAAGGCATCCTGTTGCCAGTTGATGAAGTGATCGTCAGGGGCGATACGCAGCGAGTAGGCCTCGATGGGGGTTCGGGTGTGCGGAGCAGGGCGCAACCGAATCTCGTGCGGGTGCACCTGCACGAGTCTGTCGAATACGTAGCTGGTCCGGTGCTCCAGCGCCACCTTGATGCCCATCGGCTGATCCCACCATAACCTGGCGTTACCCGCATGGCCTGAGATTCAGGGCACAATGAACCGGTGGCCACCTGGGATGACGTAACAGGCGCCGCTTTGGGCCTCCCCGAAGCGATCGAGACCTCCCCGCGCGTGTGGAAGGTGCACAAAAAACTATTCGTCTGGGAACGGCCGTTGCGGAAGAGTGATCTGGCAGCGCTGGGAGATTCGGCCCCCGACGGCGACGTATTGGGCGCCCGCGTCGGCGATGAGGGCGTCAAACGCGCACTGATCGCCGACCAACCGCAGGTGTACTTCACCACGCCACATTTCGATGGTTATCCGATCGTGCTTGCCCGGCTGGAGGCCATCGCACCGCCGGACCTCATCGAACTCGTCACCGAGGCCTGGCTGTGCAGGGCGCCCAAGACGCTCGTGCGAAGGTTCCTCGGCTAGCGGCGTCGTAGCTCGAAAATCGGGATGGGTCGGTCGGTCTTCTCCTGGTAGTCGGCGAACACGGGAACCTGCGCAACGACCTTCGGATACAGCGCATCGCGCTCGCCAAGCGACAGCTCGTGGGCGACCACGTCGTAACCGTCGGTTCCGATGTCGATATGCGCATGTGGACGTGCGCGCAGGTTGTGCACCCAGGCGGGGTCTTTGTCGGCGCCGCCGAATGACCCGACGATGTAGATCTTCTCGTCGATGTCGAAGTAGGCGAGCGGATTCAGACGCTCCTTTCCGCTCTTGGCACCGGTGTTGGTCAGGAGCAGGATCGGTACGCCGGCGAACTGTCCGCCGACCTCCCCGCCGTTGGCACGGAACTCCTGAGTGATGCCGTCATTGAATTCGTTAATCACCGCAGCAGGCTGCTGGTTGAAAGGTGTGTCATCGGTCACCTCACCAGAGTGCCACTGCTGCGCCGCGTTCTCAGGTTGCGCTGTCAGGATGGCTGAATGACGGTCGCCGCCTCTTCGTCCCGACGTTGGTTCGGCTCGACCGAGATCCTGGTGGTGGCTCTTATCGCGATGGCCCTGGCGGCCAGCTGGTTACGTGGGATTGTCGATGGCAACGAGAAGCTGGCCACTGCCGGGACGGTGTTCTGCGGGGTGTTCGTCCAGGCCGTCCCGTTCCTTGCACTCGGCGTGATCGTGAGTGGGCTCGTCGCGACGTTCGTCACCCCGGAACGGCTGGCGCGGTGGCTGCCGAGCCGGTCCGTCGCCGCGGTGGCGGTGGCGGGTGTGAGCGGCGCGGCGCTGCCCGGCTGCGAATGTGGATCGGTTCCGGTGGCACGCCGGCTGTACGGATCGGGATCCGTCGGCGCGGCCGCGCTCACCTTCATGTTGTCGGCGCCGGCGATCAATCCGGTGGTGTTGGTCGCTACCGCGGTCGCGTTTCCCGGCCAACCAAAGATGGTGTTGGCGCGCGCGGCGGCTTCACTGCTCACGGCCATGGCGATGGGCATGGCATGGTCGCGGTGGGGACGGGACAGCTGGGTTACCCGCAAGCTGCCCACCGCGCACGCCGGATCCTCTTCCCGCTGGACGACATTCACCGAGGCGGCGCGCCACGACTTTCTGCAGGCGGCCTCGTACCTGGCGATCGGCGCGGTGGCCGCGGCAGCTTTGCATGTGCTGGTTCCGGCCTGGGTGTTCGAGCATCTGGCCGGCAATCTCGTGGTCGGCGTGGTCACGATGGCGCTGCTGGCCGTGGTGCTCGCGTTGTGCTCGGAAGCCGATGCTTTCGTCGCCGCGAGCATCACGATGATGCCGCTGATTCCGAGGCTGGTGTTCCTCGTGGTGGGGCCTGCTGTCGACGTGAAGCTCATCGCGATGCAATCGGGGATGTTCGGGCGCGCGTTCGCGGCCCGATTCGCGCCGCTGACATTCGTGGTGGCCACCGTCATCGCGACGGGTGTCGGACTGGCGGTGCTGGGCACCTCATGAGGCGCGACACAGAGAACACGCTGCTGATCCTGTTGGGGGTCAGTGTGGCGATGATCGCGGTGACCGGAACCTTCACTCGCTACGTCAAACCCGGACTGCTGCCGTGGCTCGCCGGTTCGGCGGTCATCGTGATCGGGCTCGGTCTGGCTGCGATCATCCGCGATGTGCGTCGCGGTCACACCGACCATGATCCTGAGCATGACGGCCATGGCGATCACATCCACAAGCACGGCGCCACTTGGTTTTTGGTGCTGCCTATAGTTCTGCTGATCTTCATCGTGCCCCCGGCGCTCAGCGCTCGTTCCATCGCGCCCGCCAATATTGCCGGATCAGCCAACACACCCCGGCGGGCGTTCCCCCCGCTGCCGCCCGGTGCCGCACCGTCGGTGCCGCTGCCGGAGGTCCTGATGCGCATCGCCGCCGGTTCCTCGGACACGCTGAGCGGACGCACCATTACCGTCACCGGATTCACATTCAAGGAGGGAGAGCGCACCGACCTGGCCAAGATCGTCATCGTCTGTTGCGCCGCGGATGCCCAGCTGGCCCGGCTGCATATGACGGGACCGGCGGCCGCGACCGCATCCACGCTCCCGGAGAACACCTGGGTCTCGGTGACGGGGACCGTGCCGGGCGGACAGAGCTATCGCGGGCCCTCGTCGATTCCCGTCATCGAAGTCACCGGCCTCACCCGCACCGATCCGCCGAAGAGCACCTACTGAACGGAGTCGCGTTGCGGTACAAGGCATACCTGTTCGACGTGCAGGGCACGCTGTTGGATTTCTTCGAACCCGTGTCACGCGCGGTTGCCGAGTACGCCCCCGATATCGACGCCGCCGCTTTCACCCGGGCGTGGCGCGCGGACTATTTCGCCCGCGTCGCGAATCTGGCCCAGTCCGCGGACGGCTGGACGCGAGTGCAGGATCTGTACGCGCACGGCTTCGGCGATATCTGCGAGGCGTTCGGCCTGCCACGACCCGAGGCCGCGACCGCCGAGGTCGTCGCATCCCGCTGGCAGCACCTGATTCCGTGGCCGGACGTATCCGCCGGCCTGTCGGGGCTGCGTTCGCGGGCAATCGTCGCCACGCTGTCTAACACCGATATGGCGACCATGGTGAATCTTTTCAAACACCTGGGTATTTCGTGGGACGCGGTCCTTACCGCCGAGGTGTTCGGCAGCTTCAAACCGGACCCGGTGGTGTACCGGCGCGCACTGCGCTACCTCGGTATCGACCCGGCAGACGCGGCGATGGTAGCCGCACATCCGTACGACCTGCGTGCCGCAGGAGAAATCGGCATGGGCACGATTTTCGTCTCGCGGCCCTACGAGTACGGCGATCCCGCACTCGCTCATGGCGACCCCGACGAAGAGTTCGATCAGCGGGTCACCGAGATCGGCGATATCGCCTAGCGCAGCCCGCGTGGCCGCACCAGCAGTACCAACACCCCGGCGAGGACGATGCCGAAGAGGTTGACCGCCAGCTGCAATGCCGACAACCCTGCGATATCCCATTCCCCCACCGTCGCCGCCACCACCGCGAATCCGGCGGCCGGCACAGTGGTGACGGAGATGAAAACACCAACCAGCGCTGCCGATTTCGCCGACATCAGCGAGAGCATGCCCGCCGCACCTGCCAGCAGAGCAACCACCAACGAAAACGGTCCGACCTGGAACACGAAGTCGACCTGCTGTAGTTCGTTCACGCTTTTCAGCGTGACCCAGCCGGCCCCCTCGGCCGCCAGAGCCCCGACGGCGGTCACAGCCATTGCCACCGGGAAACCCACCACCAATGCCAGCAACGACCGGCGGGCCAGCGACCACTTGCGACGCACGATCGAGACCGCCAGCGCGGCAAGCGGACCGAACTCGGGCCCGACCACCATGGCACCCACGATGGTGACCGGTGAATCGGTGACCACGCCGACCGCCGCGATGAGACAGGCGAGGCACAGAAAGGCCAGAAACGTCAGGTTGAGGGTCGACTCCTCACGGGTGCGCCCAATCAGCTCATCCCAGATGACGGCATCGGCGGGATCGCCCTCGGCGTCGTCCTCGGCCTCATAGGCGATCTGCGAGATCACCGTGTCGAGCACCTCCGCGGTGATCGCGCCGCGCTTGTCGATGTCGATCGACTTGAGGCCGTCCAGTACATCGTTGGCAGTCTCGCGCGCCACGTCGGCGGTGATCACATCGCCAGCCGGGCTGATCGCCACTCCGGGCTCTCGCACGATATGCGCGACCCCCGTTGTGGTGCAAAGGAATTCGACCACCTGATCGGAGAGGTCCGCAGGCGCGATGATCCGGACGTGCAGCACGGGCGCTACGCGTCCGCCGGCTTACCTGGCTTATCCGGCGTATCGGACTTATCGGGTTTCGCGTCAATTCCCGATTCCTTGCGCTGCGCCGCGGTGATCGGTGCCGGAGCATCCGTAAGCGGATCGACACCGCCACCGGACTTCGGGAAGGCGATGACTTCGCGGATCGACGGCGTACCGGCAAGCAGCGCGGTCACCCGGTCCCAGCCGAAGGCGATGCCCCCATGTGGCGGTGCACCGAAAGCGAAGGCGTCCAGCAGGAATCCGAACTTGTCCTGGGCCTCTTCATTACTGATGCCCATCACCTTGAACACGCGTTCCTGAACATCACGACGATGGATACGGATCGATCCGCCACCGATCTCGTGCCCATTGCACACGATGTCGTAGGCGTAGGCGAGTGCGGAACCCGGATCGGTGTCGAAGGTGTTCTCCGACTCCGGCTTCGGCGAGGTGAAGGCGTGGTGCACCGCGGTCCACGCGCCCGAACCGACGGCCACGTCGCCGGCCGCGGTCGCGTCTCCGGCCGGCTCGAACAGTGGCGCATCCACCACCCAGGTGAATGCCCAGGCGTCCGGATCGATCAGTCCGAGACGCTGCGCGACTTCGCCACGCACCGAGCCCAACAATGCGCGCGACGACTTGGCGCCGCCCGCGGAGAAGAAGATGCAATCACCGGGCGCCGCACCGACATGGGCGGCCAGCCCGTCGCGTTCGGTATCGGTCAAGTTTTTGGCGACGGGACCGCCGAGGGTGCCGTCCTCTCCCACCAGCACATAAGCCAGGCCCTTGTGTCCACGCTGTTTGGCGAACTCCTGCCAGCCATCCAGGGTGCGGCGTGGCTGATCGGCGCCGCCGGGCATCACCACGGCACCCACATAGGGCGCCTGGAACACCCGGAAGCTGGTGTCCGAGAAGTACTCGGTGCATTCCACCAGCTCAAGCCCGAATCGCAGATCGGGCTTGTCGCTGCCGTAGCGACGCATCGCTTCCGCATACGTAATGCGGGCGATGGGCGTGGGCACGCGATACCCGATCAGGTCCCACAGCGCGACGAGGATCTCCTCGGCGAGCGCGATGACATCGTCCTGGTCCACGAAGCTCATCTCGATATCGAGCTGGGTGAACTCGGGTTGCCGGTCCGCCCGGAAGTCTTCATCCCGGTAGCAACGCGCAATCTGGTAGTACCGCTCCATGCCCGCGACCATGAGCAGCTGCTTGAACAGCTGCGGGCTCTGCGGCAGCGCGTAGAAGCTGCCCGGTTGCAGGCGAGCGGGCACCAGGAAGTCGCGCGCCCCCTCTGGAGTCGAGCGAGTCAGCGTTGGGGTCTCCACCTCGACGAAGTCGTGACGGGCCAGCACGGTGCGTGCCGATGCGTTTGCCTTGGAGCGCAACCTGATTGCCTTACCCGGTCCTTCGCGGCGCAGATCCAGGTAGCGGTACTTCAGGCGCGCTTCCTCACCAGCGGTCTCGTCCAGCTGGAACGGCAGCGGCGCACTCTCGTTGAGCACGGTCAGTGCGGCGGCGTTGACCTCGATCTGCCCTGTCGGGATCTCGGCGTTGGCGTTGCCCTCGGGCCGCACCTCCACCACACCGGTGACCTCGACGCAGAATTCGGCACGCAACCGATGAGCCTGTTCGAGTACCGCGTCGTCACGGAACACCACCTGGGACACGCCGGAGGAGTCACGCAGGTCAATGAAGATGACACCACCGTGGTCGCGCCGACGAGCCACCCAGCCGGCAAGCGTCACGCGCTGCCCGGCGTCCGACTCCCGCAACGTACCCGCGTCGTGAGTGCGCAGCACAAAAGATCCCTTCGACAGTGCTTGTTATACAAAAAGGCCAGTGTGTAGACGTTTGAGCCTAGCGGCCCCGCGTTCCTCGCCTCGCCAGGGCGCCGCGCCCGGACTCAGTGCACCTGGGCCCAGGCGATACGGCGCACCGAGTCCGGGTCCTCGATGGTGACGTCGGAGCGAGACCGGATGATCCGCGTGCGGCGACCGTCAGCTCCGTAGGTCGGCCAGTCGCCCGGCCCCTCTCCCGTGGCGAAGTCCAGCCAGGCTCGCTGCATGCGGCGCCCGACCGACGGCATCATCCGCGCACCGAGCGGGCTCAGCAGCATCCCGACAAATGATCCGTAACTGTGCTGGACATGCACGATCTCACTGCCGTGGGTGGCGCCCAGGCCAAGGAGCTTGAGCCCCCACGCAGTGTGATCGAACCTGTACATATAGGTGTCCACGAAGGCGCTGTAGGCGTCGGCAAAGGCCCACATGGGTGCGGCGAACATGGCGTCTGAGCCCACCGCCACCAGCGCCGAACGGCTCGGATACCGCGGGTACGCGGCGATGATCGCGTCTTGATACTCCGGACCGACCCGGTTGAAGTAGCCATTGACGGTCGGCTCGGTAGTGGGCAGCATCGGCGGTTTCACGCGCGCGAACATCGACGCTTCATGGCTGTTGGATCCGATGATGAGCGGCACCTGGTGCACCGCGCCGCGCCGCGCCGCCTCGATGGGGTGATGCGGCAGCAGCGCGGTGCCGTGTGTTAGGCCGTACCCGAGGATCGGCGTATCGGTGGCGCTTTCGATCTGCAGTTTGGCCGCGCCGCGTCGCAGTTCCCGCTGCGGCAAGACCTTGAGCCGGCTCGGGTCGGTGACATCGAGCAGCTCCATGTATCGATGCGCACGCCGGTCACGCAGGCTCTTGTCGGCGATCAGCGGCAACGCGGGGCTCTGTGCGATGGCACGCCCGAACAATCCTTCCGCCGCCGGACTCGCCAGCAGCGCCAGCACCGACGTCCCCCCAGCCGACTCACCGAAAATGGTGACGCGATCGGGGTCACCACCAAAAGCCGCAATGTTGTCACGCACCCATCTGAGCGCCGCGATCTGATCTCGCAACGCCAGGTTGTCGTCGAAACCCTCGCCCAGGGCGCTGAGCTCCAGTCCGCCCAGGGCTCCGATCCGGTAGGTGACGTTGACGACGACCACGTTGCCGTTGGCGGCAAGGCGCGCACCGCTGTACAACTCCAGCTGCCCGGCGCCGAACACGAAGGCCCCACCCGGGATCCACACCATGACAGGCAGGTTGGCGTGGATATCCGGCGACCAGACAGTGACGGTCAGGCAGTCTTCGCCGCGGATCTTGGGGTCGTCGCGACCGGCGCCCACGAAGGTTTTTCCCTGCGGCGGCATCGGCGCGTGTTCGATGGCGTCACGCACGCCGTCCCACGGCTCCAGGGGGATGGGCGCCAGGAACCGAAGCTGTTCGACCGGCTGTCGCGCATAGGGCACCCCGCGCCAGACCGAAACACCGCCTTCGGTGGTTCCACGCAGGTCCCCCAACGGCGTGCGGACGAGGGTCGGCAGGGCGACGTCAACGGCCACGTATCGAATCGTAATGCGGACCAGCGCTACGAGGCCGAGGCCCCGCCGGAATGTCCCGGGCCGGACATGAACTCTTCGCCATGTAGCGATACGCCCGTCCGTGGAGTATGCAAAGGTATCGGCAGCCGACAGCAGCCGATAGCTGAGTGGCAGAGACACGACACGGGAGTGACAGACCAATGACCTTCAACGAAGGCATGCAGATCGACACCAGCACCACCTCGGGCGGTGGCATGGGCCGCGGCCCCAAGATGGCCATCGGCGGTGGTGTCGGCGGGTTGCTGATCGCAGTCGTAGTCATGCTGCTCGGCGGCGATCCCAGCCAGGTGCTGCAACAACAACCGAGCCAGCAGGGGTCGGGCGTGACCCAGCGGCCGACAGAGGACTTCAGCCACTGTAAGACCGGTGCCGACGCGAACAAGTCGCTGGACTGCCGCATCATCGCCACCGGGAACTCGGTGGACGCCGTCTGGACGCAGATTCTCGGACCTAAATACCCACGGCCGGGCGTCAAACTGTTCAGCGGTCAGGTGAACACCGGATGCGGCGCCGCCTCCACCGAGGTCGGTCCCTTCTACTGCCCCGCCGACCGGACCGCCTACTTCGACACCAGTTTCTTCCAGGTACTGGTCGACCAGTTCGGATCCAGCGGTGGCCCCCTGGCCCAGGAGTACGTGGTGGCCCATGAGTTCGGTCATCACGTGCAGAACCTGTTCGGCGTGCTTGGTAAGAATCACCGATGCGCCGAGGGCCAGGCGGGCGGAGGCGTGTGCACCGAACTGCAGGCCGACTGCTACGCCGGCGTCTGGGCAAAGCACGCATCGACCACCGTTCAGGAGGGCAGCGGTGTCCCGTTCCTGAAACCGTTGACGGACGAGGACATTCGCGACGCATTGTCGGCCGCGTCGTCCGTGGGCGATGACCGAATCCAGAAGCGGGCCACCGGCCGCGTCAACCCCGAGGCGTGGTCGCATGGCTCCTCCGAGCAGCGCCAGCGGTGGTTCACCCAGGGCTACAACACCGGCGACTTCCGCACCTGCGACACCTTCAACGCCGACAGCCTGAACTAGACCCGGAGGGCAAGGGCGCGCTAGAACAGCGTCATCTCCGGAGCGGGCGCGAATTTCGTTGGCCTCGCCGGTTTTTCCTCGCGAT
The DNA here is from genome assembly GCF_059813245.1 of Mycobacterium sp. NGS15. Lineage (NCBI taxonomy): Bacteria > Bacillati > Actinomycetota > Actinomycetes > Mycobacteriales > Mycobacteriaceae > Mycobacterium > Mycobacterium sp. NGS15. The sequence continues at coordinate 70,966 of NZ_JCALEF010000003.1, read as the reverse complement.
GCGAGACCAGGCCGTACTTGTGCACCAGAGGCCCTACGCGCTCTCGCAACCAAGCCCGGTACTCGGCGGGCGCATACGCGCCCTTGCGATAAAGCTCTCGGTATCGGCCGACGAGCTCGGGGTGCGATTGGGACACCCAGGACATGAACCAACCACGTGTCGTCCCACGCAGATGCAACGGAAAGACCGTCACACCGGCGGCGCCGGCTTCGGCGATCCGGCCCAGCAGGTCATCCAGATGCTCCACCGTGTCGGTCAGGAACGGAAGCACCGGCGCCACCATCACGTGCGGTTCGAAACCAGCCTCGCGCGCCGACGCGATCAACGACAGTCTCGCCTGGGGCGAAGGCACCCCCGCTTCAACCTCGCGGTGCAGCACCTCATCCCCGATGGCCAGCGAAATCCCCAGGCTCACCGGTACCTGCCGGGCAGCATTGGCGAGCAGCGATAAATCTCTGCGCAGCAGAGTGCCCTTGGTGAGGATCGATATCGGTGTACCAGAATCAGCCAGCGCCGCAATAACTCCCGGCATCAGCTGATAGCGGCCCTCGGCTCGTTGATAGGGATCAGTATTGGTGCCGAGTGCGACTGTCTCCCGGTTCCAGGACTTGCGCCCCAGTTCTTTCCTGAGCACCGGAACCAGATTGGTTTTCACGACGATCTGGTTGTCGAAATCTGCCCCGCTGTCGAACTCCAGGTATTCGTGGGTGGGGCGCGCAAAACAATAGCGGCAGGCATGTGCGCAGCCCCGAAAGGCATTGACCGTGAACCGAAACGGCAACATGGATACCGCGGGGACCTTGTTGAGCGCCGACTTGCAGAGCACTTCGTGAAATGTGATGCCCTCAAAATCGGGGGTGCGCACACTGCGCACCAGACCGATCCGCTCCAAACCCGGAAGCGCACCGTCGTCAGCATCCAGCGCCTGACCGTCCCACCGCATACTCTATGCGAACATATGTTCGATGCCGTGTCAATCCCCTCCTCCACCGCCCCTCCTCCACCGCCCCTCTGACACCGTCGGAGCGCGAATCTAGGCTTGGCCCCATGAAGCAGCAGCTGCACTTTGTCACTGTCGCCGCAACGGATCTGGACGCCACTCGGCGTTTCTACGGCGCGCTGGGCTGGGTTCCACTGCTGGATGTCGAAGGTGAAATCGTCTTCTACCAGAGCGCACCAGGACAGCTGTTGGGGTTTTTCCTCGCGGATAAGTTCAACGAGGATCTCGCCGCGCCCGGTGATCACTCACGAGTTTCCGGGATCACCTTGGCGCACAATGTCGATTCCGCCGAGGAGGTGACCGCACTGTCCGGAACCATGAGCCGGTCGGGGGGCACTGTTCTCAAACCGCCGCAACCCGGCCAGTTCGGTGGGGTCTTCCACGCCCACGTCCAGGACCCCAACGGGCTGATCTGGGAAATCGCCCACAATCCTGGTTGGCGGATCGATTCCGATGGCACGGTCCACCTCGGGGGCTGACGTGGCGCGCGCCCGCCGCGGTCGGCCTGATTGACTTATCGCGTGACGGATTCCGCGACCGAGCTCCTATTCTCCTACGGCACCCTGCAGCAGGCCGAGGTGCAGCGGGCCACCTTCGGACAGGAACTGGATGGCCATACGGACGCCATCGTGGGATTCGATCTTGACTACGTGACCATCACCGACCCGCATGTCATCGCTACCAGTGGTAGCGAACGTCATCCCATCCTTCGTCCGTCGGCCGATGCATCAGCGGAGGTCCCCGGCACGGTCTTCTCGATCACGCCCGAGCAGTTGGCCGCCGCCGACGAGTACGAAGTGGACGACTACCAACGCATTTCGGTGCCGCTGCGCTCGGGCGCGACGGCCTGGGTCTACGTGTTCGCGAGCTAGCGGGCTACCACTTGCGCAGTGAACACGTGACGGCGGTCTCGCCATCGGCCTGGTTGGCCAGGGCACCGTCCACGTACACCTCGCAGTGGAAGACCGGAGCACCGGTGACAGCCTTGGCCGCCGCGCTGGCGCTCACATAGGCCCACTGCGTCGGGTCGTTCAGCGTGGTCTCGACGACGAACGGAGCGTCGGGGGTGATGCGAGTCGAGTTGCGCACCAGGTACTTGCTCGACTCCGAGTCGTAGGCCGATGCGCTCGGCGGCTCGTTCTGCAGCACGAGGGTCTGCGAGAGGAATTCACGGTCGGAACTGATCACGTACCTCACCTGGTGCGGCGCCGCCTGCGCGATAGGAGCCACCGTGGTCGTCAAGGTTGCGGCACCGGCCGCGGCGAGCAGAGCTGCTGTGATACGTCCCATACGTGTCATATCCGCGATGCTAGCCGCGCCGTTACTTCATCGACAATCGAACCGATCGACACGGGCTGCTGAACGCCGTCCGCCAACGTCTTGAGCTCGATGTTTCCCTCACCGATTTCCCGATCGCCGGCGACCAGCGCAATCGAGGCTCCCGAGCGGTCCGCACCGCGCATCGCACCCTTGAGTCCGCGGTCGCCGTAGGCGATATCGGTGCGGATCCCCGCGATCCGCAGCTGCGCCGCCACCGTCACGAGCACCGATTTCGCGTCCTGCCCGAGGGGCACGCAGAACACGTCGCAGCGGCCGCTGTCTCCCACCGTGACGCCCTCGGCCTGCAGCGCGAGCAGGGTTCTATCCACGCCGAGCCCAAACCCGATACCCGACAACGACTGTCCGCCAAGCTGCGCCATCAGTCCGTCGTAGCGTCCACCGCCACCGATCCCGGATTGCGCACCGAGCCCGTCATGCACGAACTCGAATGTGGTCTTGGTGTAGTAGTCAAGCCCACGCACCAGCCGGGGATTCACCACGTACTGCACGCCCAGCGCATCCAGATGGCTCAGCACCTGATCGAAATGCGCCTTGGATTCCTCGGAGAGATGGTCGAGCATGAGCGGCGCGGCGGCCGTCATCTCCCGCACCTCGGGCCGCTTGTCATCGAGCACCCGAATCGGGTTGATACGGGCCCGTTCTCGTGTAACTTCGTCCAGGTCCAGCCCGAAGAGGAAGTCCTGCAACAATTCTCGATACTGCGGACGGCATGAGGCGTCACCCAGCGAGCTGATCTCCAATCGGAAGCCGGTCAAGCCAAGGGAGCGGTACCCGGCATCGGCGATCGCGATCACCTCGGCGTCTAGCGCCGGATCGTCGACGCCGATGGCTTCCACACCCACCTGCTGCAGCTGGCGGTAGCGGCCGGCCTGCGGTCGCTCATACCGGAAAAAGGGCCCGGCGTAACGAAGCTTCATCGGCAGCTGGCCGCGATCCAGACCGTGCTCGATGACCGCACGCATCACCGAGGCCGTGCCCTCGGGGCGCAACGTCACCGACCGATCGCCACGGTCGGCGAAGGTGTACATCTCCTTGCTGACCACATCGGTGGACTCGCCCACCCCGCGGGCGAACAGTCCGGTGTCCTCGAACACGGGCAGCTCGATGTAGCCGTATCCGGCCAATCGCGCCTGCTCCAGTAGCCCGTCACGAACGGCCAAGAACTGCGCCGAGTCCGGCGGCACATAGTCCGGTATGCCCTTAGGAGCCCGGAAGGATGCGGTACCGGAGGTCTTCTCGCTCACAGGGTTCCTTCGAGGAATGGGTTGGCACGCCGCTCATCGCCGATGCTGGTGGCATTGCCGTGACCCGGCAGCACCACCGTCGAATCGTCCCGGGTGAGCAGTTTGGCCGCGATCGAATCGAGCAGCTGTTGGTGGTTTCCGCCGGGCAGATCGGTGCGCCCGATCGACATCTGAAAGAGCGTGTCGCCGCTGAACACCACGTCGACGGGCCCGTTGTCGCTGTCGACCTCGACGCCGAACACGACAGAACCGCGGGTGTGGCCCGGCGTGTGGTCGACAGTCAGTGTGATCCCGGCGAGCTCCAGCTTGTCGCCGTCACCGATCTCGACAAGCTCCTTGGGCTCGGTGAACGCCATGCCCTGGATGAACTGAGCCAGACCCGGCCCGATCCCGGCGAGCGGATCGGCGAGCATCACGCGGTCATCGGGATGGATGTACACGGGGATCCCGTATTCATCGGCGAGCGGCTGCGCCGTCCAGGTGTGGTCCAGATGCCCGTGGGTGAGCAGCACCGCCTCGGGGGTGAGGTCGCGTTCGGCGAGGATCTCCTTGACGCCGGAGATCGCCTCCTGGCCGGGGTCGACGATGACGGCGGGGCCGCCCTCGTGGGGCGCCACGATATAGCAGTTCGTGGCGAACATGCCCGCGGGAAAACCGGTGATCAGCACCCGACCAGCTTAGGCGGCGGGTCCTGCACCATCTCTCAGGTGTGGCTGGCACACTCTCTGGCGACCTAGATTCTTCATGGACGCCCTAGGAGGAGAACCCGGTGCCGACCAACGAGCAGCGACGTCAGACGGCCAAGCGCAAGCTGGAGCGACAGCTGGAGAACCGTGCCGAGCGTGCCCGTAAGCAGCGGATCTGGGCGATCGGCGGCGTCGCAGTGGTCGCCGTCGTCGTCGCGGTGGCCATCACCGCCTGGCTGGCCATCAGCAAGAGCGACAAGACCGATGCGGCGCTGGACACCACCGCCACCACCCCGGTCTCCACGGTCGACGCGCCACCGACGTCCTCGTTGCCAACGCCTGACGAGCCGCCCGTCACCGGCCCCCCGCTTCCGAAATTCGTGCCCTCCGCCGAGGTGGGCGCCAACTGCCAGTACCGGCCCGCGGGTGCGCCCGCCAAGGCCATCGACAAGCAGATGCCGCGCTCCGGGAAGGTCCCGACCGATCCGGCGACGCTCACCGCCAGTGTGAAGACCAGCCAGGGCAACATCGGCCTGGTGCTGGACAACGCCAAGGCGCCGTGCACGGTGAACAGCTTCGCCAGCCTGGCGCAGGGTGGGTATTTCGACGACACCATCTGCCACCGCATCACGAGTGGCGGCTTGTCGGTGCTGCAGTGTGGAGACCCGAAGGGCACCGGTTCGGGCGGTCCGGGATACGAATTCGACAACGAGTACCCGACCACCGCGTACAAGGCCGATGATCCAGCGGCACAGCAAGCCGTGGTCTATCCCGCCGGCACCTTGGCGATGGCAAACGCGGGCCCCGGGACCAACGGCAGCCAGTTCTTCATGGTCTACAAGGATTCGAAGCTGCCGCCGCAGTACACGGTGTTCGGCACCATCGACAAGACCGGTATGGACACCCTCGCCAAGATCGCCAAGAACGGCATCAAGCCAGGAGCACGTGGAGCGGGCGATGGCGCGCCCGCGCAAGAAGTCAAGATCATCGACCTGCAGCTCGACTGACGTGATTTCGCGTCGCGCTGTGCTGCTCGGTGGGCTGACGGCGGCCGGCGTGGCCGCCGTCGGTTGTTCACGCGGCGGTGACCGCCAACTCTCACCCACCGAACTCGCCTCCCTCGAAACGGATTTCGGGGGCCGCGTCGGTGTGTACGCGTTGGACACCGGGTCGGGCGCCACCCTCAGCCACCGGTCAAATGAACGCTTCCTGATGTGCTCCACGGTGAAGACCTTCATCGTCGCAGCCATCCTGCACCGGCGCCTGAGTGAACCGGGGCTGCTGGACAACCGGATCGAGTACACGCAGTCCGACGTCCTCGAGTGGGCTCCGGTTACGTCCCAACATGTAGCCGAGGGCATGACCGTCTCGGCGCTGTGCGAGGCGACGATCCGCTATAGCGACAACACCGGCGCCAACCTGTTGATTGCGCAGCTCGGCGGCCCCAAGCAGACGGAGAAGTACGTTCGAAGCCTGGGCGACAACGTCTCTCGCATGGATCGCGTCGAAGGTCAGCTGAACGTCCCCGACGGCGATTTGGACACCTCGAGCCCGCTGCAGCTGGTGACCAATTTGCGCAGGCTGGTCCTCGACGAAGGGCTGGATCCGCAGGGGCGCGATCTGCTCACGGGCTGGTTGAAGGGGAACACCACCGGCGACCAGTCGATTCGGGCGGGGGCTCCGGCCGGGTCGACGGTCGGCGACAAGACGGGCAGCGGATTCAAGGGCGAAACCAATGACATCGCGGTGATCTGGCCACCCGGGCGTGCGCCCATCGTGGTGGCGGTGCTCACCGTCCCTGACGACCCGAAGTCCACCAAGGGCAAGCCGACCATCGCCGCGGCCACCCGAATCGCCCTCAAGGCATTCAACGCCTAATCGCCGAGCAGACGCGAGATTTAGGCGGCGCTGGTCACCCGATAGACGTCGTAGACACCCTCGACGTTGCGTACGACGTTGAGGACGTGTCCCAGATGCTTCGGGTCTCCCATCTCAAAGGTGAACCGGCTGATAGCCACTCGATCATTGGAGGTGGTCACGGATGCCGACAGGATGTTCACTCGCTCATCGGCCAGGGCGCGGGTCACATCGGAGAGCAACCGGTGCCGGTCAAGCGCTTCCACCTGGATGGCAACCAGGAAAACCGAGGAGGCCGACGGCGCCCAATGTACTTCGATGATCCGTTCCGATTGCTGCTCAAGGGATTCGGCATTGGTGCAGTCGGTGCGGTGCACGCTCACCCCCCCGCCACGCGTGACAAACCCGAGGATCTGATCACCAGGCACCGGCGTACAACATTTCGCGAGTTTCGTCAGCACGCCCGGGGCTCCCGGTACCGCCACGCCGACATCCTCGGAGCGTCGCTGCCGGATGGGCATCGTCGACGGGGTGGAGCGCTCGGCAAGTTCTTCCTCGGCGCTGTCCACACCGCCGAGCTGGGCGACCAACCGCTGCACCACATGCCGCGCCGAGACGTGGCCCTCGCCCACCGCGGTGTATAGCTGTGAGGTGTCCTGGTAGCGCAGCTCTCGGGCCAGCGAGGCCATGCCCTCGCCGTTGACCAACCGCTGCAACGGAAGCCCACCGCGGCGCACCTCGCGCGCGATGGCATCCTTGCCGGCTTCCAGAGCCTCCTCGCGGCGCTCCTTGGCGAACCACTGCCGGATCTTCGCCTTCGCCCGCGGTGACACGACAAAGGTCTGCCAGTCACGCGACGGGCCGGCGTTGGCGGCCTTGGAGGTGAAAACCTCGACCACTTCCCCGTTTTCGAGCTTGCGCTCCAACGCCACCAAGCGGCCGTTGACGCGGGCGCCGATACAGCGGTGACCCACCTCGGTGTGCACGGCGTAGGCGAAGTCGACCGGGGTAGACCCGGCGGGCAAGGTGATGACGTCACCCTTGGGTGTGAAGACGAAGATTTCCTGTACCGCCAGGTCGTAGCGCAGCGATTCCAGAAACTCTCCGGGGTCGGCGGCCTCACGCTGCCAGTCCAGCAACTGGCGCATCCAGGCCATATCGTCGATTTCGGCGGCGGCATGGTTGGGCGGAACGCCGTTGCGGCCCTTGGCTTCCTTGTACCGCCAGTGCGCGGCAATGCCGTACTCGGCAGTACGGTGCATATCGCGGGTGCGGATCTGCACCTCCAGAGGCTTGCCCTCGGGGCCGACCACGGTGGTGTGCAAGGACTGATAGACACCGAACCGGGGCTGCGCGATGTAGTCCTTGAACCGGCCCGCCATCGGCTGCCAGAGCGAGTGCACCACGCCCACAGCGGCGTAACAGTCCCGAATCTCGTCGCACAGGATCCGGACGCCGACCAGGTCGTGAATGTCGTCGAAGTCGCGGCCTTTGACGATCATCTTCTGATAGATAGACCAGTAGTGCTTGGGGCGCCCCTCGACGGTGGCGCCGATACGCGAACCATTCAGGGTGGCAACAATTTCCGCGCGCACCTTGGCCAGGTAGGTATCGCGTGACGGCGCCCGGTCGGCGACCAGCCGCACGATCTCCTCGTATTTTTTGGGGTGCAGGATCGCGAAAGACAGATCTTCCAGCTCCCACTTGACCGTGGCCATACCCAGACGGTGCGCCAGTGGCGCAATCACTTCGAGCGTCTCTCGGGCCTTACGCGCCTGCTTCTCCGGCGGCAGGAATCGCATGGTGCGCATGTTGTGCAACCGGTCGGCGACCTTGATCACCAGCACCCGAGGGTCGCGCGCCATCGCGATGATCATCTTGCGGATGGTTTCGCCCTCGGCGGCGTTGCCCAACACCACCTTGTCGAGCTTGGTCACGCCGTCGACCAGGTGGGCCACCTCGGTGCCGAATTCGGTGGTCAGCTGCTCCAGGCTGTAGCCGGTGTCCTCGACCGTGTCGTGCAGGATCGCGGCCACCAGGGTGGTGGTGTCCATGCCGAGTTCGGCCAGGATGTTCGCCACGGCGATCGGATGGGTGATGTAGGGATCACCCGACTTACGAAACTGCTCGGCATGTCGGCTCTCGGCTACCTCGTATGCGCGCTGTAGCGCCGCCCGGTCAGCCTTAGGGTAGAACTCACGGTGAACGCCCATCAGGGGCTCAAGTACGGGGCTGACGGTGCCGCGCTGGGCGGTCATCCTGCGGGCCAGCCGGGCCCGCACGCGGCGCGATGCACTCATGGTGCCGCTGACCCGCAAAGATTCCGGGCTCGGTGCGGTCGGTTCGCTCACGGCAGGCAGGGACTCGACCGCGACCTGATTCTCGCTGGGTACTTGCTCGTCAGCCACGGTTCACCTCCTGCCGCCTAGATTATCCCTCAGATCACACGCAGCGCAGTTAATGGCAGCGGCGCCACGGCCGCGCGGCCGCCCAGATCGGACAGTTCCAGAACTACACCCGCGCCGATCACATCTGCCCCTGCGGTGCGCAGGAGCTTGATTGCTGCCGCCAGCGTTCCTCCGGTGGCCAGCACATCGTCGATGATCGCCACCCGATGACCTGTCAGATCCACGCCGTCGGCAGGAATTTCCAGCGCCGCGGTGCCGTATTCGAGCTCATAGGTCTGAGCATGCACTGGTGGTGGCAGCTTTCCCGCCTTCCGCACAGCCAGCACACCTACGCCGAGCCGGATCGCCACGGCGGCCCCCAACAGGAAGCCGCGGGCATCGATCCCCGCGATCAACGTGGCGCCTGCCGCCGCCTGCCCCAGTGCATCGGTGACCTGTGACAAACCCTCCGCGTCCGCGAACAGCGGCGTCAAGTCCTTGAACTGCACCCCCGGCTCGGGGAAGTCGGGAACCTTACGAGTCAGCCTGTCGATGAGCGCTGTGACAGCGTCCGCAGATGTCACGCGGGCAACACCCAACGATCCATGTTCCAGCCCGCACCCCACCGGGTGACGCTCGGCGTGGCGGCATACATCGACTTCGGTGCGATCAGTACACGCGGCTGCCGGTACAGCGGCAGTGTCGGCAGGTCGTTCCACAAGATCGCCGATGCGTCGCCGAGTAGCCGGCTCTGATCCCTGGCGTTGGTGGTCACGGCCAGCGCCGCGATGATCCCGTCGATCTGACCGTTCGCGTAGTTCGTCGGATTCTTGCCCTCGCGTGACCGCAGGGCGTACGCATCCATGAGCCATGAGCCGGTCGATCCGCTTCCGGGAGCTCCACCGATCGAGCTGAGCAATGCATCAACCTGATTGTCCCGCAACGAGTGCGGCCCAATCTCGGGTGAACTGACATCCTGCACGGTGATCCCGGCGGGTTCACAGGCCTGCGCCATGGCGGACACAATCGCCGCACGGCGCGGGTTGGGCGCCTGGTATCCCACCCGGACGGTCAACGGACGATTGGCCACGGCGGCACGTGCCGCGACCGGGTCAGAACGCATGAACCGTCCCGCTTCGGCAGCGGCCTCCACGGAGGCGAACGAGTCTCCGATACTGGTATCCAGCCGGGCGTTCATCACCGGCACTCCAGCGATTCCCGCGATGGCGTCACGTGGTGTGCACAGGGCGACCGCACGGCGCACATCGGGAGCCCCGACCGATCCTCCGGCACCGAAAATGAGTTGTTCCACACCCGAACCGGGTTCCTCAGTGCGCGCGAATCCGTCGGGGGCGGTCAGAGTCCCGGACGATCCGGCGGCGACGTCGACAACCTCCAGATCGCCATCGGACAACCGTTTTTGCACATCAATCCCGCTGGGCCACACCGTGACCCGCTTAGTCACCGGCGGGCTCCCCCACCACTTGTCGTTGGCAACGAGCACGACCGATCCGTCATCGTTGTACCCGTCGAGTTTGTACGGCCCCGACGACGGGAACTTCGAGAGATCCAGATCGGAGCCGAAGTTCCACTGGTTGTTCCAAAAATCGGCGATCTTCTGCAGCGCCGGAACGTCGTTGGCGGCGATGGCACCGATCAGGTCGATACCCCCGCCGAGCTTGTCGGCGACCACATGCCACGGCAACATCGTGGTCGCGGTGAACAACTGGGTCCAGTCGGTGAAGGCACGATCCGGCGCGAAGGTCACCCGCGCGGTCTTCTGCCCCGGCTTGCAATCGACAGTGGAGATATCGGCGTATCCGGCCGTGCTGGCTGCGTCGAAATCAGGCAGGCGGCCAGATTGCGCGAACCAGGCCAGCACCATGTCTTCACAGGTCACCGGCTTGCCGTCGGAGTAGACGGCCTTCTCATTGATGGTGTAGTCGAGCACCAGCGGAATGCGGCCGACGACCTCGACGGTGCCGAAGTCGTGGTCAGCGATCACCTGGCCGTCAGGTCCGTGGAAGCCGAAACCGGTGAGCACACGGTTGAATGCCTGTGCCCCCGCTGATGCGTTCCCCGCGACACTGTTGACGTTGTACGTCGTCAAGCGGCCGTCGACGGCATAGTCGAGCGTTTTCGCCGCCGAGGTCCAACACGAGGTCAACAACCCCGCCGCGAGCAGCACCGTGGTCGCGATAGCGCCGAGTCGCGCGATCCGTCTTGCTCCGGTCCGTGCTGGGCCCCGTGAAACCATCAGCGCCGCCGCACGTTTCGCTTACCTTGAGGGCGGGCACCCGGCCTGGGTTTCGCGGGACGTACCGCGGTCGTGGTGGCATCGGACGCCTCCGCTGCCACTGCCTTGGCGGCTGTGGTTCCCGAACCGGTGTCTGCCAGGGGCGCGGCCTCGGGCTTACGGCGGCTCAGCACCTTCTTGGTGTGGCTCGACACCAGTTCGGTGCGCTCACGGAATGCCACCAGCAGCGGGGTTGCGAAGAAGATCGACGAGTAGGTGCCGACCAGAATGCCGACAAGCTGAACCAGCGCAAGGTCCTTCAATGTGCCCACGCCCAGCAGCCAGATGGCCACCACGATGAGCGAGAGCACCGGGATCACCGAGATGAGGCTGGTGTTGATGGAACGCATGAATGTCTGGTTCACGGCCAGGTTGGCGTGCTCGGCGAAGGTACGCCGTGACGTGTGCTGGAACCCGTGCGTGTTTTCCTCCACCTTGTCGAACACGATCACGGTGTCGTACAAGGAGAATCCCAGGATGGTGAGCAGACCGATCACCGTCGCGGGGGTGACCTCGAAGCCCACTAACGAGTACACACCGGCAGTGACCAGCAGGTCGAAGACGAGCGCGGCCAGTGCGGCCAGAGCCATGTAGCGCTCGTAGCGCACGGCGATGTAGATGCCGGCCAGCACCAGGAACACGACGAGCGCAATGATCGCCTTGTTGGTGATCTGTCCGCCCCAGGTCTCGGACACGTCCGAGTCGCTGATGGAGTCGATGGACGGCTTACCGTCGGGCCCCTTGGGCGCGAACTTATCGAAGAGCGCCTTGTGGAGCTTCGCCGAATCCTCATTGTCGAGCTTCTCGGTACGAATCTGAATCGAGGCCGAGTCGCCGGTTCCGGTGACGACAATCGATTCGGCGTCGTGGCCGAGTGTTTGACTGAAGACGTCCTCGGTCTGCTGAACGGTGGCGTCGCCCTTCGGGAACCACACCTTGGTGCCGCCCTCGAAGTCGATACCGAAGACGAATCCCTTGATCGCGATGGACAGGATCGCGACGATCATGAACGCACCACTGATCCCGAACCACAGCGTGCGCTTGCCGACGACGTCGACGGCGCCCGTTCCGGTGTACAGGCGGTAGAAGAATCCGTGTTCTGGTGCCACACTCACGGTTTCGACTGCGGTGGACTTGGGTTCCTTCGCGGCGCTCTCGGCGTTTTCCACCGGGTCCTTGGTGCCGTTGCCGTTGCTCACTGTGTCATTGCCGGTGCTCATGCGTGTGCCGCCGCCTTACGTTCGCGGGCAATCTGCTGGACCGCGCCGAGCCCGTTGTACACGGGCTTGGACAGAGTCGCGGACTTGGAGGACAGGTAGACAAGCGGCCACGTCACCAGGAACACCACCACGACATCCAGGATGGTGGTGAGTCCGAGGGTGAACGCGAAGCCCTTCACCTGCCCGATGGCCAGGATGTAGAGCACCACGGCGGCCAACAGGGTCACCGCGTTACCCGACAGGATCGTCTTGCGAGCACGGGCCCAACCGCGCGGCACCGCCGAACGGTACGAACGACCTTCTCGTATCTCATCTTTGATGCGCTCGAAGAACACCACGAAGGAGTCCGCGGTGGTACCGATACCGATGATCAGACCGGCGATACCCGCCAGGTCCAGGGTGTACGAGATGTATCTGCCCAACAGGACCAGGATCGCGAAAACCATGGCTCCGGAGGCCACCAGAGACAGCGCGGTCAATATGCCGAGTACACGGTAGTAGATCAGCGAGTACAACAGCACGATCGCCAAACCGATCGCGCCCGCGATCAGGCCGGCCTTGAGCGAGGTCAATCCGAGTGTGGCCGAGACGGTTTGGGCATCCGAGGATTCAAAGGACAGCGGCAGCGAACCGTACTTGAGGGCCGCGGCAAGCTGCTTGGCCGAGTCGGAGGTGAACTGTCCGCTGATTTCGGTTTTGCCGCCCGGGATGGGTTCGCGGATCGCCGGAGCGCTGATCACCTTGGAGTCCAACGTAAACGCGGTTTGGGTGCCCTGCTGCCAATGCGCAGACGTGTAGTCAGCCCAGACCTTCGCCCCAGTGGGCTTGAACTCCATGCTCACTACATAGATGCCTCGCTGCTGGTCGAGCCCCGAGCTGGCGTCCTTGATTTCCTCACCGCTGATGATCGACTTGTCCAGCAGGTAAGCGGCCTTTCCACCCTGGCTGTCGTCACCACAGGTGACCAACGGAAGGTTTGGATCGTCGTTACCCGCGAGCGGGTCATCAATGTCATAGCAACGCGAGGACTGGACCTGAAGCGCCAGCATCTGAATCCGCGGGTCGTCGCTCTGCCTGATCTGCTTCTCGAAGTCGATCAGCTGCTTGCGTTCCTCACCGCTGCCGGGCTTCGGCGGCAGATCGGTGGGCGGAGCCGCGGGCGGTGTCGCATTCGGCGGTGTGGCATTCGGCGCCGCGGGCTGCGTCGCCGGAGCGGGTGGCGGTGGTGGCGGTGTCGTGGTTTGCGCCGGATAGGGCCGCGGCTGCGGTTTCGGGGAGGGTGCGGCGGGTGCAGGCTTTCCTGCGCCCGGCTCCGGTGGCGTCGCCTCATGCCCAGCGCCTGGCTGACCACCCTGCGGCCCTCCGGCCTGGGGGTTCTCCTTGGGCTGCGCCGGCACCATCTGGACGACAGGCCGGATGTAGAGCTTGGCGGTCTGACCGAGGTTGCGGGCCTCGTTGCCGTCGTTACCGGGCACGGTGATGACGAGGTTGTCGCCGTCGATGATGACCTCGGATCCGGAGACACCGAGTCCGTTGACGCGCGCGTTGATGATCTGCTGCGCCTGTGTCAACGCGTCCTTGGTCGGCTTGGAGCCGTCAGGGGTACGGGCCGTCAGGGTGACGCGAGTTCCGCCCTGCAGGTCGATACCGAGTTTGGGCCTGGGCTGTTTGTCGCCGGTGAGGAACACCAGCAGATAGGCGCCAATAAGCAGCACCAGGAAGGCAGCCAAGTAGCGCATGGGATGCACAGGGGCCGATGGCGAGGCCACGTGTCCGGTCTCCTTGCTTGTCGAGGGCGGGTCGGGAGGCGTTCAGGGTTGAGCAAAGGCGAAAGCCGCTACTCCTTGGTCAGCTCGACCCCGGTGCTCTCGACGTCGCGCGACGCCTCCTCAGCGGTGTCAGCAGTGTCCTGGGTGTCCTCGGTGTCCTTGCCCTCGTCAGCGATCTTGTCGCGGATCGCGAGCTTTATCCAGCGAGTCACAACACCGGGCGCGATCTCCAGATCCACGGTGTCGTCGGTGACGGCGGTGATGGTGCCCTGCAGACCGGACGTCGTGTGTACCCGGTCGCCGATCGCCAGAGACTCGTGCAGCTCGATGGTGGCGTCGAGGGCCTTGCGCTGCCGCCGGTTCGCGAAGAAGAGGAATGCGCCCATAACGAGGATGAGCGGCAAAAAGACGATGATCGATTCCATGGCGGCTTTCGGGATTCTTTCCGTTGGGTCTTCACGAGTTCAAGCACGGTCTGCGTGAAACGAGCACGCGACAAGTCACCAGTGTGCCATCCGACTCTGTGGAATCGACGCGAACCCCGGACCTGCGCGTCCTGGGCTCAAGCCTCCCGTCAATCGAACAGCCCGGACTGCCCCAGCACCTGCGGCGGCGGAGTAAGACCCAGATGCGTCCACGCCAACGATGTCGCCACCCGCCCGCGCGGCGTACGGGCGAGCATCCCGGCGCGCACCAGGAACGGCTCGCATACCTCTTCCACCGTGGTCGACTCTTCCCCGACCGCTACCGCCAATGTCGACAAGCCCACCGGGCCGCCGCCGAAGCTGCGTGTCAGCGCCGTAAGCACCGCCCGGTCCAAGCGATCCAGCCCCAGCTCGTCGACGTCGTACACCTCCAGGGCGGACTTGGCGACGTCTACGGTGATCACACCGTCCGCCCGCACTTCCGCGTAGTCACGGACCCGGCGCAGCAATCGGTTGGCGATACGCGGGGTGCCGCGCGAGCGCCGGGCTATCTCCACACCCGCGTCGGCTCCCAGCTCGATACCGAGGATTCCCGCCGATCGAGTCAGCACGCGCTCGAGTTCATGGGGCTCGTAGAAGTCCATGTGGGCGGTGAATCCGAACCGGTCACGCAGCGGCCCGGTCAGAGACCCCGATCGGGTGGTCGCGCCGACCAGCGTGAACGGCGCCACTTCCAGAGGGATCGAGGTGGCACCGGGCCCCTTGCCGACGACGACGTCGACACGAAAGTCCTCCATCGCCAGATACAGCATTTCCTCGGCGGGCCGGGCAATGCGGTGAATCTCGTCGATGAACAGCACATCGTGTTCAACGAGGTTGCTCAGCATCGCCGCCAGGTCGCCCGCTCGCTCCAGTGCCGGCCCCGAGGTGACCCGCAGCGAAGAGCCCAACTCGGCAGCGATGATCATCGCCAGCGAGGTCTTGCCGAGCCCGGGTGGGCCGGACAACAGGATGTGATCGGGAGTGCCGCCGCGATTCTTGGCGCCGGACAGCACGAGCTCCAGCTGCTCACGGACCCGTGGCTGGCCGATGAACTCCCGCAGCGACTTGGGCCTGAGCCCGGCGTCGATGTCGTTTTCGCCAACCGTGAGCGCACCGGACATCTCCGGGCCTGCATCGAATTCGTCCTCGTCGCCGCCGAACTCATCGAAGCCGGTCATCGCGTCTTGCCCAGCAGCGTCAGCGCCGACCGCAGCACGGTCGAGGTATCTCCATCGAAATTGTCTTGAGCCAGCACGGTATCGGTGGCCTGCTCGGCTTGTTTGGCGGCGAATCCGAGGCCGATAAGTGCCTCGACAACCTGTGTGCGCACCAGCGATGCGGTGCCACGGCCCAGTTCGGTGGTTCCACCCTGTGCCCCTGCAGCTGCCGCCACCTTCTCACGCAGTTCCAGCACCAAGCGCTCGGCGCCACGCTTGCCGATCCCGGGCACCCTGGTCAGTGCGTTGACATCGCCGTCGGCCAGCGCCTGACGCAAGGTCGGCGCGTCGTAGACCGCGAACGTGGCCATCGCGATCTTGGGTCCCACACCGGAGACGCCGAGCAGCGTCAGGAACAGGTCGCGGGAATCGGTGTCGGTGAAGCCGTACAACGTCATCGAGTCTTCACGGACGATCATCGCCGTGATCAGCCGCACCTGGCTGCCGCGCCGCAGCGTCGACAGCGTGGCCGGCGTGGCATTGACGCGGTATCCGACCCCGGCGGCCTCGATCACCACATGATCGAGCGCGATGTCGATGACCTCGCCATTGACCGAAGCAATCACCGGGATACCGCCTTCAATCGGGCCGCGAAGGCTTTCCGCTGCGCTTCTGCCGCGGCTTCTGCCGCGGCTTCTGCCTTCGCCATTCTCGCCAGCATGGGTGCACGCCAGCAGTGACAGATTGCCAGGGCCAACGCGTCGGCCGCATCTGCGGGTTTCGGCGCCGTCTGCAGCTGAAGGATGCGGGTCACCATTGCCGTCACCTGGGATTTATCTGCGCGTCCGTTGCCGGTGACGGCGGCCTTGACCTCCGAGGGGGTGTGGAAATACACCTCAATCCCCCGCTTGGCGGCACAGAGCGCGATCACTCCGCCTGCTTGGGCGGTACCCATCACGGTGGAAACATTCTGCTGAGCGAAGACGCGCTCGATGGCGATCACGTCAGGACGGTGGGTGTCCATCCAGTGTTCGACAACCTGGCTGATCGCCAGAAGCCGTTGCGGCAGGGGCTGATTGGCTGGAGTACGGACGACGTCGACATCCAGAGCCACCACCTTGCGACCCGAGGAGGCCTCGACCATGGACAGACCGCACCGGGTAAGCCCCGGGTCGACTCCCATTACTCGCACGTGCCAGCCCTCTCGCCGTAGAACAGTTGTTCGATCAGCATATCGAGGGGCCTTGCCCATTCGGGAGAGCAACACGCAAGGGCTCTGCAAATGTCAACAGCCGTTGGCCTAAGCTCAGCGCATGTCCACCGAACCTCGGCGATCGGACGCCACCCGCGCGGCCATCCTTGAGGCCGCCCAGGAACACTTCGCGGGCGTCGGCTACGAGAAGGCAACCATACGGGCGATCGCGGCGACAGCGGGTATCGACCCGTCCCTGGTCATGCGGTACTACGGCAATAAGGCCAAGCTGTTCACCGCGGCGGCCAACTTCGACATACATTTCCCCGAGGAGCTAGCCGACATTCCGCGCAGTCAGCTCGGCGCGACCTTGGTTGAGCACTTCCTCACTCAGTGGGAGGCCGACGACACCATGGTCGCCCTGCTGCGGGCCGCGGTATCCCACGAGTCCGCACGGGCACGCATGGAAGAGATCTTCAGCTGCCAGATGGTTCCCGTCATCGAATCATTGACCGCAGACCGAGCCATGGAACGCGCGGCGCTGATCGGTACTCAAATGATCGGCCTGGCCATGTGTCGGTACGTGATTCGCCTCGGGAACGTGCCCCAGATGACGCACAAACAGATCATCGACCTGATCGCACCGACCATCCAGGCCTACCTCGATTGCGACTGCGATTGCGACGCGCCTTAGCTCGCGCGCCCGGGCTGCGACCACGGACGCAGACGCGGCACCCACCGAGGTACGTGCTGCGAGTACTCCGCGTAGTCGCGGCCGAATCGCTTCAGCAGACCGCGCTCCTCGACCAGCGGGAAGTAGACGGCGTTGACGGTTACGAAAACGGCTGCGTAGATCAGCAAACCGACAGAGTTCACGGCGAGCGCCTCGCCCAGCAGGATGGCTATGACGCCGGTGATCATCGGGTTACGCATGTGGCGGTACGGGCCGCGCACAACAAGATGAGCCGGCGGGTCGAAGGGTGCAAGGGAACCCTTGCCCATCTGATGGAAGAGCATGACGGTGCGGGTCACCAGGAACAGGCCGGCAGCGACCAACAAGGTCCCGATCACCGTCGCCGCCATCGACATCTGATCCGACATCCAGGAAGGCACCTGAACGCCCGATCCGTACAGAATTACCAGCGGAATCAGCACCGTCACGGTGAACGGCAGCGCGAGAACCGCGCGCACGGTGCGCCATAGGCTCGTCGATTCAGGCGCCGGGGCGACTGTTTGTATGGCCATGACCGGCCTCCCATCATTCGTTGATGCCTTAGATGTACGCCTACTTGACATTCAAGTCAACAGTTGTTGACCAACAGTTGTTGACGTCACAATAACGCCGCGCGGTGACGTTTGATTCCCGCCATCCAGCGCGATTCGGATCGAAGTCCCCGGCCGATTACTGTCGTCGGCGTGTCTATCGGAAAACTGCCCAGCGAAAAGGCGATTCAGTGGTGGCCACCCCTCGGTGTCCTCACGATGCTGGTCCTCGGGTTCTCCGTCGGTAAGGGTTCAACGCCGTTTGACGCCTGGTTTTTCCGCGGGACGCAGGTCGTATTCGGCGTGCAGCCACGCTGGCTGCTGTTCTTCACCGACTGGGTGTTCCTCGTACCGGTGCTCGTGGTGTGCGTTGGGTTCGAGCTGTATCGACGGCGTTGGCGAGTCGCTGCGGTGGTGCTGGCCTGCCCGTTCGTGGCGAATTGGACCACTCAGGGCACCAAGCTGCTCGTTGGTCGCGAGAAGGGCGGCTATCTGGCCTACCCCAGCGGCCACACCACCTTCGTGGTGGCCGTGATGGGGATGCTGGTGCTGGTCGCCGGTGGAGCCCTCTGGGCGTACATCATGGCCGGGGTTGTCAGCACACTCGGGCTGCTGGGCCTAGTCGCCTGCGGGTATCACTACCTCACCGACACCATCGGTGCCGTGCTGGTCACCACCGCGGTAGTGACGTTGGCGGTGTGGGCCGCGGGTCAGTCCTCGGAGAGCTCGGCCAGCACCTCGTCGGACAAGTCCACGTTGGTATAGACGTTCTGCACGTCGTCGCTGTCCTCCAGCGCGTCGACCAGCTTGAACACCTTGCGAGCCGTTTCGGCGTCGGCCGGAACGGTCACCGACGGCTGGAAGCTCGCCTCCGCCGAGTCGTAATCGATACCGGCATCCTGTAGGGCCTGACGCACGGCGACCAGATCGGTGGGCTCGGAGATGACTTCAAAGCTCTCACCGAGGTCGTTGACCTCCTCCGCGCCCGCCTCCAGCACGGCCGTCAACACGTCGTCCTCCGACAGGTTCGCCTTCTCGAGAGTGACCATGCCCTTGCGGGAGAACAGGTAGGACACCGAGCCCGGATCGGCCATATTGCCACCGTTGCGGGTCATCGCGACCCTGACCTCACCGGCGGCGCGGTTGCGGTTATCGGTCAAGCATTCGACAAGCACGGCAACGCCATTGGGGCCGTAGCCCTCGTACATGATGGTCTGCCAGTCGGCACCGCCGGCCTCTTCGCCGGCGCCGCGCTTGCGGGCCCGCTCGATGTTGTCGTTGGGCACCGACGTCTTCTTGGCCTTCTGGATCGCGTCGTAGAGCGTCGGGTTGCCTGCCGGATCTCCGCCACCGGTACGCGCGGCGACTTCGATGTTCTTGATCAGCTTGGCGAACTCTTTGCCACGGCGCGCGTCTTTGACGGCCTTCTGATGCTTGGTGGTGGCCCACTTGGAATGGCCGCTCATGTACTCCTGTACCGCTTTCTCTTGACGTTCCGTCTTATCTTTGCGCTGCCCGAGTGTACTCGGGCAGCGTAGGTGGCCAGCGATTCAGTGAGCGCCGACTCTGAATTTGACGACGTTATTCGGCTGCACAGCGTCGTGAGATTCAGACTCGACAGCGACGCCAGCGCCAGGAACATAGGGTGAACGGCATGACTGTCCTGGTAGAAGACCCGATTGTCGACGCAGTCCTGGACCGATACGCGTCGACCATCGGCGACAGCCATACCGATTACCGCAATCATCTGTATCGGGGCATGAACTACCAGCTGCGTCTTCTCGGTATGACGACGGCACCACCCGAGATCGCGCTGGCGTGGGCGACACACGACATCGGCATCTGGACAGCCGGCACGTGGGACTACCTCGACCCGTCGGTGGCACTTGCCGAGCAATTGGCACCGGAGTTCGGAATCACCGACGCCGGTCGCGTCAAGGCGATGGTGGCCGACCACCACAAGCTCAGGTCAGCGGACGATCTGTGGGTCGAGACGTTTCGATTAGGCGACCGGATTGATGCCTTCCACGGGCTCTACGCCTGGACCGGCCTGGAACGCGCCGATGTGCGTGAGGTCGTGGAGGCATTGCCGTACGGCGGTTTTCACGGATTCTTGGTGCGAACCGCCGGTAAGTGGACGCTCAAGCACCCGTTGCGTCCGATGCCCATGCTGCGCTGGTAAACCACCGCGTCGAGCGCATACCGCACGCGGAGAAATCCGGCGGTACAGCTGCACCTGGTATGCGTTCGAGGACGCCTAGGAGGCGCGCACCATGTCGACAAAGAGCTGGTGCACCCGCCGGTCCCCGGTGACTTCGGGGTGAAACGACGTCGCCAACGCGCTCCCCTGCCGCACTGCGACCGGATGCCCCTGGGCAACGGCCAGCACCTCAACATCGGCGCCCACCCGTTCCACCCACGGCGCCCTGATGAATACCGCGTGCAGTCCACCAGCAAGCCCGGCGAACTCCAGATCGCCCTCGAACGAGTCCACCTGTCGACCGAAAGCATTGCGCCGCACCGTTATATCGATCGCGCCGAGCGCCACCGCATCCGGACGGGTGTCAAGTATCTCGCTGGCGAGCAGAATCATGCCCGCGCACGAGCCATAGACCGGCAGGCCGTCCCGTAGGCGTTCGGTGAGTGGATCCAGTAGCTCGAACACGCGCAGCAAGTTGCTCATCGTGGTGGACTCCCCACCGGGAATGACCAATCCGTCCACCTTGGAGAGTTCCTCCGGACGACGCACGCCGAGCGCATCGGCACCCGAGTCTCTCAGGGCGGCAACATGTTCCCTGACATCGCCCTGCAATGCCAGCACGCCAACCAGCGGGCGTACCTCACCAGATTGACCGGCGCTGCCAAGCACACCGGTCACGCCATGTTCCCCTTGGCGATCGACGCCTCGTCCGGGTTGCGCTCGTAGCGGGTAAGACCCTCCTGCACCACCGCCGCGACCATCCTGCCCTCGCGGTCGAAGATCCGGCCCTGGGTCAGGGCCCGTCCATATCCGGCAGACGGCGACGTCTCGTCGTACAGCAGCCATTCATCGGCGCGGAACGGCCGCAGGAACCACAGCGCGTGGTCGAGGGACGCTGTCTGCAGCACCGCATCCCGGTGTGGCACCTTGGAAGAACTCAGCAGCGTCAGGTCGCTCATGTACGCCAGCGCACAGATGTGCAGCACCGGGTCGTCGGGAAGGTGCTTGCGGCAGCGGAACCACACCCGCTGCTGCGCGGCCAGCCGAGAATTCCGGTCCATCAGCTCGTCGGGCACGATCCGGATGTCCCATTCGGCGAACTGCCGGAATAGGTCGTGGCTGAACGACTCCTCGGCGTCTTGCACATCCGGGAGGTCCTCGGGCGCCGGCACCGGCGGCATCAGGTCCTGATGCTCGATGCCGGTGTCCAGGGTCTGGAACGACGCCGACATGCTGAAGATTGCCTGCCCGCCCTGGATCGCGGTAACGCGGCGAGTCACGAACGAGCGGCCGTCACGCACCCGGTCGACGAGAAACACGGTGGGCTCGTTCGGATTTCCGGGCCGCAGGAAGTATCCGTGCAGGGAGTGCACGAGGTAGTGCGGCTCCACGGTGCGAACCGCCGAGACCAACGACTGCCCGGCCACCTGACCGCCGAAGGTGCGACGCAGGCTGCTGGGGGTCACGTTGCCCCGGAAGATGTCCTTTTCGAGTTGCTCAAGCGTCAGGATCTCTTCGATATCGGCCATCAGATGGTTTTACCAGCCGCGCTCGGCGAGCCGATGCGGCTGCGCGATGTCCTCCACGTTGATGCCGACCATCGCCTCACCCAGTCCGCGCGACACCTTGGCGAGCACGTCCGGGTCGTCGTAGAAGGTGGTGGCCTTCACGATCGCCGCGGCCCGCTGCTCCGGGTTACCGGACTTGAAGATTCCGGAGCCCACAAAGACACCCTCGGCGCCCAGCTGCATCATCATCGCGGCGTCGGCCGGAGTGGCGATACCGCCGGCGGTGAACAGCGTGACCGGCAGCTTGCCGGCGCGAGCGACCTCGACCACGAGCTCATAGGGCGCCTGCAATTCCTTTGCGGCGACGTACAACTCGTCCTCAGACAGCGAGGTGAGCCGGCGGATCTCGCCGCCGATCTTGCGCATGTGAGTGGTTGCATTCGAGACGTCGCCGGTGCCGGCCTCACCCTTGGAGCGGATCATCGCCGCACCCTCGGTGAGACGGCGCAGCGCCTCGCCCAGGTTGGTGGCACCGCACACGAACGGCACGGTGAACTTCCACTTGTCGATGTGGTTGGTGTAGTCGGCCGGGGTCAGCACCTCGGACTCGTCGATGTAGTCCACGCCGAGGCTCTGCAGGATCTGCGCCTCGACGAAATGCCCGATGCGCGCCTTGGCCATGACGGGAATGCTGACGGCGCTGATGATGCCGTCGATCATGTCTGGATCACTCATGCGTGACACGCCGCCTTGAGCGCGGATGTCGGCCGGGACCCGCTCCAGCGCCATGACGGCGACGGCGCCGGCGTCTTCGGCGATCTTCGCCTGATCGGGGGTGACAACGTCCATGATGACGCCACCCTTGAGCATCTCGGCCATACCGCGCTTAACGCGGGCGGTGCCGGTTCCTGTCTCGGGGGACGTTCCATTGGTCGTGCTAGTCAACTGGGGGCTCCTGAAGTGTTCGGGTTCTCACCCCAGTCTAATGCCGCCGCACCAGCGATTTTGTGGCGGGAGGTGCGGTGACGGGGCTCACCCGATCAGGATCGGCTCGCGACGCCCGCCGGTGGCCACCGCATCCGCCGCAGCGGCGGCCTCCCCGAGCAGCTCTCCCAGCTGATTCGGGAACACCTGCTCCCCCGAGGCCGTCAGTGCGGCGATCTCTTCGGCATCGCACCAGCGGTGGCCGGTGATGTAGCGCTGCTCCAGATTGGTACGGCCGTCCGTGGCGGGTTCGAACCTCTTGGTGCGGTGCACGAAGAACAATTCTTCGGACCGAATGGTGGTGCCGTTGAAGTCGAAGACGGCGACCCGCCGCCACAGTGGGCCCACGAGACGCCCCGAGGGAACCGATAGCCCGGTCTCCTCGACCAGCTCGCGAACCGCGCCCTCGGACAGCTTCTCCCCCGGCAAGGTCTGGCCGCCCACGGTGAACCACCAGTGCACCGCCGGGCTCGGCGCCGCGGGATCGAAGCCGCGCAGTAGCAGGACCCGGCCATCCTCGTCGAGCAGGATGATCCGTGCCGAGGTGCGGAAGTTGGGCAGTGCCGGATCCTCGGTGCCCGCACCCTGACGGTCGATGATTTCGAAATACGTTGGCATCGGCGCGGTTCCGCCCAAACGCAGCCACCGCACCGGTCGGCGTACCCGGAGGGCCAGGGTGTCGCGCACGGCGTCATTGTGAAAACGCCGCGCGATCAGCACCCGCGTCTCCGCATCGGCGAGCTCGGCCACCAGCGCGGGGCGCAACCGTTCGGAGTCGACGGTGGACAACGCCGAGGCCAGCTGGTTCTCCGCGTACTCGCGCCGGTCACGTTCGGCACGCTCGGCTTTCGCGGCGAGCTTGATGAGTTGATCGTCCTTGAGGGTGTCCCCCACCGCCCGCGCGACGACGGCGCGACGCGCCAGCGCGGCATCGAGGGACTGCCAGGACAGGTCGCTGCGCACATGCAGCCGGTCCAGCCGGTTGGCCACCAAATAGGCCCACAACAGGCCAAGTGCGACCAGCATGCCGATGATGGCGATGACGATGACGGTCAGCGCCGAGAACGTCACCAACTGTCGACCTTCACCCGGGCGCCGGAAGCGGTCACGGTCTCGTAGACGAGCATGATCTGCTGCGCAACCACCGACCAGTCGTATCGCTGGACCGCGTCGGTACCCGCCGCGACCAGCTCCGCCCGGCCCTCATCGTCACCGAGCACATCGATGATGGCCGCCGCCAAGGCATCCGAGTCGCCGGTGGGTGTCAACCGGCCCGCCTTGCCATCCAGGAGCACACGCCGGAAGGCGTCCAGCGAGCTCGCGACCACCGCGGTACCGGCCGCCATCGCCTCCACCAACACGATGCCGAAGCTCTCCCCGCCGATGTTGGGCGCGCAGTAGACATCGGCGCTGCGCATCGCCGAGGCCTTGGTGGCATCGTCCACCTGACCGAGGAATCGCAAATGTTTCGCCAACGGTCCTGCCTGCGAGCGTAATTCGGCCTCGTCTCCGCGGCCGACGATCAGGATCTCCACATCGGAGAAGCT
Source organism: Mycobacterium sp. NGS15 (assembly GCF_059813245.1). NCBI lineage: Bacteria > Bacillati > Actinomycetota > Actinomycetes > Mycobacteriales > Mycobacteriaceae > Mycobacterium > Mycobacterium sp. NGS15. Next base: position 46,848 of record NZ_JCALEF010000003.1, on the reverse strand, counting down.
GGCCGCGATCTTCGGCAAGGCCCCCATCAACACGTCCATACCCTTGCGTGACTCGTCGTAGCGGCCCAGGAACAGCACCGTCTTACCCTCTCTCGGGTAGCCCTCCAGCATGGGTGCCCCGGAAAAGGATCGGACGTCAACGCCATTGGGAATCTCCACTGCGTCAGATCCGAGCGCCTCCATCTGCCAGCGCCGGGCCAGCTCGGAGACGGCGATCCGGCCGACGATCTTCTCGTGCCAAGGACGCAGCACCGCCTGAAAGACACTCAGCGTCAACGACTTTGTGGTGGAGGTGTGAAAGGTTGCGACGATCGGCCCCTCGGCGACCATGAGTGCCAGCATGGACAGGCTCGGCGCATTGGGCTCATGCAGATGCAACACATCGAAGTCGCCATCCACCAGCCAGCGCCTGGTCTTGGCGTAGGTGGCCGGGCCGAATCGCAGGCGCGCCACCGAACCGTTGTAAGGAATCGGAACCGCCTTGCCGCCGGAGACCACGAACTCGGGCAGCTCCATATCCGACGAGGACGGTGCGAGCAGGCTGACGTGATGGCCGCGATCCCTCATCACCTCGGCCAGCTGCACCACATGGGACTGGACGCCACCCGGTACATCAAAGGAGTACGGGCAGACCATCCCGATGCGCATTACGCCTGCCCGCCAACGGGATCTGTCTCCCGTGGGACTGACCGATCATCAGTTTCCGCGTCCAGGCCAGGCGCCGGCTCGTCCGCGGAAGCGGTCTGAGACGGCGACGTCCGCAGCCGGGTGCGACGTTCTTCGGACAGGTCGTCAAGCCACAAGGGTTGCAACATGTGCCAGTCCGCGGGGCGCTCAGCGATGTTGGCGGCGAATTCGTTGGCGAGCGCCTGGGTGGCCACCGCGACATCGCCTGCCGACGTGTCGATGGGCGCCTGGATCCGAACTCCCCATTGACCATGTGGCTCGAACCAGCAGTGTGCCGGCAGCAGGCGCGCTCCGGTGTCGATCGCCAGGCGGGCCGGCCCCGCGGGCATCCGGGCCTCCGAGCCGAAGAAGTCGACGGGTACTCCGTTGCGGCTCAGGTCGCGATCGGCCATCAGGCAGACGACGCGATTTTCCCGCAACCGTGTCGCCAGGGTCTCGTAGGGGCCGGTGGACTCGCCGCTCGACGCGAGCACTTCGAAGCCAAGGGTCTCCCGGTACTCCAGGAACCGGCGGTATAGCGACTCGGGTTTCAGACGCTCGGCGACGGTGGTGAAGGTGCCGTAAGTCTGCGCCAGCCAGACACCAGCCATGTCCCAGTTGCCGCTGTGCGGCAGGGCGATCACCGTGCCCTTGCCCTGGTCCTGGGACGCGTCGATGTTCCGACGCCCGAATGCGCAGCTATCCAGGCGCCCGGCAAGACGTTCCATGTTCTGCGAGGGCAGACGGAACGCCTCGCGCCAATACCGGGCGTAGGAACGCATCGCGTCGATCATCAGCCGGTCCGGCACCTCGCGGGGGTGTACGCCGAGCACCCGGGCCAGGTTCTTGCGCAGTTGCTCGGGGCCACCGTTGCTGGCACCGACCATGGCGCCGACGTCGAATATGGCTCGGGCGAGGAGATCCGGTGTTACCTGCGTCAAGTTCCAGCCGGCGGCATAGCCCCAATCGGCGGCGCGTTCACCCCACACACTCATGGCTGATTCTTCTCCGCGGCGTCCTGGCCGGCATCGGTATTGGGCAACAGATCAAGAGCGCCGGGAGACGTGCGCACCGCATGCATCCGTTGGGCCACCGTTACCAGGCTCGCAATCGCCAATACCCACATCGCCGCATGTAACGGCCACGACACTCCGAAACCACCACTGAAAATCGCTCCGGCAAGCACGATGATGAGCCGTTCGGGGCGCTCGATCAGTCCGCCGTCGGCACGCAAACCGGAGGCCTCGGCGCGAGCCTTCACATACGAGATCACCTGTGAGGTGATCATGCAGATGAGCGTGGCAACGACCAAAGATGTTGATCCCCAACCAAATGCCACCCACCAGAGCAGTCCGGCGAATATCGCGCCATCGGCCACGCGATCACAAGTCGCGTCGAGCACCGCGCCGAACCGGGTGCCACCACCGCGAGCCCGCGCCATTGCCCCGTCAAGCATGTCGAACATCGTGAACAGCCAGACCGCCATGCCACCCCAGAACAGGTGGCCGGTCGGGAACAAGGTAAGTGCCGCTACAACTGACGCCGCAGTCCCGAAGATAGTGACGGTGTCGGGGGTGAAGCCCGCACGCAGCACCGCGTTGGCCAAGGGATTCATGATCTTCGCGAACGTCTCCCGGGACAGGATGCCGCTCATCGCGATTGCTCCCAGGCCCGTGCGAGTAGTTCGCGGGTGTCCCGCAGCAGCTGCGGCAGCACCTTGGAGTCACCGATGATGGTGATGAAGTTGGCGTCGCCGCCCCAGCGCGGCACCACATGCTGATGCAAGTGTTCGGCGAGCGATCCGCCCGCCGCCGCGCCCAGGTTCAGCCCCACGTTGAAACCATGCGGGCGGGATACCTTCTTGATCACCCGAATCGCCTTCTGGGTGAATGCCATCAGCTCGCGACTCTCATTCTCGGTGAGGTCTTCGAGCTCGGCGACCTGCCGGTAAGGCACCACCATGAGATGTCCCGGGTTGTACGGGTACAGATTGAGCACGGCGTACACATGGTCTCCGCGCGCAACCACCAGCCCGTCTTCATCGGCCATTTCGGGGATGTCGGTGAACGGCGCGGACTCCGCCCCACTGGCTTTCACCGCCTCGACGAGATAGGTCATCCGGTGCGGCGTCCACAGCCGCTGCAGATGGTCGGGGTCGCCCACTCCCCGGTCGGTGATGGTCGAGTCCTCGTCAGTCACGGGTCCCCAACTTCATGAGTTCAGCGGTGGGAGAAATGTTCTCGCGCCTATTCACCCAGTCGATGATGGCGGCGACCGCCTCATCGCGGGGCACCCCGTTCACCTGAGTACGGTCACGGAAGCGGAAGCTCACGGCGCCCGCTTCCACATCACGGTCGCCGGCCAGCAGCAGGAACGGCACGCGCTGGTTGGTGTGGTTGACGATCTTCTTGTTCATCCGGTCGTCGCTCACGTCGACCTCCGCCCGAATGCCCTGAGATCTGAGCTGGGCGACAATGTCGTTCAGGTACGGCGCGTGGGCATCGGCGATCGGAATGCCAACGGCCTGCACCGGGGACAGCCACACCGGGAAGGCGCCCGCGTAATGCTCGGTGAGCACACCGAAGAAACGCTCGATGGACCCGAACAGCGCGCGGTGGATGAGTACCGGGCGCTGACGAGTCCCGTCGGCGGCGGTGTACTCCAGCTCGAACCGCTCGGGCATGTTGAAGTCGAGCTGGATGGTCGACATCTGCCAGGACCGGCCCAGGGCGTCCTTGGCCTGCACCGAGATCTTGGGGCCATAGAAAGCTGCGCCACCCGGGTCGGGAACGAGCTGCAGGCCGGAATCGCGCGCCACCTGCTCCAAGGTCTTGGTGGACTCTTCCCAGACCTCGTCAGAGCCAACGAATTTCGTCTCATCCTTGGTGGAGAGTTCCAGGTAGAAATCATCGAGTCCGTAGTCGGACAGCAGGTCCAGCACGAACCGCAGCAGGGAGGTCAGCTCCTCGTGCATCTGTTCCCGGGTGGTGTAGATATGTGCGTCGTCCTGCGTCATGCCGCGCACGCGGGTCAGGCCGTGCACCACGCCGGATTTCTCATACCGGTACACCGATCCGAATTCGAAGAGCCGCAACGGCAATTCACGGTATGAACGGCCCCGGGCCCGGTAGATCAGATGGTGCATCGGGCAGTTCATGGGCTTGAGGTAGTAGTTCTGCCCCGGCTTGCGCACGGTACCGTCGTCGTTGAGCTCGGCGTCGATCTGCATCGGCGGGAACATGCCGTCGGCGTACCAATCCAGGTGCCCGGAGGTCTGGTACAGGTTCTCCTTGGTGATGTGCGGGGTGTTGACGAATTCGTACCCGGCGGCGGTGTGCTTGGCGCGCGAGTAGTCCTCCAGCTCCTTGCGGATGATGCCACCCTTGGGGTGGAACACCGGTAGGCCGGAACCGATTTCGTCGGGGAAACTGAACAGGTCGAGCTCTACACCGAGCTTGCGGTGGTCGCGTCGCAGCGCCTCTTCGAGCAGCTCTAGATGTTTGTCGAGGGCTTCCTGAGACTCCCAGGCGGTGCCGTAGACGCGCTGCATGCTGGCATTGGCCTGATTCCCGCGCCAGTACGCGGCCGAGCTACGGGTAAGCCGGAACGCCGGAATGTGCTTCGTGGTGGGAATGTGCGGACCACGACACAGGTCGAACCATTCCCGTTCCCCGGTACGAGGATTCAGGTTGTCGTAGGCGGACAGTTCGTCGCCGCCGACCTCCATGACCTCCGGGTCGTCGGCACCCGACTTATCGGAGACAAGCTCCAGCTTGAACGGCTCGTTGACCAGCTCGGCCTGAGCCTCTTCCACCGAGCCGTATACCCGGCGTGAAAAGCGTTGTCCCTCCTTGATGATCTGCTTCATCTTCTTTTCGAGGGCGGTCAAATCCTCGGGGGTAAAGGAGTGATCGATCCCGAAGTCGTAGTAGAAGCCGTCGGTGATCGGCGGGCCGATGCCGAGTTTGGCCTCCGGGAAGAGGTCCTGCACAGCCTGCGCCAGCACGTGCGCGGCCGAGTGCCGGATGACGCTACGACCGTCCTCGGTATTCGCCGCGACCGGCTCCACCTCGGTGTCGGCCTCCGGAGTCCAGGACAGATCCTTCAAGGCACCGTCCACGCGCACGACGACGATCGCGTCGTCGCCCTTGCCCGGCAGACCGGCCTCGCGTACCGCGGTCCCCGCCGTCGTCCCGGCCGGCACCCGGATTGGTGCCACAAGGGAAGACGGGTTGGGCGCAGTCATCAGCAGTTCTCCAATTCAGAGACGGGGGGTTTGCGAACTCATGCTATCGGTCCGCACCAGCGCCTTCCCAGCCTGATGGGCGCCGCGAGCACTCAGGCCGATCGCGCCCGGAACGTATTCCGGTAAGCAAGCGGGGGCACCCCGGTGAGCCGGCGGAACTGCTCCCGGAAATTCGCAGGTGAACCGAACCCCACTTCGCGCCCGATCCACTCCACCGGGTCGGCGGAACACTCCAGCAGCTGCTGGGCATGACGGACCCGCACACCGGTCAGCCATTGCATGGGCGTCTGCCCCGTTTCGGCCCGAAACCGCCGGTTGAGGCTGCGCACGCTGGTGGATGCCTGGGCCGCGAGGTCCTCCAGGGACAGTTCGCGATGAGCGTTGTGCTCAATCCAGGTCAGGATCTCCCCGAGACCGACCTCGGTGCGCTGACGGTTACGGACGACGTACTGAGCCTGTCCGCCGTCGCGATGCAGCGGGGTAACCGCCACCCGCGCCGCCTCAGCCGCGACCGCCGCGCCGTAATCACGCGCGACCATGTGCAGACACAGGTCCAGCCCCGCCGCCGCGCCCGCCGAAGTGAGCACCTGCCCCTCGTCGATGTAGAGGACATCGGCATCCAGACGCACTGCAGGGAACATCTGGCGAAACAGGTCGGCAGCCATCCAGTGCGTGGTGGCCCGCTTGCCGTCGAGGATCCCGGCGGCAGCGAGTGTGAAGGCACCCGCGCAAATGGACGCAATCCGGGTGCCACTGCGGTAAGCCCCGCGCAGCCCGTCGAGCACCCCGTCAGGAAAAGGCGCCAGCAGATCGCTGCGGGCGGGGACCATGATTGTGTCGGCCTCCGAAAATGCTTCCAGCCCATGATCTGTCGCGATACCGAAGGGACCGGCAGACACCACCGGGGCGGTTCCGCAGACCAGAACACGGTAAGGGTGCGACCCGTCTGCCAGCTGGACTTGCAAGAACACGTCGACGGCAGTGGCCAGGTCGAATCCGACTGTTCCGGGTAACGCCAGAACGACCACGCAGTGAGGCTCACCCGAACGACCCGACGGCGCGAAGTCCATGTGGTCAGCGTAACTCCCCATGGCAATATCACGTCGGATACTGGCTATCTGGCCACTTCTGCTTCGGTCCCCACACCACGACCATGGCAGTGATGCGGTGGTCAGCCGCCAAGCCCTAACGGGCTCTTCAACCAGGGCGCCTCGATCCCGAGCAGCGCAGCGACCCAGCCGAGCGCGCCCAGTACCCAGAGCGTGGCCACCACCAAGACCGCGGTGAGCAGCACCCCAATCCCCCGCATCCACTGTGGCTGGGTGGAGAACCACGCCATGAATCTGTCGTATCGGGTCCTGACCGCGTGGAGCAGTTTTGCGGCCCAAGGGAACTCGGTAGCCAGAATGGCCAGACCCAGGAAGACGATCGCCCAGCCGGGTCCTGGATACGGGATGGCGATGATGCCCACACCAAGCACCACTAGACCGATGACGGCAACCACTACGCGGTAGACGATGTCGAGCGCCGGCCGATCCCGTACAGTGTCGCGCCACCGGGCCCACCTGCGCGCAGTCCTGTTCACGGCTGACCGGGATTGAGCTTGACGAAGAGCGCCTCGGCTTCAGCGAGCACATCGTCGCCGTCGAGCAATCTGCTTGTCAGAAAGACCTTGCGCCCCTCCACACGATCCAGCGTGCAGTCGTACTGCAGCTCCTTGTCGATCGGGGTGATCTTGCGGTAGTTGATGTTCAGATATGCGGTGCGCAACTTGCGCAGATCGGTCAGCAGCATCGTGCCGGTACCGATGATGGTGTCGAAGAGCAGCCCAAGGCATCCGCCATGCACCGCCCCGTTTCGCCCCAGGTGATAGCGGCCGAAAGTGGCTGTGCCCCTGAGGACTCCGTTATCAAAGCGGTCGACTGTCATCGGGACCAGCAGGATGTTCCCACGCAGCGGGAGATCGGTGCGCCGCCCCGAGGGCGACTCCCACTCCGACACCTCGTACGGAGCCAGCAGCTCGTTCATGGCGTCGAGCTGGTTGGCCAGCGTGGTGATCACCTCGTCAGGCGGCAGGGCCGCGCGGGCCCGATCCTGCAGGGTTCGCAGCGCGTCGATGAAACGGCCGTAGTCAGGGCCGCCCTTGAGGGTGGGATCGGGCGGGTTGAACCCGCCTCCCTCATGCGCTGTTACTGCTTCCTCGGTGGTCATGCTCACCTACGTTATTGGGGTGGATATTGCACAGCTGAGCCAGCTCCCGTTCACCTACTCCGAGATTGGCGCGACGGCCAGTGAGCTGCCCGCCGGATATCACCATGTGCGCGAATCGCGGCAGCTCGGGACCGGTAGGGCGCGGTTCGAGGAGGCCGCCGCAAGCCTGATGCGGTTCGGTATCCAGCGCGGGATCGGGCTGCCGGTGCAGACCTCCGCACCGCAGGCCGCCGAGGGCGTGAACGTCGCAACACACCTATGGCCGTTCTGGGCGTTGTGCCGCATCGTGTACGTAGTCGACGAGCCGAATCGGCGCGGTTTCGCATACGGCACGCTGCGCGGGCATCCCGAAACCGGCGAAGAAGTCTTCATCGTGCGCCTTGATCCGTCCAATGATGTTGTATCCGTGGAGATCACAGCCTTCTCGAAGCCGTCGTACTGGTGGGTCCGGATGGGCAACCTAGTGGTTAAACAGCTACAGCGAGTGGTAACTCAGCGATACCTTCGCGCCCTCTGACTGCCGCGCGGTCAACGGCCACGGCGGGAACCCTCCCCCGGTAACCTACGGGTTAGCTGTACACCTCCGGTAGTTAACCGCTGGCGTGTCGCCCGGACATGCGTGTCTCCTGGACTCCGTGGGCAGAATGGGCCGACTTGCCAACGTTCAGCAAATATTCTTGGCATGAGAATCGTTATGATATGTAACCTGGAGTTCAACTTCGATTCATGCCTTGTTAGGAGCTCTGAACCCCATGGTTTCACTGCCCAAGCGCATCGCGGTGTTCGCCGGGGCCCTGGGCGCCTCGGCCGCGATGTACCTCGCTCCGGTAGCGGCCGCAGATCCCCCGGTGTGTTCCTCGGGCGAGACGCCGTACAACCACAGCTGCCGGACCGCGTGCGCCGGCGGCGCACCGCGCGTCGGCGGATCCTGCACCCAGCCCGGCACCAACCTGTACGACCGCGGATTCCACGAGCCCACCCATGAGGGCGCCAACCCGCGCACTCCCTTGGGCACCAACCCGCAGGTTCCTTTCGGCACCAACACCACGACCGTTCTGCAATAACACATTTCGGCACGGCGCCCGGTCGACGACGTTGTCAGCCGGGCGCCGCCCTTTCTGGCGTTCTTCACATGCGGGAATGAAAACATCCGCGTAGGGGTAGAAATCACACATGGAACTCAACGAGGCCGGGCGCGCACTCATCGGAGCAGGCGCCGACGCCACGCTCGTCACCATCAATAACGACGGCAGCCCGCAGGTGTCCGTCGTGTGGCTCGCCCTGCAGTCCACCCCGGAGGGCGACGAACTGGTTTCTGCGCATCTGTCCGGCAATTACAAGAAGCTGCGCAATATCCGGCGGAATTCTCACGTCGCCGTGACCATCCTGGCTCCCCGCCAGCCCGGCCAGCAGCGCGAGTATCTCGCTGCCACGGGCACGGCGCGCGTTGTCGAGGGCGGCGCACTGCCGCTGCTCAAGCAGCTGGCCACCGCCATGCTCGGCTCCGACGAGCATTTTCCGCCGGCGAACGCCCCGGACGGGTACCTCACCCGCATCCGCATTGAGTCGGTTGGCGGCCACGGCCCCTGGGCACCACAGCCCTGACCCCATCCGCGAATGACGCCCTTGGTGCGCATCAGAAGGTCGGCGAGAAAGCCGTCATGCGGGATATCGGGTGCTGCGTACGAGGTGAGGTGCGCGCCGCTGTACACGTTCGCCACCGTCGGCTATGGAGTAAGTGAAGTCTCGGTGTCGCCGTTTTGATCGCTCAACGTAGGGGTAACCGCATGTTATGGCGTTCAAAAAACGCCCTACCACGGCCCTTCCGCCTGATCCAGAACCGGCGTCCACACCGCGCCTGCCGCGGGGTGGCGGCGGGGTGGCGCGGAACCTGGCGACACCCGCCAGGAGACACAGCCGAGCAATCCTGATCCTGCTTCGCTGCGGAGAAGCTGGATACCTATAACCGTGTCGATGATTGCGCTTGCGTTATTCGTCGGACTGTTCTTGGTAACCGCAATCCTGCTGGCATTGAGGGTGTTCGGCGTTTTACGTGAATGCGCAGGGCCAACTGGACCTAGCCACTCGCCCGTTAGCCGAAGCGCTGATACTCCCGATCGTGGATCTCGCGACGCAGATCTGAACCCGACCACTTCTTGCCGCCGGATGAGCTGGCCTCGTGGATAAGGCGGACGAGTGCGGCGTTGACGGGCGCCTTCGCGCCCAGCTTCTTGGCGAGCTCGACGACTTCACCATTGATGTAATCGATTTCGGTCGGCCTGCCGCGGGTGATGTCGTCAAGCATCGACGAACGTGCCTGAGGGTCGATCTCAACCATTCGTCGCGCCAACAGGGCAAACAGCGAGTTCGGCATCCGGAGCACCCAGGGCATGAGCGCGAGCGGCGCCGCCAGAGGGCTGACCACCGGCTGGTGGTTACGGCGCAGCAGGCTCAGTGCCTCTCGCTGGGCCGCGGCCAGCACCAGGCGGTATTCCCGATCTCCCAGTTCGGCTTTCAACGGCAGGCCCGAGAGCGCGTTCACCGCATTGTTGAGGTTCACCACGAGCTTTCCCCACTGCACCGCCGCCATGTCGTCACGTGCGGCGGTGGGGAGCCCGCTGTCCGTGAGCGCCTGCGCAAGGGAGTCCGCTCCGGCGGAGATCGAGAGCTTTCCCTGCGTGCCCTGGTGGAAGTGCGCGGGCCCCACCTGTGCGACGTTGAAGCCGACCATGCCGGTAATCACGTTGTGCTGGTTAATGTATCGCGATATCTGGGCCGGATTGCCTATCCCATTCTGCAGACTGACCACCACTGCTCCGGGGCGGAGCCTGTCTGCCAGTGATTCCGCCATGTTCGCGGTCGCCGCCGACTTCACCGTCACGAGCACGACGTCGGCCCCGCGCACCGCATCGATGCACTCGGAGAACACGCAATCGCGTCCGGGGATCGTCGCCGACCAACCCTGATAGTCCGACAAACTCAGACCGAGCTCGGCGATCGAGCGGCCAAGGGTTTCCCGACCGATGTACACCAGGTCGTGGCCCGCGGTCTGTAGTCGCCCGCCCACATAACAACCGATGCTTCCGGCGCCGGCGACAGCGATTCTCATGGGGCTCCCACCTGAGTGCTCTGAGTGGCCCCGGAGTCCTCTGTCCCGGAAAGTTTCGCGAGCGCGTCTATCTCCACCAACAACCCGGGCGGCAGCCCACCGAACAGGGTAGTCCGCGCCGGGTAGGGCTTACTGATGGTGTCCTCGAACGCCTGGTTCAGTTCGGTGAATCCTTCTGGGGCATGAAGGAATACCCGCAGCATCAGCACAGCGCCGAAGTCGGCCCCCGCCGCGTGCAGGATCGCCTCAATGTTGCGCAGCGCCTGGGCGGTCTGCGCATAGACAGTCTCGCCCGCCAAAGAATGGGTCTCGGCATTGATTCCCACTTGACCCGACACCTGCAGAGTGTCACCTATGCGTACGGCCTGCGAATAGGCGCCGACGGGATGGGGCGCTGACGCGGTTTCTATCTGGACCTTTGCCATCCGAACTCCTTTACTACCTATGAATGCGCTGGCTACGGTGTGCGTCCGCTCCCCGAGGCACCAGGGAGAGTCTGCTTAAGAACACGAAGGGCATTGCCTCCGAGGATCCCGGTGGCCTCGGAAGCGTCGAAGCCGGTGCGCAGTAGCGCGTCGATCAACGACGGGAATCCGGTGGGTCCGGTGAATCCGGTGGCATAGCCGGGTATTCCGTTCATGTCGGTCCCGATACACAGGTGCCTGGGACCGACCAGCCCCGCCAGATGGGAGGCGTGGCGGGCGAAGTCATCCACGTCTCGCATTCCCAACCTGCGAAATCCCATCGGCCACAATCCGATCAGCCCACCGGTGGCGGCTATCGCGCGGGCCTCCTCGTCACTGATGTAGCGCGGAAACTCCTGGACCGCCGATGCCCCGGTATGCGAACTGACCACCGGAACGGACGTCTGATCGCATACCGCCATGGTGGTCGACGCGTCGGCATGCGCGAGATCTATCAGCATTCCCAGCCGGTTCGCTTCTGTGACAACCTCTTTACCGAGGGCGGTCAGACCTGACGAGTAACGCCCGGCACGCACAGCCCGGCTGCCCCGGCCCCCGGACAGCGAGGTACTGATCGTTCCGAGGCCGTTATCCGCGTAATGCACCAGGCCCAGCACCCGCACTCCCCTGCGATGAAGGTCGACCAACCGATCCGGTTGCGCACCCACGACATCGGCGCCTTCGAGGCCGAGTATCACGGTCGCCGCATTGCCGGCTTCGATCTGCTCGACGGTGTCCACCACGGTAATGCCGGCCGCCGAGGCCTCGGCACGGGCGAGGTCCAGCTGGGCCGTGACACCGTGCCACGGAGAGCGCAGTCGCCACGCGGTGCCCAGCAACGCATCTCCGACGGCCGTGACGACCGCGAGGTTTACCTTGCCCGTCGACAATTTTGTCAACGGCTCGGACGGCATGCCTATTGTCTTGCCGCCCAGGGCACGCAGCCATCGCGGCACGATACTGAGCCCGTGGGTATGCATGTCGACCGTCGGCGCCGTGTCGTTGAGCCTCCTGGCTTCTTGGGCGGTCGTACTCATCTGCGGTAGCCCCCGAACACGGGTAGCGCCGACATCAACGAAGGGCCTCCGGAGCCGTTCTGATCACGTCGTCCCATAGCGGCTGGAACTGGAACCACCCCGCAACCGGCGTGCCGATCTGGTTGTAGACCGCGACGGCCGTGTCATGGTCGATGGTTCGGGGTTCTCCGGCAGCCATGGCGAGGAGCTGAGCTTGGCAGGACCGCTCCATCGTGATGAACCACCAGGCGGCCTCCGCCACCGAGTGACCCACGGTGAGCAGTCCGTGGTTCTGCAGGATTACCGCCTTGGCCGGCCCGAGCGCAGTTCCGATCGCCCGGCCCTCTTCCAGGTCGCTGACGACGCCGCGGTAGTCGGTGTACACCTCGTGGTCCTCGTAAAACGCACATGCATCCTGCGTGATAGGCAACAACGGCTGTCCCAGCGACGAGAACGCCTTGCCATGTATCGAGTGTGCGTGCGCTGCGGCGATCACATCGGGCCTGGCCTTGTGCACCTCGGAGTGAATGCAGAACGCCGCCCTGTTTACCGGTCGGCTGCCGGTAAGCACAGTGCCGTCGTGATCGACCTGGATCAGGTCGGACACCGTGATGTGCCGGAAGTTCATGCCGAAGGGATTCACCCAAAACGTCTCGGGAAACTCTGGATCGCGGACAGTGATGTGTCCGGCCACCCCCTCGGAGAAACCGAATGCCCCGAAGATCCGGAACGCTGCTGCCAATTCACGCAGTCGACGATCACGCTCCTCCCCGACCGTCGCCGCAGGTGTCGGACTCGTCGGGTCCGCATCGGCGGAACCGACCATGTACGCGGACAACTCTTCGCCCGCCACGACGTCTTCGGAGGTCATCTATTCACCTTTCAATACATATATGTATTTACTGATCACAAGCTACCCCCGTTCCGGAAAACCCGTCAAGAGGAGCCGTGCACGAGGAGGTGACAGTGAATGGTGGCTGCTTTCATATGAATCGGATGTAATGCGACCATGAACGTTCCCATCGGCGCTTCAATGGTTCACCAGCCACTTTCCGATGATGAGCTGTAGAATACATAGTTGTATCGAAACTGGATTACAGTCCGCACCACTGGAAAGGCGTCCCATGCCGACTGGTTCGACCGGGCGGCGCGAACACACCCGCGCGCGCCTGATGGAGGCCGCACTCGATGTGTTCGCCGACCGTGGATTTCATGGCGCCAGTATCGAGAACATCTGCGAGAAGGCGGGATTCACACGAGGCGCGTTCTACTCGAACTTCGCGGGCAAGGATGAGCTGTTCTTCACCCTGTTCGACGCCAGCAGCGACCAACTGATCGCTGCACTGCGGGCGGCACTGGATGAGTGCCGCAAGAGCCCCGATCCCATCGGCACCTTCATCTCCACCATCGATGACAAGGGCCCCGCACAGCGCCGCTGGTATCTCATCAGCATGGAGTTCACGCTGTACGCGATCCGCGAACCGAGCGCTGCCGTGGTGCTGGCCGAGCACGACGCGCGACTACGGCGCGAGGCAGCCGGCATCATCAACGAACTGATGACGATCGCGAACCGTGAACTGATCATCGACGCCGAGCTCATCGCCCGGCTCGCCACCGCCCTGCGCGAAGGTGTGGCCGCGCAGTTCTATGTCGAGCCCGAGCTGGCCGAGACGCGCATGCTCGAACGACTCGCGTTCCCCGCCATGGTGCGCGCGTTTTCCCACCCGGTACGCGCGACAACAGGTGACGAATAGCGACGACCGGTGCTGTGACACCCGGATTCGTACCGAAGCCAGTATGGCAACACACGATCCCCAGAGTGGCAAGACTGCCCTCACGCGAAGACGACCTGGCGTGGTCGCGCAATAGGCCGCAACCCCGCGGGGTGCGTTACGTCCAGCTCTGCGGCAGGCGCATCCATGTGTCGTGCATCCCACAATCCGTTGTGTATCCGACCGGTCTACTGAAAGCCTTTTCGAGAGCTGATCGATAAGCCGGGCAGTGCCGGCAAGAAGGAGCACACGAACTCACTATGGTCTCGATTCCGGTCTCTGCGAGGAACTTGTTCGCCCTCACTCTCGGCGAAGGGGTGCGCCCACCCACACCGACCAGCCATGTTGCACTGTTCGACGAGCCACATCGCCAGTTGCGCCGTTACGGCACCGACGATCCGCGTGAGTCCAGCTCTGTCCCCGTCCTGTTGGTTCCGCCGCTGGCAGCGTCGGCAACATGCTATGACCTCGCACCGGGTCAGTCACTGGTGGCGCACCTGCTCGAGGAGAGCCGTACGCCCTACGTCGTCGACTACGGTGAGATCGGCTGGGCAGATAGACATCTGGGTCTGGAGGCCTTCTTCGCCGACATCATTCCGCAGGCCATCGAGCGCGTGCTTATCGATTCCGGCAAGGCGCAGCTTGACCTGATTGGGTGGAGCCTGGGCGGCACGCTGAGCCTTTTGACCGCCGCGGCCGACCGTGGATTGCCGATCCGCTCGATCGTCGCTATCGGCACCCCGTTGGACTACGGACAAATCCCGGGATATCCCGAGGTACGCCGAATCACCAAACGCACCAACGGCTATGCCGTCACCACGGTGTTGCGGGCGCTCGGCGGCATTCCTGCACCGGTGGTACAGGCCGCCTACCGCGCCACCTCATGGGACCGAGAGATCAAGCGGCCCTGGTTCCTGCTGAACAATCTGGACAACACCGAAGCGTTGGCCAAGGCCGAGGTGATCGACCGGTTTCAGGACGCCTTCCCCGGTTATCCAGGACGTGCGGTCTCGCAGATGTGGGGCCGATTCATCTATCACGATGAGATTGCCGCCGGCGTGGTCAATGTGGCCGGTTACACCCTCGATCTGACGGCTCTGACGTTGCCAATCCAGCTGTTCGGCAGCCACCGTGATGCCATCGCACCGTGGCAGTGTGTGCATCACGGCGTCGCAATGCTCAAGTCGGCGGACGTTCGGTTCACCACGGTGGAGGCGAGCCACCTCGGACTGGTGGCGCTGTCGGCCGGTGTCAACGAGACGTGGCCGGCCATCGATGACTTCTTGGCCGAGTTGGACCAGCGCAAGTAAGTCGCTGACGTTCAGCGCCAAGAACCATTCGCCGTCCGGTTGGCGGTCTGGGGCGTGACCTCCCCGCTGCGCGCAGAGTTGAGGATCTCGTCTTGCCCGCGTTATGTACGGACGCCAAGTTGTCTCTTCAGACATGTTGAGACGGAATCAGTGCAACGATCGTGGAGCCCCTCGGCCAGCCCGAACAAGCTCGTGATCGTCTACCGCACCGTCGTGGCTTTGAATGCCATCGTCGCCTGGATTCAACGTTCGTCAGACATGCACCAGGGGTGCGGTTCTCGGTACCGCCCAACACCTCCCGGCTGTCGGCCGCATGCGTCTACTTCTCCATCTCCGTACAAATGGTGAACCGGCGTAGCGGATGCGCGAAACCACCTGTCGGACAACCTTCGACGCTAACGGAGTTCAGGATGACCTTCGTTGGTTTCAATCGGTTAGGCACGCTAGCGTCCTCGCATGCTGCGCGCACGGCGGTCACTGTCCCGATATTCAAACAGTCTTTGCTGCTCCACTGGTAGTCCAGGCAGGCAGCGAACTGTCCTTCATCGGGGTTCATGTAAAACTTCTGGGCGACGTCCGCGGGGCACTCCTGAGGTGTCGACACCCGCTGTACTACTTTGTAGCCGTTGGTAGGCGCTAGGCAGTCAACTACCTTCAAAGTCGCGCCCGTACTGGGGCCTTCAAAGCTCACACACGCGCCGACCGGAGCGATGCCGGCTCCTGGAACCCCCGCATCTTGCGGTGGGAACTGACCGGGAATCTGGTCGAAATCTACGGCGGGAGGTGAACTCCCGCCGCCCGCGGGTGCGATAGTCATCGATACTCCGCGATCAGTAGCACCGTTTGCGCATGCTGACATGATTGCCACTGAACAGCAGACGGCGAGCGTGTTACTGAACATATTATTTATCATCTCGCGCTTTCATTACAAGGTATATAGCTGTGCCTGAAGTCAAGACAAGCATTACTACGGAAATGACCATGCTTTGGCCTGAATAGATGTCGACAAGAAGTTTCCCTAGAAACGCCAGCGCTGACACAATAAGTAATGCCACTGGGACTTGCGGATTTACACGCCGTTGCCACTCTGGATGATTTCGGGCATACAACCTGATGGCGATGTAGATCGCAGCTACTATCGCGATGGCGATAAGGACTAGTATCGGCCTACTGGGCACGCTGTATTCTCCTATCGATCTTACTTACTCGCGCATTCGAGCATCTTGATGCCGCCGCCAACGGCTGCGAAAGTGCCGAAAATGGCAATCGGTATCCCCACTCCTCCGGCGGGAACCGTAACTGCACCTGCGACAACTGATCCAATTCCGCCGAAGAATGAAAAAGCGCTACCCATCCAATCGGCCACACTGCATTTCTGCGATTCCGCTAGCTTTTTGTTGAGGTCGTCTATTTGTTTCTGTTGCTGATTCAGCTGGTTTTGCAGGTCTTGAACGCTTGGCGACTGCTGGGGAGGTTGTGGCTGGGCGGTAGTGGGGCAGCCGCCGGGGCACGGTGGTGCAATAGGTGTAGCTACCGGCGGTTGCGGATCGCGGTGGGGCTCAAGGAACCAGATCGGGCTTCTCCCGCCGCCCCCGCTGATCGGCGGAACAGCAGAAACGACATTTCCCAGCGCGTTCATCGCCGCTTGGCACTGCTGCTGCTTCTGATTGAACTGTTGGATACCGTCGTCTTGCTTGTTTTGCGGCTGCTGCTGACCGGGCTGCTGACCCTGCTGGGGTTGTTGTTGCGGGGATTGTTGTTGCGGGGCCTGATAATCAGGATTCGGCTTACCTGGTCCCTGTGTGTACTCCGCCGGCCCATGGTTGATGGGCTGCTGTTCCCCGTTCGCTGCACGCTCCCACGTGCCGTCTGGGTTCTGGCCCGGCTGCATACCCTGCTGCGGGCTGCCGGCCTGGCCGCTTTGAGGTGGAGCACCCTGAGCTGGCGTGTTGTAGATGTTGACGCCACCGTTCTGGTCCAGAGCCGGCTGGTTGCCTCCCGGGTAGTCCGGCATCGATGGCATCGAGGGCGGCTGGAACTGGCTTCCCCCGCCCGCAGGACCCGTCATCCCTCCGCCACCGCCCGGGCCCGTCGGCCCAGTCGGCTCGGCGCCAACAGTGGCCAGGGTAGAGAACCCGGTACCGGGTTCGGTGTGATAATTGGCTACTTTGGCACCGCCTGCAGCCAACGCCACGATCGCCACGGCCGCAGATGCGCGGCGCAGCCCCATCGGCATCCGCCATCTATCGCTCATCACCATGAGATGACCTTCCTGTGTCGTGCGTCAGATTTGTTGTATGGCATGGGCTTCCAATCGATGGTCAACATCATTGGCAGTACCTGTTGTTATTTGAGGGCAGCCTGCGCAGGTCCGCTGCAGGCGTAACGGGCTGGCATAGCGGCTCCGTGAGCATGTTTGCTTTGACCCAGCCGACTTCATCGCTAGCGATGCGCTGGCAGGTGTCGTAGTCTTCGCCTTGTTGTCCGAACGCCGAGACACAGTTGGTGGACATGTTTGCGAACAGGGTGTTGTTGCAGACATCTGTCGAGGTGTTCGACGGGGTCGCATCTAGGCACATCTGCTGGCGCTGGCAGGCCACAACGAAGTCTGCCGTGCGTCCATCCGCGGACCGGAATTCGTTGGGTCCGCCCTGGCAGCCGCCGCTGTGCCGCTGGGCATACAGCACCGGATCGACCCCGGCGGGCCGGTACTTACCGTCAATGTCAGTCACGTAATCGGCAGGCATGGCGATCACTTGGGGTGCGCTGACTCCGTTGGGCATGCCGTCCCAATCTGCAGTTAGAGCACCCGATGTGGGGGTGTTGGAGGCGCGGTAGGACAGGGTGATTTCGATGGGGAAGGCGAAGATGTTGGCTTCACCGAGGTTGATCAAGATGTTGGTCTGTTTCGGGAAGCCCGGCCCGATGCCCGGGGTGACGTCGATCGCGGCGCGATTGGTGTCGCGGGCCACGGGAATGGAGAAGGTGCCGATGGTGCGCGATGGCGCGCCGGGGTGTGCGTCGGATTCGACCAGTACGACGTTGGTGCCCTGGCGCAGGTGGGCGCCTTCGGGGATCTTCACCCCGACGGCCATATCTGATGGTGAGAAGATGGTTTTGCGGCGGATGATGATGTCGCCGCCGCCTCCGGAGAACGGGATCACCTGGTAATCAACGTCATTAGATGCGTAGGTCGCTCCCCCGTCGCCGGACCAGGCCGCGGCCTGCAGCGTCATCTCACCGGGTAGGTGGATCGCGATGTTCTTGCCGGCCCAGGTGGTCGGGAAGAAGATGCCGTCCTTGGCGAACATGGGCACCGTGAAACTCGACAGCTCTCGCGCGGCAGCCAACGGCCGGCCCATACCGTTACCCTCGCCCTGAGGGGCCGACGACGACACTTTTGCGCCTCCAATGTTGTTGATACGCGGCGCATCTTGAGGCATCTCCCGCGGCGCCGGTAACGGCGGCGGAGTCGGGACATTCGGATCGGCTGCCGCTACGCCGGCGGTCATCCTGGATCCAGTAGTGGGTAGGACCACGAATGTGGCCGCCAGGAGCGTCAGGCCTAACAAGATCGCGCGTCGCAGCAGTGGCGTTGTTGTGGAAGTTTTTGTCATCACAGGTCTTTCGGCTCGCCGTAAACGGTTTGGGTGTCGTTGCCGTTCTCGGTGCGGATCCGGAACGTCGCGAAGGACTGGATTTTGACCTGGCCGCCGCAGCCGTCGGCCTCGACGTTCTGGTTACGCACTTGGGAGACGGCGTGCATGTTGCGGAAGTTGATCCGGTCCATCGGCAACTGCGCCAAACCGCCGGGTTTGAGCACGACACGCATGTATCCGCCGATGTGTTCCTGCGCGCCCACCGAGGCCCCACCGGACACCCCACCAAAACCGCCCCCCTGGCCGCCGCCACCACCGGCGCCGCCGTTTCCGCCGCCATAGGCTCCGCCGTAGGCCTGCCCGGAGAGCTGCTGGCTAAGCGTTAGTCCCAGGTCACCGCCGAGCTCCACACCCGAGGACGAATCGGTGCGGCAGCCCACGAAATACCCGGTCTCCAGCTGCGCGTCCTGAATGACCGCCGCGCCGGCACCACTGATCGTGGCCTCAGCGCGGTAGGACACGCGTGCTTGCCACGAGTTGCTCGCCCCGGCGATGTTGTCGATGTGATCGATCACCTCATTGGTCATCGTCAACCCCACAGCCCAGCCGTCATCGGTCACGAACTGCTGCTGCTGATCAGGCATCACCTGCGGATCCGCACTCGCCAAGCCTGTCAGAGTCGAGGCAGACGCGGCCGCGATCGCAACACTAAACGCTGCCGTGACGGCGGTAGCACGCCGCAGTGGTGATCGTGTTATTGGCATGTGTGACAGGCCTTCCCGTGACCTATACCGCCGAAGCGGGTGTGCGATATATGACTGCAGGAGCCCCAGCAGCTAACCAGACTGTACGGTTAGTAAAACGTGACTGTCAAGTGATGTCCTTGAGACATTCCGTGTCGGTGGCTATAGTGGCTTGCGTAGGGATAGATACTGTGGGGACAAGACCGGTACGCAGGCAGATACGCAGAGGCAACAGTTGTGGTGCAGTTTTCGGAGCGGCTAGCTCATCTGATGGAGACCGTGCACCCGGCGGGCCGCGGCTCCTACACCCTCGCCGAGGTGGTGGCCGGGATCGCCGAACACGATGTCAAGATCTCGGTGCCCTACCTGTCGCACCTGCGCAACGGCACCCGCACCAACCCCAAACCCGAAATCGTCACCGCCCTGGCGGCATTCTTCAAGGTCAGCCCCGCCTACTTCTACGACACCGCCTACGCCAAGAAGATCGATGCGGACCTGGATTTGATTGTGCAGCTACGCGATTCGAAAGTGCGCGAGATCGCCGAACGCAGCTACGGACTATCCGAGGGTGCACGCCAGGTCATCGCCGACATGGTCAATCACCTACGCACCGCCGAAGGCCTGCCCGACAGACCCACCTCCGAGGCATAACGCCGGCGACACCGATACAGGCCGATCCGCCGCTGACCGGCTACCGCTTCCGGCGTAGTCAGCCACTGGTAGTTCAGGTGTGGTTCCACAACACCCGCGAGCCAGCGGCCCGCACCCAGCATCGAGTCCGCCTCCCTGGCGGTATGCGCGGGGTTGAGTGACACTGCCATCGTGTGTGGTTGGGTCTAGCTGAAGACCAGGGGCCCGCCGTAGTAGATGGTGAGCATTGTTCCGGCGATCAGGACTGTTGCAAGCATCTTGCGATTCGGCCATATCCAAAAGCTGATGCTCCCGACGACAATCGCCGCCACTAGACCCGCCATGTGGAAGATGGACCCATCTGATTCTGATCCCATGGCTCATTATCGCCCGCGTCGCCGTGCGCGCTCAGCAACGCGAGCCGGGCTGAGCGCGTGGGCGTCAAGCCGGTTTCTGGCGGTCTAGCCCGGTCCGGCCCTTGATTCCCTGCACTTCGCGTTGCACGACGCTTAAACTGGTGATTTACTGTCAGGATAGATAGCTGATAGAAAATTGCCTAAGGGGATGGGCGTGTGAAGGTTCAGATTCGGCGGCGCTTGCTCGTCGCAGTTGTGGCGTTGGCCCTTCCGGCGGGCGCGGTGGCTGTGCCAGTCCTGCCCACCTCGTTGGTGGCGGTCGCACGGGCGGCGTGCCCACCTGACTGTGGCGGGGGTGGGGATAACGGTGGAGGCCAGCTCCCGGGACAGGGAGGAATGCAGTTCCAACCTCCGGCTCAACCGCCGGCGATGCCTGACTACAGCGGTGGCAGCGATCTGCCGGCGCTGAACCAGAGCAACGGGATCAGCATCTATAACCAGCAGCCCGGACAGCAAGCATCGCAACAGACTCCGGTGGCGCAAGAGGCACAGTTGCAGAACCCCTTCCCATGGCAAAGGGACGCCCTGGGAAACCAAATGCCGCTCAATCAGGAGCCGCTGCCGACTCAGGAGCTCAGTGAGCAGTTCGAGGCGATGCAGAACGTGTATCTGGATGAGCCTGGGCCTCACGTACCTGAGCCTTGGGAGTTTGATGACCGCGTACCCGAACCGGAAGAGGATCAGCCGTTGACCTATTCAACCGAATGCGTCTCGTTCGGGAACGAGCTTGGGCACGAGCGCGACGTGGTTAACGCCTGGAACGACGCACTCAATGAGGCGATAAAGCTCGTGCCGAAGACCGATGACTTTACGTTGTGGAGCAACATTCGGTCTGCGCAGAGGGCGGCCCGTGATCGACGTGAACAATTGAGGGCACATGGGGCGGTCTGGGCAAGTCAGTGCCAGCCGAACCCAAGCCCCAACTGATAGTGGATGGCCGCCGCAGGCAGCGGTCATCGCCCGCCGACGGGCAGCTGTAGGTCTCGTGCGATGCGGGGGAACTGCGAAGATCCAAGGTGGTGAAGTTCAGTGGTTGCAGCCGAGCCCGTTGTGCTTGTTGGCGACACCGAACGCCGCTGATGCCGAGAGCGCCAGTGTCTAATGTCCCAACCTGATCCGCTTCACCCGCTATTGCCCTGAGCACACCGAGGCATGGAGCGGGCCACGCACAGCCTCTCGTGGGGTCACCCGTCAGCGCCGTTGGCGAGAGCTGGTACCGAAGATCCTTGACCGAGGCCGCTACCGCTCAGATCCAGCACGAAGGCGTCGGCGCAGGGCGAACCTCCGTCGTGGACAAGGAGCAGCCGACCTCGCAACATGACCGGAATCAGTACAACCAGCATAAGGCACAGCCGGACGACAACCGATGGTTGTCTAACACCCGTCGCCCAGCGCGCGCCGCAGGTCGATTGCCCCGCTAGGCATTGCCGACATAGCCAGTCGTCTGAGCGCGTCTAATGCGCCCCTGCTAAATCCGCGCTGGCCCTGTAGCGCTGGTAAGCCGCGGCGATCGCTAATGTCCAGTCCTGGCTGGTTACCGTTTCTGGTGCGGTTAGCCACTGGCAGTTCAGGTTTGGTTCCGCAACGTCCGCCAGCCAGCGGGCCACCGCGTCGGCCCGCTCGCCCAACGTCGCCGGCGGCTGAATACCCTGCAGCGGTGTGCCGCGCTGCTGGGCGCTCAGGGTCAGCCCGTCCTGAATCTGGCTGCACCACTCATGAACCACATCCGTGCGGCTGGCCCCTGGAGCAAGCGGTGCATCCAAGCTCGGCAAAGCACTGACCAGGAAATCTCGAATCGGCTTGAGCTGGGCTAGTTTCCGGCGAGCCTGCGCGTACATCATCAGTGGAGGCGCGGCGAACCCGGCGATCAACAATGCCGCACATAGGGTGGCCGGGACAGTGCTGAGCCACATACTGTCTCGCACGACGGCGATACCTAAGTGGTGCATGATTCCGCCGCGCACCACGGGCACCAAACATGCTGCCGCGGCGGCGCCCAGAAGCCCTAGGCCCCACCCTGTGGGCGTGTTGTCGGCGTAGCGCACACCCAGCCACACCATCTGCACCAACACAGCGAACGAGTACATCGCACTGGTTACCGCCGCGATCACCAGCCCCGGATTAGTAAAATTAGGAGCCGCGTTGAAGCGGTAGACATCAAGATCTACAGACGCCGCATCCCAGATAACGACAGCAGCGGTCATAACGCTGAGCACGCACAATGCCGTCGCGACGATAAACCACACGGTGCGACGCAGCCGAGGCCCCGAAACACCCCGTAGGCGCAGCATGAACACCTGCAAGACGGACGCCCAGACCACACCGGGGCCCCCGGTTATCTCCACGGCCTTTGCAACCGGAGGCAGCCCCTCCCACCACCCATGCAGCAACAGCCACAACCACAAGGCACTCACGGCAATTGCCGAGACGCCGGCTGCTGGGGACGAGCGGCGTTGCCGCCACCGCCACATCCGATACACCACCGCAGGTGTCAAACACACCACCACCACGAGGGTGGCTACCCTCAGATAGCCCCGTTCACGCGGCAGCTGGTCCCAGGCCGCCACAATCGACAGCGTCATCATCCCAATGCGTCGTCGAGGTCATAACCACGCCCGAGTCTGCGCTGACTGCTCGCCTCCACGCGGCGCGTCAACAGTCCCGCGAACCATTCGGCCGCCACTTCGTCCTGCTGCCACACCCCCGGCATCCCCGGATTGTCATCACAGCACGCCCGCTGCAACATATGCGCGATCAGGTCCGAAGAGGCCGCCTGCACTATTCCCTCGACATATTCGGTCACCGGCCGGCCTCGATGCCCCAGCACCATGTGCCCCAACTCATGAGCGATCGTGCGATCGCGGCCCACCACACCCACACCCACCTGAACCACGTCGCGGTCCGGCAATGACAACCACCGCCCGAACACCCCCGCCGGCAACACCACATCCTGAATCGTCAACGACCGGCCCTGGGCCTGAACCCACGCCTGCGTCAGCGCGCTCACCGAACAACCCGACACCGGCACCCCAGCCAACACCTGATCCACCGCAGCAACAACACTCACCTGCCCGTCGTACTCGCAGCGGTCGGCCGCCCGACGCCAACGCATCCACTGACGAGCCATTCCCACAAATTAGCCGCCAACAGGCGCCGCGAACAAACCGACCCGACAGGATTGTCCGAGGGCTGTGCAGATCCAGTTACTGGGCGACTATGAAGCCCATAACGGGTGAAAGAAGGGCTCCTGCGTGCTCCCCCGTCGCGACAATCGTGGAGCGCCGCACACACCGAAATAGGGTGTTGCTGCACTATGCACGGTAGCGGTGGTTGCCGGCCTTCTACGGAGAGGAATTTACGAGCAAGGCCCCCGGCCGATGGCGTAAGGGAAGTGCCCCCCGGCCGTTGCCGGCGCGGGTGCTGCCGGAAGTGCTGAAACGAGAGGTGCCCCCGCGCTCGAACCATCGGGGGGTGAGGTGAGCGCGGAGGCAGTCGCAACCCTAACAGGGCTCGATGAATAGTTCGCTACAGCCGTTCTTCGAGCTGTTCGAGCAGCAGGATGCAGGTGGCCAGTCCGACCGGAAAGCCTAGGCAAAGCAGACTGTCAGCGCGGCGACACCCGGTCGCCAGAGGGCGAGCGGGCATCAATCCCAGTGGATGAGGCCAAACACGCACAGCATGACTCATACCAGCGTCACGCGGCCGGCCAGACTAACGGCGGTCGTAGCGGGCGCCTGCCGGATCCGTGTTCAACAGACCAAAGACGATCGCCGTGAAGTAGTTGACCACCGGAATGAACGACAACAGGTATAGCCAGCCAGACAGGTTCGCATCGTGCAGACGCCGGATCGACACCGAGACCGAAGGCAGAACGAGCGTCAACCCAAACAGAATCAGCACGTTTCCGACCACAGTCGACACTGCATCGATGTCGACAACCGCTGAGGCAATAGCCCTGATGCCGCGTGCACCCGCGACACCAGGTCGCACGCTGAAATTACTCCCCGTCGGTCGGCGCGACGCGCTGATGGGGCCTGTATGCAGCTTCGCCTTGTCGAAGACGTCGAGGGTTTGCTACCGTCGGCAAATGGGTGGTCGGCGGGGTATTGGTATGCGCCGGTTCAGTGCGCGTGGCCGCCGCGACGAAGACACTCACATCAGGGCGGCAGTAGATGCCGCGGTCGAGGAGGTTTTCGCCGCAGCACCCGCCCCGACCGGATCGCTGCTGGCTCTGGTCGAGGCCTGGGGGCTGCGCCGCGGCAAGCCAATCTGCATACAGGACGAGCCCCTACCGGTGGGCGTCTTCGGGCAGTGGCTATCCCTGCCCGACAAGGACGTGCTCAAGATTCGGCCTGGGGCACTGACCCGCGAGCGCACCATCGCCCACGAACTCGGACACATGGCCCTTGGACATCGGGGACAAACCGTCATCGACTACACGACGGCGCAGATGCAGGCCGCTTCCCCCGATCTGGTGGCTTTCATGCTGCAACGATCATGCGATGAGGCCTGTCGGTGGCCGCGCGAGGAAATCGCCGCCGAACGCTTTGCCAGTCTGCTGATGCGCCGCCTGGAACGCGCCGCCGCCGAAGGAGAAAGACTGTCTCGGTACCGCATCGATGACGCCCTGAACTGACATGCAGATCCTGCATATCGTCCTGCTCACGGCGACCTTCCCGCTAGTGATCTACCGGATATGGCGGCTGCGCCAACACCCCTCGATCCCGGGTGCAGCCATCACAGCATTCCTCATCTCACTATGGTTCTGGGTGCTATCGGATATCGAATACATCTGGGCCGCACTCCCGGACACGCTACAAGCATTCCAGCTTGCCGCCGGCACCATCATCGCACCAGCAGCCAGCCTGCACGCGTTCGTCCTGAGCCTCACGACCGTGCGAGAATTTATCCTGCGCAACGGCATTCGTATCATTGCCGGATCTGCGCTAGCGACTCTCACAGTCGTCCTGCTCATCAGTGCCACCGTAACCATCCCCGAGGGCAGCCCGTACGCGATCAGCACGATCAGCGGCCAAACCCCGCTGATAGCAGCGACCATCATCACGCACGCCTACGCCGCAGCAGTATTCGCCCATCTCATCGTCCTCGGCGTGCGCGCAGCAGATTCATCGCCCGCAGGCAAAGGTATGCGATTCCTCACGGCCGCATCAATATTTCAGCTGCCCCCGATAATTCACGGCGGCATATGGACCCCGCTGGCCCTACATCTGGGAAAAAATGTCCCAGCAAGTCACCACCTGCTATTTCAGATAGCCCCCGGCCTAGCAGCACCCCTGCTGTTCCTGGCCGCAATCATCTGGCCGCCCTGGGAAACACGACGCAACGCGCGCCGCGAGCTCCAACGGCTGGCCCCACTACATCACCTACTCGATGCCCAGTTCCCTGGCCTGGGCCCACCGGTGCCCCCAGGCACCACCGCATCCGAACGCGTCTATGAATGGACCGCACAAATCCAAGACGGCCTAAGCCTGCTCGCACAACACACCCACATGCCCCTCAACGACACCCCACCACCCCACGACAACACCCGACACGCCCAAGCCATCATCAACTGGCTCAACGGCACACCCACACAACAAATCAGCGAATCATGGCTCACCGCACCACCACCCATGACCACCAAAGAATGGACCCTCACACTAGCCAAGTCCTACCGCAGCAACGGATCCGCACCAAAACGACCCGGCAGCCAACCAGCTGCCTCGACCGAACATCAATGACCGACACGACAAGCCGCACACCAGCACCAGCACATCAGCGACCCACACGCCTAGAGTGTGCAGCGTGCATCCCGAACTGGACCCCGCAACCATCTGGCGCGCCCTACCCGAAGCGCTCAAAAAGGCACTGCGCCAGCATGGCTCAGATCCGTTGAGCGACACACTGTTACGTCAATGCAGCCAGGCTGTCGAAGAACACGACACCCCCGTCTTCTGGCGACCCGACCCAGCCACAGACTTCACCCAATACCGCCTCCACCCCCTACTCATCGACTACCTCAAGAACACTGCACGCTAGTCGCCGGCATTTGCGCCACCACAGAAAGTGATCACGTCGAGCGCGACATTCTGTCTGTCCACCAACGCCGAGTGGAAATTCTCACTTCGCCCCTGGTGGCGAAAAAGGTCACGGAGACACTGGTCGACGACACCGACGGCAAAGCTGCCGATGAGACCGTCGAATTCAGCGTCGACAGCGTCACCTATGAGATCGACCTTTCTTCGAAAAATGCGCAGAAACTGCGCGATCAGCTCTCGACCTGGATCGAGCACGCGCGAAGGGCCAGCAGTCATCGCAGCAACCGCGGGAATTCAGCAACGAGCCGAGGCCGTACCGTGCTCGATCGCGGAAAAGGCGCTGCCATCCGAGAATGGGCGCGCAAGAATGGACACGACGTATCCCCGCGCGGCCGCATTCCCACCGGCGTCGTGGACGCATTCAACGCAGCCAACTAGCCGCGTTGAGCATCCGCCATGGCGTCAGCTCTCCAGCCTCGCTGCTAGTCACCACTGGCTGTGACCGCTACTCGAGCATCCCGATTAGCGGATCCGCCAACCATTTTCGTTGGCCAGGTTCAACCTAAAGCGGCTAGTTTCTGCCGCTGGCTGTTGCTGACGCGGATGCGGCTGTGGTGGCGATAAAGTCGTCGAGCAGGCTTACTACCTGGGCCGGGGCTTCGACTTGGGCGAAGTGCCCGACTTCCGGAAGTACTTCGAGTCGACACTGTGGACGGGCCTTCAGTGCGCTGTAGGCATGATCGACCGGGATGATGTCGTCGTTTTCACCCCAGATCATCAGGGTTGGCAGATCCTGGCGCAGGCTGAGCCGGTTGAGTGCGTTGACGGACTGGCCTCGGTAGTCGACCACCGATCGCAGCGTGCGCAAGAAAGCCTCACGGGTCTGCGGATCGGCGAACGACGAGTAGGCGTTCCAGATTTCGGCGCCCCGCGCAGACTGCACACCGAGCGCACTAAGCCGCGACCGCAGGAAGTTGCCTGCGGCCAAAACCGGGGCGGGGGCGATCAACGGCATCACAAACTCCGCGCCCGGAGCGGACAGCAGACGCAGGATCCATCCCACATCGGGCCCAAGACCCCCGCTACTGATCAACACCAGCCGGCGACAATACGTGGGGTGCTGGTACAGGAACTGCATCGCGATACCGCCACCGAGCGAATGCCCGACCACGGTGGCGGACTGCACGCCGAGTTCATCGAGCAGATCACGCAACCCAACAGCAAAAGCACCCAGCGAGTAGTCAGTGCGCGGCTTGGCCGACAAGCCGTGTCCCAGCAAGTCCGGTGCAATCACACGATATTTTTTGGCCAGCTCAGGCAGTATGGCCCGCCAGGTCTGCGAGCTGCCCGCCATGCCGTGAATCAACAGCAGCGCCTCACCCTCCCCCTCATCAAGGACAGCGTGTCGCTCGCCATGGATATCAACGAACTTGGTGTCGGCCACGAAAGCCCCTCCAGTCAATGAACACCCAGCCTACCGGCGAGTAACTTTCCAAGCATGAGACCTGCCGACATTGACCCGACTGCAGGCATTAACCGGCATCTAAATGTGCAGTCTTGGTGTGCTTGAAGCAGCAGGCAGTTGGTCAACCTTCCCGACGTTCGTAACCCCTTCCCTGAGTATTTAGTGGGGGGCAACTAGATACGGATCCAGGACGCCCGGATCGCTCGTACCGAGCTCTGGGCTCACCGGACCAACACGTCATCAAGGATCCGGGTCGGCGAGAGCTGGCATGTTTGTGCCGTATGCGGTCAGGATTGCGGCACTGGAAAGTGCCAATACTCCGGCCAGTACGAAAGCGGCCGCAAATCCTCCGGTGAGTGCCCGCGCGCCGGCAGCCACCGCCGTGCTGGTGATGCCTGCCACGCCCCAGCTGACAAGAATCTGTGCATAGTTCCCGGCGAACCTACCGGGATGGTCCTGGGCCCGCATCAAGGCGGGAAGTAAGCCGAAGCCGGCACCGTGCCCGAATAACGTCACGATCGTCAGAACCATCACCGCAGTCATTGTGTGGATGAACGGCACGATAAGCAGTGCCGAGCCTCGGATTAGGAACATGACGACGAAGGCGCGCCGAGCGTCGAGCGAAGATCGCAGCTGCGGCGCGAGCAACCCGCCTAGGAACAGCGCGATGGTGGCAACAGCGACAGCAATCTCGCAGGACCCCAGTTTCGGGCGTTCGCGCGTATCGGCAAGGACGGGAATAATGATGGCCAGCAACAGCATTCCCGGGAAAGCGTTGCAGAACAGCAGTGCGCCAAGAACCCGGCGCGCGGGCCGCGCGGTCGGTTGTGCGGGCTCGATCGCCTCAGCAATTTCGCGGGGTAGCCCGCGGCCCGCGAATACTGCGACCGCGGCTGCTACGCCGCCGGACCACATCAATACAGCCCCGATCGATCCCGTCCCGCCTTGGGTGAAGCGGCTCGACGCGACGAGCATGAGAGCAGCCGCACCGATGGCAAAGCCGAGTGGTCCG
Organism: Mycobacterium sp. NGS15; assembly: GCF_059813245.1. Taxonomy (NCBI): domain Bacteria; kingdom Bacillati; phylum Actinomycetota; class Actinomycetes; order Mycobacteriales; family Mycobacteriaceae; genus Mycobacterium; species Mycobacterium sp. NGS15. The sequence goes on along the minus strand of NZ_JCALEF010000003.1, from coordinate 18,151 downwards.
ATCGCTGAGCCGATCACGGGTCTAGTCGGGAGCGCGGGAGCGACCGTGGCGATGATGGTGAGGTAGGTCAGTCCCACGCCGACTCCCCCCACAGCGAACGTGGCCAATAAGAGGCCGAGGCCGCCGGACCCCACCGCCAGACCGGCGATGAAGATCGCCGCGGCCCACAGCAGAGCGCCGAATGTGGCGGTAGCACGGGCGCCGTAGCGCGCCATCGCCATAGCTGATAATCCGCTGCCCACTGCCAGGCCTGCGCTGGCCGCACCGAAGGGCAGAACTGCCGCGCTCTGCCCCACTGCAGCCGACTCGGGCAGAGTCACCTGCAGCGCGCTCAACCCGTACATGCTGCCGACACCCACCATAAGGAAGAAAGCGCCGACGCTCAGCGCACGGGCAGAAGGAGCGGCGCGCAAGGAATCTGGGCTCACCCTGGGCGGGCCATGCAAGGTCGGATCGGCCCTTCGGTGTCATGGCGTAAATCCGTGGGCGCTGATTCGCCTTTGGCGAGTGCAAGTAGCGTGGCTATCAGCTCCGCGAGATACGCCCATTCGGCGTCGTCATCTGCCAGGGTCAAGCGCTGCAGTGTCAGACCGTCAAAGCCTGCCAGGAAATGGCGCGCTAGCGCCGCTGCCGGCCGGGCCAAACCCTGATTCGAGCGCAGCGCCGCGTCGCCGATCAGTGACGCTGTCACCTCAAGCACCGCGCGCTGATTATCTTCGGCGCTTGCCCGCAGCTGTGGTGAGCGCAGCGCGACGATGTGCATTTCGCTTAACAGCAGATGGGTCTGTGGGGTCTCGCATACGGTTCGCCACAGCCCGATGACCATTTGGCGCAATTCGTTGTCGAACCCCGAGGCATGGCCGGCCGCGTCACGAACCTGTTCGACGAGATCCTGGGTCAGCTGCTCGATGACCGCGCGGTACAGCTCTTCCTTGCTGCCGAAGACATAGTGCACGAGGGCCTGGGCCACACCGGCCTCCGTGGCGATTGCGCGGGTGCTACCCGCGCTCACACCTTCTCGGCTCATCAGGCTAATGGCAGCAGCGATCAGTTGGGGCTTGCGCTCAGCGACGCTCACGTGTGCCACACAAAGACCCTATCCGATATGCAACAGCTGACCTAGTCGATAGACATTGTCATACGACTTTGTCAATTGAACAAGTTGACGCTAGCGTGGTTGCAGACCCCCACTGCCGCACCTTGAGGAGTTCGATGACCGCCACGACCCAATCCCCGGCTCCGATCCCCGAGCCGGCCGCGCTTCCGCTGGTCGGACATGCATTGAGCATTCCTAGCGGGGCTGACGCGCTGCTGCACATGATGTCGCTGGCTAAGGACCTCGGCCCGATCTTCCGTATCCGTGTTTTCGACGATGAGCTGATCTTTGTCTCAGGCGCAGACTTGGTAGCTGAGCTATCCGATGCCACGAGGTTCCGCAAGAGCGTGCACGCCGACCTGGTCCGGTTGCGCGATATCGGCGGCGACGGTCTGTTCACGGCGTTCAACGACGAACCCAATTGGCGTAAGGCGCACGACATCTTGCTGCCCGCGTTCTCGGTGGAGGCGATGCGCGACTACCACGCGACCATGGTTGGTGTCGCCCGCTCATTGGTGAACCGTTGGGATGATCACATCCGGGCAGGACAAGCCGTCGATGTCGCCGCCGACATGACCCGGTTGACGTTCGACACTATCGGCCTGTGCGGCTTCGACTTCGACCTACAGTCCTTCGAGCGTGACGAACCGCACCCGTTCATCGGGGCGATGACCCGCGCGCTGCTGCATGCGCAGAACACCGGCGAAACACTGCCGCTGTTAAGGGGATTGAGGGGCAAGGAGAACCGCCGCTACCACCAAGACATCGCCCTGATGCAGGACGTCGTCGAGACGGTGATACGTCGGCGCCGCGCCGAGGCAAGCACCGGGACCGCCGATCTGCTGGGGCGGATGCTCAATACACTCGACAAACGTACCGGCGAGCCGTTGAGCAATGAGAACATCCGCAATCAGGTCATCACTTTCCTGATCGCCGGTCACGAAACCACCAGCGGCGCATTGTCTTTTGCGATCCACTATCTGGCGAAGCACCCGGCGGTGCTGGCCGCGGCGCAGGCGCAGGTAGATGCACTGTGGGGCAGCAGCGACGATATCGAACCCGGCCATGCCGATGTCGGCCGCCTCACCTACATCCAACAGGTCCTCAACGAGGCACTGCGACTGTGGCCGACCGCGCCCGGATACGCCGTCGAACCCATCCAGGACACCGTGATCGGCGGCCGGTACACCATTGGGCGCGGAACGCCGCTACAAATTCTCATTCCCCAACTGCATCGTGACCCTCAGTGGGGTGACAGTGTGGAATCTTTCGACCCGGAAAGGTTTTCACCCGAACGCAGCCAAGAGCGACCGGTGCACCTGTTCAAGCCTTTCGGGAACGGGGAACGCGCCTGCATCGGCCGGCAGTTCGCCCTGCACGAAGCGACGCTGGTGCTGGCCATGCTGGTGCACCGCTATCGGTTCGACGACTACGCCAACTATCAGCTGCGTCTGGCCCAGACGCTCACCATCAAGCCCGACGGGCTGACCTTGCGCTTGATACGCCGCACCCCGGCCGACCGGCGAAACACACTCCCGAACAACGCTATTCAGCTGTCCCAGGTCGCCGCGGCTCGGTTGCGGTCGGCTGCAGGAGCGAAACTTCTGCTGCTGCACGGCTCCAATCTGGGCACCTCTGCGGGCATCTGCCGTGATCTCGCCGCCCAGGGCGCCGATTTGGGATTTCAGGCCGAGGTGAAATGCCTTGACGACGCAGTCGGTCAGCTTGACCCTGCAACACTGGCGGTGATCGTAGCGTCCTCCTACAACGGGCTCCCGACCGACGACGCCACACAATTCGTCGACTGGATCAACAAACTGCCCGCCGAGTCGCTGCACGGGGTGCGCTACGGCATCCTTGGGGTAGGTGACCGCAACTGGGCCGCCACCTACCAGCACATCCCCACAGTGCTCGATGAGCGTCTGGCCGCAGCCGGCGCCAGCCGCATCGTGGAGCGCGGAATCGTCGATGTCGCTGGAGATTTCGCTGGCATGATAGATCGCTGGACTACCACACTGTGGTCCACGCTGCTACCGGCCGCCGACGATACTGTCTCCTCATCGGCGGGGAGCAGAGCCGGCCGCGCCGAGTCCGCGACGGTATTCACCCTCGAACCGGTCGCCGGGACCGGCGAGGAAGATCTCAAGCGCACGCACGGCCTGCACGAGTTAACCGTCCTACAAACAGCTGAACTCGTCGATATGGACAGCCCGATCGGGCGCTCCAAGCGATTCGTCCAGTTAAGTTTGCCGTCCGACGTCGCCTATCGCACAGGTGATCATCTGGCGGTGCTGCCCCGCAACAGTGCCCCCCTGGTAGAGCGTGTCACTGCGCGATTCGGTGTCGAACCCGACATGGCTGTCATCATCAGGGGCCGCGGACACGGCCAGTCCCCCGTTCCCGTGGATCGGCCCGTGACCGTGCGGGCCGTGCTCAGCGACTACGTCGAGCTGCAACAGCCGGCGACGCGGGCGCAGATCGGCACGCTGGCCCAGCACTGCACGTGCCCACCCGAGCGGGCGGCCTTAGAAAACTTGCGCGATGACGCCGGGGCATTCACCGAACACATCGCCGCCCCCGGAGTCAGTGTCTTAGGCCTGCTCGAGCGTTACAGATCTGTGGAACTTAGCTTCGGAGCATTTCTGGGCATGCTGCCCGCATTGCGTCCGCGCCGCTATTCGATCTCATCCTCACCTTCGGCCCAACCGCACGCCGTGGACCTGATGGCGGCCCTGCTGAAAGCACCACACCGAAGCGGCACCGGCATCTACCAGGGAACCGGCTCACACTATTTGAGCCGGCTGCAACCCGGCGATGTGATCCTGGGCCGGGTACTGGCCTGCAACGAAGCGTTCCGCACCGACCCGCACCAACCATTGATCGCCATCGCCGCCGGAACCGGACTGGCCCCGTTCCGCGCCATGATCCAGGACCGGCTGCACGTGACCGAACCTGCCCCACTCACCTGCTACTTCGGCTGCGATCACCCCGACGTGGACTATCTGCACCGCGCCGAACTCCAACACGCACACGCCCAAGGCGCCGTCGACATGCGGCCAACATTCGCGCGCGCCCCCGAAAACGGCCACATCTTCGTTCAGCACCGAATCCTCGACGAACACGAACAGGTGTGGTCACAGCTGCAAGCCGGTGCGGCACTGCGCATCTGCGGAGACGCAACACGTTTGGTACCCGGCGTCGAAGCCGCGCTGCGAGAAATCTACCTACGACACGGCGGCGACGACGCCGACTCCTGGCTCGATGCGTTACGCACCACAGGCCGATACGTCGTTGACGCCTGGTCGAACTAACCGGCCAAATCGCACACACATACCGACATCCGACACAGGAGAAACACATGAGCAGAAACCGAGCTATCGAAGGCACAGTGGCGATCTCGGGAGCCGGATCAGGTATCGGACGCGCCCTTGCCCAGCGGCTCTCTGCCGCCGGGTGCGAAGTCGCCATCAGCGACATCGACCCGCAAGGACTCGAGGGCACCGCCTCCACATTGCCGGGGCCGGTACTGGCCAGGACCGTCGACGTGCGCGACGCCGCCGCGCAACACGACTTCGCCGCCGAAATCCGTCACTGGTCGCGCAGCCCGATCTCTGCGGTGTTCAACAACGCCGGTATCGCGCTAGATGCCAGCGTGCTCGACGGCAACCCAGACGACGAGAACTTGCTGTGGGACATCAATTTCGGTGGCGTCGTCAACGGCACAAAGGCATTCCTGCCGATCCTTCTCGAGCAAGGCTGCGGCACCATCGTCAACATCTCAAGCGTCTATGGACTCGCCGGTATACCGACCCAAAGTGCATACTGTGCAGCGAAATTCGCCGTCCGCGGATTCACCGATGCTCTCCGGCAGGAACTACGCGGCACCGGGGTTTATGCCAGCACCGTCCATCCCGGTGGCATCAACACCAACATCGCCCGCAATGCACTGATCGGTGACTCCTCCCAGGATGAGCGCGCCCGCGAACAGCTCATCGACGAATTCGCCGCGATGGCCCTCACCGAACCCGACGCAGCCGCCGCCATCATCTGCCGCGGCGTCGCAGCCCACAAGGCCCGCATCCTCGTTGGCGCCGACGCCCGGGTCATCGACATACTCACACGCATCTCACCCACCCACTACTACAGTCTGATCAGCCGATTCGAGACCCTGCTCAGCCGATGCCGACAGGGCACCAGGCGATGAGACACGTTGCGCCAGCCCTGGCCTGTGCCATCGGCCTGGAAGTGGCCGCGACATTGACCCTTCGTGCCTCACAGGATCACCTCCTGTGGCTGCCAGCGGCCGCTCTGGGATACACGGGGGCCTTCTTCCTGCTCGTCGCGGTGCTGCGCGCAGGCATGCCCGTCGGCATCGCCTACGGAATCTGGGGCGCCTCAGGCACTGCCGTCACCGCGCTTGCCGCAGCAGCGATTTTCGGCGACCGGCTGACCCTGCCGGTCACCATCGGGATAGGGCTTATCGTCGCCGGTGTTGTCCTGATAGAAAGCGGTGCACGCGTCGCCGCAACCGAGGATCCGCGAACGCCAAGAGGCACATCATGATGTGGCTCACCTTGTCCGCCGCAATCATGCTTGAAGTCGTTGCCACATTGTCGCTGCGAGCATCCCGCGGGTTCACCCGAAAGCTCTGGATCGCCCCCGCCGTCGCCGGATATGCCAGCTCGTTTGTACTGCTGTGGTTCACCTTATCGATGGGCATGCCTGTTGGTATCGCTTACGGCATTTGGACCGCCTGCGGTGTCGTCCTCGTGGCGGCGGTGGCGCGCATACTTTTCGATGAGCCACTCACCAAAGGAATGGCTGTAGGCATCGCCCTCATCGCTGTCGGTGTTCTGATGATCGAGATGAGCGGTTCAGTACCGCGCTGAGCCGGAACGGCTGTACGGTGCCGGCCACTCGGATCAGACATCCACCGCCAGAAGCGCGCAAGCCCATCTCGTCTCCTGTGAGCCGACTGTTCTTTCAAATCCCGGGCGGCCCTGCAGCTCTCAGGTTTTCGCCAGGGCGGTGATGCCTCCGTGGGTGAAACGCACCAACGCCTGGTGGCGTTCGTCGATGTCACGGGCGTGCATGCGGCCTGCGCTGAGGCTGTCCAGGCGCATGTTGGCGCAGTAGGTATGCATCGTGGCCGCGACCAGGTGCAGGTAGGCGTCGTGGAGGGCGGCCTCACCCGCGCCGGGAAACAGCTCGTGCAGATGGGCGATGAAGTCGGCGGCGATGCTGTTGAACTCGTCGGCCACCAGTGCCCGGATGGGGTGTCCGGAGTTGTTGAGCTGAGCGATGAGGCGAAAGTAATTGTCCCAGCCCGGATCGCCGGCGCGTTGGTGCATCGGTTCGGTGAATGCTTCGATAAGCGCACGCAGGCGCCGGGTCCGGCTGCCGCGTGCCGGTACTGCTGTCAGGCGCGTTCGGCGGTCCTCGTTGAGCGGCTGGATACGTCGCAGCACGACAGCACGAAACAGCCCTTGCTTACCCCCGAATTGCTCACTGACCGCGGCCAGGCGTGTTCGGGCGTGGTCAGTGATCTCGCGAACGCTGATCCCGAAGTACCCCCGCTCGGCGAAGAGTTCCTCAGCACTGTTGAGCAATCGGTTCTGGGTATCGGCGCGGCCGGCTTCACGCGCGCCGACGCGCTGACCGGTCGGTGCGGTGGTGGTCACGATGCCACGATCCTGTGCTGGATGCTGCCGATACCCTCGATACCTAACTCCAGGGTGTCTCCGGCCTGCAACCAGTGCCCGGTTTCCATCCCGCTGCCGCCGGGAAGTGTTCCGGTGCCGAAAAGCTCACCGGGCCGTAAGTGTTCGCCGCGGGATGCGTGAGCGAGAACCTCGCCAAGACCGTGCTGCATGCCTGCGCTACAGACCGTGCTCACAGTGGTCCCATTAATGGCGACTGATCCGCGCAATGTGTCGATGTGGGGCAGGATTTCATCGGCGCTGACCGCGACCTGCGACAGCGAGCTGGCGAAGTGCTTTGCTTTTTGCGGGCCGCACCCGCTGTCCATTTCGGCGCGCTGCACATCGCGGGCGCTGAAGTCGTTAAGCACAACGAAAGCGCCAATCGCCTCGAGGGCCTCAGCAGCTGTGGCGTTGAACAACCCGCGGGCCAGCACGAAACCGATCTCCAGCTCGTAGTCCAGCGCATGGCTGTAGGGCGGTGCGGCGACCGGGGTGCCTGTAGGCACGAACGTCATGGCGTTGGACATGTAGTAGATGGGCTGGGCATAAAACAGCCGCTTGGGTCTGAGCAGGGGGAACGTTCTTCGGGTGATCGCTTCGGCGGCCTGGACAATCCAGTACTGGCCTGGATGAAACCGGCGAATCAGGCCTTTGCTCGCATCTAGGACGTGGCGCTCGTAGAGCATGAAGTCGCGGAACGAGGCCGGTTGAAACGGCAGCAGGAACTCACTGCGCTGTAGGTGCTCGTCGGCGCGCGCAAGTTCCCATGCGCTGTCGAAAACCGGGCCTCCGAGCCATGAGCGGTCAGCACTCGGCTGCCAAACATCGTTATCTGCCTGCGTTTGCAGTTGCAGGCCAGCAGGTGTGCGCACGCGCCTGAGCTTCATCCGGTGTCCTCACTTCAGTCCGGAACATCTGTTCCGGACGCCGCTGTTTCGATGCTAGTCTCGGAACGATCGTTCCGGATGGAAGGGGTCGCTATGCAGGAGGTCGCCGCCGACGTCCTCTGTGTCGAGGGCACTGACGTCAACTGGATCCTGCTACGCGACGGCAGCGACCTGACTTTGATCGACGCTGGCTGGTTCGGTGACATTGCGCGGGTCGAGCGCTCGATCCGCGCGTTGGGCCGCCACCCCGGCGACGTGGCCGCGATACTGCTGACCCACGCCCATCTTGACCACATGGGGGCGATCAACCACTTCCATCGAAGTTATGGCACACCGGTTTTCATGCACGCCGCAGAGGTCGCCCACGCACGCGGCGGGCACCTCCAGCAAGCCCGGCCCAGCGATATCATCAAACGCTGCTACCGACCGGCGGCTCTGGGCTGGACCGCGCGGATCATCGCCGCCGGCGCCCTCAAACACCTGTCCATTGCGCATGCGCAGCCCTATCCGGAGCCTGGTCCGCTTGATCTCCCCGGCGCCCCAGTGCCCGTCCCCTGCGCCGGGCACACCTCCGGGCACAGCGCTTTCCACCTGCCCGACAAGGGTGTGCTCATCACCGGCGACGCACTGGTGACCGCCCACCCGCTCTCGCCCACCGCCGGGCCCCAGCTACTACCGGCATTCTTCTCTCACGCACCCGCCGATGCCGCGGCCGCGCTGGAGACTCTGGCCAGCATCGACGCCGAGCTTGTCGTCCCGGGACACGGACCACCCTGGCGCGGAACGCCATCAGCCGCCACCGAACATGCCCGACGCCACGCGCACACCACCCTCGAACGCTGAAAAGGACTACGCCCCATGGCCGCCGCCAGCTTGCTGCAGAAGATATTCGTGACCGCCTGTGCTGTCACCCACACCACAAACTTGGCCGCGCGCTGGAGCGGGGCGGCACCCTTTTTGCCGAAACTGTTCGTCCTGCGCTACGCCAACATGGGCGGCCTCGACCACACAGACTTCACCCAGCAACTCCGACACGCGCGCTCGTTCCACGACGACCGCTGGTGCAATTACTGGAACCGCATCGCCACACAACACGCCGAACGAGCCACCGAACTGCTGTACGAGCTGGCCGGCACCGACTTTCGCGCCGTCCCGAACCTCACCGACCCCACCACGGGCAGCGCCGAAGAAGACATCACAACATTGGCCGCACTGATCGCGCCCGGTGCGGTGCTGTTCGCCGATCACGGACCGCAGTCGGGCCAACACGCCATTGCGCGCCTCGTCGACACACACGCCCCCACCGCTGACAGCCCGCGAATCGCCCTAGCTTTCAGGGCGATCGATGCCTGGGTCAAAGCCATCACCTACTATCAGGTCAGCGCTTTCCCAGGGCATAGCCCACATCGCATGCAGGCCTACCGGCGCTCACAGAACCTTTTCGACACATTGCTCAGCGCACTGGCCCCGGCGATCGACGTCTCGGTTGAACAGGTTGAGATTCCCGTCGCCGGCGGCGACACCGTCCGCGGCTGGCTCGTCCTGCCTCCAGTGCCCGGACCCCACCCCGTGGTGTTGACCACCAACGGCCTGGAGGGCACTGTGCAGGAACTGGCCATCGGACAAATGCGCTACCGCGGCTCGGGCCTAGCGATGTTCATGATGGAAATGCCCGGCAGCTATGCCTACACCCGACCAATGAGCCCAGACTCCGAAGCTATCTACCGCGCAACGATCGACCACCTCGCCGCCGACAAACGCCTCGACGCAAAACGTATTGCCATGGTAGGGGTCAGCTTCGGCGGCTACTGGGCCGCGCGCATGGCCGCCAACGATGACCGGCTGGCCTGCGCCGTTGCCTGCGGAGCACCGACCCATCGCTCCTTCAACGGTGGAACCCTGGGCACACCCGAAATCATCATCAGCGCCCTCGCCGATACTCTCGGCGCAACCAACCCCCTCAAACTCGTGCGTGCCCTCAAAGCACTGACCATCCAGGATCGCTACGCGCACATCAGCATTCCGCTGCTAGCAATCAACGGTGACCACGACACACTCTTGAGCACCCAAGACACCATCGACCTCGCCGACGCGGCACCAAAGGGCGAACTTGTGCTCTATCCCGGAGACGACCATTGCGCCATGCGCCACTACCGCCAATGGCTCGACCACTCCCAGAGCTGGCTCAAAGGCCGCCTCGCGGCCACACCAAATTGACTCGCCCACAGAAAGCCGGACCAGCACGGACACCTTTGGACGTTGCGCGGTTACCTAAACGCGCCGGATGCGGCAAGATCCATGCATCGGCCTCAGGGATGCACGACGACACGAACGCGGCCTAATGACGGGATACCGGCCTGTATTGGATCAGCACGGTGGTCAACCGTTGCACGCAGTGCGGGATAGTAAGTGCCCGGCGCTGGGTAACTTACACGTCGATCTACCTGTATGCGACCGGCACCGCCGGAGTGCGGTTCTGCCGCCGGGACAAAGTTGCCGGAACCGTTGTCGTCCAGGCTAACTCGGTGACGCGCCCGCTCTGATCTGGCAACTCGACCGTCGCGGTCAGTGCCACGGGCTGCCCGATGGCGACGTCCACGCGCTGCTGACCGTCCGCGGACAGGTCAACGCTAGCTTGCAGGCCATGGCGTTCAACCGCCGATCTCGGCACCTTCACCTGGCCGTCTTCGACGCGGTAGTTCGTCGAAGGTGCTGGCGGCACGCCGCTTTCGACCCACGCGGCAACATCGAGCAATGCCCGCTGCAGCACTCCGCTGTAGTCGATTAATCGCGGTGTCCGCGCCACCCTGTGGTCGGCATCATCGGTAAACCACAGCCTGAACTGCTGATCGTAGCGATCGCCGAGTGCAGCCCTGACTTGTCTTGCGTACCAGTCGCCGTGCAGCGGAAACGCGTCCGCGTCGATCAGGTTGCTCAGCGCGATGACCTTGCCCTGGATGGTGCCGGTGTGCCTGCCACCACCGCTGACTCCCTCGGCAATTGCCGCGCTGGCGAGCACGGGGCGCTGAGGATAGCGAGGGCTTCCGTCTGGCAATCGGTACTGACCGTAGCCGTCGAAACCTGGACGGCCCAGAACTTGGCAGCGCGCATATGCCGCCACCGCGATGTACCAACTGTTGTCCAGTCGCAGACGGCTGCCCACACGGACTTTCGCGCTTAGGTCGGCGCTCGGTGCCGAGTCGATTCGCACGGTGCGCGCGCTGCGTTCAAGGGTGCCTGTCACCGCCGACGAGGCAGGGGCACCGACGATGGAAACGTCAACCCGGCCCGTCGTATCGGCCGACAGGCAGATCAGCAAGTTGCACTGTGATCGCGTTGTTCGCGTCGGCATGGACGCCGGCGACCGTCGCTTCACCACCGATGCGGGCTTGCCTCAGGCGCTGCCCGAGCGGCGTGTCGGCGGACCCGACTTGCTCCAGAAGTCTTCGGAGTAGCCGGGACCGAGAGCAACCCGTCGGTTGCGCTCAGTCCGAGAACGTAGCCATAGTCCTCCCAAGCTCGCAGCGGTAATCCGGGCGCCGTGACTTCCTGCAGCACTTGAGCTTCGGTGACATCCAGTCCCTTAAAGGGGTCACTACCGCCACCGGGTGCTACTGCGTCGGCGATGCAGCTTACGTACAGAGCGCCAGTCTGGTTCCTCCTCCAAGTCCGGTGATTGGCCAAGGTATTAACCGATGACGTCCCGGGCGGGTGTGGTCTTCGAAGTCGGCGAAACCGACGGCGCGCAGCTGTTGGAAGATTCCATCGGATGTGAAAGAGCTGAAAAGCGGTTCGCCAGCACTCGCGAGCCGATCGCTGCATGACGGCAGCCGCGCGCAGTCCTCGTCGATGTCGGCAGGCTGCACGTGGTCGAAGACCTTGCCTGGCTGGGTCCACCCGGCGAGGTATTCGAAAAGTCGCTCTTTCTGGATCAGCGCAAAATGGTTCCATTGAGGCACCATTCACACAGCAACGGTAGATGCGGTGGCATCATCGTCCGACGCACCACGGCCCCATGGGGATCGGCGGCCACGCATCAGGTGAGGCGCGCTAGGGCTGGGTTTCCGTGCAGATGGTGTAGAGGCGTACGGGGTGGGCGAATCCGCCTTGGCTGCAGTCGTGGGTGTGGTTGACGTTGCGGAAGACTCGTACCGGTTTTTCTTTGTTGGGTATGGCGGGGTCGTCGCAGGCGGCGTTGATGATTTTCCCGGGCGTGATGGCTAGGCAGCGTCCGGTTTGCCATGCGTAGTCAAGGCATGCGGTCCATTGTCCGTCCGGTCCGTTGTGGTAGTAGCTTTGGTCGGCATCGCCGATGCATTCACGGGGGTGGCTGACTTGCTGGATGATTTTGACGTTGCTGCGCTCGGAGTCGCAGGGCACGACCGTCAGGGTTGAGTGTGCTGCGGAGCCGCCGAGTTGCGCGCAGGCACCTACCGGCGCGGCGGTATCCGCTGTGGAGACCTTTTGTGTGGGGTCGGGGTACTGGCGGGGCAGGATGGTGAAGTCGGGTGGCGCCAGGGGAACCTTGTCGAGGTCTTTCCACGCCTGTTCCCAGGCCGCCGCTATTTCTTTGTCGGTGTACTGGCGGTGCAGCCACCCTTGGCTGATGGCCAAGTAGTCGGCACCGACGGCGACGGCAGCCACGATCGCGACTAGGCCGGCCGCCAGGGCGCGGCGGCCGGTGTGCGAGGTGCGTGTGGCCAGCAGCCAGGCTGCCGCCATTGCCAGTGCGGCGACCAGGAACCACCAAAGGCCGTGCCCGGCACGGCGCCACCAGATCATGTCTGCGACAGCAAGGGCTGTCACGACCGCCAAAGCTGCACCGGCAGCCATGGTGCTGCGGGCGATTGGTGGACGGCTCACCTCGCGATGGTGGCCGCCGGATTGCACAGGGCCGGTGGCCGTGTCGTCATCGAGCTGTTCGATCTTCGGTGTGTCGCCGCTGTCAGGAAGGTCGGGTTCAGCGTTGTTCATATCGTCAGTCATGTTCTGGGCCTTACCGGGTGCTGCCGGCGGGGGGCTTGCCATGTTCGGACTGGTAGCGGTCCAGAGTCTTCTGCCATAGCCGACAACCCACCGATCCTCCCAGCCTCGCTACGACGCGGGTACCAATTTCGAAGCTATTCGTCCATTGGTTGTTGGGGTCCGGGTTGTAGTCGTTGTCGTGGATGACGATGTCGTGGTTTTGCGCCACATCGGTATTCCCCGCCCACTGCGTGATTCCGAAACCGCGTGCTTTGTCCTCGACGATCTTGACGGCAGTTGGCCACACATCCTCGGGGATCGGGCCGCTGAACAGTGCAGACCGTGTATTACGGGTGACCGCCAGCACCGATTCCTCAGCGAGTGTCTCGTACCGGGTGTCTTGGAGGCAGCTGAGCCAATGGAGCCCGTCATCGTGCCATTTCCAGGTCAGACCGGGCACCAGGGCAGCGATCTGGTCGGCCATCTCAGCGATGGCGGCTTCGGCAGCGGCATATCCCTCTTCCGAGGAGCCTTTCGGGGCGAGCTTGGCGATTTCCTCCTGGAGGCGCTCAGCACTCATCGGACCCTTACTCGAGCCGCCGCCGCAACCGCTCATGACCAGGACCGCGGCCAGCAGTGCCGCAGCCCCGGCACCCCAGCGCGAACGTGAACGTGAACGTCTGGACATGGCATACACAGATCCTCCTGCGTGGACGTTATCGCGATACTTTCGCACCTGGAACCTCACTTCATTTCCTTGGTGACCGTGCCAGTCTTTCCAGGTATCGCCAGCCCTGGCTGGTTGATGAGCACGGTAGCCAAGTTGTATCCCGACATGCGCAGCTCATTATTCGAGCCTTTACGGGGATATTCCGAATGTCCGTAGGCGCGTTCGCGGAACTGGTTATCTAGCGGGCTGCAGCCTCCCTGGTCAGCGAGCAATTGCTTGAAATTCCCCTTATAGGGGCTGGGCCACAACGGGTTGATACCGCCGATCAGATCATTCTCGGCCAGCATCGCGAACACCCGATCGGGACTCATCCCCAGCCCACCGGGTGTGCCCGCGGCCAGACCCGGCGAGCCATAGAGCACTGCGTAGTCGACGTACTCCGATGCGCCGTTCTTGAGGGCATACGAGCTCAGCAGAGAACCGTACGAATGACCGAAGAGGGCCACCGTCTGGTTCGGGTTGGTCGCCTGCATCATGGATAGGAACAACTTCAGGTTCTGTGCCCCCTTTGCGGCCTTACCCGGGGTGGCGGCCCCCAGGTCGATGCCCGGCGCGTCGTAGCCGATCCACGCGATCGCGGCCACCGTCTCGCCGCCGTGGCCGGACAGCTGCAGTTGCTTGCCGCCTTCCACTGCGAGGTTGTACGCCTCAGGAACCATGCTCGACAGCGACGAGGATGTCCAGCTGGTGATTCCGGGCACCGTCACCGACACGTGATCGGCCACCGCGGGATTGCCTACCGAGATCGCTGCCAGAATCCGCTCACTGGTATCCCACATTCCCCGGCCGGTGGTCGGTGTGCCCGGGCCGTTGAAATCCACCAGATAAGTACTCGGCGACTGGGCTAACGCGTTCTCAATCGACTTGATCTCATTGAGACGGTCATTGATGTTGGAGAGCTCGCCGCGGTTGCCGATATTGCGGCGCAAGAAGCTGTCATTAATCTCGTTTCGGCGGCTCTCCAGCCACTTCTTCTGCTCTGCCATCTGCGAGCGCAGCGCCGTATCAGCATCGTTAGGGCCTGATGCAATCGCCGAGGCAGCCTGGCCATCTGGCACATTGACGGGCTGTCCCTTGCACTTCTGGGATTCCTCGTCGTTGGACTGCTTCTGGTTGTTGCGCGGATTTGAGCAGTTGCAGCCGTCCTCGCCGGGGCCTTCCCGGCCCGGAACCAGCTGCCCGCCAACACGAGCGCCCCCACCAGCACCGGGGGTCCACACCGTCTCCGCGATTTGGTAATGCTGTGCAACTTCATCGCACTGCTGGCGCCGCTGCTCAGAATCCTGGCTGTCTTGGTCCTGCTGTTTCTGTTGCTGATCAGACTGCTGTTGCTGCTGATCGGCCTGCTGCTGTTGCTGCGGCTGCTGCTGCGAGCCTTGTTGTGGCGAGTTCTGTTGCGGGGCTTGGTAATCGGGGTTGGCCTGGCCGGGCCCTTGGGTGTAGGGGGTGGCGGTTTGGTAGTCGGGGGGCTGGGTGCCGTGCTGTGGCTGTTGATTGCCCGGCTGTTGTGCGCCTTGCTGGCCGGGTTGCTGTCCGGCTTGCGGGGCACCCGAGTTGTAGATGCTTATCCCGTTGTCCTGGTTCAGTGGTGGCTGGTTACCACCCTGGTAGTCGGGCATGGAGTTGGGCATCCCGGGGGGCTGGAATTGCGAGCCTCCGCCGCTTTCCATGCCCCCGGTGGGTCCGGGCGGGCCTGTGGGGTCCGCGGTGGCACCCGGTATCAGGTTGATGGCACCGATCCCTGTCGACTGGTCGGTGATGTGCCAGCCCGCCATGGCCACAGCGGTGAGCGCGACGGCCGCCAGGCTGCGCCGGATGCCCACGGGTACAGACGTTTTATGCGCCTTCATCGGTGTCATCAGCGGTCGCCTTTTCTCTTCAAGGTCATGCGCGGCAGTAGCGGTTGTTGTTGGATGGCAGCCGGGAGGTGTCGGTGCCTGCGGTGGCGGGTTGGCAGAGTGGGTCCGTCAAGAGATTCTCTTTAGACCAGGCAGCATGGCCGTTGGCCACGCTCAGGCAGGCGTCGTATTGATCGCCGGTCTGTCCGAAGGTGGCGGTGCATTGGGCGGACATGTTGGCGAACGCCTGGTTTTTGCATGTATTCGCGCTGTGTAGTGCCGGACTGACGTCCAAGCACATGGCTTGGCGTTGGCACGAACCCAAAAAGCTTGCGGTACGGCCGTCTTCGGAGCGGTACTCATTGGGCCCCGACAGACAGGTGTTGGCGTGTCGCTGCGCATAGAGCGTGGCATCCACGTTCGCCGGCCGCATCGCCCCTGCCGGATCTGCAATGTAATCGGTCGGTGGGGCGATGATTTGCGCCGCCTTGACCGCTTCTGGAGCACCGCCACCCTCCGGCAGCCCGTCCCAGTCGCTGGCCAGGGCCCCGGTGGCTGGGACCGACGAGGCCCGGTAGGACAGGGTGATGGTGATCGGGAAAGCGAAGATGTCGGCTGGGCCCATTTCCAGGCGCAGGTTGGATTGCTGATAGACGTAGTCGCCGTGGATCATCGGCGTGATCTGCACCGGGTTGCCCTTCGCGTCTCGGGCGACCGGAACGCTCACGGTGGCAATGGTGGTGGCGGGATGCCCTGGGGTAGCGTCGCTTTCAACTAGGACCGTGTTGGCGCCTTGGCGCACGTGGGTGCCTTCGGGAACGCGTAGCCCGAACGTGAAATCCTCCGGGGCGAAAATGGTGCGTCGCATGATGTTCACATCCGCACCCCCCCGGCGAACGGGGTGATCCGGTAATCGGTGTCACGAGAGGTGAACGTCGCGTTTCCACCCTCACCCCAGGCGGCCGCCGACAGCTCACGCTCATGTGGAAGATGCAGCGTGACTGTCTTGCCTGCGATCGCGGTCGGCAGCACCGTGCCATCCGTGGCGGACGGAGAGATAGTGGCATTGGAGCGTTCCCGAGCCGCCGCCAACGGCGGCCCCACACCCGGCCCAAGCCCCAACGGGGTGTTCGTTTTCGCTTGCGCCCCACCAATGTTCTGCACACGAGGCATATCCTCGGGCTGAGCCACCGGATACGGGATCGGCTTCGGCGGCGGCACCCCAGGATCCGCCGAGGCCCGCGCAACATCGAACCTGACCACCGCAAGAACCGTCAAAACACCGACAATTGCGATGACAGCTGTGCGCCAGCCCGCCCCAGAGCTCCGACTCCTCCTCACCCACACAGTCATCTACAGGTCCTTGGGTTCGCCGTAGATGGTTTGGGTGTCATTGCCGTTCTCAGTGCGGATCCGGAACGTGGCAAACGACTGGATTTTGACCTGGCCGCCGCAGCCGTCAGCCTCAACGTTCTGGGTGCGCACCCGCGAAACCGCCTTCATGTTCCGGAAGTTGATCCGGTCCATCGGCAGCTGCGCCAACCCGCCCGGCTTTAGCAACACCCGCATGTAGCCGCCGATGTGCTCCTGGGCACCCAAGGAGCCCCCGACCGATCCCCCGCCGAAACCGCCACCGCCGCCGCCACTTTGGCTGCCCTGGCCGTAACCGCCGCCATACACCTGACCGTTAACCTGTTGCGATAGCGTCAAACCGAGGTCACCGCCCAACTCCACCCCCGACGAAGAATCAGTACGGCAACCCACGAAATACCCCGTCTCCAACTGAGCATCCTGGATCACGGCGCTGCCCTGACCGGTGATCGTGGCCTCGGCCCGATACGACACCCGGGCCTGCCAGCTGTTGCTGGCACCGGCAATATTGTCGATGTGATCGATGACCTCATCGGTCATAGTCAGCCCCACAGTCCAGCCATCATCGGTGACGAACTGCTGGTACTGGTCTGGCATCGCCTGCGGATCGGCATGCGCTATCCCCGGGACACTCATCAGTGACATCGCCGCTGCCGCCGCGGTTACACGATTACTCCGCACAGCACCACGCCCCGGCTGGTTACCCCCACAAGCCTTGCGTGTCCGTTTCACAGCATTCAACGCCGCGCCCCCCATGTCTATATCAGCGACAAGCTCGCGGCAACCGTAACCTACGCAGGTCCAGTGTGCAATATAAGCAATATCGCAGGTACACACGCTGACGTTGCATTCACAATATTGCAACTGGCTACCAATTTCCGTTACCAGCTCTCGGCGACCACTGAGCATCCTGCCTCACATTAGGGCGCCAAACTGCATGTTGCCCTCAAGACCCAGGCAAGGAGCCTGCCGCTGGCCCGCTACATGCCGCTCTCCGCGTGACGCCCTCTCTGACACTTCCCACCACGCACCCGTCGATGGCTCATCCACCGGACACACGACCACCCCGTTTTGGCCACGGGAGCTCTGGACATACCGCCGGGCCCCTACGGGCGAAGTCCTGAGCGCAGAAGTCGCCAATATTTTGCAGGGATTGATCGCTCAGCTGCGCCGGGGTAAACAGGCTTGGCCGGCATCAGCCGCTCACAGCCAGACCGGATGCTGCACGGAATGCCGACCACCAACCCATTTCGGACACGCCCGACACAATGTCGACGCACCGTCGGATAGTTCGCTGACCATCGTCTCGTGCCTGAACTCGCGCCAGGCCGACCCTGCTCACACCACCGCGGAGTACGGAATTAGTTACCGCGGCAACGGTTTCGGTCTCACACCTCAGCGGAAGGCATCTAAACGCCAACGGCACGCCGTTGCACGCATATGCTCGTGAAACAGTTGCGACACGTGTGCCCACGGAGAGGAGAGCCGATGAAGATCCAGGACGAGTACCCGCGCGCTTCCTCTCAGTGGCCCAGTTCGACAACAGCACACTCGCGGCAGCT
>NZ_JCALEF010000023.1:0-290 GCF_059813245.1 Mycobacterium sp. NGS15 | reverse complement strand
ACTCGCCGGCCGATGCGACCGATCGATCAACCCCTCCAGGCCCGCTTGCTCGTAGCGGGCCAACCACGAATGCAACGTCTGACGCGACACCCCACACTTCGATGCCACCTGCGATATCGACAAACCATCGCTGATCACGGCCAACACGGCCTGATACCTCTGCTCGGCCACGCTCAACTCCCTCATCAAGGGAGTGTCAAGGATCAGCCGAAACAACTGTCAAGCATCAGCCGAAACACTGTCGCCCATCAACCGGAGACAAAATGTCACGCATCACCCGACGCAATACA
>NZ_JCALEF010000022.1:0-315 GCF_059813245.1 Mycobacterium sp. NGS15 | reverse complement strand
GCCGCATTCAACTGCCCTGTCGCGTACCAGAACGGAACGTTGAAGGGCAGCGTCAACGCTCCACCCAACACCGTGAACACCGGCTGAATCGCCGTAAACAAACTCGGCGCCGGCGCAGCAGCCGCAGCGGTCGGAGCCGACAGCGCCGCAGTCTTCACCGTCGGCGAAGCCGCCGCACTGGTCAACCCCGGAATCGACGGAATCGTCGGCAATGTCTGCGACGGAATACCCGCCAAGTACGACAACACCGCAGCCGGAACACCCGGCAACTGACCAATAGCCGTCACAAAATCATTGATCACCTTCTGATTCGCC
>NZ_JCALEF010000021.1:0-444 GCF_059813245.1 Mycobacterium sp. NGS15 | reverse complement strand
GCCGTGTTGGCTGCCGCAGGAGTCGGCCACTTGGGCTGCGGGTGACTCGAACTGCGTTCGCGCAAGGGCAACCCCTTTCGATGTCTAAAACTAGGGCGACCTCCGTCACGTTGGCCAATACGAAATTCGGATGAGTGCCATCCGTACGGCGCTGTTGCGATTCACTTCAACCTGATGTGTGCTCAGTCACACATCAACTGCTTGTCGATGCCGACCTCAGTGGAGAGGACCCCCCGTGGCAGTGTTGGTCTGTAGAACTTGCCCCCGTGACACCGCAGAGAGCGGGGTATACGCGACTACTGTCGCCGAAATTTTCAGCGCTCGACCCGACTCGAATCACGGTCGCGTCCTCTACGTCAATTGCCTCGGGACGTGCAAGCAACTCGGTTCATGCAAAGAAGGCGGCGTTGTAGCGCTGGACTGCATCGGAATGTCGCGAGTCCG
>NZ_JCALEF010000020.1:0-459 GCF_059813245.1 Mycobacterium sp. NGS15 | reverse complement strand
TTTGGTCGGTGGGGTTGCACATGCCGGGTGCGGCGAGTTTGGCGAACACCGCATCCAGATAGGCGCGGGTTTCCGGATCCAACAGGCCGCTGATGGGTGACATGCCGTCGAATCCTTGCTGCCCGATCGTCACACCGCGGCGCCGGGCCCGATCCACCTCGGAAAACTCACCATCGGGGTTGAGTAGCGCCATCATCTGCTCGGCCCCGGCCCGCAGCGCCTCGGGCCGAAACTGAACGGCCATCGCGGCCAGCTGTTGTTCGGCGGCCTGGCGGGTCGGTGCATCCACCACCACCGGCAGCCGATCGAAGAACTGCCGAATGATCCGCACATGCTCCTCACCGACCTCGCCGCGGCCAAGGGCGGCGGCCACATTCGGCAGCTGCGGCGCCAACTCTTCCCCGGTCAACGCCTTCCGCGGCGCTAACTGTTCGGCATCGCCGATCCGGCGCCGGGCCA
>NZ_JCALEF010000002.1:0-681186 GCF_059813245.1 Mycobacterium sp. NGS15 | reverse complement strand
CCTCGTGGTCACCCGCGCCGTGGACCCCGTTGAGTTGGAGAAGCTCCGCGTGGAGCAGATGACCCGCGGCTTCTCCCCTGGCCAGAACCGCCAGGGCGGTGAGGAGCTTTTCGCCCAGAGCCTGTTCGACTCCGTGGTTTATGTGACGTTCCAGGAGCTGGCCACTCGCGTCTCGCACCGCAATACCGGTAAGGCGTGCGCCGAGCCGATCGCCGACGAGCTGCTCAAGCGCATCTCGACCGACGAGAACCTGCACATGATCTTCTACCGCAACATGGTCGAGGCCGGTCTCCAGATCGCGCCCAACCAGGCCGTGAAGTCCATCCATCGGGTGCTCGACAACTTCAAGATGCCCGGCTACACGATCCCCGGATTCCGCCGCAATGCCGTCACCATCGCCACCGGCGGCGTCTACGACCCGCAATCCCACCTCGAGGAGGTGGTGCTGCCGGTGCTGCGCAAGTGGCGCATCTTCGATCGTGACGACATCACCGGCGAGGGCGAGTGGTACCGCGAGGACCTGAATCGCATCGTCGGCGACCTCAAGAAGACCTCCATCGATTTCGAGGAAGTCAAGGCCAAGTACCTGGATCGCCAGGCCAAGCGCGCCGAGCGCAACGCCGCCAAGGCGGCCAGGGAAGCCGTCAGTGTCTAATCGACTGGCACTGTGACCGCATCCGTCGACCTCCCGAAGGCCCGATCCCGCGAACTGCGGATCGGGTCTTTGGTATTGCCCAGCCCGGTCGTGCTCGCGCCGATGGCGGGTGTCACCAACGTCGCGTTCCGGACGCTGTGCCGGGAGCTGGAGCTGGCCACCACGGGCACCGTGAGCGGACTGTACGTCTGCGAGATGGTGACCGCGCGAGCCCTCGCCGAACGGCACCCCGTCACGCTGCACATGACGACCTTCTCTCCGGAAGAATCGCCGCGGTCTCTACAGCTCTATTCGGTCGATCCGGAAACGACCTATCGGGCCGCCAAGATGGTGGTCGACGAGAATCTCGCCGACCACATAGACATGAATTTCGGCTGTCCGGTCCCAAAGGTCACCCGAAATGGCGGGGGCGCAGCCCTTCCCTATAAGCGGCGGCTCTTCGCGCAGATCGTCTCCGCCGCCGTGCGCGCCACCGAGGGCACCGACATTCCGGTCACGGTCAAGTTCCGCGTCGGCATCGACGACGACCACCACACGCACCTGGACGCCGGCGCCATCGCCGAGGCGGAAGGGGCCGCAGCGGTCGCGTTACATGCCCGCACCGCCTCGCAGCGCTACTCGGGCGCCGCCGACTGGAACCAGATAGCCGCGCTCAAGAACCACGTGACAACCATCCCCGTCCTCGGGAACGGCGATATTTTCGACGCCGCCGATGCGGTCGTCATGATGGAACAGACGGGCTGTGACGGCGTCGTCATCGGCCGCGGATGCCTCGGCAGGCCCTGGCTCTTCGCGGAACTGAGTGCCGTTTTCAACGGCCAGACGATTCCAGTGCCTCCGAATCTCGGTCAGGTCACGGAGATTATGCGGCGTCACGCTGTGTTGCTCGTCGCTCATTTCGGGGAGGACAAGGCGTTGCGCGATATGCGCAAGCACATCGCTTGGTATCTGCATGGCTTCCCGGCCGGTGGAGACCTCCGGCGTGCGCTCGCACTCGTCAGCACCCTCGCCGAGCTGGACACCCTGCTCAATCAGCTGGACGCCGCCGCTCCCTTCCCTGAGGGCGGAAACGGCCCGCGGGGGCGCCAGGGGTCACCGGGCAAGGTGTCGCTGCCCGATGGCTGGCTCAACGACCCCGACGATTGCACGGTTCCCTCCGCCGCCGATGTCATGCACTCTGGCGGGTGACGTGGGGTCACATCTCGGTCACTGGGCATGGTGATCTGCGGCAATGCTCAGTAGCATGTGACGACGACCGGGCCCCGAGCACGGCGTTATGTGCTGCCGGTGTGCCGTGAACTTGCAACTGTCCAGACGTTTTAAGCGAGGTTGAACATGGGTGATGGCCCCAACGCCACTCCTGCCCAACCGCGCGCGTACGGCGCGGCCCCATGGGAACGCGCGATCGAACCCGTTGGCAGTCATCCTGACATTGACGTGGCGCCGGACCGATCCAACACACCGTGGACACCGCCACCGGCGCTGAATCACTCGCTGCCCGACCCCACCGATGACGAGTGGACCCGGCGGTTAGAGACCGCACGCACGGTGCGCGAGACGCAGCGCGCCGAGCCCTCAGTACCGGCGCCGCCACCTGTGCCGAGGCCAGCCGCTCGACCGCCTAAAAAGGCTCCCAACGGATCGAAGCCGGGCCGGGCCCCGGAAACACTCGCGCCGTCGGCACACGAGACCGGTTCACACTCACTGTCGGTGGCCGACCTCCTGGCCCGCGAGGGCGCCGGGGGCGGACGACGATCGCGGCGGCATGCCCGCTCGGAGCCCGAGGGCCGCGCAGAGGAGCCCGCTCCCGCGTCGCTCGCCGATGACAGCCACACCGACGTCCTCCCGCAGGTGCAACAGGATGCACCCAACCTCGATCACCGTTCCGCCGAGCCTGCCGATGAGAATGCGGGCTTTGTCGACTACCCCGATGACGCGCCCCTCTACGACAAGGCCGCCGCGCGCCGCATACGGGCATCGAATCTGGACGACAACATCGACACCCGCGCCATCCCTATCCGCGTGGGAAATCCAGAAGCCTTTGTCCAGGAACCTGAGTCCAAGCCCTCGCGGCGGCCCATCTACCTCGGACGCTCCGTCGCCGCGGTTGTCGCGGTGTGCTCCCTCGCCCTGACCGGCGGCGCGTGGCAGTGGAGCAATGTCAAGAACAACAGGCTCAACCGCGTCGAGGCGCTGGACCCCAACTCCCACGACATCCGCGATCCCAACGCGCAGTACGGCGACGAGAACTTCCTCATCATCGGCGTCGACACCCGGGCGGGTGCCAATAGCAACATGGGCGCCGGAGACACCTCCGATGCCGAAGGCACGCGCTCGGACACCATGATGTTGGTCAACATCCCGGCGAACCGTAAGCGCGTCGCGGTCGTGTCATTCCCGCGCGATCTGGCGATCCAGCCGACACTGTGCGAGGTCTGGAACGAGGACACCCGTTCCTACGGACCCGATAAGGCCTACACCGAAACCAAACTCAACTCCGCGTTCGCATTTGGCGGCCCCAAGTGTTTGGTCAAGGTCATCCAGAAGATGTCGGGATTGAACATCAACCGCTTCCTCGGAGTGGACTTCGCGGGGTTCTCCAAGATGGTCGATGCGCTGGGTGGCGTCGAGGTGTGCACGCCCACGCCGATCGAGGACTACGAGCTGGGCACAGTGCTGGAAAACGCTGGGCGCCAAACAATTGACGGGCACACGGCCCTGCAGTACGTGCGTGCGCGTCAGGTCACCACCGAATACAACGGTGACTACGGGCGCATCAAGCGGCAGCAGTTGTTCCTGTCATCCCTGCTGCGATCGATGATCTCGCACAACACCTTCTTCTCGTTGAGCAAGCTCAACAACGTGGTGAACACCTTCATCGACGACTCCTACGTCGACAACATCAGGACCAAAGACCTTGTGGATCTTGGTCAATCACTGCAGGACGTGAAGGCCGGCCGGATCACCTTCCTCACGGTGCCGACCGACGGCACCGACTCCGAGGGCAACGAGACGCCACGCACCACGGATATCCGAAAGATCTTCGACGCCATCATCAATGACGATCCGTTGCCCGGCGAGCTACAGCCCGACGGCACCCGCGTCCCCATGCCGGGCACGACCACCCAGGACACCACCTTGGCATCCAGTGAGCATGGCGCGGCGACCGAACTCGGCGAAACGTCTACTGCCACACCAGCTCCCGCCGCTACGCCGACTGAGCAGATCGACCTAGTCACCACCGAGCCCAGCGAGATCAACGTGCATGTGTCCAACAGCACGGGCCAAACAGGCCTGGCGGCATCGGCGGCCAGTCAGCTGTCCCAGTACGGATTCGCCATCACCACCACCGACGACTATCCGTCCGCCCTGGCCACCACCACGGTTTTCTTCTCACCGGGGCACGAGCAGCAGGCCGCGACGGTTGCCGCCTCCTTCGGCGGAGCCAAGCTCCAGCGGATCACCGGAGCCCAAACCTCCGTGCGCGTGGTCCTCGGCAGTGACTACGCGTCCACCGCCAACTTGCAGGCCCCACCCGTTGCCGGATCGACGGTGCCGTTACAGCTGTCGTCGGGTTCGATGGCACCCGCAGAACTTCCGATGGACCTGACGGTGGTCAACGCCGGCGACGCTACCTGCGGATAGTCCGTCTGTTTAGACACTGAACGCAGTTTTGTCGACGGAACCTGTGGCGGCATTCACTCGCCGTTCACGCCAGGGCCATGACTCGACGACGGCGGGTCCGTAGGCTTGATCCATGCGTACCGCGTTTCAGGAGCAGCTGTCCTCATTATCGGCACAGCTGGGGGAGATGTGTGGGTTGGCCGGAGCCGCTATGGAGCGGGCCACCCGCGCATTGCTACAGGCCGATCTCGTCCTTGCCGAGCAGGTCATCACGGACCACGAGCAGATCACCGCGATGAGCGCTGCCGCCGAAGAGAACGCTTTCGCCATCCTGGCGCTGCAGGCTCCGGTGGCCGGCGACCTGCGCGAGGTCGTCAGCAGCATCCAGATTGTCGCGGACGTGGACCGGATGGGCGCCCTGGCTCTGCACGTCGCCAAGATCGCCCGCCGCCGTCATCCACAGCACGCGCTACCCGAAGAGGTCAACGGATACTTCGCCGAGATGGGCCGTGTCGCAGTCGATCTGGGCAACAGCGCGCAGGAGGTGCTGCTGACCCGCGATCCGGAGAAGGCCGCCCGCATCAACGAAGAAGACGATGCGATGGACGATCTGCACCGGCATCTGTTCACCGTGCTGATGGACCGCGAATGGAAGCACGGAGTGGCCGCTGCCGTCGACGTGACGCTGCTGGGCCGCTTCTACGAGCGCTTCGCAGATCACGCGGTGGAGGTCGCCCGGCGGGTCATCTTCCAGGTGACCGGCACTCTGCCGCCGGAGGGGCAAGGCCAGGACCACTTGACGCCGCTCTGAGCGGCTACGGCACCAGAACGATCTTTCCGCGGGTGTGCTGCTGTTCGAGCAGCTCGAACGCCTCTCGCACATTGCTTAGCGGAAACACCTCAGCCACAGGCACTTCCAACTTACCGTCGACAATTAGTGCGGCCAGCTCGGCGAGCACCTGCGCCGAGGCGCCTTCGGCGTTTCCCACACTTTGCACGCCGTATCGCTCGATCGCCGCGAAGTCGATGATGGTGTCGATTCGCCGCAGCTCCACTCCAAGCTCATTGAGCGCCAGCTCCACGTAGCCTCCGCCGAAGAGATCGAGGAAGGCGTCAACCCGCCCGTCGGGCGCTGCTGCCTTGATGCGGTCTGCCAATCCGTCACCGTAGTTGACCGGGATGACGCCATGCGCGGTGAGCCACTCGTCGTTGCCCTGTCCTGCGATGCCGATCACGGTCGCACCAGCGGCCTTGGCGAGCTGTACGGCGACGGTGCCCACTCCCCCCGCCGCGCCCGAGACGGCGACCACATCGCCCGGAGCCAAATCAACCGAGCCGACCGCGGCGTATGCGGTGGTACCCGCGACGAAGAGGCTGCCCGCCACCTCCCATGACAGACTCTCAGGCTTGGTGACTAGCTGGCTGGCCGGAACGACGACGAACTCCGCGTGACTGGCCCGATCATCGGTATAGCCGAACACCTCGTCCCCTGGCGCAAAACGAGCCACGCTGTGGCCCACCTCCACCACCACTCCGGCCAGGTCGCTGCCCTGCCCGGAGGGGAAGGCCGCGGGGAACCTGTCGTGCAGCACCCCGGTGCGGATCTTCGCCTCGCCGGGGTTGATCCCGGCGGCACGCACCTGCACCAGCACCTCGCCGGGCCCCGGGGACGGACGTGGCACGTCACGCACCTGCAGGACGTCGATATCGCCGTACTGGTCGAACTGCACTGCCTTTGTCATGCCGACTAATACAGCTGCGCGACCCGAGGTATTCCGCCGAGTCTGCGTCTCACGACGTTTTACCGGACAAAACCGTCGTGAGACGCAGACTCGGCGGCAATCTTGAGATCTGGATCAGCCGAAGCGGCCGGATATGTAGTCCTCGGTGGCCTTCTGGCTGGGGTTGGAGAAGATTCTCTCCGTGTCGTCGATCTCCACCAGCATGCCCGGCTTACCGGCGGCCTCCAGATTGAAGAACGCGGTCTGATCGCTGACGCGCGCGGCCTGCTGCATGTTGTGCGTGACGATGACGATGGTGAACTCCTGCTTGAGCTCGGAGATCAAATCCTCGATAGCCAGCGTGGAGATGGGGTCCAAGGCCGAGCACGGCTCGTCCATGAGCAGCACGTCCGGCTGCACCGCGATGGCTCTGGCGATGCACAGACGCTGCTGCTGTCCGCCGGAGAGCCCGCCGCCCGGCCGGTCGAGACGGTCCTTGACCTCGTTCCACAGGTTGGCACCCTGCAGCGAGCGCTCGGCGACCTCGTCAAGGGTCTTCTTGCTACGCACACCCTGCAACCGCAGGCCGGCCACCACATTGTCGCGAATCGACATGGTGGGAAATGGGTTTGGCCGCTGGAACACCATGCCGATGGTCTTACGCACCGACACCGGGTCTACCCCGGCACCGTAGATGTCGGCGCCGTCGAGCAGCACCGAACCCTCGACACGGGCGCCGGGCGTCACCTCATGCATCCGGTTGAGGGTGCGCAACACGGTCGACTTACCGCAACCCGACGGTCCGATGAAGGCCGTCACGCTGCGTGGTGGAACCGACAGCGCGACATCCTGAACGGCGTGGAACTTGCCGTAAAAGATGTTGACGTCCTTGAGATCGAGGCGCTTGGCCATGAGTACCTTCCTAGACCTTTTTCGGTGCGAAGAAACGCGAAATGAGCTTGGCGATTACGTTGAGAATCGCAACCAACAAAATGAGGGTGAGGGCGGCGCCCCACAGGCGGGACTCGGCGAGCCCCACCACAGAACCGCTGCGCTGGTCCAGCATCATGCCCGGCAACGACGCCATCTCCCCGCCGAACATGTCGTAGTTGATCAGCTTGCTGTAGCCGACGAGCACCAGCAGCGGTGCGGTTTCGCCCATGACACGGGCCAGCGCCAGCATCACGCCGGTCACCACACCAGAGAGTGCGGTGGGCAGCACGATGCGCGCGATGGTTTTCCACTTGGGCACGCCCAGCGCAAAAGAGGCCTCGCGCAGATCGTTCGGGACGATCTTGAGCATTTCCTCCGAGGAACGCACCACCACCGGAATCATCAACAGCACCAAAGCAAGCGATACCGCGAGGCCCGACCTCGGCAGCCCGAGTGTGGCCACCCACAGGGCATAGATGAAGAGCGCGGCGACAATGGACGGCACGCCGGTCAGGATGTCGACCATGAAGGTGGTGAGCTTGGCCAGCCGGGAATTGGCACCGTACTCGACGAGGTAGATGGCCACGAAGATACCGATGGGCACCGAGATGATCGCGCAGAACAAGCCTTGGAACAGCGTGCCGACGATGGCGTGATAGGCGCCGCCGCCCGCAATCCGGTTGGTCATCATGTTCTGCGATCTGAACCACCAGTCCTCACTGAGGATGGCACTGAATCCGCGATCGAACACGGTGTACAGCACCCATACCAGCGGAATCAGGGCGACCAGCACTGCGGCCGAGACCAGCACCGTGGCAAGGGCGTTGGTGGCGTTGCGCCTACCTGAGAGCGGATGGAAGGCAGGTTCCTTCACGGGCCTGTCAAGAGTCGCGGTCATGCCCGGCCCTTTCCGCCGACGACGGCACGCGCCATCGAGTTCACCAGGAATGTCAGCACAAAGAGCACCAGCCCGGCCGCAATGTAGGCTCCGGCCTCCAGCTCGTTATTGAATTCCGATGCGTTGGAAGCAATATGGGTCGCAAAGGTGCTCCCACTGTCGAAGAGTGACCAGCCGAACGCCACCGAGGTACCCGACAAGATCAACATCAGCGCGATGGTCTCGCCCAGTGCGCGGCCGAGCCCCAACATGGAACCACTGATATACCCAGAAGTTCCGAACGGAATGATGGTGGTGCGCACCACTTCCCATTTGGTGGCACCCAACGCGAGCGCGGCCTCGATCTGGCCCTTCGGAGTCTGAATGAAGACCTCTCGGGTGACAGCCGCGATGATCGGCAGGATCATCACCGCCAGCACAATGCCGCCGGTAAACAGGTTGCCGCCGCCTCCGATGTTTACGGGGCTGTCGGCAAAAAGTGGTATGAAACCGAGGTTTCTGTTGAGCCACAGGGCAACCGGCGAGATGGCCGGCGCCAGTACATAGATGCCCCACAGGCCGTAGACGATGGACGGCACCGCGGCCAGCAGGTCAATGACGTAAGCCAGTGGCCCACGAACCCGCGCCGGTGCGTACTCGGTGAGGTAAATCGCGATACCAAGAGCAACCGGCATGGCGAGCAGGAGCGCGAAGACCGAGACGAAAACGGTGACCTGGAACAGATCGAGAACGCCGAATTGCATGTGCGACGTGTCGTCGGTGCGCCACGAACCGTTGTAGAGGAAGAAGTTCGCGTCATTGTTGTTCAGCGCCGGAACAGCGCGCAGGATCAGGAATACGGCCACCAGCCCGATGAGCGCGACAACGAACACACCCGACCCCGTCGCGAGTCCGGAGAAGATACGGTCGCCCGGACGGCTGACCGTCTTGGTGGACGTAGCGGGTAGCTGATGGTCGCCCTCGTCGCTCATGGGTTGTGACTTCTCCTCGAAGACCGATCCGTCAAGATCCGCCGGACGGGCTACCCCCACGGGATCGATCCCGCTGGTCTGGCTGCTCATTGAACTCGCTGTCTATGTCGTTGATGGTACGTCCCCACCCGGGTCACCCGAGCTCACCGGGTGGGGACGAATCAGCTGCTAGGCGAGGGCCTTGATGGCCGTCTCCAGACGAGACTTGAACTGCGTGGGCAGCGGGGCGTAGCCGACATCGGCCAGACCCTTCTGTCCCTGGTTCACCGCGACCGTCAGGAACGACTTCACCGCGGCGGCCACTTCGGCGTCCTTGTAACCCTTGGAGCAGACGATCTCGTAGGTGGCCAGCACGATCGGGTAGGCACCGGCGGTCTTGGTGCCGTAGATCGAGGCCAGGTCCAGCTTGAGGTCGTTACCCTCGCCGGCGAACTTGGCGGTCTCCACCGAGGCGGCGGCGGTCTCCGGGGTCAGCGCAACCGCGCCAGCGCCACTGTCGATCTGGGCATACGGCATCTTGAGGTCGTCGGCGTAGCCCTTCTCCACGTAGGTGATGGCACCGGGCAGAGCCTTGACCTTCTCTGCCACACCCGAGGACTTCTCGGCGCTCTCACCGGCGCCGCCCTCCCAGCTGCCGCTGCTGCCCTTGGTCCAGCTCTCCGGGGCTGCGGTGGTCAGGTACTTGCCAAAGTTCTCACTGGTGCCGGACTTGTCCTTGCGGTACACCGGGGTGACCTTGGTGTCCGGCAGCGTGGCGCCCGGGTTGAGCGCGGCGATGGCCGGGTCGTTCCAGGTGGTGATGGCCCCGGTGAAGATCTTGGCCGCAGCGTCCGCGTTGAGGACCAGCTTGTCAACACCGGGAATGTTGTACGCCAACGCAATCGGCCCGAAGACCACGGGCAGATTCCATGCCTCGTTGCCCGCGCAGCGCTCCTTGGCCTTGCCTGCTTCTTCCTCGGACAGCGCCGAGTCGGAGCCGCCGATGTCGACCTGTCCGGCGATGAAGTTGTCGCGTCCCTTGCCCGAGCCAGTGGGGTTGTAGTTGATCGACTTTCCGGAGCACGCGGTCGAATACTCGTTGGCGAAGATGTCGAAGGCGTTCTTCTGGGCCGACGAGCCCTCGGCGCTCAGCTTGGCCTTGCCTGCACAGTCGCCCGAGCCGGAAGCAGCGCCGGACGCACTGGAGGAGGAGGCCCCCGTGTTGTTGTCGCTACCGCAGGCGGCGAGGCCGGCGGTCAGAGCGACCGCGGCAGCCGCCGCGAAGATCGTGGTGCCGGTGCTTTTAAGATTCACGGCCTTGAGGTTCACGGCTCTCGCTTTCTCGCATGAGTGGTCGGAAGACAGGTGACGGGAATGGATCTTCTACGCGCACCCCGGAAACTAAAGGCAGTCGATGGACGGGCACCCGACCGCAGGTAAACGGAAAGTGAACTCACAGACTTGACAGTCCGGTCGTTATCGCAGGTAAACGCCCATCAGGCCCGACCGTAGGCGGCATCGGTGAGAGAAATCCGGAATCCCAACCGCTCATATGTCCGCAGGGCCGCGCCGTTGTCCGACTCGACGTACAGCAACACGGTGTCCAAACCGGTATCGGCCAGGTGGTGCAGCCCCACCAACGTCAGGAGGTGCCCCAATCCCCGGCCTTGGGCGGCAGGGGCGATGCCCACCACATACACCTCGCCTACTCCCGCCTTATCCAAATGCCTTTTGGTCCAGTGGAATCCGAGAAGTTCGCCAGTCTGCACATCATGCGCGAGGAACAGCCCACGTGGATCGAACCAAGGTTCGGCGAACCGGCCGGACAGATCGTCCTGCGTCCAGCCCCCCTGTTCCGGATGCCAAGCGAACGCAGCGTTGTTGACGCGAAGCAGATCCGAATCAGCTTGCGGACCAGTATAATTCGTTATCACCACACTGGGGTCGGCCGAGACGGCAGGCAGATCGGCCAGGGGGCGACGCATCTGATGGAGCCGCCGCAACGCAACCAGCCCCAGCTTGGCCGCCAGCGCCCTGGCCTCCGGCAGGTCGCCGTGAGCCCATATGCGGGTGCCTTCGCCGCCCTCGCCGAGGGCTTGCCGAATCATCGCCGAACCGATTCCGCGGCGGCGCACCGCCGGCGCGACCACCAATTCGGCCATCGCCGTGGCATTCTCGCGAGCATCCCCGTCGGTGGCACTGTCATCCGGCAACACCAGGTTGAGGTATGCCACCACGTCGTCCCCATCCTCGGCGATCAGGTGCTTGGCGCCGGTTCCGCGCAACTCACGCAATACCTGCTCCCCCACCGGAGCGATACCGTCGGCGCGGGTGGCCCCGACGATCAACTCGCGTATCTGTAATTGACGCTGATCATCGAGAAGCCGGACCCATTCGGTCATACCGTCACGCTAGTCGTGATTCAGCCGGCGTTGCGTGCCCCTGGTTCGGCGATGGCGTCTTCATCGGTGACGTCTTCATCGGCGATGTCTTCGTGGATGTCGCCGGGGTCCACATCGTCATCGACGTCAGGAGCCACGGCGCCCGCACTCTCGGATGTGCCGGAGTCGCTCTTCGCCCGCGGCGGCCGGACCGCCTTGTAACCGACGTTGCGCACGGTGCCGATGAGCGATTCGTATTCGCCGCCCAGCTTCGCGCGCAGCCGCCGCACGTGAACGTCCACGGTGCGGGTGCCGCCGAAGAAGTCGTATCCCCATACCTCTTGGAGCAGCTGAGCCCTGGTGAACACCCGGCCGGCGTGCTGCGCCAAATACTTGAGCAGCTCGAACTCCTTGTAGGTGAGGTCAAGCGGGCGACCGCGCAGCCGCGCGGTATAGGTGCCCTCGTCGATGACCAGTTCACCGAGCACGACCTTGCTGGCGTTCTCCACGTTGACCGCGCCCGCACGGCGCCCCACCAGCAGACGCAGCCGTGCGTCGATCTCGGCGGGGCCCGTTCCGGGTAGCAGGATGTCGTCCAGCCCCCAGTCGACGTTGACCGCCACCAGGCTGCCCTCGTTGACCACGGCGACCACCGGGACCGAAGATCCGGCAGCTCCCAGCAGTCGGCACAGTCCACGCGCGGAAGCCAGATCGGTGCGCGCATCGACGATCGCCACATCGGCAGAGCCCGCCTCCAGCAGCGACGACACCTCGCTGGGCACCGGTCGCACGGTATGGGCGAGCAGCGATAGAGAAGGCAGCACCGCATCGGGATTCGGGTCAGCGGTCAGCAGCAACAGGTCCAACGAGCCCTCCAACACCCGGGTGCTTCGGTCTCCAGGTGTTCCATAATGTACCCCGCCACCTGCTGGTAAGCCCGGCCGAGAGCGGCGGACGCGCAGTAGTACGCGAGAATGTGCAGATGCGCAAACCCCTGATCGCCACCATTGCGGCGGTATGTGCACTGGCAATCGCGGTCACCGGCACCGATTTCGGATGTGCGATCTACGCCGAATACCGGCTGTCCCGGACCCTGCGCGCCGAGGCAAACCTGAGCTCCGATCCGTCCGTGGCAATCCTGGTTTTCCCGTTCATTCCCCAGGCTCTGGCGCACAGATACAAGGAAGTCGAGATCAAGGCGCACGGGGTGGACCACGCGGAGACGGGCAAGGCAACGCTGGAAGGCACCTTGCACGGCATCGACATATCCAAGGCGTCCTGGCTGATCCATCCGGACTCGCCATTGCGCGTGGACAGGGTGGAAAGCCGAATCATCATCGACTCCAACCACCTGGGGCGATTCATGGGAGTCAACGACCTTGCCGTCGAACCCCCTCCGAAGGAACAGAACGACGCCACCGGCGGCACCACCGAATCCGGAATCTCCACGGGAACCGGCCTGCTGTTCACGGGAACGCCGAAGACGGGAGAATTCCACCAGAAGGTGACCGTCTCCGTCGACGTCTCCGTCGGCGGACCGGACAAGACAGATCTGCAGTTCGTCGCCACGTCCGTGGTGACCGGCCCGGGCACGGCCGACCGTGATGTGCCCGAGGATCAGCAGGCCGACGTCTTCGCCGCGTTCACCAAGGTGGTCCCGCGGCAGAAGCTCCCCTTCGCCATCGAACCAACCACGGTCGGCGCACGTGGATCAGATGTGATCATCGAAGGTATCGCCAAGGGAGTAACGATCTCCCTGGACGCGTTCAAACAGTCATGACATCAGGTTTGTCGGCTCTCGAGGAGAGCGGCTCATCGCCCTTTGTGACCGCGGTCATCGTGATCGCGGTCGCACTGCTGGCCTCGAGCCTCATCGCGGTCGCCATCAAGAGCAAGGCCGGCAAGTTGCGCGAAGGGCCAGGCGGGGCGGACGAGGTCCACGCCCCTCCCGGCATCGAGCTCTCCGCGACCGGACCGACAATTGTGCATTTCAGTGCGGTGTGGTGTGGTCCGTGTGCGTCGGTCCGCCGAGTCGTAGACCAGGTATCTGCTGACCAGCCCGAGGTGGCCCATGTAGAGGTCGACATCGATGCAAACCCCGACGCCGCGCGGGCCCTCTCGGTGCTGTCACTGCCGACAACCTTCATCTTCGATGCCACCGGACGGCAGGCGTATCGAGTTTCCGGAGTGCCCAAGGCCGCCGACCTGCGCACTGCCCTGCAGGGCATGGCGCAGCCGGGGTAAACTCGTCGCCGTGCTAGCCCGCCTTGAGCCGATGCTCACCAAACGACGCGCCGTCGATCTGTGCCGCGTCGCGGGCTGCTGCTGTTGTTGCTGCTGATAGCGGCACCTCCCACCCCACTGAGTGTGTGCCGTACCTGGTGTAGCCATATCCGCCACCCTGAGGAGCACAACAAACCATGACCACTGCCAACACACCGCCCGTAATCAGTCAGGTTGACGTCCGCGGTCCCCGCTTTGTCGCCTGGGTCACCACCACAGTTCTCATCATCACCCTCGCGGTGTCCGCCGTATCGCCGGCGGCAGCGGCAGTGATCCTGGGACTTCAAGCAGCGGTGTTCGCGATCGGCGCGCTGCTGGGGCCGCACCGTGGCCCCTTCGGAACGATCTTCCGGACTCTGATCCAGCCCAGGCTTAGCCCGGTGACCGAACGCGAGCCCATCCCGCCGCTGCAGTTCGCCCAGCTGCTCGGCTTCACCTTCGCTGCGGTCGGAACCATCGGGTTCGCCACGGGCGTCACCTTGCTCGGCCAGATCGCGACGGCGTTCGCATTGGGCGCCGCCTTCCTGAACGCCGCCTTCGGCATCTGCCTGGGTTGCCAGTTGTACCCCCTCGTTAACCGTTTTCGCCGCACACAACCGTCGGCTCAGTAGCCCGGCACAACCATTTAGTTACCCCATTTAGTTACCCCCGGAAGGAACCCTGCATGGCACGCTCTGACGTACTGGTCTCCGCCCAATGGGCGCAAGACAACCTTTCCACTCCCAACACGGTGTTCGTGGAGGTGGACGAGGACACCAGCGCGTACGACGTCGGCCACATCGAGGGCG
Organism: Mycobacterium sp. NGS15; assembly: GCF_059813245.1. Classification (NCBI taxonomy): domain Bacteria; kingdom Bacillati; phylum Actinomycetota; class Actinomycetes; order Mycobacteriales; family Mycobacteriaceae; genus Mycobacterium; species Mycobacterium sp. NGS15. Next base: position 666,953 of record NZ_JCALEF010000002.1, on the reverse strand, counting down.
CCGTCAAGCTGGACTGGAAAACCGATCTGCAGGACGCGGTCAAGCGTGACTTCGTTGACCAGCAGCAGTTCTCGAAGCTGCTCTCCGACAAGGGCATTGGCAACGACGACACCGTGGTCTTGTACGGCGGCAACAACAACTGGTTCGCCGCATACGCCTACTGGTACTTCAAGCTGTACGGGCACGCTGACGTGAAGCTGCTCGACGGTGGCCGCAAGAAGTGGGAGCTGGACGGCCGCTCGCTGTCCACCGACACCGTGTCGCGGCCCGCAACGTCCTACCAGGCTGCCGCACCGGACAACGCTATCCGCGCCTTCCGCGACGAGGTGATCGCCGCCATCGGTGCCAAGAACCTGGTGGACGTGCGTTCGCCCGATGAGTTCTCCGGCAAGATCCTGGCTCCCGCGCACCTGCCGCAGGAACAGAGCCAGCGTCCCGGACATGTCCCCGGCGCCATCAACGTCCCGTGGAGCAAAGCGGCCAACGAAGACGGCACCTTCAAGTCGGATGACGAGCTGGCCAAGCTCTACGCCGACGCGGGGCTGGATGGTGAAAAGGAAACCATCGCGTACTGCCGCATCGGTGAGCGTTCCTCGCACACCTGGTTCGTGTTGCAGGAGCTCCTGGGACACCAGAACGTGAAGAACTACGACGGCAGTTGGACCGAATACGGCTCTCTGGTGGGAGCCCCGATCGAGTTGGGAAGCTAGTTATGTGCAGTGCACCGAAGCAGGGCCTGGCCATTCCGGCGGGTGTTGACGTGGAAAAGGAAACCGTGATCACCGGCCGCGTGGTCGATGGCAACGGTCAGACAGTGGGCGGCGCCTTTGTGCGCCTGCTGGATTCCTCCGATGAGTTCACCGCCGAGGTGGTGGCGTCTGCGACCGGCGACTTCCGGTTCTTCGCCGCACCGGGCGACTGGACGCTGCGGGCGTTGTCCTCGGCCGGGAACGGCACGGCCACGGTCAGCCCCACCGGCGCCGGCATCCACGAGGTCGACATCAAGATTGAAAGCTGAGCGGGGCCTTTCGCTCTATCTCGAGAAGGCACTCAGGTACGTATTCAGCCCGAATCACGTACCTGGGTGCCTTTTCGCGTCACTAGGTGGTGCCGACCTGAGAACTTCAGTTCGCCGTATCCGGTGCGGCGACGGAACTGCGCACCGGCTGCCTGGCCTCCAGCCCCGGCATGGGCTGCTCGGGTCCACCCCCGACAGGCGACGGATCCTCCAGGCCGACCGACTGCCCGGTGGCGGGGTTTTGCCGACCGATCGCGGAGGTCGCACCCGGCATAACACCGCCGGCCACATCGGGCGCCGCAGTCTCCTGCATCGGCGAACCGGTGCGCACACCGAACACCTGCCCACGCGGACCGGCCTCTTGCGGCTTCACGACGACATGCTTCGACTGAACTCCGAGCCGGTCGTCGGGCAGGCCGATACGGGACGACTCGGGGTCCGCGTTGGTCATTGCCCCGACACCACCCGCGTCCAGGACCCGGGGCGGCGGGGTTAGGGAGAAGACGGTCTGAAACCCGTACGCGCCGGGGAAGTAGCCGATATAGCCGGGCGGAGTGTAGATCTGCCCTGTCGGGTCGCCCGGGACTGAAGGGTCGGCCGCTGCGCTCGGCGCCCCCAGCAGTGCCGCAGGTAGCAGCGTGACGATCGTCGCCGCGCATGTGAGGTGTGCTCTCATGGTGTGGATCCTCTGCCTATGGGTGCGGTGGTTCACTTCGACACGGTGGGACCGGTGTCGGGGCCGCTGTTCACAGAGCTTGGCCCGACGGTCCCGTTGGCGGCCGGCTGGCTGGATTCACCGCCGAGGGGCAGCTGTCTCGCGGTTCCGGCGTAGGGGTCTTCGAGGCCACCCCCCGGACTGCCCGCCGGCATCGTGTATCCGGGCGTGACGCCACCGGCAGGGTCGGGTGCACCCGTCGCCTCCATCTGCGACTCCGGCCGCACGCCGAAGGCGTTCCCCACCATCGAACGCCGCTGCGGTTCGACACCGAGTTGCGAGCCGGGCAGCCCGAACGCGGCCGAGTGGGAGTCGGTATTGGTCATCGCCGCCACGCCTGCCGTGTCGAGGACGCGCCGGGGCCGCATCCAGAAACCCAGGATCCAGGTGTACGCACCGGGTTGATGGCCGATCCGTCCCGGCATGTTGTGGTACGGAAGACCGTCGTAGCCAGGAGGTGGGCCGGGAGGAACAGGGTCTGCGGATGCGTTCGGCGCCAAGAAGATCCCCGTGCCGCAGAGAATCGCGAGCGCTCCCGCGATCATGCGTGATGCCATGGCTTTTCTCCTTGCTCAGATCTTGGTGGGTTCGCCGTAGATGGCGTAGGACGAATGCGCCCCTGTAGTCGAGATCCGCAAGTACGCGTACGACCGGATGGTGACGTCGCCACCGCAGGCGTCCGCCTTGACATGCAGATTCGTGACGTCGAGTGTTGCGCGCCCCGACTTGTCGAGCCCCATGTTGGACATCGGGAGATCAACGATCACACCGGGTTCGAGAACCGTCTGTGCGTACCCGGTGAGACCGCCACCTACTGATCCGCCGACGGAGCTGCTCGACCCGAGACTTCCGGTTCCGCTCACGCCGCCGGACGCCGCACCGCCGAACTGGAGGCCGCTGGATACGTCAGATTGGCATCCGAGCTGATAGCCCATGATGAACAAGCTGTCCATGATTTCCCCTTGCCCGCCCTCGACCCTCGCCGAGGCATACAGGGACACAAAGGCCTCGCGCGAGTTTGTCGCATTGGCGAGGTTGGGAATCGAGTTGACTACCTCGTTGTAGCTGTTCAGATGGATGTGCCAGCCGTCCGGTGTCACCTGATCCAGGTCCTCCGGCAGCATGGTCACCGGTTCCGCGAATGCCGCGGGCGCTTCCGTCACTGCCATACCGCAGAGCACCGCCACAACGCATGCGGCGCGCGTAAATCGATCAAGCATTCCCGCCATGTGAGCCTTTCGAATGGTCTTTGAATATCGCCGTTCCGTCTTACGGAATGGCGCCGCTTGCCTTTTATGGGCATTTATCGACTGATATCGACAACATCACTCTTGACCAGGCAACAACGCCAGAATTTCTGCGAATTGCGCTCTACCGCAACAATTTCTCCAGCCGTCGCTCATTCCCGATAAAGCTCTTCGCAACCGAACGGAGCTCATCTAGCTAGAGATCCGTTAACGCCGCCTCGAATCTCGGTGAACGGGGACTAAACGCGGAATTTGGTATGGTTTGCCACCATTAAGCAGGTGTGGTTTCCCCCCATATAGACAGATCTACCCGGGAATTACCTGTGAAAGAGGGGCCGTGGCGGCGATCTCGTCAGAGAATCGGAATGGAAACGTCCAGAGCGGTGCCGCGCCCGACGGGGCTGGACACACTCAACTTCCCGCCCAGCGCCTCGACTCTGTCGGTCAACCCCACGAGTCCCGAACCCTTATGAGGATTGGCCCCGCCCACGCCGTCATCGCGGATAGCCATACAGAGATCCGGCCCGCTACATCGCACCGAAACCTGCACCCGAGTTGCCGCGGAGTGCTTGGCGGCGTTGGCAAGCGCCTCCGCCAGCACGTAGTACGCGGCCATCTCGACCGACTCGGCGATCGTGCCATCGACGTTCACCTCGATGGTGACGGGAACGGCCGAACGCCGCGCCAGCGTGCACAGCGCGGGCCGCAAGCCACTGGACAGGATCGCCGGGTGAACACCGCGCGAGAATTCCTGAAGGTCTTCGGTAACACCGAGCAACCCGGCGCTCAGCTCCGCGAGTTGGTCGGCCAGATCCGGTAAACCCAAGGGCAATTCGGCTGTCACCATGCCGAGCCGCAGGCGCAGCGATGCTAGGCGCTGTTGCACGCCGTCGTGCAGATCGCGCTCCAGACGGCGACGTGCCTCGTCTGCCGCCGTCACGATCCGGGCTCGGGAAGCGGTGAGCTCTTCCCGGGTATGGGCGTTCGCGATCGCGGTGGCGGCCAGGTCGGCGAAATCGTTCATGGGCGCAACCTCGAGGCCTTCCACGCGCAGAACTGCCGCTCCCCAGGTGCTCCCACCGACACGGATGGGAGTGCACACGCTGGCATCGAATCCCAGCGCCTCTCCGGGCGGCACGCCGTCGACCAACACGAGCTGGGTTCCCGGCATGTGGCCCGTTCCCACATCACCGGATGCCGCGACGATGGTGACGGTGTTGCCGGCCTCGTACCGCAACAAAATCGCCGTATCGGCGTGCAGACAATCGACCATCTCGTCGACCAGCGCCGCGAACACGTCCGACGGCGGTACCTCCCGCGCGACCAGGGTCGCTATCCGGCGCAGCCCCGCCTGTTGCTCGGCGATCGCGGCCGCCTCCCGACGGCGCGCCTCGACCTCGTTGGTGCGGGCACGGGCCAGGCTTGCCAGCCCGTTGGCGACCAGCGCGGCTACCAGGAAAATCACGTGGACCACGCCGTTCTGCAGCTCGACCGATAACACATGGCCGTTAGGCCAATCGCGTACGTAGTCGAACGTGATGGCGCTGGCGATGGAGGTGAGCACCGCGAGCCGCAGCCCCCAGATCGCCGACACGACCAAAATGCCGAGAAGATAGATGGTGCCCATCCGTTCGGTCGGCGCGATCTGCCGCAGTAGCAGCGCCGCAACGGTTTCGGAAACGAGAAAGCCCGCGGCCACCAGGATTCCCAGTGTGGCCGAGGGTGGTGTGCCCGGCTGGAAGGGCAACGTCAGCCATCCCCACAATCTGAGTGACGATGTGCCGCGGCCGTTGTTGGCCGACTCGCCGGCCATCGTCGACGGCCCCGGCGGCAGCGTTGAGATGGTGGGGGTCACGTCTCGAAAACTTCCTTACCTCCGGGACTCAGATGCGTCCCGCCTCTTCGAATATAGCCACGCAGGCTGCGCGGCTACTCTGGCGCTGTGGCCGCCTTGCGCGTGGTAATCGCCGACGACGACGTACTCCTTCGTGCAGGGATCGCCAGCCTGCTCGATCATTCGAATTTCGAGGTTGTCGGCCAGGTGGGCGACGCCGTCGACCTGATGGGTTTAGTCAGGGCCCAACGGCCTGACCTCGTCGTCACGGATATCCGGATGCCGCCGACGCACGCCACCGAAGGACTTGAGGCTGCCCGGGCAATACACAAGGAGTTCCCAGAAATCGGAGTGCTGGTCCTTTCCGCACATGTGGAAGTGGAGTACGCGATCGAGCTCGTGTCAACGGGAGGCGGACGGGGCTACCTCCTCAAGAGCCGTATCGGCGATGTCGCGGAGTTCGTCGACGCGCTGAACCGGATCGCCGGAGGGGCCGCGGTATTGGACCCGGCACTTGTCAGAGAGCTGGTGGTGACGCGCCGCAACGACCATCCGATGGACGCCCTGAGTCAGCGGGAACGCGAGGTGTTGGGGGTGATGGCCGAGGGTTTGTCGAATGCCGGCATCGCCCGCAGGCTGTGGATCACCGAGAGCACGGTCGAAAAACACGTCCACAATGTGATGACGAAGCTGAATCTGACCGAAACCGATGAGTACCACCGCCGGGTGCTCGCGGTGATCACCTTCCTGGCGGGTACTTGATCCGCGCTCGATCTTCTTGGCGACTACGACGCCGTGTTGCCGCAGACCACGCCGGGATTCTCACATTCGGGGCCGGTGGTATCGGGTAACTGCACCCACTCGGGTTGACCGCGCTGACTTTGAACCTGATCGGGGTACCAGATTCCGGTACGACAGACGACGCCCCTGTCCATGCACTGCGGCCCGGTGCCATCGGGGTGATCAACCCATCCACCGGCACTGTCGCGCGGCTGCTGCGCCTCGGTGGGCGCCATGCCGCCGTCCAGCCACTCACCGTCGTGGTTCGGCGACGGCACCGGCGTGGGCTTGTCGGGCGCCGCATCCGCGAGGCCCGGTGTCGCCACCACGAGCGCGATGCTGACGAGACCCACACTGATTCCCCGAAGTACTGACTTTGATTGCCACACAGGTGTTTTCCTATCCACGACGCCCCACTCGGCAATCGTCCCGTATGCGCCAACCACTGGCATCCATACGGACACCCAAAGTTCATGGGGGCCTACCCCCAAAAGGTCGGAAGCTCGCGCTAGTAGGACCAGCTGCCCGTGCCCGACGAACTGGGCTGCACGACGAACCCGTGCTCGCCGTAGTGCCGATCCGGCGGATCGGGGGTGTCCTTGGCCCAGGAGTCGGGCTTCTTGGCGCGGCAGGCCAGCGCCTCCTCGGTGAGGACCGCACAGACCACGCCATTGCCGGGCGCGATCTTGGATCCGGTGGGCAACAGCGGATACGGGTGATCGTCGGGTGTCTGGTCGTACTGCGCGATGAGCCCCGGCTTGGTCAGGGACACCGTCACCGAGTTCATGCCCTCGCCGGCACCCACGATCCGTCCGGTACACGAGACGCCCAGATCCGCGATCATGTTGCTCTGGCATCTGAGGCCGCCGGGCGTGCTGAACACCCAACCCGACATGCTCGGGTGCGCACCGATCACCCGGTACTCCTCCAGATCGACCGCCGGATAGGAGTCAACGTCCGGAAACGTGGGCGGTTGCGCATTCGCTGTGGGCGTCACAACAAGCCCAACAGACAGCACAAAGGGTGTGAAAAACGCAGATAACAATCGTCTTGGCAAGATCGTCACACCCTTCCATCGCGGTAGCTAGATCCGACGTTACCCGGCGAGTTGTGGGTCACACCGTTATCCCAGGTAAGCTCCCATTCCGTGGTGCTCTTCTTCGAGATCATGTTGGTGGCCGCGGTGCTTGTCATCACCTGGTTCGCGCTGTACGCGCTGTACCGGCTGATCACCGACGAGTCGTGACGGAACCAGATCCGACCGCCGCCGAGCAGCGGCCATCGGTGGGCCGGAACCTACCCACCTTTCAAGACCTCCCCGTCCCCGCCGATACCGCGAACCTGCGCGAAGGCGCAGACCTGCATGAGGCCATGCTCGCGCTGCTGCCCCTGGTAGGAGTGTGGCGCGGCGAGGGCGAGGGCCGGGATGCCGACGGCGACTACCGATTCGGACAGCAGATCATCGTCGCGCACGACGGCAGCGACTACCTCACGTGGGATTCACGGTCGTGGCGGCTGGATGCCGACGGGCAGTTCGAACGGCTGACCCTGCGCGAGAGCGGGTTCTGGCGGTTCGCGCCCGATCCGGACGATCCCGACGAAGAGCAGGCCATTGAGCTGGTGCTGGCGCATGCCGCGGGATTCGTCGAGCTGTTCTACGGCCATCCCCGCAACGCCTCATCCTGGGAGTTGGTCACCGATGCGCTGGCCCGGAGCAAGTCCGGTGCGCTGATCGGCGGGGCGAAACGTCTGTACGGCATCATCGACGGCGGCGACCTGGCCTATGTCGAGGAGCGGGTGGGTGCCGACGGCGGCCTCACGCCGCATCTGTCGGCGCGGTTGTCACGGTTCGCGGGCTAGACCTCCCGCGCCTGTCGCTCGTAGCCGGGCACTTCGACGCGTCTTTCCGGCCGTCCCCAGAAAGGGGGCGGCCCCCGAACCGTTCGGCTCGATCGGACTCATCGAGGGTTCGGGGGCCGGGTGGCTGCGGTGGATTTGCCCACTGCAGCGCATGGCTGCACCTAGCGAGCAGCCACCTCACATGTCCAATAAGCAATCAAAGTGTCGGACCACCTCCTTCCTTGTGTACCGACGACGGTACGACGCAAGAGAGTGCGCGACAACCGATTTATTCTGCGGCGAGCAGAACTAGCGGGCGGAACTAGAGCGCGATGGCCTTATCGACCAGCTCGGGCAACCGCGCCGCCAGCGGCCCTGCGGGACGGCTGACACCGTCGAGCGTGCGCACCCGGGCTGCGAGAGTAATACTTGCCAACATCCAAACATCCTGGGCAGCAACCAGATCAGCAGGCTTCACAGCCTCGTACCGGCACGGGATGCCCGCTGCCACGGCCACCTCGAACAGTGCCCGCTGAGTGGTTCCGTGCAAGATCCCGTGCTCCGGGAACGGGGTGACCAATGCATCGCCGGTATCGATGATGACCGTCGATCGCGGCCCCTCCAGCACGAACCCATCCGAACTGATGAAGATGACGTCTTGGGCCCCTTGATTTTCGGCATATCGCAGGGCGGACATGTTGATCGCGTAGGACAGTGTCTTGGCCCCCGATAACAGCCACGGCAGCGGTTCGGCGGGCCGCGCGGGCAGTCCGCGATCCAGGGTGATCACCGAGATGCCGTCACGGCGCGCCACCAGCGAGCGTTCCGGAACCGGCGCGATGGTCAGATATGCCGTTGCGCCCCCGCCGCTTTCACGACCGCGGGTGTAGACAAGCCGTAGCATCGCATCGTCGGTCGATATCGAGTTCCATTGCCGCACTCCGACCTCGACGGCCGCACGCCAGGCAGGCCGGTCCGGCTCGGCCAGATCCATCGACGCGGCAGATACGGCCATCCGATTCAGGTGCGCGTCCAGCTTGCAGACCATGCCGCCGCGCACCAGCAGCGTCTCGAACGCGCCGTCTCCACGAACAGCGGCAAGCTCGTCGGCGTGCAACAGCGGCACCGAGGGGTCGTGCACTTCGCCGTCGAGTGTGACCAGCACCGCTACCGCCATGGGCAATGAGATTAGCGGTCGTACAGTTGGACATGTGATGAGCCGCTTGCGTGAAGAACATTAGGCACCGATGACGGCCATCTACGTACCTGAAGGTAGCCCCGACGCCGGTGCTGTGTGGCACTACGGCGACCCGCTCGGTGAGCAGCGCACGGCCCTGACCAGTGCCGCCCTCGTCGATCGGTCGACACGCCCCGTCATAGCCCTGTCCGGCACCGAGCGGCTGAGCTGGCTGCACACCATCTCCAGCCAGCACGTCGCCGACCTGCGAGACGGCGAAACCCGGGAAAACCTCAGCCTCGATGGACAGGGACGTGTCGAGGACCACTGGGTACAAACCGATCTGGACGGCATCACCTATCTGGACACCGAGCCATGGCGGGGCCAGGCCCTGAAGGACTTTCTCGCCAAGATGGTGTTCTGGGCAAAGGTGGAGGTCTCGTCGTCCGATCTGAAGCTCTTCACCCTGCTGGGGCCGGACACCGTCGACCTCGCCGACAAGCTGGGGATCGCGGCGCTCCCCGAACTCGACCGCGCGGTCGCCCTACCCGGCGGCGGCCTGATCAGGCGGATGCCGTGGCCGCTGCCCGATGCGACATTCGACCTCCTGGTGCCGCCGGAACATGGCCTCGGCGACCGGCTGGGGGTACGCCCGGCCGGTCTGTGGGCGTACGAGGCGCTCCGGATCGCTACGGCGCACCCGAGGCTGGCCCTGGATACCGATGAGCGGACCATCCCGCATGAGGTGTCCTGGATCGGGGTCGACGGCGATCCACGAGCCGTTCATCTGGAAAAGGGCTGCTATCGCGGGCAGGAGACGGTGGCGCGGGTACACAATCTCGGCAAGCCCCCACGGGTGCTGGTGTTGCTACATCTGGACGGCTCTGCCGATCGGCCGTCCACCGGCGACGAGGTGGCGGCAGGCGGCCGTTCCGTCGGCCGGGTGGGTTCGGTAGTCGACCATGTTGACCTGGGTCCCATAGCCCTGGCTCTGCTCAAACGCTCGGTCGTCGAGGCCCTCTCGGGCGGCGATCCGACACCGCTCACCGCAGGGCCGTCAGCAGCCGCCATAGACCTCGATCTCCTGCCCGACCTGCACGGTGAGCAGCGTGGACGCGAAGCGATCAACCGCCTGCGACAGGGGCCGGGCCAACCGGGTAGTTAGGGCGTGCAGCAGTTGGTGGATCGGCACGCTAAACTATCGTCAGGATCGATACAAACACTCCACCGGAGCCGCCCTGAAATTGGGCCGCTCCGCTATTGCGCGAGGGGGTTCCCCCATGGGCCGCGGCCGGGCAAAGGCAAAGCAGACCAAGGTTGCTCGCGAGCTGAAATACAGCTCTCCTAACACGGATCTCGAGCAGCTCCGCCGTGAACTCTCCGGAGCTCCGTCATCTCAGCCGGATGACGACCGCACCAGCGACCGCTGGACTGAAGATGAGGACGCCTGGCGCCGGTGACGGCGGCCAGGCGCAGCACCTCTCCTTAGAATCTCGGGTGCTGGCCTACCAGCACGGCATTCTCGCTGCCCGAATCCTTGCCTGATTTCTTGATGGCGCCAAGGGTCCAGCAGTCGATGTGCCGTGCGGTCAGGACCGCGAGCGCCCTGTCAACGTCTTCGGGTGCGACGACGGCGACCATGCCGACGCCCATGTTGAAGGTCTTTTCCATCTCAGCGCGCTCGATGCGGCCGCGCTGGGCGATCATCGCGAAGATCGGACCGGGGGTCCAACTACTGCGGTCCAGCTCGGCAACCAATCCGTCGGGGATGACGCGGGCGAGGTTTCCTGCGAGCCCGCCACCGGTGACGTGGCAGAAGGTCCGTACCTCGGTCTCTGCGGCCAGCGCGAGGCAGTCCTTGGCGTAGATACGGGTGGGTTCGAGCAGCTCCTCGCCAAGAGTGCGGCCGAACTCCTCGACCTGTCCGAACAGGTCCATCCGGTCGATTTCCAGCAGTACGTGCCGGGCCAGCGAGTACCCGTTGGAATGCAGGCCCGAGGATCGCATCGCGATCACGACATCGCCTGGGCGCACCCGGTCCGGTCCCAATACCCGGTCTGCTTCTACGATGCCGACACCGGTGGCGGACAGATCGAAGTCATCGGGAGCCATCAGGCCCGGATGTTCGGCGGTTTCGCCGCCGAGCAATGCGCAGCCGGCGATGGCGCATCCCTCGGCGATTCCGGCGACCAGCTCGCTGACGCGCTCGGGCACCACCTTGCCGACGGCGATGTAGTCCTGCAGGAAGAGCGGCTCGGCACCGCACACGACCAGGTCGTCGACGACCATGGCCACCAGGTCCAGGCCGACGGTGTCGCGTTTGTCCATGGCCTGTGCGACGGCGATCTTGGTGCCGACGCCGTCGGTGGAGGCCGCGAGCACCGGCTCGCGGTATCCGCCCTTGAGCGCGAACAGCCCGGCGAAGCCGCCGATGCCGCCCAGTACCTCGGGACGATGCGTCTTGGCGACGGATTTCTTGAACAGCTCGACCGCCCGGTCGCCGGCTTCGATATCCACCCCGGCCGCGGCGTACGAATTACTGGGTTTGTCGGCTCGCTCGCTCATATCGGGCCTTAGGCTACCCGTCCCAGCTGGCATCGGTGCCCGCACAGCCCTACTTGAACCGCCCCGCGAATCCGCGCAGTGGCAGGTCGGCCGAGGTGAGGATGCCCGGCGGGGCGTCGATGACGCTCCGAATGGCGTTGAGCGCGGGCAGACCCGTGACGGTCATCCCGACGGATGCGAAGGCTGCAGGGTCGGAGAAGTCGGTGCCGGGCTTGGGAATGACCATGTGCTTGCTGTAGATGCAGGGATCGCCCTGGATCTTCGTGATGTAACAGCCCTTGACGTTCCAGTGCGGCTGAGTCTTCGGGGTCATCTGCCATTCGACATGCACCTCCACCCTGGGTATCCCATCGACGATGCCTTGGTACTTCAGGTAATTAGCACCCAGGGAGCCCTTGGGTAGCCGGTACCAGCCGAGGTCGACGTCCTCGGTGCAGGCCCCCAGCTCATAGGAGAATGTGACGTCATCGAGCTCGAGGCCGAAACAGTCGGCCATCAGATACACCCCGTCGGCGAAGACACGGGTGCCCTTCTCCAGGAGCGCCGGAATCTCGGGGTCCGCTACGGAGCGCCCGTATCCGACCATCTCCCAGGAGTCCACCGAATGATGGCAGGACACGTCCACCGATTCGATGACGGTCACATTCTCGATCTCGGCGACATCGCAGGAGTGGATGACGCCCAGGATCTGCGTCAGACCCGGATTCATCCCGGTGCCGTAGAAGGTGGATCCGCCCCGTTCGCATGCTTCCTGCAGAATCTCCGTGGTGGATCGCCCCGAGGAATGCGGGTGGTTCTGGTTGCGGTGGTGTCCGGTGATCCAGTCGGCGGTGGTGACGATGTCGATGCCCGCCTCGAGCACCTTCACATAGAGGTCCTCGTCGGGGAACACGCCGTGGAAGGTCAGCACATCGGGTTTGGCAGCGATGATTTCCTCGACGGTGCCGGTGGCGATGACCCCGTTGGGCTCCAGCCCCACGAGTTCGCCGGCGTCCCGGCCGATCTTTTCCCTTGAATAGCAATGCAATCCGGCCAGCTCCAGATCGGGATGTCGGGCGATACGCTTGATCATCTCGGCACCGACATTTCCGGTCGCCACCTGAAACACCCTGATTCCACTCATCGCTCGGATCATGTTCGGACTTCCTCCGGGTAGAACTGGGTCGCCCATTTTCGTAGGGCGATGAAGCCGTCGTATTCGGCGCGCACCAAAGCGGGCGGGTCCGAGTACCGTTGATGCGACCAGATATGGACGTCGGCAAGGAACTGGTCGATGATGTTCTGCGCGAATGTCTTTGCGGTCCGCGACAGTTCTTCGGACCTACCGGCGCCGGCCCCCGACTGCCGTCCGATGAAGACGGTGAATCTGACATCGCAGGTCTGCTCATCCACCGGGGTCACCGCAGAGACGGTGCGGTTGTCGATCATCCCCCAGCTCTTGGTGACGGCCACACCCAAGCCGCCGTTGATGGCCTGCACTCCGCTCTTCATATCCTCGGCGGACATGCCCGGTATCTCATCGAAGGCGATGGTGAAGTCGACATAGGAGATGGGCTCCTCGAACTCCTGCCGGGTGAACCTCGGGATGAACGGCGTCTTATGCACGTACTTGAAATGCGCGAAATCGACCCCGTTTTCGAGCACGTACTGCGGATGCAGTTGCAGCCGTTCCCGATACAGGGTGCCGGACGGATATCCCGGGTAGTAGTCGTGGGCGCTGCTCCCGTCGCCGAACCCGGTAAAGACGTCCGGGACGTCGAAGTATGGCTCGCGGCCATCGACATCATGCCAGATGTACACCGCCTCATTGCGTTCCACCACCGGATAACTCCGAATGCGCCGCAACGGATTTGGCCGCTTCTCGTAGGGGATGCACACGTTCTTGCCGTCACGGTTCCATTCCCAGCCGTGAAAGGGGCAGACGATGCGGTCACCCTCGACATGGCCGCCGTGCCCGAGGTGCGCGCCGAGATGCTCGCAGTACGCATCCATCACGGCGAGTCCGCCCGACTGTGCGCGCCAGGCCACCATCTCGCGCCCGAAATAGGTCATCCGATGGACGGCGCCGACCGCGATCTCCGCGGACCAGGCGACCTGGAACCACCCCGTGGGCTTCATCGACAACGGCGGCTTCGGCATCGCAACCTCCTTACGCGGTGACAGTAATCCAATCCGTCCACTTTTCACAGACACTTCTATGAAAAAACCTCCGGCCGCTACCATCACTGAAATGAGCGACGCGGTGGCCACCGGACGACGAGCTAATCGTCGCGGTCTGGCGACCCGCGAGAGCATGCTCGATGCCGCGCTGCGCGTGCTTGCCTCGGGCGATCCGGCTGCGGTGTCGGCGAACAGGATCGCCAAGGAGTGCGGCGCCACCTGGGGTGCGGTGAAGTACCAGTTCGGCGATATCGACGGCCTGTGGGCAGCGGTGTTGCAACGCACCGCCGAGCGCCGCGGCGACCAGCCCTGGCGGTCCGATCCGGACGGCCCACTGGATCGCCGGGTCAGCGCGATCGTCGAAACCCTCTATCGGGGTTTGACGTCACCGGACTCCCGGGCCATCGAGAACCTGCGCCGTGCACTGCCCCATGAATCCGCGGAGCTGGAAAGGCTGTACCCCCACACCGCCGCCGAGCTGGCTTCATGGAAGCATCGTTGGGCGCGAGCGTGCCAGCAGGCGTTCGACGGCCTGGATGTGGATCCCGTCCGGGTGCGTGAGGTGGCGGCCTTCATCCCCGGCGCCATGCGTGGGCTTGTATCGGAAAAGCAGCTGGGAACCTACTCGGATCTGGAGGAGGCCCGTCGAGGGCTCACCAACGCCATCGTCGCCTACCTAGGAGGAAATTAAGTGACGCGCACGCACGTCGTTTCGGCATTCACCGAGGACGCTCTCGGCGACCTGGATGCCACCGGGGTCGCCGAGCGTATTGCCTCCGGCGAGGTTACCGCGGCCGAATGCGCCGAGGCCGCCATCGTCCGTCTGGAACGGGTCAATCCGGCTCTCAACGCGGTGGAGTTCAAGGACTTTCCGCGGGCGCGCGAGCGCGCAGAAGCCGCGGATGCCACCTCCGAGAGGCTCATTGCCTTTCGGGGTGTGCCTACCGCGACCAAATGCAATATCCACGTGGCGGGCATGCCGCTGACAGAAGGCTCGGCGTCGATCGCGCCGACACTGCAGACCGTGGACGGACCGTTCACGCAACAGTTCCTCAGCACCGGGGTCGTACCCATCGCGTCGACGACCATGCCGGAATACGGCTGGTCTGCCAGCACGGAACGTTCGGGAGGCTCGGTCACCCGCAACCCGTGGCACACGGACTTCTCCGCAGGCGGGTCCTCAGGCGGCTCGGCCGCCCTGGTGGCCGCCGGCGTGGTGCCCATAGCGCACGGCAACGACGGTGGCGGCTCCATCCGGATTCCGGCGGCGGCCTGCGGACTGGTCGGCCTCAAGCCCAGTCGCGGAAGACTTTTAGGTGATCCGTCGAGCAGCTCGGCGCCCGTGAAGATCGTCGCCGACGGGGTGCTGGTGCGCAGCGTCCGGGACTGCGCGCAGTTCTTCGAAGCGGCCGAACTGCATTACCGCAATCCGAAACTCACCCCGATCGGCCGCGTGGACCGCCCGGTGCAGCGCCGGCTGCGCATCGGTCTGTGCATGGATTCCCCCTTCACTCCGGCCACAGATACCGCGACGCGACAAGCGGTGAACTCCGTCGCGGAAACGCTTGAGTCCCTTGGGCACAACGTCGAGCCATACACGCCCGCGGTGCTGCCCTCGTTCAAGACCGACTTCGAGGACTACTGGTCCTTCTTGGCCTTCGCCGTCACGAAGGGCGGTTCCAGGTTGTTCGACGGATTCGACGCCTCCCGGTTAGATCCGCTCACACTCGGACTCAGCCGCAGGTTTGTCAGGCGGTCGTATCGCACGCCGCTGTTCCTGGCCCGGCTGGCCGCATCCGCCCGGGTATACGAGAGCGGATTCAACACCGGTATCGATGCCGTGCTCACACCGGTGCTCACCCACACCACCCCGCGAATCGGTTACCTCACCCCGGACCAGGATCCCGAGGTGCTGCTGAACAAGCTCAGCTCATATGTGGGATTCACGCCGGTGCACAACGCCTCCGGCGCTCCGGCTATATCGCTTCCTCTCGGCCAGGATCCAGACGGTCTACCCATCGGAGTGATGTTCAGCGGCTGCCGGGGCAGCGAGCGGACGCTGCTTGAGCTGGCGCTGGAGATCGAGGAGGCGCGGCCCTTCTCGATGCTGGGCTAGTGGCCGGCACGACCACAACCAACACGCAACCGTGACGCCAGTCACAAATTGACCGTGTTGCAACAGAATTGGGACGCTCGACATGCGATCTACCGGCTGAACACCTACCGTTTGGTCATGCCGACGGCGTCGCACCGAGCGAGCGGTGTCTTCCGGAATCCCCTTTCACAACACCCACGCGCAGACGGGCTGCGGGTCCTGCTGGCCACGGCCCTCGCCGCATCATTGGTTCTCACGGACGGGGCGCCTGCCGCCCTCCACGCGACCCCGGTCAATCCGTTGTCCGCTCCGATGACGCTGACGGTGGAGTCCGGGTTCATTTCCCTGGCCTCCAGCTCGACACCACTCGGCCCGGAGCATGGCGCCGCCGATTCCTCACCTACCTTGACGATCACCAGACGGGCCACGGTGTCGCTGAACCCGGGCGTGAACGGCCAGAGGCTCGGCGCGGCCATCACGTCCGAATCCCTGACCTCCCCAGCCGACAAACCCACACCGGAGAGCATCCCGGTCGTCCTGGTACACGGGACCGCCGAGAATCAGAAGTATTGGGATGCGATGAAGATGAGCCTGCACGATGCCGGGATGAAGGCCTTCACCTTCGAGTACGGCCAGACTGGATTTCAGGGCCTCGTCGGGTCGATCGGACAGAAGATCGGGCTGCGCGGCTTCGGTGATGTCGAGGTATCCACCCAGCAGCTCGCCACCGAAGTCGCGACGGTCTTGGACCAAACCGGGGCGGGCAAGGTCGACCTCGTGGGTCATTCCCAGGGCGGCCTGCTGATCAAGAATTTCGTGGCACAGGACAAATCCGACAGAGTGGCCAACGTCGTTCAGCTTGCTCCGTCAACCCACGGCACCACCTTCAGCGGTCTTGCCGATTTCATTGGCCCGGTGGGCAATTCGGTCGATATCAACGGCTGGAAACCCGTCAAAGACGCGATCTACTCGGCTGCCGGCACACTGGCCTGGCCGTCCCTATCGCAACAAACCGTGGGTAGCCGCTTTCTCGAAAAGCTCGACAAACTGCCGGACACCAAGCCCGGCGTCGACTACCTGGTCGTGAGCACCAAGGACGATGTGGTGGCCACGCCGTACAAGTCTCAATTCATCACCGCTGCACCGGGTTCCACTGCGGTCAATATCGAAGCGCATTCGTTGCCCGGTGTGCCGCGCGACGGTGTGGTCGACCATGGCCTGAACACCGGAGACGTCATCTCCGCGGTGACCAACTATCTGAAATCCAGTCAGACCGTTCAGCACTCCGCCGACCAGGTCAAGGCCAATCCCGGCACCACTCTTACCAGGGACGGCGACACCACAACCGTGTCCGAGGGCGGCAAGGTCATCGCGACAGTCGACGACCGATCCGGATCTGCACAGCAGAGCACCGGCAAGCAATCTCGCGAGTCAGCGGGCAAGCCCGGTACCACAGTCACCACACCTTCGGGTGCGACCCTTGAGGTTGCGGGGCGCGATGTCACGCTGAAGCGCAATGGCCAATCGGTCTCCATCAGCGAAAGTCACGGTGTGACGGTGGCCAATAGCCCCGCCGAACAGTCATCGAGCACCCAGGACTCCCCACGGCCGGCTCATACCGCCAAGGCCCATCAGGGCATCACCGCCGCCCCGGCGGGGGGTGAGACGAAAGTCAGCGAGTCACCGGGCAAGCCGGATGGCGACAAGAAGCCGTCAGCACATGGGTCCACGAGCGTCACGCCGAAAATCGGTATCGGCGCCAATGGGATAGCTGGCCGCAGTGGGACAACGACGGGCGGCAAACCCGCCGACTACCGTAGCGCCGGCACTTCAACCGAATCGGAGTCGTCGAAAACGGCACAGTCAGCGAAGTCGCCGACGACGACCGAGAAGAACGGCACGGCTCCCACGAATACCGGGGCCGAAGCGCACACACCCAACGGCTCTCCCGGGCGCCCTGGATCATCGAGTAGTCTTGGTGGACAACAGTCTTCCGCGGCCAAGGGAAGTACGGGCGCCTCCAGTTCCAGCTCGGGATCCGGTGACCACAAGATGTCCGCCACCGGGCCATCTCATGAGCACACCACAGGGGACTCCTAGCGGCTATGCTCGCGATTGCGCTGCCGCGCCCGTTGCTCTACGGGATCCGGCACAGGCACTGCGGCGACCAATGCTCGGGTGTACTCGGTCGACGGATTGTGCAGGATCTCGCTGCGCGGACCCAGCTCCTCCAGAACCCCATGACGTAGCACCGCGACCTCGTCGGCCAGTCGATCCACCACAGCGAGATCGTGACTGATGAAGAGGCAGGCGAACTGCCATTGGCGCTGCAGCTCCTCGAACAGGTCCAGCACTGCCGCCTGCACAGACACGTCAAGCGCACTGGTCGGCTCGTCCGCGACCAGTAGGTCGGGCCCCAAAGCCAGCGCCCGGGCCAGGTTGGCGCGCTGCCGTTGGCCTCCCGAAAGTTCGTGCGGATAACGGTTTTCGGTGCCAGCCGGAAGTTGCACGGCATCGATCAGCTCGGCAACGCGACCGAGGATCTTGCGCTGATCGCCGTATCGGTGCACCCGCATGGGTTCGGCGATGCAGTCACCCACGCGCATTTTCGGATTCAGTGAGGTCGCCGGATCCTGAAACACGAAGCCGAATTTGGCGCGCAGTGGGCGCAGCTTGCGTTGACTCATGCCGACAAGCTCCTGCCCGAGCATCCGCACCGATCCCGAGGCGGGCTGCTGAAGCGCGGCCACGCATCGGCCGATGGTCGACTTCCCGGACCCCGACTCCCCCACCAGTCCAAGGGTCTTCCCCCGCCCGATGCTGAAGCTCACATCGTCTACCGCCCGGAAGGATGAACGGCCCAATAGGCCAGGGAATTCCACGACAAGGTTGGACACCTCAAGCACGGGCTCGGCCGATTCCCGACTCTGCGCGGGTGCATGCTCGGGGTCGCCCTGCCCCAGGTGCGGGACCGCTGCCAGCAACGCACGGGTGTACGGCTCGGCAGGCTCGGCGAAAAGCTTTTCCACCGTGGCTATTTCGACAACCTTGCCTTGCTTCATGACAACCACTCGATCCGCGATATCGGCCACCACCCCCATGTTGTGGGTGATGAGCACGATGGCGCTGCCGATCCTGTCGCGTAGATCCCGGAGAAGCTCCAGGATTTCGGCTTGTACCGTCACGTCCAGAGCGGTGGTCGGCTCGTCGGCGATGATGACCGTGGGGTCGCATGCGATGGCAATCGCGATAACCACGCGTTGTTTCTGGCCACCCGAGAGCTGGTGCGGATAGCAGTCGTAACGGCGCTCCGGATCGGGGAGCTGCACGAGTGTGAGCAGTTCGATGACGCGCGCGCGGGCCTGGGCACGGCTCATGTCCGAATGCGCACGAACGGCCTCACTCACTTGGAATCCGATGGTGAACAACGGATCCAGTGCCGCACCGGGCTCCTGAAAAACCATCGCGATGTCCTTGCCGCGCATGGCCGTCAGCTCCCGGCCCGACAGTGTCGTGACATCGCGACCGTCGAGCAGGACCGAACCGCTGATGCGGGCGGTGTCGGGGAGCAGCCGGATGGCGGTGCGCGAGGACACTGACTTGCCCGAACCTGACTCCCCGACGACGGCCAGCACCTCCCCCGGCTTGACGTCGAATGACACATCTTCGACTGCGGCCACAGGGCCGCTGTCGGTGCTGAAGGTCACCGATAGCGACTGGAACGACAGAGCAGCCGACACTTCCTTCTCACTCATGCGTCCCCCCGCCGTGTCCGCAGTAGTGGGTTGATGACCTCGTTGAGGCTCTCGCCCACGAGCGTCATCCCGAGCACCACCAAAACGATGGCGGTACCGGGGAAGACTCCAGTCCACCAAATACCGTTCGCCACATCCGATAGTGCCTTGTTCAGGTCGTATCCCCATTCCGCGGCTTGGGTGGGTTCGATGCCGAAGCCGAGGAAGCCGAGGCCCGCCAGGGTGAGGATGGCCTCGGCGCCGTTGAGAGTGATGATCACCGGCAGCGACGAGGTGACATTGGACAGGATGTGCCGAAACAAGATTCGTGAAGTGCTGGCCCCGGTGACCCGCGCGGCGTCCACGAATGGCTCCTGTTTGATTCCGACGGTGGCATTACGCACCACCCGAAAGTACTGCGGCACGAACACGGCCATGATGGCGATGGCCGCGGCGATAATGCCTCCGCCGGTACTGGATTGCCCTCCGGTCACCGCGATCGACACCACGATGGCCAGCAGTAGCGAAGGCATGGCGTACAGCGCGTCCATCACCAGCACGAGCGCGCGGTCCAGCCAGCCACCCAGGTACCCAGAGGTCAGACCCAGCGCTACGCCCACCGGCAAGGAGACCACCAACGAGGTCACGATGACCAGCAACGCGGTGCGAGCACCGAACAGCACACGCGAGAAGACGTCCTCGCCCCGCACCGAAGTACCGCACCAGTGCTGCCAGGACGGAGCCTGCTGTCGCACGAAATCAACACCGTCATCGCTGGTTTGCGAGAAACCGTACGGCGCCAACAACGGCGCCAATATCGCGATGAGAACAAATCCCACGACGAGAACCAGGCCCGCTACCAGGGTGAACCGCTGCAGGCCATGCGTGGAACGCAGCAGACCCATCCCCTGCAGCCTGTGCAGCCGGCGCCCGAGCGGGTCGCCGGTCAATGCCGTCATCAGAACCTCACCCTCGGGTCGATAAAGGCAACCACCACGTCGATGACGAAGCTCATCACCGCGACGATGATCGCGATCACGGTGACGATGCCCTGCACCGCTACGAAGTCGCGCGCCGAAAGATAATGCGCCAGCTGTGAACCCAACCCATTCCACTCGAAGGCCGTCTCAGTGAGCACGGCACCGGCAAGCAGCATGGCGATCTGCATGCCCATCACCGTGACCACCGGCACCAGCGAGTTCCGGAAGGCGTGCCGCCCCACGACGACTCGCTCCGAAAGCCCGCGGGCCCGGGCGGCGTCCACATACCCCGCACGCAGCGTCTGCAGAAGGTTGACGCGCACCAACCGCAGGAACACCCCGGCGGTCAACAGTCCGAGCGCCAGCACCGGAAGTACCAGATGTTTGAGCGCATCCACGAAATATCCACTGTTGCCGTACAACACGGTGTCCACCAACAAGAGGTGCGTGCGGTGCGGCATGGCGTCCAGCGCGATCTCAGTCCCCACGGTGCTGCGCCCCGAGGCCGGCAACCATCCCAGTTTCACCGAGAAGAACAGCTTGAGCAGGATCGCGACGAAGAACACCGGGGCGGCGTAGAAGAACACTGCCGCCAGCCGCAACGCCACGTCGGTGATCTTGTCGCGGCGAGTTGCGGCCAGGCGCCCCAGAGGAATCCCGACCAGCAATGCCAGCAGGATGGCGCCGACCGCGAGCTCCAGGGTGGCCGCGCCGTTGACCACGATGATATCGGTGATCGAGCGCTTGTCGGTCAACGTACGTCCGAAGTCCCCGCGCAGCACGCCAGTGAGGTACTCCCAGTATTGGGTCCAGATCGGTCGGTCAAATCCCGCCTCGGCCTTGCGTTTGGCGATCTCGGCAGGGGTGAGCCGGCCGCCGGCCTGAGCGGTGATGGGATCGCCGATGCCGCGCATCAGCACGAATACCAGCGTCATCAGGATCCAGGCCGTGGGAATGATCAGCGCCAGGCGCACTCCGAGATAGCGCAGCAGCGTAGTGCTCATGCGGCGCTGCCCGTTTTCTTCAGCGGAGTGAACTGGAACTTGAACGAAGGACCGAGCTTGATCCCCTCGACATTCTTCACCGATACCGCGATCTGTTTCCCGGTGAGCAGCGGCAGCGTTGAAATGTAGTCACGCGCCATCAGATCCTGGATCTGTTCGATGATGCTCAGGCGCTTGGCCCGGTTCGGCTCGGTGACCTCGGCGGTGATGAGTCGCGTGATGGTGTCATTCTCGAAGTGGTTCACCAACATGTTGTCCGGCATGAAGAATGGCGTCAGATAGTTGTCGGGATCGGGGAAATCGGGGAACCAACCGAACTGGTACACGGGGTACGAGTCCGTCGACCGCCGCTCCTGGTAGGCGACCCACTCGGTGGACTGCAAATCCACCCGGAATAGTCCGGACGATTCGAGTTGCCCCTTGACCGCCGCGTACTCCTCCGATGAATTGCTCCCGTAGTGATCCGGGTTGTACTGCAGGTTTATCAACACCGGGACTGCAATCTTCGCATCGGACAAAAACTTTCGCGCCAGCTCCACATTGGGTTTTGCTCCGTAGAGCGTCTTGAACGATTCCACGGCGCCCGACATCGAGTCGGGCACCACCGAATAGACCGGGGTGTAGACGCCCTTGTACACGTTGCGGGATAACGCTTCGCGGTCTACCAGCGATGAGACGGCCTTGCGGATGGCCAGCTTCTGCGCATCCGTGCCGCCCGGCATGGTCTTGAGATTGAAGACGATGTATCTGAGCTCGCCACCAGGCCCCTCGTGCACGGCAAGGCGGGGATTGACCCGCAACGTTTCGATGTCGTTGGGCGACAGACTTCGGTAGGCGATGTCGATGGCACGGTTCTCGATGTCGATCTTGAGGTTCTCGCCACCGGTGTAGTACTTGATACCGACCAGCTCCCATTGCGGCTTTCCCAGCCCGCCAACGTATGTGGGATTGGCCCGCAGGCCGATCAGCTGGTTCTTGCTGTGCGAAGTGATGGTGTACGGACCCGCGAAGGGTTCGGCGCGCGCAATGGCGTCGTCATCGAGCAGCCGGTCGGGCGGAAATACTTCTTCGTCGATAATGGGCCCGGCATTGGTGGCCAGCACCTGAGGAAAGGTCTGGTCGTTGGGGAGTTTGAGCCGGAAGTCGACGGTCAGGTCATCAGGCGCCTCGATGCGATCGAGATTGGCAAGCAACGACTGCGGCCCATTGGGATCATTGATCACGCGCTCGCGGTCGTACGAGTACTTCACGTCCGATGAGGTCAGTTTGTGCCCGTTGGCGAATACCGTGTTGGGCTTGAGCGTGCAGCTATACAGCGTGGGGTTCTTGAATCCGCACGACGCCGCCAAGTCGGGCTTGAGCTCGCCGGTCCCCGGGGTGAAGTTCATCAAGAACGGGTAGACCTGGTTCTCGACCTGAAAGGAGCCGTTGTCATATGCCCCCGCCGGATCGAGCGTGGAAACACGGTCCGTGGTGCCGACCGTGAGGTACTCGCCGTCGACGGCTCCCGGTGGCCGGCCCACTCCACATCCGGCAACGAGCAGCACGGATGCGGCCACCACCAGTTTGCGCATCCGACGAGTATCGCAACACTTGCCCCAACCTGCTGGGGTGCGGTGCAATACATGTCACAAGACCGACCAAGCGAGCGTTAGGTAGGTTGGTGGCGATCCCGCCGTCCGCGCCAGCGTCCGGCGGTCACGACACCCGAGCCATACGAGGGACAAAGATGAAGACTGCCGTCACCGGAGCCGCCGGCTTCATTGGTACCAACCTAGTCAATCTCCTAGTGGAAAACGGGCATGATGTGGTCGCCATCGACCGCGCCGTGCCCGGCTCACCGGAGATTCGCGAGGCCGTGACCTGGGTCTCCGGCGATGTTCTCGACCTGGGCTCGATGACGAAGGCCCTCGAAGGTGTCGAGGTCGTCTACCACCTGGTGGCAGTCATCACGCTCAAGCACGAAGACGAGCTGTGCTGGCGCATCAACACCGAGGGCGCACGCACCGTCGCCCAGGCGGCCCTTGCTGTCGGTGCCCGCCGCATGGTGCATTGCAGCTCCATTGACTCCTACTCCAACAGCGTGTCCACCCTCGATGAGAAATCGCCACGCTCGACAGGTGCCGACCTACCCGTCTACCAGCGCTCCAAGTGGGGTGGCGAGGTAGCCGTGCGCGAGGTCATCGAGTCCGGGTTGGATGCCGTCATCGGCAACCCGACCGGCGTCTACGGCCCGGTGGATCTGCCTGCTCCATTGCCACTGTCACGCATCAACAAGCTGCTGCTCGACAGTGCCCGTGGCCGACTGCCAGCCATGGTGAACAGCAAGTACGACCTCGTCGATGCACGCGATGTCGCGGCCGGGCTGTACCTGGCCGGCGAGAAGGGGCGCACCGGCGAGAACTATCTACTCGGCGGACATATGGGCAGCCTCTTGGAGGTGTGCCGCCTGGCCGCACGCCATGTCGGCAAGCGCGGTCCGCTGTTCGCGCTGCCGATGGGTCTGCTCAACGCCTCCGTTCCGATCATCGAGCCGATCGGGAAACTGCTGAAGAACGACGCGCTGAGCCGCGCGGCGTTCAACAAGCTGACCGTCTCGCCGACCGCTGACATCACCAAGGCCCGCACCGAGCTGGGCTACGACCCACGCTCGATCGAGAAAACGGTCACCGAACTCGTTGACTTCTTTGTCAGTTCAGGCAGGCTGTAGCCCCACCATGGCGGCCCTTTCGC
This sequence comes from Mycobacterium sp. NGS15, assembly GCF_059813245.1. Classification (NCBI taxonomy): domain Bacteria; kingdom Bacillati; phylum Actinomycetota; class Actinomycetes; order Mycobacteriales; family Mycobacteriaceae; genus Mycobacterium; species Mycobacterium sp. NGS15. The sequence goes on along the minus strand of NZ_JCALEF010000002.1, from coordinate 643,072 downwards.
GCCACAGCTGATCCGCGATCCGGTTGTCCTGCGCCAGCGGTGCCGGGTCCGGGAAAGTCATTTCCCCCTTGACAAGTGACGCATAGAGACGGCCCTGCGGCGGTTTCACTGTGCCTATCGAAAGATCCGCCAGCGCCTTTCCCGCCGTTTCGACGCGCCCTGGATAGAACGCGGGCCGCACCGTAGAGAGCAGACGCAACACCGGCCGCAACGCCCCCGTGATCGCACGTCCCGACATCGACTCCCCCGCCAGGTTCGTACCCAGGGTCAGTCCGGGGTTTCAGGCGACGACATCGATCTGCCGGCGTGCGGCCTCGTCCAACACGGCGAAGGACCCCGCAGTCATCAGGTTGCACAGAACTTTGCCAAGTTCTCGTTTGACGTTCTCTACGAATTCCCTGACGCTGGTACCCCACGAGCACGACCGAAGGGTCACCTGCGTCGAAATCACGAATGCAGGAAGGAAAATCGCCAAGACTGAACTCGGCCCTTCGGAACTGGCCTCTGCGGCGCTATTCGACGACCTCACCGTCAGGAACTGCTACGTCTACTGACCAAGGTGGCAGAGGCCCTGCGCGCGCGCGGAATTGATGTGCCACAGTACCGGGGTAGTTGAAACCGGCAACAATCTATACCAAGATCACCTCTCGGATCTTGATTCAGGAGGTGACGTGGAGCAGCTGTCCATCCCGCCGCGTTGGGGCACCCTGGTGGCGGAGTTGGCACAGCGGCAGGGCATGGACGCGGCCAAAATGCTGATGAATGTGCAGGTTTCGCCCCGGTTCCTCGCCGGCGAACCTGCCATGTTCGGTCCCGAGCAGGTTCGCACCGTGATACGTGAGACTCTCGCCCGCACGGCAGACCTGTCTTTTGGCAGCAGCCCGGAGCCGATCCCACCCGAGACACTCCAGATTCTCATGTTCAGTCTCGCGACGTCGGAGACGGTCGGTGCGGCCTTTGCCCGCTGGGTGGTGTTCCGGGATGCTATGCCACTGGTACCGAACATGACGGTGGCCAGATCCGGCGACCTCGCGACCGTGGCCATAGAGGCATTGGCACTCAGATTGCCCGACGCCACGGTCACGGAATGGGTTCTCGCCGGCATGGTCCGGATGTGGAGCTGGCTGACCATGCGGTCGATACACCTGGACCGCGTTCGCCTTCCTCAGGCTCGCCCGGCCGGGCGATCCGACCGCAGCAACATACTCAAGGCGCCAATAGAGTTCGACAGTGGTTCGGCCGCAATAATTCTGGATGCCAAGCTCCTCGATGCTCCGGTTCTGCGCACCGAAGAGGAAATCACCTCCATCCTCGAGAACCCGGAGCAGATCTGGTTCGACGCCCGTCGTGAGCACCAGCAGCTGCCCGAGCGTGTCGGGCGAATCGTCACATCGAGTATCGGGCGGGGAATTCCCACCGTGGGCGATATCGCGACGGCGCTAAACATGACGCCCTCCGCGCTCCAGCGGTCGCTCCGAAGCGAGTTCAGCACCTCGGTGCGTGAAATCAGGGATGCAGCGCTCCGGCAGGAAGCCATCAGAAGCCTCGAGGCCGGCAGGGAATCTCTTAGCAATCTATCGATCCGCCTTGGCTTTTCGGAGTTGAGCGCTTTCACTCGCGCCTTCCGGCGCTGGACGGGCGCATCCCCGGCCCAGTACCGAAACGTCGCACGTTCGGTCAAGTAATTCGCCCAATTCGGTCATCGCACACTCCCGCCCCATCACATAACCTCGGGCCAAGGAGATCCGAGGGGGAAAGTTTGCTATCGGCTGAACGGCGATTCGAGTTCTCTCGCAGCCTTGAGGAAATCTCTTCGGTGGCCGATTTCGAGCTACCGTCCGCCGCCGATATCGAACCCGGCAATCACGCGCCGCTGGCCTTTGCCGATAGGGCTCGTCGACTCGGCGACCTCGCCGTCGGCGACGAGTTCACCACCCAGACCGGAATCGCCGGGCTCATGACGCCCATCGAATGGGAAATCGTCGAAATCACTCACACGGCACAACTTCTCGCCGCTCGTCGGGGCCGCTACCACGTTGTCTCGAAAAGACTGCAAGGGGCGACCGCCACTGTCGTGCTCAACGTCTACGAGCAAACGCCGTCAGTCATGGCGGAGCTGTTCGTGCTGATCGACGAAGTAATCTTGACCGGCGACCTTCAGCATTCGTTCATGACAGCACTCGACGGAATGATCGACGCCCAGGTTGAGCTCTTCAAGAAGAGTTCCGAGGTGCTTCGGGACGTCACCGTCGTCGAGGAGTACCCACCGCGGGGACGCGACACTTAACGCGCCTGAACGGAATCCGCACTGTCGCTTGCTCTCTCCCGAGCGGTCGCCGCGAGCATGTTTTCGACCACGTTCTTGCCGAGAGCCGTTTCCTTGGGCAGCTCGATCGGATAGTTGCCGTCGAAGCACGCGCAGCACAACCGGGACCGGGGTTCCGTGGTGGCCGCGACCATTCCTTCGGCCGAGATATAGCCCAGGCTGTCGGCACCGATCGCGGTGCGGACGCCGTCGAGCATCTCGTCGTCCGATTCCACCGCGTTGGCGATAAGTTCTGCGGGAGAAGCAAAGTCAATGCCGTAGAAGCATGGCCAGCGCACCGGCGGAGAAGCGATGCGCACATGCACCTCGGCCGCCCCGGCCTCGCGCAGCATCCGCACCAACGCCCGCTGGGTGTTGCCGCGGACGATAGAGTCGTCCACCACCACAAGCCGCTTGCCACGAATGACTTCACGAAGAGGGTTGAGCTTCAAGCGGATACCAAGCTGACGGATTGTCTGCGACGGCTGAATGAAGGTGCGGCCCACATAGGCGTTCTTCATCAGTCCTTGTCCGTACGGGATGCCCGAGCCCTGTGCGTATCCGACGGCCGCCGGGATACCGGACTCGGGAACACCGATCACCAGGTCGGCATCCACGGAGTGTTCCGCGGCCAGCCGGCGCCCGATGTCGACGCGGGTGGAATGCACGGAACGGCCGTCGAGCATGCTGTCGGGCCGGGCCAGGTACACGTATTCGAAGACACAGGTCTTGGGCGTCGCGTTGGCGAACCGGCTGGAGCGCACCCCATCGGCGTCGATGGCGAGCAGTTCGCCCGGTTCGATATCCCGAACGAAGGAGGCACCCACGATGTCCAGGGCCGCGGTTTCGGAGGCGACCACCCAGCCGGTGTCGAGGCGGCCCAGGCACAGCGGCCTGACCCCGTACGGATCGCGGGCCGCGTACAGCGTGTTCTCGTCCATGAACACCAGGCAGAACGCGCCACGAACGGTGGGCAATAGCGACATGGCCGCTTGCTCGATAGTCGTGTCCGCAGCTCCGTGCGCCAGCAGTGCACCCATGATGTCCGAGTCGGTGGTAGCCAGACCCGGGGTCTTCGAATTGATCAGCCCCGCATCGCGCGCCCGCTCGGTGAGCTCGGCGGTGTTGACCAGGTTCCCGTTGTGGCCCAACGCGATTCCCGTGCCCGCAGCAGTCGTCCGGAACACCGGCTGGGCGTTTTCCCAGGTCACCGACCCCGTGGTGGAGTAACGGCAGTGCCCGACCGCCACATGTCCCCGCATGGCGGCCAGGGTCTGCTCGTCGAATACCTGGCTGACCAGACCGAGATCCTTGAACACCACCACCTGCGAGCCGTCCGCGACGGCAATACCGGCGGCCTCCTGGCCACGGTGCTGCAGCGCATACAGGCCGTAATAGGTGAGTTTTGCTACCTCTTCGCCGGGTGCCCAGACCCCGAATACGCCGCATTCTTCACGAGGATCATTTTCCAGCTCGATTGGCTGTGCGGTCACGGTGCGGCTCCCTGGCTGAGTCCTGCGTGGGGTGGTGACTACTTCAGTTTACGGGGAACGTTGCTGAACGCAGAATCGGCTGGCCGAATCCGGTAAAACGGCCCGTCGGTACCATCGCAAAAGTGACCGAGGCCACTGCAACGCCCCCAACGTGGCGCCCACTGACGCGAATCGCGTTCCGGTTTTGTGTCGTCTACTTCGGCCTCTTCTGCATGCTGTTGACACAGATCCCCTTCGCGCTGCTCGGTGTCGTGGGCCGGATAATCGGCGGGCAGGCCGCGCTGGCGGCAATGTCGCTGATGAACCCCATCACGGAGTGGGTGGGCAGGAACCTCTTCGGCGTTGACGCGGTGCTGCACGAAGACTCCGGAAGCGGGGACCAGGCCGCCATCTGGGTGCTGGCGTTCTGCATTCTGATCACCGCGGTCGTGGCCACGGTGCTGTGGACGGCTCTGGACCGCCGCACCTACTACCCCCGGTTACTGGCCTGGTTCACCGTGTTCCTGCGGATATGCCTGGGCGGACAGATGCTCTTCTACGGCTTCGCGAAGCTCATTCCCACCCAGATGCCGGGCCCGACGCTGGCACAGCTGCTGCAGCCGTACGGCACGCTGAGTCCGGCCTCCGTGTTGTGGCTGCAGGTCGGCAGCTCCTACCCGTACGAGATGGCGCTGGGCGCGGCAGAGGTCATCGCCGGCCTGCTGCTGTTCGTGCCACGAACGGCCGTCCTTGGGGCGGTGCTGAGCCTGGCCAGCATGGCGCAGGTCTTCCTGATGAACATGACCTTTGATGTGCCCGTCAAACTACTGTCCCTTCATCTGCTCCTGCTGAGCCTGGTACTCCTGAGCCCGTATCTGGGAAGACTTGTCAATGTTTTTGTGCGTCAACGCTCCTGCGACCCGTTGACGCAACCGTCGCTGTTCACCGACAACCACAGAAATCGCCTCGCGGCCTGGGTCCAGGTGGTCGTCGGCATCTGGGTGGCGCTGGGCGGTGCCTATGACGGCTGGGTGACTTGGCACGAATATGGTGGCGGCGGCCCCAAGTCCGAGCTGTACGGCATCTGGTCAGTACAGGGATTCTTCGTCGACGGTACGTTCGTCCCTCCGTACGCCACCGACAGAAATCGTTGGCAGAACATCGTTTTCGATCAGCCCGGGGCAGCCACATATCAGCGCATGAATGGCGAGCTCGTGCCGGTCTTGGCCGAGTTCCGCGATGGCCATGTGCGGCTCACGAACACCTCGGATAACGCCAGCGGGAAGGTCGGAGCGCAGCCGCCCTTCGCCGATCTGACGTACAGCCGGCCGAATGTCGACACGCTGCTGTTCGGCGGAACACTGCTCGAGCGGCCGGTGACGATCATGTTGAGACGGTTTGACCCGAACAGCTTCCCGTTGCGCAGCCGCGGATTCCACTGGGTGCAGGAGTATCCGTTCTTCCGCTAGTCGAGCGGCACCAGCGGCAGCCAGTCGGCTATCTCGGCAGCCCGTGACCCGGACACGGTGACGGCGCGGCCGGCGGTGGCCTGATCCAACCGCAGCAGCCCCGTCGCCAGCAGCAGCCAGGTCCTCGGGGTGGTCTCCACGACGTTGGGAGGGGTTCCCCGGGTGTGACGGAGACCCGAGATGCATTGCACCGCAACGAACGGCGGTACCCGCACTTCCACAGACGAACCGGGAGCATCGGCGGCAAGGGTACGAGCGGTGAACCGGACTGCGTCAGCGAGGGCGGCGCGCGCCGGTTCGGGCACCTGCGGGTCATGCAGCCAATCGGCCACGGCGAGCACGGCCGCGCGGGTGGAGGCAGCATCCGGCGCACGAGCAGGCATGTCCGCCAGCCTATCCGGGGGAGGTCCGGGGAGCCTACGCCCCGTTGCAGATTCCCGAGTCTCGAATGGTGTTGCCGTAGACCGTGGCGGTGGCGATATTGGCGTTGATCACGCCGGACGGCAGCTGCTGCTTCATCTTGTCGCTGATCTGGGTGAACTGGAACCATAGGTGGTAAAAGGAGTCGCCGTTGTAGAGCGGCGAGTACTGGCTCTGATCCGGGTAATTGGTGATGTACAGGGTGTGCACCCGCGGATCCAGGAATCCGGCCACCTGATCCAGGTTCGCGGTCACCACATTGCCTACGGTGTCCGATCCCGAGGCGGCCCAGGCATCGCGGTGATCGCGCAGGTAATTCTGGAATCCGTACACCGATCCCATCAGGGTGTCGTACTGGGCGTTGAACCACTGGCAGGATTCACGCAGCGCCGTGAACTGCTCGTCGGTCGCCCGGTTCTGCCACATGTTGTACGGAAACACCGAGGTGTCCGGCGACCAGTCCGACGGGTACGGAACAAACACGGGCAGCGAGGCGCCCTGCCCGGGGTCCGCGCCGGCGGGTGCGGCCAGCGCTACTCCGGCGGCGATCGTCATACCTGCCAGCGCTGCACCGGCCCTGCTTCTCCAGTTCGAGGCCATCCGCCGATTATCTACAGCCAACACGCAGGAGTCCGGGGTTCGGGGAAAAACCGCACTACATCCATGGTCACAGCGGTCCGCGTTTTGTCCGTTGCACGGCCATTGCGGCCAGCGCACCGGCCTCGTTGAGGGCCAGGTGGGCCAGCATTGGTGCGGCCACGCTGCCCGATCGCTCGCGCAGCCAGCCCAACAGCCAGCCGAACAAGCCGGTGACCAGCACCGTCGCCGGCACGGAATCTCCCGCGGCGCGGGCCGGTCCAATATGAGCGAGCCCGAACACCACGGCCTGAACCACACCACCCGTTCGCGGGCCGCATGCCTCGGCTGCCAGCGGCTGCAACACCCCGCGGAACGCGAGCTCCTCCGGCAACACCGTGCCCACCGGGATGTGCAACCCCAGCCAGGCCGCCGGATGAAGACCGATAGCGCGCGCCCGCATCGACGCGCGCACCGGCCTCAGCGCCGGTGAAACACCGACGGCGACCGCGACGGCCGATGCGGCGACTCCACCCAGACGCAGGCCCGCCCCCCGCTGGGGGTGCTGCAGCCCGAGCGGTGTCCCCGCCATGACCGCGAGGGCGGTGCTGGCGCCCGCCCCGATCAGTGGGCGCCAGTGTTGCGGGAACCGTGCCAACAGCGCCGGCCAGGCTACGAGCGCACCAGCCAGGACCCAGGTTAGGGCGCGAGAGATCACGTGTCGGGGCCGTCGAGCGACGCGGTGTCGACGAGAGCCTTCCGGATGCGTTCGGTGTCCTGCGCGGTCCAGCCCTCCGGCGGAGCGATGGCGGCCCAGCCGTTGACCGACGAGATGCCGTAGTTGTGGCCATGCCCGTCGGGCACGCCGACAGCGTTGGCCAGGTCGGCCGCCACCTGCCAGAAGGTGACGATGGGATACCAGCGCATGGCGGCAGACCGATCGCCCACTGGCGCCTCCTTGAGCCAATCCGGTTCACCGAACAAGAGATCCGTGGACCACCACGTCACCGGATCGGACGGATGTTGCACAAAAAGCACCCGTGGGTTCTGCCAGGGCGGTCTGGCAAGGGCGTCGATATCGGGACCCATCGCGAAACGCGCGGTGAACCCACTGTCATACACCGGGATTGCTTCCAGCGTTCCCCGGTCTCGCTTGGACACCAGTTCGTTCCAGATCTGGCTGAAGTTCGGCGGACCGGTCCACAACACACCGTCGACGCCCGCTGCACGGATATCGCCAAGGCCATCGAATGCACCTTGTCCCGCAAACGATCCCAAGCTCTCCCCATAAATGAGCAGCTTCGGCCGATGCCCTTCGGGCTGCTGCGCCCACCGCTTCTGAACGGTGCCGACCAATAGCCTGCCCGAGGCCAGTGCCTTCTTCTTGTCGGCCAGGAAAGAGATCCAGCTGGGCAGGAACGAGTACTGGGTGGCGACGATCGCGGTATCGCCGTTGTACATGAGCTCGATGCCGCGCGCGGCCGCGGGCGTCACCCATCCGGTGCCGGTGGTCGGGACGATGATCAGCACCTTGCGCTCGAAGGCCTTGGTGCGCTCCAGTTCCCGTACCAGGATGTCGGCGCGTTCCTCCGCGGTGTCGGCGGTCTCGAGTCCGGCGTATACCCGGATGGGTTCCTTGGCCTGGCGATGGTTCACCTTGGTCAGTTCGTCGGCATGCAAACCGCCGGAGACGAAGTTGCGTCCCTCGTAGCCGAGGCTCTCCCAGGAGGCCAGTGATGCCGGGCTTCCGGAACGCTCCGGCTGGGCGGGTTGTTCCACCCCGGCGCGGGTGGTGTCGTTATGCGGGCCGAACGACGCGTTGGCGGCAGAGAAGAAGCCGCGCACCAGCACACCGTTGAACAGCATGATGGTCAACACCGCCACGATGGCGGTACCGATGAGCAGCGACACTTCGCGGCTGAGATGCATGCGGCGAATGAAGAAGCGGGCCAGCAGCCGAACCAGATCTCGCAGTACTCGCGCCACCGAGATCAGCAGTGCCCCAAAAGCAATCGAAACAACAAAGGACTTGGAGTACTCGAGGGTGGATGGCCCCTGTGTATCCATGAGGGTCGCGATCTGCCGTTGCCAGCGGGCAGCGGGCACGATCATCGCCAGCGAGCACACCGCCGAGAGCACTACCACCCCGAGTTTGGCGGTCACCATCACCCGGTCACGTAGCGGCCACCATTTCTGATGCCGGAGCCAAAAGCGCAGTACCAGTTTGGAGACAGCGACACCGATCCCGTAGCCGATAGTCGCGGTGGCACCGCCGATCAGCCCCTGGAACAGCCAGGTGCGCGGCATCAGCGAGGGGGTCAACGACAGGCAGAAGAACAAAGCACCGAACGCTATTCCGCAGAAATCCAGCCGCAGCAGATTCCATGCCCAGGCCACCAAGGGGTGCCGGTTCTCTAGCTGCTCCTCGAGCTCCTGGAACGCCAGCCAGCTGCGGCCGATCCAGTCATCGGGATCGACGGTGCTTGTCGTGACGGGGACTCCAGGAGTCTCGCTCATCCGAACAATCCGGGCAGCACACCTTCGTGGATCTCGCGCAGCTCGGCCAAGGTGACCGTGAATTGCCCCTGCACCTCAACGGAATCCGAGCCCTGGTCGACAACACCGATGCGAACCGCGGGCAGCTGCCGCGCCTCGCACATCGCGATGAATCTGCTCTCCTCGGTGCGCGGGACGGCGACCAGCACCCGCCCGGCAGACTCGGAGAACAACGCCACAAAGGGGTCAGCTCCTTCGGGAAGCAGTATGCGACAACCTGTTTCACCGGCCAGCGCCGACTCGATGACCGCCTGGATGAGCCCACCCTCGGACAGGTCGTGAGCGGCGGACACCAGCCCGTCTCGCGACGCGGCGGTGAGAACCTGCGCGATCAGCTGCTCACGGGCAAGGTCGACCTTCGGCGGGGTGCCACCCAGGTGATCGTGTGCCACCTGCGCCCAAATGGAACCGTCGAACTCATCGGCGGTGTCACCCAGCAGGATCAATGTTTCGCCGGGCTCGGTGCCGAATCCCGTGGGGATGCGACGGTTCACGTCGTCGATGACACCCAGCACCCCAACCACCGGAGTGGGCAGGATGGGGGTGGTTCCGGTCTGGTTGTAAAAGCTGACGTTGCCCCCGGTGACCGGGATGCCCAGCTCCACGCAGCCATCGGCGAGCCCGCGGACAGCCTCGGAGAACTGCCACATGACACCCGGGTCCTCCGGCGAGCCGAAGTTCAGGCAGTTGGTTACCGCGACGGGGGTGGCACCGGAAGACGCCACATTGCGGTACGCCTCGGCGAGCGCCAGCCGGGCGCCGTTATAAGGATCAAGGACCGTGTATCGACCCGAAGCATCGGTGGCCAAGGCGATTCCGCGCCCCGTCTGCTCGTCCACCCGAATCACACCGGAGTCGGCATGTTCGGCGAGCACGGTGTTGCCGCGGACGTACCGGTCGTACTGCTCGGTGATGAAAGCACGGCTGCACAGGTGCGGGCTGCCGATCATATCCAGAAGCGTCTGCCGTAGCTCGTCACCGGTGGCCGGACGCGCCAAACTCGCTGCGCTGTCGGCGATCAATGCATCCTGGGTGTCGGGCCGCGCCACCGGGCGCTGATAGACAGGGCCCTCATGCGCGACGGTCCGCGGCGGCACATCCACGACGGTGTCGCCATGCCAGGTGATTCGCAGCCGGTCGCCTTCGGTGACCTCACCGATGACAGTGGCCAACACGTCCCATTTACGGCACACCGCCATGAAGGCGTCGACGTTCTCCGGGGTCACCACGGCGCACATGCGCTCCTGGGACTCGCTGGAGAGCACCTCCGCCGGAGTCATTCCGGTCGCGCGCAGCGGCACCTTGTCCAGGTCGATGTGCATGCCGCCGTCCCCGGCCGAAGCCAGTTCCGATGTGGCGCACGATAATCCAGCACCACCAAGATCCTGGATGCCGACCACCAAATGCGCCGCGTACAGCTCCAGGCAGCATTCGATGAGCACCTTCTCGGTGAATGGGTCGCCGACCTGAACACTGGGCAGCTTCTTACGCGAGGCTCCTTCGGACTCGTCGCCGCCGAACGTCTCGGAAGCCAGCACCGACACGCCACCGATGCCGTCGAGCCCGGTGCGCGCACCGAACAGGATGATCTTGTTGCCGGTGCCGGAAGCGAAGGCCAGATGGAGGTCTTCCTTGCGCAGCACCCCCGCGCACAGCGCGTTCACCAACGGGTTGCCCGCGTACGAGGCGTCGAACACCGTCTCACCGCCGATATTCGGTAGGCCCAGCGAGTTGCCGTAGCCGCCGACACCCCGCACCACGCCGTCGAAGACGCGACGGGTATCGGGGGCGTCGGCAGCACCGAAACGCAGCTGATCCATGACGGCGATCGGCCGCGCACCCATGGCCATGATGTCGCGAACAATGCCGCCCACACCCGTGGCGGCACCCTGGTAGGGCTCGACGTACGACGGGTGGTTATGCGACTCGACCTTGAAGGTGACCGCCCACCCGTCACCGATGTCCACCACTCCGGCGTTCTCACCGATTCCGGCGAGCATCGCCGAACGCATCTCCTCGGTGGTGGTCTCTCCGAAGTAACGCAGGTGCACCTTGGAAGACTTGTACGAGCAGTGTTCGCTCCACATCACCGAGTACATCGCCAGCTCGGCATCGGTGGGGCGGCGACCGAGGATCTCGCGGATACGCGCGTACTCGTCGTCCTTGAGCCCTAGCTCAGCGAATGGCTGCGGGTGATCGGGGGTGGCTGTTGCGTTATCGACCGTATCAACCCGTGAAGTCACGAACAGATTCTAACGTCGAACCCGCCTTGCCCTCGCTACGCGCCATGCTGGCCGTATCGGGCGGCCATATCGGTCGGCGGGATCATGCTGGTCGTGTTCGCGATCATGCTCGCCGCAGGGGTGTGTCCCGCCGGGTTCGAGACCTGTCCGCGCCAGTCGGACCGCACGTTCCGAGCATGTCCGTCATACTCGGAACGTGCTCCGTGCAGTTTTGCTGGTCGCGGTGGGGATCCTGACGGGTTCATCCTTGCTGGCCGCGGGCGGATGTGCGGGAGGTCAGTCCGTCCCGTTCGATCGCACAGGCGATCAACGGCCTGCCCGGTGTCGAGAGCACCACTCACAATTTCTCAATTGACTGGTACGACACATTCACGGTGTATCTGGACGCCAACGTCCGGCCTGACATCACGCCAGAACAGCTCACCGCAATCTGGGAGGCCTTCACTCAACAGGTGACGAAAGCCGGGGCCGGCCACGCACATTTCAATGTCCGGCTGACCGTCAGCGACTGCCCGTCCACCGTCGCTCAGCCGGATCGCTACTGCGGTGGGATCTCCGCGACTACCGACATGGAAAGTGCCGAACCCGTGCCCGACTGGCAAGAGTGGCGGGCGCTCACCCGGGGGCACTACGGAAGCGACATCCGCGTGAATACCAGTCACGTGAAGGGTCGGTCCCACAAACAGATCACGGTGACGTTAGCCCCATCGGCCGATGGGAAGCCGAGAGAAGCCCACACACAGGACTTCTCGTCTCTCTTCCGTCGCCTCGCCACCGACTTCCCGGGCCTGCGCGAGGCAGCGTGGACCGCGACCGCCACCGGTAGACAGATACCGGCAAACGTGAACAATCTGGAACTCGGTACCTCGCGGGGATTACCCACCGACGCCGAGTTCGGTCTCTGGGAAGCGCTCTCCGCCATTACCCCGGTGAAGATGAGCCTCGTCAGGGACTCAGGAACTAGCGACGAGAAGTCATTGGTTACCGTCACGCTCCCGGGTGCCGGCGAGAACGCCTGGCGACGCGCGGCACTGAGTCAGCTGATGCTACTCAAGGCGTACCAGCATCGAGTCAAATACGAGGCGACATATGGCAAGGAGACGCTAACGGTCATTGTCGGCGGCTGCTCACCGGAGTTCGATACCGGGTCCACGTTGCAGAACGAGCTTCGCCAGTGGTTCGAGACCTGCTCCTAGCGATCTGCACCGATCAGGACAGTCAGCAGGTCACGCCTGCGCAGGATCATGGCGGCCCAGATCAGCAGTCCGAAGCCGACCGCGAAGACCACCGCAAACCACACTTCCTCGTGCATATCGATCGTGACCGCACCGCCCAAGTAGGCCGTCAACCCCACCGCGCCGAGCACGGAGGTACGCGGAATGGCCCACACGATGGTGCACGCCAACAGCACCCACCCGATGAGGGCGGTCTGATACGGCGGGAAACCCAGCTGCTCGGTGGCCTTCTGGGCGAACTCTGCGCCAAAGATCTTGGGTATGGCGTCACCCAAGAGGAACAGCAGGATGATGCCGCTCAGCGCGATACCGATCTTCTCCGGCGTCGTTTTCTCACTGAATGTGGATGTGACGGGCATGAGATTCCTTTCTCGAAATCCCCGATGAAACAACTCTAGAGAGACGGACCGACACAATCGACCAAATTCATCGCTCAGGCCTTCGCCGGCTCTCGTAGTCTCAGGGCCATGACCGTCACGATCGTCGCCAAAGATCCCGTCGTCGCCGCGCTGGGTGCCGAGTGGACCGCGCTGGACGAGTTGGGCGCCACCCTCAGCGACGACCAATGGGCCGCGCCATCCGTCCTGCCGGGGTGGACCGTCAAGGACGTCATCGCGCACGTGGTGAGCACCGAACGTCTACTGTCGGGGGATCCGATCCCCAGCACCGATGAGGCCGTCGCCGGTCTTTCGCACGTGCACAATCCCGTCGGTGTCCTCAACGAACGGTGGCTGACCTACTACCGCAAGCTGCCGCCTGCGGCGGTGTTGAACGACTTGCGCACCGTGACCAGCGCGCGCCTGGCCATCCTTGAGGGTCTGTCCCAGGAGCAGTTCAACGCCGAGACGGTGACCCCGGTGGGACCGGAAAGCTATGGCCGGTTCATGCAGATCCGTGATTTCGACTGCTGGATGCACGAATTAGACGTACGCGACAGCCTCGGATTGCCCGCACCGGCCGACCCGGTAGCGGCGACGCCCGCGCTCACCGAGCTGATCAATGCGCTGCCATTCCTCATCGGGAAGCGGGCGGGCGCACCCCATGGCAGCCGGGTCCGCTTTGTACTCAACGGGATTGGTGCACAGAAGGTCGACATCGAAATTCCCGATCGGGCGCGCATCGTGTCGGCACTCTCCGGCGCCCCCCACGTGACGCTCACCGCAGACACCTGCGAGTTCGCCCGGCATCTGGGTGGCCGGGCCAGCGCGAACCGCAATGGCTTCACGCTCGACGGCGATCCCGACCTGGGTTGGAAGATCATCACCAACCTGCGCTTCACGATGTAGCGGGCAGCTCCAGAAATGCCTGCAGGGCATCGGAGTACATCGGCACGTCGTGTGCGCCCATCAGCTCACGCACCGAATGCATGGCCAGCGTCGCGGCCCCCACGTCCACGGTGACCATGCCGGTGTGTGATGCCGCGAACGGACCGATGGTCGAACCGCATTGCATATCCGCGCGATGCTCGTAGCGCTGGAACGGAACCCCGGCCCGCTCGCAGGCCAGGGAAAAGGCCGCAGCACCCCGACCATCGGTGGCATAGCGGACATTCGGATGAATCTTGATCACCGGTCCGGCATTGACGGCAATCTGATGGCCAGGTTCATGCCGATCCGGATAGTTGGGATGCGTGGCATGGGCCATGTCGGCCGACACCATCAACGATGAAGCCGCACGTCGCAGGAAGTCCTCTCGAATGCCGTTGCTGGACAGCACGATCCGTTCCAGAACCGTCGACAACAGGTCCGAGTGGGCGCCGTGATCAGAGACCGAACCAACCTCCTCGTGGTCGAAGAGCGCGAGCACGAGCGTCGAGCTCGATTCGGCAGCCAGGAATGCCTCCAGCCCGGCGTAACAGCTGGCCTGGTTGTCCAAACGGGACGCGCTGACCAGGCTCTCATCGGGGCCGACGAGTGCGGCCGCGGTCAGGTCATGTGCCATCAGGTCGCGCCCTAAAATATCGGCCGGGGCGACCCCCAGCTGTTGGGCGATGAACTCGTCGAAGCTGCGCTCACCGCTCCACACGGAGTTCACATGCCATTGCGGGTCGATCACCCATTTTTTGCGCTCCTCGGCGCTGACCATGTGGATCGCCAGATTGGGCACCCGCAAGATTGGCTGCTGGATGCGAATCAGCGTGGACCGCACCGTATCCCCATCGCGCACCAGCACCCGCCCGGACAGCCCCAGATCGCGGTCCAGCCAGGTCTGCACCCATGCGCCGCCGTAGGGCTCCAGAGCGACCATGGGCCAACCCGCTTGCACGCGATCAGCATTGGCCTTCACCCGCAGGTTCGGGCTGTCGGTGTGAGCACCGATTACCCGGAAGGAGGCACTCTCATCTCCCATGTCGACACCGCGCCAAGCCACGATAGATCCCGAGCGCACCGTGAAGTAGTCACCCGAGTGCCCCGGCCAACGCTGCGCCTCGAACAGCTCGGTGAAGCCTTCCTGACGGAGGCGCTGCGCCACCGTGTCCACGGCGTGAAACGGCGACGGCGAGGCGTCGATGAATTGGCACAGTCCTGTTGCGGTCGCGGTCACGCTTCCCATGATGGCTGACTGGATTGGGTCTAGGGTCGAGGCGTGACCGATCCCGTGCCACAGCCTGTTCTGGAACCGCTGTCCTCGTCGGCCATTTTCCTGGTGGTGACCATCGATGAGGGTGCCGAACAAGCAGTTCGCGACGCGTTGCCCGACGTGTCCGGCCTAGCCAGAGCTATCGGGTTCCGCGACCCGGCGCGGCGACTATCTCTGGTCACCGCGATCGGGTCGGATGCCTGGGACCGGCTCTTTTCCGGTCCGCGGCCCGCTCAGCTGTGGCCGTTCCAGGAGGTGCGCGGTGAGCGGCACACCGCCCCGTCCACACCCGGGGACCTGCTGTTCCACATTCGCGCGAGCACCATGGACCGCTGCTTTGAACTGGCCGCGCGTATCACCACCACCCTGGCGGGCGCCGTCACCGTGGTGGACGAGACACACGGATTTCAGTACTTCGACAACCGGGACCTGCTGGGATTTGTGGACGGCACCGAGAATCCCGATGGGGACGAAGCCGCCTCGGCCGCTCTCGTGGGCGCCGAGGACGCCGAGTTTGCCGCCGGCAGCTACGTGCACATCCAGAAGTACCTGCACGATATGGCCTCCTGGAGCGCGCTGCCCGTCGACGAGCAGGAGAAGGTGATCGGACGCACCAAACTCGATGACATCGAGTTCGACGATGCCGTGAAACCGTCGAATTCACATGTGGCCCTGAATGTCATCGAAGACCACGAGGGTAACGAGCTGCAGATCCTGCGGCGCAACATGCCCTTCGGGGAGCTCGGAAAGGCCGAGTTCGGGACGTACTACATCGCCTACTCACGTACCCCGGATGTCACCGAACGCATGTTGCACAACATGTTTGTCGGGGATCCACCGGGGAACACCGACCGCATTCTGGACTTCTCTACCGCAGTCACCGGCGGGCTGTTCTTCGCACCATCCGCCGGCTTCCTCGACGCTCCTCCGCCGCTGCCCATCCAGGCAGCCACGAAATCTGTTGATTACCAAGGGTCCTTATCCATCGGCAGCCTGAAAGGAACGTCGGCATGAACAATCTGTATCGCGAACTCGCTCCCATCACGAACGAGGCGTGGGCGGAGATCGAAACGGAGGCCAGCCGCACCTTCAAACGCCATATCGCCGGACGCCGGGTGGTTGACGTCAGCGAGCCGGGCGGCCCCTCCAGCGCGGCCGTGAGCACCGGACATCTACTCGACGTGGCGGCACCCGCAGACGGCGTGCAAGCCCACCTACGGGAAAGCAAACCTCTTGTGCGGCTGCGAGTCCCATTCACCATTACCCGATCGGCCATCGATGACGTGGAGCGCGGCTCCCAGGACTCCGACTGGGACCCGGTCAAGGAGGCCGCCAAAAAGCTGGCGTTCGCCGAGGACCGCGCGATCTTCGAGGGCTATCCCGCCGCCTCGATCGTCGGGATCCGCGAATCCAGCTCCAATCCCGAACTCACGTTGCCCGATGATGTCCGCCAGTACCCCGACATCGTCGCGCAGGCACTCTCGGAACTGCGGCTGGCCGGTGTCGACGGCCCGTACTCGGTGCTGTTGTCGGCTGAGGAGTACACGAAGGTCAGCGAGGCCTCCGATCGCGGATACCCGATCCGCGAGCACCTCCGCCGGTTGGTCACCGGGGAGATCCTCTGGGCGCCGGCGATCGACGGTGCGTTCGTGCTGAGCTGCCGCGGCGGCGACTTCGATCTGCAGCTGGGCACCGACGTCACCATCGGCTACCTGTCCCATGACGCCGAGAGTGTGCAGCTGTACCTGCAGGAGACCCTGACGTTCCTGAGCTACACCGCCGAGGCGTCGGTCGCGCTGCTGCCCTAGGTAATCCGGGCGCGCTCAGGCGCCCTGGAGTTTCCCGATCGCCGAGTGCACCACCTGGTCGAGCCTCGCCCGCCCCTCACCCGCATCCCACGCGAACGATCGCACGACAACGAGCAGCCCACGGACCCGGACCCACGTCACCAGCTGCCCCGGAATCTCCTGGTCCATGTCGGCCGGCCGCATCAGCGCCGTGACCGACGGATACGGCGCGGTGCCCGGGCCGGGCGCGGACGAAACCTGGACCGACGCGGTGCCCGTCTCCAGGGTGTTGAACCCCTGCGCGGGCGCGATGGACTTGGCCCAGGCGATCATATCGGCCCCGGGGTTCTCTTTGCCGTAAAGAACATCGACAAATTCCGTACAGCGCGACAACGCTTGCAAACGAACCAGAAAGTTAACCTTGGCCCCATTCGCGTCGCCAGCCTGGTGACACAACTGGTCACCACTGCTGGTTGCGCCGGCGAGATCGTCCTTCTCCACCTTCCAGTCTGCCGGAAGGGCGTCGTCAGGAAGCAGCAACATCAATTGTGAGCTGGGCCTGTCCGCCAGACTCCCGTCTGCCCTCGCCGGGCTCGCGAACCCGATAACCGCGATCACAAGCGATATGGCCGCTGCCATACCTCGCCTTTTACGCCTGGTTGACCACCCCATGAACATGCTCCTCCCTAAGTTGGTGGGAGCATAGCTGGGAGATCAGCAAACTGCATAACAGCTGAGGCCTTGATGCTCATACCAGCTGAATTCGGCTTTGCTTTCCACTATCGAAGAGCCAGCCAACACTGCTGTAGTTGGTGATAGGTCCCACCGCCGGGCAGGGCTAGCGCATGCGGCAGATATGCCGAATCGCCAGCAAATGCCTACTGGAGGCGCAGCTCAAGCGGTAAGCACGGCGTCGAGCGCCGAGTAGAAAATGCCGAGGCCATCATCGCTGGGTCCGGTCAGCGGCTCAGTCGCGTGCTCCGGGTGCGGCATGAGCCCCACCACGCGGCCGTTGGGCGAGGAGATTCCGGCGATATCGCGCATCGAGCCGTTGGGGTTGTCGCGGTAGCGGAAGACCACCCGGCCCTCGCCCTCCAGCTCGTCGAGCACCTCGCCGGAAGCCACGTAGCGGCCTTCGCCGGATTTGAGCGGCACCAGGATGTCGGCTCCCTGCTCGTACCGAGAGGACCACGCCGTGTTGTTGGCGTCGACGCCCAGCCAGACATCGCGGCATACAAAGTGCAGACCGGCATTGCGGGTCAAGGCTCCGGGCAGCAGCCCGGCTTCGCACAGCACCTGGAAACCATTGCAAATGCCCAGGATTGGCAGGCCGTGTGCGGCGGCATCGACCACCGAGCGCATCACGGGGGCAAAGCGTGCAATGGCCCCGGCACGCAGGTAGTCACCGTAGGAGAAACCGCCGGGCACGATCACCGCGTCGACGGACTTCAGGTCGGCATCGTCGTGCCACAGCGAGACCGCCTCGGCACCGGAGAGCCGGGCCGCCCGCGCGGCGTCGACATCATCGAGGGTGCCGGGGAAGGTGATGACGCCGATGCGTGGGGTCATTCGGACTCCCGCACGATTTCCCAGTCCTCGATGACGGTGTTGGCGAGCAACGCCTCGGCGATCGATTCGAGATCGGAGTCACCTATCTCTCCGTCAAACTCCAACTCAAAGCGCTTGCCCTGCCGCACGTCTGCCACGCCGGCATAGCCAAGGCGCGCGAGAGCGCCCACAATGGCTTGTCCCTGCGGGTCCAGGATCTCGGGTTTCGGCATGACGTTTACGACGACTCGGGCCACGCGCTGACTTTACCGTGTGGGCCGGAACACATCCCGCCTAGACTCCCCTCATGCGCTTGACCCACTTCGGGCATTCGTGCCTACTGGCTGATTTTGGCGGCACCACTCTGCTGTTCGATCCCGGCAACTTCTCGCACGGATTCGAGGGCATCACCGGCCTGTCGGCCATCCTGATCACCCATCAGCATCCCGACCACGTGGATCTGGAGCGGCTACCCGCGCTGGTCGACGCCAACCCCGGGGCCGCGCTGTACGCCGATCCGATGACCGCGGCGCAGCTGGGCGAGCCATGGCAGGCGGTGCACGCCGGCGACCGCTTCACCGTTGCGGAACTGAGTGTGCGCGGGGTGGGAGGCCAGCATGCGGTCATCCACCCGGAGATCCCGCT
This sequence comes from Mycobacterium sp. NGS15, assembly GCF_059813245.1. Taxonomy (NCBI): domain Bacteria; kingdom Bacillati; phylum Actinomycetota; class Actinomycetes; order Mycobacteriales; family Mycobacteriaceae; genus Mycobacterium; species Mycobacterium sp. NGS15. The sequence goes on along the minus strand of NZ_JCALEF010000002.1, from coordinate 624,236 downwards.
CATCGACAACACCTCGTATCTGATCGGCGACGGCGACCATCCCGCACGGCTCATGCATCCCGGCGACGCGCTCTTCGCGCCCGGTGAGGAGGTCGACGTGCTGGCCCTACCGGCGGCGGCGCCGTGGATGAAGGTGTCCGAGGCAATCGAGTACCTGCGTGCGGTGAACCCGGCCCGGGCGGTGCCCATTCACCAGGGCATCCTGCAAGAGGCCGCATACCCGTTCTTCTACACGCGATTTCGCGAGATGTCCGACGCCGACTTCCAGGTGTTACCCCACGAGGACGCGGTGTTGTTCTAAGCGCTCCAGCGCCCTTGACGCCGAGACCGAGGTTGTGGCGGGATCGTCTCGCTCATTCTCGCCACAACCTCGGTTTCGACGAGTGGGTCGTCAGCCAATGTCCTCGGCAGCGCCCCGGCCCGCGGCCCGTCCGCTGAAGATGCAGCCACCCAGGAACGTGCCCTCCAATGCGCGATACCCGTGCACGCCACCGCCACCGAACCCGGCAACCTCGCCGGCGGCGTAGAGGCCTTCGAAGCAGCTTCCGTCGGCGCGCAACACCCGCGAGTCGAGGTCGGTCTCCAAACCGCCCAACGTCTTTCGCGTCAAGATATGCAGCTTCACCGCGATCAGCGGCCCCGCCTTCGGATCGGTGAGCCGGTGCGGCGCCACCACCCGAGTGAACCGATCCGCCAGGTAAGCACGTGCGGCACGGATCGCGGCGATCTGCGGATCCTTGCCGAAGGGGTTGGCCACCTCGCGATCGCGTGCCGTTACCTGTTGGGCGATGGTCGCGTAGTCCAGCGGTGTGACGTCCGGCAGCGCATTCATCTTCGCGACCAGGTCGGGCAGGTTCGATGCACTGACGAAGTCGACGCCCTTGTCGATGAACGCCTGTACCGGCGCCGGTGCACCTGCCTTGCCGCGCCGCAGCACCCCGCGCACATCCTTGCCCGTGAGGTCGGGGTTCTGCTCCTGTCCCGAGAGTGCGAACTCCTTGGCGATGATCCGCGCATTGAGGATGAACCAGGAGTAGTCGTGCCCGCTGCGGCAGATATGTTCCAGCGTGCCCAGGGTGTCGAATCCTGGGAACAGCGGTGCCGGTATTCGAGATCCATTGGCGTCCAGCCAGAGTGATGACGGCCCGGGGAGGATGCGGATCCCGTGGCCGGGCCAGATCGGGCCGTGGTTGGTAATGCCCTCGGTGTAATGCCACATGCGGTCGCGATTGATCAGGTGGGCGCCGGCATCCACCGAGATCCCGAGCATGCGACCGTCGACGTGAGCGGGCACCCCGGTCAACAGCTGGGACGGAACACGCCCCATGCGTTCGGGCCAGTTCTCCCGGACCAGATCGTGGTTACCTCCGATACCGCCGCTGGTCACGATGACGGCTTGCGCACGGAATTCGAACTCTCCCAAAGCTGTTCGCGAAGACGGGATACCGCGCGCCGCGGTCGACGGCTCCAGCACAGTGCCGCGAACACCCACGGCGGCGCCCTGTTCAAGGATCAGATCGTCGACCTGGTGCCGGTAGGCGATGCGTACCTGACCGCGGTCCACAGCGGCGAGCACGCGCCGGGCGAAGATCTCCACCAGACCTGGGCCAGTACCCCAGGTGATGTGAAATCGCGGTACCGAGTTACCGGGCCCGAGCGCATCCTTGCCGCCGCGCTCGGCCCACGCTACCACCGGAAATATCTGTAAACCTCTCGCTCGCAACCAGCTTCGCTTCTCTCCCGCCGCGAAGTCAACGTACGCGTGTGCCCATTGACGGGGCCAATGGTCCTCCGGACGGTCGAATCCGGCGGTACCGAGCCAGTCCTGCAGGGCCAGCTCGTGGGAGTCCCTGATTCCCAGGCGGCGCTGTTCGGGACTGTTGACGAAGAGCAGCCCACCGAATGACCAATAGGCCTGCCCGCCCAGATTGGCGGCATTCTCCTGCTCGATGACGACGACACTCTTGCCGCGGTCCACCAATTCACAGGTAGCCACCAACCCTGCAAGACCTGCGCCCACGACAATGACATCGGTACTCGCGTCACTCACCGGTTCACCGTAGCGGGGACGATTGACGATTAAAAGGTCCAACTACCTTGTGGTGAAAGCACAAAGCCATGATCGTATTGGCCGTCAGTGGTTCCGATGTGGAGACGACATGCGGTCAGTCCCGCATCACCGACGGCGCACGACACTTTGTCTCCCTCGAATGCCAGCACGGTAATCATCGACTTTGGCGGTAGCGGCAGGAGTTCGCGGTCCTCCGGCTCTGGCGCCTCGCGCAGGAACTGCCCGACGTCGCGATTGGTGGCACTCACGGCCCGAGCCCACGCGGGTGCACCCGGCAAGCGTCCCCAACATCGCGCGAATCCGGGCGGCCCGCCCTTACCGCTGTTCCAGGCCGCGAAACGGCAGCTCAATCCGTCGGGCGTGCTGAAGCCACCGGAGTAGGACTTGACCTCGCCCTCGTGATAACCGTTGGTATCGGCCTTCATCCCAACCTCGCGGTACCCCGTCAGATCCACGTAGCGAGGCGGCACGGACGACGACGCAGACGAAACCACAGCCGAATGTGAGGTGGTCTGCGACAAAGAGCCGGAACCATTCCCACACGACAGCAGGGTCAGCGAACCGGCTATCACACAGAGCCATGCTCGAAGCATGGAGCAAACTGTACCGACTAGGCCACGCTGTGCAAGACCTGCTTGGGCAACCATTCGTAGACGCCTGGCACCGAACCGTGCAACAGCGACAGATCGATGGCGTCGATCATGGCCTGTCGCGGACCCGGCTTCCGAAGGTGCTTGGCTGAGATGGCGACCCGCACCACCCCGTCCCGACGGGCAGTGCGCGCCGCTGACAGCACCAACATCCGGCACCACCACGGCTCCGAAAGGAATCCCTCACCGATGCCCAGCACCCGTGCGCGCACGGAGGTGCCGCGGACCAGGTCAGTAATCTCGGAAAGTCCGATATTCAGACGGAAACCGTTGCGCGGCAACATCTCTATTGCTCCCGCCGAGGCCATCCAACCCGGTGCCGCGAAGAGACGCGTACGCAACCCGGTCTGCTCCATCACGCGGTCAGCGGCCATCAGACGCAGGTTAGCCTCGTGCGCTGGCAACGCGGCAAACTCCTCGCGACGCTTCTTGGTCGCGGCCTGGTCGTACCCATGCAGCACGATGGCATCACCCCGTGACCGGCGCGCGGCCAACCAGTCGACGGTCGGCTGATCCTCCACCAGGCGGTACTTGGCCTTCAAGCGGGGAGACACCAGGAACGACAGCGGAATCGACCGCTTATCCATTTCCTCAGTGAATACAGCGATCTCGTCGAGAGTGCGGTCGCAGATTCCCGATACCGATACCAGCAGCTGTCCTGCCATGCCGCCAGTGTGGCAACTTCAGATGTACGCAAGGTGTCAGACACCCCGCATCGAAAAGAACGCTCCGGCGCGCTACCCCAGCTCCTTTTCGATGGCCGCAATCACCTCGGGAGCATCCGGCACCGTCGTCGGCCGAAACCGGCCGACCGGCCGGAGAGATCCCGAACCGTCGCGTGCGATCAGAAACTTCTCGAAGTTCCACTGCACGTCCCCGGCCGCGCCTTCGGAGTCCACGGTCTTGGTGAGCTCGACGTACAGCGGATGCCGGTTCTCACCGTTGACATCGACCTTCTCCAGCAGCGGAAAGGTCACTCCGTACGTGGTGGAGCAGAACGTCTGGATCTCCTCCGCCGTCCCGGGCTCCTGTCCCATGAACTGGTTACAGGGCACACCGAGCACCGTCAGGCCACGGTCGGCGTAGTCGGTGGCCAACTTCTCCAGCACCGCGTACTGCGGGGTGAGACCACATTTGGACGCGACGTTGACGACCAGCACGGCGTTATCACCGAAATCGGCGAATGACAGCGCGGAGCCGTCGAGTGCGGTCAACGGGATAGCGGCGAGATCGGTCATGCTCACCACGTTACCGGTGTCGCGATGGTTGACTGTTCGCACATTACGCAACGTTGCGGGAGGACATATGAGCGAGGAGAACGAATTCTCCTCTGGCCGCAGTGCCCTGCGGATCGCCTCGGTGGCGGCGCTGGGAGGACTGCTCTTCGGATACGACAGTGCGGTCATCAACGGTGCCGTACAGGCGATCCAGGACGAGTTCGCCATCCCGGATGCGCAGCTGGGATTCGCGGTCGCCTCCGCGCTCCTCGGGGCCGCCCTCGGTGCCATGACGGCCGGGCGCGTCGCCGACAGGATCGGGCGGGTGGCCGTCATGAAGATCGCCGCCGCCCTGTTTCTGCTGAGTGCGGTCGGAGCCGGGCTGTCGCCGAACGTCGAGTTGCTCGTCATCTTTCGCGTGATCGGCGGAGTGGGGGTGGGCGTCGCTTCGCTGATCGCACCGGCCTATATCGCAGAAACCTCCCCGTCGAATATCCGCGGCCGGTTGGGTTCTCTACAGCAATTGGCGATCGTGACCGGAATCTTCTTGTCCCTCACTATCGATTGGCTATTGGCCCACCTGGCGGGTGGCTCGCGCGGTGAATTGTGGTTGGGCCTGCCGGCGTGGCGATGGATGTTTCTGGCGATGGCGCTACCAGCATTTGTCTACGGCGCGCTGGCGTTCACCATCCCGGAGTCGCCGCGTTATCTTGTAGCCACCCACCGGATTCCCGAGGCACGCACGGTGTTGACCAGGCTGCTCGGAGAGAAGAACCTGGACATCACGATCACCCGAATACAAGAGACACTCGATCAAAGCACCGCGCCCTCATGGCGCGATCTGCGCAAGCCCTCCGGTGGTTTGCACGCCATAGTTTGGGTTGGTGTGGCGCTAGCAGTATTTCAGCAGTTGGTCGGCATCAACGTGATCTTCTACTACTCGAATGTGCTGTGGCAGGCCGTCGGGTTCGGCGAGAGCTCGTCCTTCACCATCACGGTCATCACCTCGATCACGAACATCGCCACAACACTGGTGGCCATCGCGTTGATCGACCGCGTGGGCCGCAAACCCTTGTTGCTCATTGGTTCGGCCGGAATGGCCGCGACGCTCAGCACCATGTCCATCGTCTTCAGTTTGGCCACCGTCGTGGACGGCAAACCACACCTGGGCCCCGTGGCGGGTCCCGTTGCCCTGGTCGCCGCCAACCTGTTTGTCGTGGCATTCGGAATGTCCTGGGGTCCGGTGGTCTGGGTACTGCTCGGCGAGATCTTCCCCAACAGGATCCGGGCCGCGGCCATGGGAGTGGCTACGGCGGGGAACTGGGCCGCCAACTGGCTGGTCACCGTCACCTTCCCCGCGCTGCGTGACGCACTGGGAATCGCCTACGGGTTCTATGCGATCTGTGCGGTGCTGTCCTTGGTGTTCGTCGCACGCTGGGTGAAAGAGACCAAGGGCCGAACGCTGGAGGACATGGACGCGGTCATCAGCTGAACAGCTGACCGGAACGTACCGCGGCGACGACTCCCCCGTCGACCAACAGATCGGTCCCGGTGATGTACGAGGACTCGGGGCCGAGCAGGAATGCCGTTGCCGCGGCGATATCGTCGGACGCGCCGATCCGTCCGGTTGCGGACCCGTCGATCATGGCCTTCGTGATGGCGCCGGTCTCCGAGGCGAGTTCCTGATGCCCCATCCTGGTGGACACCACCCCCGGGCTGATCGAGTTGATGCGAGCCCCCCGCGCACCCCACTGCCGGGCCAACGCTCGAACGCGAATGTGGTTGGCACGCTTGGATAACTGGTACGCCACCGCGGGGTACTCAATGCTCTGGACGTACGGCAATCCGAGTAGATCCTCGGCGCCGGTGGTCGCGAGCTCCTGTTCCTGCTCGGCCGAGAGTTCCATGGGCATGTGACCGGCCATGCTGGCAATCACCACGCCCGCGCCACCCGAAGAAACGATCTTGCCGAACTCCTCCAAAACCAGGGCCACCCCAACCAAATCGACAGCGAGGATGGCCTGTGTCGGAGCCTGCGCCGGGGACAGGCCCGCGGTATGCGCCAGCTGGGTGACCCGCCCGAGCTCCGCGGCGGCTGCGGCAAGCCCAGCCACCGACTCGCGTGAGGAGACATCGACACGGCGGCCAATAACGTTGTGCCCGTCGGCAGCCAGTTCGTCGACGACCGCCTGCAGCGCCTCGGCGTTGTGGTCGGCAATCAGCAGTGTCTTACCGATGCCCTGACGGCGGGCGATCACCTTGCCCATCCCACCGGCACCGGTGACGACGACAACTTCGTCAGACATCCGGCTTCTCCTCGTTGGCCCCAAGAACATCCAATATCCAGGCGAGCTGGAATGCGGTCTCCTTCCAACGCTCATAGCGCCCGCTGATGCCGCCGTGCCCGGCCGTCATCTCGGTGCGCATCAGGATGGGGCGATCGCCGGTAGTCGTATGCCGCAGCTGGGCAACCCATTTGGCAGGTTCCACATACAGCACCCGCGAGTCGTGCAGAGAGGTCATCGCGAGAATGGTCGGGTACTCGGTGGCACGAATGTTCTCGTAGGGCGAGTACGACTTGATGTAGTCGTAAACATCCTTGTCTTCCAGAGGATTTCCCCACTCATCCCACTCGGTGACGGTGAGCGGCAGCGACGGATCGCAGATGGTGGTGACGGGGTCCACAAAGGGCACCTGCGCCAACACGCCGGCGAACAAGTTGGGCGCCAAATTCACCGCGGCACCCACCAACAGGCCGCCCGCGCTCCCTCCCCAGGCAGCGAGCCGGTCCGGCAGCGCAGTTCCGGCTTCGACGAGATGCCTTGCCGCCGCGACGAAGTCAGTGAAGCTGTGCTTCTTGGACAGCATCTTGCCGTCCTCGTACCAGAGGCGGCCCATCTCGCCTCCACCGCGCACATGGGCGATGACGAACACCAGTCCCCGATCCAGCAGCGAGAGTCGTCCGATGCTGAACTGCGGGTCTTCGCACATCTCATATGCGCCATATCCGTACAGGAGGGTCGGCGCCGGTTCAGAAGTGTCCTTGCGGTGGACCACCGACAGCGGTATCCGGGTGCCGTCCTCGGCGATTGCCCATTCCCGGCGCTCCACATAGTCGTCACGGCGGTAGCCGCCAAGCACGGGCTGCTCCTTGAGCAGGGTGCGCTCCCCGGTGTGAACGTCGAGGTCGTATACCCGGGTCGGTGTGATGAAGGATGTACAACCGACGCGCAGCAGCGGCGAGTTCCATTCGGGGTTGTCGCCCAATCCGGACAGCATCAGCTCCGAGTCGAACTCGACCTCCTGCGGTGCGCCGTATCCGTCCGCACTGATCGGCCATACCTGGATGCGCGGCAACGCCTCTCGTCGATAACCGATCACGAACCGCTCGGCGAAAGCTTCCACACCGTCTAGGCGCACGTCGTCGCGATGGGCGATCAGGGTGCGCGCCAATGCCGGGTCCACCGGACCATCGGCGACGGCCGCGAAGGGCAAGTCCGCGAGTGCGAAGTTCACCGCGCCGTCATTGTGCAGGATCAAGAGCCGATCCTCACCGCCAACCACAATGTGATCGACGGTGTATTCGATACCGGTGCGACGCAGCCAAATCGGCGAGAAGGTCGTGGCGGGATCGCGGGCGTCACCGATCAAGATCTCGGAGGTCACCGACGAGTGCACGCTGATGGCGACGAAGCGGTCGCTGCGGGTGCGGCCTACCCCGATCCAGAAACGCTCGTCCGGCTCGGAGAACACTTCGACAGGTTCCACACCGCTACCCACTGTGTACCGGCGAATGGCGTAGGGCCGGAACGCTTCATCGATCACGGGGTAGTACACGGTGCGGCTGTCCATCGCCCAGGTAGCGCCCGCGCCGATGTCAGCGATTTCGTCCGGGTACATCTCACCCGTCCGCAGATCCTTGAACCTCAGGGTGTACATCTCGTGGCCGACAACGTCGACCGAGTAGGCCAGCGTGTTCCCATCCGGGCTGACGGTCGCGGCCCCAAGGGAGAAGAAGTCGTGGCCCTCCGCCTCCACGTTCCCGTCGAGCAGGATCTGTTCCCCCGGAACATCATGGTCCAGTGTCGGTGGCGCCCAGCTTTCGGCCCCGGATGATTCGCCTATCGGACAACGACAGTGGGTGCCGTACTGCTTGCCCTCGAAGCTACGGGCGTAGTACCACCACTGCCCCATCCGAGTGGGGATCGAGAGGTCGGTCTCCTTGGTGCGGGACTTGATCTCACCGAAGATGCTGTTACGTAAAGCTTCCAGGTGCCCGAGCTGGTCATCGACATATGCATTCTCGGCCTCTAAATGCGCGATGACCGCCGGATTTTCCTTCTCACGCATCCATTCGTATGGGTCCACGAAGGTATCCCCGTGGTACTCGCGCAACGTGTCGATGCGGTTCGCGGTGGGCGGGCGTACTGGCCCGCTCACGCCGACGGACCGATCCAATCAGCGAAGCTCAGCCCCGAAATGCGTTCATATGCCTCGATGTACCGCTCACGCGTGGCCGCGGCCACCGCTTTCGGCAGGGGCGGCGGCGGCGTGTCCGACGCGCGATCCCATCCCGATTCGGGCCCGGTGAGCCAGTTGCGCACGAATTGCTTGTCGAAGCTGTCCTGCACCACACCGGCCTGATAGTTGGCGGCATCCCAGTAGCGGGACGAGTCGGGAGTGAACACCTCATCGGCCAACACCAGGGTGCCCTCTACATCCACTCCAAACTCAAATTTTGTGTCGGCCAAGATGATTCCCTTATCCAGCGCATGCGCTGCAGCTCGGGTGTAGATCTTAATGGTCTCATCACGCAGTTGATTGGCGCGCACACCGCCGACAAGGTCCACCACCGCGGCGAAGTCGACATTCATATCGTGCTCCCCGATATCGGCCTTCGTCGCCGGGGTGAACAACGGCGGATCCAGCCGACTGGCTTCACCAAGACCCTGTGGCAGCACGTGGCCGCATACCGCGCCGGTGCGCTGATAGTCCAGTAGTCCGGATCCGGTGAGGTATCCGCGCGCCACACACTCCACGGGAAGCATGTCGAGCCGGCGCACCAGCAGCGCGCGACCCAGCACCTCCTCGGGGATGCGCGGATCATCGGGCGGGCCGGCCAGATGATTCGGCACGGTCAGCAGTCCGAAGAAGAACACGCTCATCGCCGTGAGGATGCGCCCCTTGTCGGGTATCGGCGTATCCAGGATGAAATCGAACGCGGAAATTCGGTCGGTGGCGACGAACAGCAGGTGCTCGTCGTCGACTCGGTACAGCTCACGGACCTTTCCGCTGGCCACATGCTGGTAATCGGACAGCGGAGGACGCATCGTGCCATCCTACGATTCATGCGATTCCTGCCCTACTCGACCCGACCGGGACGGTTGCTCGGCCAGCTGTTCAGCGACGTAGCGGTCACGATCTGGACCATCATCTGGGTGTTCGTCGGGCTTGCTGTGCACGCCGCGGTGTCGACGATCGCCGAGGTGGGGCGGCAGGTGAAGGACGGCGCCGACGGCATTTCGGACAACCTGAACTCCGCGGGCGACAGCGCACACCGGATTCCGTTGGTGGGCGACAAGGTCGGTGGACCGCTGCGCGCGGCGAGCGAGGCGGCCGCCGATCTGGCCGGGGCGGGCCACAACCTGGACACCACCGCGACCTGGTTGGCAATCGTTTTGGCGATCGCCGTCGCCGCGCCGCCCGTCCTTGCCTTCGCAGGGCCGTGGATCTTTTTGCGGATCAGGTTCTTTCGCCGCAAGTTGGTAGCGGTACAGCTCGCAGCCACTCCGGCCGGTGAACAGCTACTGGCACTGCGTGCGCTGGCCAACCGGCCGCTGAAGAAGCTGACGGTAGTCACCGCCGATCCCGTAGCCGCGTGGCGCGCCCAGGACACCGCGTCGATACGCGGCCTGGCCGCCATCGAATTGAAGGCAGCGGGTATCAGTACACCGAAGGAGTGGCGCTCCTCCTAATTTCGACACGCCCGCTCGTGGCGAAGATGTGCGATACGAACCCGCCACGAGGCGGCATGTCGGCGGGCAAGGGGCACCGACGAGTACATCACCGGATCGCGCAGCATCTCAAAGGTTTCCGCGTAGTGGCCACCGCACAGACGCCTTGGTTATCCGGAGCGCTACAGGATGGCACCCGGGTTATAGGCAGCGGCCTCGGGGTAGGTGTCGACGAGTGCTGAGACGGCAGCCACCACTCGATCGACCTGATTTGCGGCAGCGCCGGTGAACGAGGCTCGGTCCGCCAATGCGGCCTCCAGTGCCGATGCGTCCAGTGGCAGCCGGGGATCTTCGGCCAGCAAGCCCAAAAGGTCTGGTTCGGCGCCCTTTTCACGCATGGCGAGCGCCGTTGCGACGGCATGCTCCTTGATGACCTCGTGGGCTTCCTCGCGGCCGACCCCGGCACGAACCGCGGCCATCAGCACCTTGGTCGTCGCCAGGAACGGCAGGTAGCGACGCAGCTCCCGGTCGATCACCGCCGGATAGGCACCGAACTCGTCGAGCACCGTCAGGAAGGTCTCGATCATCCCGTCGATGGCGAAGAAGGCGTCGGGCAACGCGACACGTCGCACCACCGAGCAGAACACATCGCCTTCATTCCACTGCGCCCCAGCCAGTTCGGCAGACATGGAGCCATACCCACGCAGAATCACCTGCAGGCCGTTGACGCGTTCGCAGCTGCGGGTGTTCATCTTGTGGGGCATCGCCGAGCTGCCCACCTGCCCGGGCGCGAAGCCCTCGGTGACCAGCTCGTGCCCGGCCATCAGGCGAATGGTGTGCGCCAGCGAGGACGGCCCGGCGCCGAGCTGCACCAGCGCGGACACCACATCGTGGTCCAGCGAACGCGGATACACCTGGCCAACGCTGGTCAACACAGCCGAGAACCCGAGGTGCTCGGCGATTCGGTCCTCCAGTGCGGCCAATGTGACCACATCCCCGTCGAACAGGTCGAGCATGTCCTGCCCGGTACCCATCGGGCCCTTGATCCCGCGTAGCGGATACCGGTCGAGCAGCTCCTGCAGCCGGGTCAACGCGATGAGGATCTCATCGGCCGCCGACGCGAACCGCTTACCCAATGTGGTGGCCTGCGCCGCCACGTTGTGACTGCGTCCGGCCATCACGACGTCCCGGTACTCCACGGCGTGGCGTGCGAGCCGCGCCACCACTGCGACGCCGTGGGCGTGGACGTACTCCAGCGACCGGCGGATCTGCAGCTGTTCGACGTTTTCGGTGAGGTCGCGGCTCGTCATGCCCTTGTGGATGTGCTCGTGCCCGGCGAGCGCGTTGAACTCCTCGATACGGGCCTTCACATCGTGGCGGGTGACGCGCTCGCGCGCGGCGATCGAGTCCAGGTCGACATGCTCGACCACCCGCTCGTAATCCTCGATGACGCCGTCGGGAACATCGATGCCCAGATCGCGTTGTGCGCGCAGCACCGCGATCCACAACTGGCGCTCCAGCACCACCTTTGACTGCGGCGACCACAGCGCAGCCATGGCGTCGCTCGCGTACCGGGATGCCAGAACGTTAGGGATTTGCACAACTAGAGTCTATGGGGGGAAGGAAATGGACTCGGCCAGCTGCTCGGCTTCCAGCGGAGCAAGCACGTCGATGACGTCCAACAGCATCGACGTCGCCGTTGCCTGCGGGCTGCTCGCAGCCTCGGTGAGCGCGCCTACCATCGCCCCGTCTACCGTCGAAATCAGCACCGCGACACGGTCGTTGTCGATGGACCGGCCGGACCTGCGAACAACCTGGGCCACGGCGTCGTCGCGTTGTCCACGCAACCTCTGCTGCACCTCGCGCAGTTCGGGATGGCGGCTGCATGCCAGCTCACGCTCGTACCGCGACACCAGCTGTTCCCCGCTGCCGAAGCCCGGCGTACCGAACAACAGTTCCACCACCGCCTCGGCGGTGGCGGCCGCTCCACGGCGCCGGTACTGAACCGACGACAGCCGTTCCTGGATCTGCTCCAGCTCACGGGCTCCCGCATGCTCGACGGCCCGCGCGATGAGGTCCTCCAGTGAGGAGAAGTAGTACGTGGTCGAGGCCAGTGGCAGGCCCGCACGCTGCGCCACGGCACGATGCCGGACAGCGTCAATACCATTGTCCCGCAATAGGTCAGCAGCAGCAGTGATCAGGGCTCGCCGCCTCCGCTCCCCCTTGGGGGTGGCTTGCGGACGGTGCACGGCATTCCCGTCGGGGAACACCTCCACCTGCTGCCTGACTGTCACGTCATGTCATGCTGCCAGCAGCGACGCATCCCCACGGGCGTTTTGCGCTATCTCATGCAAGCAGTCGCCAGTCAGCCCCGTCCGAGCCGCGTCAACGCCTCCTCGATTGCGTCCGGGCTTCCCGCGAAGCTCAGGCGGATGGTGTGGTGACCGTGCACGGTGTCGAAGTCGATGCCGGGCGCGACGGCTACCCCCGTGCGCGCCAACAGGTCCGCACACCATTGTTCGGCATTACCGGTCAAGTGCTCGATATCGGCATACGCGTAGAACGCCCCGTCGGGTGGCGCGATCTTGGAGATTCCTGCCGCGGCGAGACCGTCGATGAGCAGGGTCCGGTTGGCTGCGTACCGGCGCACGTGCCCGTCGAGCTCGACACGCGCCTCGGAGCTGAACGCCGCCAGCGCGCCATATTGAGACACGGCCGGCGGGCAGATGGTGAAGTTGGAGGACAGTCGATCAACGGCTCGCAGGTACCGGCGCGGCACCAGCATCCAACCAAGCCGCCAACCCGTCATCGAGAAATACTTCGACACCGAGCCCATCACCACCGCTTCACGGCTGAATTCCCATGCACTGGAGGTCTTTTGATCGCCATAGGATAGCCCGTGATAGATCTCGTCGGAAATCAGCAGGGTGCCGTTGCTCTCACACCACAGCGCAAGGGCCTCCAGCTCCGTCGCATCGATGATGGTGCCCGTGGGGTTGGCGGGGCTTGCGACGATGAGACCTGCCGGTGGTCGCCCTTCCTTCTGCACAAAGGCCTCCAGCATCGCGACCGTCGGCTGGTATCGCGTCTCCGGTCCGGAGTCGATCTCGACGACCCGACAACCCAGTGCGGCAAGACAATTGCGGTATGCGGGGTATCCGGGCCGGGTCATCACGACGGTGTCGCCCACGTCGAAGGCCGCGAGGAACAGCAGCGTGAATCCGCCCGAGGATCCCGTAGTGACGACGACGTCGTCCGCATGGACCTCGATGCCCGAACGCTCGTGGTGGTACCGGGCGATCACCTCGCGAAGTTCGGGCAATCCGAGTGTTTCGGTGTAGCCGAGCACATGTGAGCCGAGTGCCTGGCGCACAGCGTCGAGAACCACCGCGGGAGCGCCTGTCGACGGCTGCCCGGCGGCCAGGGAGATCATGTCCCCGTGCGTGCGCTGGCGTGCGGCGGCGGCCGTCAGCACGTCCATGACGTAGAACGGCGGAACGTCCGAGCGTCGCGAGAGACCTGCCACGGTTGCGACGCTATCGAATGCCTGGGATCTGGACGGAACCGGCATGATGGTCGACATGCCCGATCTGTCCCGACGCTCCCTACTCAAACTCGGCGCGGCAACCGGCGCCGGCGCCGCACTCACCACCCTCGCGGGCATGGGCGCCTTTCCGGCCCGCGCCGACGGCGCCATCACCGCGGGCTCGTTTGTCTCCGCAGCACGTGGCGGCGTCCGCACCGAATGGCGCATCGCCCGGCCACCCGGTGTGACCAGCCCCATCCGGCCCATCATCGCGTTGCACGGCAAGGGGCAGACAGCCGCCGGAGTCATGGAGGGCGGTGTGGAGAACATGCTGGCCCAGGCGGTGTCCGCGGGTGCCAAGCCGTTCGCCTTGGTGAGCGTCGATGGTGGCGGCGGCTACTGGCACAAGCGGGCCTCGGGCGAGGATTCCGGCGCCATGGTGCTGAGCGAATTCATCCCGCTGCTCGCCGAGCAGGGGCTGGACACCTCGCGCGTGGCATTCCTGGGCTGGTCGATGGGCGGATACGGCGCCATGCTCCTGGGCTCCCGCCTGGGCGCGGGACGAACCGCCGCCATCACCGCGGTCAGTCCGGCGCTGTGGACATCCTCGGGTGCTGCTGCGCCCGGCGCCTTCGACGGCGCCGAGGACTACGCTGCCAACTCGGTATGGGGGCTGGCCGCGCTGAACTCCATCCCACTGCGGATCGACTGCGGTGACAGTGATCCGTTCTACAGCGCCACCAAGCAGTTCATCGCCCAGCTTCCAACGCCGCCCGCGGGCGGCTTCAGTCCCGGCGGCCACGACGGCTCCTTCTGGAGCTCGCAAATCGGCGCGGAATTGGCATGGATGTCGCCGCTGCTCACTGCGTGATACTGCTCTGCTGCCGAGTCTGAGTGTGGCGACGGTTTCGGGGCGAAAAGCGTCGCCAGGCGCAGACTCGACGGCTGGCTGGACCTCGACGGGTTTGCCATCCGCTGGCATTATGGCGCCGTGACCGAAATCAGCCGACGTCGCCTGCTGCAGATGGGTGTCACGCTCGGGGCTGGTGCTGCGCTTCTTCCGACGCTGGCGACACCCGCACGGGCGGCCGCCGATGTCACCAGCGGGTCCTTTATCTCTGAAGCCCGCGGAGGCATTCCCACCGGGTGGAAAGTAGCCAGGCCGCCCGGAGTCGACTGGCCGGTGCGTCCGGTGATCATGTTGCACGGCCGCGACGAAAACGCCGAGCGGACCATCTACTGGGGTTACGAGCGGATGCTGGGGGATTTGGTCGCGGCAGGGGCTCCGCCCTTCGCGGTCGCCGCGATCGACGGTGGCAACAGCTACTGGCATCCGCATCAGAACGGCGACGACCCCGGGGCGATGATCATCGACGAGTTCCTGCCGATGCTCGCGGACCAAGAGGGGCTCGACATCTCCCGCGTCGCCTTCATGGGATGGTCCGCGGGTGGGTACGGCGCGCTGCTCAACGGCGCTCGCCTGGGCGGGCCCCGGACGGCCGCCGTCGCCGCGGTAAGCCCGTCGATCTGGCTGTCGTACCCCGAGGCCACCGCCGATGCCTTCGACAACGAGGAAAACTGGGAGGAGAACTCGGTTCTCGGGCGGCCCCAGCTCAACGGGATGCCGGTGTGGGTGTCGGCCGGGTATGACGACAGGTTCTACACCGCCAGTAAGGTTTTCGCCGAGCAGCTGGCGGCGCCACCGGCCGGGGAGTTTGGCCCGGGCGCACATGAAGGCGGGTACTGGTTATCGCAGGTCCCACTCGCGCTGGGCTGGATCGCGCCGATTCTGGCCGGGTAGCTGCCCTAGACGCTGATGCGCCCCTCGGCAGCCGCCAATCCGATGTCGCTGCGGAAGTGGCTGCCCGGCAGGCGAACTGCCTCGATCTTCGCGTAGGCATCAGCCCGTGCGGCCTGCAGGTCGGTGCCGGTACCCACGACGGACAGCACGCGTCCACCCGAGGACACGACGGCGCCGTCCTCCCGACGGGCTGTCCCGGCGTGCAGCACACCCTCGGCCTCGGAGCCGGTGATCACATCGCCAGTGCGGGGGCGCAACGGATAGTTCTCGGCGGCCAGCACCACGGTGACGGCACTGCCGGTCTGCCAGCGCAGCGGGCCGAAGTCGTGGAGAGTCCCGGTGGCGGCGGCATTCAACAGCTGTCCCAGTGGCGATTCCAGCAGTGCCAACACCGCCTGCGTCTCGGGATCGCCGAAGCGGCAGTTGAACTCGACGACAGAGGGGCCGTTAGAGGTGATCGCCAGCCCCGCATACAGGACTCCGGTAAACGTGCTGCCGCGCTTAACAAGCTCAGCGGCAACGGGTTTGACGATCGTGTCAACGATCTCGGTGACGGTATCTTCGGGCAGCCAAGGCAGCGGGCTGTAGGCGCCCATGCCACCGGTGTTGGGACCGGTGTCGCCGTCGCCGACCCGCTTGTGATCCTGGGCGGGCAGCAGCGGCACCACTGTCTCGCCGTCGACAATGCACAGCAGCGAGACCTCGGGCCCGTCCAGGAAGGACTCCAGCAGCACCGGATGCCCGTCATCGAGCAGACTCGCGGCGTGGGCGCGAGCCGCGGCGCGATCATCGGTGACCACCACACCCTTGCCCGCGGCCAGCCCGTCATCCTTGACCACCCACGCCGGCTCGCTCGCGAACCGGTCCAGCGCGGCGTCCAGATGTGCTGGGTTGTCGACGATTTCACTGCGCGCGGTGCGCACGCCCGCAGTCGTCATGATGTCCTTGGCGAACGCCTTGGAACCCTCGATGCGCGCGGCGTCCGCCGATGGTCCGAAGCACGCGATACCCGCCGCACGGACGGCGTCACCCACACCCAGCACCAACGGCACCTCGGGGCCGATCACGATGAGGTCGATGTCTAGCTTGGCGGCCAGCGCCACGACCTCTGCTCCGGAGCCGATGTCGACGGCATACTGTTCGGCCACGGTTGCGGTGCCCGCATTGCCCGGGGCTATCGCCAGATAGTCGACGTTCGGGTCACGCTTGAGGGCGATCAACAAAGCGTGTTCACGGCCACCGGACCCAATGACAAGGACGCGCATGCCCCAGACCCTATCGGTCTGAGTGTGCCTGGCTATGCATCCGGGCGGTATCCCCGCAGCAGCTTGGCGAGTAGCTCGTCTCTGCCCGCGACAAGCTCCGGGTAGGGACGCAACGTCTTCACCAGTGCCTCCCCGTCGAACATGTCGGTGATCATGAAGACCAACGTGACGAGGTCCGCGTCGGACAACCGGTCGGTTCCCGGCACCGATCGCGCCAGCGCGACCATCTGAGCGCCGTATTCGGCCACGGCGACCTGCAAGGTCTCCCGCAACTGCGTGTCGGTGCGCGCGGCCACCATGAGTTCGTAGAGCACGGCGTTGATGGGCTCTTCCTTGAGGGAACGCATCACCGCCATCACATCCTCGAATTCGGTGAGTCGATCGCCTGCCTCATCGAACTGTGCGCGCACGGTGGCCAGCTGGCGGCGCAGGGTCTCACGGGCCACCGCAGCCATGAAATCGCCGACGGCCGGGAAATGGCGGAACAGTGCCCCGTACGACAACCCCGCGCGCCGGGCGATCTTCTGCACGGAGGCACGCGAATAGCCCAGCTCAGCGATGGTGTCGATACCGGAATCGAGCAACCGCGCGATCGTCGATTCACGGCGCTCGGCCTGGGTGGGACTCACGGGTGCACACTAGAGGAACGCAACACCAATGTGGCGCCCATCACTAACATTGTGATTGGTTGCCATCTTTTTTAGACTCGCCGTAACACCCAACGAAGGGCAGCCCCCATGGACGACAGTCTTCGCGCAAGCGGCTCATCCTCGAGCGACTACGACCTCATCATTCGCGATGGCCTCTGGTTCAACGGCACCAATTCCGAACCCCGTAAGGCCAACCTCGGAATCAAAGAGGGGCGGGTCGCCACCGTCTCGACCACCGCGCTGGACGAGACCGGCTGCCCCGAGGTGATCGATGCCGGCGGCAAGTGGGTGCTGCCCGGATTCGTCGATATCCATACCCACTACGACGCCGAGATACTGCTCAACCCCGGGCTCGATGAATCGGTGCGCCACGGCGTCACCACCATCGTGCTCGGCTGCTGTTCCATGTCGACCGTCTACGCCAAGCCCGAGGATGCCGCCGACCTGTTCAGCCGGGTGGAGGCCGTACCGCGCAAGCATGTGATCGGCGCACTGAACGAATTCCAGGACTGGACCGATCCGGAGAGCTACGTCAAGAAAATCGACGCCTTGCCTCTCGGCCCTAATGTGACGTCCTTCCTTGGGCATTCGGATCTACGCGCTGCCGTCATGGGGCTGGGCCGGGCCACCAACAACTGGTCGTTCCCCACCCGCAAGGAACTCGACCGGATGGCCGACATGCTCGACAAGGCACTGGATGCGGGCATGCTCGGCATGTCCGGCATGGACGCCCCCATCGACAAGCTCGACGGAGACCGCTACCGCTCGCGGGCGCTGCCGTCGACGTATGCCTGGTGGCACGAGCGCTGGCGCCTCATCAACGTGCTGCGCAAGCGCGACCGCATTTTGCAGAGCGCCCCGAATATCAATAACCCGCTCACCGCGGTGTTGTTCTTCCTGTCCTCGGGAACCCGTTTCTTCAAGCGCCGCAAGGCTGTGCCCGTCAGCCTGCTGGTGGCAGCCGACTCCAAGAGCATCAAGGGCGCGAACGTGTTCTTCAGCGCCGCCGCCCGGATCGGTAACAAGGTCTTCAAGTCCAACGTCAAATTCCAGCACATGCCGCTGCCGTTCACGCTGTACTCCGATGGCATCGACCTTCCGGTGTTCGAGGAGTTCGGCGCCGGCACCGCAGCGCTGCACATTCGCGAGCAACTGGATCGCAACAAGCTGATGGCCGACAAGGACTACCGCCGCAAGTTCCGGCGCGAGTTCGCCATGAAGAAGCACATGCCGGGCCTGTGGCACAAGGACTTCCACGACGCCGTCATCGTCGAATGCCCCGATGCCTCGCTGATCGGCAAGACCTTCGGCCAGATCGGCGACGAGCGCGGTATCGCCTCGCTGGACGCCTTCCTGGATGTCTTGGTGGAGAACGGGGAGAAGAACGTCCGCTGGACGACCACGGTCGGGAACCATCGGCCCAAGGTGCTCGACGAGATGGCCAAGGACCCCAACTTCCAAATGGGCTTCTCCGATGCGGGTGCCCACCTGCGCAATATGGCGTTCTACAACTTCTCGCTGCGCTTCCTCAAGCGCATGAACGACTCGCAGAAGGCCGGCAAGCCGGTGATGTCCCTGGGGCAGGCGGTGCACCGGCTCACCGGCGAGCTGGCCACCTGGTTCGGGCTCGACGCCGGGTATCTGCGCGAAGGTGACCGCGCCGATTTCGTCATCATCGATCCGGAGAAGCTAGACGGCACCGTCGACGCTTACAACGAGGCGCAGGCCCCGTTCTTCGACAACCTGTCGCGCATGGTGAACCGCAATGACGAGACCGTCGTCGCCACCGCGGTCGGCGGCAAGGTGGTGTTCCGTCTGGGTGAGTTCATCGAGGGCTACGGGCACGATCTGCAGACCGGCCGGTACCTGAAGGCCGGTGAGAAACTCGCCGTCCGATGAGCAGGCTCAGCACCTTCACCAATGACGGCCTGACCTTTGACGTCATCGACGAAGGTCCCGTCGACGGACCGGTGATCGTTGCGCTGCATGGTTTCCCCGAACGCGCGACTATGTGGTCGGAGATCATTCCGAAGCTGACGGACGCGGGGTTCCGCGTGCTGGCACCCAATCAGCGGGGCTACTCCCCCGGTGCCCGGCCGATCGGCGTCCGCAACTACGCCCTGGACAAACTCGAGGGCGACGTCCTGGCCCTCGCCGATCAGGCCGGATTCTCCACATTCCATGTGCTGGGCCATGACTGGGGTGCCGCGGTGGCCTGGCAGCTGGCCGGCAATCACGACGAACGGGTGCGCACCGCCTCCGTGCTGTCCGTCCCACACCCGCGCGCATTCCGGGATGCCATGCCGCGCGGCCAGATCCTGCGTTCCTGGTACATGCTGCTGTTCCAGATCCCACGGCTTCCGGAATGGTTGTTCAGTTTCAACGAGAAGGAAGCGTTCCAAAAGTTCGGCAAGAAGTGGATGAGGGTCTCCGACCGGCTCGCCGAGCGCATACGGGAACTGTTCAGCGAACCCGGAGCCACCACCGCAACGGTGAATTGGTATCGGGCGATGCGGTATTCGCTGCGGTCACCGGCGCGGGCCGTGCGGGTACCCACCCTGTTCATCTGGAGCGACGAGGACTCCGCGGTGACTCGTGCGGCCGCCGACCTCAACCGGAAATACGTTAAGGCCCCCTATCGTTTCGAGATCTTCGAAGGCGTGTCCCATTGGATCGCCGAGGAACGGCCCAACGAAACGGCCGCCCTGGTCCTCGAACACATCGCCGAGCACTCGTCCTAGCGGCTACTGGGATTCCAGTACCGCTGCAGCGTCCTGCAGCCCGCGGATGGCCGCGGCAATCGCCGGTCGGTGCTGGGCGCCGGGACGGGCCAGCACCTCGTACAGCCTCCCCGCTCGGACCTCACGGATAACCAGTCGCGCCACCCGCGGGCTCCGGCTCACGTATCGCGGCATCAACGCGATCCCGTGGCCGTGGGCCACCATGTCTTCGACAATCTGGAAATCTTTGAACCGGAACCTGACTCGGGGCCGAATGCCCGCGGATACCCCGAGTGAGACCAGAACATCGTCCACCGGGAACCCCTCGGGGACACTGATCCAGGTCTCGTCCGCCAGCTCATCCGGCGTCACCGACGCACGCCCCGCCAGCGGATGATCGTTGTGCACCAGGAGATCGATCGGCTCCCGCATGAGCGTCATCGACCACACCCGTGCTGACCTCAGCGCGGCGGCTCGCTCGTCCCTGTGGGTGACAACGATGTCGTACTCGGTAAGCAACCTGGGCGCCTCGCTGTACGTCACGTCCTCATCACCCGGACGCACATCCACCACACCCTCCACCGCGGCCACGAGTCTGGGCAGCAGCAGGCTCCCACCGGACGGGAACGACGCGATCCGCACGACCGGTTGTGTCCCCTCCCGGTACGCCACCATCTCCTCAGCCGCCCGGTCAACGGCGGCAATCACTTCGTCGGCGCGCAGCACCAACGCGCGGCCGGCTTCCGTCAGGGCGATACCCCGCCCGTCCTGCCGCAACAGGGGCACACCAGCCTCGCGCGCCAGGACCTTCAGCTGCTGCGACACCGCCGAGGGCGTGAGCTTCATCGCGTCTGCGACATCGCCAACAGTGCCGCGATCGGCAAACTCACGCAGAATCCGCAGGCGGCGCACATCCATGAAGGAAATCTACATGAACAGTGCATATTAATTAGATTGTGCTGAAACGATTCGATACGCAGGATCGACGGCATGACAACCCGCCACCGCCTCCTCGGACTGACCGTTGCAGGGTTGTGGGGTATCAACTTCCTCGCCATCCACGCTGGGCTGGAACATTTCCCGCCGCTCTTCTTTGCCGGCCTGCGATTCGCGGTGCTGGCGGTTCCGGTGATCCTGTTCGTACCGTGGCCACGGGTTCCGATGCAGTGGTTCCTGTTGTACGGAGTCGGGTTCGGCACCGTCCAATTTGCGTTCCTGTTCCTTGCCATGGCGAACGGGATGCCGACAGGGCTCGCCTCCCTCGTGTTGCAGGCCTCAGCCCCCTTTACGGCGATCCTGGGCGTGCTGCTGCTCGGCGAGCAGATGTCGGGCCGTCAGATCGCGGGTATCGCTCTGGCCGTCGGTGGCATGGCGCTCATCGCGGCCGATCGCGCCGCACACGGTGCGTCCGCCGCGCTGGTCCCGGTAATCCTCACGATGCTCGGCGCACTGGGTTGGGCCTTCGGCAACATCGGGAGCCGAAAGGCCATGGCAGGCAACGCCGATCCACGCACACCGCTGCGCCTAACCCTGTGGATGTCGGTGGTGCCGCCCATCCCGCTGTTCGCGCTATCGGCACTCACCGAGGGACCATCGACAGGCTGGCACGCGGTGGCCTCGATCGGTGAGCACAGCGGACTCATCGCCCTCGGCGGCCTGGTCTACATCGTGCTGCTGGCCACCGTCGTGGGCCTGGGCCTGTGGACCTACCTGATGGGCCTGTACCCGGCGAGCCGCGTGGCACCATTCTCACTTCTGGTCCCGGTCGTGGGTATCACAGCGTCATGGCTGATCCTTGGCGAGCAGCCGACGGCCCTGGAACTCGCCGGAGCGGCCGTGGTCATCGCCGGGTGCCTGATCGGCATGACAGCACGCCCGGCCGACCGCACTCCCCGCCGGGATGCCCACGCACCCGTACCCCGCGAGCTGTCCGCGGCCTGCGCCCCGATGACGGGCCACTAGCCTAGGGACATGTCGAGTGTGTTCACGAAGATCATCAACGGAGAACTGCCGGGTCGGTTCGTCTACGAGGACGATGACGTCGTCGCGTTTCTGACCATCGCACCGATCACCCAGGGCCACACCCTGGTGGTGCCGCGTGCCGAAATCGACCAGTGGCAGGACATCGACGCGGACGTCTTCGCGAAGGTCAATCTCGTCGCACAGCGCCTCGGCCGCGCCATCCGCAAGGCCTTCGACGCACCGCGTGCCGGCTACATCATCGCGGGCATGGAGGTGCCACACCTGCACATCCACGTCTTCCCAGGTTTCACGCTCACCGATTTCAGCTTCGAGAACGCCGATCCCAACGCTTCGGCGGAATCTCTCGATGAGGCACAGGCGAAGATCAAGGCTGCGCTGGCTGAGATCGACTAGCCCGCACGATCTTTGGCGGCTCCTCCGACTCGGGCCCCTCGTCGGGCGATTCGTCGTCGGTCATATCGGCACGCGGCAGCCGCACCTCGAATCGGCAACCCTCCCCGGGCGCGGTGTGCACGGTGACAGTGCCGTCATGTGCGGCGGTGAGGGCATCGACGATCGACAGCCCCAGACCCGTACCTCCGCTGCTGCGGGTGCGTGAGGTGTCCGCACGATAGAACCGCTCGAAGACCCGTTCGGCGTCGGTTTTCGTCATGCCCGGTCCCGCATCGATGACCTCGAGGACAGCCTCATCTCCCTCCGTGCCCACCCGGACCCGGACGGCCGCAGCGGTATGGCCGATGGCATTGCTCACCAGATTGCCCAGCACCTGCCGCAACCGGAGCTCGTCGCCGATGACCTCCGGGGTGCCGGGGCCGTCGAAGACTTCCAACTCGATATCACGTTTTGGTGCAGTGGCTTTCGCATCGTGCACGGCATCGGTGGCCAACACCAGCAGGTCGACGAGCCGCTGCTCCATGGGCCGATGCGCGTCCAGTCGCGCCAACAGCAGCAAGTCCTCCACGAGCTGACCCATACGGGTTGATTCCCCTTCGATACGGCCCAGCACCAGCTCGATGTCGGTGGCCGCACCCTGGCGGTAGAGCTCGGCGTAGCCGCGGATGGTGGTCAGGGGTGTGCGCAGTTCATGACTGGCATCGGTGATGAACCGGCGCATGCGCTCCTCGGAAGTGCGCGCGGTCTTCGCGGACTTCTCCGAATCGGCCACCGCACGCTGAATCTGCGCAAGCATTCCATTGAGCGCCAACGATAATCGGCCCACCTCGGTCCGCGGATCGCGTTCCGGTACCCGCCGATCAAGATGGCCCGCGGCGATGTCGGCGGCCGTTGCTTCCACTTCGGCGAGCGGCCGCAGGCTGCGGTGTACCAACCAATATCCCGCAATACCAAGCACAGTCAGCACGGCGATCCCTATCGCCACCTGTAACCACAACAAGTCCTGGGCCGTGGTGCGCACATCGGTGATATCGCGGGCAACGGTGGTGTACCCACCCATCGCGTCGTGGCGGGATACCGCACGCCATTCCGTTGTACCGTCGGCCGAGCGCACCGTCACGGGACGGCCGCCCACATCATTGTCGAACGGTAGGTCCGGATCGGCCCGGGCGCGGTCATTGAGCATGATGACCACCCGCCCGCGGTCATCGGTGGTGCGGATGAAGAACAGGGATGGTGGCCGATGCCGATTGGCTTCGAAGGCAGGCGGCGGGGGAGGTGGCCGATTCGCCCACCCATTCGCGGCGTCGATCAGCTCGCGATCGGCGCGGTTCATCATGGTGCGCTGCATGGTGGTAGTCACCGCGATGCCAGATGCCACCAACCCCAGCGCAACCAGAACCAAAGTTCCGACCACGAGGCTCACCCGCAGCGGTACACCCCGACGAGCGCCGGGGCGGGTACTCACCGCCTGATCTTCTTCACGCCAGCGCTCATCAGCGCGGCTCGCGCAATACGTATCCCACGCCACGAAGCGTATGCAATAGCCGCTTCTCGCCGTTGTCGATCTTGCGCCGCAGATACGAGACGTAGGACTCGACGACGTTCACATCGCCACCGAAGTCGTAACGCCACACATGGTCGAGGATCTTGGGCTTACTGAGCACGGTGCCCGCGTTGATCATGAAGTACCGCAGCAGCGTGAACTCGGTGGGCGAGAGCGCAACCGGCTCGCCGGTCTTCCACACCTCGTGGGTGTCCTCGTCGAGCTCGATATCGGCGAAGCTGAGTCGCGACTTACGAGCAGGCTCCGAGCCCATCCCGGAGCGTCGCAGGATCACCCGCAGCCGGGCGACCACCTCTTCCAGGCTGAACGGCTTGGTCACGTAGTCGTCGGCGCCCAGCGTCAACCCGGCGATCTTGTCCTGCAGGCCGTCGCGGGCGGTCAAGAACAGCGTCGGTGCGTCGATCCCGTCGGCCCGCAGGCGGCGCAGCACCCCGAATCCGTCCATTCCGGGCATCATCACGTCGAGGATCACCGCATCGGGGCGAACCGTGCGGGCCAGGTCCAGGGCGGCGGCGCCGCTGTCGGCGGTATAGACGTCAAACCCCTGGAATTTCAGACTGACCGAGAGTAGTTCGACAATGTTCGACTCATCGTCGACCACCAGCACCTTGGCGGGGGTGGTGCCGTTGGCGGGAAACGTTCCTTGGTGTGTCTCAGTCGTGATGCTCACCTCCGACAATCTTCCCCTCAAAATTTACGGTGCGCTGGATCTTCGCTGTGAGGTTCCTGTGAGTTCTTCACAGGAGATTGTCAGCCAACCGCGCAAAGTCGCCCTAGAGTTGTGCCATGAAGCTGGTGTCGCTGATCACCGCGCCGCTCAAGATTTCGCTGGCCGTTGCCGATACCGGCTTGGCGGTGGCTGCCAAGGCGATCGATACCGGGCGCGAAATTCTCGCTGAACTTCCCGATGGACAGCCCCACAACGGCCAACCTGACGCCCCCGGGGCAGGCCTGGTCGGCACCGTCGAATCCCTGCTGGGGCTGGTCGGACGCAAGAGTCCGCTCAGCTCGGCGATGAAAGTCGCCGAGCTCATGGAAGAAGACAAGCCTATCGGCAGGGCGCTGCGGCCGGGCGGACCAGTGGAGCGCGTCATGGCGCCCGGCGGGCTTGCTGATCGACTCACCGAACCCGGCGGCGTCCTGGACCGGCTCTTCGCCAAGGACGGGCCCATCGATCGACTCACCTCACAGGACGGCGCCCTGGACCGGGCGCTGGCACCGGGCGGGCTGGTCGACCAGCTGCTCGCCGAGGACGGGATTCTCGAACGGCTGATGCGC
The DNA here is from genome assembly GCF_059813245.1 of Mycobacterium sp. NGS15. Lineage (NCBI taxonomy): Bacteria > Bacillati > Actinomycetota > Actinomycetes > Mycobacteriales > Mycobacteriaceae > Mycobacterium > Mycobacterium sp. NGS15. The sequence continues at coordinate 599,161 of NZ_JCALEF010000002.1, read as the reverse complement.
GAAGAGGGCGTCCTGGACAAATTCACCGCGAAGGACGGTCCGCTGCAGCAGCTGGCCAACCTCTCGGAGACGGCCGCCAAAGTGGCGCCCAATATTGACGCACTCACACCCACCATCGAGCTACTGACCGATACCGTCTCGGCGCTCAGCTCCGTGGTCGGTCCGCTGGGCGGTTTCCTGCCGCGCCGTCGGCCGTCGCGACCGTCCAGCTCACCGCGGCCGATACGGTCCGAGCGGGTTATCGACGGTGAGATATAGCGGGCGGGCTAGTACGACTTTCCGTCGGCATAGCGCTGCCGGCGGAAACTGCGGCCATTGCCGCGATTGCGGCTCTTGTAGGTCGGCAGTTGCGAGTCGCAATTCGGGCAGACGAGCCGGAGATTCTCTCGACAATTGTTGGCCGGGTTTCCGTCGATATGGTCCAACACCAGTACGAGCGGGGAGTCTCGCCAGATGCTCGCTCCGCTGCAGATCGCGCAACGGCCCGATTGAGCCTCGGCGAGAAACGCGCGGACGTAATGTCCCCGACGACTGTCGACCCATGCCTCGCCGGACGCGAGCCAGAGTTTGATGCTTTCCTCACGCCTGGCCATCGCTTGGCATGCGTTGCCGCAATAGACCTTCTGACTGCGCTTGGAAAGTGACCCACCACAGCCGAGGCACGTTCTCATGGGCTGAAATTACGGGCAGGCACTGACACCTCGGATACGTATGGAGCCCCCGGTCAGGATTGAACTGACGACCTTCCGCTTACAAGGCGGGTGCTCTACCACTGAGCTACGGAGGCGATGGAACGTCGAACAGCTTAGCGGTCATCGTCGATGACATGTTCGGAGACCACCCACGCAGCCAGGTACATCGCCGGCCGCATATCCGGACCACCGAATCTACCGTTTACGGGCTCCACAAAGCTCCTCACCAGCCCTTGAGCAGCAGCGCCACCAGCAGCACGACCATCCCCAGCAGCAGGACGCTGAGGAACGTCGGCATATGGCTCGGCGGCAGGTCGGCATCGCGGCGCATCGCGTCCTGCACCCGGCGCCGCCGTCGCGCGGCCGCCATCGCCAGCACGCCGCCGGTGATGACCAACAGGATGCTTGCCACGTGCCGGGCACCCGGAATCCAGAACTCCGGAACGAACTGCATGAGGGCTACCCCGCTGGCGATGAGCGCCAGCGAGGTACGCACCCAGGCCAGATATGTCCGCTCGTTGGCGAGCGTGAATCGGTAATCGGGTTCGGCGCCAACGGATTCACCGACGGTCACGAGCCGTACTTCAGCCATAACGGCACCACCTTGTTGAGGCGATCCATGAACTTCTGCAGTCCCACACGGTGTTCACCGAAGCCCATCGGATCGATCCGATACTCGGGGAACGCAATTCCGGCCCCAAACAGACCGGGAGCGATGATCCCATTGGCGGCATTGCACTCCAGGTGTCCCCACTGCGGGGCAGCGGGTATTGGCCTGGGATTGAATCCGACGGTGTAGACGGCGTAGTCGCAGCTCTGGAGCAGCTCGGGGAATTCAGGGCTGTCGACCAGGCAGCGCTGCAGCCGGTCGGGCAGCACTCCGTCGATATTCTCCCGCGCCCACCGTGCGGCCTCGCCCTTCAGGCCGGTGTCGTCGAATAGCGTCCAGTCCCCCATGTCGACCGCGTAACGCAGTGGGCCGCGATAGAAGTTGATGACCTTGCCCAACCTGCTGGCCGCCGGCCCGGCCAGCAGGTTGGGCAAGGCGATCATGCTCGAATGTGACGCGCCGAAGACGGCAACGGTGGCCCCCTCGAGTGGCAGCGCAGCGAGCTTCTCCGGATTGAGTGCCGTCTCGATCGGGATCTCGTTCAACCACGGGTAGTCGAGCGTCTTGGGAACCGAACCGACCGCGAGGATCACGTTCTTCGAGGTGATATCGCCGATTTCGGTCCGCACGGTCCACCGGCCGCCTTGCAGTGTCAGACCGGTCGCCGTCGTGCGCAGGGCGCTCACTTGCTCACAAAGCTGCCCGGTGATCCACACCAGCGGATCCGCCACATCGCCAAGCAGACAGGTGTCGGTGGGCGCGAGGTCGTTCAGCGCGAAATGTGGCGCATGGGCGAACCGGAAGGATTGCGCGCCCGTCAGGTAGTTGATGAACAGCTTTACCGACGTATTACTCGGCACGGCACGCCATTTCGTGCCAAAGTCGCCCGCGGCGAACTCCGGGTCGATCCAGGCGATCGAGCCGGACGGCACTCCGTGATCGAGCAGCTTCCCCACTGCCGCAATGCCCGCGGGGCCCGCGCCGACCACTGTCCACCCGTACTCACTCACTGCTCTGCCCTTCTCTGCGTGAAAATCCAGGAACGCCACCGACGATGCTTTCCGCTGACTGCCTTCGATTGTTCTGCGCAAAGAAGCCCGTGAGTAGTGACTAATCCGTGAACAGCCCCAAAGCTTTGCTTATAAACAAAGGTAGAACGGCTATCACTGTTCCGGATTGTCCGTTTCCCACGTACTCGGGAGCATGGGAACCACGTGCCGGGTGTCCTCCGATCCGAACCTGACCGTCCTGGCGGTGCGCGCACTGGTCGCGGCGGGCGCCGTGCCTGCGAACCCCAGCTGGCCGGCACCTCTGTTGGTCGCGGCGTGTTCGCCGACCTCGGTCGAGGACCCGGCCGTTGCACCCATACCGGCAGTCTCTTCCAGGTATTCGTAGCGCTGCCCTCCGATACGGGCCTTGCCCTTACCGCGCTGTCTGCGCCGCGCCGGAGCCGCCCCAGCCACACTCGCCGCCGCGGCGGCATCGATGGTGTCGACGGCGGAATCCGGCGATTTCGCCGTGCCCTTGGGGCCAAAGCTCACCCCGGGCGGCACAAAACCGGGTATGGCATAAGTGATCCCGCTCATTGATGCCGGAGCGGCGGAGGAAGCCGGGGCAGTAGCGCCCTGCGTGGGAGTGGCCGGCGCCGAGCCCCCCGAAGGAGAAGCGGACATGGCCGGCAGGGGCGCGGCCGCCAGACCTGCCTCCGGACGGTGCACGGCCCGGAATACCGGCCTGTCCGCGGAGGGTGCTGTCGCCGGAGCCGGAACCGCTGCCGCAGTGGGCCGAAGGTGTACCAGTGCCGCCAGACCGCTGAGCCCACTGAGAGCGGGAATGAGAAACGGCAGCAGGTACGAGGCGTAGTACGGGTACCAGAGCAGGTCGTAGAGGAAAAGCATGATCACGGCGAGCACGGCCGAGGTCGCGGGGTTGAAGCCCATCTTCTCGAACCACTGCTGAAAGCCCTGCAGCATCTTCATGATCTGGTCCGGCGAGCCCGGGACATCCGATTGGTCACCGCGGGCCTCACCGCCTGGCCCGAGGATCGCGGGCGCCTGCTGGGTCGGTGGTATCGCCGACGTCATGGCCTCGGCCGTCGCCTGATAGGTGCTCATGGTGGCGGCCGCTTGCACCCACATGCGCACGTAGTCTGCTTCATTGAGCGCGATCGGGATGGTGTTGATTCCAAAGAAGTTCGTGCCGACCAGCACTCCATGCGTGACGTGATTGGTGGCAAGCTCGGCAAGCGTGGGCATGGCCGCCAGCGCACCACCGTAAGCCGCCGCAGTTGTTTCATGTTGGGTGGCAATGACAGCGCTCTCGACAGCGGCCTGCTCGAGCCATGCCAGGTACGGCAGGTGAGCGGCCACATACTCCGACGCGCTGGGCCCCTGCCAACTGCTTGCCTGAACTCCGGCCAAGACCTGGGTCAGTTCGGCCGCCGTGCGCGCATAGTTGTCCGCGATCTCCTGCCACTGCATGGCGGCGGCGAGCACGCCACCCGGTCCGGGCCCTGCACTCAACAGCGCCGAATGCACCTCCGGAGGCTCCGCCATCCATATCGGTGCCGTCACACGCCGCCTCCCTGCTGAATAGACGCAAACGGTTTCACGTCACCATGGGAGTAGTCGGACCCTGCGTCAGAAAGTTCCCGCACAATCAGAATCAGCGTCCGAAATCACATGTATCGTTGCGCGCCAGGAATTCCCACGCGCTATTGCCTTCCCGTACAGTCGGGCCCATGCCAGTCGTCGACGCCCGACACCTCCACGGGGTGTCCGAGACCGCACTGCTCACGCTGCATCAACGAGCGACCGAGGCAGCCCGTCTGGACGGCATCATTGAGGACCCCATGGCCATCGCGCTGCACGCCCGCCTTGACTACGATTTCCAGCATTTCGGACGCACGCACCAAGCTACGGCCTTGCGCGCCTTGATATTCGACGTAGCCACGCGGGACTACCTGACGGCGCATCCGCGCGCGAGTGTGGTGGCCTTGGCCGAGGGATTACAGACCAGCTTCTGGCGCGTCGACAACGGCGAGCTCACCTGGTGGTCGGTAGACCTGGAGCCCATTGTGCAGCTGCGCCAGCAGCTGCTCCCGCAATCGGACCGGTTGCGCTACTGCGCACAATCCGCGCTCGACTATTCGTGGATGGATCGGATCGACGGCGCCGGCGGCGTGCTGATCACCGCCGAGGGCCTCTTCCAGTACCTGGAACGTGAGCCAGTATTCGACCTGATCACCGAGTGCGCCAAGCGTTTTCCCGGCGGAAGGCTGGTCTTTGACTCCGTGCCGAAGTTCCTGAGCACACACTCACAGCGCGGCATGAGGCTCAGCGAGCAGTACACTGTTCCGCCAATGCCCTTCTCGTTCACCGCAAATCAGTACGGAGAACTGCGCGCCATCCGAGGCATCCGCAGTGTTCGGGAGCTGCGGATGCCGGCCGGGCGCGGCAAGGTACTGCGCTGGGCCGGTCCGCTGCTGTATGCACTGCCCGGCCTCGACCGGTTGCGTGCACCTCATACGGTGATCGAGTTCGGCTGAGGCTGCAGCATTTCTGCCCGTTAGCCGCTATCCGGCAGCGACGGCGAAATCACCACCGGCACGTACAAGCGTCTCGTGAACTTCTTCCACCGACAGCACACTGTCGGACAGAACACGCACCGTCGAGGCACCCTTGGGGTCCAGGTCGACGGACACCTCGCGCACCGGGCCAAGTGCGGTCAGCGCCTCGGTCACTCCCATGACGCATGAGTTGCAGTGCATCCCGCTGATGGCAAAAATCTGCTCGGACATATCGTGTTTCCTCCTGAAATATTTATTCACGACGGATGTGGAGGCAGCGGCCTCCGAAACAGGGCGTTTATGCGCCCCATTTGGCTCCTTCGGCCATGTCGCGGGCGTTCATGGACAGGGTGTTGGTTTCGTGGGTGGTGCCCATGGCGCGGTAGGCGCGGATGAGTTCTTCCATGGCGGTGTTCCATTGGGCCTGCCAGGCGGCTTGGCTCATGGAGGTATCGCCGTGCCAGGCGGCCTGCAGAGAGGCCTGTTGGGCGGCCAGGTCGGCGCCCAGGGCGGTCAGCACGCCGGAGTAGGTGTTCATCTCGCCGGCATGGGCGAGCATCGCGGGGTAGTTGAACGTGATCTGCGACATCTTTTGTTTTGTCCTTTCCGTCGAGTGGGGTGGGTTAGACGCCGATGTAGCGGCTGGCGGCGGCGGCGTCCTCGGCCACGTAGGTCGCGGCGGCATCACCGAGGTTGATCTGGGCGATATCCAGTAGCGCGTTGACCTTGGCGGCCACTTCCACGAACCGGGCGTGCGCGGCCTGGAAGGCCACCGAGGACTCCCCGACATGGAAGGCCTGCGCCGACATCGCGGCCTGCTCGGCCTGCGAAATCGTCGAACGCATCAACGCGGTCTTGGCACCGAACGTGCCCTCAGCGGCCACCAAAGCCGGAATATGTGCATCAAGCAAACTCATTATTCATCTCCTCAATCGTGTGGATTGTCCCGGGAACTACGCGATTCCCGGCATATAGGGCATATAGGTTGCGGCAGCTTGCATATCGCCGACGGTGTAACCCGCGGCAGCCTCGGTGACTCCGACACCGGCCCTGCCCAGTTCATAGGCCGCGCCGGCCGCGGCAGCGTCACGCTCCATTCCGTGGGCACTGAACGCCGCCGCACTCTGGATAGATACCGGATCGGCCGCCGGCGGCACCACAGCGCTGATCACCGGCGCGGCGGCCGCATGCACGGCGGCAAGCCGTGCGGTCAAGGCTTCCACCACGGCACTGGCGGCGACCAGTCCCTCGGGAACGACGTTCAGGATCATGGCAAGTTCTCCTCCTCTGTGTGCATTTCGGTCATTGAGAACGTCCCTGCGCGAGTAGATCTCGGATCGACTCCGGTACCGCGGGGAGTTCGGTTACTGGCGTGGCATCAAGGGAGATAGTCGAATATCCCGCGAGATGGTCCGCATAGCTCTGCGCGCCCAGTCGCCTCGCGAGCCCCGTCCAGGCGTCAATCACCGACCATCTCCGAGGGTTTCGCTTGGCCCAATCGCTGCGGTCCAGCAGAAATTTCCATTCGGGTAGCTCGAGTTCGTCGAGGCCATACCCACCGAGGAATTCCGCATAGGGAACTTCCGTGCCCCGAACCACGGTGATTCCCCGGCCGAGCGTCGACGCTTCCCCCACCATGCCAAGAATGGACATCGCCGCAGCGCTTCCCGTGGTGACCTCTTCGATCAGCGTGACAGAAGGAAAGGCTTGCAGCGCAAGACATGCGTCAACAATCGATACCAGCACATCGGCACCGTCAACCAATTGACTCGCCTCTCCGAGTACCCGGGGCAGCCGCGCGAGCGTGAAGTCAAGCCCGAGCGGCGATGCCGCGACCACCAGTTCGGCCAGTGCCTTGGACGCCGCGTACGGATAGAGGGCTTCACGTGGATCGGTGACGCGTGCGGCGGCCGCCTCCGCGTTGACCACGAATGTCGACATGTGGATCAACCAGGTGCCGTGCGCCGCGCACCCTTCCACGGCCGCGGATACCCACTCCACGTTGGCATCCCGGATATCACGATAGGGAGCCAGCATGTTGGTGTTCCCGATGCAGTTGACCAGGGTGTGAGCTCCCGTCTCGCCCAGCAGTGTGTCCAGTGCTTCCGGGCCGAACCCGGAGCCGGCATGGTGGACCCTGACACCGTCGATGGCCCGTAGCGCGGGCCAAGGCCCGGAATCGGGGAGCTCCGATCTCGTCACTAAGACGATGTCGGGGCCCAGCGCGCCCTGGCGTTTCAGGTCCAGCGTGGCTCGACCAAACCCGGTACCGACGATCCCCGACGCACCCAACACGATGATCGGTCCGTCGTCACTGACCTGTGAGTTTTTTCGGCGCAGTGTTGTGACGCGGGGAGCTGCCGTCAACCGCTCGAGGTCCGCGCCGATATCGATGGCGGTGTCGATGGCACCGAGCTCGACACCCGCCGCGCCGGCCGCGGCAAGGTAAGCGGCGCTATCGGCACTGATCAGATCCAGTACCGAGAGTTGGCGTCCGAGATACCGCCGAGTGTCCGGCAGCATTCTGATCAGATCGAGCGAGCCAATTCCCTCGGCAAGCAGCGACGACTCCCCACCGATCTCCCGCCCGAGACACCGACTCCAGATACGCGCCAGACCCGCGGCAGTTTCTACGGTCTCTGTCTCATCGGGCACTGCGTTCACAAACTGCGGCAGGGTCAGCAGGCTGTCGTGGTCAATCTTGCCGTTCGGCTTACGCGGGATGCCCGACACACTCACCACGAAGAACGAGGAGACCCCGAGGTCCACGAGAAGACGTCTGATCCGCGCCGCTATTTTGTTGTCGTCCAGGTCCTTATGGGCCTGAAACCAGACCACCAGTGCACCACTGTGCAACCCCACACCGACATCGACGATTGCCGGGTCCTCGGATATGCGGCGGATCACTGACGTGGTGTCGATCCGCTTACCGGAGATCTTCACGAGCGCATCGCGGCGTCCGGCGAAGGTGGGAAATCCGTCCTCGTCGAACACCACCCGGTCGGCGGTCGCGAATGCCCGCCTGGGCGCGCCACCGGCGGAGCCGACCACGCCGAAGCTCTCGCCCGGTGTCCCGAGGTACCCCGCCGACACGGTGTCTCCGATGACGACGATTTCACCGAAGGCGACATAGACGGTGTTGGGCATGACCGGCAGACCCACCCGAAGCCGCTCTGAACCATCTCCCTGCGACTCCCCATCGATGGGCAGGTACGTGACGACGACCGTCGTTTCGGTCGGTCCGTAGCTCGAGACGAGTGAGACAGACTGTGCCCCCACGACCTCCACCCACTTGTCCACTGCGCCGGACCGAATGCCTTCACCGCCGACGACCACCTGACGCAGATCGGAGGCATCGATCATGGCCAGGGCCTCGGCGTCCTCACACAGCAGATGCCACACGGCGGTCGGCAGGTCGATCAGGGTGGGCCTCAGCTCCCGGATGTCCCGTACGAGGGCGCCCAGATCTCCGGATTTCATTGCCGCGGAACGGAGCAGCCGTGCTCCGCAGACCGCCGCACCGAAGATCTCCTCGACGCTGATATCCGAGGTCAACGGCGCACATTGGAGAATGCTGTCCTGCGCACCCCAGCCATAGGCGTGTCCGGCAGCACGGGCGAACAACGCGAGTGCACCATGGGTGACCGGCACGAGTTTGGGCTGACCGGTCGACCCCGAGGTCGCCATGACATATGCGGTGCTCATTGCCAAAGCCGCGTCCCGTTTCACCTCTTCAATGCGCTCGTTGATGAGGTCACGCATCGGACCTTCCAGGTCCATCGGGATCGGGGCGGAGATATCGACCACATGAGCCGCTACGCCGCCGTGCTCGACAATCGAATCGGCACGCAAGGACGTATCTTGTGCACTATCGCACACGCTGTACCCACAGCCGGCGAGGTGACAGGCGATCAGAAGATCGATGGTCTTGTCGGTGTCATCGTCGACGCAGACCACGATGTCGCCGGGTGCAACGCCACTGATGACAAGCCAGGCGATCCACGGCTCGACGAATCGTCGCCTCTGCAGGAATTGCTCCACACCGCCTTCGGTGTGCATGAACCAGGCGGGCGCCGCGGCGGGCTCAGTCCGCGCACAATCATCACCCCTGCGGCGGGTGCCGTCGGCGCCGATCCCGAACCACTCGTTGACGGTCATCGCAATCGGCAAGTCCCACATGGATTCCATCGACGCCAGGGCCGCCGCGATCCGCTCGGCGATCCACCGATGCGTGGTTGCACCCTCCTGGTCCGCACGGTGCCAGATAGACACGGTGAGGGTGCGCCGATCCTCGTCCATCACGCACGACACGGTCATGCCCTCCACGGGACCGATATCCGTCGCATGCGGTGCGGCCGACAAAAATGGGCGTAGGGCGGGTGCGCAGGTCTCCCGGATGAAGTTGAAGGTCAGCGCCTCGACATGCGATGTCTTGTTGATAGCCAGATACATTCGGCGATATTGCTCCTCGCGGAGCCACCGGCGCCGTGAGGCTCTGACATAGTCGCGATCAAGTGCCTGTACGACATCGCGCACAGAAGCAAAAGCAGGGAAACGGACCGGATGCGCGATGGAGTTGACCAGGCAGGTCGCGACGTTGAGGTCGGGTTCCCCGAACCTATTGTCCACCGCATGAATCAGCAGTGTCGAGGTGCTCTGTCGCAGACTTGCGTCCACCGCAAGCGAAGCCGCCGCCGCCAGAATGTTCAACGGCACCTGCTTGGCCTCGGACAGCGCTTCGATCGCGTCGAAGGCCTTGCCGGATAGCGTTACCGATTCCTGCAACTCACCTCTGGCCGCGCCCGCCGACTCGTCGCCAGGACTGAACCCGTGCCCTCCATGTCGTGACGCGTCGTTGAGCTCGCGCTGGAGTGCCGGGCCGAAACGTTGCAGCGACTCCTCGGCTTTGACGACCTCGAGACTGTGCGCCGCCGCGATCTTCGCCAGTGCTGCACTCGCACAGGGTGCTCCGGATTCCGAAGTACCGGCCAGACGACGCCCGAGATCGGTTTCTATCACCCCGATCGCGCCGCCATCGAGTAAGAGATGATGCGCGTGGATCTCGAGCCCCACCACCTGTCCGCCGGCACCCGTGCGGACGGTATACCGCACGAGCGGCTTGGCGGCGAGGTCCGTGGACCACATATGCACCAGGTCGCCGGCGGCCCGCGTTGTCGGCTCCTCCCGCTCCGAAGCCACCGTCACGATGTCACTGAACCGCAACCGCCGCACCAGTTCTGGATAGTGGGCACCTTCCCGCACCGGTTCGAGGACACACAGCTGCAGCGGGTTGGCCTCTATCGCTCCCGCCAGCGCGGACAGGAACACGGGCACCTCGATCGGATGGAGCGGATAGCTCTTCCCGATGAGATACAACCCGGGATCAGCGGCCTGCAACGCACCGTTGTACATGTTCTGCTGTGACCTGCTCAACGGCACCCGGTCCACGCGCGGCTCCACCGCCAACGTCATGTGACACCCTCCGGCTGCGCTTGCTGCAGTGCCTCAGCCCATCCGGCGATGGAAAGGTTTGAGACCAAACTCTTCTGCAGCTCCGAACCGCGAGTCACACCAAGCTTTTTCATCAACAGCACGAAACGGACAGAGTCGAGCCCCAGCTCTCGCAAATCAGTGGCATCGCCGTCGAAGAGCTCCGAATCCGCGATGTACAGCACGTCACAGACTGCCGCCAGGATCCGGTCTCTCGTGGTTTCAGGCACGAGACGGCACCCCGTTGAGGGTGGCCGCCAATGAGGATCGCATGACCTTGCCGGACTTGGTCCGAGGGATCTCGTCGACGACTGCGATGATCGACGGCCTGGCCATCGATTCCGATTCGTGCCGATACTTCGCCGCTATCCGCCCCTTGAGCTCGGCTGTGCCTGACCCATCGAGCTGTGCGGTGGGCACCACTGCCAACCCGACGAGCGCCCCGAACTCCTCGTCCGGTATCTCGTAGCATGCAGCTTCACTTACCCCTGCAACGTTTTCGGCTATCCGGTCAACCTCGTCCGGCACCACATTGACTCCTCCGGAGATGATCATCTCCGAGGAACGGCCCCTGATATAGAAGAAGCCATCGTCACGCCTTTCCACCAAGTCGCCGGTATTCACCCATCCCTCGGCCAGCACCTCACGGGTGCGATCAGGATTCCTCCAGTACCCCAGCATGTTGGCCGGCGACTTGATCCACAGCGTGCCGTACGACGCCGAGATACCGCCATGTGTCGGCCCGCTGGTCTCACCATCCGCCAAGAAGGTCTGCACCCCTGGATAGGGACGCCCGACGGCACCCTCCTCGATCCTGGCGATTGACTCGTCATCTGTCGGTAGACACAGTGCGGTACATCCTGTTTCACTCAGTCCGTAGACCTGGGCCGTTCGCACCCCCGCCGCTTCGATGAACTGCACATCGGCCGGGATGGCCCGTGAGCCCCCGTAGGCGATGAGTCGCAATGACGGAACGCCCGCTCCGGTGAGCTTGAGCTCGGACACCAGCCTGGTCAACAGGGTGGGCACCAAGCACACAGTGGCCACGTCGTTCTCGACAAGCAGCTCCCTCAGTGACGCGCCGCCCTCACCGCCGGTGACACACGATGCGCCGTGCATCAGCCCGTTGAGAATCCACCAGAGCCCACCGATATGCGTCGCGGGCAAGGGCGAGTAGGTCGTCTCCCCTGCCATCCAGTCAATCCAGCTCAGCCCCTCGTCGCGCAGGATGTCGGGGACTGCGAAGAACGTGCGGTTGGGGAGCAGCACAGCCTTCGGTTCACCCGTCGTGCCGCTGGTGAAGATCATGGCGAGCGGGTCGTCGACACCGACCTTGGTTTGTGCTGCCGTCCAAGCTGTTTCGATACTCGGAGGAAGAACCGAATCATCCTCGTCTGCCACGTTCGGAAGGATCGCGGCCGGCTCCGTTATCTCGCAGAACCGCGCGATGGTTGCCGGGGGCAGGGCGTTGTCCACCATGACGGCGATGGCCCCGAGCTGCGCGCATGCCAGTACCGCGAGGTACGTCTGAGGCCCGTTGTCCGAGAGAACCACAACACGGGACCCACGAGTGACCGATGCGGCACCAAGGGTCGCGGCGAGCCTTCCGACTCCGGTGGCGAGCTCACCGTACGTGACGGCACTGGCACCGTCCGTGCGGCGCAATGCGATGAGCCCAGGTTGCAGGCGGGCCTGTTCGAGGATCCGTTCCAACACAGTGGGCGGTGACTGAGGCATGGCGGTGGGATGCGCTTCCTGTCGTAGGCTAGGGGATGTTCAGAACCGCGATCTCGAACTCACCGGCCGCGGATCCTCCGTCCTCGTCCCAGAATTCGATGGTGCTGTGGAATTGGAGGTAACGCCACGACCGGTCGACGATATGGAAATCACGGGCCTGCAGGCGGGCGGAGAACCGCTCCGCGTTGACCAGTCGCCGAAAGCGCGACGATGTGCTCTTGATCAGCATGCTGGCGAGTTGGTTCTGGCAGTAGTCGTCGATCGACCAGCCCCGGAATGCCCAGATGTCATCGTTGACGACACCCTGAGCGAAGGCACAGTAGGCCAGCTGGTTGAAGCACAGCACCAACTCCACCGCGTTAAAGTGCCCCGTACTCCGGATATAGGCGGACTCGTTGATCGCGAAGTTGCCCTGCGCGTGCACCGCGTCAGAGGTGATTCCATATTCGGCGTCGGCCAGGTAGCGGCAGCCCTTGTATGAATATGGTTCTAGCACTCTGGCGAGTAGACCCTCCTCGATCGGGGCCATCCCGGTGGAAGGCAGCCCGGTCTGTACCGACAAGGTCGCCGCGACCGCGCTCACGCCGCAAATCCGGGAGTCTCGAGGCCATCCAACATGGTCAGGCGGTGAGTCGTCAGCGTGCCCGAGGCCGTTCCGTGTTTCGCACGATGAACTAGAGAACGGTTGTCCCACAGCACGATATCCCCCACCTCGTAGTGCTGGGCGTGGATAAACGGCGACGCGTAGTCTGGGTCGAGCTGACCCGACTCTTCGAGTAGCTGCTGAAGCAGCGCAGCGTCCAGGAGCGTTCCGTCGGCGTCCTCGATCATCTCGGTGCCCGCCTCACAGATGTAGAGGATCTCTTCCCCGGTCTTCGGGTGTTTGATCACCGTCGGCCATTTCTGTGGGGGCGTGACTTTCTCGATCTCGGCCAGGATCTCTCCGATGGGCCGGTAGACGTCACTCGGCCGGATCTTGATGTAACGCCGCGGAGTGTGCGTGCTGAATGTTCCCCGCACAGAGTCCTTTACCTTGCTAGACAACGATTCCCATACCTTGTTGAGATCGATGAAATAGGTCCCGCGATCACGCCCCGGAACCGCCAGCGGCACCACCATGGAGAACGCAAACGGTTTCGGCATAAACATGTAGTCGACGTGCCAAAATGCGCCGGTCCGCGGAACCCCTTGTCCCTCTTCGGTAGACGAGACGAAGATCTCCGGGTGGTCCTCGTGGTGATACACGGGCTCGTAGTAGGGGACTATCTCCCCGATCAGCCTCCCAAGCTGGATGAACTCCTCGGGTGAGGGATGCACATCCTTGAGGATGACGAGCTTGTTCCGGTAAACGAGTTCACGAATCTCCTGCGTGGTGATTCCGTCCAGGTTCCCGGGATCGATCCCCGTGACCCGTGCCCCCAGTCCCTCGCCCTTCACGTTGAGCGTCATCGACTTCCTACTCTTCTCGCTGATCTGGCCGCCTGATGCGCGACTAATGGAGCAGTCGAGCCGGGCCCATCAAAAGTTCCCGAGTTTCGACGAGTCATTTCCCACCGACAGGTAAATCGTTGGAAAACAATAGAATTAGTGTTCGACATCACGCCTGCCATAAACAGTCACCCGTGTCACCGGCCGAGGATCACGCGGCCGAGGGCCGGCTACCGTACGGCGCCAGTCGGCAGAATCATCCCGATGTGTTGAAACCTGCCACCAGAACACGCCTTCGGCCATCATGCGCATATCGCGCTCAGCAAACACGTTCATTGCTAGCCTAGGTCGGTGACTTACCCACCGCAGGAGCCGCCCGCAGCGGGCGATCCCTCAGCATACGACCCGAATCAGCCACCCCCGGGTTATCAGCCGTCCCCGCCTCCCGGATATCAACCCGGATACCAGTCCGGTCCTCCCCCGGGAGCCCCCCAGTACCCGGGCGGGCAGTTCCCACCACCGCCGCCGGGATACCCGCCCGCCGGCTACGGCTACCCGCCGCAGGCGCCATGGCCACCGCAGGGACCATTCAATGCCGGTGAGTCGTGGAGCTGGTCGTGGGCCCAGGTCACCAAGCGCTTCGGAACCTTCGTTCCGCCGTATCTGGTGTGGTTCCTTGCCATCGTGGTGCCATTCGCCATCATGTACTTCGTCTTCATTGCCGCCATGGTGGCAACCACCGGCACCGGCACCTACGACGAAGACTCCATGTCGTACTCCTACGAGAGCTCCTCAAGCCTCGGAGCGGGGACGACCGTGTTGATGATCATCATCGGACTCGCGGTGGCCGCGGCCGGGCTCTATATGGGTGCATCCATCACGACGGCCAACCTCGATGTCGCCGACGGTAAACCCGTGACCTTTGGCTCGTTCTTCCGAGCGCGAAGCTTCGGCGCCTTTGTCGCTACCGCGTTACTGGTCGGGCTCGGCACGATCATCGGGTTCATCCTTCTCGTGATTCCCGGGCTGATCTTTGCCTTCTTCGCGCAGTACGCGGTGTTCTTCACCGTTGACCGCGGACTGAGCCCCGTTGACGCCATCAAGGCAAGCTTCCGAATCGTCAAGGACAACCTGGGGCCGGTCTTCTTGGTGTACTTGATTACGGCCTTGATCAGTTTCGCCGCGAGCACGGCGGCGTCGATCACCTGCGGCCTGGCCGGCATCATTGCGATACCGATGCAAATGGCGCTCACGGCGCTGATCCACGTCTACACCTACCGACGCCTCACTGGCGGCGTCATCGCACCAGCACCGGTGTAAACCTCTGCACCGCAGGCCGAGTGGGAATCTCACGAGAGAATCGAGCCAGTTTCCCACGCCAGTTTCCCGCTCGGCGCACAGAGTTAAACAACGAAAAGGCCCGGCCTGCACTGGATTACTCCAGCCAGACCGGGCCTTTCTCGTTATATAGGACTTAGAAGTCCATACCGCCCATGCCACCGGTCGGGTCGCCGGCAGGTGCGGCCGACTTCTCCGGCTTGTCGGCAACAACGGCCTCGGTGGTGAGGAACAGCGCCGCGATGGACGCCGCGTTCTGCAGCGCCGAGCGGGTCACCTTCACGGGGTCGGCAACGCCGGCCGCGAGCAGGTCCTCGTACACGTTGGTCGCCGCGTTCAGGCCATGGCCCGCAGGAAGGTTCGCAACCTTCTCCGCGACGACACCCGGCTCCAGACCACCGTTGAAGGCGATCTGCTTCAGCGGAGCCGACAGCGCCACCCGCACGATGTTGGCACCCGTGGCCTCGTCACCCTCAAGCGAGAGCGAGTCCAGCGCGGGGGCAGCCTGCAGCAGGGCGACGCCACCACCGGCGACGATGCCCTCTTCGACGGCGGCCTTCGCATTGCGAACGGCGTCCTCAATGCGGTGCTTGCGCTCCTTGAGCTCCACCTCGGTGGCGGCTCCGGCCTTGATCACCGCAACACCGCCGGCCAGCTTGGCCAGGCGCTCCTGCAGCTTCTCGCGGTCGTAGTCGGAGTCGCTGTTCTCGATCTCGCTGCGGATCTGGGCCACGCGGCCCTGGATCGCGTCGGCATCGCCTGCACCCTCGATGACGGTGGTCTCATCCTTGGTGACGACGACCTTGCGAGCGGTACCCAGCAGGGTGATGTCGGCGGTCTCCAGGGAGAGGCCAACCTCTTCGCTGACGACCTGGCCACCGGTGAGGATCGCGATGTCCTGCAGCATGGCCTTGCGGCGATCGCCGAAGCCCGGAGCCTTGACGGCGACGGACTTGAAGGTGCCACGGATCTTGTTGACGACCAGGGTCGAAAGTGCTTCGCCCTCAACGTCTTCAGCGATGATCAGCAGCGGCTTGCCGGCCTGGATGACCTTCTCCAGCAAGGGCAGCAGGTCCTTGACGGTCGACACCTTGGAGCTGACCAGCAGGATGTAGGGATCCTCCAGGACGGCTTCCTGACGCTCGGCGTCGGTCACGAAGTAACCCGAGATGTAGCCCTTGTCGAAGCGCATACCTTCGGTGAGCTCCAGCTGCAGGCCGAATGTGTTGGACTCCTCGACGGTGATGACACCCTCGTTGCCAACCTTGTCCATGGCCTCGGCGATCAGATCGCCGATGGACTGGTCACCCGCGGAGATACCCGCGGTGGCCGCGATCTGCTCCTTGGTGTCGATCTCCTTGGCGGAAGCCAGCAGGGCACTGGTAACGGCCTCGACTGCCTTCTCGATACCGCGCTTCAGGCCAAGCGGGTTAGCGCCAGCGGCGACGTTACGCAGGCCTTCCTTGACCAGAGCCTGAGCGAGCACGGTGGCGGTAGTAGTGCCGTCACCCGCGACGTCATCGGTCTTCTTGGCAACTTCCTTGACCAGCTCAGCGCCGATCTTCTCGTACGGATCCTCCAGCTCGATCTCCTTGGCGATGGACACACCATCGTTGGTGATCGTGGGGGCGCCCCACTTCTTCTCCAAGACGACGTTGCGACCCTTGGGGCCCAGCGTCACCTTGACCGCGTCAGCGAGGGCGTTAAGGCCCCGCTCCAGGCCGCGGCGGGCCTCTTCGTCATACGCAATTGTCTTGGCCATTGCGAAGTGATTCCTCCGTATAGGGGGTTGCACGTTCTGGGCCGGGCGCAGTGCCCGCGACGGACGGACGCAGCTGTGTGGGCTGCGGCCTCACCGTCCCGACCTAGCACTCACCGGTCGTGAGTGCCAATGCCATTTTTAGCACTCGGGCATGGCGAGTGCAAGGGCGGTCGTCGACTCCCTACACCAAACAAATGCGACGTCGACGCCCTGCCTCCCGAGCCGGTCGCCGAAACCGCCGTACAGGCGTCGGAAAAGCGCTTCGGAGAGCGGACGCTCGGTCTGTGGTCCTTGCGGCTGCCCGGCGTGCGTCAGCTGGTTGCCCGCCGGGCGCTGACGGTCGGTCGATCCTTCGTGCTACCCGCTTACGGCTGACCGAACTTCTTACCCGCCGCCACGGCCACTGCCTTGACATCGTCACAGGAAGACGTGCCGCGCAGCACTGCGGCAGGCACTCGGACATCCTGCGGACGGGCGCCTTCTGGAGTCAGGTAAGTAGGCGAATAGTTCCGTCCGAGAAACACATAGACCTCGCAGAACGGCTTGTCGTACGTCCGGGTGACGGTACTGACGTGCAGTTCCACCCCGGCGGCCTGCTCCACCACCGAGTGCCGCTCGCTGCCGTACTCGGAGGTGCCAGGTTCGCGTGGATCCACCGGACGCAGCGTCAGCCCAACTCCTTGCGCCTTCCGATCTTCGGGCGGCCCCGCACTGAACCAGCAGGTGTACAGCTCCTTCTCCAGCACACCACTATTGCCCGGGCGATAACTGGCGAATCCGCGCAGGTCAGCCAGTAGTGAACATGGATCCTGTTCGGCGGGGCGCACAACGGAATCGGATCTCACGGGCAGATGTCGTGATCGAATCTGCGCAGCCCCGGTGGCGATCGCGATTGCCTCCTTGCAGGGGTAGACGGGACGACCCGGACCTGGATCCCTGGCGAGGCTAGCCACCACGACCAGGCGAACACGCTTCATCAGATCGGCAGCGCCACCTTGAGACGACACATCGGGAGCATCACTCGCGTCGAGGTTGAACACGTACCGGCACCATCCGCGATTACTCGTCGGCCCCAGCACGTGACTGACCACGATCCCGTTGACCTCCGTCGAATCGACGGGTGGTTCCGGCAGTTGCGTGGGCGCAGTCGCGAGATCGAATCCGATGGTCGCCGAGACGTCACTCACGAAATCACCGTCATACGCGCCCAGCTGCAGAGTGCACCGGTCAAAACCCTCAGTGTGTCCATAGGAGATCGCGCGGGGAATCCTGGCTTTGATCGATTCAGCGTCCACGAATCCGCACGGATCGATATTCCGCAGCGCGGCGTTGACCGCCAGCTCGGCCGAATCCACGTCGGTCCGACTGCGCCAATCGTCCGCGTGCCGCGCCCCGAAGTACGAGCACCCGGCCACCGGCAGGAGCGCTGCCAGCACGACCGGCCAACGACGAAAAGACATTTGCTACCTCCGACCCACCCAAGGTAGCGACGCAAACCTGCTGTGACTACTGACGCGGCCGCAGCCCATCGAACACGACATCGGTCACCTGCTGCGAGACCTCCCGGTTGTAGCTCTGCATGGCCTGACACCCGACCATGAGCGCCTTTACCTCGTGCACCCCGACATCGGGGCGCACCGTGCCCGCCTTCTGTGCGGCCTGTAATAGGTCGCCAAGGACTGCGTAGAAGGACTCCTCTATATCCGGCATGAGAGTCTGAACATCGATACCCGCACCCGATAACGCGTCCACTAATCCTTGATCGGCGCTACTCCAGTCCATTACCGCACGCAAGAAGCCGAACAGCGCCTCGCCGGGGCTGGCGGATTCCAGCAGCTCACGCCCCTTGCCAATCACGCTGCCCATTTGATCTTCTGCGACCGCGCGATACAGGTCCTCCTTGGCCGGAAAATGCCGATACACGGTGCCGGCGCCCACGCCCGCGCGCCGCGCGATCTCATCGATCGAGACGCCCAGACCCTCCTCCGCGAATGCCTGATAGGCGACTTCCAACACCCGTGCACGGTTGCGGGCGGCATCGGCCCGCAAGGGCCGGACGGGTTGATCCATCTCACACTCCTTCAGGCATTGACAAAACGGGGCGATCGTTCCGTATATTCGTAAGCGGAGTAACCGCCCCGGTTACTGGAGATACTACTCAGGAGTCCCCATGACACGATCGACCACCACGTGGAGTACCACCGACATCCCCGATCAGACCGGCCGCGTCGCGGTCGTCACCGGCGCCAACACCGGACTGGGCCTGGAAACGGCCAAGGCACTCGCCGCACACGGCGCCCACGTCGTACTCGCGGTGCGCAATACCGAAAAGGGAAAGGCCGCTGCCGCCGAGATCACCGCGACCCACTCGAACGCCGATGTCACCCTGCAGTCGCTGGACCTGTCATCGCTGGAATCCGTCCGCCGAGCCAGCGACGAGCTCAAGGCGCGCTACGAGAAGATCGACCTGCTCATCAACAACGCCGGTGTGATGTGGACAGAGAAATCGACCACCGCCGACGGCTTCGAGCTTCAGTTCGGCACCAATCATCTGGGGCATTACGCGCTTACCGGCCTGCTCCTAGACCACCTACTGCCCGTCGAGGGGTCACGCGTGGTGACGGTCTCCAGCATCGGGCACCGTCTACGCGCGGCCATCCACTTCGAAGACTTGCAGTGGGAGCGCAACTACGACCGGGTAGCGGCGTACGGGCAATCAAAGCTGGCCAACCTGCTGTTCACCTATGAACTGCAGCGGCGCCTGGTCGGCACCAACACCGTCGCCCTGGCCGCCCACCCGGGCGGCTCCAACACCGAGCTCGCACGCAACTCTCCACTGTGGGTGCGGGCGGTCTTCGACGTTGTGGCGCCGCTACTCGTCCAGGGCGCGGATATGGGCGCACTGCCCACACTGCGGGCCGCCACCGACCCGGCCGCTCTGGGCGGCCAGTACTACGGACCAGATGGATTCATGGAACAACGCGGTAACCCGAAGGTCGTCGCATCGAGCGATCAGTCCTACGACCTCGATTTGCAGCGCCGGCTGTGGTCGGTATCTGAAGAACTCACCGACGTGACCTTCCCCGTCAAGTAGGAGAGCGGGACGAAGACGGGCACTGTGCTGATCGTCACCGACCGCCACCCTGGTGACACGACACGCGGTGCCCGCCGCGCCCGTCAGGATGCAGCCCCGTAATCCCTTGCGTTAGGCTCCTGTTCGATCAGTAAGGAGTCCATAGGGTGCGGGCTGTAGAAGCGCCCAGCACCCATACATTGCGGGGCTGGCAGCGTAGGGCATTAGTGCGGTATTTGGCCGCCAAACCCCGTGATTTCTTGGCGGTCGCCACCCCTGGATCAGGGAAAACAAGATTTGCCCTGCGCATTGCTACCGAGCTGCTGGCCGACGGCACCATCGACAAGATCACCGTCGTGGTGCCGACAGAACACCTCAAGATCCAGTGGGCTCAGTCGGCAACCGACTTCGGCCTGTCCCTGGACCCGAGATTCAGCAACTCGGATTCGCAGAACTCCTCGGAGTACCACGGAGTCGTCGTCACCTATGCACAGGTGGCCAGCCACCCCACGCGACACCGGGTCCGCACCGAGAACCACCGCACCCTGGTGATCTTCGACGAGATACACCACGCCGGAGACGCCAAGAGCTGGGGTGAGGCCGTCCGTGAAGCGTTCGACGACGCGACCCGACGCCTCTCGTTGACCGGAACCCCATTCCGTAGTGACGACAGCCCGATCCCGTTCATCAACTACGAGCCCGACGGCGCCGGCTACCAGCGCTCGCAGGCCGACCACACCTACGGCTACTCCGAGGCGCTGGCCGACGGCGTGGTGCGTCCCGTGGTCTTCATGGCGTACTCGGGCGAGGCCCGCTGGCGTGACAGCGCCGGCGAGGAACACGCCGCCCGCCTCGGCGAGCCGCTGTCCGCCGAGCAAACCGCACGCGCCTGGCGCACCACCCTGGATCCCAACGGCGACTGGATACCCGCGGTGCTGCGCGCCGCCCACGCGCGGCTGCAGCAGAAGCGCAACGGCGGCATGACCGATGCCGGGGCCATGATCATCGCCTCCGATCAGAAGGCCGCCCGCGCCTATGCGAAGCTGCTGACCACGATCACCGGCACAGAACCCACCGTGGTGCTCTCCGACGATCCGAAATCCTCGGACCGCATCGCCCAGTTCGCTACCGACGGCAGCGAGTGGCTGGTGGCCGTGCGCATGGTCTCCGAGGGTGTGGACGTGCCGCGGCTGGCGGTCGGCGTGTACGCGACGAGTGCCTCCACGCCGCTGTTCTTCGCCCAGGCGATCGGGCGGTACGTGCGTTCGCGGACACCAGGCGAGACAGCCAGCATCTTCTTGCCCTCGGTGCCGACACTGCTGGAGCTCGCCAGTCTGCTGGAAGAGCAGCGTAATCATGTGCTCGGCAAGCCACATCGCGAACCGATGGGCGATGAGGAGCCGGTGGAACGCAAGCGTACCGAGCCCGGTGAGGAAGAGAAGGGCTTCGAATCACTGAGTGCCAGCGCCGAACTGGATCAGGTGATCTTCGACGGGGCATCCTTTGGCACCGCGACACCCGCGGGCAGCGACGAGGAGGCCGAGTACCTCGGTATCCCTGGCCTGCTCGATCCGAACCAGATGCGAGACCTCTTGCGGCGCAGGCAAGAAGAGCAGCTCACTAAACGCACTGCTTCGGGTGAGGTGCCCCCCGAGATTACCTCGACGCACGGCCAACTGCGCGAGCTGCGACGCGAGCTGAACGCGCTGGTGTCAGCCACACATTTCAAGTCGGGTAAACCGCACGGCTGGATTCACAACGAGCTGCGCCGCCGGTGTGGCGGCCCTCCGATCGCGGCAGCCACCCGCGATCAGCTCAAGGAGCGCATTGTCGCCGTCCGCACCCTTCATCGGGAGCTGTGACGCGCGTAGCGTGGATCGCATGTCACTGATCGTTTCTGGGTACCCCGAGCCGCGGTATCACGGCGACACCGGCGTGGTCAGCGCGACATTCACACCGGCCACCGATCCACCCGACTATGCCCCCGGCGACGGCAATGTCGTCCAGTATCACTACCTGGCGACCCAGCAGTCGACGGCAGGCGATTACGGGCTGTACCGAATCGATGCCGGACCGGTGAAAGGCTTTGGGGCCGCAACGCATTTCCACAAAGCTATGTCGGAGGCGTTCTTCGTGCTCTCCGGAACGTGGCGGTTGTACAACGGCGAAACATGGGTCGACGCCACCTCGGGCGACTTCTTGTTCGTCCCGCCGGGCGGCCTTCACGCATTCCAGAACGATTCGGGCGAAGCGGCTTCCTTGCTCATGCTGTTCGCCCCCGGCGCACCCCGGCAGCGGTATTTCGAAGGTTTTGGCGAGCTCGCCGACATGACCGACGAACAGCGCACGCAATGGTTCATCGATCACGACAATTTCTTCGTATGAACCCGGTCGCCTGTGACAACATCCACGGGTGACCGAGATTCAGGCAGCCTTGCCGGTCGATTACTCGATGTTGTCCGCACTACGATCCTGGCTGCGGAATCCGCTCGCCGCGCCGCCCGGAGCGAATGATTGGACGAGCCCGGCGCCTGCTGGCACGATTCCGGTGATACTGGTACATGGAACCCATGTCACTATGCTACTGAACTGGAATGCGTTGTCGCCCTTACTATTCAACAACGGGCACCGCGTGTTCGCGCTCAATTATGGCGGAATGCGGATGGGCCGCGTCGGCGGTACCGGAGACATGCGGCGCTCGGCCGCTGAACTCGCGGCATTCGTCGACCGCGTACGAGAAGTGACCGGCGCGAACTCCGTCGACCTTATCGGCCACTCCCAGGGCGGCCCACTCATCCGCTACTACCTTCACTTCCTGGGGGGCGCGAGGTACGCCCGCAGGGTTATCGGTCTTTCGCCGAGCTATCACGGGTCGACAGTCTGGGGACTGGACTCGGTGATCGACTGGCTGCGAATCCGCCTGCCGCACCTCTACACACTTGCCAAGGCTATCGATATCGCACCGATGCAACAGCTGCGCAGCTCGGGGTTCATCGGTCAGCTCAATACGGTTGACGACACCGTACCCGGCGTTGAATACACCACGATCGTCACTCGCTACGACATGGTCATCACACCGCACACCTCAGCCTTCCTGAATGGGCCGGGCACGCGGAACATCACCATCCAGAACCTGCACCCGGGCAGCCTCGCCAATCACTGGTCAATGGCACATAACCGCGGTGTGTTGGCGGAGGTACTTCGGGCATTGCGACCCGCCGAGGGATACGCTGCCTCAGCCTGACCGGCCACGCTAGACCGGGAACCGCACTCCGGTCAGTTCCTCCGAAACGGACCAAAGCCGTTGTTGCAGAGGCTCATCGTGTGACTGCTTGGTGGACCTGACAACCTTGGGATACCCACGCAGCTCCCCGAAGCCTGCGGGCCCGTAGTACTGGCCGCCCGATGCGGCCGGGTCCGTGGCGGCGCGCAGGCTGGGCAGCGCGCCCATCGCCGGACTCTGTGCGAGTTTCAACACCGCCGCACTGAGCGCCTCGGGACCAAAGGTGATGTGACGCATCAGCTCGGTGCCCGATGCACCGGGGTGCGACGCCAATGCCATCGTCTCGGTTCCTGCAGCCTCAAGGCGACGCTGCAGCTCGTAGGTAAACAACAGGTTCGCAAGTTTGGACTGGGCGTACGCCCCCACTCGACTGTAACCACGGTCCCACTGCAGGTCATCGAAATGTATTGCGGCCCTGAACTTATGACCGTTGCTGCTCACGGTGACGACGCGCGAACCTCCCACCCCGGTCAGGTTCTCCAGCAGCAGCCCCGTGAATGCGAAATGCCCCAGGTGGTTGGTGCCGAACTGCAGCTCGAATCCGTCCGCGGTGGCACCCTTCGGTGGATACATCACTCCGGCGTTGTTGATGAGCAGATCGATCCGCGGATAATCGGTGCTCAGCTGCCCGGCTGCGGATGTGATGTTCGAGAGCGAGGACAGATCGAGCCGCTGCAGCGCCAGGTTCCCCGTGGGCACCGTCTTTTTGATCTCCTCGATGGCGGCAGCACCCTTGTCCAGGTCGCGGACGGCGAGAACCACCTGGGCTCCCGCGGCGGCCAGCGCGCGGGCCGTCTCAAGACCCAGACCGGTATTTGCGCCGGTGATGACGACGACGCGTCCGGCTTGGTCAGGAATATCAGCGGTAGTCCAGTGCGCGGTCACAAACGCATCCTGCCCCAGAGCCGCCGCACTGCCCACCCCACCGCATTCACAGTTCTCCCGGTGTTCGATACCAGCGATCACACAGTCGGAGTCAATACGCTCGTCTCCGGGCGCTTAGGCGGGTACCGCTCCGTGGAACACGGCCTCGATATTGTTTCCGTCGGGGTCACGCACAAACGCGCCGTAGTAGCCGGGGTGGTACTCAGGCCACAGCCGCGGCGCATGGAGCACCTCGGCGCCCTCACCCGTGGCCGTCGCGAAGAACTCGTCGACTTTCTCAGTGCTCGTAGCCGAGAAAGCAACGTGGATCTCACGATTGGGACCGCTCGCAACGTCACCGCCGCCAATCCAAAAGTCGGGCTTTCCCGCCGTCCCGTACCCGATGGCGACACCGAAATCCATCTGGCGGGTGAACCCGAGGACGCCGAGCACCTTGTCGTAGAACGCGGCCGCCGTCGGCACGTCCGCGCAGTTGATGCCGAAGTGATCGATCATGACGCAGATTCTGGCCTACAGGCCCGACAACAGCGGCGGTAAGTCGGCGATCGAGTCAACGACGTACGCCGGTTGCATCGCATATTGATCGGCCGCCCACCTATCAAGCGTGTCCTGACGGAACTTGCCGGTGCGCACCAGCACGCCCGTCATGCCGACAACCTGGGCGGCCAGCACGTCCACATGTAGGTCGTCACCCACCATCACGACTTGATCCGGCTCGCACCCCATCCGCTCAGCAGCCAGCTGGAACCCGGCCGGGGCCGGTTTGCCCACCGCGACGGCCTTGCGTCCCGACACCTGCTCCATACCCGCCAAGTACACACCGGTATCGACGCGCAATCCCTCGCGGGTGCTCCACATCGCATTGCGATGCATCGCGACCACCGGAATCCCCTGAGCCATCAGGTCGTAGACCCGGCTCAGTGCGACGTGATCGAACTGCGGACCGGCCCCGCCAAGAATGATCACATCGGGATCGTCGGAGAGGGACTCGACGAAGTCGACTCCGGGCATATCGGCGGTGATGTCGCCATCATTCAGCAGGTAACACCGCGCGCCGGGGTGCTGGGCGATCACGTGGTCGGCGGTCAGCATCGCGGCGGTAATCACCTCATCCGCGGGTACCGCCAGCCCGGCTGCAGTGAGCAACTCCGCGATCTGCACCCGAGTCCGCGAGGTGGTGTTGGTCAAGAAGCAACGACGAACATCCTCGCTCGCCAGCACCTTGAGGGCCTCCGCAGCACCATCGATCGGCTCCCACGAGGTCACCAGGACCCCGTCGATATCGAAGAGCACTCCGCCGACGGTCATAACGCTAGTTTCCTGCCATGCGGTGAGCACCGCACGCTGAGGGCCCACCGTGGGCACATACGCAGCAAAAACCCCTGCATGCGGTATGCGCGCGGCGATCGGGCAATAATGAGCCGATGCGTTCCGTCGCCGAACACCAGCAAGTCGTCGCCGGATTGATCCAGGCGCCATCGCCCGTGCGGATACCGGTCGGCGCGGCCGATCGGTTGGTCCTTGCAGCCGATGTCATCGCGCCACTGAATCTGCCGATGTTCGACAACTCGGCGATGGATGGGTATGCGGTCCACCGCGGCGATCTCGCAGGGGCTTCGCCCACCCATCCCGTAAAACTGCCCGTCACCGAGGACATCCCCGCCGGGCGCACCGACGAGCTGACACTCAAACCCGGCACCGCACACCGAATCATGACAGGTGCACCGCTGCCCGCCGGCGCCACCGCGGTGGTGCCCGTCGAGGTCACCGACAGTGGCACCGAGATCGTGACCATCACCGGCGAACCCCGTGCCGGGCAACACATCCGATCTGCCGGTGAGGATGTGCAAGCCGGCGATACCGTGCTGTACGCCGGTACCCGCCTCATGGCGCCGGCGTTGGGTCTGGCGGCGGCACTCGGACTCGAAGAGCTCACCGTGCGCCCCCGGCTGCGGGTGGTCATCGCCTCTACCGGCAGCGAGTTGATGCCCCCGGGCACCGATCTCAAGCCCGGACAGATCTACGAATCCAACGCCGTCATGCTCGCCGCCGCCGTACAGGAGGCCGGAGCCGACGCCGTGGTGGCACCGACTGTCGCCGATGACGTCGAACAATTCCTGTCCGTGCTCGACGAATTCGGTGCGCAGGCCGATCTGGTGATCACCACCGGCGGGGTGAGCGCCGGAGCCTACGAGGTCGTCAAGGATGCGCTCACGAACGCTGGTGTCCAATTCGTCTCGGTGGCCATGCAGCCCGGTAAGCCACAGGGCTCCGGACACGTCAACGGCGTTCCGGTGCTCACCCTGCCCGGCAATCCCGTCAGCGCGCTGGTGTCGTTCGAGGTATTCATTCGCGAGCCGTTACGGGCGGCCATGGGATTAGATCCGGCGCGGGTACGCCACGAGGCGGTCCTGACCGACCCGATCTCCGCTCCCCCAGGTAAGCGGCAGTTCCGTCGCGGATGCTGGGATGCCGGCAATGGCACGGTGAGGGCAGTCGGACCTCCCGCATCGCACCACTTGCGGTGGCTGGCGGCATCGAACTGCCTATTGGATATCCCGGAAGACGTCACCCAACTGGCGGCGGGCACAACAGTCAGCGTGTGGAATCTGAGCTGATGACGGGCATTATCAAGGGCATCCTAGCCACTGTGTCGGTCGTGCCGTCCCCGGCGCATCGGCCGCATCACTAGGATGGTCCGGTGGCAAGACGCCCCCGCCCCGTAGGTTCAGAGCCGGATTCCGGCATCCCGCATATCGTCGAACTCTTCCGCTCGACCATCCCACCGATCCATCCGGCAGGCCTTCCGTTCATCGCCGGGGGACTGGGGCTGGCAGGTCTCGGGTTCAAGAATCGTTGGATTCGCGGTACCGGGCTGGCGCTCGCCGGCGCGTGCGCCGCATTCTTCCGGCATCCGGCGCGTATCCCACCCAACCGCGCCGAGGTGGTGGTAGCCGCCGCCGACGGCCAGATCTGCCTGGTCGACCGTGCCGTGCCGCCGGCCGAGCTCGGGCTGCCTGCCGAACCGCTCCCCCGCATCAGCATCTTTCTGTCGGTGTTCGACGTCCACGTTCAGCGGGTTCCGGTCGCCGGTGAGGCGACTGCGGTCATTCACCGCAGCGGGCAGTTCTTGTCTGCCGATCGCGCCGAGGCAAGTGTCGCCAACGAACGCAATAGCGTGCAGATTCGCACCCGCTCCGGGCACGATGTGGTGGTGGTGCAGATTGCCGGGCTCATCGCGCGTCGGATCATCTGCCACGCCAAGGTCGGCGACCAGCTGTCCATCGGCGATACCTACGGATTGATCCGATTCGGTTCCCGGGTGGACACATATCTGCCTGAGGGTTCGAAAATTCTTGTCCAGCCGGGGCAACGCGCCGTCGGCGCCGAGACCGTGCTGGCCGAGCTGCCCTCCTCGACAGATAACGCGTAAGCGGCTCAGCCATGACCCAAGCCGCATTCTCGAAGCGCCCCGTGCACATCCGGATCCTGCCGAGTGTGATGACGGTGCTGGCGATCTGCGGTGGCCTGTCGTCGATCAAGTTCGCGTTCGACGGAAAGCCGTACATCTCGCTGACGTTGATCGCCGCCGCGGCCATCCTCGACGGTCTCGACGGCAGGATCGCCCGACTGCTGGACGCGACGTCACGAATGGGCGCGGAGATCGACTCGCTGGCCGACGCGGTGAATTTCGGTGTTGCCCCCGCAGTGGTGCTGTATATCTCGATGCTGTCGGATACCCCTACCGCATGGGTCTTTTCACTCCTCTACGCGGTATGCATCGTGCTGCGGCTGGCTCGCTTCAACACGCTGCTCGACGACGATTCCCAGCCCGCGTTCACCAAGGAGTACTTCGTCGGGGTGCCCTCTCCCGCGGGAGCACTGATGGTGCTCGCCCCACTGGCCGCCGTCCTGCAGTTCGGCGACGGATGGTGGTCGTCGGTATGGGCGATATGCGCGTGGATGGTCTTCGTGTCCATGCTCATCGTCAGCCAGATACCCACCGCCGCCATGAAATCCGTCTCGGTACCGCCGCGCATGGTGGTTCTACTGCTCGCACTGGTGACGGTGGCCGCCGCCGGGCTACTGCAGTACCCCTATGTGCTGCTGCTCATCCTGATCGTCGTCTACCTGACACATATCCCGTTCGCCTGGCGCAGTCAGCGCTGGGTGGCGGCGCGGCCCGAATCCTGGGACGCCAAGCCCAAAGAGCGTCGTGACCTTCGCCGCGATCAGCGCCGAGACCAGCGACGCGCCTTCCGGCAGGCCGCGCTGCCCAAGCGGCGCACCGCAGAACGCCTGGGCCTGCGCCGTCCCGGCAGGCCACGCTAGGAACGCATGAGCGCATATCCGGATGCTCTTCGCCCTACTGGCTCATCGCTGACTCTCACCGCTCGCCTCAACACATCGGCTGTCGACTCACGGCGCGGTGTAGTTCGGTTGCATCCAGAAGCGATCGCCGCGTTGGGCATCCGGGAATGGGATGCCATATCTCTGACCGGATCGCGAACGACGGCGGCCGTCGTCGGGGTCGCACCGCGCTCAGTTCCGGCCGGCACTGCCTTGCTCGACGACGTCACGCTGTCCAATGCGGGGCTGCGTGAGGACGCGTCCGTCATCGTCACCCCCGTGACGGTGTACGGAGCACGGTCGATCAGCGTGAGCGGTTCCTCTCTTACCACCCAATCTGTTTCGTCCGCGACACTTCGGCTCGCACTGCTGGGCAAGGTGATGACCGTCGGGGACACCGTTTCGCTACTGCCACGGGACCTCGGCCCCGGAACATCCACATCGGAGGCGACGACATCGCTAGCCCGCTCTGTGGGCATCACCTGGACCTCCGAGCTGCTCACGGTGACCGCCGTGGATCCGGCCGGTCCGGTCAGTGTGCAGCCCAATTCTCTTGTCAGCTGGCAGGGCTCGACCCCGTTGAGCCCCACCCCGCAACCGGCGCTGGCGCGGCCACCGGAATCCGCCGCCGATACGGCTCCGCCTCCCCAGCCGCCCGCGGCGGTCTCCACAGAGGATCTCAGGGGCTCGCAGGCGCAGGCTGCCCGGCTCGCCGAGTGGCTCAAACTCGCCCTCGATGAACCGGGCCTGCTGAAAACACTTGGCGCACAACCAAATCTGGGTGTGCTGATATCCGGCCCAGGTGGGGTCGGGAAGGCAACGTTGGCCCGCGCGGTCTGTACACCGCGCACACTCATCGAGCTGGACGGACCGGAAGTAGGTGCCACCACAGCGGACGGGCGCCTCAACGCAATACGCGGAGCCGTGAGCCGCGTCCGGCAGTCCGGCGGAGTCCTGCTGATTTCCGATATCGACGCGCTGCTGCCGGCCACCGCAGAGCCCGTGGCGACACTAATTCTCGCTGAATTGCGTTCTGCGGTGGCTACTTCTGGGGTCGCATTCATCGCGACCACCGCCCATCCCGATGCTATCGACGTTCGGCTGCGTGCTCCCGAGCTGTGTGACCGCGAGCTCGGTCTGAGCCTGCCCGACGCGGCCACCCGCAAGTCACTACTCGAAGTTCTGTTGGTGAAGGTGCCGTCGCGAGACCTTCAGCTCGATGAGATCGCGGCACGGACACCGGGTTTTGTGGTGGCCGATCTGGCCGCACTGGTACGCGAGGCCGCATTGCGGGCAGCGGCGCGGGCCAGCGAGAAGGCCAGCGCACCAGCTCTGGACCAGGCAGACCTCGTCGGCGCGCTGTCCGTGATCCGTCCACTGTCTCGGTCCAGTACCGAGGAGGTGGCCATCGGTTCGATAACCCTCGACGACGTCGGCGACATGGTGACCACCAAACAGGCACTGACAGAAGCCGTTCTGTGGCCCTTGCAGCATCCGGACACCTTCGAACGCCTAGGCGTGGACCCGCCCCGCGGGGTGCTGCTGTACGGACCGCCCGGCTGCGGAAAGACCTTTGTGGTGCGTGCGCTGGCCAGCTCCGGGCGGTTGTCCGTGCATGCGGTCAAGGGCGCAGAGCTGATGGACAAATGGGTCGGAGCCTCCGAGCAGGCGGTCCGCGAGCTGTTTCGGCGGGCGCGCGATTCGGCGCCTTCCCTGGTGTTCCTCGACGAGGTGGATGCCCTGGCACCCAGGCGCGGGCAGAGCTTCGACTCGGGAGTCACCGACCGTGTGGTGGCGGCCCTGCTTACCGAACTGGACGGGGTGGAACCGCTACGTGATGTGGTGGTGCTCGGCGCCACCAACCGCCCCGAGCTCATCGACCCCGCGCTGCTGCGCCCGGGCCGGATGGAACGCCTGGTGTTCGTCGAACCCCCGGACGCTCAGGCCCGCAAAGACATTCTCAAGACGGCCGCACGCGCGGTCCCGCTCGATACCGACGTGGATCTGGACGCCCTCGCCGCCGAACTCGACGGCTTCTCGGCTGCCGATTGCGCCGCGTTGTTACGCGAGGCCGCGATGGCGGCGATGCGACGATCCATCGACGCCGCAGACGTCACCGTCGCCGACGTCGAGACCGCGCGCGCCACGGTGCGCCCGTCGCTGGATCCCGTGCAGGTGGCATCCCTGCGCGCGTTTGCTGACAACCGCTGAAAAGGGTTGCGTCGCGCCAATCGTCAAGTGCCCGTAAACGGTGTTGGCGTACGAAATGCCGCCGGGGCGCGGGTCGAACCAGCTCCCCGTGCTGTCGCCAACTTTTTCAGGGGTCGGTGACAGCCATCCTCACGTCATCACTCGAAATGCCTTCTGCAGTCATACAGCACTTTGCATAACGACATCTGACCGCCAGAATCGAGACGCTGCCTGCCAACCTTGTGGGACTACTACGACTACTACTACTTGTCGCGGTGTCGGAAACGTTCGAGTTCGTCGCGCAATATTTCATCCAACACGGTGGGACGGGCCGCGGGCGCTCCGCTATTTTTTATTACATCGCGCACCGTTTTCAGCATCGATAATTCTGACTCGACATCAGCTGCGGTGCGGCGATCTGTCTGTGCGTGCGAGGGGTAGGCACAGCAGCCGTCGCACTCATGCACCGCTAACGTCTCGTACCCTTGCGCCAGCCACAACATGAACTGGTCCGGGTCAGGATGGGCCTGCCCATGTTCACAGACCCGGTCCAGAACGTCGGTTGCCCGCCACCGCTGCGGCCAGTCCCGCATGTGGTGGCCACTGGGATTGTGGATCACGCAATCCATTCCCATGCAATCATCGAGCGAGTGTGAGCCAGCGAACCGGTCCATGCGTCTATCGTCGTCCTTGCATCGTTATATAGCAAGTTTGGTGATGCACGTGACCAGCGTAGTCGCCACCCAATCACGGTTCCTACATAATGACCTGGTGGATGATCCGTTTCATGGCCAGTTCGTCGACGTGCCTCACGCGCAGGCATTCGCTGACGCAGATCCGGCCGTGACTCTTACGCTAAGCCGCATGGACGCTCTGGCTGACACTATCAGCCAGGTAACAGCCAGCACTCTCCAGGCAATCGTCGGGATACGAGATCAGGCACCCCACGAGGTGGCAGTACACCTGTTGCTGGCGGGCACTGCGACGATCATGACCGCACACCGACAGTCGTTCAAGATCATGGGCGAACACATGAGTGTCGCTATCAGCGCCATAGCGGGAGCATGGAAAAACTTCGGAGCCACTGGCAAATGGTCAACACCACCGCACCTGACACCGTTGGCGACCACTAAACCGGCTCTTCTCATTGAGCTGGCGCCGACTCGCGCTCTCAAGACAAACGAAAACATCAATGCCGCCTACACGGACGACGTCATTGACCGTGTACGCCGGGTCGGCGACAGCTTCGCAGACACCGCGCGTCACGCATTCACCGAATTCGTATGCCACGAACTACCTGTTGGCGAACTTGTTGATGCCATTGACGTGACTGCGATTGAACACACACGCCTTGTCGCCGATCTGACCCTCGCGCTCCGGCACAATCTGCGCCAGTTCGCCAACTCCGTCGAGACCAGCTACCAATACCATCAGGCCACCGGCCTCTGGGCTGCCCCATTGGTAACTATGACGACCGTGGCAGCACACGACACACCTGTCCACACCTCAACATGGGAGCGCAGGGGAGAGTGTGGGGAAGCAAGCGTTACCGCGCCCACCGGAACACCACCAACGCCATTGGTACCCCGCCTCGCGCGTCCTGACCGCGTAGCGACGCAGAACTGCGGGTTACCGTGCGCGAATCATCCGCTCGCGGACAAGATGCACCATCCGATCAAACCTAGCGGCAGCCTTGATTAATCCCTTCCCGCACCATAATCGGGTTGGCCGGTTAACTAGATGCGTAGTGATCGCACCTATCTCTCTCGCTACATGCCCTACATAGCGCTAGATGAAGCGGTCTGGCACAGCTGCTGCATATGTTTGCTACTCAGTACGGTCGGAGACCTAACAGGAACGTCGAATCTTCGCCCCGTAAACTAGACACCACGACACCCCGCCCAATAACCGATAGACGGGAGTGCCTTTGCTTGCCATTCTGCTTGCCCACGCACTTGCGGCCGCGATGGCGCCGCTACTTGTGGCGCGCGCTGGCCGACTGGCGTTCTATCCTCTTGCCCTGGTCCCCTTAGGTTCGCTGATCTGGGTATTGGCGAGATGGCCGGGCGAGGGTACGGACGTCCGCGTGGACATTGCGTGGGTGCCCGAGCTAGCGATGGACATCGCACTGCGCTTCGACTCGCTGGCCGCGATCATGAGTGTGCTGGTGCTGGGCATCGGATCGATGGTGCTGTTCTATTGCGCGAGCTACTTCCGTCATCGCGACGGGCACACCGAGCCGCGATTGCCGAGCTTCGCTGCCGAGCTGGTGGCATTCTCCGGCGCCATGTTCGGCCTGGTGATCAGCGACAATCTGCTGCTGCTCTACATCTTCTGGGAACTGACGACCGTGTTGTCCTTCCTCTTGGTCGGCCACTACGCGGAACGGCTTGCCAGTCGCCGCGCGGCGGTGCAGGCACTTCTGGTGACCACCGCCGGTGGACTGGCAATGCTGGTCGGTGTCATCGTGCTCGGTCACGTCGGTGGAAGCTTCCTGCTCTCCGACCTCATCGCGCACCCACCGTCGGGTATGGCCGCCAGCGCCGGTCTCGTGCTGGTGCTGATCGGTGCCCTGAGCAAGTCCGCCATTGTGCCCCTGCATTTTTGGCTTCCGGGCGCCATGGCGGCGCCCACTCCTGTCAGCGCCTACCTGCATGCCGCGGCCATGGTGAAGGCCGGTATCTATCTGTTGGCCCGCCTGTCGCCAGGGTTCGCCGAGGCGACACCGTGGCGGCCCATCGTGCTGGTGCTGGGCATCGCCACCATGATCCTGGCGGGTTGGCGCGCCCTGCGCGAGTATGACCTCAAGCTGATCTTGGCCTTCGGCACGGTAAGCCAACTCGGGTTCCTGGTGGTTCTCACCGGAACGGGCGATCCCGACATCCTCTTGGCCGGGCTTGTCATGCTGTGCGCGCATGCCTTGTTCAAGGCCGCACTGTTCATGGTGGTGGGAATCATCGACCACACCGTCGGTACGCGCGATATCCGCAAGCTGGCCTGGCTGGGACCGCGCGCACCGTCGCTACTCGTGATCGCCGGGCTCGCCGCGGCGAGCATGGCGGGGGTGCCACTCACCCTGGGATTCGTCGGCAAGGAGCTGGCCTTCGCGACGGTGCTGCATAGCCAGGTGCTC
This sequence comes from Mycobacterium sp. NGS15, assembly GCF_059813245.1. Classification (NCBI taxonomy): domain Bacteria; kingdom Bacillati; phylum Actinomycetota; class Actinomycetes; order Mycobacteriales; family Mycobacteriaceae; genus Mycobacterium; species Mycobacterium sp. NGS15. The sequence goes on along the minus strand of NZ_JCALEF010000002.1, from coordinate 565,622 downwards.
GGTTCGGCCGCGCCCTGGGTGCTGGCCGGGATCGTCGTCGGTTCGATGTTCACCATCACCTACAGCATGCGGTTCATGTGGGGAGCTTTCGCGCGCAAGGGTTTACCCGAACCCAGCGCCCGCGTACAGGCCATGCATGCTCCGGCCGCTGTCTTCCTGGTGGCTCCCGCGCTACTGTCCGTGGCAAGTATCGCTGCCGGCATACTGCCCGACTGGCTCAACTGGGCACTGGGCAGCTACGCCGATCCTGTTGACGCGCATATTGCGATCTGGGAGGGCTTCGGAACACCGCTTCTGCTCACCGCGCTCGCCTTCGCGGTCGGCATTGTCGCGTTCTTCTCACGGGGCCGCCTGCGCAGAGCACGGCTCGCCGTCAATCCGCTGGGCAATGCCGACCGCGGCTACGACGCGGTACTGCGCGGAGCCGATGTGCTGTCTCAGCGACTGACCGCACTCACTCAGCGGGGCTCCATCCCGTTCACCCAGGCCACCATTTTGGTCACTCTGGTCATGCTGCCGACGATCGTGCTGGCCCTCGGGGCCCGCGACCAACCACACCTGAAACTGTGGGATTCCCCGCTGCAGGGAGTGGTGGGATTACTGATGCTTGCGGCCGCCATCGGTGCGACCGTCATGCGCAACCGTTTGGCGGCGGTGCTACTGGTGGGCATCACCGGTTATGGGACGGGCGTCATCTTCGCGCTACATGGTGCACCAGATCTGGCGCTGACGCAGTTCCTCGTCGAGACCCTGACCCTTGTGATCTTCGTGTTGGTGCTGCGGGCCTTGCCTGCCGAATCAGATGTGGAGCAAGCCAATAGGTTCCGGCTGCCCCGTGCCGTACTCGCGATCGCGGTCGGATGCACGGTCACCACTCTCGGGGTGTATGCGATGGCAGCACGACGCGATCGCCCGATCGCCGACCTGCTCCCCGACGCGGCGTATCTGCGCGGGCACGGCGCCAATACGGTGAACGTCCTGCTGGTGGATATCCGCGCCTGGGACACTCTGGGCGAGATCTCGGTGCTGCTTGTTGCCGCGACGGGTGTTGCCTCGTTGATGTTCCGGCACCGGCGTTTTGGCAGGGCCCCTCGAGTTGGGGATGAGTCCCCCGCAAGCGGGAGACACCCCCAGCTCGGGCGAAGACCATTAACCGACGCGGCAGGTCAACCGGATGTCGTGGTGGCATCAGGGGTCTGGTTGCGCGGCAGCGAGCTGCGCGATCCCAAGCACAGGTCGCTGGTACTCGAAGTGGCGACGCGGCTGATTTTCCCGCTCGTGATGGTGCTTTCGTTCTACTTCTTCTTCGCCGGGCACAACGTTCCGGGCGGAGGATTCGCCGGCGGCCTGACGGCCGGGCTGGCACTCGTACTGCGTTATCTCGCCGGTGGCCGTTACGAGCTGGGCGAGACTCTGCCATTCGATGCCGGCAAGATCCTCGGTCTCGGACTGGCCTTCTCCGGGGGTACCGCCCTAGCCTCGATTCTGCTGGGCGCGCCGGTGTTATCTTCGGCCACAATCCAATTCGACATGCTCGGGTTTGGCCATGTCAAGATCGTGACTGCGCTGTTCTTCGATCTTGGCGTGTACCTGGTGGTGGTTGGCCTGGTGCTCGATGTGCTCCGCAGTCTGGGCGCGCGCCTGGACGTCGAGCTCGAAGAATCTCCACGCGCCCGGACAGGGGTGCGCGGATCGTGACCAACCTCGGACTGCTCGTCATCATCGGCGCCCTCACGGCGTGCGGCGTGTACCTGATGCTGGAACGCAACCTGACCCGCATGGTGTTGGGTCTGCTGCTCGTCGGCAATGCGGTGAACCTCCTGATCCTTACGGTGGGTGGCCCGTCCGGCAATCCACCGATCATCGGACGGCAGTCCGATGGCCGAACCACTGTGGCGGATCCCTTGGCCCAGGGCATGATCCTGACAGCGATCGTCATCACCATGGGTGTTGCGGCTTTTGCCCTGGCCCTGATCTATCGCATGTTCACGCTAGAGGCCGATGACGTCGTGGATGACGACGCCGAGGACGCGCGCGTCGCCCACGAACCGCCGGAGCCCGTCACCGACGATCGGGACGAACACCAGGGGGAATCCGCATCTGTCGATGAGGATTCCCCCGCCGAACTCGATGCCCTACCGATGGGTGAGAAGTCATGAGTGCCATGACTGTTCTCACACCGCTCCCGGTCCTCATCCCGACGGCGGCGGCCGCGCTGACTCTGATCGCGGGCCGCCGCCCACGATTGCAACTCTTGATCACCGTCACAGCCTTGACCACGGTGCTCGGGGTCTGCGCCGCGCTGCTCTACCTGGCCGATCGCGACGGCACCTTCGCGTTGGCCGTCGGCGGCTGGGGGCCGACCGAGGAGAAGCTGGGACCTCTCGGAATAACGCTTGTGGTAGATCGCCTTTCGGCGCTAATGCTGGTGGTCTCGGCCATCGTGCTGCTGACGGTGGTGCTGTACGCGGCGGCTCAAGGCATTCGTGACGGTGACGAGCGCCAGCCGGTGTCGATCTTCATGCCCACCTATCTGGCGCTGTCGGCCGGCGTGTGCAACGCCTTCCTGGCCGGCGATCTGTTCAACCTGTACGTCGGTTTCGAGGTGCTGCTTGCCGCGAGCTTCGTGCTGCTGACCATCGGAGCCAGTGCCGACCGGGTGCGTGCCGGCATCTCGTATGTGATGGTCTCGATGATGTCCTCGGTGGTCTTCCTGCTGGGAATCGCGTTCGTGTACGCGGCAACCGGAACCTTGAACATGGCGGAAATAGCGGTCCGCGCAGACGGCATCCCGTCGGGTACCCGGATGGCGATCTTCGCGGTGCTGCTGGTGGGTTTCGCCATCAAGGCAGCGGTCTTTCCGCTGTCGACCTGGCTACCCGACTCCTACCCCACCGCACCGGCACCCGTGACGGCGGTCTTCGCGGGCTTGCTCACCAAGGTGGGCGTGTACGCCATCATTCGTGCGCATTCCCTGTTGTTCCCCGGCGGTGTGCTGAACACGGTACTGCTGGTGGCCGCCCTACTCACCATGATCGTCGGCATCCTGGGCGCCATTGCCCAGAGCGATATCAAACGACTGCTGTCCTTCACTCTGGTCAGCCATATCGGGTACATGATCTTCGGTATCGCGCTGTCCAATGAGCTCGGTATGTCCGGGGCTATTTACTATGTGGCACACCACATCATCGTGCAGACGACGTTGTTCCTCGTGGTAGGACTCATCGAACGGCAGGCCGGGGCATCGTCGCTGAACCGTCTGGGGGGCCTCGCCGCCGCAAGTCCCCTGCTGGCCTTCGCATTCGTCGTCCCGGCACTGAACTTGGGTGGCATCCCACCGTTCTCGGGTTTCATCGGCAAGGTCGCACTCCTGGAGGCAGGGTCGCTGCAGGGCTCGGTGCTGGCGTGGAGCCTCGTGGCCGGAGGCACGATCACGAGTCTGCTGACCCTGTATGCAGTGGCCCGCGTCTGGACCAAGGCGTTCTGGCGACCACGCGCCGACGCACCGGAGGGCGACCTCGCTGCGGCCTCACCGTCCGCACTTCTCGACGATAGCGAAGAGATCGCGTTCGTGGACCGAGCCGACGTGGGCCGGATGCCGGCGGGGATGCTGGCTCCCACGTTGGGGTTGATCGCGGTCGGGGTGGCGCTGACCGTCTTCGCCGGACCCATCATGGGGATCAGCGATCGGGCCGCCGCCGAGGTCCGTGACCGCACGGTGTACATCAGTGCCGTCCTCGGGGGTGGACCACGATGAAAAGCCTGGTAATGCACGGCCCTCGCGAAATCATCTTGCGGGCTTGGATTTTGGTATGGCTGATGCTGGTGTGGACGATGCTGTGGGGCAACTTCTCGGTCGCCAACACCATGACCGGACTGCTGGTGGCACTGGCCATCACAGTCCTACTACCGATGCCGCGGATGCCGGTCGAGGGCCGTCTGCATGTAGTGTCGATGATCGGCCTTGCATTCACGGTCGCGTACTACCTGGCGCTCTCGAGTCTGCAGGTGGCGTGGTTGGCGATCAGACCCGGCCCGCCACCGTTGAGTGCCGTACTGCGAGCACAGCTTTCGGTGAAATCTGATCTGGTGATGGCCCTGCTGCTCAATACGCTGACGATCATCCCCGGCTCGGTAGTCCTGGAGATAGACCAAGAACGCCGACTGGCGTACGTGCACGTGTTGGATGTGGGTTCGCCGAAGGCGGTGGCGAGCTTCTACACCCAATTACGCCAACTGGAACGACTCTTCATCGCAGCCTTCGAGCGCGACACCGATTGGCATCCCGAAGATGGCACCGTCGACGAGTCCGAGACGAGGGCCGGGACATGAGCCTCCTATGGCATATGGCCGCGGTGCTGCTCATCGCCGCGGCCACCGTCACGATGTACCGGCTGCTCGCCGGACCCAACACTTTGGACCGGCTCGTCGCCGTGGACACCCTGGTGGCCGTCACGATGTGTGTGCTGGCCGCATGGGCCGCCTACAGCCTCGATTCCACTGTGCTGTACGGCATGGTGGCGCTGTCGCTGATCAGTTTCCTCGGCTCGGTGAGCGTGACGCGATTCCGGGTGCCCGACACCGCGATCGATCTCCCTGACGAGAGGAGGTAACCGCGATGAACACTTTTCTCGACGGAATCTCCGGTGTACTGGTGTTGTGCGGTTCGGTGCTGGCCCTCACCGCGGCGATCGGCGTGGTGCGCTTTCCTGACACGTTGGCCCGCATGCACGCGGCGTCTAAGCCGCAGGTGCTGGGACTGCTGCTGGTCCTGGCCGGCGCCGCGCTGCGGCTTCGCGGGCACGCCGACGTCAGCATGATCATGCTTACCGGGCTGTTCACCATCATCACCGCCCCGGTGGTCGCACACCGGGTGGCACGGCTCGCGTATCACGAGCGGAGCGTCCGCGACGACCTGATGACGACCGACGAACTAGAGCGTTAAGCGAGCCGGGGCACTATCTGCGCGTGTTCCGACGATTCCAAAACGGGGCCGCAGACACGTTGGCCGTCGGCTCCCCGCGCGCGGGCCATGCCTTCGTCTGGTGCTCCGCAGCGAAACAGCTCGGCAATTGGTCATCGGACTGCCCAAGTGTCGCGGACGGCGCGCTGGTCGATGGCTCGCCTGGATAGGCGGGAGGTAGGGGATCAGGTACGGGATCTGGAACGTAATACGACTCGTGTTCCACGCTGGGGACCACCGGAATCGGAATCGTTACCGCTGTGTCCTCAAATTCGTAGCCGCCGGCCAACGGGAGGTGCGGAGCCCGCCGCCGCACACGACTTGACCTGCGACGAAACACAGAACCTCCCGATATCTCACCTGAAGTATTCCACCTGGCCCTCGTAGAAAGAGCCGCTGAGGACATCACGGCAACCCGGCCCTACCAAGTATCAGCCAAAGCCCGAGTTGTCTGCCAACTGGCCGAAGCCCCAATTGACATGGCTAAATACTTGGCCGCTGCCTACCCAGGTAATTGCCACAAGTTTTCCCAGAGTTCGGATGCACTTCCCAAGCTACTCAGTTGAGCCATCAGTCTGGGGGTGCATTCACGCGTTACCCCTGCTAGCCTGGAGCAAAGATTTGACCGTCAGGAAAGGGAGGGACCATGGGGGACATGAAGGTAGTGCCTGTCGGTTTGGAGGCGTTCGCGGGCGTCCAGGAGGGCGCAGCAACAGCCATCACCACCGCTGGCTCGGTGAATGCGACCGGCATGATGAGTGCTGCGGCGGCCGCAGTGGGGCCGATCGGCGCCATCTACCTGGCCGCGTACGGCCCTGCGCAGGCGGTCAACCTCGCCGGAACACTACTGCTCGGAGCGGTGCACGCAGGTACCGGAGTCGGCACCGTGGTCTCCAAGGCGTCCTACGTCGCCGTCGACTCCGAGCTGTAACTGGCGACTACGCGCGACCAGCACTTAAATCCTATGGCTGATGCAAACCCATCGTCACCGTCGGATTCCTCTTCGGTTGGCCCCTCACTCCAGGTAGCCCAACAGGTGCCGGGATACGACCCGACACCGCATATCAATGCGCAGGAGCAGGGCCTGGCGGACTATCTCAACATTCCTGTCCATGAGGTGCTGACACAGCTGGGCATCCAGCCCCCGCCCCCCGGTGCTCCGCTCTTGCCTCAGACCCCGGGCGTGCCCGCTGCTGGAGCCGCAGGGAGTCCGTTCAATCCGGGATCGATGATCAAGCCTGTGACCGATGCGCTCGGCACTCTCGGTACGGGGAAGTTCGACGAGGGATACGACCCTCCGAAAATGTACGACGGGATATCCAAGACTTTCGAAACCACGGGGCAGGCGGTGCAACAAGCCACCAGCATGCTCGGTGGCATCTGGCAGGGTCTCGCGGGAATTGCGACGATGGCCAAGTCGTTGGAGGCTGTGCTCAACGGCGTCGAGGTAGCCCTGCAATCCAGTGGAATCGGCGGCAGCCTCACCTCATCTGCTACGGATGTGACGCAAGCCGAAACTCGGCTTATGGAAATCCTGCACGAGTGGGAGGCCAAAATGGCGGCACTGACGCCTGGGCTTCCCTGGACCGCACCAGGGATTGCCGAGGCGTGTACCCAGGCTGTTGAAATGGCCGTTCAGTGCATGACCGAACTACAAAGTTCGCTGGGCGCCGAGTCCGGGATCGTTTCGGCGATCGGTGCTCCGCTATCGCTCACGTCAATACCGCAAGCCGGTTCCCAAGCCGTCTCCCCGGTCGTTCAGATGGCGAGCAGCACGGCGTCGCAGCTCTCATCGCTCCTTGGCAACTCGACGTCTGGGGGTGCCGGGCGCTCCGCCGGTGCCTCTCACGGCATGACAGCCAGGCCAGTGATGAAGGGGGCCCTCACCGGATCTTCAGGCCGCGCAACTGGTCTGACCCCGAACAGCAATCTGTCCAATTCCGTGAACAACGGTGGAGGACTACTCAGGGGAGGACTCGCCGCACCGCCCGGGTCGAACTCAGCCGCGCCTCGTGCCGCTGCGGCAACCCCTCCTGCCAGTGCCGCACCCGCCAAGGCACCAACAGGTGGCGGCATGGTGGGCCGCGCGGAGAATTCTCGAACCGCCAAAGGCGGAAGTGCGGGAGTCGGATCCAAAGCCGGTGCGGGTAGTGACGATTATGAAACCGCCTCATTCCTGCAGACCGCACTTCAGGGCGCTGAGGTAGTCGGCGACCAGGGAACTGCTAGTCCGGCGGTTCTCGGAGACGAAGTGGCTCAGGATGAGCCCGGAACAAATCCGCCGAAGTAGTTTCTCGCTACCCGCCCGGCCGTCCGGGCGTGAACATCGTGCCGTCCCATCGCCGCAGGGGTTCTTGCTGTAACGCAGCGAACCGCTGTGAAAACTCCGCGTTGACGAACTGCTGGCGCTGTAGAACCAGTTGCGCTGCGGCGGAGGCTGTTTCCAGGACGCGCTGAGCAAGCAGATCAGGTCCAAGACGCTGGCCCTGGCTCGTTATCTTCAGGCCCGTCATGGCACCGTGCGCATCAACCGTGACCTTGACCGACTGGTCCTGACTACTGACCTCCACGGACGTCGACTGGCTTTCGTCGTTCATCGCATGAAGCAGGTCGCGCTGCTTTCGCATTCGCGCGACCACGGAATCTGCCAGGCTTCTCGTTGGCTCAGTCATCCGCGAACTGGGCTTCCTCAGCATCGGACAACTGCTGTTCGGTCGCTAATCGCAGGCTTCGACATACCGATGCTGCATACGGCGAGCCCTCGAATTGCTTACGGCGTGCGACCTGTTGGCGCATCGCAGAAAGCTTGCACAACTCCAGGATAGACTGCGCGAGAAGTTCTGGAGGCTTGGACATTTCGCTAGCATCGAGCTTGAGCCTGATCGGCAGCCCTCGTTCATTGGCGAGAACCACAATACTGTCGTTGCGCGACGACGCGATGAAGTGAGCGGGCACTTGGGGCATTGACATCTACGTTCTCAATTCGATCAGTTCCACCTGCGCCGCGTGTCGCGCCCTCCGTGTTGGAACCCATCGGCCACCGCGGCCGCCAGTTCCGTGAATGCCATTCGAGTCTTTCTACCCATCAGATCCAACGAGATCTCTGAGCCCTCCGACAGATGGTTGTCGAACGGGACGATGTGCACCGCGCGGGCCCGGGTGAGGAAATGTCGGCTCAACTGTTCCAGGTCGACCGACGATGCACCTGGCCGCGATGAGCTGATCACCACCACCGACTGCCGTACCAAATGCGAATAACCATGATGATCAAGCCAATCCAGCGTCGCCAGCGCACTACGGGCACCGTCGATGGCTGGGGATGTGACCAGCACAATGGCGTTGGCTTCGTCCAGCACTCCGGCCATCGCCGAATGCATCAGCCCAGTGCCACAGTCGGTCAGGATGATGTTGTAGAAGCGCTGCAGTATGCGCATGACCGCGCGATAGTCGGCCTCAGAGAACAGCTCGGACGCCGCCGGATCACGTTCGGAAGCAAGTATTTCAAGCCTGCTCGCACTTTGCGAAGTATGTCGCCGCACGTCCGAGTAGCGATGAATATCGTTGTCCATGAGCAGATCTCGAACCGAAGAGCGTGTCTCGTCAGGTCCGCGCTGAGCGAGCGTACCGAAGTCCGGATTGGCATCTACCGCGATCACCCTGTCACCGCGCAATGACGCGAAGGTCGCACCGAGTGAGAATGTCGAAGTCGTCTTACCGACGCCCCCCTTCAGCGACAGAACCGCAATACGGTAGTCGCCGCGCACCGGAGCGTTGATGCGCTCGATAAGTGCGGAACGGGTTGTCTCCTCTGACGATTCACCGGGGTTGATAGCGCCGCCGGACAACCGGTGAACAACCTTGCGCCATCCCGATTTTGGTAGTGGCTTGACAGACCGGATCAACCCGAGCTGATCAACCGACGGCCCCTGTGAGCGGTGGTGTGGCGCCTGCTGGTAGGCCATCGTCTCCGGCTGCGCCGTCGTGAAAGGGGTCGCAACGGGGACATGGGGCGCGTGCCCATGCACCGGCGGGGCCGTCACAGGAGCGTTCCAATCTGCACGCGGGAAGGCTGGCGGCGGTGTGCTTACCGAGGACGGCGGGGGTGCCGAAGGCTGCGGCGGCGGCCCTTGCGGGGCAGGTAGCGGCCGCGGCGGCGGGATGAACGGTGCGGGAGCGGTCTGAGGTGGCTCTGGTGCCACATTCACCGGCGGCTGCGCACTCACGACATGAGGTGCGAACTCTGTCTGCGGTATCGGTACATCGAGCGGTTGACTCGACTCTTGCGGTCCGACAATCGGCGCCTCTAGCGTCGGCTCATTGACCTCGGGCGGGGCGAATCCCCCGTCTCGCTGCGGCGCCGGTACCACTTCAGGCTCTGAGACCTGGGGGTCAACGTTGCCTCGACTCGGCGGGGGTACGTAGTAATTATGATGCGGCACAACAGGATTTACCGGCTGCTGATACTGCTGCGGCGGCGGCTGATACTGCGCAGGGCCCGGCGGCGCCTGCTGAGGAGGAGGCGCCGGCTGCTGATACTGCTGCGGCGGCGGCTGATACTGCGCAGGGCCCGGCGGCGCCTGCTGAGGAGGAGGCGCCGGCTGCTGATACTGCTGCGGCATTCCGTATGCGCTGAGCGGATCAGGCTCCCACGTAGGCGCCAGCGGGCGCTGATGGCTGCGCTGACGACGACTCAGCTTGGGCGCCTTGGGCAACGGGGGTGGCGGCGTTGGCGTGAGCGTCGGGAAGTAGTCGGCGCTCGGGGGTACAAAGTTCTGAGCCTGCTGCTTAGCGGCCCGACGGCGCGGCGCACGCCCCGAGTCCTGGCCTAAGCCGTCGGGAATCGGCTCGCGCCACGGGCCACTCGTCGGCGGACCATCACCCTGATTATTGGGTTGCTCAGCCATGGCGGATCACTTGGCCAGCATCCCAAGTACGTTGGCGAGTGCCGAACGCATGTCGGCCGCCTCGATACGCATCAACGCACTCTCGTCAAGATCTTCTAAGCCTGCCCCATGCTCTTCACTGAGCCTGAATTCCCGCTCCTCCTCCGCGGACTCGATGACATTTCGAACGAAACGGCCATTACCGGCGAGGTCGATGTTCCGGCGCGCCTGCCCGGCCTGGTCTACCGACTCGCCGTCGTACAGACTTGTGCATGCTCCTACCAGCTCGTTGTACGCCTCTTCGGACAGGTCCGAATCACGCGCCTTGGCGATAACCCGCCCGATGTCACCCAACTCTGCCGACGTATACGACGCGAACCTGATCCGCTTGGTGAAGCGGGATGCCAACCCATCGTTGGAGGCCAGGAAACGATCGATCTCACCGTCGTATCCCGCGATGATCACCACGAGGCGGTCACGATCGTTCTCCATGCGTGCAAGCAGAGTGTCAACAGCCTCGCGGCCGAATGCGTCTCCACCCGACAAACCGGTCTGAATAAGCGTGTAGGCCTCGTCGATGAACAGCACTCCGTCCATAGCGCTATCGATCAGCGCATCCGTCTTGATGGCGGTGCTGCCCAGGTGTTGCCCCACAAAGTCCTGCCGCTTGGCCTCCACCACTGTGGGTGTCTTGAGAAGACCTAGACCACAATAAGTTTGGGCGACAACTCGGGCAATGCTGGTCTTACCGGTTCCTGGGGGGCCGGTGAAGGCCAGGTGCAGGCTACGTGAGGCGGCGTTGAGCCCCTTGTCTCCGCGTATCTTGGCCAGCTTGGCCGCCGAACGTAGCTTGGCGACCTGAGTCTTGACCTCTGCCATGCCAATCTGGCGATCCAGTTCCTCCTGCGCGGCCTGCAGGTATTGATTGTTGCGCTCTTCCAGGCCCTCTGCATCGATCTGGTCACCGGTACGCGCCGTGCTGGGATCCCATTTGTCGGTACGCGAGTCGATGATCTCTTGACTTGTGATGATCAGCCGGTACTTCGGGTCGCGCAGCGCGGCCGCGTTGGCCTCGAATCCCGGCTCCTCGCTGTAAAGCCGCTCAAAGATGACCCGCGCTTCGTCCTCTTTACCCATCTCTCGCAGGGTCAGTCCCTTGCAGAATTCGGCGGCCCGCTTGGCAGCAGGAATTGGCCCTTCGGCGGCCTGGTCAAGGCGCCGAATCCCCTCGCCGAAAAGCCCCATCTGTGCGCAAGCCGAACCGACCATGAGGTGCGCGCCCGCACCAATGTACGAATCAGTAAACGAGGCTGAACTAGCCAGTGCGGTAAGGACATCCGGCCAACGCTGTGTAGTGAAGTGCAGAACTCCGCGCATGTAGGCACAGATCTCCTGCGCGTCCTTGTTGCCGTCAGCCATCCGCGCCCGGCGCTTGTCCAACTCATCGAGCACATGTTCGGCCTCGCCGAAGTCCTTGCCCCCGATCAGGCTTGCCGCATACGCCAGCCAGACCTCGGTGAATGTCGCCAGGGTGTAGTTGATGTAAAGACCAGTTTCGAAAAGCCCGGCCAATGCCCGAGGCTGCAACCCCAACCTGCGTTGTTCACGGAACATCGATGCTTCGCTGGTGCGGTAAAGGTTGAAGAACACCTCGGGGCTGGTATCCCCCGCCGCGGCGCGGCCGAGCCAGGCGTCACACATCTCGGCGTCGTATTCGGTCGCGCGTTGGAAGGCAAGCTTGGCGTACTCGACATCGCGATCGGTCTCCAGTCCATCGATCGGAATGCCAAGCGAGAGCACCCCCGCGTCGAACACCCGCTGAGCGTCCCTGCTGTCAACCATGATGTTTCCCTGCCTCTTTCGTATTACATTTGCTGTTCGCGCGTGCGCAGCCGAGAAAAGTTTTCCGCGATCGCCCCGGCCAAGCCCAGATACGCCTCATTGGTGGCCGGGCCCAATAGATTGAAGTCGACATCAGCACCCTCAGCGAGGTGCGGATCGAATGGCACCAAGTGGATGGACCTACAGCGCGCCTCGAAATGCTCGTACACCTTGTCGAGTTTGATACCGGCCGACCCGGGTCGCGAAGCGCTAAGCACCACATGAGCCTCTCGGACGAGGCCTGAATGTCCGTGCTGCATCAACCAATCCAACGTCGCCGAGGCACTGCGTGCCGCATCCATGGCTGGCGAGCTGACTAACACAATGGTGTGCGCAAGGTCCAGCACGCCAGTCATGGCCGAGTGCATAATGCCTGTCCCGCAGTCAGTCAGGATTATGTTGTAGTACCGCTGCAAGATCTCGATCGTGTGGCGGTAGTCCACCTCTCCGAACGCCTCGGATACTGCCGGATCCTGCTCACTGGCAAGCACTTCCAAACGGCTCGTGGCCATTCTTGTGTGGTTGCGGACGTCAGCGTAGCTGTTGATGTGGTCGTCGTTGAGCAGGTCACGCACCGTGGAATGGGTCGACTGGTTACGAACACGCTCAGCCAAAGTGCCGCGGTCGGGGTTGGCATCGACGGCGATAATGCGGTCGGTACGAACCGTGGCAAAGGCCGACCCGAGGCCCAGTGTGGTGGTGGTTTTTCCCACCCCGCCCTTGATGGATAGAACCGCAATCCGATAGTCACCGAGGATCGGCTGCCGGATACGCGCGAGCAAGTTTTCACGATCTCGATCCTTGCGAGAGTCGCCGGGGTTTACATGTCCCGCACTGGCACGATGCACTGCGCGACGCCAGCCGGACCGCGGGGCATGCAGACCACGGTTAATAATCGCGGCTTCATCGAGCGAAGGAGGCATCCGATATGCCTGTGGCGCTTGATAGTTCGCAGGCGGCGCGTTGAACTGGGGTGGAGGCACGTGGCCGGGCGGCAGAGGCGGCGCCTCCTGGTGTATCGGATACACAGGCTCCGGTGGTTGTTGCTGTTGTTGCGGCATCGGCGCAGGGACCCAACCAGGTGGCGGCATCTGGTTGACCTGTTGAGGCAGCGGACCCGGCGGAGGCTGTCCGTGCCCCCAAGGCATCTCGCCACCTGGCACCTGCAATGCGGGAGGATGCTGCCCGGCATACGGATCCGGGCCTTGCGGAGGGGCAGGCATTGCGGCTGGCTGAGGTCCCTGCTGCTGCGGCGGCCATGGCTGCAGTTGTTCTGGCCCAGGCGTCCAGCCGGGAGGTGGCACATGCGCCGCAGGCTGCTGCGGCGGTACGTAGTACGCGGGACCCGGCGGGGGTTCGACCACCGGTGCTTGCTGCACCGCGTTTGGGATCTGCCAAGGCGGCGTCGCCAACCTCCGGCCAACCGGTCGAGGTGGTCGAGTCTCTTCGCGTGGTTCCTGCACTGCATCAGGTACCGAAGGCTCCTGCAGTCCAACAGATTCAGGCGTTACAACTGGGGACGGCACATTGGCCTGTTGGAGCTCCGGCGCCGCCGTCTGCTCAGGTTCCGCGTGTGCCACCCACACGGATTCAGCGGACTGCTCCGATACCGCTTCGGCGGCAGCTTCCGCTTCCCGCGCTTCCCCGACTGAAGCGTCCGATTCCGGCTCAGAGACCACCGCAACAGGATCAACCTCCACCGGCCGTGGCTCCCAATCGTGTTCCACCGCCGAAACTTCCACGACCGAATCGGTCACAAGATCCACCGATTCCGACGTGATGGGCTCGGACTCGGGAACCGTGGCCTCCGCTTCGGACTCTGGAACGAACGGCGGCGGGGCCGCTATCGCTGACGCGAAGTTTTCCGAATTCTGCTCAGCGTCAACCTGATCCACCTCGACATCAGGCTCGCTAATCGCGGCAATATCTCTGTTGAGCTCTGCCCGCTTGGCTTCGATCCGTTGAAGCAATGCCGCCGCACGTGCGTCGATATCGTCAGCCTCATTGCTCCGAGGAATCTCGACTGGCGGCAACTGCGCGAGGGCTGGCTCCGGTTCCGGCACAACAAGCTCGGGCTCTGGCTCCGGCTCCGGCTCCGGCACAACAGCCTCGGGCTCTGGCTCTGGTTCCAGCACAACAAGCTCAGGCTCCGGCTCCGGCTCCGACACAACAGCCTCGGGCTCTGGCTCTGGTTCCAGCACAACAGCCTCCGGCTCCGACTCCGGTTCGCCATTCTTCACTTCACCGTGTGCCGCATGCCGCGAGCGCGGTGGCTCATGTACATCCGGTGCACCGACAGCCGTCGACTCCTCGTCGCGAGCAAACGGAACCGGCTCAGACACAGCCGGTTCCGGATCGCCCACAAAGATCAGTTGCTCAGGGGGAATGAACTTCCTCGGCTGACTCTCGTCCACGCCCGACTCCAACGCGGGCCTACTCTGCCGGACCGCTTCCGGGATGCTCTCGTCGAGCCCCATCTGTCGTAGCTTGGCCTCAAGTTCGCTGAACCGAGAGAACGGGTCCGATCCGACCGACCCCTCTGGAGCCTCGGAGGCCGGCGCTGGCGGTGCAACGAACTTGGTGGACATCACTGGTTCAGAGTCAGGTGCCTCCAGCTGCGATATTGACCCGACGACAGGCGTAGCTGGCTCCGGGGTGACGGCTTCGGCCGCGACCACCTCAGTGGACCAGTCGTCCAGCTCCCTCAGCGATTCGGACTCAAGTTCGGTGACTACCGGCGACGCTTCTGGCGTCGGCGTGGGCTGACTGGCTCCGGCTGAAGGTGTGTTACTCGGTTCAGGAAGTGGAGGGGGTGTCTGTAGCTCCAAGGGAGTCGACTGCGTGACGATCTTTGGTGGCGCTGAATCTGTTTCGGGCCCTGCGCTTTCCGATTCCGGATCCACCCGCGCTGGTTCAACCGGCTCGATCTCGGCAGATTCCGAACGTGCCGGAACGAAGTAGTTCTCATCTCCGCGCTTGTTTGCCGAGGCGTCAGCCTCCTGCTCCTCGACCAAACGTTTTGGTGGCGAGCCGTTGCCCTTGTCGGGCTTCGGCGATGATGCCGCTGACGCCGGTATTGCCGGTGTCTTCTCACGGCTTACCGGGGTGGCTTCGGGTTCCGATTCAGCTTTGCGGCGACGCCTGAACAACCCCCTCCGATGATCATCCTCTTCGGGCAGCCACGGAGGACGGACGGGAGCAACGCGGTCCTGCTTGGGCAACGTCCCCCTCCCCTTCCTCAATCGCCGTACGGTCGTAGAGTTTGATGGTACTCAGTAGTTAGCACACAGGTATCCAGACCGGTCAGACGACCGACTCAACCCCCGTCGTCAACAATCAGCCTAAGGGAGATAGCGATGACCGCGCAGCGTTCAGTGCGATCGCGGACCGGCTCGATTTCGGTGACTACAACCGAGCAGGGTCTGCCGATGAGCCTCAAGATCGACCAACGCGAGATGAAGAGATCACCCCAGGCCCTCGCGGACGAGATTTTGGCGCTGTGCAAGCTCTCGGCCCTTCGTCAACAGGTTGCCCGACGACGAGAGATCCTCCAAGAGCCTTTCGGCGCGGAGATTGTTCGGACGCTGGAACTGCCCACCGAGGCCGAACTGGCAACGGCAGAGGAAACAGTCCTTGGCCAGGAGGAAGACGATCAGCCGCAGACATGGATGAGAAGCGTATGAGCGGTCTAGCAGAATCCCTGATGGCGCGTATCCGCAAGCAGCGCGACCTCATGCAGGCCATGACTGACGAGTGCCACTCGATCTCGGTGAGCATGGTCAGCCAAGACCAGGCGGTAAAGGTCCAGGTCGACGGGCTCGGGGCGATGACGGGTCTCTGGTTGAGCAGTCAAGCTCAGAAGCTGTCGGCCGACGCATTGGCCAAGCTCATCGTGGAGACCGCGCAGGCGGCCGCCCAACACGCCCTGGAGCGCCAGCGATTCCTTGGGGATCACTTCGATAAGAAGTTCAATGAGCTGCGGAAAACGCCGCTCACTCGATGGGACGGCACGACCTTCACACCGGGCCAGAGTTAACCTTCGCGAGATCGACAGGCAACGACCGTTGGTCTCACTACCGCCTCGTGGCAGGTAGTGAGACCAGCGACGTAGTGAGCGCCGAGAACATGTCCCCCGCGCGCCTGGCGGCTGGCTATTTGTTGGACGCCGACGTCCGACAAATGCAATGGGACTTACAGATCCGCGTTATGCGGATCACAGGAAATATCCACTATGCGTGTAGTGCGACAACTGGACAAACTGTCAATTGAGTAGCAGACGCCGAACCTGCAGGTAGTGCCCACATATCCCGACACCAACCGCCCATTCGGCACCACACCGAGGCCGGACTGCCACCAAGTGCGACGCTGGCAACCATTGTTCACCCCAATTTTTCCCTTGACAACTCGCGTTGTCAGAACGTTCCAGCTATGCTCACGGACAACTGCAGGGGAAGGAACTGGCGCAAGCCGGTTCATCGGAGTCAGGAGGCGGGAAAATGGCTAAGGACGTGGAAGCGGTCTGGACCACGCTCAGCAAGTTCGCGATGACGGCTGCTGAAGGGGGCACGCAGGTCACTGAGGCCGCCTCTGTCGATACAGCGCAGTCCGTGGCGGAGGTCTCCCAAGCCGTCGGGCCATTTGGAGTGCAGTTTCTTGCTGCGTTTGGACCCGCACAGGCGAGCCACATCGCCGGCGCGCTGCAGCAAGCCGCCCTGCACACCGGCATTGCGGTGGCCACGGAAGGCACGAACGCGGCCTTTCAAGTCACAGACATGGGTGCGTAGGTTCCTATGGCTGAGGTCAACCCGCCGCCAGGCCCGGTCGCGAGCGGTCCAACGGCTGTCTTGGCGCACCAGGTCCCAGGATACGACCCTGGTCCGGTCATCAATGCGTCCGAGCAGAACCTTGCCGACTTTCTCAACATGCCGGTCCACGACATGCTCAACAAGCTCGGGGTTCCGGCAATGCCAGGGCAGGGGACTCAGCCGGGCCAAGAGCGGGGTACCCAAGACGGGCAGGCCGATGCCGGCCAAGGCAATCCGATGGATCCCTCGTCACTCATCTCGCCTGTCACAGAGGCCCTGAGTTCACTGGGTACCGGCATCTTCCAGGCCTTAGATCCTACAAAGATGTTCGAATCGGTCTCGAAGGCCATCGAGGGCGCGACCTCAGCCCTAAGCTCGGCCTCCAAGTCCAACTCGGGCGGAGGCTGGTCGGGCCAGGCATCCGACGCCACCGCCAACAAGACTGCTCAGGCGGCAAAGAGCGGCGCCAACCTGTCGAACCAGGGCCAAAAGCTGGGCTCGGAAACTCAATCAGCCGCGGACACTACGGCGAAAACACGCCAAAAGGTTCAGCAAATACTGCAGGAATACCAAAAGACGGTGCAGTCCGTAGGCGGGGATATCGCCACCCCGTGGGGTTACGCCAAGGTAATGGCAGCTGCGACCAAAGCGACCACAGAGACTTCCCAGGTGATGGCCGAAGCCGAGGGCAAACTATCGGGCAATGCCGCAGCCACAGCTGCGGCCGGTGCCCCGGTAGATGTCGCCAGCATCGGAATGCAGATGATGGGCCCCGCACTCCAGGCCGTGACCGGACTCCTCACTTCTGGATTAGGCATGGTCACCCAGGGCGTGGGCACTGGCGTCCAGACCGGGACCGGAATGATCGGCAAGATGATGTCGGCGACAAAGGGCACCTCGAAAGACGCCGCAAAGAAGGCTGTCAGTACCGCTAAGCCACTGTCGACCGGTGGTAGTCACGCCGCCAAAACAGGAGGCGCTGGTGGTGGTGGTGCCTCGACGCCAAAGCAGAGTCTCAGCGCCCGCAGCGCTACCGCAATGCCCGGCGCCGGTTCCGGAGGTGGTGAATCCGCTGGCAAAGTGGGCTCTTCCGGTGCTCGCGTTTCCGCAGCAGGCTCAACCGGCGGCATGGGCGGAGGCGGCGGCATGGGCATGGCGCCCGGCGCTGGCAGTCGTGGGGGCAGCAGCAGCGAGGGCGGCGGCCACACCTCGGCCGACTTCCTGCACACCAGCGACCAAGGCGGGGAGATCATCGGCGATCTCGGCAGCGTGGCTCCACCGGTCATCGGTGAAGCCGATCCACACGAAGTGCAAGAAATCGACCTGAGGATCTAGGAGACAGAACATGGCTAGTTCAGATTTTTCGATGAATGTCGGCGACGTTGCCGAGGCCAGCAAGCAGCTCGACGCGCTGGCGGATCGCCTCCAGAAGGTGATGCAGGATGAGGATACGAAACTCAATGTCATCGCCGGCGGAAGCGACGAGGTATCCGTCCGCGCCGCCAGCACCATGAACGAGGTAAAGGGCTCATATGCCAAGGCCAATCAGGCCGGTCTGAACGAGCTGCACGAGATTGCCGCGACCATGCGTGCTCACGGCAACACCGCTGCCGAGATCGATCGGGTCTAACAAACCGGCTTAACCGGTAATTTGATGTGAGGGGAGGTTTGCGTGGGATTCACTGATGTCGTCTGGGAGTCGCGGAGCACTGAGCAGCTCGCGCGTGACCTCACCAACGGTCCCGGTCCCACCTCGATGGGCGAGGCCGGTGCCGCTTGGGTGCGGATTGCGAACGCGCACGCGACCGCTTCGGAGGAGTACCGCAAGATTCTGGACACACTGCGTGGGGCGTGGAGCAGTAGCGGGTCCGAAGCCGTCATCGGACGCCTGGAGGCGTTTGGCGAATGGCTTACGGCCACGGCGATCAACGCGGCCGCCAATGGCCAACGCGCAGAGGAAGCCGCGGTCGCGAATACCGTTGCGGTCCTGGCGATGCCGAGCGTGACCGAGGCCATTGAAAGCAAGGCCCGACACGACATGATGGCGTCGTTGGCCGCCTATAACGGCGCGGTACTCACCGGGACGTTCGCCGAGTTCGACGAAAGCGCGACGGCAGACCAGGCCGATGCCGCCATGGTGATGAACCAATACGAGGAGGCCGTCACCCCGCTAGCTGCGATGTGGGAGGAGCCGCTCCCGCCGCAGGTGGTATCCGGGGATGCCCTCAAGGCCGAGAAGGATGCCAAGGAGGCCGCGGCGAAAGCCGCCGGTGGTCGCGGTGGTGGCGGCGGCGGTGGCGGGATGACGCCGACACCCCTGTCGCCGCGTCAGGATCGTCGGATCAAGGAGAGTGCACCCCCCGCGCAGCTGCAACGTGTCGGGTTTACCGCCGGAGCAGCTAGTGCGGGCGCTGGCGGTATGGGCGGTATGGGTGGCATGGGCCCCATGAGCGGAATGATGGGCGCGGGGCGCGGCCATGACAACGACCGTGAGTTCGATTCCGTGCGGCCGGCTTCAGCCCTTGAAGGCGGCGGCGAGGCTGCTGCCGGAGTGTCTGGGGCGGGACAAGCCTGGCTGCCCGCGACGGCACAGAATGACTCACCTTTCGCGGTGTCCAGTGTCAGCTGGTCCCCGACTAGTTCCGTGTTCGACGAACTAGTGGTGCCGGCGGAGCCTGACGTCCCTAAGTGGGACGCCAATGAATCGGCGCGGACGCTGGAGCAAGTGTCCGATAGTTGGGTGTCTCCGCCTGTCATCGGCCAAGACCGGGAGAGCGTATGACAAATGCGCTCGCCGCTGCCTACACCCTGACCGACGACGAACTACAGGTCATCGGTAATCGCATTGGTGTGCAGTCGTTTCCGGTCGTTCTAGCCATCCGGCCGCGATACGCGACGCACTCCGCGCTAGACGACGCATTTGACGCCGCAACAACCCAACTGACCGAACGCGGGCTGATTTCCGAAGGTCAGGTGGCACCTGAGCTGATCGCGACCATCCGGCTGCTACAACGGCCGGATCGCGACTTGTCGATGCGACTGGTGACACCGGACGGCATTTCACGAGTCTCGGTGGTTCGCAACGGAAAGCGCGTGGCGTTGGCGCGCCGTATCGGAAACGAGATCACCCTGCGGGAAGTCGCGGGACACGGCGAGGCTGCGGAAGCGATACAGGCTCTGATGTCTGAACTACCCGCCGCGGATGCCGCACAGATTGATCCGGTCGGTGCCCCCATCGACGCGGCCCGCGACGCACTGTTTGGGACCCACGACCCCGCGATTCTCGCCGACCGTGTCAGAACACTAGGGGCTGATACGCGAGCTGCGATGACGCTCGGCGCGGCGTTGTCGACCCGAATGGCGTTCGCGGAGATTGTGTATCACGCGATTGACGCTGAAGAAGACCGCATCGAGCGGACACCTGCCGCCGTTGGGATCTTCTATACAAAACGGGGCCGTTTGGTGGCGGCCCCGAGTCGGGCCCCTAGCGGCCAAGTCTGGGCGACCATCAAAGGCGCGTCCAATCACACCATCACTCAGGCCATCCGACAGCTCATCGAGCTGTTGCCATGCGAATGGGAGGGAAATCCATAGGGGCGAACGGACAATACTTCAACCGTAAATCACTATCGAATTTTGCAAACACACAAACTGAGGAGAAGAAATGGGACTGAAAGTTTCGCACAGCGAGGCCCTTGCCAAGATGAAGAACGTTCGCAGCGAGGTCAACTCAATTCAAGATGTTTTGAAGCAGTGGCAGGTCGAGGGTGAAACCATGACGACCAGCAACTGGCAGGGTGCTTCGGCACAGAAGTTCGGACAGGGCCAGGAAGAACACCTCACCGAATTCAACTCGATCATCGCAAAGCTCGAAGAGACTGTTGACTACTCGGACGAGAGCCTGAACGACTTCATCAACCAGGACGCCACCAGCTAATTGCTATGCAGTACGCATACCCAATCTCACCCTAAGACAGGAGCAAAAAATGAGCGGCGACTTCATGCAGTACAACTTCGACGCCAACCACGAGCACATCGATACGTTGGACAAGAAGGTTGCTGAGGTGGGCGAACTTCAAGAACGCGTCAAGAAGGTCTTCGAGACCCTCAACGACGTATTCGATGGTGGCACGGCCGCAGCGATCCACGGCAAGGCCCTCGAGATCGACCGGATGTTCTCCGAGCTGACCGACAATGTGAGCCAGTCGCAGGCCCGCGCTCGTGCAAAGAATGACGAGATGCAGGACCTGGACCGGTACCGCGCTGCGAACATCTAAGTTCTAAGCAATTGGCGGGGTTCGGTTGGCTACAAACCAACCGAACCCCGCCAACCAATTTTGGCGTTCCGCCTACGACTCCATGACGGACGTATGAACTCACACATCGCCTCCGAAAACTTCCGCTCAGCAATATGCGGTGCGTCATGCAGTGGCGCCCCCACTCGATTCGCGTCAGAAAATGAAGCATGATCACCGGAGACCTCGCGCCGGTTCACCATGACATCGAGTCGTGGAACATGAGTGGTTTCGACTTCAGGTGCACATGCGAAGCACTGGGATTCGACCAGCTGCCCTTCCCTCTCGGCTACCGCAATCGGCAAACCTACATGGAAGAGGTAGAAGCTGATCGAATCGCCGCGCTGGATCGTCAACGAGCTGGGATGAACCAGTACCGCGTGTACGTTCTTGAGGCGCTGCGGCACCCAGCACTGATCGTGCGGGGATTCGGCAAAATTAACCGCGGACCCTCAGAGGAAATCTACCGACTGTTTGGCACCATAGGCACCAACGCATATAGCGCGGTCATCACCCAAGATCCCAGCGACGAGTATTTGTTTGGTTCAGACGTCCAGGTTCGAGGCTGCGCAAATGTAGACTTCCCCCAAGTACTCATTCGGGCATTGCCTGAATTTCGCCCCGGGAAACACGCACGGCAGGACATACCCCGTAAATCCGATTCCTTGTCGAAGTTGTTCCAAGGATTGAATGTTACTAGTTCAATCCTCCTCAGCGTGTCGGTCGATTTCAGTCTGGACTACGAGCTCAGAGATCCTGTCCATCTGACTCTGGTTAACATTGCCGCCGATGGCGCATACCTTGTCAATGAAAATCCCGACGTTATCCAGATCGTCCCTGCAACTATTCCCAATCTTATAAAAACGTTCCGGACTGTCGAAGCTATTCAAGCAAATGCTGCACAGAAACTCGCAGCTCATAGGCAGACGGACTGACAATGGCCCATCTCAGTACGGTTTCCACTTACGTTCCCAAGGGCGCTGACTCACTGGGATTGCCACGCCATCTGTCGACCACCCCAAAAGACATGCTTTCGGTTCATGAAATGACAGAATTGGCCGCCGAGCAGATCGAGCCTGCGCTGTTGCTCAAAGCGGCTGAAAGCTTGGCAGCCTCCTTTCACTGCGGCTCCCTCTTTCAAGGTGAGCACTTTTGGCCAATTCAAAACTCATTGCAACAGTCCATTCTCAACAAAACAACGGCTGGATCAGCGACGGAGATACGTCAGTTCTGCTCCGGAGGCTTGTTTGGAATTATGCTCGCGGACGCGATACTCGAAGCCGGGTGGGCAGGTGACTACGCGATGGTAACCGGCGGTGACAGTAATTTCATCTTTGATCGCTACGAATACGCGGAGAGCGCGGCAACCGAAGGTTCGCTGATGGGAGACAGCGCGTTCTGTACAATTCTTAACAAGGACAAAGGCTTCGCTGAGATAATTGCCGTGTCCGCCCGATCGTACAATCCCTCTGCCGATGAGATGCGCAGCAGAGCAGACTACGGAATAGACGATCCCTCATTTCCCGAGCTGTCGGATTGGACCGCCAGATTCACAAACAGCGCCAACACGAACCCTCAGTTAGCCGCCTACAATGCGCGAGAGAGCTTTAAGACTGCCGTCAGCACGATCACTGACTGTTATCAGCAGGCTGGTATCAGAGCTGAAGAAGTAGACTGGTTTGCTCCATCGTTCATAAAACCACGATATATGTCAGAATTGATCGCCAAGAGAACGCATCTACGGCCGGACTATCGCCTCTACGAATTTGGTGAGAGATTCGGCCACCTCACGGTGTCTGACTTCTGCTTGAATCTTGCCTACTTGATGAATGGCAAAATTGCCAGAAGCGGTGACCTCGTACTTCTTTTCTCTTCTGGGAATTTCGTCAATTCGGCTGCGGTTCTGATTCGTATAGAAGAGGAGGTGAAGCTTCCCCTCAATGTTGCGCTATAGCTCATCCACCAAATGCGATGTCGAATCGCCATAAGTCGATCCTATAAATAGAAATGAGGAATAATGTCTAGTCCATGGAGTTCGTTAGATGCCGACACTGCTTCCAAGAAGCTATTCCTTGATCCCGAGGTAATGCCAAAGATTAACGGCGCGATAGACGCCTACAAGACAGGCCTTCAGAGCGTCATTAACGCATCGGTTAGTGACACCACCGGATTCGGGAATGACAATCCATTCGCATCTGCTCTAAAGAAGGCGTTCGACGCCCGCGGTGCAACTTTGACCAACTACGTGAAGCAACAGCTGACTAACACTGAAGATTTCGTTCAAACCGCCAACGATGCCGTAATAGCTTTTCAGAACGAGGATCAGCAGTAAAACATGGGTAGCGTAGGAAATTACCTCGGTGCCGCAATGGGCGGCGAGTACGACGATTCCTGGGTAACTAACACAAATTTCCCCGATCGGCAGAACTTACTGGGTGCCGATGGCAAGCTCAAAGATCTATCAGCCCCCACTCCAGGAGCCGATAATGATCCAAACAAGCCAAAATTTGATAGCCGGTTACTCGGTCCTGTTCCGGGTCTACTTTCGGACCGAAGCTTTAAGCAAGAGCTGGACAAGTATGTGCACGGTCCACAGGCGGTCAACTGGGAATCTAAGACCTTCGCCGCCTTGCGTAAGGAAAGTGAGGCGCTGAGCCCGACGCGGATGACGGGCTACGCAAACGCTTGGAAAGAGGCCGGCACAACTCTGAAGACCCAATCCGAGACCTTCAAGTCCAAAGTAGAGGAATCGGTGTCCGGACATTGGTCAGGAGAAAGTGCTAGCGCTGCCGACAGCGCAGTAAAGAACGTCACGAAGACCTCAATATACGACTTCACACCGTCCTCGGAAGCAATCCATAACCGACTAACAGTGCTAAGTACTGCATTCCAGTATGTTCAAGACCAGTTTAAGCTGCTGGACCCTAACGATAAACTCATCGAAGATGGAAATTTCGACAAGGCAAAATTAGACGAAAAGATTAACGACTTCAACTCGAAATACCATCTCGACGGCGATGGTCGGCTGCGAAACAATAGCGACGGGTACGTTCCAGCGCAGCAGGCCATCGACGAGATGGACGAAATTAACCGATCTATCAAAGATTATGCGCGGGCAGTCCAACTCTTCCGCGACACGTACCAGGACGCGGCGATGAAAGTTGTGGAGGACTTCCCCAATTTGCCATCCCCGCCAAACATGACTTTTGGACAGAACCCCGGCGGCCCAGGTGGAAACGGAAATGGAAGCGGTGGTGGTGGAGGAGGAGGCAACCCACTGTCCAACAAGTCGGGTACACCTGTGGATACCAAGAAATACACCGACGCGCTAAAGAATCTACAGAATAAGAACACTACGAACCCGAATGCCAATAATTCCAGCACTAATCCTGCCCAGGCGCTGAGTGGGATCACCAGCGGGCTAAGTGATGCGGCGAAACAAGCTGCCAGTGCTGGTCAACAGGCGTTGAGTGGGGCTACCGACGCACTCAACCAGGCACTCGGCGGCCTGTCGCAAAATGGCCTGGGCGCTAATCCCGCGATTCCCGAAGGCGCCCTCGCGCTCAACAACGGTAAGGCCGTGAGCGGCATCAAACCGGCTGGTGGCGTAGGTGGCGGTTCGGCCGTCAAGGGCGTTAGCGCTGAGAAGGCACTTCGGAGTGGGACTGGTAGCACCGTCAGTAACGCCGGTAAAGCATCAACTGCCGCCGTTCAGGCCTCGCGAGCCGGAGTCGCAGGCCAGGGAACGGCCGGCGGTATGGGCGGAGGGGCTCCTGCCGCGGGTAACCGCGGAGGCAGCGACAAGGAACACAAAGTCAACAAGGCTCTTCGCACCAAGCAGAATGGTGAAGAGCTCCTAGGAGAATCCGAAGCGATCGTGCCAGTGGTCGGTGAGAAGCGACTGACGTGACAGGCGGCGGCATTGATTTCACGGAGATCTTGGCGCAAGCCGAGGAGCAGATGGCTGAGATTGCAGCCATTCAGAAGAAGCAAGCGGCACTTGTTACTACCGCGACAGCGGCCGACGGGCTCGTCACTGTTTCAGTCAACGCGCAAGGCATCGTCATCGAAACCAAGATCGATCGTGACTATCTCGACGAGTTCGATGTTGACGACCTTGGTGGGCACGTAACCCAGGCCGCGCAGGCTGCCGCCAAGGATGTGCAATCCAAGGCCGCCGCGTTGATGGCGCCCGCCGCTGAGCGTCGCAAGGTATTCCCGTCGCTGTCTGAGCTCATCCCGGATGCGCCCGACATTCGTGATTTCACCGCCGCGATCCCTAAACCGTCGCTGGCACCGCCGAACTCGCCGTCTCGCCTCAATCTTGAGGGCGACCCGGGCGACCATCACCAAGGCGACGACGAGCCCTGGTTTGGAATCCGAGCATGACTGTCGTGCATAACCATCGACTAGGACGCACTCGGTGGCTGGCGACGACGTAAGCCTCTCTCCCGACGAGCTGCGAAACAACGCACGACACGTTGAGGACTTCGCGAGCCGATTCGACTCGCTGACCCAACAGATCCTCAGCCGGGCGAACAGCGAGGACGGTAAATGGGGTGGCTCGAAGGACGGCCAGCAGTTCGCTGGCGGCGGGAACGGTTACATCGCTCAGCTCAAATGGGTGAGCGGTGTGTTCGACGGCCAGAGCAAAACGCTTCACAGCTTTTCCGATACGATCCGTGACACTGCGGACGCTCTGGAACAGCAGGATGATGACGATAGTGCCGGACAGAACGGCAGTACGTCGGGGATATCTAACGGCGGCAGTTCTGGTTCTGGATCCCCCGGTTCAGCGCCATCACGAACCACGTCGAATCCCAACAAGACGAAGACCGATCAACCGAACGATCCGCCGTCGAATCAGCCGCAGCAGCCCAATTCGCAGGCTGACTCGGCCTTCGCAACCCACAGCTCTGGCCAGTCTTCATCTCCGTCAGGCCAACAGCAAGCGACTGCCCAGCCCGCGAGTTCGTCTGGGCAGCCAGCGAGCTCGCAGCCTGCTTTACCCGGACCCTCCTGGGGCGACGGCCCTGTAGGTCCGACAATCACGCCAGCAGGCCAAACTGCTTCAGGCCAAGCAACTGCTGCAGTAAGCCCGCTAAGCGAACGGTCAGATACGCCCGTCGCAGCGTCTAACTCTCAGTCATCACCCCCTCAGCCCACACAGCAACCCAACCAAGGTGTCGGGCAGTCTGGTGCACCATCTTCGGGCGGATCACCGAGGTCGACTCCCCCGGCATCATCGGGAACACCGCCACCGAGCCTCGCCAAACCACCCAAGCACTCTGCTAAATCAGCTACTTCGGCCGCAACCTCAGGCACTCAAGGTTCATTCCAGCCCAACTCAGCGGCGGCACTCAGCACTAGGCCGGCCGGACAGCAGCCAGGTCGCCCCGTGTCGGCGGCCGCACTCTCCAACAACCCAGAACACGCGGCTGGTATTGAACATGATCGACAGCCTCAGCAGCACAACACCTCCAACGAAGCATCCCCCTCCTCAGAGTCGGCAGACGATTCCACGCAGGTCGGTCGCAGCGTATGACTATCACGATCCCCGGTTCGCTCCAATGGGTTGCCTATCTTGTTGGAGAGGAATGGCCGGAGGGCGACGAAGATGCCATGAAGCGTCTGGGCTCGGGCTGGCGGACATCGTCTGGTGAACTCAAAGATCTTGTCCCAGAACTGAATCGAATCAAGGAAGAGATCCGAGCATCGTTCTCCGGAGAGTCCGCCGACGCAGTCGATAAGGTCTTCAAAGACTGGTTCGAAGGCGACTACGCACTCGACAAACTTTCTGAGGCTATGGACGGGCTCGCCGATCTCAGCGACGCGCACGCCATGCAAGTTCAGTACACGAAACTGATGATCCTGACCTCGCTTGGGATCGCAGCTGTCGAGATCGCCTTTGCTCTGGCCTCAGCCTGGGCAACTTTCGGTGGGTCACTCGGCACTATCCCTATTATCGAGGCGCTAACCACTACGGCTGTGCGCCAGGCGATGTCACAACTTCTGCGACAGATCGTCGAGAAACTTGCCGAAGCCGGCGCTCGAACCGCGATTAAACAACTCGTCAAGGAATTCGGAGAGACAGTCGCAAAGCAGGCCGCCAAGAAGGCCGCGGAGCGTGTGGCACGACAAGCAGCTCGCAGCACTGCCCAGAAGATCGCTCTCGGCGCTAGCCGGGTCGCCGCCAACGTCGCGTTCGAAACCGCGATCGGCGTCGGACAAGAGGTGGGCATTCAGGCATACCAAATCAATGACGGCATGCGGGAAAAGTTCAATACCGGCCAAATCCGCGACACCGCAATATCTTCCGCAGCAGGTGCGCTCGGCGGCCAGGCGACGGCGTTTGGTGCGGGCAAGCTGCTGAAGAACGCACCGCTAGGGCAGATCAACAACACCGCCGCTGGCCGATTTACCTCGGGAGCGGTAACCGGATATTCCGCCGGAGTGGTCGGGAACCTCGCAGGAACCGGTGCACTCTGGGCCGGAAACCGCGACACGCAGTTCACCGCTCTCTCCATCTTCGGCGGAGCCAGCTCTGGCGCGTTGTCTGGCGGCGTGCATGGTGGCCTCGGCACTCACGCCGCCAGCACAAGCGACACCGGGAACTCGGGACATAATGGAGGTACGGGTACCACCGACCACGGCGGCAATAGCAGCAGCGAATCCAGCGCAAACAACAACAGCCACAACGGATCACAGTCGAACTCCGGACAGAACGGCTCTCCCTCACACAGCGGAAGTACCTCGAACACAACGGAATCCGGGTCCCCTACCCACCAACAAAGCGGTGGCGAGCACAGCACAACACAACACGGTACACAGCAGACCGGCCCGCAACCGCATGAAGCCAACGGCAGCCAAGCCGGCACCACTAACGGATCTACCCCGTCACACCCGAATCCCGCAGCAGCTGTGAATGACTCGGCCGTACCTAGCCATGCTAATGCCAGCGACTCCACGACGACACTGCACGGCACTACCGAGGTAGCGCCACACACCCCGACTGGCGTCGACACGCAGCAGCCCGGACCGTCGGGTGCAGAGAGTTCATCTCAGTCTCATACCCTGACGAATACCGAAGGTATACAACAAAATCCGGCAACAACCACGGACTCCGGGCCAGTTCAGCAGCATCAGGGTCAGCAAGCCGCATCACAGCAGCCTGCCGGCACCCAGCCCGCTGCTGCTGGTCCTGCCGGAACTCAGCCATCCGCCATGAGCCCGAGTACGACTCACCCCTCGGCTACGACGACAACCCAGACGAGCACCACCTCCACGACCCAATCACCCTCCAGCACATCGGCTCCTGCCCATACCGCGACTCCTGGCTCGCAGGCCTCCGGGGCGCCAACCACACATCGTGCAGATAGTGCCGTCACGCCTGCCAAAGCTCCCGAATCCGCGCCTACGGGACAACAGGTCACATCGGGCCCGGAATCGACGCGTACGCAGCCAACCGGGACCGCGAACGACAAGGCTGGTCCGGTTGTACCACAGACCAGAACGGATGCACCGCAACAAGTTCGCTCGGATAGCAGCCAGAACCAATCCGACACCCCCACGAGCCGTGAGCCAGTAAGCCCCGAACGGTCCACCCCGGAGCGGGGTGACCACACACGATCATCGGACCCGGGCAGCACCGATAAGAACACTCAAGTCAACGACGATGCCCGCGCGGATGACGGACGAGTCAAGCTCAGCGGGCACGGCACATACAACCCGGAGAACGGGACGGTGACCGTCCCCAATGGCACTTCGGTCACCGTGTACGCAGAGCACGGAGCACGGATCACGGACGGGCTCGGCAACCGCATCGAGACCGGCCAAGATGTATCTGGGGTCTATTCCCGGACCTATACGGAAGGTGAGGTGATGCCCAACTACACCCTGCATGCGCCGCACGGTCTGGATACGCAGGGAACGCCACACACTGTGGACAGCGCCACCAACCTCCGCGACATCCTTAGCGAAGGCATGGGCCCGGTCGATTGGGCCGCATGCGTCGAAGCCGCTGTAACACCCGACGGAGGTGACGCGCCAGGCCGGCACAAGCTGTACGACACCACCAGGATCGGCGACAAGACGACCGGGGAAACTACCTATTACAGAGGGCCGGATACAGACTCGACTGGCGGTCGACACGGGGACGGCGACCAGACCACCCGGTCACCGCAGCACTCATCAGAATCGTCACACAAGGCCAGCGAGGAACACACCATCGACTCGCTGGAAGAGCATCGCACTAGGCAGCATGAGGGTGCCACTGCCGACGACACCCGTAATGCACACGACCAGGCCCAGGCTGTTCGCGAGAAGTGGGACGCGCTGACTCCCGATGAGCAGAGGTCACTTATCGACCATGAGACTCAGCCGGGCCACCAATCTAAGCTCGGCGATCTGGACGGACTTCCGGCCCATGTCCGAGACACTCTCAACCGCCACAACCTCGTTGAAGACATGGTCAGTCGTCACCCCAAGCTCGAAGACCAAATTCGCGAATACGCCAACGCGATGGACGATCACCTCGCCAGCCCAAACGAGCACCCCAAACCGGACCACTTCGATCCGACTCACGACAAGCCGAGCGCTCTCAACCGCCTGGCGGCACTTTTCGACAACGAGATGGCGCCGTACAAGAATGTCGATGCAACCTGGCGCGCAACGTATGGAGTGCCAGACACTGCAACGACGCCTACACGTCAGCTACTTGCGTACGATCCCAAGGCATTTGGCGGCGACGGGCGGATTGCAGTCGCCGTCGGAGACCTGGACGCGGCGCGGGTGGTATCGGTGCACACGCCAGGTATCACGTCCACAATCCGCAGCATCGATGGCAACATCATCAATGCGGAGAATCACTACATCCGCTCCAACGAGCAGCAACCCGGTCAACCAAATGCAGTCATCGCATGGATCGGTTACGACGCCCCGTCGGGGCTAGGGATGGCCCGCACCCCGAGCACGACTCTCGCAAGGCTGGGCGGGTACCGACTCGCACACGATGTCGCGGCGCTAGCGGGGACCGTCGGCGCTGACACTCGAATCAACATGTTCGGACACTCCTACGGGTCGACCACGACAGCCTTCGCGGGGCAACACGGCCGCCTCGCTAACTACGTCGACACCGTCATTCTGCTTGGTTCTCCAGGTGCTGGCCCGCTGCACCACGCCAGCGATTTCGGGATCGGCCCCGAAAACGTCTATGTCGCCTCAAACAGCCACGACTTGGTCACCTGGGTGGGCGGCAGCCAGGATGGGCACTTCAACCGGATATCGGGGCGGCTGCATCTGGGCGGACTTGGTCTCGATCCTGCGATGCGTGAGTTTGGCGCGACTCGTATCGCGGCCGAGTACGTCTCGCCACAGCACACAAGCAAGCTCATCAGCGCGCATGTGAACTACTTCAGCACCGAGCACTTTGAGGCCGACGGCCAAAATACGCGGCTCTCCATCGATCCACATGCGCGCCCCACCGAATCGCTTGCCAACTTCGTCCATATCTCGACCGGGGATACGCATCGGCTGACACTGGAGTCGCCGGATCCACGCACTGCTACTCCGATAGGTCCGGACCAGCGTGGCCGTGTGGGCCCGAGTCACGATGCCGCAACGTATCGCAACGCAGATCCACCCACTGGCTATCCCGGCCCGGGACAATGTGTTCCGTCGGTGCTTCAGGATCTTGGCGGTTCACATGTCTGGCGAGACGCGCTGGGTGACGTGGGGCCAGAAGGTGCCACGCGCGGAGCGTTCGAGGCGGCGCTAGGCACACACCTGCGCGAGGGCACTACCGAGGACATCATCGCGGCCACACAGCGCGGCGAGCAGGTTGTCGTGGTGCATACCTACGACCGCGCGGGCCTGTCCGAGGGACACCCGGGTGCGCACACCTTTCTCGTCAA
Organism: Mycobacterium sp. NGS15; assembly: GCF_059813245.1. Taxonomy (NCBI): domain Bacteria; kingdom Bacillati; phylum Actinomycetota; class Actinomycetes; order Mycobacteriales; family Mycobacteriaceae; genus Mycobacterium; species Mycobacterium sp. NGS15. The sequence goes on along the minus strand of NZ_JCALEF010000002.1, from coordinate 534,884 downwards.
ACCGAACCCGGATGACCCCGCGCGCCCGCTCGTGGTCGATCGCCAGACAGGTGGCACACACCTATGGCCACCAAGGGATCTCGACCGCGTCACGCACGCAGACATCGCGACGTTCCACGAAGACGGCACCCCGACCCACCCGATGAATCCGCACGAGTTCGCGGCCCACGCCGAGCGCTCGACCGACCATCAGCGCATCGGCCAGACCGCGCTCGAAACGGAACGCGGCCGGACACCCGAGGACGGTTTCCATTACCCTAGGTCCGACGAAATAGCCAATGTCGGACAAGACAATCCGCTGACCGTCAAATACCCGGACAGCGGCGACGAGATACCCCACATCGGCAAGACGGACTCACCTGAGATCACCTATCCGAAGACCGATGAGATCCCTGACACCGGTCTACGGAATACACCGGAGATTGACTACCCGAACCTGGCTCAGGTCACCGAGGGAACAAACGATATTCACGAGGTACCGCCGGAAATCGATCACACCCAAACAACCGACATTGACCGAAACAGGCTGGTCGATCTCGATGCTGACAGACCGGCTGACATCAGTCAGGCTCGCCCCGCCGATATCGACCTGAACCGTCCGACGGAGATGATCGGCGATCGCCCCGCCGAATTTGGGAACGGTCAGGAAACGACGCCACTCGTGTCCAGCGACGAGGCCGGACCTCTATGGTCTCAGCCCAACGAGACTCACGAGGGTCCCGAACCACGTCCGGCTCGAGAAGATGACATCACCGAACAGCAGGAACAGTCACACCTCGACGAAGCTGTCTATCCCTCCGATCACATCTCAAATCAATTGGAACTGCCTGGATACCATCCGGGGTCTCTATCCGGACACGAGACCCGCACCGTGTACCTCAATGGCGAGCAACGAATGCGCGCGTTACACGACGACATGGTCGCGCGAGGCGTAGACCCGGAAAGTCGCGCTCGCGCGATGGCCCGCATGCGTAACGAGCTACGCACGTGGGCACGCGAATTGATGGCTGACCGCGATGGAGCGGCGAAGCTAAACCGAGAAAACCCCAACCATTCCTGGGACGACGTCGTCCGGCGGTATGCAGCGGAAGGACGCGAAGGCCGCGATCTGTTCGAGCGGATAGTCGAAAAGTCCACCTCTAGCCGGAAGAGCGTCAACGAGGGATTGGGGATCGACCCGGAGAACCCGGGACAACTACCCCAAATTCGAGAGGGCAGCCCATCCAGCAACTCCACGCGGGATCATGCACATCCCCCACGAGGTGAACCTGAGCGTTCAAGCAGTGACCATCGCGATGAAACCCACGATGACGTAAACGCCGACTCTGACGAGTCAAGCGACAGACAGAAGACACCCAAGCGTTACATGCTCGACAATGGTCCAGGTGAGCCACATACGACCCGTGACGTACGGCCAGGAGTCACAGAGCGCCACTATGCATGGGACTCGCATCTAGGTGAGCCTGGGGTTGCCAAGGCTGACATCATGAACCACCCCGACACGACACACGTGCACCGCACACGAATCGAGCGTGATTTTGAGCGCGGTGCCCACAGAGATTTCCCCACCTCCCAGGTCAGAGAAATCGAAGTCACGGTAGGACGAAACACCGCGGTATTCACTCTCGTGGACGGCCATCCTGCTCGGGTGGACTTTCTACACCGACAGACTTTTGATCCTGTGCCTGAGAGGCCCACCAGCGAAACGCGTGCACAGGGAGAAGTTAGTTCAGGCCATGACGGAGACGATGCCGGCCATATGTCCGCATTTCGTTTCACCCTCGATCAAGAGTTCGCAAATCTGTTCCCGCAGGATGCCAACTTCAACCGTGGCGCTTTTAAGACCATGGAGAACGAATGGGCCGCTTTCATCCAGCAAGGCGGCGAGGTATACGCGCGCATCGACCTGAATCCACCGTCGGAGCGGCCTGATACGGTCTCAGTGGAGTATGCCGTCAACAAGGCGGGTACTGATACTGAAATTTACTTCAATCAGAAGAAGTTCGATAATACTGGTGGCCAGAAATTTAAACGCCTCACTGTGGACCAGATAATCAAGAAGTTAAAGAAACCTATCGAACTCGACAGGGATGGAATTCAGGATGAGTCAAACTGATATAGACAGGATAGTCGAACTCCTGCAGTCAGATCCCCGACTAAATGAAAAACCGTGGGACCGATATGCATTCTTCTTGCATGTCGGAGATAGGGTTGTAAGCTCGTCCGGGTTCCGTTTTTCCAATCGGAATTGGTATTCCGGCTCTACCACTTGTCACGGATCAATTACGGGCATCGTCGAAGAGCTTCGGAAAGAAGAGGGGCTGCCTGTCGATAACCTTTGGAATGCCGCAGCCGTGACTGTCGAGAGGAATTCCGCAAACGGGACCCTCCACCTGTTCTACGATCTGGATGCCGAGGCTTGGGACATGACGCCCGAGAATCAGTCGGATCTCGCCGACCGCGCGTTTCAACTATTCGGCGACGGTAAACTGGATCGCACTGAGCCTTGGCAACAAGTACTCGTCGATCAGACGGGCCTTAGGGCCCGGACCGCGAAGCTGCTCACCCACGAGCCAACGGACGACGCGGGCTGGCCAGCCGATCTACCAGCAGGCGCTACTGAGGTAGTTGTTCTCGATGACGAACCGAACCCAACCCTTACTTTGCGAGTTTTTGTTCCTGGGACACCCAAATACGCATTCGTCAGATTCGACCAATTGGCTGTCCATGCGGAATGACAAAACGAGGAAGAGTGGCCGATGACCGAGCCCCAACAGTTCGATCCGACCCGCTACGCAGCCGACTCCTTGACCAAGGCGGGTATCAGCGTCGACGTCGAACCAGCGCCCTCGGGCCAAGATCCCAAAGCTCTCGTCGAGCAGGTCGTTCAGTCGATCGCTCAAGCCGCGCCCGCAGGGTGGGAAAGTCTGCATGGCGCATTCAGCTTCGCCGGTGGCCAAGAGATCGCGAGTATTGTCGTCACGACACCTGACGGCGCTGTACGGATGCCCATCACTTCAGATGTCATCGACCCGATCCGCACCCATCGCCTGATCAGCATCACCGAACGCGGTCCCTGGCTTCGCCTGATGTTTGACTGCGACAGTTCCGGCGCCCTCCAGGTCGCATTCGACTACGGTGACAACGAAATTCCCGTCGAGCTACGCCTGCCCCCCGAGGCATATCTGCGTGACTTCGAGGAATTTCCGCGTCCAGACGCACCGCTGTGGCTGCTCGCCTACATGGGCAACGAAGGCCAACAGATGCGCACCGCCGCCCAGGCCAGGGCCCGCGCCATAGCCGTCAGCGATGCCCGCCAATCCGATGACGAAATCCCTTCTTTCGCCAAAATATGGGCGCGCGTTGCCGTGCTATCCGCCCTCTGCCGTGGCTCCGACGCCCCGGTTGGTCCTCGCGCCGATCCTGCCTTTCAGCTGTATCTGGGTGACAACGGCGGCTGCACACTCTCGCGCCTGCCCGGCAACCGGGGTGTTCTGTCCGGCGGCAGCAATGACTCTCAACTCCTCTCTGCTGCATACAAGGGCGCCATCGCTTGGCCGGACCTGTATCGGAACGCGCCATCTTGGGTGCACAACCTCTACCTGGACCCCCGTACCGCCAACGGCCTGCTGTCGTTCTGCTACTGGTGGGACGGACAACATTGGTACCGCTCTGATCTGCCGGAGGCTCGTCCGCTCACCCAGAGCGAAACCCCTTGGAAGCCAACCGATGAGATTGCCCGCGGTGTCCCGGGCGTGTGGACGACCGAAACCACCGCCAACCTGATTAAGAGCATCCTGCGGCGCATCGGCGTCGAGCCTTCCGACAGGAATCATTACGCCGCAATCGATCTCGTGCGCGCCGCCGCGGCACGCATCGCCTCCGAAAGTCACCTCACGCGGCTGTTCCTGGACGGTGTGCCCGGATCATTCGACATCGCGGAGGCGCTCGCACAGCTCGATGCCACCGATGTGCTCCTTCCGTACTACCCCCCGATCGACCAGAGCACGGCCAAGGAGCTTGTCGTCAACTTCTGCCGGATCAACCAGATCAATACCACCAACTACCCGCTGGACCGCCTCGTTGCCGACCGGCTGGATATGGGATGGCAGGTGTTCACTCCGGTAGCCGACGGCCAAATCGCCATCGGACGAATGGTTTTCCTGGTCGCCGATGACGGCATAGTCGATCAAGCATCCACCTCGGCGCCCCCATCGGAGACGGCGTACGTATTCGCGAGCAGGTTCGCGCAGCGCGTGAGGGGAGTGAACTGAGATGAGTCCAGCGAACGGCATCGAGGAACTCATCACGCGTGCAGCCACAACCCAGGACCAGCAGTTGGCCAGTGAGCTGTTCCTCGCCCTCGACGATCACGAGCTCTTCTATTCCGTTGATATCAAGGACGTTGATGGGGAAGAGCAGATCAATACCCCGCTACTGGAGATGGCTGACGGAACGTACGCATTGGTGGCATACCCCTCGAAAACGCATCCCGAGCTGTGGAAACAATTCGCTGGCGCACCATGGCGAACTGTCCTGGATCTGGCGTCGAAAATACCGCCCGTCGAGTGGCTGATCGTCAAGAACATCCAGGGCAGTCGGGTACCGATCCGAAAGGGCCAGATCGCCGCCATCTTGGACCTTCTGCCGAGCATGAACAAACCCGCCGACACAATCGAATCGCTGATCGCCGAATCAGCGGATCACCCACGGGCAGAGTGGTTCTCGGCGCTACAGCGACGGTTGAATGACAGGGAACTTTTCGTGCGATTGACACCGCCATCATCAGAATCCGAACAACCCACACTCATCACCTCATCGGCCGGCGGTGTCGACGGACTTGTGCAGGCTTACACCAACAGGATCCGCACGGGATACGCGTATGGCGGGATGAGCTGGGACGCCATCGTAGGCATGGTCGCTGAAACTCCGGCCCTCTCCGGCGTGCAGCTCATCAACGATAACGACGACTGGGCGGTCGTCACACGATCTGACCTTGGTCTTGTGAAGTAGGAAAACGCCAATGAACTTTGATCAACCGGTAGAACTTCGGTGCATCCTTGAGCCCACTGAGGTGCTCAAGCGAGGAATCCCCTTGTTGATCATGGCCGGTGTTGTGTCGTGGCTCGTAGTGGCGGTGACACTCGGCCTGATGTTCCCGACTGTCGCTGCCATCTCCTTCATCGGCGGATTTATCGCAGCGGTTGCCGTGCCATATCTGATGTATACCCGCAAGCATGCCCAACTCACGGGCCAGTACGGCACGCAGACGCGTCTCATACTGTCTCCCAGCGGGTTGCAGCGCCTCGACAACGCAGTTGCTATCGAGATCCCCTGGAGCGCAGTCGCCCGAATTGAAACGCACAACTCGGCTTTGTCCTCGGGCACGATGCGATTCATCGGCGGGCCCCTCAATGCCATGGCCAACGCAGCCGTATCCACCGCAAGCACCGCATTCGTGGCGGGCATCATTGGCGAGGGCACATTAAGTCCCCTCCCTGGTGCCCCGCACGCAATCCTCAAAGCCCACGACCGTAACTCCGGCTCGAAACTACGCAAGGGACAGACATTCCAAGCAGTCCAAGCCGTCATCTTCCCTAACGAGTTCGAAAATGATTGGACGCGTGGCACTATCGGCACATGGTTGCGGCACTACCGCCCCGATGTGACGGTCACCGCATGAGCAAGCCATGGGGCCAATTCGGCTTTGGTGAATGGCTGTGGGCCCAGACCCGTAACCTTCCACCTAAGCGTCCGGTGCCCATCCCGGTTGTCGACTTACCGGGCTGCGCCGCGGGTGAGGTGTCATCCCGGCATTGGCTCACTTGGCGCCAGGCGAATTCCGCCACCGCGTTCGGTGTGCAGCTCACGCGCGAAATCATGGAAGCACTGTCGCGCGAAGGGACCAGACCGACTGAGACCTTCCTGCGCCTGGATCAGGCCCAGACCGCGCTGGGCGGCGGACATCAGCGGGCGTTCGACGCCTATGGCGACAAGAACGGCTTCTATGTAACGAGTTCCGTAAGGATGCCCCGAGACAGCGTCAACCGGTTCCGCTTAGAAGGCACCATCCTGTCACCTATCTACAGTCGGTATCCGATTTCCGATGTTGGCGATGCGACCACCATGAACTGGGCACCTGGGCCTTACGGATTTCGCTCCAGAATCGAACGCCTCAATCAAGCGGATCCATACGACACCCTCCGCGTCGTATCGCCGCGCTACTTCGGCCGCTATCGCAATGTCGGCACGTACCCCGGCCGCTATGTCAGCCACTGGCCGCTGAATCCGGCGGATGAACGCGAACCGCTCATCTATCCCGACGAGCCGCGGCGGACGGAACTCTCCCGCAAGGAGGTTCTTAGCGTCGCCGAGTACACCCTTGCAGCAATAGATCGTTGGAGCGAGTACCTGGGTTGCCGGATCGGCGATACCACTTCCGGTTGGCACTTGGACTGGCAGGAGCCCACCGTCAAAGGTTATGAGACATACGTGATCACGGCGCCTGTCAATCTCGCCGTCACCGAGGCCGAGGTCGGACGGCGCGCACTTCCTCACACGGCCCTATCTGCCCCACTCAACGGCGCGTCCCGCGAACCTCGGCCCGGGCACCGAGGCCGCTCCCCGTTGATCACTTTCAATATTTTCAACGGCCTGCGCGCGTACATCAATGACCTTGAAGCCCCCGGCCAGTTCGTCCTGACAATCGCAAGCGACGGCTACCGAGCCCGCTGACCTACCCCTTCGCCGCGTTTTCCCGCTGGATCTCCAGCGCGATGTCGATGAGCTGATCCTCCTGCCCACCAATGAGCTTGCGCTGACCAGCCCGGTGTAGCAGCTGGTGCGCGGGCACCCCGTACCGCTCCCCCTGCCGGATGGCGTGCTTGAGGAAACTGGAGTACACCCCGCTGTAGCCCATGATCAGCGCGTTGCGGTCCAGCAGGCATTCGGCCGGCATCGCGGGCGCCACAACCTCTTCAGCAGCGTCGGCGATATCGAAGAAGTCAATACCCGTCTTCACACCGATCTTGTCGAAGACGCCGATCAGTGCCTCGACCGGAGCATTGCCCGCGCCGGCACCGAAACGCCTTGTACTGCCATCGATCTGCTTGGCACCGGCGCGCACCGCCTCGATCGAGTTGGCAACACCGAGCCCCAGGTTCTCATGCCCATGAAAACCAACTTGCGCGTCGTTACCGAGTTCAGCTACGACCGCGGCAACACGGTCCGCCACGCCGTCGAGAACCAGCGCGCCTGCGGAGTCGACCACATACACGCACTGGCATCCGGCGTCGGCCATGATCCGGGCCTGCTTGGCCAGCTTCTCCGGCGAGATGGTGTGCGACATCATCAAGAAGCCAACGGTTTCCAGCCCTCGCTCGCGCGCCAGCCCAAAGTGCTGAAGAGACACATCGGCTTCGGTGCAGTGGGTCGCGATGCGGCAGATGGATCCACCGTTACCCTGCGCCTCGATGATGTCTTCCTTGGTGCCTACACCCGGCAGCATCAGGAAGGCAATCTTGGCATTCGTCGCGGTTTCCGCGGCGAGCTTGATCAGTTCCTGTTCAGGGGTTTTAGAGAACCCGTAGTTGAACGACGATCCACCCAGACCGTCACCGTGCGTCACCTCGATGACTGGCACCCCGGCACCGTCGAGGGCTGCGACGATCGCCCGCACCTCATCGGCGGTGAACTGGTGCCGCTTGTGGTGCGAGCCGTCACGCAGCGACGTGTCGGTGATCCGAACGTCCCAGGCGGCGTCGAAGAAGATGCCGTCGGTGCCCAAAAGCTGAGTGCTGGTGTCCGTACCCATGATTACGAAACCTTCGCTGATAGAAGTTCTTTGGCGATTTCCTCGCCGACCTTGGTCGCGGCCGCGGTCATGATGTCCAGGTTTCCGGCATACGGCGGCAGGAAGTCACCGGCGCCCTCCACCTCTACGAAGGTGGTGACGACGTGGTTGCCGCCGTTGACCACCGACGGCTCATCGAACTGCGGCTCGTTGAGCAACCGGTATCCGGGAACGTACTGCTGCACCTGGCTCACCACATCATGGATCGACGCGGCGATCGCATCCCGGTCCGCGTCCTCCGGAATAGCACAGAAGATGGTGTCGCGCATGATCATCGGTGGGTCTGCCGGGTTCAGGATGATGATGGCCTTGCCGCGCTTTGCACCACCGATCACCTCCACACCCCTAGATGTGGTCTTGGTGAACTCGTCGATGTTGGCGCGTGTGCCCGGCCCCGCCGAGACAGACGCGACGGAGGCGACAATTTCCGCGTAGGGCACCTGGCTTCCTTGGGCGACGAGCGCCCGATTCACCGCGTAAACAATCGGAATCGTTGCCTGGCCGCCGCAAGTGATCATGTTGACGTTCGGAGCATCGAGGTGCGCACGCAGATTCGCGGGGGGCACCACGGCCGGACCCACCGCGGCAGGGGTCAGGTCAATCGCCCGGATCCCGGCCTCCGCGTACCGCGGTGCGGCGGCCTTGTGCACGTACGCTGAGGTCGCCTCGAACACCAGATCGGGCTTCTCGTCCTGCGCCAGCAGCCAGTCCACACCCTCATGCGAGGTTTCCAGACCGAAGCCACGGGCGCGCTTGAGACCTTCAGACTCGGGGTCGATGCCGATCATCCATCGTGGCTCGAGCCACTCGGATCGCTGCAACTTGTACAGCAGATCGGTGCTGATGTTTCCCGAACCGACGATCGCTGCCTGAATTTTAGGCTGCCTGTTCACCATGTCTCCTCTACCTCGCCTATTCAAAAGCCAAACGGACCGAACCAAGTCCGGCGAACTCGGCCAAAAACTCGTCCCCCGGATGCGCATCGAACGCGCGTGTGCACGAACCCGGCAGCACTACATCTCCGGCCCGCAGACGAACCCCGAACGAGGCCACCTTGCGTGCCAGCCACGCCACTGAGGTCACCGGATTGCCCAGCACTGCATCGCTTCTGCCCTCGGCCAGCTTCTCACCGTTGCAGGTGAGCACCGCATCGATCGACTTGATGTCGATATCCTTCGGCGAAACACGTTGCTTGCCAATGACAAATCCGGCCGACGAGGCGTTATCCGCGATGGTGTCACAGATCTTGATCTGCCAGTTAGTGATTCGGCTGTCCACCACCTCGATGGATGGCACGTACGCCGCCGTCGCCGCCAGCACATCGTCCTCGGTGCAGTCCTCACCAGGTAAGTCGGCGGCCAGGATGAATCCGACCTCCACCTCGACCCGCGGGAAGAGGAACTTGGACGCCGAGGCCGCGACATCCTCGAACAACTCCATATCGGCCAACAGGTGCCCGTAGTCCGGCTCGTGGACACCCATCATCTTCTGCATCGCCTCGGACGATAGGCCTACCTTGTGCCCCACGACCTTGGCTCCGTCCGCTAGGCGGGAGCGAATGTTCATGAGCTGGATCTCATAGGCGTCGACCACACCGAAATCCGGGTAGGTGTCGGTGGGCGGCGCGATGGCCACCCTGGTGCGCTCGGCCTCGGCCAGATCAGCGGCGATGGCGTCGCGAACTTCGGAACTAAGCATCTACGTGTCTCCCAGTCTCGGTCCCGGCCCGACGCCCGGAGAAGACGCAGTCGGCCAGGGATAATCCGCTCACATACGAATTGGAGCAGATACCCACCGCCGCGCGCCCGGCGGCATAGAGCCCCGGGATCGCCGCGCCCGATGTGGTCTGCACGGCACCAGTCTCCTCGTCGACGACCAGCCCGCCAAGAGTCAGCATGGGACATGGATTCAACATGTTGGTCTTGATGGACACGTTGAACAGATAGAACGGTCCCTGCTCAATGGGGACTCGGATGTCGTCGGGCTTCCCGAACGGGTCCGGAGTGCCGTCCGCGATGGCCCGGTTATGTTCGGACACGGTGCGCGCCAACAGTTCCGGATCGATACCCGCCTTGGCCGCCAACGCTCCGATGGATCCGGCCTTCTTGCGTCCCACGTTGAGGAATGCCTCTGCCTGGACCCGCTGGAACCACAGCGTCTGCGAACCCAGCTGCTGCCGGGCCCGCTTCACCAACGCCTTGTCCGCCACCAGATATCCAACCCCGCCGGCCTGCTGCACAATCGCCTTGCCCAGCGCGGCGCCATATCGCGATTCGTCAACCATCCTCTGGCCCTTCGCATCCACCAACAGCGAGCCCAGGAACGCGGCCGGCGGCACGATAAAACGCCATGCCGAGATCTCGCCGAGGTGCCCGGTGGCGGCATCCAATGGTTCCGCGAGCGTCAACGCGGTGCCGTCGTCGCCAGCGGTGCCCAGCTGCAACCCGTCCTGGTACGCCGGGGCATACCGCTCCACCAGCTCACGATTGGCGATGAACCCACCGGAAGACAGCACCACCCCGTCGTTGGCGCGGATCTCGAATGGCGAGGCAAACCGACGCTCCAACGCATAGGCGGGCCCCTCCAACGCCTTTCGCATCGGCGGATAGTAGATGCCCGGCTTGGTCGCATAGTGCGTGAGCCGCGAATACAGCCGGCGGACCCAGCCCGGCGCATCCTTCAGCGTTACCCCGCGCACCCCGACGACGCGACCGTCTTCGACGATCAGCCCCGTGACCCGGGTCTGCCGCCACACGTCGGCGCCCAAACGTTCCGCGGAGGCCGCCAACGGTGCAAACAACGCCTTGCCGGACACGCCCCGACCGAACGCCCGATGCCCGCGCTGACGGGGCGTGGTGACGGCACGTGCCATGCCAGAGGATTCACTGCCGGAAAAGTAGAGGTAGTAGTCGTTGGTGGGGTACGAAGTCTTGAACGGAGCCAGCGAACCTTCGAACGGAACTCCGTAACCTTGCAGCCAATCCAGAGTATCGACGCTGCCGTCGACGAATTTCTGCAGCGTCTCGGGCTTCACCGCGTCCCCGACCTCAAGCTGCAGGTACTCCAGCATCAGCTCCGGGGTGTCCTCGACACCCGCGTCGCGCTGGATATTGGTGCCGCCGCCGGCGTAGTAAATGCCCCCTGAAATGGCCGAAGCTCCGCCGCCGTCGAATCGCTCCAGGATCACCACGGACGCCCCGCGCTCCAGTGCTGCCAGCGCGGCCGACGCCCCCGCCACCCCGTATCCGACGATGACGACATCTGGGGAAGGCACCGCGGGCACCTCGACATCACCCGGCACTGGGCCTCCCTTAACGTGATATAGCCAAAACAGCAACAAGTTTCTGTTTTCACCGCAACATCAAAGTGTCCGGGCGGTGAAACCACAGGCCAGCGCCGGTAGCGCCGGGCCGCCTCAATTCTATAACGTGTTCTACATGACTGAGCAGGAGTACGACGTCGTCGTCGTCGGAAGTGGTGGCGCCGGCATGGTGGCGGCGCTCACCGCGGCACACAACGGACTGAGCACCGTACTGATCGAAAAGGCCGCCCACTTCGGCGGATCCACCGCCCGTTCCGGTGGCGGCGTCTGGATCCCCAACAACGAGGTGCTCAAGAAGGCCCGCCAGACCGACACACCCCAGGCAGCCCGCGAGTACCTCTACAACATCATCGGCGATGTCGTCCCCCGCGAGAAGATCGACACCTACCTGGATCGCGGCCCGGAGATGCTTTCGTTCGTGTTAGCGAACTCGCCGCTGAAGCTCGACTGGGTGCCCAACTACTCTGACTACTATCCCGAGGCCCCGGGCGGACGCTCGGCCGGCCGCTCGGTGGAGCCCAAGCCGTTCGACGCCAAGAAGCTTGGCGACGAACTGCCCCACCTGGAGCCGCCGTACGGCAAGGTTCCGCTGAATGTCGTGGTGCGCCAACAGGATTACGTGCGGTTGAACCAGCTCAAACGTCACCCGCGGGGCGTGCTGCGCAGCCTGCGCGTGGGCGTACGCACCTTCTGGGCGCAGGGCACCGGCAAGAAGCTCGTCGGCATGGGACGGGCGCTGTCGGCAGCGCTGCGTATTGGTCTGCGCGACGCCGGTGTTCCGGTGAAGCTGAATACCGCGCTGACTGATCTCTACATCGAGAACGGCACCGTCAAGGGCGTCTACGTACGCGAAACGGGCGCTCCAGAAGCATCCGAGCCCACCCTTATCAGAGGACGTCGCGGCGTCATTCTCGCCTCCGGTGGGTTCGAACACAACGAGCAGATGCGCGTGAAGTACCAGCGTGCCCCCATCACCGCCGATTGGACCGTTGGAGCCAAGGCCAATACCGGCGACGGCATCCTGGCGGCCGAAAAGCTGGGCGCTGCACTGGAGTTCATGGAGGACTCCTGGTGGGGCCCAACGGTTCCGCTGGTGGGCCGGCCGTGGTTCGCGCTGTCGGAGCGCAACTCCCCCGGATCCATCATCGTCAACGCGTCCGGCAAGCGGTTCATGAACGAGTCGCTGCCCTACGTCGAAGCCACCCATCGCATGTATGGCGGCACGTACGGCCAGGGCCCCGGCCCGGGCGAAAACCTGCCCGCATGGCTGCTCTTCGACCAGGAATACCGCAACCGATACATCTTCGCCGGATTGCAGCCGGGGCAAAAGATTCCGAGCAAATGGATCGAGTCGGGCGTCATCGTCAAGGCCGACACCATCGAGGGGTTAGCAGAACTGACCAATTTGCCCGTGGACGCGTTGGTACAGACCGTCGAACGGTTCAACGGCTTCGCTCGCAGCGGTACCGATGAGGACTTCGGCCGCGGCAAGAGCGCCTACGACCGCTACTACGGCGACCCGACTAACAAGCCGAATCCAAATCTGGGCGAGCTCAAGAAGGGCCCCTTCTACGCGGCCAAGATGGTACCTGGCGACCTGGGTACCAAGGGTGGCGTACGCACCGACGTGCGGGGCCGGGTGCTGCGCGATGACAACAGCGTCATCGACGGTCTCTACGCCGCAGGCAATGTCAGCACCCCGGTGATGGGTCACACCTACGCCGGTCCGGGCGCGACCATTGGCCCGGCCATGACGTGGGGTTACCTCGCCGCACTCGATATCGCCGGAAAGTAGGGTCGGGCTCATGCCTATCAACGTCGATATCGCCCTGGGCGCCGCCGTCGAGCCCGCCGAATTCTCATGGACCGCGTCCGATGTGCAGCTGTATCACCTCGCGATCGGAGCGGGTTCCGATCCAGTGAGCGAGACCGAACTGCGCTACCTGCAAGACAAGACCCCGCAGGTCTTGCCGACGTTCGCGACCGTAGCTTCCGGTTTCCACGCGGTGGAGCCACCCAAGGTGTCGTTCCCGGGTATCGAGATCGACCTCGCCAAGATCCTGCACGGCACCGAGCAGGTGACCGCGCACCGGCCGTTACCCCCGTCGGGCTCCGCCCGCTCCGAGGGCAAGATCGTGGAGATCTGGGACAAGGGTAAGGCTGCCGTCATTGTCACGGAGACAACAACTTCCGATAACCAGGGGCCTCTCTGGACGATCCGTCGGTCGATCTTCGCGCGGGGCGAGGGTGGCTTCGGCGGAGAGCGCGGACCGTCGTCTGCCGGCGGGGCCCCCGAGCGCGCGCCGGACCTCGAGGTGTCCACCCACATTCTTCCGCAGCAGGCGCTGCTGTACCGGCTCTGCGGAGACCGCAACCCGCTGCACTCCGACCCTGCCTTCGCGGCGGCGGCAGGATTCCCCCGTCCGATCCTGCACGGGCTGTGTAGCTATGGCGTGGTGTGCAAGGCGGCCGTCGACGCCGCGCTCGACGGGGATGCCTCGCGGGTGACGTCGTATGCCGCGAAGTTCGCGGGTGTGGTGTTCCCGGGCGAGACGCTCAAGACCCGCATCTGGAATGAAGGCGGCAAGCTGCTGATCTCTGCAGTCGTGGCTGATCGCTCCGATCAGCCGGACGCCCCGGCGCTGGCCGACGTGGAGCTCACCTACACATAGAAACTTCCCGCAACGCCAGTAACCACATGCATATTTCCTGTGTGAAATCTCTACATATGGTTACCCTCGCCAATACCACGGGGCATAATTTGCTCATGCTTCGATGGATAAGCTCCTCTGCCGCCATTTTCGCGCTCACAGCCAGTGGTATCGCCGCCTCCACCGCGCTGTCGCCTGGCGTTGCCTGCGCTTGCTCGTGCGTCGACGTACGTAGGGACGCCGCCTCCGTGAAGGAATGGCTGGGGCATGCACAAGCGATCTTTGTCGGAACGCCTACTGACACACAGCTGATCAGCGATCCGGACACCGGCCGCACGATCTACCAATTTGCTGTTCGTGAGGTCTACAAGGGTGACGTCGGCTCCACCACCACGGTCAAGGTGGAGAACTTCGGGCCGTCCTGCGGACGCAGCTTCGACATTGGCACCGAATATTTCGTCGTCGCGGGCAAGCCCGACGAAATCCCCAATGACACCCGCCCGAACGCCCCCGCTGCGTACGGCGACAACCGGTGCTCCTTGACGCAAGTAGCGGCCAGCTCCGATCTGCCCGGCCCCGCGCAGGCCGCGTACGGCAACCCCCACCCGCCCAATGGACCAGCGGTCACGCTGCCCGGGTGAGTCCGCGTCGCACCACATCATCGGGGTAGTCCCCCGCGACGGCACGCACGATCAGCCAGTGGCGACGGTTTTGACCCATGCTGATTGCCGTCATATTCCACACCGCCCATGAGCGAGGTCAGTCGCGCGGGCTGAGGCGTCCAATGCGGGGCCGACAAGTCCTGGAGAGTAACCACAGAACACGGGCGAAAAGTATGCGCGTGGCCTACCCCAGAATGAGGCCGGAGGTCGGCACACCGGTGCCGGCGGTGACGAGGACGTGCTCGACGTTCGGCACCTGGTTGACCGACGTTCCGCGCAGCTGACGCACACCCTCGGCGATGCCGTTCATACCGTGGATGTACGCCTCGCCGAGCTGACCGCCATGCGTGTTTATCGGCAGCTTGCCGCCCAGTTCGATAGCACCGTTGGCGACGAAATCCTTGGCCTCACCCTTACCGCAAAAGCCCAACTCTTCGAGCTGCAGCAGCGTGTACGGGGTGAAGTGGTCATACAGGATTGCGGTCTGAATATCGTTGGGAGTCAAGCCTGATTGGCCCCACAGCTGCCGACCGACCAGACCCATCTCGGGCAGCCCGAGCTCGTCCCGATAGTACGAGTACATGGTGAACTGGTCGTCACTGGAACCCTGGGCTGCGGCCTCGATGACCACCGGCCGGTTCTTGAGATCTTTCGCCCGCTCCGGGGTGGTGACTACGATCGCCACCCCGCCATCGCTCTCCTGGCAGCAATCCAGCAGCCGCACCGGATCGGCGATCATCCGCGAATTCTGGTGGTCCTCAATGGTGATCGGCTTGCCATAGAAGAACGCCTTCGGGTTGGTGGCGGCATGCCTACGGTCCGCCACCGACACCGCGCCGAAATCAGCACTGGTAGCGCCATATTCGTGCATGTACCGGCGGGCGATCATCGCCACCGAGGCAGCGGGGGTGCTCAGCCCGTGCGGGTACGACCAGCTGTACTCCACGCCTCGCGAGTCGGCGGTCGAGCTCAGTCCTGTCATCACCTGACCAAACCGGAACTCCGAGCGCTCGTTGAATGCGCGATATGCGACAACGACTTCCGCGACACCGGCGGCAACCGCCAACGCGGCCTGCTGGACCGTCGCCGCGGCAGCCCCGCCGCCGTAACCGATCTGGCTGAAGAACTTCAGCTCACCGATGCCCGTCGAACGAGCGACCGCGGTCTCCAGATTGGAGTCCATGGTGAAGGTGACCAAGCCGTCGACCTCTCCAGGGGACAGACCCGCGTCCTCGAGCGCATCGAGCACTGCCTCGGCCGCCAGCCTCAGCTCCGATCGCCCCGACTTCTTCGAGAAGTCGGTGGCACCGATGCCCGCGATATGGGCCTTACCCGACAAGCTCACTCGGTGTTCCCTTCAGGTCCCATTGCCAGCTTGACCTTGGCAGTGACATGCGCGCCAAGGCTGTTGTTACCCACCACATCCACTTCCACCACGCCGTCCTCGACGGCGATCACCTCGCCCGAGAACACCGTGGTGTCGTACGCATACCACGGCACACCCAGACGCAGGGATATGGATTTCACCCGCGCGGAAGGTCCGGCCCAGTCGGTGACGAACCGCTCGACCAGACCGGTGTCGGACAGGATGTTGATGAAGATGTCCTTGGATCCCTTGGCCTGCGCCAGGTCCCGATCGTGATGCACGTCCTGAAAGTCACGCGTCGCCAGTGCGGTCGACACAATGAACGTCGGAGTGCCCTCGAGTTTCAGTTCGGGCAGCTTCTCGCCAACGGTAGTCACGCAGCCTCCCATGCGTACAGGGTCCACGCCGGATTCTCACCCTCGGCCGGGAAGTCCAAATACGTCACCTGAACCGGCAACCCGATCTGAACCTCGTCGGGTGACACCCCTCGAAGCTCGCCCAGCATCCGAGCACCCTCTTCGAGCTCCACCAGCGCGATCACGAAAGGCAGTGTGCGCCCCGGCACCTGAGGAGCGTGGTGTATCACGTAGCTGTACACCGTGCCGAGGCCGCTGGCCACGACATAGTCGGACGGCGCCACCGGGTCCCTGTGGTCCTGCCACACCGCCGGAATCGGTGGATGCTGCAAGGAACCGTCGGGGCGCTTCTGCAGCCGCAGCTCGTGCTCCGCAACGCCCTCCCAGAAGTACGCGCTGTCCCGCGACCACGATGGACGCATCAGTTTCGACGGATCGAGATCCTCCGGTACGTTGGCCGACTTCTTAGCGCCCGGCCGGAACTTCATGATGCGCCAGTTCATTTCATTGACAAGCTCATCACCCACATGCCACTCGGCGTGGATGTTGATGAACCAGCTCTCACCGAGTGCTGTCTGCTTCGGCCCGAAGACCTCAGTCACTTCATTGGTGGTGGTGACCTGCTCACCCAGCTGCAGATAACGGTGATAGATCTGCTCATAGTTGGTGGCGACCACTGACTCGTAGCCCGCCGCATCCAAGAGCTCCATCACCCGGCCCAACGGGTCGTCTCCGGAGCGCTCACCGTACAACCCGGCCATGGTCCAGACCTGTGCCATCGCCGGCGGCGCGACGATGCCAGGATGACCCGCACTACGGGCGGCTTCCTCGTCGACGTAGATGGGGTTACGATCTCCCATCGCCTCGACCCAGTTGTTGATCATGGCCTGGTTCACCGGATCCCGCGCCACACGCGGGGCGCTCGGGCCGTCAGCCTTGATCTCGGAGAAACCGTCTTGGATGTCCACGACGCTCATATCTGCCCGTTCTTCGCGCAAGTCGCTGGTCACCGCGGAACCCTGGGCGTGCCCAGTCCTGCCGTCGACACCATCTCGCGCATCACCTCGTTCACACCGCCACCGAAGGTGATCACCAGGTGACGCTTGGTCTGTGCATCAAGCCATTCCAATGTCTCAGCGGTGTTCGCGTCGGCGGGATCGCCATAGCGGCCCACGGCGCCCTCACTGAGCCTGCCGAGCTTCTGAATCCACTCGGTGGCCAGGATTTTCGTCGCGGCGGCATCGGCCATGCTGATGTCGTCGCCCGATGAGGCCACCTGCCAGTTGAGCAGCTCGTTGAGCCGCCATACGGCCTTCATCTCACCCAGGACTCGACGCACATCCTCATGCGCCAGCGGCGCCACGCCATCGGGCCCCGGCTTGGCGGCCCACTCGTAGACGCGGTCATACATGCCCGCGATCCGACCGGATGGGCCCAGCGAAACGCGTTCGTGGTTCAGCTGGGTGGTGATGAGCTTCCAGCCCAGGTTCTCCTCGCCCACCAGCATGTCCACTGGAACCCGCACATCGGAGTAGTAGGTGGCGTTGGTGTGGTGCGCCCCGTCATTGGTGATGATCGGCGTCCACGAGTAGCCGGGGTCCTTGGTGTCGACGATCAGAATGGAGATGCCCTTATGTTTGGGCGCATCGGGGTCGGTGCGGCAGGCCAGCCAGATGTATTGGGCCTGGTGGGCACCGGTGGTGAAGATCTTCTGACCGTTGACGATGTAGTGGTCGCCATCGCGTACTGCGCTGGTACGCAGGGACGCCAAGTCGGTGCCGGCCTCCGGTTCGGTATACCCAATGGCGAAATGGATTTCACCGGCCAGGATTCCGGGCAGAAACTTCTTCTTCTGCTCTTCGGTGCCGTACTTCTGTAGGGTCGGGCCGACGGTCTGCAGCGTCACCAGGGGCATCGGCACGTCGGCGCGCATGACCTCATTCATGAAGATCTGCTGCTCCAGCGAGCCGAATCCGTGTCCGCCGTACTCCTTGGGCCATCCGACACCGAGCCAGCCGTCCTGGCCCATCCGGCGCACAACGGCCTCATAGGACGAGCCGTGACGGTCGACCATCATCTCGCGGGTCTCATCGGCGGTGACGAGGTTCGAAAAATACTGTCGCAGATCGCTTTGCAACTTCGCCTGTTCCGGCGTGAGGTCAATCAGCATCACTGGCTCCTAAACCTGCGCCGCGGCGAGAACGTCCAGGCGCTCGGAGGACCCGCCGACCAGGCGGCTCAGGTCCTTGATCGTCGAGTAATAACGGTTCATCGGGTACGTGATGTCGACGCCGAGACCGCCATGAAGGTGATGGCAGATTTGCATGACTCGCTGCGCCTCCGCGGCCATCCAGAACGCGACGACGTCCAAATCCTCGGTCGCGTCAAGGGCCGCCGAGAGGCGCCACACCGCAGATGTGACACCGAGGTTCAGCGTCCGCGAGACCACGTACACATCCGCCAGCTGCTGCGAGACCGCCTGGAAGGTGGCCAGCGGCTTGCCGAACTGCACCCGATTCGACACGTGGTCGGCAGTCAGACGCAGGGCACCGGAGACCAATCCATCCGCGTAGGAACCAATCGCCGCTAGGGCAAGCTGGTTCACTCGCTCAACAGATCCGGCCAGCACATCCGAATCGGGCACCGACGCGTCCGCGAATGTCACCGCGTACTCGGCGGCCTTACTGGCCGTCGGTGTCTGGACGATCGTCACACCCGGGGTATTAGGTGCCACCACAACGACGCCATTGTCGGTGGTGACAAGTATCCAATTCGCCTCCGTGGCATGCTGAACGCCGATTTTGCGGCCGTTCAACACCAGCGAAGACCCATCACGCACGGCGGAAACCGAGGGCGACGAAGGTAGGGCAGCGCCGGGCTCATCGAGCGCCGCGGTGAGGATTCCGCCAGATCCGACGCCATCGAGGAACCTGTCCTGCTGCTCCGCAGAGGCCAGCTCCACCAGGGGAACCACGCCGAATCCGAGCGTCGCCAGCGCCGGCGTCAATGCGCCGTGCTTCCCGAGCACTCGCAATGCCACCGATACCTCGGACAGGCCGAGACCGTCACCGCCCAGCCGTTCGGGTAGGGCGAGGTTCAGGACACCGTTTGCGGCCAGAGACTGCCACAATCCGTCGTCGTATCCGACCTCGGGCACCACGCCGACGAACTCACGATCGGCAAGCACCGCTTCGACCACATCGGAGACAGCCTGCTGCTCCTCTGCGAAAGCGAAATCCATAGCGTGCGTATCCCTTTAATTTCTAGTGCAGAACCGGGCAGCCGCTGGCGCCGGTGAAGTCAACCTGCCAGTGCTTGATGCCGTTGAGCCAGCCGGACTGCAACCGCTTCGGATCGCCGGCCGGAGCCAGGTTCGGCATGTGGTCGGCGATGGCGTTGAACATCAGATTGATGGTCAGCCGGGCCAGGTTCGCGCCGATGCAGAAATGCGCACCGCTACCACCGAATCCCATGTGCGGGTTGGGGTTACGCATGACGTTGAAGCTGAAGGGATCCTCGAAGACCTCTTCGTCGAAGTTGGCGCTGCGGTACATCATGACCACACGCTGGCCCTTCTTGATCTGCACACCACCAAGCTCGGTGTCTTCCAGCGCAGTCCGCTGGAACGACGTGACCGGAGTCGCCCAGCGAACGATCTCATCAGCCGCCGTCTCCGGGCGCTCCTTCTTGTACAGCTCCCACTGCTCCGGGAACTGGGTGAAGGCCATCATGCCCTGCGTGATCGAGTTGCGGGAGGTCTCGTTTCCTGCCACCGCGAGCATGATCACGAAGAAGCCGAACTCGTCGTCGGAGAGCTTGCCCTCCCCCTCGACCTCAGCGTTGATGAGCGTGGTCACGATGTCTTCGCCGGGATTCTCGGACTTCTGCTTCGCCATCTCCATCGAGTAGGCCAGGATCTCCATCGACGATGCCGCCGGGTCGATGTGAGAGAACTCGGGGTCGTCGTACGAGGTCATCTCGTTGGACCAGTTGAAGAGCTTGCCCCGGTCCTCGATGGGTACCCCGAGCAGACCGGCGATGGCCTGCAGCGGCAACTCGCACGACACCTGCTCGACAAAGTCACCGCTGCCGCTCGCCGCCGCGTTCTTCGCGATCTGTTGAGCGCGTTCGTTCAGCTCGTCGCGCAGCCGGCCAATCGCCCGGGGAGTGAACCCGCGGGAGATGATCTTGCGCAGCCGAGTGTGGTGCGGGGCGTCCATGTTGAGCATGACGTAGCGCTGCAGCTCGATGGCCTCGCGGGTGATGTCGTCCTGGAACCGCGGGATGGCGGTGTTCTCCCAGCTGGAGAAGACATCGCTGCGCAGGGACACCTCCTTGACGTCCTTGTGCTTGGAGACGACCCAATACCCGCCGTCGTTGAAGCCGCCGACGCCGTCGGCCTGCTCCTGCCACCAAATGGGAGCCGTCTTCCGTAGCTCCTTGAGCTCCTCGATCGGGAGCCGTTCTGCGTAGATCTCCGGGTCGGTGAAGTCGAAACCGGCGGGAAGGCTGGGGTGCACCACGTTGAACTCCTATGGCCTTTCAGGGCGTCATTCAGGGACGATCTTGTTAGAGCATCTAGTGAGAGCCGAGTGAGATACGACACTCTCTAGCCCCATTGAATCACACGATCAGCGCAGACAAAACGTGGTGCATGGGGGAAGAACACGTTCTCATTGCTTCCAGACTGGAACGTGTTCTACCGTGAAGCCAACGTTAAGAGCGCAAAGGAGCAGCTCCATGGGTAATCCGGTCATAGTCGAAGCAACGCGCAGCCCCATCGGCAAACGCGGTGGATGGCTGGCGGGGCTGCACCCCGCCGAGCTGCTGGGCAGCATCCAGAAGTCGGTGATCGCCCGTGCCGGTCTCGACCCGCACGAGGTCGAGCAGGTAATAGGCGGCTGCGTGACCCAGTTCGGCGAGCAGGGCGGACACATCACCCGGCAGGCGTGGCTGCACGCCGGGCTGCCCGAGGCCGCCGGCGCGACCACCATCGATTGCCAGTGCGGCAGCGCTCAGCAGGCGAACCACCTCATCGCCGGCCTGATCTACTCGGGTGCCATCGATACCGGCATCGCCTGCGGCATCGAATCGATGAGCCGAGTCCCGCTCGGCGCCAACGTCGGCGGCACCGGCATCCCGCGCCCCGCCTCCTGGGATGTCGACATGCCCAATCAGTTCGAGGCCGCCGAGCGGATTGCCAAGCGCCGCGGGATTACTCGCGCCGACGTCGACGGGCTGGGGGTGCGTTCGCAGGCACTGGCCAAGCAGGCTTGGGCCGAGGGGCGCTTCGACCGTGAGATCACCGCGCTGGATGCCCCTCAGGTGGACAAGGAAGGCAATCCCACCGGCGAAACCCTCACCATCAGCAAGGATCAAGGTCTGCGCGATACCACCCTTGAATCCCTAGGCAATCTGAAACCCGTTATGCCGGAGGGTATTCACACAGCCGGTACCTCCTCGCAGATCTCCGACGGCGCCGCCGCGGTACTGCTCATGGACGAAGACCGAGCCAAGGCCCTCGGATTGCGCCCACGCGCCCGCATCGTGTCTCAGGCCCTCGTTGGCGCCGAGCCCTACTACCACCTGGACGGACCGGTGCAGTCGACGCAGCGCGTGCTGGACCGTGCCGGCATGAAGATCGGCGACATCGACGTCGTCGAGATCAACGAGGCCTTTGCCTCGGTGGTGCTGTCGTGGGCCGCCGTGCACAAGCCGGACTTCGACCGCGTGAACGTCAACGGTGGCGCGATCGCGCTGGGCCACCCGGTGGGCAGCACCGGTGCCCGCCTGATCACCACGGCGCTGCACGAGCTCGAACGTACAGACAAGTCAACGGCTTTGATCACAATGTGCGCTGGTGGCGCGCTGTCGACCGGCACCATCATCGAGCGGATCTAACAGCTACCCAAAAGCCCCCGGCGCCGCGGTGCCGGGGGCTTTTCCGTCAGCTGGCCCGTCCGTAGCCGGCCGGACAGAAGTCGACCTCCCAGTGCTTTACGCCGTTGAGCCACCCCGACCGCAGTCTGTCGGGCTCACCCGCCGACGCGAGGTCGGGCATGTGGTCGGCGATGGCGTTGAACATCAGGTTGATGGTCATGCGGGCCAGGTTGGCCCCCACGCAATGGTGCTCACCATTTCCGCCAAATCCCACGTGCGGGTTGGGGTCCCGCATGATGTTGAAGCTGAAGGGATCTTCGAAGACCTCTTCGTCGAAGTTGGCGCTGCGGTACATCATGACCACACGCTGGCCCTTCTTGATCTGCACACCACCAAGCTCGGTGTCTTCCAGCGCAGTCCGCTGGAACGACGTGACCGGAGTCGCCCAGCGGACGATCTCATCGGCCGCCGTCTCCGGGCGCTCCTTCTTGTACAGCTCCCACTGCTCCGGGAACTGGGTGAAGGCGTGCATGCCATGCGTAATGGAGTTGCGGGTCGTTTCATTGCCGGCCACCGCCAAAAGCATGACGAAGAAACCGAACTCGTCATCGGATAGCTTCTGGCCGTCGATATCGGCATTCACCAAATCGGTGCAGATATCGGGACCCGGCTCCACGGCCTTCTGGGCTGCGACTCCCATGGCGTACATCAGCAACTCGGCGCTGGCGATCGCGCTGTCATCCTCGCCATCGTCCGAACCGACCAGCCTGTTGGACCAATCGAAAAGCTGTTCGCGCTCATCCAATGGCGTACCCATCAAACCCGCGATGGCTTGCAACGGAAGCTCACAGGCCACCTGCTCAACAAAGTCGCCGTGCTGCGTCTGCGCTGCGGCCTTCGCGATGCCTTGCGCCCGGGTGTTGAGATCCTCGCGGAGTCGGTTCACTGCGCGCGGCGTGAACCCTCGACTGATGATATGCCTCAGCCTGCTGTGCCGCGGTGGGTCCATGTTGAGCATGATCAAGCGCGTAGCGTCGATCCGCTCACGCGGGGTGGTGGGCAGATAACGCGGTATCGCGGTGTTCTGTTCGCTGGAGAACACGTCACATCGAAGCGAGATCTCTTTGACGTCTTTGTGTTTGGACACCACCCAAAAGCCGTCATCATCGAACCCGGCAACCCCGCGCTCGGTGTGGTTCCACCAGATCGGTTCGGTATGCCGCAATTCGGCGA
This sequence comes from Mycobacterium sp. NGS15, assembly GCF_059813245.1. NCBI lineage: Bacteria > Bacillati > Actinomycetota > Actinomycetes > Mycobacteriales > Mycobacteriaceae > Mycobacterium > Mycobacterium sp. NGS15. The sequence goes on along the minus strand of NZ_JCALEF010000002.1, from coordinate 511,562 downwards.
GTTCACCCTCCGGGATCCCGTGGACAAAAAGGTCGGGATCCGTGAAATCGATATTCTCGGGAAGGTTGGGATGTACCACGCTGTACCTCCGGGCCTGTGACGCAATTCACTAATGGCTCTAGTGGCAGTGAAGCACAGAAATCGGCCCCAGGACAAGGGTGGGTGGAGAAAAAAATTCCGATCTAGAACATGTTCTAGGTGCGTGCCAGCTTCGGGACGAAGATGGCACGGATGTGATGAATCCGGGGGTCATCGGCCGGAATTTTGAACGTCTCGTCCACTTTGGCGACAACGCGCCACCGTGCCACCTTCGCCTTGGTCTCGATGACGAAACTTGCGACGACGTTCTCCCCCTCGACACGGAACTGCCGATTGGAAGCTGCGGCGATCAGGCGAAACTGCGGACCGTTGTTCAGGCTGCGCCGCAAGTGATCTCCAGAGAACCCGGTCTTCACACCCTGCTCGATCCGCACGCACTCCGGAGCGAACGGCACCGCGTCCGCCTGATGAGTGACGAGGGCTTCGATGTATGCATTCGCTGCGGCAATACGTACTTCGTCTGAGGCTCCAGGTGTTGACACCCTCGTAGCATAGGGCCATGTCTGATGGTCTATCCGCGAGCGGCTCCCCCGCGAACGCACCCGCCCAGTTGAACTCCGAGTTCGCCGGCAAGCTCATCAAGTGGATGACCACAGCCAACGTCTGGCTGTACCAGCGGACTGACGGCCGCCTCGGCGGAAAGTGGCGTGTAGGTGCGGCTTTCCCGTGGGGCATACCCGTACTGCTGCTCACCACAACCGGTCGCAAGACCGGGCAGAAGCGGCTGAGCGCGCTGCTCTATCTACCCGACGGAGACAAGGTTATCCTGGTCGCATCGCAAGGTGGACGTGATGCAAACCCGGCGTGGTACCTCAACCTGAAGGCGAATTCTGAAGTCACCGTTCAGATCAAGGGCGATATCCGAGAAATGACGGCGCGCACCGCCACCGATGAGGAACGCTCCTATTACTGGCCCAAGCTGGTCGAGCTGTATGCGGACTTCGACAAATACCAGTCGTACACGACTCGCAAGATCCCGGTCGTCATCCTGGAGCGGGCATAAAGTCCCACGAATCCCGTTTCGGGGCAGTAGCGCCTCGCGCAGGGGCTAGCCCTGCGCGCCGTAGACCGGAACCGGAGTGCGCGCCCTACCGAGCAGGTCGGTGACCACGGGGCCCAATTCATTTGGTTCCCAACGAGCTCCCTTGTCCACCTGCGGGCCGTGGGCCCAGCCTTCGGCGACGCGAATGATGCCCGCTTCGACCTCGAACACCTTGCCGGTGACCTCGCGAGACTCCGGGCTGCCCAGCCACACCACCAGCGGCGAGACGTTCTCCGGAGCCATCGCGTCGAACGCGCCATCCTCGGGCTTGGCCATGGTCTCGGCGAAGACCGCCTCGGTCATCCGAGTGCGCGCGGCCGGAGCGATGGCATTGACGGTGATGCCGTAGCGGCCCATCTCGGCGGCGGCCTGCAGGGTCAAGGTAGCGATACCAGCCTTGGCTGCGGCGTAGTTCCCTTGTCCGACACTGCCTTGCAACCCGGCGGCCGAGCTGGTGTTGATGACGCGGGCGTCCACCCCGTTGCCTGCCTTAAACTCGTCACGCCAATAGGCGGCGGCATGCCGCAATGGCGCAAAGTGCCCCTTGAGGTGCACGCGGATCACCGCGTCCCACTCCTCCTCGCTCATGTTGGCGAGCATCCGGTCGCGCAAGAAGCCCGCGTTGTTGACCAGAACATCCAGACGGCCAAAGGAATTGACCGCGGTGTCGATCAAGTTCTTGGCACCGTGCCAGTCGGCGACATCATCACCATTGGTGACGGCCTCGCCGCCGGCGGCCTTGATCTCCTCGACGACTTCCTGGGCCGGACTGGTGCCTGCCGATCCATCCAGGCCCACGCCGATGTCGTTGACGACCACGCGTGCGCCCTCGGCGGCGAACGCCAGCGCGTGCGCACGACCGATACCCCGGCCTGCGCCGGTGATGATGACGACCCGACCGTCGAGCAAACCTGGCATGTTCTATTCCTTTTCGCCGTTCTCATTGCTATTGACATTGGCGGCGCCGAGGAACGCCGGACGCTCCCCTCCGCCGTGAACCGTGAGGACCGAACCGGTCACATAGGAAGACAAGGGTGAGGCAAGAAACGCTGCGGTCCAACCGATCTCGTCTGGATTGGCAAGACGGCCCAGTGGAACCGTCGCACCGACCGACGCGATCCCGTCTTCGTCGCCATAGTGCATCTCCGAGAGCTCGGTGCGGATCATCCCGGCGGCCAGGGCGTTCACCCGTACCTTGGGCGCCCATTCCACCGCCAGACTCCGAGTCAGACTCTCCAGGCCTGCCTTGGCCGCGCCGTAGGCGGCCGTGCCCGGGGAGGGACGGCTTGCGCTCACGCTGGTGATGTTGACGATGGTGCCGCCATCGTCCTGCCGCTGCATCACGGTATTGGCGCGCTGCGAGACGAGCAGGGCAGAGAGCAGGTTCAGCTCGATGATCTTGCGGTGAAAGTTGTGGCTCCCATCAGCGGCCAGCGCGAAGGGTGCCCCGCCGGCGTTATTCACGACAGCATCCAGGCGCCCGTGCCCGGACACGATGGCGTCGATGAGCGCGTCCACCGACTCCTCGTCACGGATATCGCAGGAATGGAATTCGTAAGGGGTCTCGCCGGGGCGGCGTGCGCAGGTGATCACCGTCGCACCGAGCTCGTCGAACACCCGGCTGATCCCGGCGCCGACGCCGCGGACACCCCCGGTGACCAGCACGACACGGCCCGCCAGGCCGAGTTCGTAAGGGGTTCGCACGTCGCTCCTTGCTGTATTCCTACTGTTTGTCCTGCGCTTTCGAGCCATGGTAGCGTACCAAGCAAGTGCTTGTTTCGGTACCTTGAGGAGTCTCATGGGCATCATCACCGCGACGGTTGAACCGGGCATCGTCACCGTCACCGTCGACTACCCGAAGGTCAACGCCATCCCCTCGCGCGGATGGTTTGAGCTGGCCGACGCCATCTTGGCGGCGGGCAACGACCCGTCCACCCACGTGGTGATCCTGCGGGCCGAGGGCCGCGGGTTCAACGCGGGCGCCGACATCAAAGAGATGCAGGCCACCCAGGCCGAGGGGAAGGGCTACGCCGCGTTGATCGACACCAACCGCGGGTGTTTCGAGGCCTTCAGCGCGGTATATCGCTGCAAGGTGCCCGTCATCGCCGCCGTCAACGGCTTCTGCCTCGGCGGTGGAATCGGCTTGGTGGGCAACGCTGACGTGATCGTCGCCTCCGACGATGCGGTGTTCAGCGTGCCCGAGGTAGACCGCGGCGCGCTCGGCACCGCCACTCATCTGCAGCGGCTGGTCCCCCAGCATGTAATGCGCCGGATGTTCTATACCGCAGCAAAGATCGACGCGAAGACCTTGCACCACTACGGATCCATCCACGAGGTGGTGCCGCGCGCGGAGCTCGACGAAGCCGCGCTCCGCGTCGCACGTGACATCGCGGCCAAGGACACCCGCGTGATCCGGGCCGCCAAGGAAGCGATCAACTTCATCGACCCGCAGGACGTCGAGTCGAGCTACCGCATGGAACAGGGTTTCACATTCGAGCTCAATCTCGCGGGTGTCGCCGACGAACACCGTGACGCATTCGTCGAGACCGGAAAGCCGAAAGGGCAGTAGAAAATATGAGCGACAAACGATCTTCACTCGACGAGGTCGTCGGCGAGCTGCGTAGCGGCATGACCATCGGCCTCGGTGGCTGGGGTTCACGCCGCAAGCCGATGGCCTTCGTGCGTGCGATTCTGCGCTCGGATATCAAGGATTTGACGGTCGTGACCTACGGCGGACCAGATCTGGGCCTGTTGTGTTCTGCGGGCAAGGTGAAGAAGGCCTACTACGGCTTCGTCTCCCTGGATTCACCGCCGTTCTATGACCCATGGTTCGCCAAGGCGCGCACCACGGGTGCGATCGAGTCCCGCGAGATGGATGAGGGCATGGTCAAGTGCGGACTGGAGGCCGCCGCCGCCCGCCTGCCGTTCCTACCCATCCGGGCGGGGCTGGGCTCCGACGTCATGAACTTCTGGGGCGACGAGCTCAAGACCGTCACGTCGCCGTACGCGGATAACGAGACCCTGGTCGCGATGCCCGCGCTGAACCTGGATGCCGCATTCGTGCACCTGAACCTCGGTGATGTCACCGGGAACGCCGCCTACACCGGCGTCGACCCGTACTTTGACGATCTCTACTGCCTGGCCGCCGAGCGCCGCTATCTTTCGGTGGAGAAGATCGTCTCCACCGAGGAGCTGGTGAAAGCCGTTCCTCTGCAGTCTCTTCTGCTTAACCGCATGATGGTCGACAAGGTGGTCGAGGCACCCGGTGGCGCGCATTTCACCATTGGTGCCGCCGATTACGGCCGTGACGAGAAGTTCCAGCGGCACTATGCCGAAGCCGCCGGCGATCCGGAGACCTGGCAGAAGTTCGTCGACACATACCTGTCCGGTTCCGAAGAGGACTACCAGGCAGCCGTCAAGCGCTTCGGCGATGAGCAGCTTGCGCGAAGAGCAGAAAATCGCGATGAGCAGCTTGCGCGAAGAGCAGAAAATGGAGGGCAGAAGTCATGACAATCTCCCGCGCCGAGGTATGCGCCGTCGCATGCGCCGAGTTGTTCAGGGACGCAGGCGAGATCATGGCCTCCGCGATGTCGACGATGTCCACCGTCGGGGCCCGGCTTGCCCGCCTGACCTTCTCCCCCGACCTGGTGCTCTCGGATGGCGAGGCCGTCCTGATGGCCGAGACACCGGCGATTGGCGGCACCTCTCCGATCGAGGGATGGATGCCCTTCCGCAAGGTGTTCGATGTGGTGGCCTCCGGACGTCGCCATGTTGTCATGGGCGCCAACCAGATTGACCGCTACGGCAATCAGAACCTCTCGGCGTTCGGTCCGCTGCAACAACCCACCCGGCAGATGTTCGGTGTGCGCGGCGCTCCGGGAAACACCATCAACCACGCCACCTCGTACTGGGTGGGTAACCACTCGACGCGCGTCTTCGGCAACTCCGTCGACATCGTGTCCGGCGTCGGATATGACAGGGCGGACCCCGCGAACCCCGCCTTCAAGTACCTCAACGTGTTCCGGGTGATCTCGAACCTGGGCGTGTTCGACTTCAACGGCCCCAACCACGAGATGCAAGCACTGACCCTGCACCCCGGAGTCTCGGCCGAGGACGTCGCATCCAACACCAGCTTCGAGGTGCACGGTCTGGCCGACGCCGGCCAGACCCGGTTGCCCACCGAGGAAGAGTTGCGGATCATCCGTGAGGTGATTGATCCGAAGTCGTTTCGGGACAAAGAGATCAAGCAGTGAGCGCTTCGGAGCCGCAGGGCCGGCGACATTCAATTCCGGTCCTCAGGACACCGCTGACCGAGCTGTTCGGCATCGACCATCCCGTCGTGCAGACGGGCATGGGCTGGGTGGCGGGACCGCGCCTGGTTGCCGCCACCTCCAACGCCGGCGGTCTGGGCATTCTCGCCTCAGCGACCATGACGCTGGAGGAACTGGTCGCAGCGGTCGCGAAGACGAAGTCGCTGACCGATAAGCCGTTCGGTGTGAACATTCGCGCCGACGCCGGTGACGCCACGGAGCGCATCGATCTGCTTATCCGCGAGAAGGTCAAGGTCGCCTCGTTTGCGCTGGCACCCAAGCAGGATCTGATCGCGAAGCTGAAAGACAATGGCGTGGTGGTGGTTCCGTCCATTGGGGCGGCCAAGCATGCCAAGAAGGTCGCGGCCTGGGGCGCCGACGCGGTGATCGTGCAGGGCGGCGAGGGCGGTGGACACACCGGTCCGGTCGCGACAACCCTGTTACTCCCCTCGGTGCTCGACGCCGTCAAAGACACCGCAATGCCGGTCATCGCCGCCGGTGGATTCTTCGACGGGCGTGGCCTCGCGGCAGCGCTGTCCTATGGCGCGGCCGGTGTGGCCATGGGCACCCGGTTCCTGCTGACCTCCGATAGCACCGTGCCGGATGCGGTCAAGCAGCGCTACCTGGCCTCGGCTCTCGACGGCACCGTGGTGTCGACCCGTGTCGACGGCATGCCGCACCGGGTGTTGCGTACCGAGCTGGTTGAGAAGCTCGAAAGTGGTTCGCGGGTGCGCGGTTTCAGCGCAGCAATCCTGAATGCGGCCAAATTCAAGAAGATGTCGGGCATGACTTGGCGGTCCATGGTCAAGGACGGCCTGGCGATGCGCCACGGCAAGGAACTCACCTGGTCTCAGGTGCTCATGGCGGCGAACACTCCGATGCTACTGAAAGCCGGCCTTGTCGAAGGGAACACCGGTGCCGGTGTTCTCGCCTCTGGTCAGGTCGCGGGCATCCTCGAAGACCTGCCAAGCTGCCAGGAGCTGATCGACACGATCGTCACCGACGCCGTCACTCACCTCAAGGCAGCGAACGCCACCATCATCTAGGCATTCTCCTCCAGCAAATTCACGCTATTCAGACAGCGGATTCACAGGCTGGAAGAGAATCCTGGAGACATGAGACACCGAACGTTCACCTTCTCGACAGCTGCCTGTTGTTTGGCGGCGGGCGCGGCCATCGTGCTCGCCCCCCTCGCAGCCGCCGATAACGACCAGCCATCCGGCCCTAACCACGGTATTCACACCCCAAAACAGGGCTCCATGGAACTGCCCACCGAGCGCGGTCGCGGCCACGTGTTACGACAAGACCAATCCGTGGGTGGCGCAGATCCCGGAGTGCCGTACGGAACCGATCCGTATGTCCCCGACCATGCAACCGATATCGGCGGGGCTGACCCGTCGACCCCACTCGGCACCGATCCGGATGTGCCATACGGGACCTGGGCTCAGAACTAATCGCCCGGCAGAGCAGGACCCGGTAAGGGCGGAGGGGCCTGCTCCGGGATCCCCGAGTCGGATGGCTGCGACCGGATGAACTCCGCAGGCCCCGGGGCATCGAACATGCCCGTGTTGTCCCGCTTGCTCAACCAATCCCAGGCCTGGCCCATCCACATCGGGTCCTGCGGCAGGTCAGACATCTGCGGATTGAAGGGCAAACTGCCGCCCGGCAATCCAGGAATGCTGCACACCTCCGGTGGACACGGCTCGGCAGATGCGGGGGCGCCGCTCGCGATGACGCCCAACGCCATCGCGGCCGCGCCGATCAGGATTCCAGCACGCATTCCCTGAGGCTACGCCTCGGATGCTCGACGGCGAGAACGATCAGAGGCGCTCGATGATGGTGACGTTGGCAGTGCCGCCGCCCTCACACATCGTCTGCAGGCCGTACCTGCCTCCGGTGCGCTCCAGCTCATTGAGCATGGTGGCGAACAGCTTGGCGCCGGTGGCCCCCAAGGGATGACCCAGGGCGATAGCGCCGCCGTTGGGATTGACCTTCTTCAGATCGACATCCAGCTCCTTGGCCCATGCCAATACCACGGGGGCGAAGGCCTCGTTGATCTCGACGACGTCGATATCGTCCATCGTCAGACCAGTCTTCTCCAGCGCGTACTTAGTGGCGGGGATGGGGCCGGTCAGCATGAACACCGGGTCATCACCGCGGGCGCTGATGTGATGGATGCGGGCACGCGGCTTGAGGCCGTGCGCCTTCACCGCGCCTTCCGAGGCGACCAGGGTGGCGCTGCCGCCGTCGGAGATCTGGCTGGCCAGTGCGGCGGTGAGGCGCCCACCCTCGACCAGCGTCTTGAGCCCCGCCAGCTTCTCCAGCGTGCTCTCGCGCGGCCCCTCGTCGACCCGGAAGTCGCCGACCGGGATGATCTCATTGTCGAAGTGTCCGTTGCGAATAGCGGCAAATGCCCGCTCATGGCTGGCGAGTGCGAACTGCTCCATCTCCTCGCGGCTGATATCCCACTTCTCTGCGATCATCTCGGCACCGCGGAACTGGGAGATTTCCTGGTCGCCGTAGCGGTGCAGCCAGCCCTCGGATTCGGCCGTGGGCGACGTGAATCCGTACTCTTTGCCGACAAGCATCGCCGCCGAGATCGGGATCTGGCTCATGTTCTGGAAACCACCGGCCACGACCAGGTCGGCGGTACCGGACATAACAGCCTGCGCGGCAAAGGAAATGGCCTGCTGACTGGATCCACACTGGCGGTCAACGGTGCAGCCTGGCACCTCCTCCGGGTATCCACCCGCCAGCCACGCCAGACGTCCGGCATTGCCGGCCTGCCCGCCGATGGCATCCAGCACACCCATGATCACGTCGTCGATGGCGTCAGGGTCGACATCGACACGGCCGAAGAGTCCCTTGAAGGTCGCTGCACCCAGATCCAGCGGGTGCACCGTGGACAGCGATCCGTTGCGCTTACCGACGGCGGTACGCACAGCGTCGATGATGTACGCCTCAGGCATGGTGAATCTCCTTATGTTTATTCGGGTGACTGAACGGCGTTGTTCGTGGTGATCCCGCCGAGGACTATCGAGAGGTACTGTTCGGCGACTTCCTGCGCCGTGCGTGAGCCACCGGGGCGGAACCAGCGCACCGACACCCAGGTCGCGTCGCGGATGAACCGGTACACCACGGCCACATCGAGATCCGAACGGAAGTAACCCTGGGCAATGCCGTCGCGCAGCACTTCCAGCCACAGCTCGCGCTGCTCGGTATTGAGCTCGTTCAGATAGGCGAACCGCTCCTGAGACAGCAGTCGGGGAGCCTCCGCCTGATAGATGGCGACCTGCGCATGTTTGGATTCGATCGCGTCGAACGAGGCCAGAAACAGCCCCTTGAGCGTGTCAACAGGGTTCAGGTTGGCCGCCGCAATTTCGCGGTACCGCGCGAAGAGTCCCTCGAGGAAGTCGCGCAGTAGCTCGTCGACGATCGCTTCTTTGGAGTCGAAGTGGTGATAGAGGCTGCCGGACAGGATTCCCGCCGCATCGGCGATATCACGAACCGTGGTGGCACGCAGACCACGTTCGGCGAACATGGCGGCCGCAAGGCTCAGCAGCTCATCACGCCGAGAGGGCTGCGATGAGCCACTTGCGCGAAGAGCATCCGGCTCTCGCATTTCTGCCACGTTGTCCACCTCCCCACTGTATCAACCAAGCGCTTGTTTGGTCACCGTTGAGTGCACTTCATGGCGCACGTCACGCCCGCTGGCTGGACACCGAGATGACCTCGCCGGTCAGATAGCTTGAGTAATCGCTGGCCAGGAAGGCAATGGTGGAGGCGATCTCCCATGGTTCGGCGGCACGACCGAATGCCTCGTCGGAGGAGAGCTTGTCCAGTAGATCCGAGGAGGTCACCTTGTCGAGGAATTTATGCCGGGCAATGCTCGGGGCAACGGCGTTGATGCGCACCCCGTGCTCGACGGCCTCGATGGCACTGCATCGGGTGAGCGCCATGACGCCGGCCTTCGCCGCGGCGTAGTGCGACTGTCCGTACTGGGCGCGCCAGCCCAGCACGCTCGCGTTGTTGACGATGACGCCGCCGTGTCCGGCCTCACGGAAGTACCGCAGGGCTGCACGGGTTGCGCGGAAGGTAGAGGTCAGGGTGACGTCGAGCACCCGGTCCCACTGCTCGTCGGTCATGTCGGCGACGGGAGTCTCACCACCGAGCCCCGCATTGTTCACCAGCACGTCGATACGGCCCAGGGCTGCAACGGATTCGGTGACCAATGCATCCACAGCTGCGGTGGAAGTGACATCACAGACCACCGCAGCCACCTTGCCCAGCCCGAGCGCCGCGAGCTCGTCACGGGTCTCGGTGAGGCGACGCTCGTGGTAGTCGGAGACGACGACGTCGGCCCCCTCGGCCAGAGCACGGCGCGCAGTGGAGGATCCAATACCGGTGCCCGCCGCGGCGGTGACGACAACCGCCTTGCCCTTCAGAAGTCCGTGCCCGGCAATCTCTTCCGGTGCCTGCGACAAGCTCACTGGCGCGCCTCTCTGGGTAGACCGAGCACCCGCTCGGAGATGATGTTGCGTTGAATCTCGTTGGAACCGCCATAGATGGTGTCGGCGCGAGAGAAGAGGAACAACCGCTGCCATTCGTCCATCTCGCCGTCATCTGTCAACAGGGTCGACTTTCCGATGATCTCCATCGCAAGTTCACCCAGATCGCGATGCCAGTTGGCCCACAACAGCTTTGACACGTTGTCCTGCCCGGGGCGCTCCTCGTCCATGGTGGACAGCGCATAGGCACGCATCGTGCGAAGCCCTACATAGGCCTGAGCAAGGCGCTCCCGGATCGCCGGATCGTTCGCCGAGCCGTTGGACTTGGCGAGCCCGGCCAGCCGGGAAAGTTCACGGGCATAGGTGATCTGGTTACCCAGTGTCGAGACACCGCGTTCGAAGGTCAGGGTGCCCATGGCTACCCCCCAACCATCGCCGGGCTCTCCGACCACTAGATCGGCGGCGGTGCGCGCATTGTCGAAAAACACCTCGTTGAACTCCGAGGTGCTGGTCAGCTGGATGATCGGCCGAATCTCGACCCCCGGCTGATCAAGGGGTACAAGCAGATACGACAGGCCATGATGACGTCCGGGCCGCTGGCCTGATGTCGCCGACTCGTCGGCTCCGGTACGGGCGATCACGAAGCACCACTGCGACTGCAGGGCCAGGGAGGTCCACACCTTCTGCCCGTTGATCACCCACTCGTCACCGTCGAGCACCGCGGTAGTGGATACATTCGCCAGGTCCGACCCCGCGCCAGGTTCCGAATAGCCCTGACACCACAGCTCCGTGACGTCACGGATGGCCGGAAGGAAGCGCTGCTGCTGCTCGGGGGTGCCATAGGCGATGAGCGTCGGACCGAGGAGCTCCTCGCCCAGGTGGTTCACCTTGTGCGGCGCCTCGGCCCGCGCGTACTCCTCGTAGAAGATGACGCGCTGACTCACGGTGGCTCCGCGTCCCCCGTGCTCGACGGGCCAGCCCAGGCAGGTCCAGCCCGCGGCGGCCAGGTGGCGGTTCCAGGCGAGGCGCTCTTCGAAGGCTTCATGCTCGCTGCCGGGGCCACCAAGACCCTTCAGCTCGGCAAACTCACCGACAAGGTTTTCGGCCAGCCATTCCCGGATCTCGGCACGCACTTCATCGTCTGGTCTTCGCGCGAGCGACTCATCCCCATCATCGGAGATCTCCGATAACGGACGCTCGGAAGCCGCTTGGAACTCACCCACACCTGTAGGCTAACCTACCAAGCACTTGCTTGTTATTGGAAGGTGGGTCGGACGCGTATGGAGTCGGCGCAGCAGACACCCGAGCTCACCATTCCGGCCGCGTTAGACCAGGCAGCAGCTCGTTTTGGTGATCGCGATGCCCTCTATGCCGGGCCTGACGGTCTTCACGCAGGCGGTTCACCCGGCGGTTCGTGGCTGTCCTTTTCCGAACTTCGCATTCGCGCCCGGCGCTTCGCCGCCGCACTGATCGCGCTCGGCATCAAGCACGGAGACCGGGTGGCCATCTGGTCTCCCAACTCGTGGCACTGGCCCATCGCCTGCCTGGGCGCGCAGTACGCCGGAGCCGCCGTCGTCCCGATGAACACCCGCTACACAGTCGACGAGGCGACGGACATCTTGCAGCGCAGCGAGGCTCGCGTGCTGGTGTCGGTCGGAGTCTTCCTCGGCTCGGATCGAATCACCCAACTGGACATCGCGAGTCTCCCTGACCTGGCTCACATCGTGCGCGTCGCGGTGGAAGCCGGTGACCACGCCAATTGGGACGAATTCGTCGCACACGGAGATGACGTGACCGACGAGGACATCGACAAGCGCAAGTCCATGGTGAGCTCCGAAGACATCAGCGACATCCTTTTCACCTCCGGCACCACCGGGCGCAGCAAGGGCGTGCTGTGTATGCACCGCCAACCGCTGGCGGCCTCCCTGGCGTGGGCCACCTATGGCGAGTTCACGGAGAACGACCGGTATCTGTGCGTCAACCCGTTCTTTCACAACTTCGGATACAAGGCGGGCATCCTGGCCTGTCTGCAGACCGGCGCGGCGCTCATGCCACAGCTGACCTTCGACCCCGAAAAAGCGATGGCCGCAGTCCAGGAACACAAGATCACCGTGCTGCCCGGCGCGCCCACCATCTTCCAAATGTTGCTCGACCATCCCGCCCGCAAGAACTATGACCTGACCTCGCTGCGGTATTCCGTAACAGGTGCGGCCGTCGTCCCGGTGGTGCTCATCGAACGCATGCAGTCCGAACTGGATTTCGATCTGGTGCTTACCGCATACGGCCTCACCGAGACTCAAGGCTTCGCCACAATCTGCCGTTCCGATGACGACGCGCTCACTGTCGCGACCACCTGTGGGCGTCCGATGATCGGCTATGAGCTGCGGATCGACGGCGCGCAGCAGCCGGGCGATGAGGGCGAAGTACTACTGCGCAGTGCCAACGTGATGAAGGGTTACCTCGACGATCCGCAGGCCACCGCCGAGGCCATCGACTCCGAGGGCTGGTTGCACACCGGCGATATCGGGAAGCTCGACGACCGCGGAAATCTCACCATCACCGATCGTCTCAAGGACATGTACATCTGCGGCGGGTTCAACGTGTACCCCGCCGAGATCGAACAAGTGCTGATGCGCCTGGATGGTGTGGCCGACGCCGCCGTGATCGGAGTTCCCGACGCGCGGCTCGGTGAGGTCGGGAAGGCTTACATCGTATTGCGCGACGGCGCCGACCTCGACTCGCAGGCCGTAATCGACTACTGCGCACAGCATGTGGCGAACTTCAAGAAACCGCGGTTCGTCGAGTTTCTCGATGGGCTTCCCCGCAACCTGGGCGGCAAGGTGGTCAAACCCACTCTGCGCGCCATGCACGAGGAGACTGCGTAATGGACCTATTGCTCGACGACGAAACCGAGGCCTTCCGGGCGGAGGTGCGCGAATTCCTGGCCGCCAACACCCCGAATCCGCCGCTGCCCTCCTATGACTCACCTGAAGGTGCTGTGCTGCACCGCAAGTGGGAGCGGACCCTCTACGACGCGGGATTCTCCGCAGTGTCCTGGCCGAAGGAGTACGGCGGCCGAGATGTCACCCTGCTGCAGTGGGTGATTTTCGAGGAGGAGTATTTCAAGGCAGGCGCCCCCGCGCGCATCAGCCAGAACGGCATGTTCTTGCTTGGGCCGACGCTGTTCGCGCATGGCAGCAAGGACCAGCTGGATCGCATTCTCCCGAAGATGGCCAACGGCGAGGAGATCTGGGCCCAGGCTTGGTCCGAGCCGGAATCGGGTAGCGACCTGGCCTCGCTACGCTCCCCCGCCCGCAAAGTGGACGGCGGCTGGCGCCTGTCCGGGCAGAAAATCTGGAGCTCACGAGCACCCTTCGCGGACAGGGCATTCGGATTGTTTCGCTCCGACCCGGAGGCCCAGCGTCACCAGGGATTGACCTACTTCATGTTCGACCTCAAGGCCGACGGCGTCACAGTGCGCCCCATCCCGCAGCTTGACGGTGACGCCGGCTTCGCGGAGATCTTCCTGGACGACGTGTTCGTTCCCGACGAGGACGTCATCGGTGCGGTACATGACGGGTGGCGCGTGGCCATGAGCACGTCGAGCAATGAGCGCGGCATGTCACTGCGCAGTCCCGGCCGCTTCCTGGCCACCGCGGACCGGTTGGTGGAACTATGGAAATCGGTCCCGGATAACGGTTTCGCGGCCGAGCGTGTTGCCGATGCCTGGATCGCCGCGCAGGCCTACCGACTGCACACCTTCGGCACCGTGACCCGGCTGTCCGCTGGCGGCGAGCTCGGTGCCGAATCCTCCATCACCAAGGTCTTCTGGTCAGAGCTGGATGTCGCCCTCCACGAGACGGCGATCGACCTGCGCGGCGCCGACGGCGAGCTCCCCGAGCTTGGTGACTCGGACTGGACCGCGGGGTACCTGTTCTCCCTCGGCGGACCGATCTATGCAGGCACCAACGAGATTCAGCGCAACATCATCGCCGAGCGGATCCTGGGCCTCCCCAGGGAGAGCGCTCGCACGGGAGGTACCAAGTGAGGTTCGATCTGGACACTCAACAGCGGGATTTCGCAGCCAGCATCGACGCCGCCCTGATGGCCGCTGATGTTCCCGCCGCGGCCCGCGCATGGGCAACCGGTAACCACGAGCCCGGCCTCGCCGTGTGGTCAACGCTTTCCGATCTCGGTGTTACGGCCCTTGCGGTTTCCGAAAAGTACGACGGCATCGGCGCGCATCCGGTCGATCTGGTTGTCGCACTGGAAGGTTTAGGCAAGTGGGCGGTGCCCGGACCGGTCGTCGAGTCCCTGGCGGTGGCACCGGTTCTGCTCGCCGAGGATGAAAACGGAGCTGAGCGGTCCGCACAACTGGCCTCCGGAGAACTCATCGTCACGGTAGCCGCACCTCCCATCACGCCGCGTGCGCTCGACGCGGACATTGCGGGGCTGGTGCTCATCGCCGACGACATCGGGTTCCGCGAGGCACAGGTCGGCACACAGCACGAATCAATCGACGCCACCCGCCGGGTGTTCGATGTAACACCGATGGGCGGTGGCGTCTCCCTCGACACCAGCCGCGCCATTGACTTTGGCGTGCTTGCGATTTCGGCGCAGTTGGTCGGTGCCGGTCAGGCCCTGCTGGACCGCGCGGTGGAGTACGCCAAGCAACGTTCCCAGTTCGGGCGCCCGATCGGCTCCTACCAGGCCATCAAGCACAAACTTGCCGATGTCCACATCGCACTGGAACTGGCCCGCCCGCTGGTGTACGGCGCGGCGTTGTCCTTGGCCGAGGACTCTCCCAATGCCGCACGCGATCTGAGCGCCGCGAAGGTCGCTGCCGGCAAGGCCGCTTACCTTGCCGCGCGCTCCTCCTTGCAGACCCACGGCGCTATCGGCTTCACCGCCGAATACGACCTGTCATTGTGGATCCTCAAGGTGCGGGCACTGACCTCGGCGTGGGGCACGGCAGAGTGGCACCGCGCACGAGTTTTGGAGGCACTGTGAGCCGTTCCACGAACGCCGAGCGGCAACTGCTGCGCGACACCGTCCGCTCGCTGGTCACCAAACGGGCCGACTCTGCCGCCGTCCGCGCCGCGATGGATTCCGAACGCGGCTACGACGAGAACCTGTGGACCGTCCTGTGCGAACAGGTGGGTGCCGCCGCGTTATTGGTTCCGGAGGAATTAGGCGGTGCCGGTGGCGAGCTCGCGGATGCGGCCGTCGTCGTGGAGGAGCTCGGCCGTGGGCTGGTACCCAGTCCACTGATGGGCACCTTGTGGGCGGAGCTCGCCCTCCTCGCGGCCGGGTACGACGGTGAGCTGTTGGAATCGTTGGCCTCCGGTGAGTCGATCGGCGCGGTGGCCTTCGACCCCGGATACGTCGTCAACGGAGCTAACGCGGACGTAGTACTCACCCTGCAAGGCGATGAAGTACATCGAGTGGAGAACGCCACCGCTGCTCCGTTATCCACGATGGATCCCACCCGCCGGCTGGCCGCGGTCGCGGTGAGCGGCGGCCAACCGATCGGCAATGCCCCAGGGCTGATCGACAAGGCCGGGCTCCTGCTGGCGGCCGAGCAGGTGGGCGCAGCGGCGCGCGCTCTGGAACTCACCGTCGAGTACACCAAGACGCGCGTGCAGTTCGGACGCGCGATAGGCAGCTTCCAGGCTCTCAAACACCGGATGGCCGACCTGTACGTGCTGGTCGAGTCGGCTCGCGCGACCGTTTACCAAGCCATCGAAGATCTCACTACCGAGGCCGCTATCGTGGCGAGAATCAAAGCCAGCGAGGCGCTCTCGATCGTGGCCGGTGAATCGATCCAGTTGCACGGCGGAATCGCCATCACGTGGGAACACGATGCCCATCTGTACTTCAAACGTGCACATGGCAGTGCACTGTTGCTGGGTACACCGCGCGAACTGCTCCCAAGCTTGGAGAGTGCTGCCGGACTGTAGAAGTCAGGCAGCCGCCGCCAGCACAGGAGCGCTACACGCCGGCGATTCCGGTGAGAAATCCCGGCGCCGTGAAGATGGCACGATCCCCGGTGCCGTCGAGGTTGACGGCACGGATCGCCCCGGACAAGTCTCCGACGTATACGAGACCTGCATCCTTGTCCAGGGCCAGCCCTATTGCTTCGCGATACCCCTGCGACATCACGGTGATATCCCCGCCGGGCTCACCCGCCACCGGAATTTCCGCTCTGTTCAACGTATTTCCCAAGGGAGGCGCGCCGCGATCGGTCCAATACAGCATGCCATCGGCCACATCGATCTCAATATCGATCGGTTCCGGCAAGTCCGACCACAAGACTTCGATGTCGCGACTATGAGGTGATCCGTCGAGTGATGTGCGGAAGATTCGCCCCAGGCCTCCCTTGGGCGGCCCCTTCTGCGTCCAATACAGGTGGCCATTCACTTCATCCACCGCGACACCTACGCACTGGTTCAGCAGATCCCGTCGGCCGGTAGCAGTGGTAGCAACAACCACCTCGTCGCGCAGGTCGGTGCCATCCACCCGGGCGCTCCTGATCGCCGCGCCTTCCCTGTCCGACCAGTAGAGCCGCCGCATTTCCCATGCTCCGGCCAGCTGCTTTCCTGTGACGAACGAACCCTCCGGCAGGATTTCGGTGCGCCCGCTGCCATCCAGCTCGGCGCGCTCGAGCGATCCATTCTGGCGGTAGAAATTCAGATCGGCATCGGATGTCAGTGGACGCCTTTCGGGCAGACTGGGCTTCCCCATGTTCGTCCAATACACGTACCTGTGCGCCGGGTCTACGCAGATACCGTCGGGGCCCGAATCCAGACCGCTCACCAAGACGGTCGACGAACCATCGCTGATCCGTACCTTGAGCATCTCGTGGCCCATCGGATATAACGCCAGCAGATACTCGAACGCCATTGCTTCCTCTCGCGCCCTCATTAAGGGGGCAATCTCGGCTCGACCGTATCCGCCCGGCAGGTGCGTGACTATTGTCTTCTCGGCAAGAGTCGAGAAGACTCTGAAATAGACTGCGGCGGAATGTAATTAACACGAGCTCGAGTATTTATACCGCCATTTGCCCGCAGGCAATACGATCGGACCCATGAGCAACAGCCTCACCACCGATCCGTCACGACTTCCCGCCTACCGGCTCGCCGCCGTGCTCCTCGGTGTCGGCGTGGTGCATTTCGTCGCGCCCAAACCCTTCGACGCCATCGTCCCGACCGAACTGCCTGGTGAGGCCCGTTTCTACACGTATGCCTCGGGTGTTGCCGAGCTCGGAACCGGGGCGCTTTTGCTCGCGCCGAAGACTCGCAGACTCGGCGGCACGATCGCGGCGCTGCTGTTCATCGCCGTCTTCCCGGCCAACATCAATATGGTGCGGCTGTGGTGGAACAAGCCGCTGCCGCTGAAGCTCGGCGCGATCGCCCGGTTGCCGTTGCAGATTCCGATGATCACCGAGGCACTCAAGGTCCGGCGCACGGCGTAGCGGTGTTTTAAGTCGTGTCTAGTCGTGGATGGTCGCGTTTCCTTTGCGTTGGAGATCGACCAGCCCGGCCCGGAAGGTTTCCATGAATTCGGGCGGGGGCCCTACCCAATCCATGACCTCGCCAACGATGCGTACGGGCTCCCGGGTGCGGTACGAGTGGGTCGGATTCCCCGGAAACTTCTTGTCCGTCACGTTCGGGTCGTCTTCCAGGCTGCCCTCGGGCTCCACGATATAGACATGGCCCCTGCCGTCGCCTTTGGCCATCATGGCCGCCAACCCCGCACCGACCAATGTCCTCGTCACGTAGACGTGGTTCATGATGCGGCCCTCCTCGTAGTTCGACAGATGCCCGGGCATCAGCAGGTCGCCTATCTCGAGGTCGGCCTTGGTGCCGTGGAAGTACGCACCCGACTCGTGCGCCTCGAAGAAGTCCGGCACCGTCATATCCAGCTCCCATCGGTGGAAAATTCGTGGTCGCAGGATTGTGCGCCACGTTGGGGGGCTTGCCGCAAGCCCCCCAACGTGTCATATTTTGAAAGGGGAGAAGCCAAAAGGTTGACCGGCACAACCACTCAGTGGTCGGGTTGATCCATGCCGCTACAGATATCCGACCGAGAACGCGAAGCGCTCGCGCAGGTCACTACGTTCCCGCTGTTGGCAGCGATCACCGGGCGCAGGTCGCGGCGATTCCCCCTCGGCGGACGCATCCCCGACGGTCCGCTTGCGTACACCAGCAGTCATCCCGTCACCCCCATATCGGAAGTAGAACGGGCACTGATTCTTTCGGTGGTCGGCGGCGTCACCGGATGGCACTACGGCATCACGCACCACCCGGGGTATGCCCCCGCATTTCCGAACTACTCCGGCAGCGCAACCGGTCGCACGTTTCCCTCGGCAGCGGGTTTTCACACCAGTCAGCTCTTCTTCACCGACGACACCGGGATATACCTGCTGCCCACCCGGGATGAACCTCCGCAGGACTTCGCGACCATCGAGGAATGGATCACCCATACCGCCGATTCGTATGTGCGGATCTCGGACACGCGGCTAGAGCTGCCGCGGGAAGAGCCCTATATGGAGGGGCACAACACCTGGATCGGCAACCACCCGGGCAGCCTGCTGGCCTTCCCGGTGGCCGATCTGGCCGAGCACCTGATCGCCAACCTGTCCTTCTTCGCCGCCAACGGCTACCTCGTTTACGACGATGTCAACAACCAGAGCATCCCCGGCACCGAAAAGTTCAGCGGTTTAAGAAATTACGACGACCCGATTCCGTTGTCCTTCGTCGAGCAGTACACGCTCACCGAGGCCAGCGCCGAACTGTCCACCGCCACCCACAACGGGGTGCTGCTGCTCCAAGGGCTGGGCTTGGGCGGCTGGATGTTCGACGGGCTCGACAGGCTGTCGGTACTCGGCGGATCCGGCGACCGGCGCGCCCCCGGCATCGGATTCCGTGCCGACAACGACGGCCGCTGGCCGTTCCCGAACGCCACCGGATTGCCCGGGTTCTTCGAAACCCTCAGTCCTCCCCATGTGCCGACGGTCGCGGCCGGGGTGCAGAAGTACATCGAGCGCAAGTACGGTCCGGGCGGACCCTTCCACCCGGATACGCCCGGGGCGTGGGCCGATTCACGCAAGGTGCGATCGGCTGCGTTACCCGCCGAGGCGATCCAAGAAATCGTCACCGTCGAGGCGTCGTACATCTACGACACCTTCGGTAAAATTCCCGGCACCGTCCCCACCGTGCACGTCCTGATGTACCTGCAGGCCCAAAACATCGATCTGGACTTCTATGACGAGCATTTCGGACCAGGCGCCTACCTGGCGACGCATGCCGAACACGCCAGCCGCTGGTACGCCTAGCGTGTTCGGCCACGGGCTTTAGTCCGCAGTCGTCGGGGAAAGCCTCGTGTTGTCGAACAAGAACGGATAGAGCACACCACCGATTAGACCGCCAATCAATGGAGCCACCCAGAACAGCCACAGTTGCCCCGGGGCCGCACCACCGTTGAAGAAGGCGACGGCGGTCGATCGAGCCGGGTTCACTGACGTATTGCTGATCGGAATCGAGATCAGGTGGATCAGCGTGAGGCACAAGCCGATCGCCAGCGGACCAAATCCCTTGGGAGCACCAACGTCGGTGGCGCCCAGGATCACCATGATGAACACCGCGGTGAGCACTATCTCGGTGACCAGCACGGCGGCGAGAGAATAGTGGTTGGGCGAGTGCTCACCGTAGCCGTTGGCCGCCATGTTCCCGGTAGCCTCGAAACCCGGCTTACCCCGGGCGATGTACCACAACGCGGTGCCGGCGAGCAGCCCGCCGAGCACCTGCGCCGCCCAGTAGCCCGGAAGCTCTTTGGCAGGAAGACGCCCACCAGCCACCGCGCCCAACGTGACCGCAGGGTTGAAATGCCCGCCCGAAATATGACCCACCGCGTAGGCCATCGTCACGACCGTTAGTCCAAAAGCCAGTGCCACACCGAGAAATCCGATGCCCAATTGGATCGCACCCGTATTACCTTCTCCTGCATCCGCGACGTTCTTGGCGGCGAAGATCGCACTGCCACAACCGCCTAAGACCAGCCAGAACGTGCCGAGTAACTCGGCCAATAATTTCGTACTCGTCTTGGTCACCATCAGATCCCTTCGTTCGGAAGAACTCGAGTGATCTTGATTACTACCAATGCTGGACCCAACCACACAGCCACATATCAGAAACGGTTACATCACGAAATCTGGTCTCGCTCAATAGCTCAAATTAGTTGACACTGGGTCGATGCGCAGGCGACAGCTCTTCAATCTCGGTACGGCGATAGCGAGCGGCATCATGCTGGCCTCGTGTGCCGACTTAGCCGGCGAACCCCACGATAATGGCGAGGTGAGCGACGGAAGCACCTGGCGCATGCCCGATGAGGGCGAACCACACCTGCGGACCTGGATGGCCTTCGGCGCCAGTGAAGAGATCTGGGGCCGAAGGCTCACTCGGCAGGTTCAGCAGAATCTCGCAGCGATCGCTCGGGCCATCGCACAGTTCGAGCCGGTCTCGATGCTGGTGCGACCGCACGAGACCGAGTTGGCCCGCCAATTGGCAGGACCCAACGTGGACTTGATTCCCGCGCCCTTGGACGATCTGTGGATCCGTGACAGTGGCCCGGTGTTCGTTCGTAACGACACCGGCAGAGCCGCTGTTGATTTCAACTTCAACGGCTGGGGCAACAAACAGAAGCACGACTCGGACGCCAAGGTCGCCACCGAAGTCGCCAAGCTCGCCGGAGTTCCTGCTCTGCACACCAATCTCGTCCTGGAGGGCGGCGGGATCGAAGTCGATGGTGAGGGCACCGCGATAGTCACCGAAAGCTGCGTTCTCAACAACAACCGCAACCGGGGACGCTCCAAAAAAGACGCCGAGGCGGAGCTACAGCGACTACTTGGTCTGCAAAAGATCATTTGGCTACCGGGTATCGCGGGCGTGGATATCACCGATGGGCACACCGATTTCTACGCGCGGTTCGCCGGGCCGGGTGTTGTCGTCGCTGGACTGGACGGCGACCCCGACTCATTCGACTACGACGTGACACGTAAACATCTCACGATCCTCGAAAGAGCAACGGATGCGGCCGGCCGCCCCCTGCGTGTGGAAGTGCTCGAAGCACCCGAGCAGGGGCGCAATGAATTCGAATCGGAAGACTTCGCTGCGGGTTACATCAACTTCTATGTGTGCAACGGCGGTGTCATCGCGCCCGAGTTCGGCGATCCCCGTGCCGATGCGGAAGCCAAATCCACTCTGGAACGTGTGTTTCCCGGCCGTCGAGTCGTGCAGCTCGATATCGACGGTATTGCCGCCGGCGGCGGTGGCATCCACTGCGCCACACAGCAGGAGCCTGCGAAATAAACTGTCCGTCAGACCAATACGTGCACTGCCGACTACGCGGATTTGCGAGCCGCAACCACATTGAACGTAGACGATAGCAACAGGGAGTCATCGCCAAAGCAGCTGTACATGTCCTGCTCGTAGGTCTTCGCCGGTAACAGGGCGTCCACACCTATCGACGTCTTGCACGTCCGGCCCTCATGCTTCTGCTGGATCTCGACATAGAACGTCGCCATGTCACTGCCCTTGTTGTACAGAGTGACACGAACTTGACTCTGCCAGCCTTGGCCGGTGACCTCCCCAATATGCACATTGAGGTCGTTCCGTAGCACCGTCTCAGTCTGATCCGCAGTCTTGCCCTGCTCAGGAGCCTTGCGCAATTCGCCGCTTGCGAACATCGCAACTCCCATGACAAGCGCTAGCGCGCACAAGACGGTACCCACTATCGCAACAACTTTGGCCTTCCTCGGGCCAACACAACCAATAATGCCAAGGACGAGACCGGGCAGACCTATGACGCACGCTAGGGGCCGCAACCCAGTCATGTCCACCGGAGCCAGAGGAAGTGCGAGGGCGATGATGCCGAGGGCGACTGACGCTACGCCGAACCAAGGACCTCCCGGCGCCTTCTGAGGCTCGTTCGGGTACTCAGCAACCGGCCCGTTCACCATGTGGCGAGGGTACCCGAGGCACCCCGCAACCCGGTGAGCAACCTTGCTACAGCCAGGTGTCCTCGGTGGTGGCAGTGAGGAATGCTTCCAGGTCGTTGCGCCAATCGGCGGGCGTGGTCTTGTCTGGTTCGATGCCGGTGTACTGCCCGCGATAGAAGAGCAGCGGTCGGGAAGCGGTGGGAATCGCTGGAGCTTCACTCAGCTCCTTGACCGATCCGAACACCACCCAGTGATCCCCGCCGTCGTATACGTTCGCGACCTCGCAGTCAATGTGCGCAAGCGAACCATCGATGATCGGTGATCCGAGACCCGATGGGTGCCAATCGATTCCGCCGAACTTATCGGGCTCCCGCGAACCGAATCGTGCCGATACCTCGCGCTGGTCCTCCGCCAGAACATTCACACAGAACTTGCCCGAGGCCTCGATCGCCGCCCAGGACCGGGATTGCTTGGTCGGACAGAACAGCACCAGCGGCGGCTCCAGCGACAGCGCCGCGAATGACTGGCAGGCGAAGCCCACCGGTGCGTCCTCATGCGTCGTGGTGATGATGGTGACGCCGGTACAGAACTGCCCCAGCACATTCCGGAATGCCCTGGGATCGATCTGCGATATCGGCATCTCTACTTGAACCCAACGCTGAAATCGTGGCCCCACAGGCTGATACCGACGCTCTCGCGTGCGATCCAGCTCTCGTCATCGACTTCAGCACCCTCGCAACCGAATTCCATATCGAACCCACCGGGAGTCTTCATGTAGAAGGACAGCATCTTGTCGTTGATATGCCGACCCAGAGTGGCCGACATCTTGACCTTTCTCCGGTTTGCCCGGTCCAGGCAGAGGCCGACATCGTCGGAATTCTCCACTTCGACCATCAGGTGCACGATTCCGGTCGGATTGGGCATCGGCATGAACGCCAGCGCGTGGTGGCGCGGGTTGCACCCGTAAAAACGCAGCCACACCGGGTCACCATCGGCCGGACGGCCGACAAGCTGCGGCGGCAGCCGCATCGAGTCGCGCAGCCGGAAGCCGAGCACACCCTCGTAAAACGCCTGCGCCGCAGCGTCATCGGTACAGGTGAGCACCACGTGCCCCAGACCCTGCTCGGCCGTGACGAACTTGTGGCCGTAGGGGCTCACGAATCGGCGACCCAGGTACTGGGCTCCGTGGAACACCTCCAGCACGTTTCCCGACGGATCCTGGAACCTGATCAGCCCCTCGACCTTACGGTCGGAAGCCTCGACCTTGGTGCCCTCGGCGTACTCGACACCCGCGTTGTCCAGGCGGTCCCGAATTGCCTGCAACGCCGGCGCGTCCGCGACCTCCCAGCCCGAGGCCAGCAGCCGGTCGTTCTCGCCCGGCACGATCACCAGACGAGCCGCGACATCGTCCATCCGGAGATAGAGCGCGGCGGGGGTGTCACCGGCGCCTTCCATCATGCCGAGCACCTTGGTTCCGAATTCACGCCAAGCAGCTACATCGGTGGCCTCGATCCGCATGTACCCGAGTGCCTTGATAATGCTCATCTTGCTGACGCTCTCCTAAACCATCGTGTCGGTGGCGGGCAGCTCGAAGGCGTGGTTGCCCCAGATCTGGTAAGCCCGCTCAGCGTCATTGGCCGCGTGCACACGTCCGGCGTGCGCATCACGCCAGAAGCGCTGTACCGGTGCGTCATTCGAGAGTGCGGTGGCGCCGGAGTTCTCAAACAGCAGATCGATCGAGGCGATCGCCCGGCCGGTGGCACGCACCTGATCACGGCGTGCGGCGGCACGCAGCTCGAACGGAACCTCCTGGCCCGCCGAGATAAGGGCGTACTCGTCGCCCACATTCCCAATCAACTGACGCCACCCGGCGTCGATGTCGCTGGCAGCCTCTGCCACCCGCACCTTGGTGAACGGGTCATCCTTGGCCTTCTCACCGGCGTATGCCGCGCGCACCCGCTTGCCCTGAGCCTCGACGTGCGCGTCGTAAGCGCCGTACGCCATGCCCATGATGGGCGCGGTGATGGTGGTGGGATGCATGGTGCCCCAAGGCATCTTGTACACCGATGCAGTGTTGGTCTCGTAGCCACCGGCGCTCTGGTCGTTCATCTTCTTGTACGACAAGAAACGGTGCGACGGCACGAACACGTCCTTGACCACGACGGTGTTACTACCGGTGCCACGCAGACCGACGACGTTCCACACGTCGTCGATGCGGTATTCGGTACGCGGGATCAGGAAGCTGCCGAAGTCGACCGGCCGGCCGTCCTTGATGACGGGGCCACCGAGGAATGCCCAGGTGGCATGGTCACAGCCCGAGGACCAGTTCCACGCGCCGTTCACCAGGTACCCGCCATCGACGACGACGCCGGCACCCATGGGCGCGTATGAGGAGGACACCCGCACGTTGGTGTCGTCGCCCCAGACCTCTTCCTGGGCCTTCTGGTCGAACAGGGCCAGGTGCCAGTTGTGCACACCGATGATCGAGGAGACCCAACCGGTTGAGCCGCAGGCGCTGCCCAGCCGGCGCACCGCCTCGTAGAAGGTCGTGGGGGCGGTCTCGTATCCACCCCACTGCGAGGGCTGCAACAGCTTGAAGAAGCCGATCTCCTGCAATTCGGCGACCGTGGCGTCGGGCAGACGCCGCAGGTCCTCGGTCTCCTGCGCACGCTTGCGCAGGATCGGCAGCAGGTCGTCAATCTGAGAAAGCACCGAGAGAACCTCGTCAGAATGCTCCCGCTGTTCGGTCGTCGTCACTGCATTTCCTCCACTGCTGTAGTTAGCATCAGTCGGCACAAACTAGGGCTAGTAGTTCATGACACCCGCTGTACACCCACGGTGGTAGCGCGTGTTCCCTGCTGAGACTAGAACACGTTTCGATCTGTGTCGACACCGCCTCGCCCACCCCGGGAAGGCGCGCTCATCTGGAACGAAGCAACGACAGTGTTGTAGGGCCGAAGGTCAATTCTGTAACCTGTTCTAGTTCAGCCAGGCCTGGCGACGACAACGACGGAGGAAATCACGTGACGGACGTTCCGCTGGGAAAGCACGTCCTCGAGGTGCGCATCGCCGAGGTGATCGACGAGACCGCCGACTCCAGGTCCCTGGTCTTCGACATTCCCGAGGATGCGGCCGACAAGTTCGAGTACACACCCGGCCAGTACCTCACGCTGCGCATTCCCTCCGACCGCACCGGATCGGTGGCGCGCTGCTACTCGCTATCGAGCTCCCCGCATATCGACGACCGGTTGACGGTCACGGTCAAGCGCACCGTCGATGGCTACGGGTCCAACTGGATCTGCGATAACGCGCATGCCGGTATGCGCATGCACGTACTGGCACCCTCGGGGGTGTTCGTCCCCAAGGACTTGAGCCGAGATCTCCTCCTCGTCGCGGGCGGCAGCGGAATCACCCCGATGATGGCGATCTGCAAATCCGCGCTCTCACAGGGCACCGGCAAGGTAGTACTCATCTACGCCAACCGCGACGAGCAATCGGTGATCTTCGGGACCGCACTTCGCGAACTGACTACGCGATATCCGGAACGGCTGACCGTCATCCACTGGCTCGAATCGGTGCAGGGGTTGCCCTCGACGCAGTCACTGGCCACCCTGGCTGCACCGTTCGCCGGGCATGAGGCCTTCATCTGCGGCCCCGGGCCGTTCATGGACGCCTCCGAGGCAGCACTCAAAGGCAACGGAATGCCCGAGGACCGTGTGCACATTGAGGTGTTCCGGTCCCTGGAGAGCGATCCGTTCGCCGAGGTAGTCCTTGCCGCGCCGTCGGATGATGATGAACCGCCGGCCACGGCCACCGTGGAACTCGACGGCGAAACCCACACCGTCGGCTGGCCACGCAGCACCGTACTGCTCGACGTGCTGCTCGCCAAGGGGCTGGACGCGCCATTCTCCTGCCGCGAGGGACACTGTATGACATGTGCCTGCATCCTCAAGGATGGCAAGGTCCGCATGCTCGTCAACGACGCGCTGTCCCAGAACGACATCGACGACGGGTACATCCTGGCGTGCCAGGCGGTTCCCGAGACCGACGATGTCAACGTCACCTTCGATGAGTGAACGTCGGGTGCAGAAAGAGGATCCCGGCGCCGCGGCCCGACCGGGCCGATACCATTCCGACATCATGAAGTCCCTGAAATCGGCGCTGGCCGCCGTATCACTGGTGGTCACTTCCCTGGTATTCCCCGGTGCCGCCACCGCCGAGGTCAAAACTACCGACGTCAGCACTCCCGTCGACGAGGGCCGCCAGCTCGAGGTGCACGCCACCGCCGACTGTCGCAAGGCCGAGCGGCAGTGCTATTACACCGCGAGCTTCAATCTGCGGACCCCCAACGGGATTGAGGGATTCGGAGGCGACCTGTGGGCCAAGCAGACCACCGAACTACGCACCTCGGATCGGATGAACTACCTCTGGGTGCAGTGGGCTGACAATCCGAACACCGTGGAGCACAACGGCGGTAGCACCTGGCTGCTCACCACCGTGTACTTCGGCGGAGGCGATGTGGACCGCTTCCGGATCACCGGCACCACTCAGCCCACCGATTGGGCGACAGGGCAACCCAAGCTCGACGCCGACTACATCGTGTGCAGCCACGTCGAGGCCAGTATCGGTGGCCGCAGCGTGATCTCGCCCGACGCCTGCGCACAGGCCCGGTTCAGCTAGCCGTCACCACGTTGACGGACTGGCTTCCAGCGACGCGACAGCAGCCTCAGCCGAACTAGCGCGGAATCCGGCCCGCCCAGAACATGTATGTGTGCTGCCCGCGTCTATGCGACAAAAATTGGCTCGGTGGGCAACCCCAACAGTTGTCGCATAGAGGCGGGCACCAGATGTGTGTCGTCTGAGACGTCGGCCCGACCATGTCGGCGCCCCGTGGCAGGGTGCTGAACATGAGCGCGCGGACCCGCTCGCTGCGCACCGATTTGCGCTACCTGCTTGTCTTGCATATCCATCGCCACAGGCTCACCACCGTGTCCGAGATGGCCATCATGCTGACGGACATCGGTTTTGACGTAGATGGTCGCCCGTCAAAGACGATCTCGGATGCACTGCGCACCGACGTCAAGCTCGGCCGAGTTCGTCGCCGTGGCCACGGCCTCTACAGTCCGGGAGCGGTCCCGCGCAGCACGCAACACCGCATGCGCACCCGAGCTGACTGCTGGCTGTCAACGCGGCAGGCCGAGTAGCCGCTCCCCCGCCACACTGAGCAGGATCTGGGTGGTACCTCCGGCGATCGACAGACACCGGTCCCGCATGAACAGCCACATCTCATGTGACTCCACCGCACCATGGGTCTCCACGTAGTCGAGGATGTGCTCCGACAGTCCCTGACGATGACGCACACCGACGAGCTTGCGGACACTCGAGGCCGCACCCGGATCCTGACCACCGATGGCCCGTAACGCGGTGCGCAGATCCAGCAGCGCGCCGGTCTGCGCCGAGCACACGAAAACACCGAGCGTATCGAGTTGAGCCGCATCTAGTTCGGTATCCCCGATCAGGGCGAGTAGCGACTCCATCGCCTCGTCGAGTGTGCCGCCCCCCGCCATCGCCACCCGCTCGTTGGCCAGTGTCGTGCGCGCCAGGCGCCACCCGTCATCGACCGAACCCACCACGTACTCGTCCGGAACGATGACACCGTCCAGGAAGACCTCGTTGAACATCTCCTCGCCGGTGATCTCACGCAGCGGCCGCACGGTGATCCCGGGGGTCTTCATATCAAGCAGGAAATACGTAATGCCCTTGTGCTTAGGAACATCGGGATTGGTGCGTGCCAGGCAGATCGCCCAGTCCGCGATCTGAGCCTTGGAATTCCAGACCTTCTGGCCGTCCAGCTTCCACCCGCCGCCAACCCGGGTGGCCTTGGTACGCAGCGCCGCAAGGTCACTACCGGCACCAGGCTCGGAGAACAGCTGGCACCATTCGATCTCACCACGCAACGTGGGTGCCACGAATTGCACTATCTGCTCAGGGGTTCCGTGCTCGAGAATGGTGGGGGCGGCCCACCATCCGATGACAAGATCGGGGCGCGCGACGCCCGCGGCATGCAGCTCCTGGTCGATGAGCAGCTGCTGCGCGGCCCCTGCGCCCAACCCATACGGCACGGGCCAGTGCGGCGCCAGGAAGCCCGTCTCGGCCAGTCGAACCTGGTGCTCATCCCTTGGCGCCGAGGCGATTTCCGCAGCGGTGGCCGCGACCTGCGCACGCTGGGTCTCCACATCACCGAGGTCGATGGTCAGCGAGCGGCGAGTTCCCCCGAGCGTCAGCGCGGCGGCCCTGCGTCGCCATACCGCGGGCTTACCCAGGAAGGACTGGAGCGCGTATGCGCGCCGCAGGTACAGGTGCGCATCATGCTCCCAGGTGAATCCGATACCACCAAGAATCTGGATGCAATCCTTGGTGTTGGCCACCGCGGCATCGACGGCAACTGCCGCCGCAACGGCGGAGGCAAGCGAAAGCTGCTGAGAATCACCACTATTGGCGATGACATCCTGCGCGCACCCGGCGGCATCCCAGACAGCGACATCGGCCTGCTCCACACGGCACAGCATTTCCGCACACATGTGTTTAATGGCCTGAAAACTGCCGATCTGCTTGCCGAATTGCTCGCGCACCTTCGCATACTCGACGGCGGTCTGCAGCGCCCAGCGCGCCACCCCCACCGCCTCGGCCGAGAGAGTCACCGTCGCCAGATCGGCGACAGTGGCGCCCGGCAGGCCCACCGGATGCACCGCGGCGCTGTTGAGGGTGACCGCAGCCCACGGGCGCGAGAAGTCGGTCGCCTTCTTGATGTCCACCGTGACGCCGGCCCCCACGCAGTCGGCCAGCACCCAACCATCGGGCCCCGGGGCCAACAGCACTCCGTCGGCCGTACCACCCAGCACCGCGGGCAACACGCCCGAAGCCAGCCCGTCGGCAATGGTCAGGCTCCCGCTGAGCGCCAGCCCCGCCGTGCGCTCCCCGGCGGCCAGCGCCGCGACCAATTCCGCGGGTCCGTCGGTCGCGAGCACCACCGCGACCACTGCACTGGTGACAACCGGCCCCGGCACCAAGGACGCCGCAGCCTCGTCGACCATGGCAATCATGTCATCGAATCCGGCTCCCGAACCGCCGGCCGCCTCCGGCACCGCTACACCGAAAATGCCCAGTTCAGCGAGGCCGGCATACGCGGGGCCCCACCCGTTGTTCCCGGCCTCCATCTTCCGGACCGACTCGATGACAGCCGCGCTCTTGGCCCACTGACGGACCGCGTCCCGGGCGGCTTCCTGCACATCGGACGACACAGATTCTCCTCGGCTTGATTCCGGTACATGAGACTAGAACGTGTTCTAATATCGTGATTGGGTTCAGTGTAGTAGGAACGCATTCAGGCTGTACAGAGCACTACCGGCAGGCCAGGGAGACCTGAAACGGCCGACGGTGATCCGTATAGTCGTGCGCTGAACCAGAACGTGAACGCAGGGAGTACAGACGCCATGGCAACGCCTCGGACATCTAGCGCATCGGAAGCCGCGCAGTCAGCTAGCGGTGATACCGACGCGGCGGACCAGCCTGCTGCCGTCTCAGCACTGTCCGACGACGATCTCGGTTCGACCGCCCAGCGCGAGCGCCGCAAGCGCATCCTGGATGCGACCTTGGCCATCGCCTCCAAGGGCGGCTATGAAGCGGTGCAGATGCGCACCGTCGCCGAGCGTGCGGACGTCGCCGTCGGCACGCTGTATCGATACTTCCCCTCCAAAGTGCATCTACTGGTCTCCGCGCTGGAGCGCGAGTTCGAGCAGATCGACGCGAGATCAGATCGCGGAGCCGTCAGCGGCGGCACCGCCTATGAACGCCTGCACACGGCCATCACCCGGTTGAACCGCAACATGCAGCGCAATCCCTTACTCACCGAGGCGATGACACGCGCCTTGGTCTTCGCCGACGCGTCCGCCGCCGGTGAGGTTGATCACGTGGGCCGGCTGATGGACGGCATCTTCGCCCGCGCGATGGCCGGTGACGACGCCCCCTCCGACGCGCAGTTCCACATCGCCCGCGTCATCTCGGATGTCTGGACATCCAACATGATTGCCTGGTTGACGCGGCGAGCATCGGCAACCGATGTGAGCCACCGGCTCGATCGCACCGTCAGATTGCTGCTTGGAATTACCTGACAAGCGACGCTTGGCCTAACCAACCCCGAGTAGGTAGCGGACGTAGACTCGGGACCCGTGGTGAGTGCCCAAGATCTGCCTGTCGAACTGCGCCGGGCTCTGTCCGAGGTCGCCCGTACGCCCCGGCTGCTGGTGGCCTCCGACTACGACGGAACGATAGCCCCGCTGGTCAACAACCCCGATGACGCACGCCCGCACCCCGAATCGACCACGGCGCTGCGGGCTTTGGCGGGACTACCGTCGACAACCTCGGCACTGATCTCCGGCCGTGCACTACGCGATCTAGCGACCCTTTCGCGGCTGCCCTCCGAGGTGCATCTGGTCGGAAGTCACGGTTCGGAGTTCGATGCCGGGTTCGTGCACGCTATCGACGGAGACGCCAAGGCGCTGTTGAAGACCATTGCCAACAAGCTGTCGGCCATCGCCGCCGAGTACGCCGGGGTGGCCATCGAGCTGAAGCCGGCAAGCGTCGCACTGCACGTACGTAACGCCTCGTCGGAGGACGGCGATGCCGCGCTGGCCCAAGCACTTACCGTGGCCAACGGTTGGGGCGCGCAGGTCACCGAGGGCAAGAAGGTCCTCGAATTCGCCGTCATACCCACCGATAAGGGACAGGCGCTCGACATCCTGCGCCATCAGGAGGGCGCGACTGCCGCGGTGTTCTTCGGCGATGATGTCACCGACGAAAAGGTGTTCACGCGGCTGCATGGTCCTGACCTGGGCGTGAAGGTGGGTGACGGCGAGACCCTGGCGGGATACCGCATACCGGATACCGAATCAGTCGGCACAGCATTGGCTTTCCTGCTTGAGGAGCGCCGCACCTGGCTACTCGGCGGACATGCCACACCCATCGAGCGACTCACCATGCTCGCCAATTCGCGCACCATCGCGCTGGTGACCCCCACCGGCGGCGTCACCTGGATGTGTCACCCCGAACCTGACTCGGCCGCCGTCTTCGCCCAACTCCTCGGTGGCGACGAGGCCGGACATTTCACCATAGGCCCCGCACGGTCTGCGCTGCCGCTTGGCCAGAAGTACATCGACAGCACCATGACCGTCGAAACACGTTGGGCTAGCCTGCAAGTCACGGACTACCTGGCTCACGATGAGATCCCCGGACGCACCGATCTGATTCGGGTTGTCACCGGCGAGGCCGATGCAGTGGTCACTTTTGCCCCGCGCCCCGAGTTCGGCCAGGCTCCCGTGCGATTGGTCGCCGACGACGACGGCCTGCGCGTGCTGGGTACCAACGATCCCATCGTGCTGCGCGCACCCGGCGTCGTCTGGGCAATCGGAGCCGACGATCAGACCGCCACTGCGACCATTAGCCCAGCCAAAGGCCCGGTCATCCTCGAACTACGCTGCGGCTCTGAGGATCTCGGCGAAAGTTCGATTTCGGAGCCCGAGCTGCGGGAACGGGCCGAATCGTATTGGCGCGGCTGGGCCCAGACCCTGACGCTGCCGGAGCGCAAACCCGGTCTGATGAAGCGCTCGGCACTGACGTTGCGTGGCCTGGTGCACTCGGAGTCGGGCGCCATCATGGCCGCCGCCACCACGTCGTTGCCGGAAGACATTGGTGGTATCCGCAACTGGGACTACCGATACTGCTGGCTACGTGATGCGTCGATGACCGCGTCGGCACTGGTGGCGTTGGGATCGCTAAGCGAAGCCGAGGGTCTACTGGGCTGGCTGCACCGGGTGCTAGAGCATCTGCCGGGTCCTGATCGCCTACACCCGCTGTACACATTGGCCGGAACGGTGCTGCCGCCCGAGGCGGTGATCGACTCGCTACCCGGGTATGCGGGCTCGCGCCCGGTCCGCGTCGGTAACGCCGCCAATTCACAAGTACAGCTCGACGTCTTCGGGCCCGTGGTGGAACTCATCCATGACCTGACCCACGCGCGTCAGCGCCTCGGACACACCGATCCATTGACCGATGCCGATTGGAACCTGGTTTCCGACATGGTTCTTGCCGTCGAGCGGCGGTGGTACGAACCCGACCACGGAATCTGGGAGATCCGGGGAAATCCAAGACACCACGTCTACTCCAAGGTGATGTGCTGGGTGACAGTGGACCGCGCGGTGAAGCTTGCCGAAGAATTCCAGCGGGACACCCCGCCATCCTGGGCCGCACTGCGCGACGAGATCGCCGCCGAGGTCGTGGAAAAGGGCTGGAACGAGTCGGTCAAATCCTTCACAGCCGCCTATGACGGCACCGATCTTGATGCCGCCACCCTCTACATCGGACTATCCGGACTGATCGAGCCCACCGATCCCCGATTCACCGCGACAGTGATCGCCACCGAGGCCGAATTACGCAGTGGTGCAACAGTTTACCGATATCACCGAGACGATGGGCTGCCCGGCGGGGAGGGTGGCTTCCACCTGTGCGCCGCCTGGCTCGTCGAGGCATATCTGCTCATCGGCGCGCGATCACAGGCCGAGCTGCTGTTCGACCAGCTGGTCAAGGCCACCGGCCCCACCGGCCTGCTGTCCGAGGAGTACGACCCGGTGGCCGAACGCTCGTTAGGCAACCACCCGCAGGCGTACAGCCATATCGGGCTGCTGCGCTGCGCGGCCCTGCTTTCCTAACGGTCCATTCAGCTCCCGCAGGCGATGGCCGTGGCCGGCCGATATGCACCACGATCACTGCTGCTCCCGGCGCTGCGCGTGGCAACCAAGCTCACCGAGGGCTGACACGTTTTGCACTCTCACCACCCATCCCCCATAATGAAAACCGTTTTCATTACTGGATGGGCTGGAGGTCTGCTGTGCACGCTCGCGTGGCTGGGTTGGCTGTGACGGTTACGGCCATCGGAACGCTCGTCCTCTCCGGCTGCGGCCACACCGCCCAGCGGTCCGGTGAACTTACGGTGGTGGCTTCCACCGACGCGTGGGCTTCGGTGGCCAAGGCCGTTACCGGCGACCATGCCAAGGTGAGCGCATTAGTCAGCGGTGCCGACACTGATCCGCATTCATTCGAGGTGACGCCCGCGGCGGCCGCGCAGGTCCAGGACGCCACCCTGGTGGTGTACAACGGTGACGGCTACGACCCGTTCATCGACAAGCTGCTCAAGGACGGCCAGCCACGGGTCAACGCCTACCAGCTTCTTCCCGCCGACTCCGCGGACAAGAATGAGCATGTGTTCTACAGCTTGAGCACCGCCAAACAAGTAGCCGATCACGTCGCTGACGAGCTCGCCAAGGCCGACCCGGACGACGCCGGCACCTATCGCGCGAATGCCAAAACATTTGGGCAGCAGCTTGACTCGATTTCGGATCTGCAGCACGGCATCGCCGAGAAAGACCACGGCAAGGCGATCCTGGCAACCGAACCGGTGGCCAGTCACCTGGTCTCTCATTGTGAACTCGTCGACCGCACGCCCCACGACTTCGCCGAAGCTGCCGAGCAAGGCCAGGACCCCTCCCCTGCGGACGTCGCCACTGCCTTGGACCTGATCAACACCAGACAGATCGCGGCCCTGCTCTTCAACTCCCAAACCTCCGGACCGGCCACCAACCAGCTCAAGCAGGCCGCCGAATCCCATGGCGTCCCGGTGGTGATCGTGACCGAAACCCTGCCCGACGGCACCGACTACGTCAGCTGGCAACGGACGACCACCGAGCATCTCGCCACGGCCCTAGGATGAGCCGCTTGCGCGAAGACCATCAGCGGATAATGGCCGCATGAGTGTCGCGACACTGCGCAATGCCTCGCTCAATCGCGGTGGACGAACCCTCTGGGAGGACCTCGACCTCACGATCGAACCAAGCGAGTTCATCGCGGTATTAGGCCCCAACGGTTCCGGAAAGACATCACTGTTGCGGCTGCTGTTGGGCGAAGTCCCGCTGACCCAAGGCGCCATGACCGTCGCCGATGACCTCGGATACGTTCCGCAGCATCGGCTTGCCGACAACGCCCTGATCCTGCGTGCCGAAGACTTGGTGGGCCTCGGGATCGATGGGCACCGTTGGGGCTTAGCCACGCTGAATCCGGCCGGCCGGGCGCGTCGTCGCGCAGCGATCAACCTTGCGCTGGATCAGGTGGATGCCAGTCATCTGGCCACCAAGGCGGTCTCGTCGCTATCCGGTGGCGAGCTCCAACGGGTGCGCATCGCGCAGGCGCTGGCAGGCGATCCCGCACTCCTGCTTTGCGACGAGCCACTGTTGAACCTCGATCCGGCAAGCGCACAACAGATTTGCGCCTTGCTCGATAAACGGCGGCGCAGCACACGGACGGCTGTACTCTTCGTGACCCACGAGATCAACCCGATCCTGCCGTATGTGGACCGGATTTTATACCTGGTAGACGGCCGCTTTCGGATCGGCGCCGTCGACGAAGTGATGACGACCGAGACGTTATCGGCGCTGTATCGGGCCCAGATCGATGTGGTGAAGGTGCGCGGACAGTACGTGGTCGTGGGCGAAGACCGGCAGCTCACCGCGGAATGTGCGGAGCACGCACATGAATAGCTTCTTCGACCTTTCTCTCACCGCCGACCTCCTCGGACGCGACTTCGTGCAGCAGGCGATCGTGGCGGCCGCGCTGCTGGGGCTGCTGGCGGGGCTCATCGGCCCGTTTGTGGTGATGCGTCAGATGTCCTTCGCGGTGCACGGTTCCAGTGAGCTATCGCTGACGGGTGCCGCCGCCGCGCTCTTGGCCGGCGCCAACGTCGGCACCGGCGCGTTACTCGGAAGCGTGGTCGCGGCAATACTTTTCGGCATCCTCGGGCAGCGCACCAAGGATCGCGACTCTGCAATCGGTGTCGTCATGGCCTTCGGGCTGGGGTTGGCGGTGCTGTTCATCCACATGTATCCGGGGCGCACCGGCACCAACTTCGCGCTTCTGACCGGGCAGATCGTCGGCGTCGGATACAGCGGGCTGCTGATGCTCGTCGTGGTGAGCATCGTGGTGGGCGCGGTACTGGCAGTCACCTATCGGCCAATGCTGTTCGCCACCGTCGACCCCGACGTGGCCGAGGCTCGCGGAGTCCCCGTGCGTGCCTTGGGAATTGTGTTCGCCGCCCTCGTCGGCCTCACCGCGGCGCAGGGTGTACAGATCGTCGGCGCACTGCTGGTGATGTCACTGCTCATCACGCCCGCGGCGGCCGCAGCCCGCATCACCTCATCGCCGGCGCGCGCCATCGGGTTGTCGATCGTCTTCGCCGAAATCGCCGCCATCGGCGGAATCGTGCTGTCCCTGGCGCCGGGCGTACCGATTTCGGTCTTTGTCACCATGATCGCCGTATCCATCTATCTGCTCTGCCGTGTCATCGGGCGGTATCGGCACGCCTGAGCGAGCTAGGCTCGCACGATGAACCGCATCGACCTGAATGCCGACCTGGGTGAGGGTTTCGGCGCGTGGCGCCTCGGCGATGACGAGGCCATGCTGGATGTGGTCACGAGCGCCAACCTCGCCTGCGGTTTCCATGCGGGCGATCCCGCGACATTGCTTCGCACGTGTCGGGCCGCCGCGGAACGTGGTATCCGCATCGGCGCACAGGTGGGCTACCGCGATCTCGCGGGATTCGGTCGCCGGTTCATCGATATCTCCGCCGAGGACCTTTACGCCGACGTGGTGTATCAGATCGGCGCACTAGACGCGTTGGCCCGCACCGTGGGATCGTCGGTGACCTATGTGAAACCGCATGGCGCGCTGTATAACGCAATCATCCACCACGAAGCTCAGGCGGATGCCGTTGCGCGTGCGGTACGGGATGTCGGTACCGATCTCCCCGTGCTGACACTGCCGCATGGTGTGTTCGGGGACCGCGCTCACGAATTGGGGCTGCGGGTGGTGGCCGAGGCCTTCGCCGACCGGGCCTACCGTGACGACGGCACCCTGGTGCCGCGCGGCGAGCCGGGCGCGATACTGGATGATCCCGCCGCGGTGGGGGCGCGCGTTGCGGCCCTTAGCCAAATAGCTGAATCGATATGCGTGCACGGTGATTCACCGGATGCGGTGACGATCGCGCGGGCTGTTCGCACGGCACTGACAGCCAACGGAATCGAGCTGGCTCCATTCGTCTAGATCAGGTGCCCCCACCGGAGATACCTCCCGGCCCCGACGTGGGCTCATGTGCCTAGCGGTGATATGCCGGCGGCAGCGGCAGGCCCTTCTCTGCCATAACCTTCCGTAGCGTGGTCGGGTAGTCGCTGATGATCCCGTCTGCACCGGCGTCGATCTGCACCTTCATGGTCTCGGCATCATTGATGGTCCAGGGAATGACCTTGAGTCCCAAACCGTGCGCCTTGTCGACAAACTTCTTGTCTGCCACCAGCGCGAAACCGGGGTCACCCACCTTCCCTCCATAGGGCACGGTGTATCCCGGCGACAGGATGGTGGCACCAATCTGCTTGGCACCGTCGATCGGGTCCTTGACGATGGCCGGGTCCACCCCGCCCAACCACGGAGAGCCGGGATACCACGTGGTTTCGTCCCACAATGCGACGAGCGGGATGCCCGGTTCCGCCCGCCGGGTCATCGGTAGCGTGCGCCAATCAAAGCTCTGAATTTCGACTTTGTCGCCCTTGCCCGCCGCGCGGATCGCGTCGAGGATGACGTCGACGAACACCTGTGGTTCCGCCGATTTCTGTGGTTCGGCAGCCTCCACCTTGGTCTCGATGTTGTACCGCACATCGGCGTGGTAGGAATCGGAGAGGGCGAAAACCTCTGGCAGCATGGCAATTCGGTCGTTCCTGACGACCTCTGCCTGGGGAAAATCCTTGAGCAGCTTGCCGCAGTCCAGCGTGCGCAGCTGGTCAGAAGTCAGGTCTTTCACCAGCTTTCCGACGTAGGGGAATTGCGGATCGCCGGGCGAAGCCGGGGTGGTGTCGGAGCATTTCGCGGGGTCGATCACCGGGTCGTGCCAGACCATGGGTTTGCGGTCTTTGGAGACAACGATGTCGAGTTCAAGGGTGCTCACCCCGAGCTCGAGGGATTTAGCGAAGGCGCGCAATGATTCCTCGGTGGTTTCACCGCGTCCACCCCGGTGGGCCTGCAGGTCGAAGGGCGCCTTGTCCTTTTCGCCGCAGGATGCCAGTACCAGGGTGACGGCGAGGATGGCGGCCAAGCGCTTCATGGCGATGAGGTTATGTCACTCTCACCGAGAAGGCACTCGCGTACACCAAACAGCCATTTTCCGTACACAGTTGGCTTCTCGCCGCCAAGGAATCAGCGACGCTGACGTGCGATCTCCGCGAGGACCACACCAGCGGCCACCGAGGCATTCAACGATTCGACCGGCCCCGCCATCGGGATCGACACCACGGCATCACAGGTCTTGCGGACCAGCTGAGACAGCCCCTTACCCTCCGACCCCACCACAACGGCGATATCGCCCGCACCGTCGAGCTCGTCGAGCTCGGTATCTCCACCGGCGTCGAGTCCGACGATGGTGATTCCCTTGTCTTGCCAATCCTTGAGTGTGCGTGTCAGATTCGTGGCACGCGCGACCGGGAGGCGTGCCGCCGCACCCGCACTGGTACGCCAGGCGACGGCCGTCACCGATGCGCTGCGCCGCTGCGGAATGACGACGCCGTGTCCGCCAAAAGCAGCTACGGAGCGCACGATGGCGCCCAGATTGCGTGGGTCCGAGATGTTGTCAAGCGCCACCAACAACGCGGGCTGCGCCTCCGCGCGAGCACGGGCCAGCAGGTCGTCGGGGTGCGCATAGCGGTACGGCGGAACCTGCAACGCGAGACCTTGGTGCAATCCGTTGGTGCTCATGCGGTCCAGGTCGGGCCGTGGCACCTCCAAGATCGCGATCCCGGCGTCGGCGGCCAGCGATACCGATTCGGTCAGCCGCTCGTCGTTATCGGCGCCGACGGCCACGTACAACGCGGTTGCCGGCACACCTGTACGCAGGCATTCGAGCACCGGGTTACGACCCAGCACCATCTCGGACTCGTCACCCTGCTTGAGTCGACGCTGCTTGGCGTCGCTGACCTTCCGCTGGACAGCAGCCCGTTTGGCGGCTGGATGCTTCGTCCGTTGTTCGGCCGGCGGCGTCGCGCCCTTGCCCTCCAGTCCGCGTCTGCGCACACCGCCGGAACCGACGGTGGGCCCCTTCTTGGTACCGGGCTTACGCACCGCACCACGGCGCTGAGAATTTCCTGCCATTGCTACTCTTCGTCACTACTCGTAAGGGACCACTGCGGGCCGTCTGCGGTATCGGTTATCTCCAGACCCGCGCGCTTGAGCCGGTCCCGGATCTCGTCTGCGAGCGCCCAATCCTTCTCTGCCCGGGCCGTTCCCCGCCGCTCCAGCTCGGCGGTAACCAGCACGTCGACGGCGTTCAGTGCTGCGGACGTCTCGTCACGCGTCTCCCAGCGCTCATTGAGCGGGTCGCAACCGAGGATCGACATCATGGCACGGACACTCGCCGCCGCCGATAGTGCGCCCTCGTGGTCGCCGCCGTCCAGCGCCCTGTTTCCGTCGGCGCGCATGGAATGGACCTCGGCAAGCGCGATCGGCACCGACAGATCGTCGTCCAGGGCAGCGGCGAAAGCGGGGGTCCAGGTACCCACGGGCACCTCGCCAACCCGAACACGCACTCGATGCAGGAAATCTTCGATACCGCAGTAGGCCTTTACCGCGTCGGCGAGCGCGGTCTCCGAGTACTCGAGCATTGAGCGGTAGTGCGCACTACCCAGGTAGTAGCGCAACTCGACAGCCCGAACACGTTGCAGCACAGCGGGAATGGACAATACGTTGCCCAACGACTTGCTCATTTTTTCGCCACCCATGGTGACCCAGCCGTTGTGCAGCCAGTATCGGGCGAATCCGTCGCCGGCGGCCCGGCTCTGCGCGATCTCGTTCTCGTGATGCGGGAATATCAGATCCATCCCGCCTGCGTGAATGTCGAACTCCGCGCCCAAATATGACTCGCACATCGCCACGCACTCCGTATGCCAGCCCGGGCGTCCAGGTCCCCATGGGGTCGGCCACGACGGCTCACCGGGCTTGGCGCCCTTCCACAGAGTGAAGTCGCGTGGATCGCGCTTCCCCGTCGCAACACCCTCGCCCTGGTGCACATCGTCGATCTTGTGCCCGGACAATTGCCCGTACTCCGGATAGCTCAGCACGTCGAAGTAGA
This sequence comes from Mycobacterium sp. NGS15, assembly GCF_059813245.1. Lineage (NCBI taxonomy): Bacteria > Bacillati > Actinomycetota > Actinomycetes > Mycobacteriales > Mycobacteriaceae > Mycobacterium > Mycobacterium sp. NGS15. Next base: position 472,336 of record NZ_JCALEF010000002.1, on the reverse strand, counting down.
CGTCACCGCCACTGGCATAGGCATGCCCGGTATCAATGAGCCGCTCGATCAGCTCGATCATCTGAGTGATGTGCCCCGTCGCACGCGGCGATACCGAGGGCGGCAGCACTCCGAGGGCGTCGTATGCCTCATCGAAGGCGCGCTCGTAGGTCGCTGCCCACTCCCACCACGGCCGACCCGCATCGGCCGCCTTGTTAAGGATCTTGTCGTCGATATCGGTGACATTGCGAACGAACAAGACGTCATACGCGCGGGCGGCGAGCCAGCGACGTAGCACATCGAAGGCGACACCACTGCGCACATGCCCGATATGGGGCAGACCCTGCACTGTTGCCCCGCACAGGTAGATGGAGACCGATCCTGGCCGCAAAGGCACGAAGTCACGCACGGCACCCACGCGGGTGTCATAAAGCCGAAGCGGAGCGTGACCGGTCACGACCAGCGAGCTTACAGCGCTGTGACGAGCGCCGTTGCCACCGCGGCCAAGCCTTCGCCGCGTCCCGTCAGACCCAACCCGTCGGTTGTGGTCGCCGACACCGAAACCGGCGCCCCGAGAAGGCCGGACAGTAGTTCCTGAGCCTCCGCCCGGCGGGGTCCGATCTTCGGCCGATTCCCGATGACCTGAACCGCAGCGTTACCGATCCCGAAACCGCTGTCGTGCAGCAGCTCCCGCACGTGGGTTAGCATCTTTGCCCCGCTGACACCCGACCATTCGGGCCGACCGGTGCCGAATACCGCGCCCACATCCCCGAGACCAGCTGCCGAGAGCAGGGCATCACATAGGGCGTGTGCGGCAACATCACCGTCCGAATGCCCCTCACAACCATCGGCATCTGGGAACAGCAGCCCGAGTAGCCAGCATTGCTTGCCCCCCTCGATCGGGTGCACATCGGTACCGATGCCTACCCGGGGCAATGCGGTCATTGGGGTACCTCTCTGCTCAGGATTGCCTCGGCCAACGTCATGTCGAGCGCTGTGGTGATCTTGAAGGCCAGCCGGTGACCCTCCACCACGTGAACGCTCTCACCGATCTGCTCGACGAGTGCGGCGTCATCGGTAGCGGTATCGCCGGCGGCCGCGTACGCGCGCCTGAGCACATCGGCCGCAAATCCCTGCGGAGTCTGCACAGCACGCAGACTGGCCCGGTCAGGTGTGCCGCTCACAACGCCCGCCGAATTAACCGATTTGATGGTGTCCGCGACCCCTATCGCCGGAATGACCGCGGAGCGGCCTTCATGTAGTTCTGCCACGATGCGGGCGATCATGTCCGGGGGGGTCAACGGACGAGCCGCATCGTGAACAAGAATCCAGTCCGCCCCGGCCACGACGGCCAGCCCGGCGCGTACCGAATCGGTGCGCTCGGCGCCGCCCTGCACAACCCTGGCAGCAGGCCCCAACAGGGCCGCGGCCCTATCTAGCTGATCGGCGCCGACTACGACTATTACCTCGTCAACGGCCCCGGAAGACAACAAGCCATCGACAGAACGCTCAAGCATGGTCCGGCCGCCGACAGTGACGAAGGCTTTCGGAATATCCGCACCCAGCCGCACACCGAGACCGGCGGCCGGGACTATCGCCGCCGTCCTACGAGGCAGCTGCGAGCACCTCGTCGAGCATGATGTCGGCCTTGGCTGCGTTCGTGTTCTCCGCGAGCGCTAGCTCACCGACCAGGATCTGACGAGCCTTGGCCAGCATCCGCTTCTCGCCTGCGGACAGGCCGCGCTCCTGCTCGCGACGCCACAGGTCACGCACGACCTCGGCGACCTTCTTCACGTCACCGGAAGCGAGCTTCTCCTGGTTGGCCTTGAATCGACGGGACCAGTTGGTCGGCTCTTCGGTGTGCGGTGCACGCAGCACCTGGAAGACCGTGTCCAGACCCTCGCGGCCCACCACGTCACGGACGCCGACGTACTCGGCATTCTCTGCAGGCACACGAACAGTCAAATCGCCCTGGGCAACCTTCAGGACGAGATACTCTTTCTGCTCGCCTTTGATGGTTCGGGTCTCGATCGCTTCGATCAGCGCTGCACCGTGATGTGGATAGACAACGGTGTCTCCGACCTTAAATATCATCTTGTTTCGTGCCCCTTTCGATACCCAATTCTATCATGGCGTATCTCGGCATGCGCACCAACGGCGCAGGTCAGGGGCACCGCAGGTGAACCCTCGGGGTTGACAGGGTGACGTTTTCGTGCATCCAGCAACCCTCGGCGGCCCCGCCGGCCAGCCCATAAACCAGCCCTCACAAGCGGTAATCCAGGTCACACCGGTTCCCCGATGTCGGGCTCGAACACCATATCCGGACGGATCTGGTGCGTCATCGCGCAAGCCACTCATCCCGAGCGCCCCCGCTGTTTTCGTCCTCGTGAGGCACCTACTACTGTCTATAGGACTATCGGCCGCAGGTGGATTTCGGACTGTCCGGAGCCGCTATCGAATCAGGGAGATGCCTGTGTTTCGCACTCGGTCCCAGCGCAGCACCGCTCGCGTTATGACACTTCTCGGTGCCGCGGTTCTCGCGACCGCCCTCGCTGGCTGCGGTTCGGGGCAGATCTCGCAGACAGCGAATCAGTCCTCTGCGATCAACGGTGGCAGCGCCAACCTCGGCAAGCTCGCCCTGCGCAACATCCACCTCGTCGGCAGCTCCGACCCGGTGAAACAGCGTGCTGGACAGAAGGCCGAGCTCGTTCTGGTCATCACGAATGAATCCGCTGACGTCAACGACAAACTCACCTCTGTTTCCTCTCCGGACGACATTGGCAAGGTGACACTGAGCGGAGACAGCGATATCCCGGCCACCGGCCGCCTGTTCGTAGGAGCCGCCGAAGGCCAAGAGCCTGCCGTCGAGGCCTCCGGTCCAGAAGGAAGCACCAGTGAGCACGGCGCCACCCCGTCCACCGAGCCCGGAGTCGCCACGACGGAGGTCAAGGCTCCAGAAGCCAAGCCGCAGACCTCGAACGATCCGACGATCAAGCGCGGCAAAGCGCAGCTGCAGCTGACGAAGGATCTGGCCGACGGCCTGACCTACCGGTTCACCTTTACCTTCGAGAAGGCCGGAGAGGTCACCGTCGCGGTGCCCATCGACGCCGGGCCGAGCGCACCTCGCCAGCACACTGGCAATGAGGGCGGCCACGAGGGTGGCGAGCACTAACCGAGCACTAACCGAGCACTAACACAGTCGCGAAGCGAGGGCCCGGGACGGCGATCCGCCGTCTCGGGCTCTCGCTTTTTTCGTGCTAGCTTGCGCCCATGAAACGGCTCTTTACCTGCACGGCGGTAGTGGCCATGATGGGCGCGGCCGTGACCGCGCCTGCCGCGCACGCGGCACCCAAAACGGTCACCTACAGGGTGTGGGCGGAGTACGGCCCACTCGTCGCGGCAACCATCGGTTACAACGAGGCAGACGGATCTCGACACGGCGCGATGAATCCGCAGTTGCCGTGGGGCAAGGACGTCACGTGGACCGATGACACCAAGCATCCCCTCATCAACGTCACCGGATACAACACCGGGGACGGTCCCCGAATCTTCTGTCAGATCCTCATCGACGGCCAGGTGGTCGACGAAGACGATCGCGTGGAGCTAGCCACCTGCAGCCATGTCACCGACGGCCTACCCCGCGAGCACTGCATGCGCGGCAATTCCGGTTCCATTGTCGGCATCTTCACCAAGGTGGATGGCGACCCTTGCAGTCGCGCTCAGTGACGCCGGCGGTGTGACGATTCGGCCCATTGGCCCGCCGTCGCCGTGATAGCTTCCGGCCCAAAGCCAGAACCGGGAGGACGCCGTGAAGCGAACGTTGGCAGCGGTAACTGCAGCGACAGCGGTCGTTGGCCTGATCCTTCCCGGGACGGCGCAGGCCGCGCCGCCCAAGGTGACCTATCTAGTGTGGGCCGCAGGCAAGACACCGGAAGCCGGCACCATCAGCTATGGCGACTATTCCGGACTGCCGCAGGCTGTCAGCGGGGTCAAGTTGCCATGGTCGGTCACGGTGGCCTGGCCGTACAAGGACACCGTCAAGCAGGTGACGGCGATCTGGGGCTCGGGCCACATCTATTGCCGGATTCTGGTGGACGGACAGACCGTCCTATCCAACGACGGCGAGAAGACCGTGAACTGTCAGGACCGGATCGTTCCGCTGCCCCCTGATTAGCGGAGCCGGAGGCGGCCTGACGACAAAGCTCAGGCAGCTGCCTGGAACCGGCGCCTCACCATCCGCACTGGGAACGCGACGATGTCTGCAATCGTTGCAATCGGCGACTTCTCGAAGAAGTTGTCCGGGAACGAAAGCTTGAACACCTTTTTGTAGACGCTTCCCAGCTGCTTCGCCATCGACGCCTCGTGATAGGCGATGCCGTACTTGTCGCACATCGCGCGAACCTCCACCGCAATCTCCGCATAGCGATACGCGGGGAGGTCAGGGAACAGGTGGTGCTCGATCTGATAGCTCAGGTTGCCCGAGAGGATGTCGATGCCCTTCCAACCGGTGAAGTTGGCCGAGCCGAGGATCTGGCGGTAGTACCAAGCGGCGTGGCTCTCGTCCTCGGTCTCTTCGATCGAGAACGTCTGAACCTCCTCAGGGAAGTGACCACACCAGATCACCGACGACGCCCAGAGGTTGCGGACCAGGTTGGCCGCCATGTTGCCGAGGAAGGTAAACGGCGCGCCCGGACCCGAGAGCAGCGGGAAGATGACGTAGTCCTTGAGCGCCTGCTTGCCGGCCTTCGCGCGGAACCGGGCAAGCCCGTCCTTCATGTCGGACCACGACTTCTCACCCTTGAAGAACTTCTCCGACTCGAGCTCCTGGAGCGCGGTTCCCCACTGGAAGAAGATCTGCAGGGCGGCACAGAAGACGGGGTTGAGCAGCCAGATCGGGTGCCACGGCTGCTCCTCGGTCATGCGCATGACGCCGTAACCCTCGGCGTCATGGTCTTTGCCGACGATGTTGGTGAAAGTGTGGTGCACGTAGTTGTGCGTGTACAGCCAGCTGTCGGCGTGAATCGTGTTGTCCCAGTCGAAGTTCTTCGACGTGTAGGCCGGGTCCTGCATCCAGTCGTACTGACCGTGCATAACGTTGTGCCCGATCTCCATGTTGTCGATGATCTTGGAGAGAGAAAGCGCAACGACTCCTCCCAGCCAGGCCGGGGGGAACCAGCCAGCCCACAGCAGCGCGCGGCCGGCGAGTTCGAGCTTCTTCTGCGTGGTCACGATGCCGCGGATGTACTCGGCATCCTTCTCACCAAGGTCGGCGACGATGCGGGCACGCAGGGCGTCCATTTCCTTGCCGAACTCTTCGATCTGCTCGGAAGACAGTTTCTTGAGGTCGTTCGGCCTGGCCGGGGGTGCGTAAGTAGTCGGCTTCTTCTGGTTCTTCTGCTTGGCGGCGGGTGCGAAAGTGGTCATTTCCGTGTCTCCTTCGGGGCTAGTGGTAGCGGCTGGCTCGGCATTGATCAGAGGGCGATGACGACGTCGCCGATGGGCTTGTTGATGCAGAGCTTGACGTTGGTGTCACCGTCGCTACAGAGGTCGCCGTTCAGAACGTTCTGGGTCGTTCCACTGTCCTTCTTGCGAACACACGTGAAGCAGATGCCGATGCGGCAGCCGTACTCCGGGGTCAGGCCCGCGGCCTCAGCCTGCTCGAGGATCGTCTGGCCGTTGTTGGCGACGGCCGTATTCGACTCGGAGAAGGTGAGATCACCTTCGGCCTCGTCGGTGCCGACGGTGCGAATGGGAGCGGCGAACTGCTCAAGGTGAAGCTTGTCCGAGAGACCCTCGGCATCGAAGATCTCACGGACCGCGTTCATCAGCGGCACCGGGCCGCATAGATATGTCTCGGCTTCTGCGTAGTGGCGGTCAGCGGCGAGCAGGTGCTCCTTGCTGAAGTAGCCTTCGAGGTCTCCGTCGGCCGCTTCGGTATACGCACGGAAGATCCTGACGCCGTCGTACTTGGCCTTGATCTCGTCGATTTCAGCCTGGTAGATCACGTCGTCCTTGGTGAACGCGTAGTGCAGGAAGGTGATCTTTCCGATATATGCCTTGTCGGTGAGCGTGCGCAGCATCGACATCACCGGCGTGATTCCCGAACCACCGCTGATCAGCAGGATGCTCCGCGGATGCGGTAGCGGCAGATAGAACTCGCCTTGCGCAGCCGAGATCTGCACGACCAAGCCGGGCTCGGCGTTAGCCAGCACCCAGGGCGAAACAAGTCCGTTCGGGTCCACTTTGATCGTGAGCTCGATCTGGCCGTCACGACGGAACTGCGAATTCGCCGGCGAGTAGCAACGAGTGCGGCGGATGCCGTCGATCTCCACCGAGAGCTTGACATACTGTCCGGCCCGAAAGCCCTTCCAGTTGGCATTGGGACGCAGCGTCAAAGTGACGCTGTCCTTGGTCTTCCGGACGACGTCGGTGACCTCGGCGCGAGTCTCAGTCGTGGACCACAACGGATCAAACATCTCGAAGTAGCGGTCAACTCCGTGCGGAGTCGTGGCCGCCTTGACGAACGAGGAGGTCAGCACCCGACGCGCGAGCCGAGAAGAAGTCAAAGCCTGAATATCGAGAGGCATGCTTGGCTCCATTTCGGTTAACAGTTGTACACCAATAACAGTATGACAGGACGTCTTCGGTCGCAAGTCAGGTCGCCGTGACGCTCATAACGCCGGACATATTGACACAGTTCAGAGCATATATTTATAAAGTTTCCCCACTGCGCTTTCCTGGCAGTGCGCCTCCACGACCAATTCGCTCAGAGTTCTCATAAAAAGTGCACAGTTGAATACCAATCGCGGCGACAGCAGGAAACATATCCAGCACGAATGCTCGACCGGCCCGGAGCCCGGAGCACTGGTGACACGGGATCGCCGTGAGTGACACGGGATTGCACAGACATCTACCGAGCCCGATCCCGATAGAAGCCACCGTCAGCCTCAGCTGCGCCGCGTTGGCCCGGTCTTGTCACACCCGGAGGCTAACGTCGCGGTGTGGCCAAACCCCGCGCGCAATATCGCTGTTCGGAATGCCAGCACACCACCGCCAAATGGGTGGGTCGCTGTCCCGATTGCGGTACCTGGGGCAGCGTCGGCGAGACCGCTGTGCTGTCCACGGTCGGCGGACTAGGGGTAGCGCGGTCGGTGGCGCCTGCCACGGCGGCAGTGCCCATCACCAGCATTGCGACCGACAGCACACGGCACCAACCCACAGGCGTCTCCGAACTCGACCGGGTGCTCGGCGGCGGTGTCATCACCGGCTCGGTAAACCTGCTGGCCGGCGAGCCCGGCGTTGGGAAATCGACGCTGCTGCTGAAGGTTGTCCACCAGTGGGCGGCCTCGGGCGGACGAGCCCTGTACATCAGCGGTGAGGAATCCGCGGCCCAGGTCCGACTGCGGGCCGAGCGCACCGGCTGCATTCACGACGAGGTGTACCTGGCGGCCGAGTCCGATCTGCACAGCGTGTTGGGTCACATCGATGCTGTCAAACCCACACTGGCGGTTATCGATTCGGTACAGACAATGTCCACGACCGATGCCGACGGGGTGACCGGTGGTGTCACGCAGGTACGCGCGGTGACAACGGCACTCACCATGGCTGCCAAGTCGTCGGGGGTGGCGATGGTGCTGGTCGGTCATGTCACCAAAGACGGCGCCATCGCGGGCCCGCGGTCTCTGGAGCACCTGGTGGACGTGGTGTTGCATTTCGAAGGCGATAAGCACTCGGCATTGCGCATGGTGCGTGGGATCAAGAACCGATTCGGCGCTGCCGACGAGGTCGGATGTTTTGAGTTGCGCGACAAGGGAATCGAATGCGTCACCGACCCGTCCGGCTTGTTCCTGGAGCATCGCGAGAACGCCGCGGCGGGTACCGCGGTAACAGTTACCGTCGACGGCAAGCGCCCGCTACTCGGCGAGGTGCAATCCCTTGTCACGACATCGACCAATCCCTCGCCACGCCGCGCCGTCAGCGGGCTCGATCACGCCCGTTCGGCGATGGTCACCGCGGTGCTGGAACGGCACGGCCGAATCCCCTTGGGCAATAACGATATCTACATGGCGACGGTGGGCGGCATGCGAATGACCGACCCGGCCGCCGATTTGGCTGTCCTGATGGCGGTAGCTTCCGCGTACACCGATATCGCGCTACCGGCCAACATGGTGTTCATCGGCGAGGTCGGGCTGGCGGGCGATATCCGCCGCACCGCCGCCGTGGGCAGACGCATCGCCGAAGCCGCACGCCTCGGATACACGCACGCGGTGATACCTCCCGAAGGGGACGACCTACACCCCGCCGGAATGCATCTACTACGTTGCCCCACAGTGGGCAGGGCCCTCGAGGTGCTCTCGGAAGCCCGCCGAATCGAGCCCGAAAAGCGCCCGAGCCTGCGGCTCGCACGCAGCCGCGCCGACGGCGCTACGGACTGATACCAAGCGCCCGCGAGGCACCGTCTCCGTAGTGCGCGTCCGGGTCGATGATCACGAAGATGCCCTGCGAACCGGCCACCAGTTCACCGTCTATACGCGCACTCGCCGTCGTGTACAGCTTGCGCCCGGCCCTGCCCTCCACAGCGCTAGCCAAATCCACCGTCGCCCCAACGGGAATCGGCCTGCGATAGTCGATCTCCAAATGCGCTGTGACAGCGATCAGCTGCGTCACGATGCCCAAAACACCCTGGAGTTCATCGAAAATGGCCGCCATCACGCCGCCGTGGATGACTCCCGGTCCACCCTCCAGTTCTGGGAGCACCTCAAACTGTCCCGTGACGCTAGCGCCGTCACCGGCGTAGAACCGTGTCCCCCACAGGTCCTCCTCGGGCCCCGGGTAGCTGAACCTGCGGGGCCAACCCGGGTTCAGTACGGCACCTGAGGCGGGAGCTTCCGGGCCGCGACTAACGGCCTCTAGCCCCTCGGGCAACGTCCACGTCGACATGACCACGTAATCTAACTGCGGCGAACCGAGCCTGGAGAGGGAGGGGCGCGATGGACAACGCGGAAGCCAACGCACGGATGCGGGAGACCCTGGCCCGGTTGGCGCCGGGCACACCTCTACGCGATGGGCTGGAACGCATCCTGCGTGGTCGCACAGGGGCGCTGATTGTTCTCGGCTACGACGACAAGGTCGAGAGCATCTGCGACGGCGGCTTCTCACTCGACGTCGCCTTCGCCCCCACTCGACTTCGTGAGCTGTCCAAGATGGATGGCGCGGTAGTGCTGGACACGGACGGATCGCGCATCGTGCGCGCCAATGTGCAACTGGTGCCCGACCCGTCCATTCCGACCGACGAGTCCGGCACCCGGCACCGCTCTGCGGAGCGAACCGCCATTCAGACGGATTATCCCGTTGTGTCGGTGAGTCATTCGATGAACATCGTGAGCGTGTACACGGCCGGTATCCGGCACGTGGTCATGGATTCGGCGACCGTCATGTCGCGGGTCAACCAGGCGGTATCCACCCTGGAGCGCTACAAGACACGGCTGGACGAGGTGACCTCGTCGCTGTCCACCGCGGAGATCGAGGACTTTGTCACCCTGCGCGATGTCATGACGGTGGCGCAGCGCTTGGAGCTGGTACGCCGGATCAGTCAGGACATCGAACTCGACGTCATCGAGCTGGGCACCGACGGACGGCAGCTCAAACTGCAGATCGGCGAGCTTGTCGGCGATAACGACACCGAACGCGAGCTACTGGTACGGGACTATCACGCCAATCCCGAACCCCCGTCGCAGGCGCAGATCGCATCAACTCTTGAGGATCTGGACGCCCTCTCGGACACCGATCTGCTGGATCTGACGGTGCTGTCGCGGACATTCGGATACCCGTCCACCGTCGAAGCCCAAGACACCGCGATGAGCTCCCGCGGCTACCGGGTGATGACGCACATCCCCCGGCTGCAGTTCGCGCATATCGACAGGCTGGTCAGAGCCTTCGGATCTCTGCAAGGGCTCCTGGCCGCCAGTGCGACCGACTTGCAGTCGGTGGAGGGCATCGGAGCCATGTGGGCCCGGCACATCCGGGAGGGGCTATCCCGGCTTGCCGAGTCGACCCTTACCGAACAGACCGGCTAGGCCGGCGGGGCGGCAGGCGGAGGCGCGTCGGCAGGCTTCTCGCCGATGATGAAAGGTACTGGTGCACTGCGCAGATCCCCCAGCTGTACCACCAGCGAGTAGGTTCCCGGGCCGATGGCCGGACGCGGCAGCGGGCAGTTCGGCGCTGAGCCCATTCCGGTCCAGGTGACCTCGGTGGTCACCTGCTCTCCCGGGTTGAAGGTTTTGATGGAGTTCTCTTGCGACGGAGCGCAGTCCAGGTTGGCCCAGATCCGCTTGTTGTCGATGCTGAACACCGACGCGGCCAGCACGGCGGCACCCACATCGCGCTTGCACTGCACCAGGCCGATGTTGGTGACCACCATGGTGAACTTGGGCTGCTCACCGGCAAGATAGCTGGGCTTATCGGTGGAGGCTTTCACCGCAAGCGTCGCGTCGGGGCAGTCGTCACCAGGGTTCAGGGCCACCGGCGGCACCAGTTCGGGCTTGGCAATGGGCGGCCCGTCATGGACCGGAGCATCCGCAGGCTTATCGGTCGGCTTTTTGATCTCGTTGGGCGGCAGGATGACCGGCTGACCGGCCGGGGACGCCGCCTCAGCGGGCTGATCCGCGGCCTTCGTGTCAGCTCCTGCACTGCCACCTACCAGCGCAAAGATCACCGCGGCAACGATGGCAACCACGACCACCGCCACGCCGATCGCGAGGGCGCGGCGCCGCCAGTAGATCTCTGAAGGCAGCGGGCCTGAGGGGTGCATGTCAATCACGATTCAACGGTAAGCGCAGGTCACTATAGGATGGCCGACCTCGCTCGGCGTGTCGGCGAGCTACGCAGACTTCACAGTGCTATTTGGGGGCTATTCGGGGGCCGTTGGGGGCTATTTGCAGCCATCCCACGTCAGTTCACGCAGGGAACGCCGCTACTGCTGCCGACCACCGGCTTACCCGAGTCCGGCGGTGCGTAGTCAGAGGAGTCCGAGCTCGACGAGCCGGACATCGAGCTCGCGGTGCCGATGTCTTCAGCGCTCAAGACATCGGATGGCGCGGAGTACCCGTCGCCCAACATGACTCGAATTCGCCCGGGCGCCAGCGTCGGATCTACGCTGGGCTTCGCGTCGATACCCAACATGGTTGACATCGCTTTGGCGTCGGCACCAGCGCCTGCACCGTAATCGATGGTGGTACTGGTCGATTCGCCACTTTCCGGATCCCGCACGTCGCCCTTGGTGTAACCGCGGCTAACCAGTGCCGACGAAATCGTGGTCGCCAGACCGGACGTCGACGTGGCGTTCACGACATCGACTGTGCTGGTAGGCGTCGCCGGGGCAGACACGTGCGCCGAATCATCGCCCGTGAAGGCGGCGGCCACCTTGGCCCGGATCGCGACCGGGTCGACGATGTTGACGTCCGCACCGTTGATGGTGTCGTATCGCACCACGGGCAGAGTCTGGAAGTTCACATTGCCGTCCGCGATCTGCCCGATGCGCTGGAATTGCTTCTCGGTCCAACCTTTTGACAGCACGACATCCTTGTGGACGACGTTCATCAGGCCGTTGAGTTTGGTGATGTCGGTGAGAGTGCCGGCATTGCGCAGCTGCTGCATCACCGAAATCAGGAACGCCTGCTGGCGATGGGTGCGATCGAGGTCGCCGTTTTCCAGCCCATGGCGCTGACGCACGAACGCCAATGCCTGTGAGGCATTGAGTGTTTGTTCTCCCGCCTGGAAATTGGCACCCGAGTAGCTGTCGTAGACGGCATTGTTCAGGCAGACGTTGACACCACCGAGCTCGGAGGCCAAGTCGTAGAAGCCGACGAGATTGACCTCGGCGAAGTAGTCGATGGGCTGACCGGTCAGACGGTGGACGGCATTGAGGGTGGCACGGCGGCCGGCCTCGCGGCTCTGCTGCTCCAGCGCGGCCTGATCGGTGACGCCCTCGCTGACCAGCTTGTCCGCCTCATTGGCCTTGGTCAGGCCATAGGCTTCCTTGATCTTGATGTGCTTGTAGCCGGGGATGCCGTCGGCCGGTACCCAGTCGTCGCGCGGGATCGAGAACGCGGTGACCTTGTTGTCGGCACCGACGTGCACGAGGATCAACGTGTTGGTGTTGTAGCCGCCCGCGTCCGAATCACCGGCATGTAGCTGGTTCAGCACCGCCTTGGGCAGGTCGTTGCCGTCCTGATCCTTTCGCGAATCAAGGCCGATCAGCAGCATGTTCATGGAGCCGTCGCTCGACTTGCCACCTTCGGCCTCCGCCCCCGAAGTGGGGACGTGGCTGAACGCCTTGTAAAACACCTGCCAACCGGCGCCGGTTACCACCAGGCTGCCGCAGGCCAGCAGTGCGAAGATGATGCGCCCGGCCGCAGTTTTACTTACCGACCAGCGGTTATTCGACTTAGGTAGTGCGTGCTTCGGCCGACTGCGACCGCTGTCGCGGCTCACCGGTCATTACCCCGATGTGGCAGCAACGTACACACCGAACTACCCATCCCTCCCCCAGAGAAATCTGCATTCGTTCTAATTCTCCCATCACAGGCGGCAAGATGCCATGTGACGTTTGCCGAAGGGGGCTTGACCTCGGGGTTTGGGATTATTACTCGCCAATATCGCCGACGTGGCCGTGTAGAACGACGCGTCCGTCGGCGAGTTTGTAGGTCAGATACACCAGGGCAAGCTTTTTGGCCTTGACCGCATCGGCCACCACCTGCGAGCGCTGCAGCAGCTTGATACCGGTCTCTTCGACATGGCGGGCCTCGAACTCATCAATCCGGGTCAGCCCGTCCTTGCGGCCACCCAGAATCGAGGGCATCACCCGCACCACCAGATCACGGATATACCCGCCCGGTACCTCACCGGTGTCCAGGGCCGCCACCGTGGCGCCCACCGCGCCACAGGAGTCATGCCCCAGGATCGCGATCAGCGGCACCCCCAACACCGCCACCGCATACTCGATCGAACCCAGCACCGCCGAGTCGATCACCTGACCGGCGGTACGCACGATGAACATGTCACCCAGGCCCTGATCAAAAATGATCTCCGCGGCCACCCGGCTATCAGAGCAGCCGAACAACAGCACATGCGGATTCTGACCATTGGCCAGCTCGGCGCGACGCACAACACTCTGACTCGGATGCTGCGGGTAACCACCAACAAAACGCTGGTTACCCTCTTTGAGTGCCTTCCAGGCGGACCTCGGATCAGCTGTCATACCCGTCATTGTGCCCTGACGAACTTTTGAACTGGTTTGATGTCGCCGAGCGGGATCTGCCGTGGCGTCGCCCCGAAGCGACACCGTGGCACATCCTCATCAGCGAGGTGATGCTTCAGCAGACCCCGGTATCCCGGGTGGAACCGGTGTGGCGGGAATGGGTGGCGCGGTGGCCGGTTCCGTCGGCGATGGCGAAAACTTCTGTGGCAGAGGTCTTACGCGCATGGGGAAAGCTCGGTTATCCGCGCCGGGCCATGCGGTTGCATGAGTGTGCCACCGCGCTGGCCCGCGACTATGACGATCAGGTACCCGACGATGTGGAGATTCTGCTCACGCTTCCGGGCGTGGGTGCGTACACGGCACGCGCTATTGCCTGCTTCGGGTACGGGCAGCGGGTTCCCGTGGTGGACACCAACGTTCGCCGGGTAATCGCACGGGTGGTACGCGGCGTTGCGGACTCGACTCCCTCGGCACGCGACCTGCGGGACGCCGAGGCGCTGCTGCCCGCCGACAACGGCGCACGGTTCTCGGCGGCGCTCATGGAGTTGGGCGCCCTGGTGTGCACCGCGCGCGCACCGCAATGCCCGCTCTGTCCGCTCAGTTCCTGCACGTGGCATGAGGCGGGGCACCCCGAGTTGGACACACCGGCGCGGCCGGTGCAGAAGTATGCCGGCACCGATCGTCAGGTACGTGGGCGGCTGTTAGATGTATTGCGCGGCAGCAGCATTCCCGTAGAGCGGGCACAGCTCGATGTGGTGTGGCTCTCCGATATCGCCCAGCGAGACCGCGCATTGGATTCACTGTTGGTCGATGGATTGGTGGAGCAGACCCCGGATGGCCGCTTCGCGCTTGCCGGCGAGGGCGGCTAGCCGGCAGCCACCGCGAAGGTCTTGCGGTAATCAGTGGGGGTGATGCCGACGCCGCGGCGGAAGTGATGGCGCAACAGAATCGCGGTGCCGAAACCGCTCCGCGCCGCGACGGTATCGATGTCAAGATCCGTCTGTTCCAACAAACGCCGGGCCAGCAGCACCCGCTGGTCGATGATCCAGCGCATCGGCGTCACACCGGTCTGGTCGGTGAACTTACGGGCGAATGTACGAGTCGACATGTGCACGCGCGCCGCAAGATCGGCCACCGTATGCGTCTGATCGATGTTTTCGATCAACCAATCAAAAAGTCCACCAAAGCCGTTGGTTTCCACGTCGGATACCGGCTGTGGGATGAACTGACGCTGGCCACCCGCACGCTGCGGCGGTACCACCATGCGTCGCGCGATCTTGTTGGTGATCTCGCTGCCTAACTCGCGGCGCACCAGATGCAGGCAGGCGTCAATGCCCGCAGCCGTCCCCGCGCTGGTGATGAGGTCGCCGTCGTCGACGAACAACACGTCGCGATCGACGGTCGCCGTCGGATGCCGCCGGGCCAACTCGTCGGTGTACATCCAGTGCGTGGTGCAGCGGCGTCCGTCCAGCAGCCCTGCCGCGCCGGCGATGAAGACACCTGAGCAGACGGTGAGCACGGTGGCTCCGCGGTCTGCCGCGGCACGCAGCGCCTCCAGGGCCTCCGGTGGATAACCATGGGTAAAGGGGCGGGCAGGAACCGCCACCAGATCGGCGTCGGCGAGCCCCTCAAGCCCACGATCCGGGATGATCGACGCCCCCACTGTCGTGCGCAGTGGAACACCGGCCTCGACTCCGCAGACGCGGAAATCGAAGTTTGGAACGCCGTCGCTGGCGCGGTCAATGCCGAAGACCTCGCAGATCACCCCGAACTCGAAAACGGCAACCCGGTCGAGGACCAGGGCAGCCACCGAACGCAACATGGCTGAATATTATCGAAGATCGTCAATTCCGCCACTGTTGGCGCGATATGCATCAGAAGACAATTATTGCCATGACCATCCTCGCCGCCGTTCTCGTACTGACATTCCCGTTCGCCCTGGCGGTCGCCCTGAGCTGGATCGCCCGCCGAAACAAGACCTTCCGAATCCACCTCGACCAGTTCCGAGTCGCAGCACCTCTCGGCGGCACCTTCGCCGATGACCGCGACCTGGAACGGCAACTACACGAAATGGAAGTAATCCACTCTCGGCGCTAGCGAACTACCGGGCTCCGTGCGCGGCGATGAATTCCGTGACAGCGGAACGGTACCGTTCGGGAGCATCGTCGTGAATCAGATGCCCCGCCCCTTCGATCTTCGAATAGCTTGTCTTCCAACCTATCTCGGCCATCTTACGCATCTGCCCGGGCGGCGCCACGGTGACCGACGCCTCCAGCAGCAGTGACGGACAACGCACCCCTCGCCACTGGTCCCAGAATTCACGGACACCCCATTCCGCGGCAGTGGCGATCCATTTGTCTATCGGGCCATGTAATCGCCAGCCCTCGGGAACCCGGTCAAACGCCTCCAGAAAGTACTGGCCTGCAACAGATCCGAATCTACTGATGACATCTGTGGCAGACGTGAAAACTTCTGGCCAGGAGTACAGCCAGGGTTCCCAGGGGCCGGTGGTTCCGCCGACGAAATCGGGGGCCATGTCCTCCACCACCAGCGCCGACACCAGCTCCGGATGTTCGGCCGCCAGGCACCACGAATGCAGTCCGCCCATGGAGTGGCCGATGAGCAGGGCCGGCCTGCCGAGCTCGCCCACGGCCTTCGCGAGGGCATCCACGTAGCGCTCTGTCGAAATCGGTTGGGAATCAACGACATCCCGCCCGCGATGCCAGGGCGCGTCATAGGTGTAGACGCGGCCCAGCTCCCGCAACCAGGGTAACTGTCGCGACCAGGTGCTTCCGCGGCCCATCAAGCCATGCACAAGGACGATGGACGGCGCCCCCGACGCCCCCGACGTTTCTGACAGGCCGCCTCGGTCGAGCAGGCAGTCCGGGTCCATGTCTGTCATCATCACCCCAATCATCGCCCCGAATCACGTGGGAGGCCGCACGGTAACCTGAACCCATGTCCGTGGTGAAGATCAACGCAATCGAGATCCCCGAGGGTGCAGGTCCGGAGCTGGAGAAGCGGTTCGCTCACCGCGCCGGAGCAGTCGAGAACCAGCCAGGATTCCTGGGCTTTCAACTGCTGCGCCCCGTCAAGGGAGAAGACCGCTACTTCGTGGTCACCCAGTGGGAGTCCGAGGAGGCCTTCCAGGCCTGGGCCACCGGTCCGGCGGTCGAAGCACATGCCGGCCAGCAGGCCAAGCCCGTGGCTAAGGGCGCCCACCTGTTGGAGTTCGAGGTTGTGCTCGACGTGACCGGGGCCGCCACCAAGGCGTGAACAGGGGTTCGCTGCGCGCGCGCATGACGCGCGCCGTCTCCGTATGCACGGTGGCAGTGGTGACTCTGTCGGTGGGCGGTATGGCGGGGTGTGGCATCAAACTGCGGCAGGTGCCGCACGGTGACGTCGATACCAGCACGCCTCCGGGTCTGCGCTCACAACAGCTGATCGACATGTTGAACTCCAACTGGCCGATCGGCAAGCAGGGTGTGGCGACGCTGGCCGCCGCCAACAAGGTCGACGACTACACCGAGATCATGACCAAGCTGTGGGTCGATCGCCCATACAAGGTGAGTTCCGTGGATCTGGCGGCAAACAGCTCCACCGTCCACCTGATCGCCCCCTATGGCGCCAATGTCGACATCGGGCTGCGTACCAACAACAAGGGCGACGTCGACAGGCTGGTTCCGTATCAGCAGCCCCCGACCATCGCCGAGTGGTCGGATGTCGACACCGCGCTGTCGGCATCAGGCGGCCGGTACTCCTACCGTGCCTCGAAGATCGTCAACGGCCAATGCGAACAGGTCGCCGGAACCAATACCTCCGAATCCATGCCGCTGGCTTCGGTTTTCAAGCTCTATGTGCTCTTGGCCACCGGCACCGCCATCAATGCGGGCACCCTCACCTGGGATGACCAACTCACCGTCACAGATCGCGGCAAGGCGCTGGGAAGCTCGATGGACAAGCTCCCGACGGGCTCCACGGTGTCGGTGCGCACTGCCGCCCAGAAGATGATCTGGGTGAGCGACAACATGGGCACCGACATGCTGATCAACCGCCTCGGTCGGCACGCGATCGAGAAGGCCCTTGCCGACGCGGGACATCATGACCCGGCATCGATGACCCCCTTCCCCACCATGCATGAGCTGTTCAACATCGGGTGGGGAATACCCGATGTCCGTCAGCAATGGAAGGACGCCACCACACCCGCCCAGCGCGGGCAGATGCTCGCTGAGGCCGACACCCACCCCTACAAGCTGGATCCGGACCGGACCACCACGCCCGCATCGAAATTCGGCATCGAGTGGTACGGCAGCGCCGAGGACATCTGCAGGGTCCACGCGGCCCTGCAGAAGGTTGCCGTCGGCCCGGCAGCTCCGATTCGCGGCATCCTGTCAGCAGAGCCCGGTATCGATCTACACAGCGAGAATTGGCGGTATATCGGCGCCAAGGGCGGCAATCTGCCCGGTGATCTGACCTTCAGCTGGTACGCCGAGGATCGCAACCGTCAGCCGTATGTGGTGAGCTTCCAGCTGAATTGGGACCGCGCGTTCGGCCCGGGCGCGGCCGGATGGGTCATCGGCCTGGCCAAGGGCGTCTTCAAGAAGCTGGGATGAGCGCTCGCGCGAAGACCACCAAACTGGGATGAGCGCTCGCGCGAAGACCACCAAACTGGGATGAGCGCCCGCGCCTCTGTTTGTTTCTGACGAGTCTGAATCTCACGACGGTTTCGTGGCAGAAAGCGTCGTGAGATTCAGACTCGGCGGCCGGCTAACCGGTAACAGGCGTCTCGGCATAGACGGGCTTGCGGCCGACCACCGTTGCGAACCCGATACCGATCGTCGCCCACATAATGGCCTGCGTCGTGAACGAGTACAGCCGGAACAGATACAGATCGTGCGCCGGGAAACCTGGATAGACGATCTTCCCGTCAGCATCGAGCAGCGGTTGGGGCGCCTCGACAAATCCCGGCGTAACCGCCATGACGAGCCCGACCAGGAGGACGAACGTCGCCGCGGCAACAAGCGTGGCCGTCCAGGTATCGACACGCTCGGAGAGCTTTCGGCCCGCCCACAGCGCCGCCGCCAACGCGATCGCCGCGACCAGAATCATCAGCACGAAGTATCCGGTGCGCTCTTCGATGGTGCCCTCGGCACTCGCCGCCGGCGGGTTGGCCGGGAACTTCAAGAACGGCACCAGATACAACACAAGAAATAGACCGCCCGCGACGGCTAGTGCCTGCGCACGCGGGCTGAGATTGCCAACCCGGCCGATCGCGACCACGTACGCCACCGCGAACAGCGCGCCCATCGCGATTCCGAATCCGATGACACCGAGCGCCAAGCCCGCGTTGGCCTGGGCGAAGCGGCTGAACAGTTCCGCACCCTCGTGATGGGCATGGATACCGGCCGCCTCGTCGAGTACACCCTGCACCTCGCCTCTGCCTTCTTCATAGGCGATGGCCCTGTCGATGACGGGCTCGACGAAGATCCATCCGAAGATGAAGGACAGGACACCACCCAGTGCGCCGAAGCCTAAGCCGCGCAGAATTATTGACTTTTCCATGTATTGGGTCCGCTGCTAGTGGCAGGGGAAGCCGAGCAGGTGGCGGGCATCATGCACGAACTCATGAACATGCATATCGCTGCCGAAGACCGACACCGCACCCTGATCGATGCCGATGAAGTAGTACGCGAGCAGCCCGAGGAGGGTGGTCATGCTCAACCACAGCGCTGCCTGGGGAATCGACACCGCAACCGGATGGCTGGCGGACGTTGTGTGTGCCATGTTGCTCCTTTTCGGAATACCGCGTCCCGGATTTGATCATTCTCTTGTGGAATCGACAGGCCGGGGTCTGACTCTCACAGTGGCGCGACCGTCCTGGGATTACACCAGGTTCCCATCCTGTCGAAGGACGAACTGAGCCTAGTCGACGCAGCTCGGCCGTGCGTTCGAGTGATAGTTTTGGCCTCGCATTGGTTTCTCCGAGAGCACCAGGAAAGTGCTTCCGGAGATCGCAAGAGGGAATCCGGTGTGAATCCGGAGCTGCCCCGCAGCGGTATGTGGAAACGACAGCGGCACGTAGAGCACTGGGTTCAGGCCCGGGAAGCAGCCGCCAGTAGGTGAGGCGCACAAGTCTCGTGTTCACGAGTCCGAAGACCTGCCAACGCGGCCGCACCGCCCGGTGCAGTCATTCGCCAGTGCCGAGGGATCGCCTGGTGGGTAGCGCCTATGTGGCATATCCGTCATGCCCCGGTATCTGCGATCCGACGACGCAGGAAGACCGATGCCCGCAGCACAACCCGAGCGGCCGGTGGTCCTCGCGGCGGCTGGTGGCCTGGTGGCGCTGGTGCTGCTGTCGATCGGTGCGCTCGCGTTCGGCACCGCCGACGTGCCCTGGCGCGACTGTCTGCATTTCCTCTGGGTGGGCGCGACAGGCGGCTCCGTTCGGGCCGCCGATGCGGCGAACTACCGGATCGTCATCGAGTCCAGACTGCCACGGGTGATACTCGCCATCCTCGTCGGCGCGGGACTGGCCGTGGTGGGCGTACTCGTGCAAGCAATGGTCCGCAACGCCCTGGCCGATCCCTACGTTCTCGGCATCTCGTCAGGGGCCTCGGTGGGCGCCACCGCGGTGGTGGTCTACGGGGCGCTGGGCACCTTCGGCGCCTATGCGCTGTCGCTGTCCGCATCGCTTGGCGCCCTCGCCGCGACCGCGCTTGTGTATCAAATCGCCCGTACCCCACAGGGTTTGGTACCGCTGCGGCTGGTTCTGGTAGGTACCGCAGTGGGCTACGGGCTATCCGCGGTGACGACCGTGCTGGTGTTCTTGGCGCCGAATGGCGAAGCGGCGCGTAGCGTCATGTTCTGGCTGCTCGGCAGCCTGGGGGCGTCGTCCTGGGACAAGGTCCCGGTGGCACTCGCGGCAACCTTGATCGGGATCCTCTGTGTCGCGGGGCTGGCCCGCCAGCTCAACGCCCTCGCGATGGGTGACGAGGTGAGCGCGTCGCTGGGGCTGCACGCCGGGCGGTTCCGGGGTGCACTGTTCGTGCTGTCGGCCGTCATGACTGGATGTTTTGTATCCATCTGCGGAGCCATCGGTTTCGTGGGACTGGTCATTCCACATGCGGCACGGCTACTGGTCGGCGCGGATCACCGCCGGGTCTTGATCGTGGCGCCGGTGCTTGGTGCATGCTTCCTTGTCGCCGCCGATCTCGTTGCGCGGACCATGATTCCACCACAGGAGCTTCCGCTGGGCGCGATCACCGCGGCCGTCGGAGTACCGGTCTTCGTCGGACTGATGCGCCGCCGCGCGATGTCTGCGGGAGCTGTCGGCTGATGGATGTCGCCTATCGGAGCGTGTCGGTTGATATCGCAGGCAGCCGAATCGTCTCGAGTATCGACATGCAGGTTGAGTCGGGTGGATTCGTCGGAATTGTCGGGCCCAATGGCAGCGGCAAGTCGACAACCCTGCGTTGTCTGTACCGTGCGCTTACTCCTGCCACCGGCGACGTAGCGGTCAATGGCGTGTCGGTACGGGCGCTCAGCATGCGGGAGAACGCCCGTCAGGTGGCGGCACTGACCCAGGACATGTCCTTGGATTTCGATTTCACAGCCGCGGAAGTGGTTGCCACCGGTCGGCTGCCGCACGGTACATCCCTGCGCGGCACCTCCGAGCTGGACCGCCGCATCTGCGCGGAGGCCACCGAGACGGCGGATGTGACGGCGCTTGCGGATCGCAAGTTCAGTTCTCTCTCCGGCGGGGAGCGCCAACGGGTTCTCATTGCCCGCGCCCTCGCACAGCAGCCGCGGGTCTTGGTGCTGGACGAGCCCACCAATCATCTGGACGTACGCCATCAGTATTCGATACTCAGTTCGGCTCACGTGCTGGGTATTACGGTCATCACCGCTCTGCACGACCTCAACCTCGCGGCACAGTACTGCGACACGATCCACGTCATGGCCGAGGGACGCATCGTGCTGTCAGGTTCACCGCACGAGGTCATCACCGCCGAATCCATCGGCCGATGGTTCGGCATCGGCTGTCATGTCATCGCGCACCCACGAAGCGGTGTTCCGCAGGTCATCTTCGACGCTCAGCGCGAAAGGTAGGAGAAGGAATGAAGGCGCTCATCGGTATGGCGGTGGTGGTGTCGCTGCTATCGGCAGGCTGCGCGACCATCGAGGCGCAGAGCCCCGGAACAGGGCGGGTGTCCGTCGAAAATTGCGGTGCACCGCTTGACGTTCCGATACCGGTTACCCGAGCCGTCAGCAATGACACCGGGGTTACCGAGCTGATGTTCGCACTCGGCTTACAAGACCGGATGGCCGGCTACTTCATGGACGCCGGACAGGATCGGGACGTCAAGACCTCGCCGTGGAAGGCGCAGTTTGAGTCCACCACCAACCTGGGCCAGGGATTCACCCGCGAAGCGGTGCAAGCCGCGCGGCCCGATCTCGTATTCGCCGGGTGGAGCTACGGATTCAACGAGACCTCGGGGCTGACCCCGGATTGGGTACGGTCGATCGGGTCGGTGCCCTATCAGCTGACCGAGGCATGTCGTCAGCCCGGCACAGTCCGGCGCGGTATCAAGCCTCCCCTGGACGCCCTCTACGAGGATCTGGCCAACCTGGGGGCCATCTTTGGAGTTCAGGAACGCGCGACGGAGTTAATCGCCACCTACCGCAAAACCATCGACAGCGTGCAGTCACGCCTGCCCCAGGGCCGGCCGCCCGCGCGCGTCTTCCTGTACGACAGCGGCGAGGCCGAACCGTTCACCTCCGGCAAGAACGCCGCGCCACAGCAGATCATCGAGAAGGCCGGGGGCAGCAACGTCTTCTCCGATCTCGACGACAGTTGGACCACAACCGCATGGGAGACCGCCGCCCAGCGCGACCCGCAGGTGATCATCATCTGCGACTACGGGGTGGGCCCCAACAACACCGCCGGCACGAAGATCAACCTGCTCAAGGCACAGCCACTGATGAAGCACACCCAGGCGGTCCGCGACGGAAACTTCATCGTGCTGCCCTACGCCGCCCTGGTCGAGGGACCGCGCAATCCGGACGCCATCGTCACCCTGGCGAACTACCTGCGCGACAAGGGATTCTGAACCCTGTCGGCGTCTAGGGCTAGGGTGACGACATGAGCTCGCCCACCACCCTCGGCCTGATGGTGCCGCCATCGCTCGCACCGGAACGGCTACTCGAGACGGCACGGGCCGCCGATTCCGCCGGGCTCGATCATCTGTGGGTATGCGAGGACTGTTTTGCGACCACATCGATCGCGTATGCCTCCCTGGCACTTTCGGCCACCGCGCGGATCCGCGTGGGTACAGGATTCCTCTCGGCACCGGTACGCAATGTCGTGACCGCCGCAATGGACTACAGCATTCTGGCCCGCAATTTTCCCGGCAGGGTGCTACCGGGAATCGGGCACGGCTGGCAGCCTCACATGGCGCAAATTGGCGCCAAGGTCGGCTCGCCGCTGACCCTTCTCCAGGAGTATGTGACCGCACTGCGGGATCTGTTGGCGGGCAAGGAAGTCAGTACCGACGGGCGGTATGTGCGGCTGGATGGGGTCCGGCTGGACTGGCCGCCCGCGGAATCACTGCCCATCATGGTCGGCGCGGACGGGCCCCGCTCGCTGCGACTGGCCGGCCGCCTGGGCGACGGCACGTTGCTGACCAGCATGGTTCCCGCCGAAAACATCGCCGCCCACTGTGCCCTGATAGCCCCCAGCCCCGGTCACCGGATCTTCTTGAGCCGCACCATCAGTGTCGGCCCTGGTGCTGCCCAACTCATCGCGAACGACCCCGGCCACTACCCGGGGATATCCTTTGACGCTTCGGCGAGTCTCGGCGGAGAGGCCGCTGAGGTCGCCGAGCAGCTCCACGCGCTACGGGATCTCGGCGTCACGGACTTCATCGCGTCCCCGACCGGAAACGAGCCCGATCTCGTCGGTTACATCCACAGCCTGGGCCAGGAGGTACGGCCCCTGCTGGCGGGCTGATCCCGCGACAAAAAACGCCGAGTGCGAGCTGTGATGCTCACACTCGGCGTTTTTGGGTTGTCTACTCCGAGGCGGAGGCCGCCAGGTCGGCGGCCGGCTCCTCACCGGTGACCAGAGCGGGCTTCGGACGGCCGACGAACGTGAACTTCGCGTCCTCGCCGGCGCCTTCGCCGTCCCAGCCCTCGACGTCGACCGTGACCAGCTCGCCGGGACCGATCTCGTTGAAGAGAATCTTCTCCGAGAGGGTGTCCTCGATCTCGCGCTGGATGGTCCGTCGCAACGGCCGCGCACCCAACACCGGGTCGAACCCACGCTTGGCGAGCAACGACTTGGCCTTGTCGCTGAGCTCCATCGCCATGTCCTTGACCTTGAGCTGCTTGCCCACCCGTCCGATCATCAGGTCGACCATCTCGATGATCTGCTCCTGAGTCAGCTGCTCGAAGACGATGATGTCATCGATGCGGTTCAGGAACTCGGGCCGGAAATGCTTCTTCAGCTCGTCGTTGACCTTCTGCTTCATCCGCTCGTAGTTCGAGCCGCCGCCGCCCTCGGAGAACCCGAGGCCAACGGCCTTCGAAATGTCCGAAGTGCCCAAGTTCGAGGTGAAGATCAGCACCGTGTTCTTGAAATCGACCGTTCGACCCTGGCCATCGGTGAGACGACCATCCTCGAGGACCTGCAACAGGGTGTTGTAGATCTCCTGGTGAGCCTTCTCGATCTCGTCGAACAACACGACGCTGAACGGCTTGCGACGCACCTTCTCGGTGAGCTGACCGCCCTCCTCGTATCCGACGTATCCCGGAGGAGCACCGAACAGCCGTGAAGCGGTGAAGCGGTCGTGGAACTCGCCCATGTCGATCTGGATGAGCGCGTCGTCGTCGCCGAACAGGAAGTTGGCCAGCGCCTTGGACAGCTCGGTCTTACCGACACCCGACGGTCCGGCGAAGATGAACGAACCCGAGGGGCGCCGTGGGTCCTTCAGACCGGCACGAGTGCGGCGGATGGCCTTCGAGACGGCCTTGACGGCGTCCTCCTGCCCGATGATCCGCTTATGCAGCTCGTCTTCCATGCGCAGCAGCCGAGTGGTTTCTTCCTCGGTCAGCTTGAACACGGGGATACCAGTCCAGTTGCCCAGCACCTCGGCGATCTGCTCATCGTCAACCTCAGCGACCACGTCCAGATCACCTGAACGCCACTGCTTTTCACGATCTGCCCGCTGACCGACCAGCTGCTTCTCGGAGTCGCGCAGCCGCGCTGCCTTCTCGAAGTCCTGAGCGTCGATGGCCGATTCCTTCTCCCGGCGCGCATCGGCGATCTTCTCGTCGAACTCGCGCAGGTCTGGTGGAGCGGTCATCCGGCGGATGCGCATGCGGGCGCCCGCCTCATCGATCAGGTCGATCGCCTTGTCCGGCAAGAACCGGTCGTTGATGTACCGGTCGGCCAGGGTGGCCGCCGCAACCAGCGCACCATCGGTGATGGACACCCGGTGGTGTGCTTCGTAGCGGTCGCGCAGACCCTTGAGGATCTCAATGGTGTGCTCGACGGTCGGCTCGCCCACCTGCACCGGCTGGAAACGACGCTCCAGGGCGGCATCCTTCTCGATGTACTTGCGGTACTCGTCGAGAGTGGTAGCACCGATCGTCTGCAGCTCGCCGCGGGCCAGCTTGGGTTTGAGGATGGAGGCCGCGTCGATTGCGCCCTCGGCCGCGCCCGCACCGACCAGCGTGTGCAGTTCGTCGATGAACAGGATGATGTCGCCGCGGGTGTTGATCTCCTTGAGCACCTTCTTCAGGCGTTCCTCGAAGTCACCGCGGTAGCGGCTGCCGGCCACGAGGGACCCGAGGTCCAAGGTGTACAGCTGCTTGTTCTTCAGGGTCTCGGGCACCTCGCCGTGCACGATGGCCTGCGCCAGGCCCTCGACGACGGCGGTCTTACCGACACCGGGCTCGCCGATCAGCACCGGGTTGTTCTTGGTGCGGCGGCTCAGCACCTGCATGACCCGCTCGATTTCCTTCTCGCGGCCGATGACCGGGTCGAGCTTGCCTTCCATGGCGGCAGCGGTCAGATTGCGTCCGAACTGGTCGAGGACCAGCGACGTGGAAGGTGTGCCGGCCTCGCCACCACGGCCCCCAGTACCGGACTCCGCAGTCTCCTTACCCTGGTAGCCGCTCAGCAGCTGAATGACCTGCTGGCGCACCCGGGTCAGCTCGGCGCCCAGCTTGACGAGCACCTGAGCTGCGACGCCTTCACCCTCACGGATGAGACCCAGCAGGATGTGCTCGGTGCCGATGTAGTTGTGGCCGAGCTGCAGCGCCTCGCGCAAGCTCAGCTCCAGCACCTTTTTGGCGCGGGGAGTGAAGGGAATGTGTCCGGACGGTGCCTGCTGCCCTTGGCCGATGATCTCCTCGACCTGGCTGCGCACCCCCTCCAGGGAAATGCCCAGTGACTCCAGCGACTTGGCGGCAACGCCCTCGCCCTCGTGAATCAGACCCAGCAGGATGTGCTCGGTGCCGATGTAGTTGTGGTTGAGCATGCGGGCCTCTTCTTGGGCCAGCACAACCACCCGCCTCGCGCGGTCAGTAAATCTCTCGAACATCGGTCTCCCTCGCTTCCTCGTCCGGCCTTTGCGCAAGCGGTTCATCCTGCCGCTCGGGGCTCCCCCCAAACGGCTCATCTCCGCTGGCACTAGGACCTAATCGCCACTCTAGTGGTCAGCCGTAGTCGGTGCGGTGCTCGCATACCAGGAGATGGCCCCTGAAGGTACTCAGAGGAACTCACGGAACCCGGCGGAACCGTCCCCAAATATGCGAATCACCGCACCCGGCGGTGCTTGTTAGGCAACCGAACAACGCCAGATACGGTGAAAACGTTTCCGATTTTGGCCCGGATTCGCCCTAAGCGAAATTCCCGGCAGGACGTGCCCGTTGGCAGTCTTAGTTGGCAGTCTTAGTTGGCTGCGTTGAACGCGTCGACAACTTCGGCAGGAATGCGACCACGTGACGACACATTGTGACCGTTCTTGCGTGCCCACTCCCGGATCGCCGCGCTCTGCTCGCGATCGATGCTCGCGCGCCCGCGGCCTGTTCCTGAGCTCCCCCGCCCACGACGACGCCCGCTGACACGTCGAGCATGCTCGACCCAAGTAGAGAGCTGATTGCGCAGCTTCTCCGCATTCTTAGAAGAAAGGTCGATCTCATAAGTCACGCCGTCAATACCGAATTCAACGGTCTCGTCGGCAGGCGCTTCGCCATCGACGTCGTCGACAAGCGTGACCGTGACCTTCTTAGCCATTCCCTTTGTCCTTCCAAAACCGGAACCCCCGTTGGTCCGCCTCAAACATGCCACGGATTGCCGCAAAGTTCAACATACGCGCAAGGCTGCGCGTGTTCCGCTCAAGGCAAGCGATTGACTACACTCATAGTTGAAAAGTGAGACAAAATTCGAACGCGTAGATCAAAGCGTAGGTCTGACAATCGGAAACAAGATCGTCTCGCGAATTCCCAGTCCGGTAAGCGCCATCAACAAGCGGTCGATACCCATCCCGGTTCCCGCTGCGGGCGGCATCGCGTGCTCCATCGCGCCGAGGAAATCCTCATCAAGAATCATTGCCTCATCATCGCCGGCGGCAGCCAGTCGTGCCTGGTCAACAAACCTTTCGCGCTGGATCACCGGGTCAATCAGTTCCGAGTAACCGGTCGCCAATTCAAAGCCCCGAACGTATAAATCCCACTTCTCGGTCACGCCCGCGATGCTCCTGTGCTGACGAGTCAGCGGGGATGTCTCGACCGGGAAATCCCTAACAAACGTCGGCGCGTACATTTTGTCACCGACCTGGTGTTCCCAGAGTTCTTCGACGAGTTTTCCGTGACCGTAACCGCGGTCGGTAGGAATCTCTGCGCCCACCCGATCGGCGATCTTCCATAGCGTGGCAATCGGAGTATCGGGTGTGATCTCCTCGCCAAGAGCATCCGACAACGACGGATACATTTCCATCGTCGTCCACTCGCCGTCCAAGTCGTAGGCCGATCCGTCGGGCAACATCACCTGCCTGGTACCCATTGCATCGTCCGCTACCTCCTGGATGAGCTCACGGATCATTGTTGCGGCGGTGTCGTATGTGCCGTACGTCTCATATGTTTCCAGCATCACGAATTCGGGAGAATGCGTCGAATCCGACCCTTCATTTCGGAAAACTCGGTTAAGCTCGAAAATCTTGTCAAAGCCGCCGACAAGAGCTCTTTTCAGGAAAAGTTCCGGCGCAATACGCAGATACAGGTCGATATCGAGCGAGTTGGAATGCGTAATGAACGGGCGGGCCGCAGCGCCTCCGGCGAGGGTCTGCAAGATCGGCGTCTCCAACTCCAGGAATCCGCGCCGGTGCAGAGCATCACGAATAGCGCGCATCACCGCGACCCGCTGCCGCGCAATCTGGCGCGCCTCCGGCCGCACGATGAGGTCCACGTATCGCTGGCGCACTCTGGTCTCTTCGGACATCTCCTTATGAGCAACGGGCAGCGGACGCAGGGACTTGGAGGACATCAACCAGCCGTCCGCCAGAACACTCAGCTCACCCCGACGCGAGCTGATGACCTCTCCCCGTACGAAGACGATGTCACCAAGGTCCACATCGGTCTTCCAGTCGGCGAGCGCCTGTTCGCCGACGCCGGCGAGGCTGATCATCACCTGCAATGAGGTGCCGTCGCCCTCCTGCAGCGTCGCGAAACAGAGCTTGCCGGTGTTACGAGAGAAGATGACACGGCCCGAAACACCCACCTGGTCACCCGTGCTGGTGTCCGTCTCCAGATCCACGTAAGCATCGCGAATCTGCTTGAGGCTGTGCGTTCGCGGCACCTCTACCGGATACGGCTGGATACCCTCGGCGAGCAACTTCTCGCGCTTGGCCTGCCGGATGCGAAATTGTTCCGGCAAGCTGGTCTGCGCGTCAGGATCAGTCACGTCTCGGCAGCTTAGCGGTAGTGCTTGGCTCCGACTGCGCTGCCGATTCCGACGTGTGGGTATCTATTTGGCCGCGCGGGCCTTACCGCGCTGGTCAGCCCGGTTGCGTTCGTACACCAGCCGCAGGCCGTCGAGGGTGAGGTGTTCCTCGTAGCGGTCGACGGTGTGGGTCTCGGGAAGGATCAACGGAGCCGTGTGTCCAGTGGCCACCACCGTGGCACCGGCGCCACTGAAGCCGTCGATATCGCGACGCACGCGCTCCACCAGCCCGTCCACCAGCCCGGCGAATCCGAAAACCGCCCCCGATTGCATGCACTCGACCGTGTTCTTGCCGACGACCGAGCGGGGCCGGGTCAGCTCCACCCGTCGCAGAGCGGCGCTGCGGGCAGCAGCGGCATCGGAGGACACCTGCACACCCGGGGCTATCGCACCCCCCAGGAACTCGCCCTTGGCCGACACCACATCCACACAAATCGAAGACCCGAAATCCACCACGATGCATGCCGAACCGAATCGGCTGTGTGCGGCAAGACAATTCACAATCCGGTCGGCGCCGACTTCTTTCGGGTTGTCGACAAGCAGCGGGAGGCCGGTGCGGACGCCGGGCTCGATGAGGACCTGTGGAACAGCCGACCAATACTGATCGAACATGCCCCGCATTTCGTGCAGCACAGATGGCACGGTGGACAGGGCCGCAACCCCGGTCAGCGTCTCGCTGTCGTCGCCGATAAGTCCATCGATGGTGAGAGCCAGCTCATCGGCGGTTATCTCGGTTTCCGTGCGAATCCGCCAGTGCTGAACAACTTTGGCATGCTCGCCGGCGCCCGCGATCAGCCCCAGAACGGTGTGCGTATTACGTACGTCGATGGCCAGCAGCACGGCTATACCAGTCCGCGCGGCGATACCAGGCCAAAGTTCTCGGGCACGTACGCCGGATCGCCGGAATGCTCGCCCAGCTCAACCTGCTTGTTGTCCGAGTCGACAAAGACCACACGCGGTGTGAAGGCACGAGCCTCCTCATCGCTCATCACACCGTAAGCGATGAGGATCACCAGATCCCCGGGATGCACCAGATGTGCTGCAGCGCCGTTGATTCCGATGACCCCGCTACCGCGCGTGCCCGTGATCGCATAGGTCTCAAGCCGCGCACCGTTATTGATATCGACGATGGTGACCTGCTCCCCCTCCAGCAGGTCCGCGGCCTCCATCAGCTCGGGGTCAATGGTGACCGAGCCGACGTAGTGCAGATCGGCATGCGTCACGGTCGCACGATGGATCTTTGATTTCATCATTGTCCGGAACATCAGGTTCTCCAGTCAGTTTCGCCAGGGTAGTGCGTGATCGGGGTCTGCGGGCCCAGAGGAGCCGATTCCGCCGCCTAATTCCACGGGAACGTTGTCCAAAAGCCGGGTGTTACCCAACTTGGCCGCCACCAACATGCGGCCCGGGCCATGCGCCGGGGTCGGACCGAGATCGGCGCCGCGCACCTCGAGGTAGTCCACCTCGATGGCAGGCACCTCATCGAGTACCGCACGGGCGGCGTCTAGAGCCGCTTCCGGACCCGCCGAGGCCGAGTAGATTCCGGCAAGCAGAGCGGCAGACAATGCGCCGGCCTGCTCCCGGTGCTCGTGGCTCAGGTAGACATTCCGTGAGGACATCGCCAGTCCGTCGGCCTCACGGACGATCGGTATCGGAACGATGCGAGTCTTGATATTGAGATCGGCGACCATCTGACGGATGAGCACCAACTGTTGGTAATCCTTCTCACCGAAGTACGCCTGGTCAGGTGCCACGATCTGCAGCAGTTTGAGCACTACCGTCAGCATCCCGGCGAAATGAGTTGGACGCGAAGCACCCTCAAGATCGGCACCGAGCGGTCCGGGCTGGATGGTGGTGCGCTGACCATTGGGATACATCGCCTCGGCACTCGGAGCGAATACCAGCTCGACACCCTCGCCACGCAACTTCTCGACATCCGATTCCAGTGTGCGCGGATAGGCATCGAGGTCCTCGCCAGCGCCAAACTGCAAGGGGTTGACGAAGATCGACACCACGACTACAGCGCCGGGCACCTTGCGGGCGTGCCGCACCAGTGTCAGATGGCCTTCATGCAGCGCCCCCATGGTCGGTACCAACATGACCCGTCGACCGGTATGCCGCAATGCCTTCGACACGTCATACATCGTGTCCGGATCGTGGTGAACGGTGAGTTCTCCACTGAGATAGCCCTTCGGCCCCTTCGGCCCATACAAACTCGTCATCAAACAGCCTTACCTAGTCCGGGGTTCCAGTGCGGCGAAAACCGATTGAGGTGCGTGTGCGCGCTGCGCGGTACGGCGAGCATCGGCGCGATACGCCTCGGCCAGCGCCGGATCGGTCTCGGCGAGTGCGTCGAGGTGGCGCCCTATGGTGGCCCCGTCTCCCCGCGCCACCGGACCCGTTAGAGCGGCCTGCCCGCGGTCCAGCGCATTGTTGACGGCGGCACGTACCAAAGGTGCGAGTACCCGTTCAGGCAGTCCGCCCGGTCCGTCACCAATGGTCTCTTGCCCCAACAGTTCCTGCCCCCAAAGCGCCGAGCGCAGCGCCTCAACCGCATCCAGCACCAGCGTCACAACATGGTTGCTGCCATGCGCCAGCGCCGCGTGATACAGGGTGCGGGCGTCCTCGCGCACGCGCACCGGTTCGCCACCGATCTCCAGCACCAGTGCCGTGCCGATGGCGTATCCAGTCTCATCGGCTGCGGTAATCCCAAAGCAGGAGTTGGGAAGTCTTTCCATATCCTCGTCACCGCCGACGAAGGTCATGGCGGGATGGATGGCCAGCGGAATGCAGCCGAGGGCAGTCAATGGCTCCAAGATCGCGATGCCGTTGGCACCTGACGTGTGCACCACGATCGTTCCCGGCCGTACCGAACCGGTGGCGGCAAGCCCCGATACCAGCGGCGCCAGCTCACGATCCGGCACCGCGAGAATCAACAGTTCCGCGCGTGGAGCGACCTCTTGGGCGGGCAGGACCTGACTTTCCGGAAGGCGTTCTTCGGCACGTCGCCGCGAGGCATCAGAGACCGCGCTGCATGCGACGACGAAATGACCCGCCGCTTCCAGCGCGACACCTATCGCCGTACCGACTCGACCGGCGGAGATTATCCCGACGGCCAGACGCGCAGGCCGCAAGCCGTCAAATGGCCCATCGGCTGGGCTATCCGCGTGGCTATCGACATTGAAAGCCTCAGACATGCTGAAGGACACACCTCGCAGACTAGATACGTTCCAGTCCTGCCTGGCAGGTACCGGACGGTCATCAGCAGGGTAATCCCACCGCAGCGCTATCGGCAGGGGCATGGGCCGTTAGATTGCTCACTTTGGCGCACGATGACGAAATCGGACGATGTCAGTCCTCGCGACGCCGGCGACCGCCGCCACCGGACTCCGAGGACTCGGCGGGATCGCGCTGGAGACGCCCCAGTAGATCGGCAACCGAGAAGCCCCCCGTTTCCTCGACACGACGCCGACCTCGGGTCTCGTCGGACTCCTCGGGTTCTGGAGCCCGACGTCGTCCGCGGGTCTCGCCGGGCTCCTCGGGTTCCGGGGCTCGGCGTCGTCCGCGGGTCTCGCCGGGCTCCGGCGCACGGTGGCCTCCCGAGCTCTCGGGATGGCTCGGCCGTTCAGGGGCCGGCGGAGGCGGCGGATAGGACGGCGCGGGTGCCCAATGCCCCCCGCCGGCCGTCTCTGGCGCAGTCGGCGCCTGGTGCCGTGACGGAGATCCCGAGTGACGCCCTGCGGTTGGTTCCGCTTGGTACGGGGTTGGAGACGGTGCCGGTTCGTTGGAGGCCCAATTACTTCCGGAGGTTCCAGGAGGCAGCCACTGGCCTTCGGCAGGTGCCGGAGCCCAGGCGCTCGGAGGTGGCGGCGGGGCCGCATTCCAGTCCGGAACGGGCGCGTTCCACGCCGGTTGAGGGGCGGGCTGCTCGGGCGGCGCCATCGGCTGGGGCGTTGGATCCCAATCTTCGCCGTCAGCCGCGGCATCCCAATCCTCTTGCCTGGCAGCCCAATACGGTGGCTGGGCAGATTCCGAGGCCGCTGGGGCCGGGATCTCGGGTTCACGCTCTGGCATCGGGGGCTGGACCACGCGCGGTTCGGGCTGCGGACGCCAATGCGTCCCGGACGACACTGGCTGCTGATACGGCTCGGGCTCGTGGGGTTGAGCGGCCCCGTAGTACGGAGGTGCCGGATAAGGCGGCGTGGCAGGTGCCTCGTCCTCATCGACATGGTGCGGATCCTCAGCAACATCGATGATCGGGTACTCCGATGTCCGACTGTCCTCCTCGACCGCGGTGACGTCCTGATACTCCGCGGCGGGCGCGGGCTGCGGCTCGCGGACGGAACGGGCGAACGCGGTCGCCGGCGCACCTGCGTTCGGGGCGGGCTCGGGCTCAGCTCCAGGCCAAGGTCCCAACGCGCGAATCGGATCGTGTTCGATGGCGGGCCGGTCACTCAGCTCGGTGTTGAAGAGGATCTCCAGGTTGGTGCGCAGCGCGGAGAGCTCGGCGCGCAGCGTTGCGATCTCGTCGGCGGCCGTCGCCTCGATCTCCCCCGCCAGCTGCTGACGCAATCTGCTCTCGACCGTCAATTCGTACTCTCGTCGCGCCGAAATCTCCCGTTCCAGCTGCAGGTCATAGACGAGCTTCTGGTCGCGCACCTTCGCTTGATCGGTGTCGCTCTGCCTGCGGTAGGTCAGCGCGGCGAAAGACGCGATGACGGCGGCCCATAGCGCCAGCAACAAACCGACGCGCAAATAGATGGCCTTATCGGTGAAAACCAGGGCAATCCCAGAGCCGATCGCCAGCACCAGCAACGCGGTCAGCAACGCCCACCCGGGGCGCCGACTGCCACGCCGCGGCTTCGCCGCTCGGGTGGGAATCGTCATGGGGGTGACTGTACCCGGACAGTGCAGTGTGCTGGCCGACCTCGAATCGGCGATTCGACATGCGCGAGTGCTACTGGGTGGGAGTCGCGGGCGGCTCGGGCGGCGACTTACAGCAATGCTGAAGCCATAGCCCGGCGACCACGAGCGCCAGCGCACAACCGGTCGCGATCAGCACGCCCAGTGTGTCGGCCACAGCCGCGGCCAGCTGCGCGCGCCGCGGGAGGATGTAGACGAGCATCGCCAGCCACCAGCCGGTCATGAGTGTGCCAAGCCACGCCGACGCCTTCGCGACCACCACCGAACGCGCCACCAGAAGCGCCGGCAAACGCCCCGTACCGGACCCGATCTCCCCGTCGGTCACCTTGTCACGGATGTAGAACGCCCAGCCGCCTTCTGCGATCGCGAGCACCAGCAGTGAAACACCGGCGAGCAAAGGAATCGGTGGCAGGGACCCATAGGACGCCGAGACGAAGAAGAAGCCGAGGATCGCCGTCACGGCGCCCGCGATCAGTAGATCGCGGATCCGGGTGGGCCCCACTACGTCACCGGACCGATCAGGGTGTCGTCCACGCGCAGTACACCGTCACGTTCGGCCGCGGCGAGACCGGCCACCAGCTCGGCCACCGGGCGGAGCTGTCCCTCGACGGTCAGGACCGCCTCCGGTTCGAGCGCGAGCCACGGGACCAGCACGAAGGCGCGCTGGTGTGCGCGCGGATGAGGCAGTGTCAATTCAGCGTCATCGGAAAGTACCTCGGTGGTGGCTGCGGTGTCATCGAGACCTTGCCTGCAGCTGATCACGTCGACATCGAGAGTCCGCGGACCCCAGCGTTCGCCGCGCACTCGCTCCCTGGACTGCTCAAGGCGATGCGCCACCGTGAGCCACTCCCAGGGCTCACGCCCCTGCGCGATGACGACGGCGTTGAGGAAGTCGGACTGCGGAACCGGTCCCCACGGAACAGTCTGATACACCGGTGATATCCCGACCACATCCGCACCCAGCGCGTCGACGACCGATTGCAGGTGCGTAAGCCTGTCACCGAGATTGGATCCGATGGACAGCACCGCGCGGGTCATTACGACGATCCCCCGGGCCTAGATCTCCGGGAACGGCGGGCCACCACCGCGACATCGCTGAACGTCAAGGGAATCGGCGCGTCGGGCTTGTGAACCGCCACCTCGACCGCATGAACCCTGGAATCGGTCATCACGTCATCGGCGATCGCGCCCGCGACCGATTCGATGAG
Source organism: Mycobacterium sp. NGS15 (assembly GCF_059813245.1). NCBI lineage: Bacteria > Bacillati > Actinomycetota > Actinomycetes > Mycobacteriales > Mycobacteriaceae > Mycobacterium > Mycobacterium sp. NGS15. Next base: position 437,964 of record NZ_JCALEF010000002.1, on the reverse strand, counting down.
GTTGCGTGGGGGGCCGGATACGATCGCGGCGGCTCGCTGAGCCAACTCTCCGTAGTCGAGTGTGTCGGCCAGCTGATCCGTCGCTGCCGCGGTATCAAGGTCCAGCCAGACGGTGACGTCCACCGAAAAATCCTGGCCGTCACGACGCTCATGCTCGAAAACCCCGTGATATCCAAAGACTTTGAGGCCCCGTAGCTCGATGCGGTCGGTCATTTCTTGTCGCCCTTGGCCCCGCGCTGCGCGACCTCGCGACGCCACCTGCCACCCGCGGTCTTAGTGGGTTCGGGTCGCACGGTCCGCACGGTCACCTCCGTGGTCACCTCGTCCTGAGACATATCGACGGCGGGTGCGGGCTCCGGCTCGGGGTGCCGGACCTGCGACTGCTGTTGGCCCTCTTCCTCGTCCTCTTCGATGCTCTCGATACCGCCGGTCTCCCACGCGCGCACCACCTTGAGCGCATCCATGGACGCCGTGACGTCATGGACACGCACACCCCACACCTCATGGAGCGCGCCGAGCGCGGTGATCACGGCGGTGGCGGTTTCACGCCCGTCTGCCGGCCGTTCCACACCCTTGAGGTCGGTAAGCAACGATCCCAGGAATCGTTTCCTGGAGGCGCCGATGAGTATCGGGTAGCCCAGCTCCTGTAGGTCCGGAATCGCTTGCAGTAGTAGCCAATTATGGTGCGCGGTCTTGGCGAAACCGAGTCCCGGGTCAAGGATGAGCTTGTCCTGCGAGACCCCGGCGTTGAGCGCAACCTCCACCGACTCCATGAGCTCACGCGAGACATCAGTGACCACATCGCCGTAGTTTCTGGCAGTGGGCGTGTGTATGAAGTTCTTTGAGCGCCAATGCATCAGAATCCACGGCAGACCCAGCTTCGCCATCAGCGGGGCCATCTCCGGATCTGCCCGGCCGCCCGAGACATCGTTGACCATGTTCGCGCCCGACTCGACCGCGGCGGCCGCGACCTCCGCGCGCATGGTGTCGACGCTTACGTTAATCCCATGGCTGGCAAGCTCTTTAATCACCGGGATGACCCGTTGCATTTCGATTTTCTGCCTGATTTGCGTTGCGCCCGGACGCGTCGACTGCCCACCCACATCGATAATATCCGCGCCGGCGGAGGCAAGCGCCAATCCGTGCGCCACCGCGTCCGACTGTCTGATGAATTGCCCACCGTCAGAGAAGGAGTCGTCGGTCACATTAACGACTCCCAGGATATGAGTCAGTGCGGGAGTATCCGTCACGTCCCGATCATGCCCTCATCATCAAGTCGAGAACCTCGGCCCGCGAGGCAGCGTCACGTTTGAACTGGCCTCGTACGGCGGAGGTGGTGGTCGTCGCCCCCGGCTTGCGCACACCCCGCATGGCCATGCACAGATGCTCGGCCTCTACCACAACGATCACACCGCGCGGCTCCAGCTTGCGCACCAACGCGTCGGCGATCTGCGCGGTCAGCCGCTCCTGCACCTGCGGCCGCTTCGCGTAAAGGTCAACCAGACGAGCAATTTTCGACAGTCCGGTGACTCGGCCGTGCTCGCCGGGGATGTATCCGACGTGTGCGACACCGTGAAACGACACCAGGTGATGTTCGCATGTCGAGTACATCGGTATCGATTTCACCAGCACCAGTTCGTCGTGCTGTTCATCGAAGGTGGTGTTAAGCACCGTGTCCGGATCGGTGTACAGACCGGCGAATATCTCTCGGTACGCCCGCGCCACGCGAGCGGGGGTGTCCACCAGCCCATTTCGGTCCGGGTCTTCACCAACGGCATAGAGCAGTTCGCGGACTGCGGCCTCGGCACGTGCCTGGTCGAAGACGTGGCCGGTCGGATGGCCGTTGTACTCGGCCGTCTCGGGCGAGTTCATGTCAGCTCTTGCTCTCGCTGCCCTCATCCGGGGCCGGTGCCGGCTGCTGAGGAGTTGGCACCGGATACGGGTAAGGCTGCGGGACGTGCGGCGGGTACTGGGCGTGGCCCTGCGGCGGATACCCAGGCGGTGGGTACGGCGGCTGCCCCTGGGGCGGCCAGCCTGGTGCGTACCAGCCCGCGGGAGCGCCGTAGTTGGCGCCCGGAGCCTGACCAGGATGGGTTCCCGCTGGAACAGGCTGGCCGCCTTGACCATTCGGTACGGGTCCATTCGGCCCGACCGGTGCTCCGTTTGCGGGTGCGTCGGCGGCCGCCTGCTCGGCGATGGCCTTCTTGAACGCAGGCTCCGGGACCGGGGGCGGCCAGGGTTCGCCGCGTTCGATGGCAAGCTCACCCGGGGTCTTGATGGGGGGCTTGTCGGACGGAATCCGGCCTCCGAAGTCGTCGAACATCTTCAGCCGTGGACGGCGCTGGACGTCCTTGAAAATCTCCTCGAGTTCCTTGCGGACCACCGTCTCCTTCTCAAGCAGCTCACCGGCCAATGTATCCAGCACATCCCGGTACTCGGTGAGGATGGCCCACGCCTCGGTGTGCGCCGCCTCGATCAGATTGCGCACCTCCTCATCGATTTCGCGGGCAACCTCGTGCGAGTAGTCGGGTTGGGTGCCCATGGTGCGCCCCAGGAACGGATCACCGTGTTCGGTGCCGTATCGCACGGCACCGAGCTTGGCGCTCATGCCGAACTCGGTGACCATGGCGCGGGCCTTCTTGGTCGCCTGCTCGATATCGGACACCGCGCCGGTGGTCGGCTCACGGAACACGAGTTCCTCGGCGGCGCGACCACCCATGGCGAATACCAGTTGCGCGATCATCTCGGACCTCGTGGCCAGACCCTTGTCGTCCTCGGGTACTGCGATGGCGTGACCACCGGTGCGACCGCGCGCCAGGATGGTGACCTTGTACACGCGTTCGATGTCGGGCATCGCCCAGGCGGCCAGGGTATGCCCGGCCTCGTGATAGGCGGTGATCTTCTTTTCGTGTTCACTGATGATGCGGCCCTTGCGGCGCGGCCCACCGACGACCCGGTCCACGGACTCTTCCAGCGCGGCTGCCGTGATGACGGTGCCGTTCTCACGCGCGGTAAGCAACGCGGCCTCGTTGATGACGTTGGCGAGGTCGGCACCGGACATGCCCACAGTGCGCTTGGCCAACCCGTCGAAGTCCACATCGGGGCCGAACGGCTTGCCGGCCGAGTGGACCTTGAGCACGGCCTTGCGCCCGGCCAGATCGGGGCTCGACACGGGGATCTGCCGATCGAAGCGACCGGGGCGCAGCAGCGCCGGATCGAGAATGTCAGGGCGGTTGGTGGCCGCGATGAGGATGACGCCCTGTCGGTCGCCGAAGCCGTCCATCTCGACCAGCAGCTGGTTCAGCGTCTGCTCGCGCTCGTCGTGCCCGCCCCCCAAACCGGCACCACGCTGGCGACCAACGGCGTCGATCTCGTCGACGAAGATGATGCAGGGGCTGTTCTGCTTGGCCTGCTCAAACAGGTCACGCACACGCGAAGCACCAACGCCCACAAACATTTCCACGAAATCCGAACCGGAGATGGTGAAGAACGGCACGCCGGCCTCGCCGGCGACCGCGCGGGCCAGCAGCGTCTTACCGGTACCAGGCGGCCCGTAGAGCAGCACACCACGCGGGATTTTGGCGCCAAGCGCCTGGTAGCGCGACGGATTCTGCAGGAAATCCTTGATCTCGTAGAGCTCTTCGACGGCCTCATCTACCCCGGCCACATCGGCAAAGGTGGTCTTCGGCATGTCTTTGGACAATTGCTTGGCACGTGATTTACCGAAACCGAAGCCCATACCGCGGCCGCCGGACTGCATGCGACTGAACGCGAAGAACAGCACCACAAGCAGGATCACCGGCAGCAGGTACAGCAGCAGCGATCCCAGGATGCTGCCCTGGTTCACCGTTGTGCTGACCGTCGCACCCTTGCCGTTCAACTTCTCCAGCAGCGGCACTCCGTACCCGGTCGGGTACTTGGTGATGACCTTGTCCTTGCTTTCGGTATCCCCGTTCCCGGCTTTGAGGTCCAGGCGCAGCTGCTGCTCGCGGTCGTCGATGCGGGCGCTCTTGACGTTGTCGGTGTCGATCTGCTTGATCGCGACCGTGGTGTCTACGGGTTTGTAACCGCGGGTGTCGTCGCCGAAGTAGAAGAACGACCACCCCAGCAGCAGCACCACCACGATGACGCCCAGGGTGCGAAACACGTTTGTCCGGTTCATACAGCGTCGGCCGCGGTCAGCGGCCCGGTCCTTCCGTCGTCATGGGGCGGCCATAGGAAGCCATATAGGTATTCATCAAGAACTCTCAGGCTACCTCACCTGCATGTTCGCATCTGTGGCGTGCACTACGCCCAGGGTGAACGAGGTAGTCCCCGGGCTTCGCGCGCGGTCAGGTATTGAAGAGCTTCACGTGCAGGTAAACCTCGTCGGGCGACCTGATGTCCTGAACGATATGGCGGTATACCCAGGGCTTCTCGACATGGTCCTGAGCTTCCTTGACGTTTGTGGCCCCCGACATCGAGGGACCTGCGATGACGGTCAGCGCAGAGGGATCCGGTACCAGCCGGAATGGCTCGGTGAACTTCGAGTTCCGCAGCATCGTCTCCACGTCCCGCGCGGTGGCTCGCAACGCCACCTCGTAGAGGGTGTCCTGGAAATGCGTTCTCAACACCTTGAGAACCTGAACCCCCTGCGGGAGGTCGATCCGCCCGAACGCTTCGGCCTGCGCGATAGGCACCTCGGCCTTCTCATCCCCGAATGTGAACAACGAACACCCAGCTAATAGCGCACACAACACCAGCCCCGCCAATGCCCGCATGATTCCCCTTTGACGACCGTCAACCGCCTGCTCAGCCCTCCAGTCAGTGATCTTGTTCACGGTACTATCGCCCAGCCTCACGAACGCGGGCACCGGGTCTGCGTGCGGCCGAGAACGAAGAGGTCCAGTCATGCCTGGTCGCCACAGTGAACGCAATCGCAGAAGACAGCGTTCGGGTGGTTCGAGTGTGCCCAAGTGGATTGCGCTGGCGGTCATAGCGATCCTGCTCAGCGGGCTCGGGGTGTTCGCCTTCACGAAGCTGGTCGGCCGGTGCGGAGATGTCGACACCTTCACCGTCGCTGCCGACCCGGCCATCGCTCCGGTCATCGCGAAGGCCGCTGACGGTGCGAGCGCCAAGGACCTCGGTTGCACAAAAATCACCGTGGACGCGAAGGCCTCCGCGGCGACGGCCGCGACAATCGGCAAGCCCGGCGGCGCGCCCGCATTGTGGCTCCCCGATTCCTCTATCTGGCTGGTGAAGCAGATGCGCACCACCGGGTCGCCACTGGATTCGGCCAGTCAGTCCGTGGCCAGGACCCCCGTGGTGGTGGTCGCCAAACAAGGTGAGGCGCCGACGTTCGATTCGTGGTTGAGCGTGTTGAAACAGCCCGGGCTGCGGATCGGCAATCCGCTGGAAGACACCGTGGCGGCGGGTCCGGTGCTGGGGGCGCTTGCCGAAGCCGAACAGGGAAAGAGCGATTCCAACGTCATCACCGCGGCGCTCGTCCCGATCGCGCAGGCACAGCTGACGAACACCCGGCAGAGCAGCGCCGAGGAACGTCTCGGCGAGGTGGCCAAGAGTGGCGGCCTGGCGATATCCACCGAACAGCAGCTGCTCGAATACAACTCCAAGCACCCGGGCGCGTTGCTCACCGCCGTTGTCCCGGCCACCGGCACACCGACCCTGAACTATCCGATAGCCGTCACCGAATCGGCCAACGATCGGCATGCCAAGGCCAAACAGTCCGGAGAAGCGCTCGCCGAACGCCTTTCCGGTAGCAATGGTGCAGATGCGTTGATGAGCGCCGGATTCCGAGGGCCGGACTTCGCGCCGCTGGACGGCAAGGGTGTGGGGACGGTGGAGACACTCACGGTGAACGATCTGACCGCGTTTGACACCGCGATGCGCCGATATGCGGTGCTGGCCTTGCCTTCCCGGATGCTCGCGGTACTCGATGTCTCGGGATCCATGCGTTTTCCCGCGGGGCCGGTGTCACGCGTGGCATTGCTGAGTCAGGCGATCGACAACGGGCTGCCCCTCTTCCCGGAGAACGCTCAGATCGGTTTGTGGGTGTTCTCGATCGACAAGGGCGGGCCGGGCCAGGACTGGAGAGAGCTGCAGCCGCTTCGCATGCTCAGCGCGAAGGTGGGCGACAAGACCCAGCGCCAACTCCTCCTCGATGACGGCCGCGGACTGGATGCCCTCGTCGGAGGTGGAACAGGCTTGTACGACACCACTCTCGCCGCGTTTCACACGGTGCAGTCCACATACGACCCCTACTTCATCAACAGCGTGGTAATCATCACCGATGGCGCGAACGAGGACGCGAACGGCATTTTCCTGGATCGGCTGCTTGCCACCTTAAAAAAGGAACAAGACCCGGCGCGCCCCGTGGTGCTCATCACCCTCGGCATCACCGAGGACGCGGATGCCGATGTCCTCAAACAGATTTCGGAGGCCACACCGGGCGGAGCCAGCCGAGTCGCGCGTAGTGCCGACGAGATCCCCAACATCGTCACCGATCTCATCCGGGCTCGGGCCGCCGCACACTAAACGAAGACGGCCTCCGGCTCCGGCGGGTTCGCAAGCAACGTGGGCAACACAAAAACCCGGACGTAGCGCCGAACTTGCTCAGGGTTGTCGGTACCCGGGATCAGACCGAGCAGCAGGGACAACGCGACGGACAGCACGTAACGCGCCGCATCCTCGGGCCGAACGCCCGTGCGCACCTCAGACATCCGGGTACTGAAGACCCCCGCATACATGGATGTGAGCAAGTCAATGAGATTAGGGGCGTTGACAATTAATGATGCGACCGTGCCGTGATCGTCGCGGTCCGCGAGCACCCGCAGCAGCGGATTGGCACCCACCTCCACCGACACGATCACCATCGACTCGGGAATGATCTCGGCAAGGTCTTTCAGAACGATCAGGCGGCCGATCATCTTCGTGATCTCGCCCATCGTCGCGCGGACCACCAGGGCGTCCATCAGGTCGTCCCGGTTTCGGAAATGTCGATACACCACCGCTCGGCTGTATCCGGCTTCCCGCGCGATGGCCTCCATCGTGGACGCGCCATACCCACGCTCGATGAATAACCGCTCCGCGGCATCAAGAAGCTGGGCCTGCGCCTGCTGGGCGGTGTTTCCGCCCCCCGGTGGCCGGCCGCGTCCACGGGGAGTCTTGCCCTCGCCCTCACTCTTGCGAGCCATCCCCTAGCCGCCTCCTCGTGCAATATATTGACACTTTGTTATATCTGCCTATTATCATTCGTATGCTGAACAACCTGGCCAAATACTCTAATCCCGGCGGTGTCGTACCAGCCCGCGCAACGTGGACTCCCTGGCTGAAGGCCTGGCGCATGCTGATCAACGCCAAGTACCACGGCGATATCTATGAGGCCTTCCTCGGGATGGAAGCGCCCGTCTTTGCACGTGCCTACTACCAGGTGCGGGCCCATCCGAACGGCCGAAACCTGTTCAAGCACAAACCAGACCTACTCGCCGTGCTCAACGACGTCGAGTATTTGGACTCGCTGCCATTCGGCAGCCTAGGGCACGCGTACCTATCGTTCCTGAACACCAACAAGCTCGACGCAGGCGTGTTCGGCGAATCCAACATCATCAGGCCGATCGCCGAGAAGAACAATTGGGACGAGGACTTTTACTACATGATCATGAGAGGCACCGCCCTCCACGACATGTTTCACACCATCGGCGGCTACGGCCCGGACATCGCCGGCGAGATGGCCAACATCGGATTCCATTGCGGACAAATGGAACCCGCCGGACCGCTGGAGAAGTTCGGCATGTTCGGAGCACTCGCCCTGCCCGGCGCATCGGCGCCGTTCAAACTCCGCTACTACCGCCAGGCGGTGGAGCGCGGCCGTCGCGCGGATCTGTTAATGGCAGCCCCTTGGGAAGAGCTGCTCGAACGGCCCTACCACGAGGTCCAGGACATTCTGGGCGTGTCACCGGCCGAGGTGGCCCACCCCCAGGGCAGATGGGTGACGACGTGGACGCCTCCATCCATCAAACCCCCAACACCGTGGAACTATGAGCGCATTCTCGCTGCGGGCCCCATCGCAGCCTGAAAGGTCACCGAGCGTCTCGTTGGCTATCACACGCGGATCGAGCCGCGGGATGGATGGGAAATTCTAGAATCGTTGACAAGATCGCTGCAACGTCTCATATTTTGAACACCTACGCACGCAACGTGGCCGAGCCTGGTGCGAACGCCATCGATCCCGTGCAACCGATAATCGGCATCCCTGGTCGGCGATTGTGCGTTGTGGTTTAGTGGCAGTCACAACGCTGTTGGCCGCCCTCAGAAGGTGAGAATGCGCTCATGACCGATGCCGCTGTGGATATCCGGGAACGCGACATCGCCACAAACGGCGTGCACCTGCGCATCGTCGAGGCTGGTGAACCCGGCCAGCCGGTAGTCGTTCTGGCCCATGGCTTCCCCGAGCTGGCATATTCCTGGCGCCACCAGATTCCGGCGCTCGCCGCCGCCGGGTATCACGTCATCGCGCCTGATCAGCGTGGTTACGGCAGGTCGAGCGCGCCCGCGCATATCGATGACTACAACATCGAAGCACTATCCGATGATCTGCTGGGCATCCTGGACGAGGTGGGTGCCGGCAAGGCGACATTCGTCGGGCACGATTGGGGCGCCGTCGTCACCTGGCATACCGCGCTCGCCGTGCCCGAGCGCGTCGAGGGTGTCGTCGGTCTTTCCGTCCCGTTCACCCGACGCAGCCAAGTGGCCCCCACGCAGGCTTGGAAAAAGTTGTTCGGCGACAACTTCTTCTACATCCTGTACTTCCAGGAACCCGGGGTCGCCGATGCCGACCTCAACCGGAATCCGACAGCTACGATGCGCCGCATGCTGGCCGGAATGGCCCGCATCGACGGTGCGAAGATGATCGCACCGGGCCCGGCGGGGTTCATCGAGCGCATGACCGATCCCGGCGAGCTTCCCGAATGGCTGAGTCAGACCGAATTGGACCACTACATCGCGGAATTCACCCGCACGGGATTCACCGGCGGACTCAACTGGTACCGGAACTTCGACCGCAACTGGGCACTTACCGAACGGCTGGCTGGAGTGAATGTCGTTGTGCCGTCCCTATTCGTCGCCGGTGCGAACGACCCCGTCCTCGGTTTCACCGACCATTCGGGGAGTGCGAAGTACCGTACCGATAATCGGGGTGACATCCTGATCGAGGGTGCCGGACACTGGATTCAGCAGGAGCGGCCGGACGAGGTCAATGCCGCACTGTTGGGATTCCTGAACAAGATTGCACGATGAACACCCCGCTGCGCTTTGGCGCCTTCATCACGCCGTTCCACCCAGTCGGCCAAAATCCCACCACCGCACTGGAGTACGACCTGGACCGAGTCGTGGCGCTGGACCGCCTGGGCTATGACGAGGCATGGTTCGGTGAGCATCACTCCGGTGGCTACGAATTGATCTCCTGTCCGGAGGTCTTTATCGCCACCGCAGCCGAGCGCACCAAGCACATCAGACTGGGCACCGGGGTAGTATCGCTGCCTTATCACCATCCGTTGATGGTGTTGGATCGCTGGATTCTGTTGGACCACATCACTCGAGGCCGCGTCATCTTCGGCACCGGGCCGGGCGCGCTGCCGACCGACGCATACATGATGGGCATCGACCCGGTGGATCAGCGACAGATGCAGGAGGAGTCGCTGGAAGCGATCATGGCACTGCTGCGCGCGGCACCGGAGGAACGCATCAGCCGCGAAACATCCTGGTTCACTCTGCGGGACGCGCAGTTGCAACTACGCCCTTATACCCACCCCTACCCGGAAATCCTTACCGCAGCCATGTTTTCCCCGTCGGGTCCCCGGCTGGCCGGGAAACTCGGCGCGGGTCTGCTGTCCTTGTCGGCGTCTATCCCCGGCGGATTCGCAGCGCTGGAAAACGCGTGGGAGGTGGTCCGTGAGCAGGCGGCGGTCCACGGCCATCCCGAACCGGATCGGTCGGCGTGGCGGGTTCTCGGCATCGTGCACCTAGCCGAGACCCGTGGGCAGGCCATCGCGGATTGCACATACGGGCTGCCGGACTACGCACACTATTTCGGTGCGGTGGGGGTACTACCCCTTGCCAACGAAGTAGACGGCGCACCGCAGGACCCGCACGAATTCGTCAAGGCCTATGTGGACGAAGGCAACTGCTGCATCGGGACTCCCGATGATGCCATCGACTACATCCAGGACCTGCTCGACAAATCTGGTGGATTCGGCACCTTTCTGATGCTCGGGCACGACTGGGCCTCGCCGGAGGCGACGTTCAAGTCCTATGATCTGTTTGCCCGCAAGGTGGTTCCACATTTCAGTGGCCAACTCACCGCCGCCAAGATCTCCCACGATTGGGCGCAGGCCAAGCGGGGCGAGCTACTGGGCCGTGCCGGTGAGGCCGTCGCCAAGGCGATCGGTGAGCACGTCAGTGATGAGCGGCTCGCGCGCAAAACAGATAACTCAGTGAAGGACTCGATCTAATGCGGGCATCGGTGCTGCGCAACGGTGCGATGGTTTACCGGGACGATGTTGCCGACCCGGTGCCCGGAGAGGGCCAGGTGCTCGTCAAGGTCTCCGCATGCGGAATTTGCGGATCCGACCTGCATTTCGCAAAGCACGGGGCCCGGGCCATCGAACTGTCCAAGCAGATGGCGGGTATGCCCAGCCTGACCGACGGCGTCGACCTCGGGGCCGACGTGTTCATGGGGCACGAGTTCGCGGCGGAAGTAATCGAGGCGGGGCCGGGGACGCAGGCTCCGGCCTCCGGGACCGCCGTCACTTCGATTCCGATCCTATTGTCCACCAACGGAATCAATCCGATCGTCTATAGCAATAGCACACTCGGCGGCTACGCCGAGCAGATGCTACTGAGCGCACCGCTGCTGCTGCCCATCCCCAACGGCCTCGACCCCAGACATGCGGCGCTGACCGAACCGATGGCGGTCGGCCTGCACGCCGTCAACAAATCGACCATCCAGCCGGGCACCGGAGCGATCGTCATCGGATGCGGCCCCGTCGGAATAGCGGTGATAGCTGCCCTGCACAACTTAGGCATCGAGCCGATAGTCGCCGCAGACTTCTCCCCCGCCCGCCGCGATCTGGCCCGGCTCATGGGGGCACACGAAGTAGTCGACCCCAGCACCGAACCCACCTTCGAGGCCTGGTCCCGGGTCGGCAAGGGCGCGCCGGTGATCTTCGAGGCCGTCGGGGTGCCGGGCATCCTGAACGACGTGCTGCGAGGCGCACCGCACAGCTCGCGGGTGGTCGTGGTCGGCGTCTGTATGGAGCCCGATGCCATCACGCCGTACTTCGGGATCGCCAAGGAAGTTGCGCTCCAATTCGTGCTCGCCTACGACCCCGCGGAGTTCTCCGAAACGCTACGGCGAATCGCACACGGCGAGATCGATGTTGCGCACCTTGTCACAGGTGAGGTAGGTCTTGAAGACGTCGGGGCAGCTTTTGCCGATCTCGGCAATCCGGGGCACCATTGCAAGATTTTGGTGGTGCCGTAAAAGTTGGGGAGGACAGGACGTGACATGCGGGTACTAAGACGGAAAGCACTGACCCGGACAACCGCGGCGGCTGCGGCAGCGGCGATGGCCATGCTCCTGGCCGGCTGCGGTGACGATTCGACCGGCAGCACCGAGTCCACACGGAATGTGACCGTCGTCGGCAAGGGCGAGGTCAAGGGCGCACCCGATGTCCTGCGCGCCGATGTGGGCGTGTCGGTGACCGCCAAGGATGTCTCCGGCGCGCTATCTCAGGCCAGTCAGAAGGCCCAGGCCGTCATCGACGCCGTTGTCGGGGCAGGGGTGGCCCGCGAGGACGTCCAGACCAATGAGCTGTCCATCCAGCCGGAACAGACGTACCCGCAGGGCGGGCCCGCGCGTATTACCGGGTACAACGCCACCAATTCTGTGCGCATCAACATCCGCGATCTCAAGAAAGCCTCCGAAGTACTCGACAAGGCCGTGCAGGCCGGTGGCGACGCGGCGCGGCTCTCCGGGGTCAGCTTCGATCTCGACAACGACGCCGACCTGGTGAAGGGTGCGCGGGAGCGTGCCTTCAACGACGCCAAGGCCCGTGCCGAGCAGTACGCCGACCTCTCCGGCTCCACGCTGGGCAAGGTGCTGCGGATCGACGAGTCACACGGTTCGGTGCCTCCCCCGGCGCCGATGATGGGCAAGCGGGCACCCATGCAGGCGGACGCCTCCTTCGCGCCCCCGCTGGAACCCGGACAGCAGACGGTGACATTCGAAGTGAGCGTCATCTGGGAGCTGAACTAGACCATGGGTGACATCACGGTTGTCGGCCGTGGCGAGGCCAGCGGGAGTCCCGACGTGTTCATGGCCACCGTCGGCGTTTCGGTGCGTTCACGGCATATCGCCGGGGTGATGGCCGAGGTGAAGGCCAAGGCCCGCGCGGTGATCGATGCGGTGCTCGACTCGGGGGTGGCGGCCGAGGATGTCCGGACTGCCTGGATGTCGGTGCACCCGCAGTTCGACGGCAACCGGATCACCGGGTATTCCGCCGACAACTCGGTACGGATCACTGTCCGCGAACTATCGAAGGTGTCCGACGTTCTGGACAAGGCGGTCACCGCGGGAGGCGAAGCCGCACAGCTCTCCGGGGTCAGTTTCGATCTGCAGGACAGCACCGATCTGTCCACACAGGCGCGCGAGCGGGCATTCGCCGATGCCAAGGCGCGGGCTCAGCAGTACGCCACCCTCTCCGGTGGCGCTCTCGGAAAGGTCCTGCGCATCGACGAGACCGGCGGCCGCTCGAATCCTTCCCCGCGCGCCGAGTTCGCGATGCTGCGGGCCTCGGGTGGGCCGCCGGTAGAAGCGGGGCAGCAGACTGTCAGCGCCGAGATCACCGTGACGTGGGAGCTGGGATGAGCGCCCGCGCGAAGACCTTCAGTCGATGAGCGCCCGCGCGAAGACCTTCAGTCGATGAGCGCCCGCGCGAAGACCTTCAGTTAATGAGCGCCCGCGCGAAGACCGCCCGACAGTCAGTCGGTGTAGACGCGCGGGTGCAGCGTGCCGATAAAGGGCAGGTCGCGATAGCGCTCGCCGTAATCCAGCCCGTAACCGACCACGAATTCGTTGGGGATCTCGAAGCCGACGAGGGCCACGTCGACATCGACCTTCTTGGCCTCGGGCTTACGCAGTAGCGAGACCACATTGAGCGAGCGCGGCCCCCGCGAGGCGAGGTTGCGCATGAGCCAGCTCAGAGTGAGTCCCGAATCGATGATGTCCTCAACAATCAGGACGTCCAGGTCTTGGATGTCCCGATCGAGGTCTTTCAGGATCCGCACCACGCCGGAGGACGACGTTGCCGAGCCGTAGGAGCTGACGGCCATGAACTCCATCTGGGTCGGGATCGGGATGGCCCGGGCCAAATCCGACACGAACATGACGGCACCCTTGAGCACGGTCACGAGCAGCAGGTCACCATCGATGTCGCGATACTTCTCGCCGATAGCGGCGCCAAGCTCCTGAGTCTTGGCGCGAATCTGCTCCTCAGTGAGGAGCACCGACTTCACGTCGCCGCAATATTGCTCGCCACATGCCTGATCCTGTTCGCAGGTCACGACCGACAGCGTGCCATGGAGGGCAGTAGCTCTCCAACCCGGTGACATTGGCTAGTGACTTTGTTTACGAAATAGGCCACTATGGAAACGTGAGCAATGACGCTTACGGGGCAAGCGAAAAGCCGCCGTCCCGCGATATCCGCGTGGTGGTGATAGGGGCCGGCATGTCCGGGCTGTGCATGGCTTCCACCCTCCGGCACCGGGGTATCACCAACTTCACCGTCTACGAGAAGGCCGATGAGGTCGGCGGAACCTGGCGGGACAACACCTACCCGGGTCTGCAGTGCGATGTACCGTCGCGCTACTACTCGTACTCCTTCGCCCCGAATCCCGCTTGGAGTAAGGGTTTCTCGCCTGGCCCAGAGATCCACCAGTATTTCGTCAGATTCGCCGACGAGCAGGGTTTGCGACGGAACATCCGTTTTGGCGCCGCCGTCAGCCGGGCCGAATGGGTCGATGGGCCCGGCCATTCCCACTGGGAACTGGGGCTTTCCGATGGGAGTCGCGACACCGCCGACGTCGTGGTGAGTGCTACCGGGGTGCTTCACCTACCACGCCTCCCTGATATCGACGGGCTGAGCACCTTCGCGGGTCCGTGTTTTCACTCGGCGCGATGGGATCACTCTGTGCCGTACGCCGGGAAGCGGGTGGGGCTTATCGGTACCGGATCCTCCGGAGTCCAGATCATCAGCGCGCTCGCCGAAGAGGTGCAGAGCCTCGCGGTGTTCCAGCGCTCGGCACAATGGGTCGCACCGGTCCCCAACTTCACCTATTCGGCGATGTCGAAGTCGATATGGTCCCGCGTGCCGATTCTCAACAGATTCTCCTATCGCCTGTGGCGCTTCTATTTTGAACGCGGCGTCGGCGGATCGGTGGTCAATCCCGGAATCCGGCGCCGGCTCATCCAAGGATTCGTGCGGGCATCGCATCGGCTACTCATCCGCGATCCGGCGCTGCGCGAAAAGCTGCATCCCGATTACGAGCCGCTATGCCGACGATTGGTGATGTCGGTGCCGTTCTTCAAGGCGGTGCAACGCCCCAATGTCTCGGTGTTCACCGAGGGGATTGAACGCATCGTCCCGCAGGGCGTCATCACCAAGGACGGAGTTGTGCATGAACTCGATATCTTGGTGTGTGCCACAGGTTTTGACGCGCACTCGTACTTACGCCCCATGGAGGTGATCGGGCGCGACGGGATCAAGCTCAGCGAGGTGTGGAGCGATGGACCGCGTGCATACCGGGCCGTAGGCCTCGCCGGATTTCCGAACTTCTTCCTCCTGATCGGTCCGAACAGCCCGATCGGGAACAACTCACTGATCTCGATCGCCGAAACACAGGTGAAATTCGCGATGCATTGGATCGACGAGATCCGTTCCGGCCGAGTTCGATCGGTGGCGCCCACGGCGCACGCCGCGCAGACCTTCAACGCCGACGTGCGCCGGGCGATGCCCAACACGGTGTGGTCCACCGGATGCGACAGTTGGTATCTAGGGGCCGACGGAGTACCGGAGCTGTGGCCCTGGCCCCCAGTGGACTACCGTCGCACACTCACCTCGCCGATCCGCGAGGATTTCGCAATCACCTAGACCGGCACGCTAGACATCACGGATCGACAGCACCAGATGGCCACCTGATCTGGACGCCACCAGGCGCTGGTATGGCAGGTCCGCGCCCACCGCAACCCCTCCTTGCCCACGCCACTGCACGATCAGCGAATCCACCGCACGAAGCTGGCTGTCATTCAAATCCTGTGCGCCGCCCGCCAATAGCCAGAGTCTGATCACCCGTCGCCGCACAGCGGGCATCAGGTCGCGCAGACCCGAGATCGCCAGGGACCCCGCGCCGGGAAAGGCTGCCCGTGCCTGTTCGTCGAGCGCATCCCCGTCGTCCCGTAATGACGCCGCGGTTCGGGCGAGCGCCTCGGCGACACCGCCACCAAGAACCTGCTCCAGCAGCGGCAGCACCTCGTGGCGCAGCCGCACCCGGACGAAGCGGGAGTCGACATTGTGCGGGTCTTCCCAAGGAGTGAGGCCTAATTCGACACACGTGGCCCGCGTCTCGGTTCGGCGGATGTCCAGAAGAGGGCGCCCCCAGGGATCATCCCAGGGGCGCATTCCGGCGATGGAACGCCCGCCGGATCCTCGCCCGAGCCCCAGTAGCACCGTCTCGGCTTGGTCGTCGAGAGTATGGGCGAGCAGCACGGGTAAGCCATCCCGGGCCTCGCGCAACGCGGCGTACCGCGCATCGCGCGCTGCGGCCTCGAGACCGCCCGCGCCGTCGACGATCGCCGAAAGGACTAAGGCTTCATGACATCCCAGTGCCAACGCCTGGTTCCGTGCCCTGCGCGCGACCTCGGCGGAATCGTGCTGCAGCCCATGATCGACGATGAGCGCGCTCACCGCCCAACCCTGCGCGACCGCGGCCGCGGCAAGCGCCAGCGAATCCGCTCCGCCTGAAACTGCCACCGCCACTTTCCTCGCATCCGGAAGGTGCTGAGCACCAAATGATTTGACGGCCCGGCGCAGCGCTAGAGTACTCGGGCGATCCATTGGTCCGGGTTCTCGATCTCGGCGGGCTTGGGCAGTGTCTCGGCGTCTTGCCAGATCGTGTTGAAGCGTTCCATTCCCACCGTTCCCACCACGTGGTCGACGAATTTCTTACCGCGGGTGTACTGACGCATCTTGGCATCCATGCCGATGAGGGCACGGATGATCCGCTGCAGCGGTGGCTGTTTGCGTGCACGCCGCGCCTCGAAGCGAGACCTGATGGTTGACACCGAAGGGACAACGGCCGGACCCACTGCATCCATGACGTGGTCGGCGTGCCCTTCGAGCAGTGTGCCCAGTACCAGCAGACGATCCAGTGCATCCCTGCCACTTTCGGATTGCATGGCACGCAGCAGATCGACAATCCCGTTCTCGCCCTGCCCCTTCGGCGAGCGGGCAAACGCGGCCAGCCTACCGAGCATGGCCGCCACATCCTCCTCTTGCTCATGCGCGAGCGTTGCCAAGGTGCCCGACATGTAGTCCGCCAACCACGGGTTGGCCGAGAACTGCACGCGATGCGTCACCTCGTGCAGACACACCCACATCCGAAAATCGCTTGGCAGCACCCGAAGTTGGCGTTCCACGGCGATGACGTTCGGGTACACCAGCAGCAATGCACCCGCACCGTCCGCGGTGAACGGGTCGTACTGCCCGAGAATGCCCGACGAGACAAATGCCAGTACCGCGCCGGTTTGCGCCCCGGTGACACGGCCCGACAGAAACCCCGCGGATCCGCCGTCACCGCCGGCCATCACGCGCATGGATTCGGCTGCGGCCGCGATCCAACGGGGGCGATCGATAATCCGCGCCTCCGGTACCACTAGACCATCCGCCAGGCCCGTGAGCTCACGCACCGGGGCTTCCGCACGCAGCGCGGCATCCGACAGCTCGTCGATGGCCTGCTGACGGGTGTATTCGGTGGTGGGCGGCGCGGGCCGGGCCAGCTTGGCGCCCACCGTCGCGGCGAACTCCCAGTTGACCATGCGGCCAACCGTCAACTCGGGGCGCTCGGTTCCGGCTCCGCCCTTCGCGACGCGATCCGGCACGGCCATCAGCTACATCCGCATGACCGCAATACCGCTGCGGTGTTATCCACCGCATTGCGCGCGGTGGGTGCGGTCGCCTGATTCTGCATCAGCGTAAAGGTCAGCACGCGCCCGCTGACATCGGTGACCACACCCGCCAAGGTGTTCACACCCGTGAGCGAGCCCGTCTTGGCGCGCAACCATCCTGCCGCGGTTTGATTTTGGATGACAAAGCGTTCGGACAGCGTGCCACTGCCACCCGCGATAGGCAGCACATCTAGGAGGGGACGCAGCTTCGGCTGGTCGGGGCCGGCGGCGGCTCCGATGACCTCGTTGAGGGTTCGTGCGGTGACCCTGTCGTCCACCGACAACCCACTGGAATCACGCAGTGTCAGACCGGTGAGGTCGATTCCCGCGCTGCGTAATTGGCTGGTGACCGCATCGACGGTTCCGGAGAAGGTCTGCGACCGGCCCGAGGCCAGCGCCACTTCGCGGCCAATGGTTTCGGCCATGACGTTGTCGGAGGCATTCATCATCTCCCGCAGCCGCTCCATCAGCGGTGCCGACTGAACGGAGGCAATGGATTTCGCCGTCGGCGGCGCCGCATCCAACCGCACCACGTCCGGGTCGACCCCGAGCGCCGTGGCGAGTGCACGGCCCGCGTCGAGTGCGGGGGTGGTGGAACGACGCGAGTCGTAGTCAGTCGGCTGCGTACGGCCCGCGTCGAGCATCACGGCCTGGATGGGCGCGACGTCGCCGCCGTCGATATCGGCCGGATCCCATCCGGGCGCCATGGACGGTCCACCGAACCGGCTGATATCGACCGTGATCGACGTGACACTGACCCCCGACTTACGGACCTGCTCGGCCAGATCACTGATGCGCGCGGCATCGCGGTACCAGGTGTCGGCATCGGCCGGCGCAGCACTGAGAATCGGATCGCCACCGCCGACCAAGGTCACCAATCCCCGCTGTCCGGCGGTATCCGCCACTACCGAGGTGGTGAGTTTGGCGGCCCGATCAAGGGTGAGCAGCGCGGCCGCTGCGGTCAGCACCTTGTTGGTGGACGCGGGCACCATCGGCACCGTGGAGCCCTGCTGCCACAGCTCGCGGCCGGTCAGTGCGTCGGTCACCCGGCCGGTGAACATGGCCAGCGCCGGATCGGCCAGCGCCTTGTCCAGCGCTTCTGCCAAACCATCTGCCGTCGGCACCGGTGCCGAATCCGAAACCGGGACGAGGCCCGGTTTCGGGGTGACAAGCGTCGGTTCTGGGTCGGCGTTCTGCGACGGGCGGGAAGTAGAAGCTCCGGTGGTCAGCGACGCCACGAGAACCAGCGCGGCAATCGCCAGCACGACGGCGACAGCGAGCAGAACGTGGGTAGAGCGCCGCCAGCGACGCGGATCAAGTGCCCTGGCGGTGACCATGCTCTGCAGGGTATCGCTATCCTGGTGCGCGCTGGACGAGCGCTTGCGCGAAGACCGACCGACTGAGTACCACCGACATTCAAGGAGCGGGTGTGGAGTTCGACGTCACCATCGAGATCCCCAAGGGACAGCGCAACAAGTATGAGGTCGATCACGAGACCGGCCGCGTGCGCCTGGACCGCTACCTCTACACCCCGATGGCCTACCCCACCGACTACGGCTTCATCGAGAACACCCTCGGCGAGGACGGCGACCCGCTGGACGCCCTGGTACTGCTACCCGAGTCCGTCTTCCCCGGTGTGATCGTCGAGGCTCGGCCCGTCGGCATGTTCAAGATGGTCGACGACGGCGGCGGTGACGACAAGGTGCTGTGTGTGCCCGCGGGCGACCCACGCTGGGATCACATCCAGGAAATCGGCGATGTGTCGAGCTTCGACCTGGACGCCATCAAGCACTTCTTCGTGCACTACAAGGACCTGGAACCCGGCAAGTTCGTCAAGGCTGCCGACTGGGTGGGCCGCACCGAGGCCGAGGCCGAGGTCGTGGCGTCGTTCGAGCGCCTCAAAACCCAGGGGCACTAGCCCGGCATAGGCGCCTGGCATACGACGGCGAACACGTCAGTGCTGCTTTGGGCGACGGTCACTCCGTCGACGGTGATGGAACAGCTGATGGTGCCCTCGCCGACCATGGTGACATTCATGGTCAGCGGAACGTCCCGACGTGTAACCGTCACCGAGACCGCCCACGGCTGCGAAATATTCGACACACGCACATAGTCGTTGTCCGTCATATAGGCGACATTGACCCCGCCGCCCTGACCACCCACGCTGTAGGTGACGCTCTTGCCGCCGTTCCCGGAACCCCCGGGACCCTGACCCGTCGTGGGCACCGGCGTGGGCGCCTCGGTCGTGGTGGGCACCGGAGGCGCCTCGGTGGTCGTTGGCGTGGTCTCGACACCGGTGCTGGGGTTCGGCGGGGGTGGTGATGGCGGCGGCGGCTCGGTCGTCGTTATCGACGGCAACGGGACATCGTTGGGCCCCGTCCACGTCGTCGACGGAGTGACGGTGACCGTCGTCTGAGCTGCCACCTCGGTTCGGCGGGTAATGACCACGATCGCCGTCAGGGCTATCGCCAGCACCGCCAGAACACTGACGCCGGCGACTATCCATGGCCATTTCGGGGGCTTCGGATCCTCGGGATAGGGAATCGGCTCGCCGGGCGGCCACGGCTCCTGCGGGTACTGCTGCCAGGCTGGATCCGTCACTGTCCCCCACTCCCTCCCCAGTCTTACTCGGTGCAATGTTACGTCGCGTTAAGCTCCTGCAAAATGCACGGTCCCCCTCTAGCGAACAGCAGCGCCCCGTCGAATCATGGTCCTATGTTGATGCATCAGGGCATCGGCCGCGACACGTTCAACCAGATGCCCGACACCAAAGCGGTCCACGCGCTGTACGAGTGCGGTGGCAGCGTGACCTGGGCACGGAAGATCGCCGCGGGGCGGCCGTTCGCCAATCATGATGCCCTGTTCCGATTCGCCGACAATGAGTTGTTCGCGCTGTCCGAGGAGTCGCTGGACGAGGTGCTGATCGCCTATCCGGCGCTGGGAAAACGGCCGGGAAGTGCACGATCCCATGCCGAGCAATGCGCCATCCGCGATGAGACGCCGGGGATGATGGCAGCGCTGCGGGCCGCCGCGCATCGATACGAGCACCACTTCGGTCATCGCTTCGTCATGCACATGTGCGGACAGGATGGTTCCTCGGTGCTGCGCGCGATCTCTGATCGCATGCACCACGACGTCGATACCGAGCGCAAGGTGACGCGCAACGAGCTCGCGAAGATCAATCGCACCCGGCTGGAGCGCATGCTCGGCCCCGAGGGTGGTTACGACAACTGGTGAGCGCCGCGCCTACGGGCTCGCTTAGGCCGCCAGCGGTATCCGCTGGGGCAGCAGCGCCAATACGCGGCGTGCGGCACAGCTGATGTCCATGGTGGGCGACGCCGGAATCAGAGTGACCCCGTCAGCGACACCGGCCAGGTAGATATCGGCTATCAAACCGGCCAGCCCTTCCGGCGTGCCCGCATACGAGACCGCCGACGGCACTCTCAGGCTGGCGAAATGTTTACGCGCCGATCGCGAGTCGGCCTCGACGTGCACGTAGACATCCAGGATGACCGCGGGTGCGTCCTTGCGCGCGGTGCGCAGAGAGTGCCGGGCCCGCTGTGCCTGTTTGAGATCGGGGGCATTGACGCGTGCGGTGACACCCGTTCCGTTGGTCAGTTCACGCCAGCCTGCAGCATCGTCGGTGAAAACCCGAAACGTCTGATGTTGTGTCGCCACAGCCGCCACGGTACCGACGAGGTCCAGGCATGGCCATCGTTGAATTCCGGGTGAGCCGATAGGCCCCGATCACACCGCCGGCTGCTCGGTGAGCGGCGCCGACGAGGTGCGTTCGGTCAGGTTGTCGATGACATGTTGCACCTTGGGCATGAGCGTGTCGATATCCAATCCGAGCCAGTACGGAATCGGATACATGAAATGTCGATTGAGACCGGGCAGGAGCCTGCTCAAGAAGTAGCCCAGCCACGCTTCGGGACGCACCGGAGCCACCGCAAAGTTGTAGCGCGCCGCGCGGACCGTGGCCCGCGCGACCTGTGGGGGACCGATCAGCTGGTCCAGTACCCGCATCGGGGCAGAGGACTGGAAGGCCCTCATCGCGTTGTTCGCGCGCTCGCGCACATCATCGCGAAGGTCCAGGCCGGCGACGGTGGCGTTTACCCCGATGTTGGTGTTGATGAAGCCGGGGCACACCGCGGATACGCCGATTCCCTTGGGGCCCAATTCCATCCGCATACACTCGCTCAGCATCTTCACCGCCGCCTTGGAGGCCGAATAGGCGGGGAAGATCGGCGTCGGGGTGATGGCCCCCGCCGAGGCGATATTGACGATCTGACCGCCACGGCCACGTTCGGCCATCTGCTTGCCAAAGACTCGTCCGCCATAGGCGACACCGAATACGTTGACCCGGAACTGTTTTTCCCAGTGCTCCTGCTCAAGATCGAAGAAGCGCCCGCCGACCATGATGCCCGCGTTGTTCACCAGAACATCGGGGACACCGTATTCGGCCCGCACCTGATCAGCGAACCGCTCCCAGGCCGCCGGATCGGTGACATCGAGCTGAAAAGCCACCGCGCGATGGCCCTTTCGGTGGATGATCGCGGCCGTTTCCTGGGCTGTCGTCAGATCCACATCGGAGGCCACCACCTCCGCCCCGCCCCGGGCGAATTGGATAGCGATGGCTCGCCCGATGCCGCTTCCGGCTCCGGTTACGACGACAAGTTCTGGTTTGCGCCCCGGCAGCAGTCTCATCCCACAACCTCCTTGTTGCGCTTGCGCCTCGGCGCCGCCTTCACCACCGGCGCCACCGTCTCGGTGCCGTACCGGTAGTTGTCCAGCCGGAAGTACTTGTTGTGAAAGTACATTTCACCGAAACCGCCTGGGCGGAAGGGTGAATCACCATGGTTGTCGATGTAGTACGTATTGGCCGTCGAGCATGCCGGCGAGAGCCACAGGTGATTCTCATTGCGCGCGTGCATCTTGTCGAAGTAAGCCTGGTGCACATCCTGCTTGACCTCGGCGGTGGTGGCACCACGCTTCTTCGTCTCCGCTATCACCCGGGCCGCGTGCGCGGTGGTCGACTCGATCAGCATGTGATAGGGCCCAAAGACGTATCCGTAGGGTCCGAGGACGAGGAAGAAGTTGGGGTAATCCGGCACCGAAACGCCCTGATATGCCTGATAACGGTTCTCCTGGAAGAACTGCTTCAGATCCTTGCCGCGCCGACCGGCGGTCGGGAAGGCCGGCATGTGGTCCCAGATCGCGAAACCGGTGGCGCAGATCAACACATCCACTTCGTGTTCGACCCCATCCGCGGTCAGCAGGCCCTTCTCGGTGATCCGTTGAATGGGTTCGGTCACCAGGGCGACGTTGGGACGGTTGAACGTCTTGAGGTAGGTATTGGAGAACGAAGGGCGCTTACAGCCAAAACCGTAGTACGGCAGCAGCTTCTCTCGGGTAACCGGATCATCGACCTGAGTACGCATCCAGCCGCGCATCCGGTTCGCCAGGGCCATCGAGGCGGATTCGACGTATTTGGAGTCGAGCTTGAAGACGGCGTCCGGGATGTATGCGGTACTGAGGTTGATGGCGTGCCGAATGCCCTTGGCGACACCCGGGAACCCGAACAGGGCCCGCCAGAACGCGTTGTACTTCAGGTCGGGCTTGGGCCCCACATAGATGGGGGTGCGCTGAAAGACGGTGAGATGGCCGACCTCGGGGGCGATCTCCGGAACCAGCTGCAGTGAGGTGGCGCCGGTGCCGATGACCGCCACTCGTTTTCCGGCCAGCTGAATATCCTTATCCCACAACGCGGTGTGCATCAGTACCCCCCGATAGGAGTCGATACCGTCTATCTCGGGCAGCTTGGGTTGCTCGAGGCCACCCGTCGCGGCGATCACGTGCCGAGCCGTGATGACGCTGTCGTCATCCAGAGTAAGAGCCCACATGTTATGCGCCTCATCAAATTCCTGGCGCACCACGCGGGCGTTGAACCGGATCTTGCGGCGCAGTTCATGCTTGTCCACGAGTTCGTTGGCGTATCCCTCAAGCTCGTCACCGGGCGTGAAGAACTTGGACCAGGTGGTCTTCTGGTCGTAAGAAAAGCTGTAGATAAAGGTGGGGATGTCCACGGCAACCCCCGGGTACTTGTTGGCATGCCAGGTGCCTCCGGCAGCGCCCCACTTCTCCAGGATGACGAAGTCGTGGACACCCCTTTTGGTCAGCTCAATACCCGCACCAATGCCACCGAAGCCCGCCCCGATGATCACGACCTCATGGTCGGGAACAGCCCGTTCCCGACCGTTGATCTCACTACCCCGCACACGTGTACTAGTCATTCGACGTCCTTGTCAGTCCGACCCTGTGATGTGTCGAACTGAAAGTATCACGTATTACAAGTAACGAATACTGTGTCGGCGCCTAGACCACCAGGAAATCCGGGAGCGGCCTTTTGTCGTCAACCGGCCCGACTTGCCCGTCACGCTCGGTATAGGTCAGCGCCGGCCCATGGTGGACGAGCTCACCGATGGCATCGACGAGGCGCGTGATGTCACTCGCGGTGGTGCCCAGCCCGATACTTGCGCGCAACGCGCCCCCTGGCCTGCCCAGCCTGGCCAGCAGCGGATGCGCGCAGAATCTGCCGTCCCGCAGCCCGATTCCGTGTTCGGCCGACAGATAGGCCGCGGCGACCGACGGTGCGTATCCGGCGACAGTGAAGGAAACAATGCCCAGTACGTCACGGCCACTGTTCCAAATGCGCAGGGTGTCAACACCTTCGATCGCGGCGAGCCCGTCCCGAAGTTGGGCGGTGAGCGCATCCTCGACGTGGCCTATATCCCCCAGCGCGGCCAACGCCTCGCACGCAGCCGCCACGGCGGCGACGCCGACCACATTGGGCGTGCCCGCCTCATGCCGCTGCGGTCCCACGAGCCACTCGGCCCTGTCGATACCAACATTGTGAACCGCCCCGCCACCCGCAAGATAAGGCCTCGCGGTGTCGAGCCAGTCACTGTGCCCCACAAGGACTCCGGCACCAAACGGCGCATACAGCTTGTGCCCGGAGAACGCGAGGTAGTCGATTCCGGTTGCCACCAGGTCGATTCGGCGGTGCGGAACCAGCTGCGCCCCGTCGACGGCGATCCTCGCTCCGTACCGGTGTGCGACGGCCGCGAGTTCGGCCAACGGCAGCACCTCGCCGGTGACATTCGAAGCGCCGGTGACGGCCAGCAGTGCGGCGGGCCGCCGGGCGAGCTCGTCGGCCAAGGCGATGACGGTGTCTGCAACGGTCGCTCGATGCCTTACCACCCGGGCGTCATATCGCTGCCAGGTCAACAGGTTTGCGTGGTGCTCGATATCGAGAACCACCACCTCACCCGGCACCGCCGAGGCGAGCAGATTCAACGAGTCGGTGGTGTTACGGGTAAAGATCACGTGGTGGTCGGCGGCGGCCCCGACGAAGCGTCCCACCGTCTCACGGGCGCCCTCGTAGAGAGTCGTGCACACGCGTGAGGCGTATCCGGCGCCACGATGCACACTGGCGTAGTAGGGCAGCAGTTCGGTGACGCGGTCCGCGACGTCGCAGAGTGCGGGCGCACTGGCGGCATAGTCAAAATTGGCGTAACGGATCCAGCCACCTTGGGCCAGTGGAACTTTGATATCGGCTCCCACAACACGCGCAGCCGGTTGCTCGGACCCAGAAGGTTCGGATGCTGAAGGTTTGGATACTGACATGTGACATCCCATCTCACCGGACCCGCCCGGCGAGTCCACGCTTGCCGCGCCCGGTTGAGCGCGGCCAGGTCGTCACCTGGAGCACCCCGCCGTGGATGAGCCGCCTGCGTGAAGACAAACGGCATGGAGGAGGGTTGCCGACCAGCTAGCCAGGGCTTATCGCTGGTACTCATGACCTGTGCGCAGTCTGCTCGCCGTTCGCAGCCACCGTCAAGCGCATTACGCAGGGTGATTTCAAATCCCGCCGTGTCAGCTCGTGAATCCAGCTCGATTTTCCGATCCCCGCGCCATAGGGCAGACTGACTAGCGGAGGGGAGTATTCCTTCGCTGCGGTGTCGTCATCACATCGGCCATTGTCGGACCGGTCGGTGCCGCAGGCCGGTCACCTGCCGGCGGAAGAGACCTCCGGCGTTTTGGCGACCGGAGGTTATTTCATGCAGGTATCCCAGCTCGAATGGATCATCACGCTGGCCGTCACGGTCGCGATCTTGTTGGTCGACGTCGTGGTGATCGGCAGGCGGCCCCATGAACCCTCCGTCCGCGAAACTGCCACCGCCCTCAGCGTCTACATAGGGCTCGCGGTGGCATTCGGCCTCTGGGTGTGGTTCTTCCACGGCAGCCAGTTCGGGCTGGAGTTCTTCGCGGGCTGGCTCACCGAATACAGCCTCTCGGTGGACAATCTGTTCATTTTCCTGATCATCATGGCCAGCTTCAAAGTGCCCCGGGTTTATCAGCAAGAGGCGCTGTTGATCGGCATCATCCTGGCGCTGATCTTCCGCGGCATCTTCATTGCCCTGGGCGCGGTGGCCATCAACCAGTTCTCCTGGATCTTCTATCTGTTCGGCGCGTTCCTGGTGTACACCGCCGTCAACCTGGCGCGCGACACCGAGCATGACGACGACGCCGACAACGCCGTGGTGCAGTTCGCCCGCAAGCACCTGCGGACGACCGACACGTGGGACGGCCTGCGCCTGTGGGTCCGGGATAACAGTGCGAACGGCGCCAGACTCATCACGCCGATGTTCCTGGTGATCGTCGCCCTGGGCACCACCGATCTTCTCTTCGCGCTCGACTCGATCCCCGCGATCTACGGGCTCACCAAAGAGCCCTACCTGGTGTTCACCGCCAACGTGTTCGCCCTCATGGGTCTGCGCCAGCTGTACTTCCTGCTCGGCGACATGCTCAAGCGACTGGTGTACCTGTCGCAGGGGCTGGCGTTCATCCTGTTCTTCATCGGCGTCAAGCTGATCCTGCATGCGCTGCACGAGAACGAGCTTCCCTTCATCAACGGCGGCGAGCCGGTGCATGTGCCCGAGATCCCCACGTTGGCAAGTCTTGCGGTGATCGTCGTGACGCTGCTCATCACCACCGTCGCCAGCCTGTACAAGACCAGGCGGACGGCGAAAGAGGGCTAGGGCTCCACGCCCGAAGGAATCGGCTGGCGGACCGCCGTGGCAAACTTGGCGGCCATGGGGTGACCGTGCCCAGCGGACCACTTCCGCGCGGCGACGAGCTCAGCCGCACCCGGACCGATAGGCTCGCTGCGGTACCCCTCCAGGCTCACAAAACCGACGCGGAACTAACGAGGAGCAGCGTGACCGGCCCCGACGAGTCACCCATGAGCCGCGCGCGCGAAGAGGCCCCCCAGCCCGCCGCTCATGACACCCCGGCCCACCCGGTGCCCCCGCAGTACCTGCTCGGCAGGTCAGCCCCTCCGGCCCGGACCCTGATAGACATCCTCTACTCCACCGCCGCGGAGCACCCCGACGCGCCCGCCATCGACGACGGCACCATCCAGCTCACGTACTCCGAGCTCATCGTCGACGTCGAGGCGAGTGTCGAGTGGCTTGGCACCCGGGGAATCGGGCGCGGTGATCGCGTCGGCATCCGGATGCCCTCGGGCAGCTACTCGCTTTATGTGGCGATCCTGGCGACCCTGGCCGCGGGAGCCGCGTACGTTCCCGTCGACGCCGACGATCCCGAGGAACGCGCGGCGCTGGTATTCGGCGAGGCGCAGGTGGCCGCCGTGATCACCCCCGGCGGCCTGGTTCGTGGACCCGGTTCCTCGCGTGGCTGGCGCGCCACCAAACCCACACCACGCGACGACGCCTGGATCATCTTCACCTCGGGTTCCACCGGCACTCCTAAGGGCGTGGCGGTGACGCATCGCAACGCGGCCGCCTTTGTCGACGCCGAAGCACAGATGTTCTTGCAGGACAATCCGATTGGTCCAGATGACCGAGTGCTCGCCGGACTCTCTGTGGCCTTCGACGCCTCGTGCGAAGAGATGTGGCTCGCGTGGCGCTACGGTGCGTGTCTGGTACCCGCGCCGCGATCCCTGGTGCGCAGCGGCATGGATCTGGGGCCGTGGCTGGTATCTCGCGATGTCACCGTGGTGTCGACGGTGCCCACCCTGGCCGCATTGTGGCCGGCGGAAGCGCTGGAGGCGGTGCGGCTCCTGATTTTCGGCGGCGAGGCCTGCCCGCCGGATCTGGCCGAACGGCTCGCCACCGGGGAAGACGGTGCCGCCCGCGAGGTGTGGAATACCTACGGACCCACCGAGGCGACCGTGGTCGCATGCGCGGCACGACTCGACGGGATCAGCCCCGTCAGCATCGGGTTGCCCCTTCCGGGTTGGGATCTGGCAGTCGTGGATGCGCAGGGCAACCAGGTCGGTTACGGCGAGATCGGCGAACTGGTCATCGGCGGCGTCGGGCTGGCCAAGTACCTCGATCCCGAAAAGGACGCCGAAAAGTACGCTCCTTTAAATACTTTGGGATGGTCACGGGCCTACCGCAGCGGTGACCTGGTGCGCCTGGAACCCGACGGGTTGTACTTCCAGGGCCGCGCCGACGACCAGGTGAAGGTCGGCGGCCGGCGCATCGAACTCGGCGAGGTGGATGCGGCGCTGGTCAACCTGCCCGGTGTGAGTGGGGGTGCGGCCGCGGTGCGCAAGACCGCCAGCGGCACCCCGTTACTGGTCGGCTACATCGCCAGTGCCGACCCCAACTTCGACATCGCCGCGGCCCGTGCGAGCCTGGCCGAGTCGCTACCGGCCGCGCTGGTGCCGCGATTAGTCAAGCTTGACGAACTGCCCACGCGCACATCGGGAAAGGTCGATCGCAACGCACTGCCGTGGCCGCCACCTGGAACGAATGCCGACGAGGATGCCACTGAACTGGGCGGCACCATGGGCTGGCTCGCCGGATTGTGGCGCGACATCCTGGCGGCCGCGGTCGACGGGCCCGAGGCCGACTTCTTCGCTCTCGGCGGCGGATCACTCTCCGCCGCGCAGCTGGTCGCGGCATTGCGGCAGCGCTACCCGCAGGTGACCGTCGCGAACCTGTACGACCAGCCACGGCTCGGATCGCTGGCCACCTATCTGGACGAGCTGGCGCCTCCTATCGAGGTCGAACCCCGGATCGTGAAGCCGGTACCGCGGCTGGCCGAGCTGGCGCAGTTGGTGGCGACAGTTCCGTTGACCACCCTCACGGGCCTGCAATGGGCTACCTGGCTCGCTCTGGCCAACAACGTGTTCGCAATATTCAGCAATGTGCCATGGCTGGTCACGGTCAACTGGTGGGTATTGCTGGCGGCCTTCGTCCTCTTCATCACACCACTGGGCCGCATGAGCATCACCGTCATCGGCGCGCGGCTACTGCTGTCCGGGGTCAAACCCGGGATATACGAACGTGGCGGAAGTGTGCACCTCCGAGTGTGGATCGCCGACCGGCTCGCCACTGCCAGCGGCGCCGAGAACCTTTCCGGCGCACCATGGATGGTGTATTACGCCAGGGCGTTGGGTGCACGTGTAGGTAACGGTGTCGACCTGCATTCCTCGCCGCCGGTAACGGGCTGGCTCGAGCTCGGCGACCGCAGTTCCATCGAACCCGAAGTCGATCTGTCCGGGCATTGGGTTGACGGCGACAAGTTCCATCTCGGCCCCATCGTCGTCGGCGACGACGCCACCGTCGGGGCCCGCACCACCCTGTTACCGGGAGCGGTCATCGGCAAGAACGCAGATGTCGCACCGGCTTCCGGCGTTATCGGCAAAGTCAAGAACGGCCAGTACTGGAAGGGCTCACCGGCCGTGAAGTCTGGCAAGGCCCGGCATCCGTGGCCGGATTACCGTCCGCCCCGAGCTGGGCAATGGGTGCCGATCTACGGGGTGACATCGATCCTGCTGGGCGGACTGCCCTTGTTCGCACTGGCGGCGGGACTCGGCGTGGTGGCCTTTGGCATCAGGAACACGGCGACGGTTTGTGAAGCCGTGGTGCCCGCGCTCATGTGGACACCCGGCGCGGCACTGGTCAGCGTGATCGTGTACGCCACCATCACCGTGGTACTGGTGCGGCTAATGTCGATCGGTGTGCACGAGGGGTATCACCCCGTCCGTAGCCGACAGGGATGGCAGCTGTGGGCCACAGAACGCCTGATGGATGCCGCCCGTAACTATTTGTTCCCCATCTACGCCAGCCAACTGACTCCATGGTGGCTGCGCATCCTGGGCGCGAAAATCGGTAAAGACACCGAGATTTCGACAGCACTGCTGATACCGAAGTTCACCGAGGTCGACGACGGCGCATTCCTTGCCGACGACACCATGGTTGCGTCCTATGAGTTGGGCGGCGGTTGGATTCACATTGCCAAGGCCCGAATAGGCAAGCGCGCATTCCTGGGGAACTCGGGGATTACCCAGCCGGGCCGCAAGGTGCCCAATGACGCGCTGGTCGCCGTCCTCTCGGCGACTCCGCACAAGGCCAAGTCGGGTTCGTCGTGGATCGGTAGCCCACCGAAGCGCCTTCGGCGCAAGGCTGATGGCGCCGATTCCGCGCTGACATTCGAGCCCCCATTCCGGCTCAAGGTCATGCGGGGGATCGTGGAGACATGCCGCATCATCCCGATAATCGTCACGTTCGGGATCGGGGTCGGGGTACTTCTGGCTTTGCAGACGATCGCCATTCGGTCCAATTTCTGGGCGGCCGGCGCACTCAGTGGCGTGGTGCTACTGATCGCCGGCGCCGTGGCCGGCGTGGTGAGCGTCGTGGCCAAGTGGGTGGTGGTCGGGCGCACCAAGGCCGTGGAGAAGCCGCTCTGGTCCTCGTTCGTCTGGCGCAATGAGGTCGCCGATACCTTCGTGGAAACCGTTGCCGCCGTGTGGTTCGCACGCGCCGCATCGGGAACGGCGATGCAGAACTGGTGGCTGCGGGGTCTGGGCGCGAAGATCGGCCGCGGAGTGTGGTGCGAGACGTATTGGCTACCCGAGGCCGATCTGGTGACCCTGGGCACGGGCGCGACCGTGAACCGTGGCTGCGTGGTGCAAACACACCTGTTCCACGACCGGATCATGCGCATGGACACCGTGACCCTCGGTGAGGGTGCCACCCTCGGACCACATTGTGTCGCGCTCCCCGCCGCCGAACTGGGGGCCGGCGCTACGGTCGGCCCCGCCTCCCTGGTTGTCCGTGGTGACGTCGTACCTCCGTCAACCAGGTGGCAGGGCAACCCCATTTCTCCATGGGGCAAGCTGGATCCGATGGCGCCGAAAAAGCCCAAGGGCGGCAAGGTTTCCCCAAATAAGAATTCCGGGGCGGCATGACCAAACCTGATAAGAAGCCAGGAAGGAAACTAGCCAAAAGGCTTCCCCCACGGCCTCCGATCATCGATCCCTATCTGCCACAGAACGGCAACTACGGGTATCGGGTGTCGCGCTATGAGCTGGACCTGGAATACAAAGTGGCCATCAACCGGCTGACCGGTACCGCGATGATCACCGCCGTCACCCTCGCCACTCTCAAGGAGTTCACCCTCGACCTCGCCGATACTCTCGGTGTCTCGAAGGTGACCGTGAATGGCAGGCGTCCAACACATTTCGGGCATCGCGGCGGAAAGATCACCGTCAAGCTGGCCACCGCCATCCCCGCGGGAGCAGCCATGACCATCGCTATCCGGTACGGCGGATCACCACGACCTATCAACAGCATGTGGGGAGACGTCGGGTTCGAGGAGCTGTCCAATGGCGCGCTGGTGGCCGGACAGCCGAACGGCGCGGCGTCCTGGTTCCCGTGCGACGATCACCCCAGCTCCAAGGCGAGCTATCGGTTTGTCATCAGCAGCGACAGCCCGTACTGCGTTGTCTCCAACGGAGAGTTGGTATCCCGGAGAGTCCGGGCCGCACACACTACCTGGACCTACGAGCAGCCCGAGCCGATGGCGCCCTACCTGGCTACGCTGCAGATCGGGGACTACCAGACCGTCAAGCTCGCCAAGAACCCGATCTCGATGAACGCCGCGCTCCCCTCCCGGCTGTATGACCGGTTCACTCACGACTTCGGCAGGCAGCCACAGATGATGAAGCTGTTCATCAAACAGTTTGGCCCGTACCCGTTCGCCGCCGGGTACACCGTGGTAGTCACCGATGACGAACTCGATATCCCGCTGGAGGCACAAGGCATTTCGGTGTTCGGGGCCAACCATTGCGATGGGCAGCGGCACTCTGAGCGACTCGTTGCACATGAGCTGGCGCACCAGTGGTTCGGCAACAGCGTCACTGCACGCCGCTGGCGCGACATCTGGCTCCACGAAGGGTTCGCCTGTTACGCCGAGTGGCTGTGGTCCGAAGAGTCCGGTGGACCGTCGGCCGATGCCCGCGCACGCCACTACCACCAAAAACTCAAGGACCTCCCCCAAGACTTGATCCTGGCCGACCCAGGCCCACAACTGATGTTCGACGATCGCGTGTACAAGCGCGGCGCATTGACGTTGCACGCCTTGCGGTTGCGGCTCGGTGACACCAAGTTTTTTGCGCTACTGCAGGATTGGACCACTCGGTACCGACACAGCACCGTCATCACCGACGACTTCACCGGCCTGGCCGCCGGCTACTCCGACGAATCGCTGCGGCCGCTATGGACCGGATGGCTCTACGAGAAGCAGCTGCCGCCCCTGGACCGGAAGTGACCGACGCCGGCCCCACCGAGTTTGAGCCTCTCCACCCGAGCGGCTCATCGGTCCGCTCCAGCTTCGCACGAATCGGTGTGGCCACAGCCATCAGCGCGATCTGCGGCTACACCGTGCTGTACCTGGCGGCCCGCGAGCTGGGCCCCGCCTTGTTCTCGGTATTCGGAGTCTTCTGGGGTGCATTCGGTCTGGTGACCGGCGCGGCCAATGGGTTACTGCAGGAGACCACTCGCGAAGTGCGACTATCGCTGGCACAGCGTGAGCGCTCCCCCCTGTCCACCACCCTTCCGATCAGGATCGCCGTCGCGTTCGCCATCGCTTCCGCCGTCGGCATCGTCGGCACCGCACCACTGTGGGCATCGCAGGTGTTCACCGAGTTTCGTTGGCTCAGCGTGGCCTTGCTTGCCGGTGGGCTCGCCGGGTTCTGTATGCACGCGACCACCCTGGGGGCCCTGGCCGGGTCGGGCAGGTGGACCCAATACGGCGTGCTCATGGTGACAGATGCGGGAATCCGTTTGGTGGTGGCAGTTGTCACCTTCGTGGCCACCATCGGGCTTGTCGGGTATCTGTGGGCGACGGTGGCCGGATCGATGTCCTGGTTACTACTCACCGTGGTCTCGAAACCGACCCGCGAGGCGCTCACGGTACCCGCGCTCGTCGACACCATGGAATTCCTGCGCGGCGCGCGGCATTCGATCGCCGCGGCCGCGGCCAGTGCGGTTCTGGTGATGGGTTTTCCGGTGCTGTTGCAGTCAACGACAGGCGATCTGGGCACCACCGGCGGCGTCGTGATCCTGGCCGTCACACTGACCCGTGCGCCGCTACTGGTGCCGCTGACAGCGCTGCAGGGCAACCTCATAGCCCATTTCGTGGATGAGCGGGATCGGCGCCTGAGCGCGCTCATCACCCCCGCCGCCATCATCACCGGTGTCGGGACGGTAGGCATCGTGCTCGCTACGACCATTGGCCCCTGGTTGCTGCGGACGGTGTTCGATCCGGCATATCAGGCGGGCGGTCCACTCCTGGGCTGGTTGACCGCCGGTGCGGTGATGATCGCCTTGCTGACG
This sequence comes from Mycobacterium sp. NGS15, assembly GCF_059813245.1. Lineage (NCBI taxonomy): Bacteria > Bacillati > Actinomycetota > Actinomycetes > Mycobacteriales > Mycobacteriaceae > Mycobacterium > Mycobacterium sp. NGS15. The sequence goes on along the minus strand of NZ_JCALEF010000002.1, from coordinate 404,973 downwards.
CTCACCGGGGCGGCCACCGTGGCACATGCCCGGCACCTGGCCTATTCGGTGGGATGGGTTGGGGCCACAGTGGTCTCGGCACTCTTACTGCTGTTGCCGCTCGGCTTGGAGGAGCGGACGGTTATCGCGTTGATAGGCGGGCCCGTCGTCGGCATCGTCGTGCATGTGGCCGCGCTTGCCTTCTGGCGGGACCCGCAGGCTCCCCAGGACATCATCGGTTGAGTGGCGCCCGATACGCTCAGAACCCTGCAGCGTGCTCCAATTCCCTCAGCGCCGCTTCGAGACCGTCGGCCATTTCGTCGATATCCGCGGCGACCTCCGGTGTGGTGACGAACCCGAAGTCCATGTGCTCCATATAGGAAAAGCACGTGATATTGAGGGCCACGTCCATAACGGGCGGACCAAGCGGGATCATCGACTCCAACTGGGCACCGGCCATATAGAGCGGAAATGACGGACCCGGGACGTTCGACAACACCAAATTGATCGGGGCCAGGTTCCGGGACAGCCCACTGGCGGTGTACGCCCGCGCCGCCAATTGCAACAGCCCCGGCGGCGTCGTATCCGTCAACCCCATGATCTGATGCGCCGACATCGCGCGCGCCATTTCCTTGGCGCCCTGCGTTCCCTCGTAAATCGCCCTGATCCGCGCGGCCGGATCGTCGATATCCGTCGCCAGCGATACGGTCATGGAACTGATCTGATTGCCGACCTCACCGTCGGTCTCCTCGGTGCGCACCGATACCGGGATCTGCACGATCAGCGGTTTATCCGGCAGCTCGTCGCGCTTGGCCAAATAGTCCCGGACGGCGCCGGCAACGATGGCCAGCACCACGTCGTTGACTTTGACCCCAAACGCGTCTTTGAGTGCCTTCACGCGCGCCAGCTCGAGGCGCGCCCCGGAGATGCGCCGGTGCGGCGACACCGGCGCATTGAAACGAGTGTGCGGAGCCTCGAAGTATCCGGGTGGCTTCCGTTCCATGCCGAAGACCGCCAGCTGCTGGCGAACCGTCTGCTGCACCAGCCGAACGACCCGATAGGGCGTTTTAACGCCCAGGTTGACCAACGCACTCAACAGGATGCGCTCACGACTGGGCAGTCCGAGCCCCACCAACGAACCGACAGTGTCGTCCGGCGCGGGCCGCGGCTCCGGAGCGATATCGAACAGGATCTCGCCCAGACCCGCACCCGAAACACCATCGACGATGGCGTGATGCATCTTGGTCAGCGTGGCAACGCGCCCGCCCTCGACACCCTCGATAACCCACAGCTCCCAAAGCGGTCGGGATCGGTCGAGCTTGTACGACATCAGCCGGCCTGCCAGCTCCTCCAGCTCCTTACGACCGCCGGGCGCGGGAACACCGATGCGACGAATATGAAAGTCGGGATCTAGTTCCTCGTCTTCGACGAACCACGGCCGATCCAAGCCCAGCGGCACGTCGGTGACTCGCCAACGCAGTTGCGGCATGGACGGAAGTCTCTCGACGATAAGGCTGCGAACCCGCTCAAAGCTGTAGTCGGGCGCATCGGTGGGGTCGTAGATGGACAGTCCCCCGATGTGCATATGCCAACCCGCCGTTTCGGCGTGCCAGAACGCCGCATCTACCCCAGACAGCCGCTGCATGGCCGAAACATTAGTGCCGCCGACCTTCCCTTCTGCCGGAATGGCAGGACTCGTCGGGGTCGGACAGAGCCGACGCCCGCCGACAGACCGCCGGTGCTACCTTGATCCCAGTGAGCATCCCCGGGAGCAACAGCGCCAATGCTGATACCTGGCTGGTCATCCCCGCCTACAACGAGGGGCCAGTCATCGCCGACGTCATCGCCGCGGCGCTCGGCACGTTCCCCAATATCGTCTGTGTAGACGACGGCAGCAAGGACCGCACCGCCGCGTTGGCGCACGGCGCCGGGGCGCACGTAGTCCGGCACCCCGTCAATCTGGGTCAGGGCGCGGCGATACAAACCGGTGTCGAATATGCGCGCGCGCAGCCCGGTGCCCAGATCTTCGTCACATTCGACGCTGACGGCCAACATCAGGTCAAGGACGTGGTGGCCATGGTGGACAGGCTGCGACTCGAACCACTCGACATCATCGTCGGCACCCGTTTCGGTGCCGGGTCCGCTCCCGGTCATGTTCCCCTGATCAAGCGCATCGTGCTGAAAACCGTTGTGCTGTTGAGTCCCCGTACCCGCCGACTGAACCTGACCGACGCCCACAACGGGCTGCGTGTGTTCAACCGAACCGTCGCCACCGGCCTCAACATCACGATGAACGGCATGGGCCACGCCAGCGAATTCATCGCAATGATCGACGAAAATCGTTGGCGGGTAGCAGAACAACCCGTCGACATTCTGTACACCGAGTACTCGATGGCCAAGGGCCAGTCACTGATCAACGGGGTCAACATCATGTTCGACACCGCGTTCCGCCGGAGGTTACCGTGATCACCTGGATACAGCCGCTGCTGATCGTCGCGGTCCTGCTGCTGCTGGTGTACTTGCTACGTTCGCGCAGCACCGCGCAGGCCAAGGCATGGGTGAAGCTCGGGTTCGTCGTGTTCGTGGTCGCGGGCATCTACGCCATCCTGCGGCCCAATGACACCACCACACTGGCGCATTGGCTCGGCCTGGGCCGAGGTACCGACCTCATGCTCTACGCGCTGATCATCGCGTTCGCATTCACCACGCTCAGCACCTACCTGCGTTTCAAGGATTTGGAGCTGCGCTACTCGCGGCTCGCGCGAGCCATCGCGCTACGCGGTGCCGAGCCGCCGGAAGAAATCGACAGTCCGGCCGATTCCGTCCGTTAACGGCACCTTCGGCTCCCACCCCAGCACACGCTTGGCCAGGCCGACGTCCAGGCAGGACTGACGCAGGTCACCCAATCGCGGCGGATGGAACTCCGGGCCGTCCGGTGCGCCGGCGGCTGCGGCCACCAGCGAATGCAGTTGCCGATCACTGGTTTCCACACCGGTACCGACATTGAAACGTTGTCCGCCGCCGTCCGGGCCGGAGGCGCGCACGAAGGCCTCCACCACATCGTCGACGAACACGTAGTCACGGGTATTGCTGCCATCACCGAACACCTTGGTGGGGCGCCCCGACAGCAGCGCCTGCGCAAAAATGGCGACCACGCCCGCCTCACCGTGCGGATCCTGCCGTGGCCCATACACATTGGCCGGTGCGATATGCGAGCACTCCAGCCCGTACAGATGCCGGAAGGTGTTGAGATAGATTTCGCCGGCCACTTTTCCCGCCGCATACGGCGAATGCGGATCGGTAGGCACAGACTCGCTGGTGGGGATCTGCTCCGGAGTGCCGTAGATCGATCCGCCCGAAGAGGTGTGCACGATCTTGCGGACGCCCGCTTTGCGCGCGGCCTCGGCCAACCGCACCGTACCTACGACATTGACGGAAGAATCGAACTGCGGGTCGGCCACCGAGTGACGCACGTCGATCTGCGCGGCCAGATGGAAGATCACCTCGGGTGAGAACTCGGCGACGACGGCGTCCAGATCCGCCTCGACGATGTCGTCCTTGACGAACGTGAAGGCAGAATGCGCCTCGGCAGCCTCCAGATTCGTCACCTTGCCGGTAGCCAGGTTATCCAGTCCCGTTACCTCATGTCCGTCCGCCAAAAGCCGGTCGACCAGCGTCGATCCGATAAATCCTGCGGCTCCGGTAACCATTGCCCGCACGTGGCGACTCCCTCTTTGTTCGCATAGCTCACGGCATTCGGCCCCACCCTACCGACCGTGCCTGATGTTCTTCGCGCAAGCGTTCATCGCTAGTCTCGGGCCCTGATGCCTTTCGCCAGAACCAACCGCGTTGCCATTGCCGCAGCGGCCCTCATCGTGGTGCACCTCGTGGTTCGCGGTGTACTGGCCTTCGGGGGCGACTTCTATTGGGATGATCTGATCCTGGTCGGCCGCGCCGGCACGCAGGGCTTGTTCTCTCCGTCGTATCTGTTCGATGACCACGATGGGCACGTCATGCCCGCGGCCTTCTTGCTGGCGGGCATCATCACCAAGCTCGCACCATTGAATTGGTTCTGGCCCGCGCTGAGCCTGATGATTCTGCAAACGTTGGCGTCCCTGGCACTGCTGCGGGCGCTGTGGGTGATTTTGGGTTGGCGGCCGGCGCTGCTTGTTCCGCTCACGTTCGCGCTCTTCACGCCGCTCGCAATACCCGGCTTCACCTGGTGGGCCGCCGCGCTGAATTCCCTGCCGTTGCTGGCCGCGATGTGTTGGTTCGTGGCCGATACGGTGCTGCTGGATCGCACCGGAAACCACAGGTTCGCCGCGACGGCGATGGGCGCGTTCCTCGGCGGGCTGCTGTTCTTCGAGAAGTCTGTGGTCATTCCGTTCGTGGCATTCGCGGTGGTGACACTGTTGGCCTATCTGCGTGGCGACGGATGGTCGGCGCTGCCACGGACATGGCGACGGGGCGCGACGCTCTGGATTCCGGCCGGGGTACTCACCGCGGCGTGGATTGCGCTGTACCTGGTGGTGGTCGACCAGAAACGATGGAGCACCGATCTGTCGATGACGTGGTCACTGCTACAACGCTCGTTCACGCATGGGGTGCTCCCCGGGTTGGTGGGTGGGCCGTGGCACTGGGACCGCTGGGTGCCCAGCTCCCCGTGGGCCGAGCCGTCGCCATTCGTGATCTGGCTGGGAGCGTTCGCGCTGGGCGCGACGGTCGTGCTGACGTGTTGTCGTAAGCAGCGGCTCGCACCGGTGTGGCTGACGCTGCTGGGTTATCTGGCGGCCAGTGAAGTGCCGATTTACCTGATGCGCTCATCGGCGTTCACAGCACTGCTGCTCGCGCAGACCTTGCGGTATCTGCCGGATCTGGTGGTGGTCGCAACGCTGCTGGCCGCGGTGGGGCTCACCGCCCCGAACTGTCCGGGCAGCGGGTGCCTGGACAGTTCTCGTCGACGCACCGCGCTGGTCGCGTGTGCGTTGGCATTATTCGTGGCAAGCAGCCTGGTCTCGACGGTCAGCTATCTGCGCACCTGGCGCAACAACCCCGCTACGCCCTACCTCGCCACTGTGAGGGAGTCCTTGGCTGCGGTCGCAGATGGGCCCGCGGTCCTTGATCAGGAAGTCGACCCGCTGGTGCTGCAGAATGTGGTACGGCCGGAGAACCTACTGAGCCATATGTTCGCGCTGGTCCAACCCCGGCCAGAGATCGGTTCCACCACAACGCAGTTGCGGATGCTCGACCGCTACGGCCACCTGCTGGACGCCCAGGTGACGTGGGTGCGTGCCCTCACCGAGGGGCCAGTCCCGGGATGCGGGTACCTGGTGCAGTCCACGCAGACCATGCCCCTGACCGGACCGCTGCTTCCCGCGGACTGGATCGTCGAACTGAACTACCTGGCCAATACCGAGGGCGCGGTCTGGGCATCGTTCACCAATGGGCCCAGGGTCAAAGTTCCGGTTCGCCCCGGGCTCAATCGGGTATTCATCAGGCTCCCAGGTTCAGGTAATTCGCTTATCCTGCAACCGATTACCCAGTCATTATCACTGTGCGTCGCCGTCGGACCGGTGGGAGCGCTCGCGCCCCGGTAGATTGGGCGCCATGCTCGAAGAACTGGCATTGACCTGGACCGGACGACTGTCCGCACCCCTCCTCGAGAAGCTACTCGACCTGCCAGAACCCCAGTCCGCTGAGGTACAGACGCGGCGGGACATCCAGGTCAAGATGCCCGACGGCGTCGCACTCGCTACCGACCACTTCCGCCCGCCCGGACGGGACCCAATGCCGGCCGTCATCTTCCGCACGCCATACGACAAAAAAGGCATGATCAGCCAGCTGTGGGCAACATTGTTGGCACGTCAGGGATTTCAGGTCGTACTCCAGGACACCCGCGGCCAGTTCGGTTCCCAGGGGAAATTCGACGCCTTTCGGCAAGAACGCGCAGATGGCCTGGCCACCGCGGCCTGGGTCCGGGATCAGCCGTGGTGTGACGGCACACTAGCAACGGCCGGGCCGTCCTACCTCGGGCACACCCAATGGTCGGTGGCGCCGTACGTCGAGCCGCCCTTGGCGGCCATGTGCCCGGCGATCACCACCAGTAATTTCACCGAGCTCTTCTACCCGGGCGGGTCGTTCAACCTGCATAATCTGCTGTCGTGGTCTGCGGCGATCGGCTCACCGGACGCCTCCCAGCTGGTCCGTCTGCTCAGGGCGGGCGCCCACGGAAAGCGCGTGCGCCGGGCGATGGACCACCTGCCTCTCGGCCGGGCCGACAACGCCGCGATCGGAAAGCCAGAACCTTTCTGGCGCACCGTGACCGACCATAACGACGACGAATACTGGGACGAGATCAACCACACCCCACAGCTCGCAACGCTCAGTACACCGGTGAGCATGGTGACGGGATGGTGGGATCTGCTTCTGGTAGGCCAGCTCCGTGATTACGAGGAGCTACAGAAAGCGAACTGCACGCGGCGAATCACCATCGGTCCATGGGACCACGCGAAATCGATCAAGACGGCGATAACCGATAGCTTTTCATGGCTGGCGACGCACCTGAAGGGCGACGCTTCATCGACACACCGCGCTCCGGTACGGGCCTACCTCCAGAAGGCCGGCCAGTGGCTGGACTTCGATCACTGGCCACCCGAGGAGTCGGCACCCACCCTGTTGCATCTGCGCCCGGATGGCGGGCTGGATTGGCAAGCACCGCAAGATGTTAAGTCCATCGACACATTCACATACGATCCGGAGGACCCCACTCCGGTGGTCGGCGGGCCACTGCTGGACGCCAGGGCCTCTGGCCAGCGAGACAACTCGGCTACCGAAAAACGCTCCGACGTATTGGTTTACACCACCGAGCCGCTGACGAGCGACCTCGACATCATCGGCCCCATCTCGGCCTCTATCCATGCGGCAACCGACAGCGGCCAGGGTGACTTGTTCGTCAGACTCTGCGATGTTAACCGGAAGGGATTATCCCACAACGTATCTGATGGAATCGTCAGGCTGAACGGTACGACGGATTCACCGGTTCAGGTCATCATGCATCCCAGCGGCTACCGTTTTGCGCGGGGACACCGGCTGCGAGTCCAGGTCAGCGGGGGCGCGTTTCCGAACCACGCACGCAACACCGGTTCCGGCGAGCCGCTGGCGACTGCCAGTCGCATTGTCCCGATCCGCTTCGAGGTCCGCCACGACAAGGAACACCCTTCTGCCGTGACGCTTCCGGTGATGCGCACGTCATGATCACCAAACCCATTTCCGCGCTGGCATTTATCGGGATACTGCTCACCGCCTGCTCCGGCGGCGAGACTTCAGAGAGTCGGCCAACCCTCATTCACGTCGGCCCCAGCGGCGGCGGCGCCGAAACCAAGGTGGTTACCGCGGAGGAAGGTAGGCCCGGCGCCCTCGGACAACAGGTACGCGATGGTGACCTCGCATTCGTGGTCACACGGGTAAGCGACGCCGGGACAGTCGGCGACCAGACGAATCCAGCCCTGCAGGCGACGGCGACCGGCACCTTCGTCGTCGTGCACGTGGAGGTTCTGAACCTCGGAAAGATCACGCATTCCTTCCTCGGGGACGAACAGAAACTCAGAGCCGCCACGGGTCAGGAATACGCCCCCGATAGCATGGCAAACATTTTGGCGCGCAACGCCGAACAACTCGAGCCCGGCGCAGAACTCGGACCCGGCACGCAGAAGCGGTCGGTGCTCGTCTACGACGTCCCGGTCGGCACCGTCCCCAAGGAGATCGACCTGCATATCGACTACAGGTCCAAGGGCGCGAAGGTTCTGCTCGGCTAGTCGGTGGGCGGGAACAGTGTGTAGGCGATCTGCGAGGCGATCGTCCTGGGGTCGGCGTCATCGCGTGAATCGGCAAGCGCCCCACTGGACCACAGCGCGACAAACCCATGCACCAAGGACCAGGCCGCGCGGGCCGCGGTGACCTTGTCGGCCGACGTCTGCCGGGGCGTCAGCGTCGCGATCCCGGCGTTCAAGGCGGCGCCGGCACGATCTCGTGTCTTGGTGAGTTCCGCGTCGGTGCAATCCAGTAGCGCGGGTTCGAACATCACCGAATAGTGGCCCGGATGGGCAAGTGCGAAGTCCACATAGGCCAACGCCGCGGCATGAAAGTCAGGGCGTGCGCCGTCGAGAGCCTCGGCGAGTTTGGTGAATCCGTCGGCGGCCAGAGCGGTGAACAGACCGCGGCGATCGCCGAAGTGGTGGGCCGGTGCGGCGTGCGAGACACCCGCTTCCCGGGCGAGTTCTCGCAGCGACAGCTCGGTGGTGCCGCGCCGCGCCACCATCTCGGCCGCACTAGCCAGTATCGCCGCCCGCAGATCGCCATGGTGATATGACATCGCACCAGCATAAACCTTTAATCTTGACAGTGGCTAGTTTGGGAGTATCGTCCATCTAGTCACTGTCAAGATTGGAGATTGTCATGGCGCCGCTTATCGCCTTGATCGCGGGGACCCTGCTGGCGCGCCTCATCGGCGTCCAAGCCCTCACGACCGTCAATTCATGGCCGGCAGCCGTGGCGGTCGGTCTTGCCGCGATGTTCACGTTGACCGGCGTCGCGCATTTCGTCCCGAAGATGCGTGATGCGATGATCGCGATCGTGCCGCCACGGGTCCCCGCGGCCGGGTTTCTGGTGGCGCTGACCGGTGTGCTCGAACTGCTCGGCGCGGTCGGAGTGCTGGTGCCATCGACGAGAGTTGTAGCCGCCGCATGCCTAGGCGTGCTGCTGCTCATGATGTTTCCGGCCAACGTGTATGCCGCGAGCCAGCGGTCCAGCCCGCTTTCCACTCCGCTAGGCTGGCGCACCGCTGAACAGCTGCTGTTTCTCGCAGCGACCGCGATCGTCGTTTGGGCCTAGATCAGGTGCCAGACCAGGACCGCGGCCAGGACTCCCATCCCGTTGAGCGACCAGTGCAAGGCGATGGGCGCCAAGAGACTGCCACTGCGGCGACGCAGCCAGGTAAAGACGAACCCAGCGATCGCGGTGGCGACCACCGCTCCGGCGACGCCGGCGATCTGCGCCCACATTCCCACCCCGAGCAGCCTCGTCAGGCCGACATTGCCGGTCGTCAGACCCAGCGACGTGGCGATGTGCCAGAAGCCGAACAGCAGGGACCCGGCGGCTGCGACTCCCCGGAAGCCCCAGGCCCGGGCCATCGTCCCGTGCAGAACTCCCCGGAAGGCGAGCTCCTCGGGAATCACCGTCTGCAGCGGGATCAGGACGAAAGAGGCCAGCAGTGCGCCCGAAACCGTCGTCGCATAACTGCTGTTGAGGAACATCGGGCGGGTGATCGGGAGCAGCAGGCCAATGCCGATCACCGTGCCGACGATGACGACCGCCACGGCGGCGTACTTTGCGCCGGAACGCCAATGGTGGCTGGCCAATCCCAGCTCGGCCCAGGAGTGACCACGGTAGCGGATCAGCGCGAGTAGCCCTATGGCCGCCGCCGGGACCACGACAATGTTGGCCCACGGCGTCGTGAAGTGCGCGATCAGATTGGTGGCGATGAGAACAGCGACCACGACGGCAATGTCGATATAGGTGCGCACGTCCCGCAATCCAGGCAGGGGCGCAGCAGTAGCCGCAGTCTCAGTAGGCATCCGGTCCAGAGTACCGGCGGTCCCGTTGACCCAGGCCAGAGTGTGATCCAGTCGGGACGACCGTTCCGGGTCCCGGCCCGGGTCCAACTGTGGCAGTGCCCACAACGTTGCGCTAGCCGGAACATGATCCGCCCTCACGTAAGTTCTGAAACCGTGCTCACCTTGTTGCTGGCATTCGCGGGATTCGCCTGTCTGGATGCCCTCAACGTGCTCAACATCGGTATTGCCACCACGATCGTCTATGTGACGCGGCTGGAGCGCCGATCAGCGTTTCCCGGCGGCCTCAGCTTCGTCACCGGATTGTTCGTGGCGCTGTTCACGTTTGGACTGGCGACCGTGCTCGGTGTGCGCTCGCTGACCGACGTGGCCGGTGGTTCGGACATCACTCCATCTACCAGGTATTGGGCCCAACTGGTCATCGGCATTCTGTTGGTCGCAGTTGCGGCGTTGACCTGGTTCACCGAGCCAGTGACCCCGCCGTGGATTCGCACCATTGCGCGCCGCCATCCGTGGCTTCTTGCACTCGTGGGGCTCGCGCTGGGTTACGCGGAGGCTCCCACATCTGTTCCATATCTGAGCGCACTGGCGATGCTCGCCTCACGTCACCCACTGCCGTCCATGTGGCCGTTGCTGCTGGTCGGCTACGGCTTAGTCGCCATCCTTCCCAGTCTGCTGATTGTCGTGCTGTCGACGCGACGATCTCCGGGCGCGCGGCGGGCGCAACGCACGCTGGTACGGGCGGTGACGCGATACGCGCCCACCGCGATTCGGGTGATTTTCCTATGCCTGGGGGGCGTCCTCATCGTCAGTGCGCTGGTGCATCACAGCGCACTGGGGCTCCGCTGATCAGCGGCAGGGTTATACAAAATTCGGCTGGTCGCTCGCTGTGCTCAACCCCACGATGAGCACAGCGAGCGGCCAGCCGAGCACGATCGACCTTGATTAGCCGAACGAACACATCGGACATTACTGTCAGTAAATAGTCCTTGTCAATCACTTACCCTTCCGATAAGTTGCATATCGCTCGGACACCCGCAGACCTACGGTGAGCAGCACAGCATGTGCGTGTATCGTTGGGCTGCGAAGTGAAAGTATGTGAGGGGGTGCGGTGCCGGACTTTTCGCAGCGCTTGAGCCATCTGTTTGCCACGGTGCATCCGGCGGGGCGCGGACCTTATTCCCTCAACGAAGTGGTCGCCGCACTTGGCGAGCGCGGCGTCGAGGTGTCTTCGCCCTATCTCTCGCTCCTACGCAAAGGCGAACGGTCGAACCCTGCGCCGGACATCGTCACGGCTCTGGCAGAGTTCTTTCAGGTGAGTCCCGCCTACTTCTATGACGCCGACTACGCGGCGTCGGTGAATCGCGATCTGGATTGGCTTGTGCAGCTGCGTGACTCGAAAGTGCGTGAAATCGCGCAACGAAGCTACGCGCTTTCCGAGAACAGTCGACAGGCGATCGCTGACATGGTCGATCACTTACGCAAAGTAGAGGGCATACCCGACAAGGAAGCCGGAGCCTCCAAACGTTCCTGACGCTCCCGGTAGGCATCGGCGATCGCGAGCACCCAGGGCCCGTCACTCACGCCGTCGGGCGGACGCAGCCATTCGCAACTGAATCCCGGAACCGCTTCATCGACAAGCCAATTCGCTACACCCAGCATCCGTTCGGAACCGCCTCTTGGCACCGGGGAGTTGGTTACGAGCGGCACCCGGCGGCTCTGCGCTAGCAGCGTGAGGCCATCCTGGATATGCGTCATCCATTCGAAGACCAAATCCGACAAGCGGATTCGCGACTCCACCGGCGGAAACAGCCCCGGGAACATGCCACCGAGAGCGTCACGGAGCGGCCGTAGTCGCCGTAATTCTCGGCGTGCTTGGACACGCAGCATCACCGGCGGCCACAGAAAGCCCGCGACGATCAAAGCCGCGGCAATACACCCTGGCCACGTCTGCAACCACACGCCGACGGCGCCGCCGATAAAGCCCTCGCCATGGCTCAGCGGGCGCCAGATTCCTCCGCAGAAGCTCGCGACAACCTGGAACATAGACGCGGCCGCTAACAGTCCCAGACCGACGCCGACGGGAGTTCGATCGGCGTTCCGAGAGCCGACCCACGCGAGCTGCAGGACCACTAACATCATGTACGCGCTGCTCACCGCAACAGCGATGGCCGCTCCGCGATCAGCCCCGGAATACACGATATTTGCGATCGTCAGCGCATCGCCCGCCATCCCGATCACCTCACTGTGATGCACGGCGACAACGACGATCGTGAGAGCGATGACTGCTCCCGCAACAGTGACCCACAGCCCACGGCGGATACGCTCCCGCGACGCGTCGCCCCTGATACCGATGACGAAGACCTGTAAACACGCCGCGATCGTGATGGCCGGCCAACCGACGACACTGACGGCACGCGCACCAGGTGGCAGTGCCGCCCACACCCAGTCGGTGTACACCACGAACCAGATCCACACCGACATCCCGAAGGCAGTTACCGCGACAGCAGGGACTGACGTGGGATCAAGCACAATCCGCCGGATTCGGTACAGCAACACCGGCAGAAAGCAGACGAGCACAGCCACGCGCACAATCTGCATCAGCTCCCACGCCGCGCGGCTAGTCACAGCGCCACCGACAGATGCCCACGTTGTGTTTCCCGCGTACCAAAGGCATCCGCACGGCCCCGATAGGCATCGGCGATGGCGAGCACCCACGCCTGATCGCTCACTCCAGCCGGGGTACTAAGCCATTTGCAACCAAATCCTGGAATTGACTGACCCACAATCCACGTCGCTACAGCAAGAGCGCGTCTCGACTTGTCCTCTGGGGCTGGGGCATCGGTTTCAAGGGGCACCCCGCGGGTCTGCGCCAAAAGCGTGAGCCCATCCTGGATATGCATCGCCCATTCGAATACTTTGTCCGACAAGCGTATTCGTGGCTCCATAGGAGGGAACAGCTGTGGAAACAGGCGGACAAACTCATCGTGAAGCGGCTGTAGACGTCGCTCAGCTCGCCGCGCTTGAATACGAAGCACCACCGGGGGCCAGAGAAAGCCTACGGCCATCAAGGTCACGCCGACGCCTCCGCCCACACTCTGCAGCACCAACCCATATACGCCCGAGATGACATCGTGCCCCCCGGTCAACGGCCGCAAGACTCCTCCAACGACAACCGCGACGATCTCGAAGGAAGAGGCAACTGCAAGCAAGCCCAAACCGGTGCCAACCGGCGTCGAGTCGGCGTGGCGAATTCCGACCCAGATCAGTTGCGCGAGCGAGACTGCCAGATACCCATTGCCGACGACCGACGACACAATCGCGCCACGATCTCCACCGTCCAGCAGAGTATTGGTGAGCTCGTGCAGGTCCTCCGTTTCCAGTAGTACCGGACTGAGGTTGGCGGACACCACAACCACAGCGAGCACAATCGCCGTGACCACGAAGATGACTCGCCGACCGCGCCTGACCCGCGCCCGCGAAGCGGAGCCGCTGATGCCGAGAATGAAGATCTGTATACAGACGGCCACTGTGGTGACCAGACAGCCGCCCAAGCTGGATGCGCGAACAGGCGGCGGCAGTGCCGACCACCAGACATCGGACAGGAGGACCAGCCAGAACCACATGACCACACCAAAGGAGGTGGCTGCAACCGCAGGGGCAGATGCCGGGTACCGCCACAGCCGCCAAATCCGATAGAGCAGAACCGGCAGGAAACAGAGCAGAAACGCAATGCGCCCAACAGCCATCACATGCCATAGCGCCGGGTCGATCACCCCAATGCGTCGTCCATGTACGGGCTCCACCTGGTGTGGACGCCTCGCCCAGCCCGCATACGGCGGATGAGTAAGCCCGCGAACCGCTCAGCAGCCAGTTCATCCTGCGGCCAACGCTCGTCGCTGTGGGGCTCATCATCGGCGCCGCAACTACGTTGCAGCATGCGGGCAACCAGCTCAGGCGGCACGGCTCGGACGTGCTCCGCGGCGTAGTCGGCAATCGGCAGACCGCGATGACCCAGCACCATGTGGCCCAATTCGTGTGCGATCGTACGGTCGCGGCCCACGACTCCTTGCCCGACCTGCACCAGGTCCCTGTCGGGGAACGATATCCACTGACCAAAAACGCCCGCCGCGAGCGGCGCATCTTCGATGTCTACCACCCGACCGTTCGCGTGTGCCCAGCTATGTGCCACGTCAACCACCGAGCCTGCCCGGCTGGTGGCCGTGGCTAGCACCTGGTCTACCGCAGCAACGACCAGGCCATAAGGGCCAGCGTCGCGCCGTGCAAACCACATGAGAATTGATGCTAGCGGCCCAACGTTGCGACCACAGCAGAAGCACCCGGGGGCGGAGTGATTTACCGTCAAGTGCCAGAGAAAAGTGACGAGAGCGGCATCCACCGAGGCAGGGGCATCCACCGTGAGGACGTGACCCACATCGGAAATCACGACCTCTGCGATTCCTGTGATGATGGCGACGTTAGTACCGCAGCACGCAACCATCTCGCTGAAGGCGTCCGTCCAATTCCATGGTGCTCCCGAATCTAGAGGCCAGGCAGTTCACCGCCGAGCTCAAGAGGCTTACGGCGACAGCCGACCGCAATCACGAAGCGGTCACGTAACCCGCGTGGAGCTGCCCGGGGGAATCGAACCCCCGACCTATTCATTACGAGTGAATTGCTCTACCGACTGAGCTAGGGCAGCGCGCCGGGCGAACCCAGCGCCCGAGAGTCTACGGCACCCCTGCCGCGACTCCCAATCTCATTCCGACGGGCGCAGCGCCTGCCCCGCCGTCGCGACCAGGGCATCGATTGCGAACTTGGGCTTCACGTTCATCGCCAGTGCTTCGCGGCACTCCAGGACAGCCTCGATGCATTGCAGGAGCTGTTCCGGTGGCACCCGGTCCACCATGGGCTCCAGCCGGTCCGCCATATCGGGGTGATGCAACGTCACCCGGCCCTCCTCCGCAGCGCCGAACGACAGCACCAGCGCGTCGCGGAAGTAAGTGGCCAGATCGATGAGCGTGCGGTCCAGCGCGTCTCGCGATGCTCGGGTCTGACGCGATTTTTGCTTACGTTCCAGGTCCTTCAAGACGCCCGCGGAGCCGCGCAGCGCTGCCGCTGCGCCCTTACCGGTGCCCCCGCCCCCCAGCGCTGTCTTCAGTTCTTCCTCTTCGGCCTCGTTACGCGCGACCGTCAGCTCCTTGGCCTCGGTATCCGCGCTGGTGACGAGTTCCTCGGCCGCAGCGTACGCCCGCGTCGGAGTGGCCGCCTCCCTGGCCAGCCCCAGCGCCCGAAGACGCCGCGCACGAGCCTGCTCGTCGGTGGCAAGCCTGCGCGCCCGACCCACATGGCCGCCGCTCACCGAGGCCGCCCATTGCGCCTGCTCGGCATCGATCCCATCGCGTTCCATCAACACCTGCGCGATGGCCGCCACCGAAGGAGTGACAAGCGCCACATGCCGGCAACGTGAGCGCAGGGTGATCGAGATGTCCTCGGGGTCTACCGACGGTGCGCACAGCAAGAACACCGTCCGCGGGGGAGGCTCCTCAACCACCTTCAGCAGGACATTGCCTGCACCCTCGGTCAACCGGTCGGCATCCTCGATGAGCACCACGAGCCAACGCCCGGTGCTCGGCCGGCGCCAGGCCGCCTGCACGATGGCGCGCATCTCGTCGACGCCGATCGATAATCCCTCGGGAACGACTCTGCGCACGTCAGCATGGGTGCCGGCCATCGTGGTCGTGCAGGCACGACATTCCCCGCAGCCCGCCGCACCTTCCGATTCACACTGCAGGGCTGCGGCAAAGCACAAAGCCGCGACCGACCTGCCCGAACCCGGCGGCCCGGTAAACAACCACGCATGAGTCATCCGGCCCACGTCATCACCACGCGCAGCCAATGCCGCAGATGAGAGCGTGGAAACCACCGCTCCCTGATCCACCAGGCGCCCGAAAACCCCGCTCATCGAATCCAACCCTAGCCGCCGGAACCGACTCCCAGAACAAGCCGCATAGGCGTGTGAAACGCTGCCGTCACCGCCGACAGCTACGGTTAACGAGTGACTGGCGCGGAGGGAAGGGCAGACCAGCGCCCGCTTGCACGCGCAGCCCGGTACTCGCGATGGGTCATGAGAACGCCGTGGCCCCTCTTCATCATGGGTATCGCCCAGTCCAACCTGGTCGGGGCGCTGTTCGTGTTGGGCTTCCTGCGGTTCGGTCTGCCACCGAGCGACCGGGTGGAGCTGTCCGAGCTCGGCACACAGCGGCTGATCATTCTCGGCGTCTCGCTGTTCATCCTCTTTGTTGCCGGTGCCGTCGTGAGCACCTACCTGCTGCTTCCCGTACTGCGCTGGCAGTACAGCTCCCCCGACTTCGAGTCCGAGGGATCCGAGGACGTCCGCGTCCGCGCCTTGCAGATGCCCTTCTATCGCACTGTCATCAGCGTCGCGACGTGGCTGGTAGGTGGCGCGATATTCGTCGCCGTCACCTGGTCGTCTACCCATAGCTCGGTGCTTGTCGCCGCCTTCGCGACGGTGCTGGGGGCCACCACGACCAGCATCATCGGCTACTTGCAATCCGAGCGTGTCCTGCGCCCCGTGGCCATTCAGGCGTTGCGCCGTGGTGTACCGGAAAATGTCACTGCCCCAGGCGTTATCGTCCGCCAGGTCCTCACCTGGGCACTGAGCACCGGCGTGCCGATCCTGGCAATCGTGCTTACCGTCGTGGGGCAGCGCGCGGGATACCTGAAGTCCAATGCCGATAATCTCACTGGCTCCATCCTGATCCTGGCGATCATCGCGTTGGCGATCGGTCTGATGGGCACATTGCTGGTGGCCACCTCGATCGCCGATCCGCTACGCCAATTACGTTGGGCGCTTAGTGAAGTGCAGCGCGGCAACTACAACGCCCACGTACCGATCTACGACGCCAGCGAGCTGGGACTGTTGCAGGCCGGGTTCAACGACATGGTGCGCGATCTCGGAGAACGACAACGCCTACGCGACCTCTTCGGCCGTTACGTCGGTGAGGATGTCGCACGCCGGGCGCTCGAATACGGCACCGAGCTCGGCGGTCAGGAACGCAGTGTGGCAGTGCTGTTCGTGGACCTGGTGGGATCCACCCAGTTGGCCTCCACCCGCGGCCCGGCAGTGGTCGTACGGGTCCTCAACGAGTTCTTCCGAGTCATCGTCGACACCGTCAACAAGCACGGCGGATTCGTCAACAAGTTCCAGGGCGACGCGGCGCTGGCCATCTTCGGCGCTCCCATCGACCATCCCGATGGCGCTGCGGCCGCGTTGGCCGCCGCGCGCGAGCTGGCCGATGAGCTCACTAATGTATTGGGTTCCAACGATTTCGGAATCGGCGTCTCCGCCGGACGCGCTATCGCCGGCCACATCGGAGCGCAGGCGCGCTTTGAGTACACCGTCATCGGCGACCCGGTGAACGAAGCGGCCCGGCTTACCGAGCTGGCCAAGAACGAACCCGGAAACGTGCTGGCATCGGCCTCCGCAGTCATGGAGGCTCGCGACGAGGAAGCGCTGCGCTGGAACGTCGGCGAGACCGTCGAGCTGCGCGGCCGCAACGTGTCAACACAGGTCGCGCGGCCGCGTCACGGCTAGGTCGCCTTCTTGGCGGCCTTCTTCGCCGGAGCCTTCTTGGCCGGGGCCTTCTTGGCTGCCTTCGCCGGCGCCTTCTTGGCCCGCTTCACCGGACCACGCGCTCGGCGGTCGGCAAGCAACTCCGAGGCACGCTCGTCGGTGATCGACAGCACGTCATCGCCCTTACGCAGGCTGGCGTTGGTCTCGCCATCGGTGACATAGGGCCCGAAGCGGCCGTCCTTGATCACCATCGGATTTCCGGTCGTCGAATCCGCGCCCAGTTCACGCAGCGGAGCTGCCGAGGCCGCCTGTCCGCCACGGCGTTTAGGCTCGGAGTAAATCTTCAACGCCTCGTCGAGGGTGATGGTGAACATCTGATCCTCGGTAGCAAGCGACCGAGAGTCCGTGCCGCGCTTAAGATATGGGCCGTAGCGCCCGTTCTGCGCGGTGATCTCCTCGCCGTTGGCGGGATCGACACCGACCACACGCGGCAACGACAGCAGCTTGAGTGCGTCCTCAAGCGTCACGGTCTCCAACGTCATGGACTTCAGCAGCGAGCCGGTGCGCGGCTTGGGCCCTTCGACCTTCTTGGCACCCCGTTTTGGCTTCGCATCCGCTTCGGTAGCGTCGAGCTGCTCCGGCGGCGCGGGCAGCACCTCGGTGACGTAGGGACCGAAACGTCCATCCTTAGCGACGATTTCGTGCCCGGTCTCCGGATCGGCACCCAGTGTCCGGCCCTCCTGCGGAATCGCGAACAGCTGCTCGGCCATCTCGACCGTCAGCTCGTCGGGGGTGACGCCGTCCTTGACGTTGGCACGCTGCGGGATGACAGCCCCGGCTTCACCATCCGGGTCGGCCACCATCCGCTCCAGGTACGGCCCGTTCTTTCCGACCCGCACGTAGATAGGGCGGCCCTGGTCGTCGTCGAACAGCTTGATCGAGTTGACCTCGCGGGCGTCGATCTCTTCCAGGTTCACACCGACCAGGCGCTTGAGACCGCCGGCGCGGGCCACGGAGCCCTCGACGCCGTGCTCGCCACCAAAATAGAAGGCGTTCAACCAGTTTGTGCGCCGTTCGTTGCCGGAGGCGATCTCGTCGAGGTCATCCTCCATGGCGGCGGTGAAGTCGTAGTCGACGAGACGACCGAAGTGTTGCTCCAGCAATCCGATCACTGCGAAGGCGGTCCATGAGGGCACCAGCGCACTGCCGCGCTTATGCACGTAGCCGCGGTCCTGGATGGTCCGGATGATCGACGAATAGGTCGACGGACGCCCAATTCCCAGCTCTTCCAATGCCTTGATGAGCGAGGCCTCGGTATAGCGGGCGGGCGGATTGGTGGTGTGTCCATCCGCGGACAGCTCGGTGACCGTCACGGTCTGGCCCTGTGTGAGCCGCGGCAGGCGACGTTCCTCATCGTCGGCCTCGCCACCGGCCAGCTCATCCACGGTCTCGACGTACGCGGACAGGAAGCCGGAGAATGTGATGGTGCGACCGCTGGCGGTGAACACCACCTGCTCGCCGGAGGTGGCGGTACCCGCCAGCCGCAGGCTCAGCGTGGTGCCACGTGCGTCGGCCATCTGCGAGGCAACCGTGCGCTGCCAGATCAACTCGTACAGACGAAATTCGTCATTGTCGATCAACGAATGCAATTGGCCGGGAGTTTTAAAAGTCTCACCCGCCGGACGAATTGCCTCGTGCGCTTCCTGCGCATTTTTCACCTTGCGCGTGTATTGCCGCGGCGAAGGATGTACATATTCGCTTCCGTACAGCTCCGCTGCCTGGCTGCGCGCAGCAGTCAACGCTGATTCCGACAGCGTCGTGGAGTCGGTACGCATATAGGTGATGTAGCCGTTTTCGTACAGCCGCTGCGCGATGCTCATGGTGCGCTCGGAGGAGAACCTCAGCTTGCGCCCGGCCTCCTGCTGCAGCGTCGATGTCATAAATGGCGGGTAGGGCTTGCGGGTGTACGGCTTCTCCTCGGCGGAGGCGACCGTCAGTGTGGCCTGAGCCAGCCCGGCGACCAGGGCGTTGGCCCGCACCTCGTCGAGGACCAACACATCGTCGGCCTTCTTGACCTGGCCCAGGGAGTCAAAGTCACGGCCCGAGGCCACCCGCAGCGCGTCAACGCTCAGCAGGCGGGCTGAGAAGCGAGGAGGTTTCGCCGCCGGGTTGTCCTTGCCGGCATCCAACTCGGCGCCCAGGTCCCAGTACCCGGCGCTGCGGAACGCCATGCGATCGCGTTCACGTTGGACGATGATCCTGGTCGCTACCGACTGCACACGCCCGGCAGACAGATTCCGGCCGACCTTCTTCCACAGCACGGGACTGACCTCGTAGCCGTAGAGCCGGTCGAGGATGCGGCGGGTCTCCTGTGCGTCGACCAGGTCGGTGTCCAGGTCGCGCGGATCCTCGGCGGCGGCGCGGATCGCCTGCTCGGTGATCTCGTGGAACACCATGCGCTTGACGGGCACCTTGGGCTTGAGTGTCTCCAACAGGTGCCAGGCGATGGCCTCACCCTCGCGGTCACCGTCCGTCGCGAGGTAGAGCTCGTCAACGTCCTTCAGGAGGCCCTTGAGCTCGGTGACGGTGCCCTTCTTATCGGGGCTGACGATGTAGAGAGGTTCGAAGTCGGCGTCGACGTTCACTCCAAGACGGGCCCAGGGTTCGGACTTGTACTTGGCGGGGACGTCGGCGGCAGCACGGGGAAGGTCCCGGATGTGGCCACGCGAAGACTCGACGACGTATCCGTCGCCGAGGTAGCCAGCGATCTTGCGGGCCTTCGTCGGTGATTCGACGATGACGAGCCGTCGCACTGCTTCGTCTCCTTACCTGCGCATTAAGCCGCATATATACGGTGTAGGGGCGGTCCACCGTGGTCACAAGATGACACCCCCGCGCCAATTGCGCAAACCTAGCCTTCCATATAGACATCGGTATTCCCGATATCAGGGTGGCTAAAAGCGTGTCCGAGTCCTCACTAAACCGCTGCTAAAACCCGTTTAAACCCTCGGCCAGACGCGAAATGCGTCGGTGTCGCCGGGTGGTTCTCCGATGTTTTCCAGTAGCCGTCCCAGTCTGCGCCGCCCACTGATCCGCAACGCCGGATTGGCGCCGCGTGTTCCGATCAGGGTTGGAGCGATGCCCACCCGCATCAACGCAGCCGCCAGCGGCGAATGGGTATCAGGGGCATGTGGGTCCAACCCCAGGAGGTACCGGTCGGCTTCCGGCGCCCCGGCGGCAAGCACCCATGCCCGCAGCTCACGCGCACCCGGTAGCCATTGCGCGGGCACGGTTTTCACCGCGCCGCGGGTCCACTCGCGCGCGACCGGCAATACCGCGGGATCCATCGCGGTACGCACCAGCGGATGGTTCTCTGTCCCGGTCTCGGTGTGGCCCACTTCTGCCTGCAGACCGGTCTCGGTGATCATCTCGGCCAGTGCCAGCGCACGCCACGGCTGGTCCACGACCACCGAAATCCGGGCACCCCCTGTGCCCACCACGACCTGGCCTGGTCCGGCCAGCAGCCCAGCCAAATCGGTGACCTCGGGAGGCACCGATTCGGCAGAAAAGAAGGACAGCTGGCTCACAGTCACAGACAGTACTTTCTCCGCGAGCTAGGGGGCTCTCCCGCGCGCGGGAGATTCTTGGAACGAGAAACGCCCCCGGCCATGGCCAGGGGCGTTCCTTCGACGGATGTGGGTCAGACGGCGCGGACGCCGGTAGCCTGCGGGCCCTTGGGGCTCTGGCCTACCTCGAACTCGACCTTCTGGTTCTCTTCAAGGGTACGGAATCCGTTGCCCGAGATCTCGGTGTAATGGACGAAGACGTCAGCGGAGCCGTCCTCGGGCGCAATGAATCCGAAGCCTTTTTCCGCGTTGAACCACTTCACAGTTCCCTGTGGCATTTCTTTGATCTTTCTTTACTTGGGTTCGACATACCCGTTCGGCACGTCGGGCCCCGTTCCGACCGCCATACCCCGTGGAATCATCCTCGCAGTAACCGCGATCACAACGTCGATCCTGCGAGTGCAAAACACGAACACAGAAGCTGCGACCCCCTTAAGTAGAGCATGTTTAGGGCGTTGGCGATAGCGGTGTGCCACATAATTGGCGGGAAGTTCGGTGAACAGTGGCGAAACTTCGCCCCTCTTTCGGCCTGCCCTACCCTGGCGTTATGGCCATCTGCGGTAGCGAAACCGGCACCGTTTTGGCACAAGTGTGCAGGTCACGGCGGGTTTTGCGGTGACAGTCAGCTATGGCCGCGAACTGCTGGACCTCATCGTGGCCGGTACACCGCGCGGCGAGACCCCGGTGCGGCATATCTGTGATATCCCGGCCCGAAACGCCGAGGTGGCCGCCTGGCCGCAGTGGGCGCATCCCGATGCGGTAGCCGCCTTTGCCGCCCAGGGGGTGAGCGTTCCATGGTCGCACCAGGTCGCCGCGGCCTCCTTGGCGTTCGCGGGACGCCACGTGGTGGTAGCCACCGGAACCGCATCCGGGAAGTCGGTCGCGTACCAAATGCCGATCCTGACCGCCCTGGCCAACGAGCCGCGGGCACGAGCGCTCTATCTGGCGCCCACCAAGGCGCTCGGCCATGACCAGTTGCGCTCGGTACGCGAATTGATCACGGGGATGGAAAGTTTCGAGCGGGTGCTGCCCTGCGCATACGACGGGGACAGCTCCAACGAGTTGCGGCGGTTCGCACGCGAGAGCTCGCGGTGGATCTTCACCAATCCCGACATGATGCATGTTTCCCTGCTGCACAACCACACCCGATGGTCGGCTTTCCTGCGCGGATTGCGCTACCTCGTGGTGGATGAATGCCATTATTACCGCGGAGTTTTCGGGTCGAATGTGGCTCTCGTACTGCGGCGGTTGCTGCGCTTGTGCGCACGCTATGGTTCGCATCCGACGGTGGTCTTCGCCAGCGCCACCACGTCGAACCCCGGTTCGGCAGCCCAGGCACTGATCGGGCAGCCGGTCGAAGAAGTGATCACCGATGGATCGCCTCATGGGATGCGCACGGTCGCCCTATGGGAACCACCATTGCTGCCGATCACCGGCGAGAACGGGGCACCCGTGCGGCGCCCGGTCAGTACCGAGGCCTCCCGGCTGCTGGCCGATCTGGTCCAGGAAGGCGCCCGGACGCTGGCCTTCGTCCGATCGCGGCGCGGAGCGGAGATGACGGCGCTCGGTGCCGCCCATCGGCTGGCCGAGATCGATCCGGCGTTGGTATCCCAAGTGGCGGCATACCGAGCGGGATATCTACCGGAGGACCGCCGGGCATTGGAGCACGCCCTGTCGACGGGCTCGCTGACCGGCGCAGCGACGACGAACGCTCTTGAACTGGGCGTCGACATCGCCGGATTGGATGCCGTCGTGGTGGCCGGTTTCCCGGGCACCGTGGCCTCCTTCTGGCAGCAAGCCGGCCGCTCCGGCCGCCGCGGACAAGGCTCATTGGTGGTGCTGGTCGCCCGCGACGATCCACTGGACACCTATCTGGTTCACCATCCGGGCGCGCTGCTGAATAAGCCCATCGAGGCTGTGGTGATCGACCCGACCAATCCCCACGTGCTGCGACCTCACTTACTGTGCGCAGCAACAGAACTTCCGTTGACCGAGGAGGATGTGCATTCCCTGGATGCGACGGAGGCGGTTTCCGGACTCGTCGATGACGGCCTGCTACGCAAGCGGCCCGGCGGATACTTCGCCGCTCCGGGGCTCAATCCCTATGCAGCGGTGGATATCCGTGGATCGATCGGTGGCCAGATCATGATCTTGGAAGCCGACACCGGGCGGGTGCTGGGAACCGTCGATACCGGTCGAGCCCCGGCCGCGGTGCATCCGGGAGCGGTCTATCTCCATTCCGGCGAGACGTATCTGGTCGATTCGCTCGATTTCAGCGACGGAATAGCTCTGGTGCACAGCGCTATTCCCGACTATTCGACGTTCGCCCGGTCCACCATCGATATCGCGATCACGGGCGAGGGCGAACGGGTGCACCTGGGCGATATACAGATTGGGCTGGTGCCGGTGGATGTTACCCACCAGGTGATCGGGTATCTCCGCAAGCTGGCAACCGGCGAGATTCTCGACTTCGTCGAGCTCGATATGCCGTCCTCGACACTGAGCACCAAGGCGGTGATGTACACAGTCACACCGGAAGCGTTGGCAGGCATCGATATCGATGCACTCACAACGCCCGGCGCCCTGCATGCCGCCGAGCATGCCGCGATCGGGCTGCTGCCCCTGGTGGCCAGCTGTGATCGCGGCGATATCGGCGGGGTGTCGACCGCGCTGCAACTCGAGACCGGTCTGCCGACGGTGTTCGTCTACGACGGCCACCCCGGAGGCGCGGGCTTCGCTGCCCGCGGGTACCAGCAGCTGGCGATCTGGCTGGGCGCCACGGCCGACGCCATCGAGGCGTGCGAATGTGAGGCAGGGTGCCCCTCGTGTGTGCAATCGCCCAAGTGCGGCAACGGGAATTCCCCGTTGGACAAGGCCGCAGCCGTCAAGGTACTGCGGTTGGTACTGTCCAGGCTACCGGGCTAGAACGCTCGCGCGTACTGCTTCGGTGCCGCAGGGCTCAGCTCGGCACCCAACTCGCGCGCCGCCCGCCGCGGCCAGTAGGGGTCACGCAGCAGCTCACGGCCCAGTAGCACCGCAGAGGCATCACCGGCGGCGAGGATCGATTCGGCCTGACGCGGCTCGGTGATCATGCCGACTGCCGCTGCGGGAAGTGCTGTTTCGGTCTGGATGCGCCGGGCGAACCGCACCTGGTATCCGGGTCCCGTCGGGATCCGGACGTGCGGCACGTTGCCACCCGTCGATACATCGATGAGGTCTACCCCGCGTGCCTGGAGCAGCCCGGCCAGCTCGACGGTCTGGTCAGGTGTCCAGCTGTCTGCCTCCAGCCCGGACTCCTCGGATACCCAGTCGGTCGCAGACACCCTGACGAACAGCGGCAGGTGTTCGGGCCAGACGGTACGTACCGCCGTGACGGTATCCAGGGTGAGCTTGGCCCGGCCAGCGAATGAGCCGCCGTACTCGTCAGTGCGAGAATTGCTTGCCGGAGAAAGGAACTGGTGCTGGATGTAGCCGTGCGCGGCGTGCACCTCAAGCACCTGGAAACCCGCCCGCAACGCGCGCCGCGCGGCGTCCACATAGTCCGCGACGATAGCGGTGAGATCGGCGGCGGTGGCCGCTGCGGGTGTCGCGAAGTCGCCGTACGGTGCATCGGTGGGACCAATTGTCTTCCAGCTCAACGAGTCCGAGGGTTCCAAGGAACGATGCCCATCCCATGGCGCGACGGTCGACGCCTTGCGCCCAGCATGCCCGAGTTGAACCGCAGGAACGGCGCCAAAACTCTTGATCTTTTCCACGATGGCCGCCCAGGCCTGCTCTTGGGTGTCGTTCCACAGTCCGGTGTCATACGGGGAGAGCCGCCCTTGCGGATTGACGGCAGTGGCCTCGGTGAACACCAACCCGGCCCCACCGACCGCGCGGCTGATCAGATGGGTGCGGTGCCAGTCGTTCGGCGTCCCGGTCAACGGCCCGGTGGGGTTCGCGG
This sequence comes from Mycobacterium sp. NGS15, assembly GCF_059813245.1. Lineage (NCBI taxonomy): Bacteria > Bacillati > Actinomycetota > Actinomycetes > Mycobacteriales > Mycobacteriaceae > Mycobacterium > Mycobacterium sp. NGS15. The sequence continues at coordinate 380,199 of NZ_JCALEF010000002.1, read as the reverse complement.
AGTACTGACACATCGGCGACATCCATATCCGGTTGGGGATACTGATGTCGCGTAGCCGGTACGGCTCGAACAGCAGGCTCATGGTCCGAAGGCTCCTCGCGTCGGGTCGACGGCCAGCATGGCTGGCCCGGCACAATGCAACGCAGACGCGTGCGGAATATTTCCCGCGCCCCGACTACCCCGTCTGCTCGGTCGCCTGCCCCTGCCCGGATACCGACAGCGCCTCGCGGATGAAGTCGGCGGAGAGAACCACGGCCTCGGCCGTATCGCGCGAGACCGCGATGGCAGGGAAGGCGTGCAGCTGCCATGAGTAGCTGTGCACCTTGGCCACCACGCCTGCCGCGGTGAGCTTCTCGGCGAGCTCCAGAGCGTCAGGCTCCAGGAACTCGGCCTGTGCGGTGATGAGCAGCGTGGGCGGGAACGCCTCGACAGGTACCGAGATCACCCGACGTTCTCCAGTGAATTCCACTGGACCCCTGTCGAATTTGGGCGCCAACTTCGCGAGTTTGCCCTTGGGTAGATATGCGTCGTGACGACTGGTACTAGAAGGATTGGAAGCCAAGTCCAGATCTAGTAGCGGTGAATACCCGACATAGGCAACAGGTTTCGGCAGGCCATGGGTGTGTGCATACTCGATGACCTTGCCGCTCAGGTACCCGCCTGCCGAGTCGCCGACGACGATCACCCGTGCGTAGTCCTGCAGTAGCTCTCGGTAGGCCTGCACCGCGTCCGCCACCGAAGAGCCCACACCGACCTCCGGCAGTTGCCGGTAGTCGAGCACGTAGACGGGGATCTGGAGCTGACGCGCCAACAGACCGGTGATCTTGCGGTGTGTGGCGGGGCCGCACGCGATGAACGCACCACCGTGCAGATAGAGAATGGCAGTGTCAGAGTCGTCGGCTTGCGCCCCGGCCGGCACCATCAGATCCGTGGGCCTGTCGGCCAGCGCGATCCGCCTCCGCTCGATGCCGGGCGCGTCGGGACCTCGTTGGGCGCCCTGATCCAGCCACTTGAGCTGCCGAAGACCGGCGTCAAAAATCGGGAACAACATAAGCAGCGGCTTGACGAAGAGCAATACGAACAGAAACGGCAACCGAGCCTTGAGACCCGACTTGGGGTGCAGGGTGACGATCATCCGGTAACGCTACCGCCAGGCGATCGTGCGCCCGTAACCTCGGTAGGTGTCTGAGGCCAGGGCCCGACGTCAAGACCGCCGCGCAGCCGTAACGACCGCAGCCATCCTCCGATGCGGCCGAAGGGCCCTTCGTGGAGCGCGGGTACATGCGGTCACCATGGATGCCATCGCCGATGCCGCCGATATCGCGGTCGGTCCGACCTATCACCACTTCAAGAACAAAGACTCAGTCCGTGACCGGCCCCGCTCTGGCAGACGCCCGCGCCGGACCCATGCCGAATCGACCCAATATCACCGGAACAGACACGCCGACAACCACGTCTAGATCCTCGACCATGCAGCTGATGACGGCGGCGCCCATCCTCCGGGCGACAAGGGTCACCTCCGCACAGGCGGGAGCCGTGCCGTACAGCGCGTGCTGCGCCCCGGCCAGCGCAGACAAGTCGGCGGCAGCCTGTGCACGATGCCGGGCTGCTACGGCCGAACCCACCGTGGCACCCCCAGCCGTCAACGCCAAGAGCACCGCCATCATGGCCACCGCAATGATGGTCGCCGAGCCGTGGTCAGCCCTCGGGTTCCATCGCTGAAACCGACTCGGCCGCAATCGTAATAGCGGGAAGCAATCGACTCGTCGCGGTGACCCGCGCCACCGCATAGTCGCCGTCGCGGCGAACCTCGAGCACCGCCCCGCGGGGAGCGATCCGACGCGCAACCGCCCTGGCATCGGAATCATCTCCGCGGGCCACCAATCGTGCCGCCTCACGCGCGGCATCCACACAGCGCACCTGCATCGACACTGCCTGGATTCCCGCAGAACACAGCACAAGTACCGTCACCAGCGCTGCTATGCCGAACGCGGCCTCGACTGTGACGGCTCCGGCGTCGTCGCCTAGACGCTGGTGTTGAGTGCGCGCGTGATGATATTGGTGAGCGCACTGACAATCGAGTCCCCGGTGACCACTGCGTAGAGGATTGCCCCGAAGGCCGCCGCGGCGATCGTCCCGATCGCATACTCCACGGTGGACATGCCGTCCTCGGACTCGACGACCACCACCATCCGTCGGCGTAGCTTCGTAAATATGTTGTGTATCAATGGATTCCCTCCCTCTCAGCCCCGCGGCACTTCCGCGGGTCACAGCACACCACTCCTGAACACATCCCTCGCCAAACCCATCACGACAGGCACGATGCCCAGGCAGACGAATGACGGCAAAAAGCACAGGCCCAGCGGTGCGCCAATCAGCACGCCGGCACGTTCGGCGGTGGCCACGGCTGAATCCAATGCATCCCTGCGACACTGCACGGCCAGCGAGGCAATGCCGTCGGCCATCATGGCGCCGGAATCGGCCGATCGCCGGGCCAATCTAGTCAGCGCCTGCCGCTGCTCATATCCCGGATCGTCCGCCGATCCCGGGCTGGCCCAGGCCGCCGAGGCCGGTGCGCCCAATGCGAGCATCTCCCCTGCGCGGTTCAGGATTCGAGCCAATTCTGGCGGTGCGCAAGAGGACACCACCAACGCAGCGGTCGCGAGTGGCATCCCCGACCGAAGACACACGCTCAGCACATCAAGGCTGAACGCCATTCCTAACAAACCCTTTTCGGTGGCGCCGCGCTCCGTGACAACGGATGCATCGCCGTGCGGCAGCCTGGCGTGGGCGCGCAAAGCCCCCGGCGCGATCAACATTGCCGCCGCAAGCAGCAACAGGGCCGTGATCACCGCAATGCCTTCCCGGTGATCACGTCGGACCACAGCAGACCGACACACGCCAGCGTCACCCCGACAACGAGCAGCACGCCGCCCATTCCGCCCGCGCACAGCACGCTAAGCGGTTTGGCTCCGATCATCTGCCCAAGTCCGATTCCCGCTACCGGCAATCCGGTCAGCACCGCTGCCGTCGCACGTGGCCCGGCGAGACCGGCATTTACTCGTGCCGTGAACCGTTGTCGTTCTTGTAGATCCGTTCTACATGCGTCGAGCAGATCTGCGATGGCCAGGCCGTGATGCTGGGCCAGCATCCAGCCGCGGCTGATCCGATCCCATTGCGATGCCAATGGCCCGTGCTCCGGCACAGCCGGATCCAGCGTCACTCCCAAGCGTGCGCGCGCAGCGACGGCGGCGAACACCTCCCCCGCCGCTCCTCCAAGCTCCGCCGCGGTGACCTCGAAAGCGCGCACAGGATGTGCGCCCACCCTCAGCTCACCGACAACCACGTCGAGGCCGGACTCCAAGACAGTCAGTTCTCCCGATTGGACCATCAGCCGGCGACGACGGCGCCACCGCACGCACAATGTCCCACCTGCGACACCCACCGCCATCACCACTGACGTCGGCAACAACCACAGGACCATCAGTGTCAGGCCACCCAGCGGTGCCGCCGCCAGTTTCCAGTTCCACCTTGGATGTGATCTGTGCCGCCCTAGGCGGGAGTGTCTTTGCGGCACGATGAGAAATGCCGCGGCAAGCAGCAGAAGAACCTGTGTCACGTCGCACTCCGCGCGATCAGCGCGTCAAGATGCTCCGCGCCGGAACAAGGCCTGCCGTCGACGTTCCATGCGGGTATCACCCGCGCAATCCCGTCGTCGCCCTTGCAGACCACCGCGATCTCCGTCAGTCTCCGAATATTCCCAAATCGTCTTATGTGACAAACACATTGAATCGCCGCGGCGAACTGGGAGTGGAGTGCGGCGCGGTCAAGTCCGCCTAGGGCTCCGAGCGCCTCCAACCTTGCGGGGACCTCCGCCGGAGCGTTCGCGTGGACGGTTCCCGCGCCGCCATCGTGGCCGGTGTTGAGTGCGGTCAGCAATTCGACAACCTCGGCACCGCGCACCTCGCCCACCACGATTCGGTCGGGTCGCATTCGCAATGCCTGACGTACCAACTGGCGCAGGGTCACCTCCCCTGCACCCTCGACATTGACGGTGCGCGCTGCCAGCGTGACCACATGCGGGTGACGTGGCGCGAGTTCTGCGGCATCCTCGGCGCAGATGATGCGTTCTGACGGATGGACGGCTCCGAGCAGTGCCGAAAGCAAGGTGGTCTTACCCGCGCCCGTGCCTCCCGTGACAAGGAAGGCCAGCCGGGCGGCCAGCATCCCGCGAAGTAGCCTTCCGGCATCCTCCGCAACAGTGCCATCGGCGATCAGCTGTTCCAAACCCTTAACGGTGGGCCGCAATACGCGCAGCGACACACATGTCCCGCCGACCGCGACCGGCGTCAGCACCGCGTGGATGCGCACCACCGAACGCGGCGGACCGACGCCGGTCAGCTGGCCGTCGACAAATGGCTGCGCGTCATCGAGACGCCGCCCAACCGCGAGAGCCAACCGTTGCGCGAGTCGGCGCACCGCAGCCTCGTCGGCGAATCTCACGGTGGTGAGCCGCAGTCCTTGACCGTCATCCACCCAGACTCGATCGGGTGCAGTCACCAAGACGTCCGTCGTACCCTCCGCGCACAACAGCGGTTCTAGGATGCCGGCACCGGTCAGCTCACTCTGGAGCTCCTTTATGTTGTGCAGCACATCGCTATCGCCCAGCACACCACCGGACTCAGCGCGTATCAGCGCGGCCACTGCAGAGGGGCGCAGTGTCACATTCTCGGTGGCGAGGCGCTCCCGAACACGGTCGATCAACGATCCGGTCATGCCGCCACGCCCTTGCCGTCACGCGAGACCAGCGCCAACACCGCCTGCGCGGCACCCCTCAACGGTGAGCGCCCCGATAGTCGCAGACCACCGTTGTCGAGACGATTGCCGAGATTCGGTTCCGGCCGCATGGCGGCGATCATGGGGACGCCCACGATTTCGGCCACCGCTGCCGGACGTAATCCACTCGGAGCCGGACCGCGCACCACAACACCGACATTCGGGTTGGTGACCTGTATCGCCGTGGTCACAAGTGCAGCCGCCACACACGCCCGTACCTCGGCCGGGACCACCACGACCACCAGATCGGTGCGCTCCAGTGCGGCCACACTCGTCGCACCGAGCCGTCTCGGCAGGTCGACTATCACCGGAACTCCCGCTTCCCGCGCGCTGTCGATTACCCCGCCGACCGCCTCCGCGTTGCCACCGCCCCCCGTTCTGTCGCCCGACACGACGACAAGCCCGCGACGGTGTGGCAGTGCTCGGCGAAGAGCGTCGAAACTCACTCGCCCACTGCGCATATCGATATCCGGCCACCTCAGGCCCTCGACGTCCTCCCACCCCAGCAACAGGTCAATACCACCGCCATACGGATCGGCATCCACGATGAGCGCACCGCCCGGTGTACTCAGACCAATCGCGGCGCACAGCACCGATGCACCGGCCCCACCACGTCCACCCACCACAGCAATCACTGGAGAATGGCCCGAGCCGGCGGTGGGGCGTATCGCAGAACAGGCCTCGATGAGCCTGGCTTCATCCTCGGGCAACGCGAGCACCTGCTCGGCACCCACCGCGACCGCCCTGCGCCACGTCTCACTCGTCGGCTCGTCCCGAGAAACGAGCAGCACCCGCGCGCGACGCGGCAGTCGAGTGACCATATCCAGCGACGGGTCCGCGCCGTCGAGCACCACGGCGCTCGCACGGGTCCACGCCTGCCTGCTGATCGCGCCGGCGTCAGTAGCGAGGATCAATGGTTTACCGGTCGCCGCGACAATCCGTTCGATGTCGTTGCCAAGAGCTCGATCGCACATGGCTACGACAATCGGCTCCCCCGCGATTCCCTCCACACGCTCCACCATCGAGGTTCCACGGAGGAAGCGCCAGAGGCCTCACAGCGATTGGGGATGGATACGAATCTGTGGATAAATCCGAGGTGAACCGCAAAAACCGGTGATAAACGTCCCCAGAAAAGAGGACGACCCTCGCCAGGGGGGGAGGAGGCGAGGGTCGTCGTGCTTCAGCCCCGGGGGGTCGGGCTGAGACACACTCGGCATAGCCGAGTAACCCCACTATACACACGAACCGGGTGAGGGTGGCAAGACCAATCGGCCGAAAAAAGCGAAAGAAAGGCAACCCTTCTTCTGGCGCTGCCGCGTTACCAGACCACCCCCGTTGAACTGCGACTTTCCAGATGGACACGACGGCGAACCCGGCGAGATCTATCCTCGAGCTGTGACCGACCACGCAACGGAACCCGGGCCCTTTCCTTCCGTTGAGGACCGGGATGCCGCGGCCATGAGCCAGCCCACGGACACCGGGCAGGCTCTCAGGACGGCAGCCTTCTTCGATCTGGATAAGACCGTGATCGCAAAGTCGAGCACACTCGCGTTCAGTAAGCCGTTCTTCGACCAGGGCCTAATAAATAGACGCGCTGTCCTGAAATCGAGTTACGCGCAATTCTTCTTCTTGCTGTCCGGCGCCGATCACGACCAGATGGATCGCATGCGTACGCACCTCACCAATATGTGTACGGGCTGGGACGTCGAGCAGGTGAAGGCGATCGTTGCCGAGACGCTGCATGACATCGTCGATCCGCTGGTGTTCGCCGAGGCCGCCGACCTGATCGCCGACCACAAGCTCTGCGGCCGCGATGTTGTAGTGGTCTCCGCCTCGGGCGAAGAGATTGTCGCTCCCATCGCTCGTGCCCTCGGCGCAACCCACGCGATGGCAACGCGCATGGTGGTGGAGAACGGGAAGTACACGGGCGATGTCGCCTTCTACTGCTACGGCGAAGGGAAGGTGGCGGCGATCCAGGAACTCGCCAAACGCGAGGGCTATCCACTGGAACACTGCTACGCCTACTCGGATTCGATTACCGACCTACCGATGTTGGAATCTGTCGGTCATCCGACAGCCGTCAATCCGGATCGAGCGCTGCGCAAGGAATCCATGGCGCGCGGGTGGCCGGTGCTGACGTTCTCGCGGCCCGTATCGCTGGGCGATCGGATACCGGTTCCCTCCGGCGCCGCGGCAGCCACCACCGCCGCTGTTGGACTGAGTGCCATTGCCGCTGGGGCACTTACCTATTCGTTGATCCGCAAGTTGCGGACGCAATACTAGACACTCGTCACTTTTGGCACGCACGTAACAAAGTAGTGACCATTGGAATTGCCCCTTGATGTGACCGTCGTCTCAGTGTAGAAAGAAGGTACGGAAGCCTGGCAAGGCCAAGGTCGACTCGGAAGAGAAGAATCGATCTCCCGACCTAGGATTCCCAGCACGGACCACGGCACCCACGCGGAGCACGCCGCGACAAGGGCAGAAGCGTTGTGGGCCTGCGTAATCGCGGACAGAGATGACTCATCAGACTTCTTGGGTGAAGTCCGAGTTTGAAGCGTCGTGAAAGCGCCGAGGCCACCCACACAACCCATATTGCACGCTTGGTAACCGGAGGATCCGTGCTAACGGGCGGCGGGCCGATTTATTCGGACCGTCGCCCGTTTTTATGTGCCGACACGCTTCCGTCAGGTCGACGCGGTGTCGGCGATCGATGTCGCCTCAGCAGCACCTGCCGCTAATGCCTGGCAGCAGAAGATAATCCACGCGCCGACGGCTTCAGGCGTCCCCTCCGCGAAAGCGGAGGAGAGCTCTCGATACCTGCCCGATTGCCGCATCCACATCACCTCGGGAACACCGAGCGCATGCGGATCAAGACCGCGCGACACTGTCACCAGCCGGGACGCCGCGCGGGCGACCACACCGTCTGCGGAACCAAATGGGTTCAGCACCAATAGTTCCCCGTGTGCAATCGCCGCAAGAATAGGGGCGGACACCGATGTTCCACCCGAGATCAGCTGCGCCAACAGCTCTAACCGGTCGGTATCGACGCCGGGGCGCGGCCGTCCCAGGGTGTCCTCATGGGCCATGCCGGTGGCCGCCAGCACATGGAGACGCGCCAAGGCCTGCAGCGGCGCGCGCGACCACACCGACGTCATCTGGCTGAGCGCATCTCCATCGAGGGCCTGGCCCACACGCAGCGCGCCGGCGAGTATCGGGTCATCCACCGCTCCATCGGCGCTCAGCTTCATCGAGCCACCGTCCAGCGCCGATGAGGACCTGGCCGCCCGCACCGCAGCCTCGGCCGCGGTCACCGGCCATCCCCGCAGATTCGCGCGATGACGGTGCACCTTGCTCAGCGCGTCACGAGCAGATTCGGCGGCTTCGGATACTCCCGGCAAGGTGGCCAGCGGCGCGAGTGGATCAGTCATGGTGCCCTAACCGTACTGAATGGCGCATCGTCCAAGAGACTCACCGCAACGCCTTGCGCTCCTCGCGCCGGATTCGCTGCTGCTCGGGGTCGGGAACCGGAACCGCCGCCAGCAGACGTTTGGTGTAGTCATCCGTCGGCGCGGTCAATACCTGTTTATCAGAACCGAATTCAGCGAGGCGGCCATGGTTGAGCACCGCGATGCGGCTCGCCACCAATTCGACGACCGCCAGGTCATGGCTGATGAACAAACAAGCGAACCCGTGCTCACGTTGCAGCTCGGCGAATAGTTCGAGCACCCGCGCCTGCACCGAAACATCCAGCGCCGAGGTCGGTTCATCGGCGATCAGCAGTGTCGGCTCCAGCGCCAAGGCCCGCGCGATGCCGACACGCTGCCTCTGCCCACCGGAGAGCTGATGGGGGAAGCGGTTTCGCATGTTCGCGGGCAACTGCACCTGATCCAGCAGCGTCTTGACCCTGCTTTCCCGTTGGGAACGACCCATATCGGTGTGCAAGGTCAACGGCTCGGCAATTGACTGACCGATCGGCCATCGCGGATTCAGCGAGGATCCCGGATCCTGGAACACCACCCCCACCTTGCTGCGGATGTCCCGCAGCTGTTTGCGGTTAGCCTTCGAAATATCCTGCCCGGCAACGCAGATGGTTCCCGACGTCACCTTGAGTAGCCCCACCGCGGCGCGCCCGATGGTGGATTTCCCGGATCCCGATTCACCGACGAGGCCCACCACCTCACCCCTACCGATGGAGAAGGACACATCGTCGATGGCGCGAAAACTTCCCCCGCGGCCCGGATACTCGATGACCGCACGCTCCACCTTCAGCGCCAGATCGCTTGCCGGTTCAAAAGATTCGTCAGTATCGTGCAGCGTCGCACCCAGGTGCGGAACCGCCGCCAGCAGCTGCTGCGTGTACGGCTGCTGTGCCCGGTGGAAGATGCCGTCGGCATCCCCCTCCTCGACGACCGCACCGTCCTTCATCACCATGATCCGGTCCGCCATGTCGGCCACCACACCCATGTCGTGCGTGATCAGAATGATCCCGGCGTCGATGCGATGCCGCAGATCGCGCATGAGATCAAGGATTTCGGCCTGGACGGTCACATCGAGCGCGGTGGTGGGCTCATCGGCGATCAGCAGCCCTGGATCTAGCGCAAGAGCCTGCGCGATCATCGCGCGCTGACGCTGCCCGCCGGAAAGCTGGTGCGGGTAGTGCTTGACCCGCTTCTGCGGCTCAGGCATGTCCACCAGCTCAAGCAGCTCGATGGCGCGATCGCGTGCCTGCCTACGCGTCATCTTCTTATGCGCACACACGGCCTCGGCGATCTGCCAGCCGATGGTGTACACGGGATTCAGTGCCGTCATCGGCTCCTGGAAGATGACGGCAACATCCTTGCCGCGCACCTCGCGCAGCTCGTCATTGGTGGCACCGAGCAGCTCGGCACCGTTGAGCTTGATGCTTCCTTCAATCCGTGCACTGGAGGGCAACAGTGCCGGAATGGCCATGGCGGTCGTGGACTTTCCCGAGCCGGACTCGCCGACGATAGCGAGTACCTCGCCCTTGGCGACGGTAAGCGAGACGCCCTTGACGGCCGGCACCCATTGTTTGTCGACCTCGAAATCGACCGTGAGATCGCTGATCTCGATCACGGAATCTGTGGACACCGCCACCTACCTCCTCCGCGGATCGAGTGCATCCCGGAGGGCGTCACCAACCATGATGAAGCCCAGTACCGCGGCCGAGAGAAACAGAGCCGGAACAATCACCAGTCTTGGCGTGGTAGCAAAACGGGATTGTCCGTCATTGATCTGCAGCCCCCACGAAATCTCGGGCAACTCCAGGCCGATTCCCATATAGGTGAGCGTGGCCTCCGCGGCAATGAAGCTGCCCACCGCGATGGTGGCGTATACGAGGACCGGCGCCAATGCATTGGGAAGTATGTGTCGCAGCAGGATTCGCCATGTCGGCGCTCCCAACGCGATGGCGGCCTGAACATAGTCGCTCTGTTTGATGGCCATAACGCTGGACCGCACGAGCCGCATCGACGTCATCCAGCCGAACACGATCAGCGCACCTGCGACGCTCCACACTGTGCGATGACCGACTACGGACAAGAGGATCATTCCGCCCAGAATCGTTGGTATTCCGTAGAAAACATCGGTCAACCGGGACAAAGTGGAGTCAGCGACGCCCCCGAAATATCCCGCCAGCGCCCCAACGAAGACGCCGATGATCAGAACTCCCACCATCGCGATCAGCCCGATCGTCAATGACACCCGGGCCCCATAGACCACGTTGGCGTAGTAGTCGCAGCCTTGCAGGTCCGTACCCAGCCAATGGGCTGCGCTGATCCCCTTACGGGCCTGATAGAGGTCACACTCGCGGGGATCCTTCCCGAACGTGAACAGCTGTGGAGCCAAGGCCATCAAGACCAGGATCGTCAACAAGATCGATCCGGTGATGAAGAAGCCACTGCGGCGCAGGTATTTCCACGCGTTACCCCAGAGGTCCGCCTGCTCCACCAGTGATTCGGCAGCGGCGTCGGGGCCCGACACCGGGCCCGGTGCGTGCACAGGGTCACTCATAGCGAATCCTCGGATCCAGCAGCGCGTACAGGATGTCGACGACGAGATTGAAGAAGATGTAGAAGAAGACAATCAGCGTCAGGATGCTCACCACCACGGCACCCTCCTGGTTTCGGACGGCGTCGAATGTCGCCCTCCCCAGTCCCGGGATGTTGAACACCGACTCGGTGACGACGGCACCCGCCAGCAGGGCACCTACGTCGGCGCCGATGAACGTGACGACCGGAATTAGGCTGTTACGCAGAGTATGCCGCAGCAGGATGCGCGATTCGGAGATGCCCTTGGCGCGGGCAGTGCGGACATAGTCGGCGTCCATCGTTTCGAGCATCGAAGTCCGGGTAAGGCGGGCGACATAGGCCATGGACAGTGAGGCCAACACCAGTCCGGGTAGTAGGAAGCTGTACCAGCCGTCCCGGATTCCGGCGATGGGGAACCAGCCGAGTTTGAAGCCGAACAGGTACTGCGCCAAGAAGCCGAGCACAAACACCGGCATCGAGACCAGTAGTGTCGTCGTGACGAGGACCAGGTTGTCGTAGAACGATCCCCGGCGCACAGCACACAGCACTCCGGCAGTGATGCCGATGATCGTCTCGAATGCCACTGCCACCACCGTGAGCCTCAAGGTCACCGGCAGTCGCTGCGAAACAGTGTGCGCCACAGGGCGTTCCTGAAAGTCGGTACCGAAGTCGCCGTGCAGAAAGCCCACGATGTACTTGCCATAGCGCACCAAGAACGGATCGTTGAGGTGAAAGCGTTCACGTAGCTGCGCCATGACCTCGGGAGTGAAAGGGCGATCGCCCGCCAGTGCCCGAATGGGGTCGCCCGGTAGCGCGTACACCAGGGCGTAGATGAGCAGTGACGTTCCGATGAGCACCGGGACGGCCAGCAGCAGGCGTTTCACGATGTATCGAAACATGCCCGCGTTCTGCCAGAAGTGCCGGACATCAAGAAGTTTGGCGGTCATTGCGTGACCTCCACATCGGCGTACTCGATGCAGTCTTGGATGCCTATCTTGACATTGCTCACCCGCTTGGAATGCACCGCTTGATTTACTTCATAAAACAGCGGGGCGGCCGGAAGATCCTTGAACAACAAGTCTTCCGCCTTCTGGTACGCCTTGGTGGCGAGCTCCACGGTCGGTTGGTTGTTGCCCTGCCGCAGCAGCTCATCGAACGCCGGATTGCTGTAGAACACGTAGTTCGAGCCGGCCGGAGGAAGGGCCACCGTGCCGTACAACGACTCCAGGAAGTTGTAGATCGACGGGTAATCCATCACCCATCCGGACCGGAAGGGTCCTGTCATCCCCTTGCTGTCCTGCAACGGCAGGAACTGCGACCACGGCAGGCTCTTGAGGATATAGGGCACTTTTAGGTTGGACTGCAGCTGATTTCCGATGGCCTGCACCCACGACAGCGCTCCGGTGCTCGACGAGCTGTACCACAGCTCGACGGGCTTGCTTCGATCGAAATCAGCGTCATCGAGCAGCTTATTGGCCTCATCGACGTGCAGCTCGCATAGCTTTCCGCACGCCCCCTTGCGATACCCGTAGACCACCGCCGAACCGTAGGAGGTGGCCGGCGTACGCGTGCCGGAGAAGATCACCTGGGTAATTGCCTCGCGATCGATGGCCATGGAAATTGCCTGGCGCACACGCACATCCCCAAAGCGCGGGTCATACATCGGGAAGCCCAGCGAGGTGATGTCCGGGCGTGGCCGCTCGAGAAAGGCCGATCCGAATTCGGCTCTGGCGTTCTCGTACGCGGAGTCGGGCAGGTCGAGCTGGATATCAAGGGCGCCGGCCTGCATATCGGTATACGCGGTCAGACCCTCGGTGTAGACCCGCCAAATCAGGCCCTTGGACTTGGCCTTCTTCGGGCCGGCGTACTGGTCATAGCGGCTCAGTGTGAATCCGACGCCGCGCACCCAATCGCCGTCCGCCTTGAACGGACCGTTGCCAATCGGGTGCACCCCGAACTTGGCCGGATCCCGAAAGAAAGCCTTGGGCAACGGGAGAAACGCGGTGTACCCCAAGGTCATCGGGTAAATCGCGAACGGAGTGTTCAGCCGCACCGTGAACGTCAGGTCATCCACGACATGCAATCCGCGCATCCGTGTCGCCCGCGGGGGGATCTTGTTCTTCGGGTCGCCCTGCAGATCATCGAACCCCTCGATATTGGCGAGGAAACTCGAGGAACCCTGGGCGTTGGTACTCAGGGCGGTGTAGTTCCATGCATCCACGTAGGATTGGGATGTCACCGGTTCGCCATTGTGGAATGTCCATCCAGGCTTGAGCTTTATCGTCCAGTTGACGTTGTCATGACTGGTGACCGATTCGGCCGCACCGGTGTATTCCACCTCGGCGGTGTCGTTGTTGAACTCGACCAGCGCGGTAAATAGCGAGCGCAGGATCCGACCACCCTGATTCTCTGTGGTGTTTCCCGGCACCAAGGTGTGCTCGGGCTCGGTGATGTACATGCTGAAGTAGCCCGGCGGCGCCGGAGTCACGAGGTCACCGCAGCCGGAGGGAAGGAGCGCGGCAACACCAACGAGCAACGCTACGGCCAGTTGGCGGAACCTCATCCTCATCCTTTCCTTCGGTAGCTGAAATAGGTAGGACGAACCATAGGCGGGTATTACGCCGATGTCTCTTCATCGACACACCGCCACGCCCGAATCTGAACGACGACCTCAATTACTTCTCGGTAACCGAGACCGCCCACTAGGCTCTCGAAGCGGACCTGTCTATGGCAGAAAGGCCAGATCAGATGACTGAAATCAGCACCGAACCGGATCGCTACCCGCCGTCGCCAGAGTTCGTGGCGACAGCCAACGCGACCGCCGACCTGTATCAGGCGGCCGAGGAGGACCGGCTCGGGTTCTGGGCGCAGCAGGCGGGCCGCCTGCACTGGAGCGAGCCCTTCGGGGAGGTGCTCGACTGGTCCGATGCGCCGTTCGCGAAATGGTTCGTCGGCGGCAAGCTCAATGTCGCGTACAACTGCGTCGACCGGCACGTGGAGGCCGGCAACGGTGACCGCGTCGCCATCCACTGGGAGGGCGAACCCGGTGACACGCGCACCATCACCTACGCCGAGCTGCTGGCTCAGGTCAGCCAGGCGGCCAACTATCTGACTGAGCTGGGCCTGGTTTCCGGTGACCGGGTAGCCATCTACATGCCGATGCTGCCCGAGGCGATCGTGGCGATGCTGGCATGTGCGCGGCTGGGCCTGATGCATTCGGTGGTATTCGCGGGATTCTCCGCGGCCGCGCTGCGGGCACGCATCGACGACGCCCAGGCCAAGCTCGTCATCACCTCCGATGGACAATGGCGCCGTGGTACCGCGGCTCCGCTGAAGGCCGCCGTGGACGAGGCCTTAGGGGGCGAACCGAGTTCCGTTGAACATGTTCTCGTGGTGCGCCGCACCGAGATTCCCGTCGGATGGACCCAGGAGCGCGACCTATGGTGGCACGAGACGGTTTCCCGCGCCGATACCACTCATGCCCCTGAGTCCTTTGACTCCGAACATCCGCTGTTCCTGCTGTACACATCGGGTACGACCGGAAAGCCCAAAGGCATCGTGCATACCTCCGGCGGCTTCCTGACACAGACCTCGTACACGCATTTCAACATTTTCGACCTCAAGCCTGAGACCGACGTGTACTGGTGCACAGCCGATATCGGCTGGGTCACCGGTCACACCTACATCGTCTACGGCCCACTGTCCAACGGTGCCACCCAGGTGGTGTACGAGGGCACACCCACCTCCCCGAACGAGCACCGGCATTTCGAGATCATCGAAAAATACGGCGTCACCATCTATTACATCGCTCCCACATTGGTGCGGACGTTCATGAAGTGGGGCCGCGAGATCCCGTTCGCGCATGACCTGTCCAGCCTGCGACTGCTCGGCAGCGTCGGTGAGCCGATCAACCCGGAGGCCTGGCGCTGGTACCGGGAGGTCATCGGCGGCAACCGCACCCCCATCGTCGACACGTGGTGGCAGACCGAAACGGGCTCGGCGATGATCTCCCCGCTGCCGGGCATCACCGACACCAAGCCAGGTTCGGCAATGCGCGCGTTACCTGGCATCTCCGCGAAAATCGTTGATGACGAGGGGAATCGGCTTGAGTCGGCGAGCGGCGATGAGCCCGTCACCGGGTATCTGGTTCTCGATCAGCCATGGCCGTCGATGCTGCGCGGCATCTGGGGCGATCCGGAGCGGTTCAAAGAGACCTACTGGTCCCGCTACGCCGAGAAGGGCTGGTACTTCGCCGGCGATGGCGCCCGCTATGACAGCGACGGAGCCATCTGGGTACTGGGTCGCATCGATGACGTCATGAACATCTCTGGTCACCGAATCTCCACCGCCGAGGTGGAATCCGCACTTGTCGGACATGAAGGTGTCGCCGAGGCCGCCGTCGTCGGCGCCTCCGACGACACGACGGGGCAGGCCATCGTGGCGTTCGTGATTCTGAAGGCCAGCCATACCGTGGAGGGTGACGAGCTCGTCTCACACCTGAAAGCCCAGGTGTCCAAGGAGATCTCGCCCATCGCCAAGCCGCGCGAGATTCACGTGGTGCCCGAGCTGCCCAAGACCCGCAGCGGCAAGATCATGCGACGGCTGTTGCGTGATGTGGCCGAGGGACGCGAGCTGGGCGATACCTCGACACTGGTCGACCCCAGTGTCTTCGAGGCGATCAGGGCCAGCAAGTAGGTCCACCCGAATCGAGCGCGAGCATCACGCGGAAATTCGACCTGATTTCCGCGCCAGGCTCGCGCTCGGTGGGGATCTAGCCGACCGGGGTGTACCCCACTCCGGCGGTGCGGTTCTTGGCGTTGATATCGGCCAGCACGGTGTTGATGGAGTATGTGGTGGTCGGCGTGTGCAGCGGGATGTATTTGATGACGCACACCGGCAGCTTGGTGGCGGCGCCGTGGATCATTCCCACCAGCTGACCGTTCACGGTGACCGGCGCACCCGAGTCCCCGGGTTGTCCGCAGACCTGATTGATGAATGTGCCGGGCTCGGCTCCCGCTCCGAAGGTCACGCCGCATGAGTTGCCGGTGGTACGACCCAGCTTGCACGCGATATCACCCGGCTGCGGGTCCGGCCCGATTCCGGTGATGGTGAAGCCCTTATAGGTGTTCACCGGCTGCACCTTCTCGGGATCGAACTGGATGGTCGCGTAGTCGTACTGCTCATTGCCGTTGACGAACTTGCCGAGCACGCCCTTCTTGGGAAAGTCCTCCGAGGCCACCTGCGAGCCCGAACCGCCGCAGTGTGCCGAGGTGAAGCCCACCAAATTGCCCTTGTTGTCGTGACCGATAGTCGTCAGCGTGCAGAGGGTGTCGCCGTTGATGATCAGTCCGGCTCCTCCGCCCATGGGCACCTTGTCATCGGCGCCGGCCGCGGGAGCCGCACCGGCTGGAGACACACCCACGACGAGGCCGAACAGTGCGATCAGGACCGGCAGCCCGTACCGCACAAGCAGCACCGATGACCTCTTCGGCGCTTTAGCCTCATCGCGCATGCGGCTCATCGGTGCAGCCTTTCTCATTCCGGCCGCATCTCTCCCCCGTCGGCCATGCCTGCCCCTATTCTAAACAAGATTCACACTGGCCACTTCTGTCACAGTGTTATCGATTGGGTAACGACGCCCTCAGGTCAGACGCGCCGCAGCCCCGGCGCTACCGACGTGGCAACATAGGCCGCACTAGTTTTCACCGGAATCACACCGGACCCGCAAGGGACACGGAGGGAGCACAGTGAGCAGCCCTGGAAGCCGCAACTACCGCACAGACAGCAATGGTGTTCCGATTACAGTCGCCGCCATCCCGCTGTCCGATCCGAACGCGACCGGCACCGGCGAACCCACCATCGGCAATCTCGTCCGTGATGCCACCGCCCAGGTTTCCGCCCTGGTGCGCGCCGAGGTGGAGCTGGCCCGCGCCGAGGTCGTCCGGGACGTCAAGAAGGGTGTGGCGGGCAGCGTCTTCTTCATCGCGGCGCTCGTCGTCCTCTTCTACTCGACGTTCTTCTTCTTCTTTTTCGCTGCCGAGATCCTCAAGATGTGGCTGCCCGCGTGGGCCTCCTACCTGATCATCTTCGCCGCCATGGTGTTCGTCGCCATCCTCGCAGTGCTGATCGGTTTCCTCCAGGTCAGACGAATCCGGGGACCACGCGACACCATCGCCTCCGTCAAGGAAACACGGACCGTATTCACCTCACGGGACGATGAGACTCCGGCACTGACCAAGTCGGCCAAGCCCGCAGACCCGTCGGGCTGGTAGCCGATCGACGTCGGCTCGATACCGACACATCCATGCTGTTTGACCAGACGGCCCGACATCCCGACCCATCCGTGGTCCGCATCGTCGGCCCATGGCGCCATTTCGACGTGCATGCCAATGGAATTCGGTTTCACGTGGTGGAGGCCACCAACAACGAAGACGCCAACCCGCCGAACACGCCCGTCACCAGCAGACCACTCGTATTGCTGCTGCACGGATTCGGGTCCTTCTGGTGGTCCTGGCGTCATCAGCTTCGCGAGCTGAGGGATGCCCGCGTCGTGGCGGTCGATCTGCGCGGCTACGGGGGCAGTGACAAGCCGCCGCGTGGATACGACGGATGGACACTGGCCGGAGATACCGCCGGATTGATTCGCGCGCTAGGCCATACGTCGGCCACGCTCGTCGGGCATGCCGAGGGCGGGCTGGTCTGCTGGGCCACCGCCAACCTGCATCCGCGTCTTGTCGATGCCATCGCAGTGGTGAGTTCACCGCACCCGATCGCCTTACGCACCGCCACCTTCCGCGGAACCGGACAAGGTGGGGCTCTGCTGCCCTCGCTGATGCGCTATCAGGTGCCGATCTTCCCCGAACGCACCCTGATACGTCATCACGGCGCCGAGCTGGAACGACTGGTGCGCTCGCGGGCGGGTGCGCACTGGACCACCACCGACGATTTCGCCGAGACCATCAGCGAGCTACGCACCGCGATCGCCATCCCGGGCGTGGCCCACTGCGCACTGGAGTACCAGCGGTGGGCGGTGCGCAGCCAATTGCGCAGCGAAGGTTGGCGTTTCATGCGCTCAATGAATCGAGAACTGTCTGTCCCCGTGCTCCACATGCGCGGCGATACCGATCCCTACGTGCTCGCCGACCCGGTGCACCGGTCACTGCGATTCGCGCCCCACGGCCAGTTCGCCGCGCTACGCGGGGTGGGCCACTACGGCCACGAGGAAGATCCCGCGACCGTCAACGAACACCTACGGAGTTTTATCGGGCGCCGGTGACTGCGTGCGGCGCGTTGACGGGCTGCTCCGGCGCCTTGTTGGCCTCGGGCGCGGAGATACAGGTGCCGGTGCCGACGGGGTCGGCGAGCTCCGCCTTGGTGAGCTGATCCTTGACCTGTTTGGCGGTGAGCGCAAAGCCGGTGTCGTCATCGTCGATCGCCGCCCCGAAGACCACCCCGAGCACCCGACCCTCCGTGTCGATCAACGGGCCGCCTGAATTGCCCTGCAGCACCGAGCCTCGCACGGTGTACACCTCGCGGGTGACTGTGGTGGACCGGTAGATGTCGGGGCCATTCAGTTCGATGATCTCCCGGACCCGCGCCGGTGTCGCCCGGTAGTTCCCCCCACCCGGATAGCCCAGCACGATGGCGTCGTCCCCGGTCTTGGCCGGCTGGGGCGCGAAGACCAGCGGCGCCGCCGGCATATCCGGAACTGCGAGGATCGATATGTCCGCATTGGGGTCGTAGGCCACCACCGCGGCGTCGAAGGTCTGCCCTGCCGACTCCACGGTGACACTATTCGTGCCGGCTACCACGTGGGCATTCGACATCACTCGGTGCGGAGCGATGACGAATCCGGTTCCCTCAAGTGATTTTTGGCAGCTGCGGGCAATGCCTTTGATCTTGACGACGCTCGGCTCGGCTCCGCGCACCACCGGACCGTCGGCCAAGGTTGATTCCGGCGCGTCGACGGCCGCAATGGGAGTCTTGCCGAATGGCTGCAACACGCTGGGCAGCCCGGAGGTATCCAGCAGTTTCGACAGATCGTTGGGAACCTTCCGGAGTTGGTCCGGGGCATACTTGTCGACCTGGCTGAGCACCTTCGATTCACGTGCTGCCGCAGAGATATTCGGTTGAGCGGAGCTTTGCATCGGGATGGACAGCAGCCATGCGGCAATCAAGACGGCGGCCACCTGCAGCACGACCCCCACCACCGAATCGCCAGCACGTAGCGCCCGATTCTTGATGGCGCCACGCATGGCCCGGCCCAGTACCACGCCCGCGACCTCCCCGATGACCACCAGGACGAGGATGAGCAGGAGCGAGGCGAACAGCTTGGTGCGCGCCCCTTCCAGGTTACCCACCACATGCGGGGCCAGCATGATTCCCGCCACCGCACCCAAAATCACCCCGACGAAAGACATCAGGGAACCCAATGCGCCAGAACGCCATCCGGACACCGCCGCGATGAATGCGACGGCGATGACTCCGATATCGAGCCACTGCGATGGATTCAGGTTCATACCGACCCTCCCAGGTGCTCGGCCAGTAGCTCATCAAGATCACGAAGGTTACGAGTGTCCCACGGCTGTGCCCAGCCGGACACCTCCAGCATCGCCGCGATGATCTGCCCGGTGAAGCCCCACACCAGCATCCCCGGCAGCAGGAAGGCCGGGCCGCTATAACGAATACCAAAAGTCTTCTTGGTCACCATGATCCGATTCGCTGGGTTGACCAGGTCACCGATCTTCACGCGCGAAACGTCGGCGGTCTCGCCCGGATCGACGGCAAGGACCGGACCGGGATCGGGTGAGTACGCAAGCACCGGCGAGACGTGGAAACCGGACGGAGGGATGAATAGCGGGTCCATCACCGTCAGCGGTTGCACGCGAACGGGGTCCAGCCCCGTCTCCTCGTGGGCCTCACGCAATGCCGTGCCCACCGGCCCCCCGTCCTCAGGATCCGTAGCGCCGCCCGGAAACGACACCTGGCCGCTGTGCTGACGCAGGGTCGATGCCCGCACCGTGAGCAACAGATCTGCCTCGGTGGGGTCGGTCACCGTTCCGTCCGCGGATACCAGCACCAAAACGGCCGCCGGCCGCCCGGAGGAGGGCAGCTTGCGCGCCCGTAGCACCGCCTTGATCGCGGGGTGCACGCCTCGGCCATAGATGTCTTTGACGCCCGCGGCATTGTCCACCAGCGGTCGCATCCAGTCAGGAGCAGCGCCAGGCGTCAACGGCGCCGTCGCCAATCCTCGTCGCGCAAGCGGCTCATCGGCAGTCACGACCTAGAACCTCACTCCCAACGCTTGCTCCACCTCGGCACCGATCTCATCCGCCGAAGTGAACGAACGCGGTAGCACTCGGGCAACGCTACCGTCCGCGCGGATCAAAATCGTGGTGGGCATGACATTCGGTGACTTGAGCGCGGCTGCGATACGGCGGGCGCCATCCTGGATCATCGGCAACCGGACATGAAGCTCGGCGAGCTTGGCCAGCCCGGCCGCCTCATTCTCGTCTTGGTGCACCGTGACAACGGTCAGCCTGTCGCCCGCGCGGCGCTGCACCTCGGCCATCGCCGGCAGCTCATCGGCGCACGGACCGCACCAGTAGGCCCACAGGTTCAGCACTACCTGACGCCCGGCGAGCACGGCGCCGACCGGCACCCCGGCACCACTGCACTCCAGCGTTATCCCGGCAAGTTCCGGCATGCCCGGGCCGCTGCCCGCGGTCGGGCATGGGGGCAGTTGCGCCTGGCGACGCAGCTCCGCGAGGGCTGCTGGGGTGTCGGCGTCTCGGCGTTCCCGCGCGGCGACAGGATCCTGCCCCCGCGGCCCCGGCAGCCGCTGATCGCGTTGTTGCGACAACATGACGGTGATCAGTGCGGCGACCAGCACCACGCCGACGATCGTCCACCGTGCCCCGGTGCTGAGCCGAGCCACGTCACAACCCGGCCAGGGCCAGCAAGTGCTCGGTTTCCGGCCCCTTCACCAGCGGTGCCGCCAGTTCGGGAGCTGTCGGGCCCAGCCCGTACGACGGACAGTCCTTAGCCAGCACGCACACCCCGCAGGCGGGCTTGCGCGCATGGCATACGCGTCGACCGTGGAAGATCACCCGGTGACTGAGCAGGGTCCATTCCTTGCGCTCGATCAGCTCGCCGACGATGTGCTCGACCTTGACCGGGTCTTCTTCCTCGGTCCATCCCCAACGCCGTACCAGTCGCCCGAAATGCGTGTCGACGGTGATGCCCGGGATGTCAAAGGCGTTGCCCAGAACAACGTTTGCGGTCTTGCGCCCAATGCCGGGCAGGGTGACCAAGTCCTTCAGACGCGGCGGCACCTCGCCGCCGTATCGCTCCACCAACTGGGTGCCCAGCCCGATGATCGAGTTCGCCTTGTTTCGGTAGAAGCCGGTGGTGCGGATCATTTCTTCGAGTTCGGCCCGGTTGGCCCCGGCGTAGTCCTCCGCGCTGCGGTATTTGGCGAACAACGCGGGAGTCACCATGTTGACCCGGACATCGGTGCACTGCGCCGACAAGATGGTGGCGACCACCAGTTCCAGCGGCGTGGTGAAATCGAGTTCGCAGTAGACGTGTGGAAATGCTTGCGCCAGAGTGCGGTTCATCCGGCGCGCCCGACGGACCAGTCCCGCGTGCGTCTCGGGCTTCCAGGTTCGGACCGGGGCCGGCGTCTTCGCCGTCGATTTCGCTCTGGGCTTAGAGGCCGATCCGGTCACAGACACAAGCCCAGGGTAGCGGGGGCCTGAGACACGGCACGGGTGAGCACGTCCGCCGATTGCATCCCTGCGCAGGACAAACCGGTTGTTTTTCGTGACCTCGCCGAGATCTTGGACGTGTTTACTTCAACCCGTGTCGGGCCTATTCGGTTTGTTGGTACCCGGACTTCTCATGCTTGCCAGCCTTGGGCTGGGAAGGCTGGAAGCCGGGTTGATGCGGCATACCTTGCAACCGAGTGAGGTCGCCGATTTTCTGGACCAAGCGAGTCCATCGGATATGAATCGGCTCGCGCGCGACGGCATGCCGTCGGCCATCGAGGGTTTGCACCGGCGTCAGCTGCAACGCATCGAGCCGTCGTTGGAGGCGGTGTACGAGGCCACGACAAACGGCTACAACCAGCCACGAATCAACGGTTCGTCCATGAATCGCCTGCGTGACGAGGGTGTGCCCTCCATGCGCTCACGGCATTCGGTGGTGGATTCACTGCGTGCCGGTGGGGCAGCGGTGTAGCTTGGATCACGTTCTTTAGCGACTTGGCCTTTAGACTCATGTCGAGCAGGCCAGCGCAAGCATGACCAACGAATTTGGGTAAGGGGCAAACGTGGACGAGATCCTGGCCAGGGCCGGAATCTTCCAGGGTGTCGAACCGAGTGCCATCTCGGCGCTGACGAAGCAGCTGCAGCCGGTTGACTTTCCGCGCGGGCACACGGTGTTCGCCGAGGGCGAGCCTGGCGACCGTCTGTACATCATCATGACCGGCAAGGTGAAGATCGGCCGACGATCACCCGACGGCCGTGAGAACCTACTGACGATCATGGGACCGTCGGACATGTTCGGTGAGCTGTCGATCTTCGACCCCGGACCCCGGACGTCCAGCGCCACCACCATCACCGAGGTGCGCGCGGTGTCGATGGACCGGGACGCACTGCGCGCCTGGATCGCCGACCGTCCGGAGATCGCCGAGCAGCTGCTGCGGGTGTTGGCTCGCCGCCTGCGCCGCACCAACAACAATCTCGCCGATTTGATCTTCACCGACGTGCCCGGCCGCGTGGCCAAGCAGCTGCTGCAGCTGGCCCAGCGGTTCGGCACCCAGGAGGGCGGTGCGCTGCGCGTGACGCACGACCTGACCCAAGAGGAGATCGCTCAGCTGGTGGGCGCGTCACGCGAGACCGTGAACAAGGCGCTGGCCGATTTCGCGCACCGCGGCTGGATCCGGCTGGAGGGCAAGAGCGTTCTGATCTCCGACTCGGAGCGTCTGGCTCGCCGCGCGCGTTAGCACTCGTGCATCAGCGTGATGCACTGAACGCCACCACCGCGACGCACGCCAGCGTCAGCACCGCTCCGGCTTGTTGAATCCGGCTCAGCCGCTCATGGAGTACCAGTCGCGCGATGAGCACCGTCACCACCGGGTACAGCGAGGACAGCACCGCCGCGACGCCGAGGCTGCCGCGCGCCGAGGCGTAGGTGAAAAGCAGGATCGCCGAGGTGTCGAGCACCCCTGCGAAGGGCACCGCCCCGAACGGCGGGCGCATGTTCTCCCGCAGGCTCTTCCAGCTGAAGGCCCCGAGCACGAGGATCAGCGCCACCTCGGTGGCGCGAGAAACCACCACCGCCTCCACGGGGTGGTACCGGCCTGCCTCGGCGAGCAGGATCATGCAGACCCCGAACATCACCATGCAAAAGAACGACCACACGAGCACCTGCCGCCCGGGACGCCGTCCGTCAAGCCCTTGTGAAGCCGAGGACAACATGACGCCGACGAGTGTGCCTGCCAGTCCCAGATATGTCAGTCCCGAAAGTGATTGTCCGATCATGGCACCCCAGATGACCGGTACCACCGCGCCCACCGCTGCGATGGGCGAGACGACACCCATCGGCCCAATGGCAAGCGCGCGATACAACGCGTAGAGAGCCGTGAAAGCCGCGGGGCCGGAAAGCATTCCAAGCAGTGTGCGGGCATCAAAATGCGATGACGACGTCACCAGCGCCACCAGCCCCACCACGGCCAGCCCGACGGGCCGGCTCAGCGCGAGGACGGCAAGCGTGGAACGACGCTTGCTCGCATGCCCGCCGATGAAGTCACTGATACCCCAGCTGAGCGATCCCGTGAGGGCCAGGGGAATCGAATTCATAGGTAATTCATTGGTTAGGAACGCAGGTAGTCCAGCTGCGCCTGCACCGACCATTCGGCGGCGCCCCATAGCGCCTGGTCCACATCGGTGTACACGAATTCGACAACCTGCCGCGCCGAGGCGTCCTCACCCAACGCGGATAGCGCCCCGCGCACCTGATCAAGACGCTGCTCGCGGTGCGCCAGGTACTCCGCCGAGACCGCCGCCAGGTCGCCCCGCTCGGGGCCGTGGCCGGGCAGCACCGTCCGCTTACCCAGTCCCTGTAGCCGTTTCAGCGATTCCAGGTAGTCGCCCAAGCCTCCGCCGTCCTGCGCGATGACCGTCGTACCCCGTCCGAGGATGGTGTCGGCGGTCAGTACCGCGTCCTCGAGAACGAAGGACACCGAATCATCGCTGTGCCCAGGCGTCGCGAGCACAGCGATCGACAACCCCGCGACGTCGACGCGCTCGCCGTCGGTCAGCGCGACCGAATCGCCGCGCAGCCACGCCGGGTCCGCGGCGCGCACCGGCGCACCGGTCAGCTCGACCAGACGGTCGACACCACCCGTGTGGTCGAAATGCCGATGGCTCACCAAAACCAGGGCCACCTTGCCGATCTTCGCCAGCTCCTCGACATGCACATCGGGGTCACCGGTGGCGACACCCGGACCGGGGTCGACGATGACGACCTCGTCGCTGCCAGGCGCCCGCAGCACCCAGGTGTTGGTGCCTTCCAGCGTCATCATTCCCGGGTTGTTGGCCAGCAGCACCGAAGCGGTCTCGGTGACCGGACGCAGTTGCCCGTAGGCGGGATGGGGCATCAGGCGGAGACTTCCGCTCTGACCTCCACCACGATCTCCACCTCCACCGGGGCGTTGATCGGCAGCTCCGCAACGCCCACGGCCGAGCGCGCGTGCACACCGGCATCCCCAAATACGTCGCCCAGCAGCTCCGATGCCCCGTTCACCACGCCGGGCTGGCCGGTGAACCCCGGTGCCGAGGCGACGAATCCGACGACCTTGACCACCTTCACGACATTGTTGATCCCGACGAGTGCGTCTACCGCGGCGACCGCATTGAGGGCGCAGATACGGGCCAGTGCCTTGGCATCCTCCGGCGTGACCTCGGCCCCAACCTTGCCGGCGGTAACCAGGTTGCCGTCGACGATGGGCAGCTGCCCGGAGGTGTAGACGTGGTTGCCGCTGCGCACCGCGGGCTGATACGCGGCCAGGGGCGCCGCGACGGCGGGCAGTGCGATTCCGAGCTCGGCGAGCCGGGCACTATGCGTGCTCATTTCGACCTCTTCAGGTAGGCGACGTGCTGTTCACCGGTGGGCCCGGGTAGCACGCTCACCAGCTCCCAGCCGTCACTTCCCCACTGGTCCAGGATCTGCTTGGTGGCATGTGTCAACAGCGGGACGGTGGCGTACTCCCATGCGGTGCGTTCGGTCATACACGCAACCCTAGACAAGCACAGACGTTCTGACATCGGCTCGATGATGGACGGTTAGCATGCGTGCGTGGTGAACACTTCCCCTGACTCCCCCAGCGATGCGGCGGCGGGGCCCTTGTCAGATGCCTGGCCCGCACGAGTCGCGAATGCACGACTGCACTTTGTGACAGGCAAGGGTGGGACTGGAAAGTCCACCATCGCCGCGGCCCTGGCCCTCGCACTCGCCGCGGGTGGCCGCAAGGTACTGCTGGTCGAGGTCGAAAACAGGCAGGGCATCGCCCAGCTTTTCGACGTGCCTCCGCTGGCTCCCAAGGAACTCAAGATCGCCACCGCCGAGGGCGGCGGAGCGGTGAACGCCCTCGCCGTCGAGATCGAGACGGCGTTCATGGAGTACCTCGAGATGTTCTACAACCTCGGTCTGGCCGGGCGTGCGATGAAGCGGATCGGAGCCATTGAGTTCGCCACCACCATCGCGCCGGGTCTGCGAGACGTCATCCTGACCGGAAAGATCAAGGAGTGCATCGTCCGCGTCGACAAGTCAGGACGGCATGTGTACGACGCCGTCGTGGTCGATGCGCCGCCCACCGGCCGCATCGCCCGCTTCCTCGACGTGACGTCGGCACTATCCGATATCGCCAAGGGCGGCCCCATCCACTCTCAGTCCGAGGGAGTGCGCAGGCTGCTGCACTCGGATCAGACGGCGATCCACCTGGTGACCCTGCTTGAGGCGCTGCCCATGCAGGAAACCGCCGAGGCCATCGCCGAACTGAGCGGGATGGGGCTGCCGATCGGCAGCGTCATCGTCAACCGAACCGTGGTGCCGCACCTGTCGCCTGCGGATCTGGACAAGGCGGCCGAGGGCGTCGTCGATGCCGACGCGGTGCGTAAGGCGTTGACCGATAACAACGTAACTCTGTCCGACGCGGACTTCGCCGGTCTGCTCACCGAGACGATCGAGCATGCGACACGGATGCGTGCGCGCGCCGAGAGTGAAGAGCTGCTCGGCGAGCTGCAGATACCTCGACTGGAATTACCCACCCTGGCCGACGGCGTCGACCTGGGTAGCCTCTACGAACTGGCCGAGAGCCTGGCCGAGCAGGGAGTCCGATGAGCAACACACCTGCCGTCTTGGACATGGCGGCCATCCTCGAAGATCGCAAGAACCGCGTCGTGGTCTGTTGTGGCGCAGGCGGTGTCGGCAAGACCACCACCGCCGCGGCAGTCGCGCTACGCGCCGCCGAGTACGGCCGCACCGTCGTGGTGCTCACCATCGACCCGGCACGCCGGCTGGCGCAGTCACTGGGTATCGAAGCGCTGGGCAACACGCCGCAACAGGTGCACGTCGAGGGCGTCAAAGGTGAGCTGTACGCGATGATGCTCGATATGCGGCGCACCTTCGACGAGCTGGTGGTCCAGCACGCGGGATCCGATCGCGCACAATCGATCCTGGACAACAAGTTCTATCAGACCGTCGCCACGTCCATGTCGGGCACGCAGGAATACATGGCCATGGAGAAACTGGGGCAGCTTCTCCATGAAGACAAATGGGACCTGATCGTCGTGGACACTCCTCCGTCCCGCAATGCCCTTGACTTCCTAGACGCGCCAAAGCGGTTGGGCAGCTTCATGGATGGACGCCTCTGGAAGATGCTGCTGGGCTCCAGCCGCGGCCTGGGGCGGATCGTCACCGGAGCCGTCGGGCTGGCGATGAAGGCGCTGTCGACGGTGCTCGGATCGCAATTGCTCTCCGACGCTTCAATGTTCGTGCAATCACTGGACTCCACGTTCGGAGGATTCCGCGAGAAGGCCGACCGCACCTACGAGCTGCTGCGCCGGCGCAGCACCCAGTTCGTTGTGGTGTCGGCCGCCGAACCCGATGCACTGCGTGAGGCCACGTTCTTCGTTGAGCGGCTGAGCCAGGAGGGCATGCCGCTGGCGGGGCTCATCCTTAACCGCACCCACCCCACGCTATCGAGCCTGACCGTCGAACGCGCCATCGATGTCGCGGACAATCTCGAGGAATCGGGCGAATACAGCCTGCCCGGGGCGATGTTACGGGTTCACGCCGAGCGCGCCGCGACCGCCAAGCGGGAGATCCGGCTGCTGTCACGGTTCACCGGCGCCAACCCCACGGTCCCGATCGTCGGGGTGCCTTCACTCCCGTTCGATGTCTCTGACGTGGATGCGCTGCGCGCCATCGCCGATCAGATCACCGGCGTCGCTTCCTAGAAACGCAACGAGCGCGCACTCAAGTACTCCAATCCTCACGGATCGGTGTGCCTGAGCGCGCGCTCGGCGCTAGGTATTAGACGGCGCTGCGTTTAACCGCGCTGCGTTAGACGGCGCTCTTGTGCTTGCGCTGCGCGGCGAAGAAGTCCGCCCAGGACTCCACCTCGGGGTGCGCCTTGAGCATCGCGCGGCGCTGCCGTTCGGTCAGTCCACCCCACACGCCGAATTCCACCCGGTTATCCAGAGCGTCGGCACCACATTCCATCATCACCGGGCAGTGCCGGCAGATGACTGCGGCCTTACGCTGTGCCGCTCCGCGGACGAACAACTCGTCAGGATCGCCTTGTCTGCATCTGGCCTGTGAGACCCAGGCAATGCGTGCTTCTCCACCATCGATCGATCCCACTGTATGTAAAGCACTCATGGCTGGCCGTGAAGCTGACACTGGCTATCCCTTCTGTCTGTCACTAGCGGCCTACAAGAGGCGTGGGCCACAGTCCGCTCGGTGTGTAACTTGAATCACACCGTGAGATCAAGTTAGTGGTCAGGGATCTCCAACGCAACACCTGATCCGAATTTTTTGGGACGGTTGTGCCGACAACGTCTTTTCATCGCCTTTTCGGGGCCCCGCGTTACCGATCAACTACCCGCAGACACCCCTGGGCACGCCACGTACCCTGTGCGTATGTCAGAACGCCCGCCCGAGACGGTGACCCTCGCGAAGCTCGCGGGCTGCGGGCTTATCGCGGCGGTGATCTTGGCCGGACTGATGTTCCCCTTCGCGGGCGGATTCGGGCTGGCATCCAATCGGGCATCCGATGTCGTGGCCAACGGTTCCACGCAGCTGCTCGAGGGTGAAGTGCCCGCGGTCACCACGGTGGAAGACGCCAAGGGCAACAAGATTGCCTACCTCTACACACAGCGGCGTTTCGAGGTGCCCGCCGACCAGATCGCCGACACCATCAAGCTGGCCCTGTTATCCATTGAGGACAAGAGGTTCACCTCGCATAACGGTGTCGACTGGAAGGGCACGCTGGGCGGCCTGGCCGGGTACGCCTCGGGCGACGAGGACACCCGCGGTGGTTCGACGATCGAGCAGCAATATGTGAAGAACTACCAACTGCTGGTGGTGGCCAAGACCGACGCCGAACGTAAGGCCGCCATCGAGACCACCCCCGCGCGCAAGCTGCGCGAGATCCGGATGGCGCTGCGGCTGGACCGCACCTTCACCAAGCAGGAGATCCTGACCCGGTACCTGAACCTGGTGTCCTTCGGTAACAACTCCTTCGGTGTGCAAGATGCCGCACAGACCTACTTCGGGGTCGACGCCAAGGACCTGAACTGGCAGCAGGCGGCGCTGTTGGCGGGGATGGTGCAGTCCACCTCCGGACTGAATCCGTACGTCAACCCCGAACGCGCGCTGGCGCGCCGCAACCTGGTGCTGGACACGATGATCGCCAACGCCCCAGAGAAGAAGAGTGAACTACTGGCCGCCAGGGCCCAGCCCCTCGGTGTGCTGCCCCAGCCCAACGAGCTGCCGCGCGGCTGCATCGCCGCCGGCGACCGCGCTTTCTTCTGCGATTACGTGCTCGACTACCTGACCAAGTCCGGGATCAGCAAGGACCAGGTGATGAAGGGCGGGTATCTCATCCGCACCACCCTGGATCCCGATGTCCAGAACTCGGTGAAGCAGGCCGTCTCCCACGTCGCCGACCCCGGGCTCAACGGCGTCGCCGACGTCATGAGCGTCATCAAACCCGGGCAGACCGCCCACCCCATCCTGGCCATGGCCTCCAGCCGTACCTACGGTCTGGATGGCGCGACCAACGAGACCATGCAGCCGCAGCCGTTCTCGCTCGTCGGCGACGGCGCCGGATCGATCTTCAAGATTTTCACGGTCGCCGCGGCCATGGATATGGGCATGGGGATCAACACCGTGCTCGACGTGCCACCCACCTTCGCGGCCAAGGGCCTCGGCAGCAGCGATGGCACCAAGGGCTGCCCCAAGGACAATTGGTGCGTCAAGAACGTCGGTAACTACCGCGGGCAAATGAGCGTGACCGATGCCCTGGCGACCTCGCCGAACACCGCGTTCGCCAAGCTGATTCAGTCGATCGGCGTGTCCAAGGCGGTCGATATGGCCGTCAGGTTGGGCATGCGTTCCTACGCGCAGGCGGGCACCGCCAAGCCCTATGACCCCGAGGGCGACGAGAGCCTGGCGGACTACATCAAAAAA
This sequence comes from Mycobacterium sp. NGS15, assembly GCF_059813245.1. NCBI lineage: Bacteria > Bacillati > Actinomycetota > Actinomycetes > Mycobacteriales > Mycobacteriaceae > Mycobacterium > Mycobacterium sp. NGS15. Next base: position 350,554 of record NZ_JCALEF010000002.1, on the reverse strand, counting down.
TACAACCTGGGCTCCTTCACACTGGGTCCCATCCAGGTCAATGCTCTCGAATTATCCAATGTGGCGGCCACTTTGGCTTCAGGCGGCAAGTGGTGCCCGCCCAATCCCATCGACAAGGTCTTCGACCGCCACGGCAAAGAGGTACCGACGACGGTCGAGGCCTGCGAGCAGGCGGTACCCACCGGGCTCGCCAATACCCTCGCCAACGCCCTGAGCAAGGACGACCAGCCCGGCGGCACCGCCGCAGGTTCGGCGGGTTCGGTCGGTTGGGGCCTGCCGTTGTCCAGTAAGACGGGAACCACTGAGGCACATCGGTCTTCGGCATTCCTGGGATTCACCAACAACGTGGCCGGGGCGAGCTACATCTTCGACGATTCGACGACCCCCGGCGATCTGTGCTCGTTCCCGCTGCGCAAGTGCGGCGACGGAAACCTTTACGGCGGCAATGAGCCCGCGCGGGCCTGGTTCGAGGCCATGAAACCGATTGCCGAGAACTACGGCCCTACCGCGCTGCCGCCCACTGAACCGCGGTATGTCGAAGGAGGCCCGGGCTCCAAGGTGCCCAGCATCAACGGGCTGCGCGAATCCGAGGCACGTGACGTCCTCAAGAAGGCCGGATTCAGGGTGGCCGACCAGGCCAGCGTGGTGAACAGCACCGCACCGTTCAACGAGGTCGTCGGAACCAGCCCGTCCGGAACCACCATCCCCGGCTCTCTCGTCACCATCATGCTGAGTAACGGCATCCCGCCTGCCCCGCCGCCTATCGTCATTCCGGGCCTGGGCGGCCCGCCGGGCGAGATGACCACCACGATCGTGAATATCCCCGGCCTGCCGCCGATCACCGTGCCGGTGCTGGCGCCGCCCCCGTGATCTAGCTCTCGGTCGTTGACGAGAAATTCGCCACGTTTCGCGCAGGTGATCAGGGGTCGCTCAGCTTTCGGAGTTACTCTCGGATGATGAACACGTCGTTCAACACGGTTATCAAGCGGGCCGCCGCCTACTCCGCCGGTTCGGCCGCGCTGGGCATCGGGTACGCGTCGGTCATCGAACGCAACGCGTTCACCATCCGTGAAGCGACGATGGATGTACTCGATCCCGGCGCCTCTCCGCTGCGCGTGCTGCACATCAGCGACATCCACATGCGGCCCGGTCAGCGCCTCAAACAGGCCTGGTTGCGTGAGCTGGCACAGTGGCAGCCGGACTTGGTGATCAATACCGGCGACAACCTGGCCCATCCCAAGGCGGTGTCCTCGGTTGTCCAGGCACTCGGCGATTTGCTCTCGATCCCAGGGCTTTTCGTCTTCGGAAGCAACGACTACTTCGGTCCGCGACTGAAAAACCCCGCTAAGTATCTGTACAAGAGCGACGAGCGCAAGCACGGTGAACCGCTGCCATGGCAGGATCTGCGCGCCGCGTTCACCGAGCGCGGCTGGCACGATATGACCCACACCCGCCACGAGCTGGAAGTCGCCGGGGTGCGGATCGCGGCGGCCGGGGTGGACGATCCGCATCTGCATCGGGACCGCTACGACACCATCGCCGGAATGCCGAATCCGCTGGCCACGCTGCGACTGGGGCTGACCCATTCGCCGGAGCCTCGGGTGCTGGACCGCTTCGCCGAGGACGGCTACCAGTTGGTGATGGCCGGTCACACCCATGGCGGGCAGCTGTGCCTGCCGTTCTACGGGGCGATCGTCACCAACTGCGAGCTAGACCGTTCCCGAGTGAAGGGCCCGTCACAGTGGGGTTCGCACATGCAGCTGCACGTGTCGGCGGGTATCGGGACATCACCGTTCGCGCCGATGCGGTTCTTCTGCCGCCCGGAGGCGACGCTGCTGACCCTGGTGCCCGCGCGCGTCCGCGGTCAAGGGGCCGGCGCCGAATCCGGCGACCGCCTCCCCAGTGCCACCGCGCAGTGACGTGAGCCGCGCGTGGGCCGATAACGCGGTCCGGTTGATCGAGGCGGATGCCCGCCGTAGCGCCGACACCCATCTGCTGCGATATCCGTTGCCTGCGGCATGGGCCGACGCCGTGGATGTACAGCTGTATCTCAAGGATGAGTCCACCCACATCACCGGGAGCCTCAAACATCGTTTGGCGCGTTCACTTTTCCTGTATGGCCTGTGCAACGGGTTCATCGGGGAAGACACCACAATCGTGGAGGCCTCCTCCGGGTCGACCGCGGTTTCCGAGGCCTACTTCGCACAACTACTGGGGCTACCGTTTATCGCCGTGATGACGGCCTCGACGAGCCCCAGCAAGATCGCCTTGATCGAATCACAGGGCGGCAGTTGCCATTACGTCGATCAAGCACAGCAGGTGTACGCCGAGGCGCAGCGGCTCGCCGACAAGACCGGCGGACACTATCTGGACCAGTTCACCAACGCCGAACGCGCGACCGACTGGCGCGGCAACAACAACATCGCCGAATCGATCTTCAACCAGATGCACCACGAAAAGCACCCGCTGCCAACGTGGATCGTGGTCGGCGCGGGCACCGGCGGCACCAGCGCGACCATCGGGCGTTACATCCGGTATCGGCGCTACCTCACCCAACTATGCGTGGTCGACCCCGACAACTCGGCTTTCTACCCGTCATACATCGCGGGACATGAGGTGGTGACCGGGATTTCGTCGCGCATCGAGGGCATCGGACGTCCCCGCGTGGAGCCGTCGTTCTTACCGACGGTGGTGGATCGCATGGAGCAGATACCGGATGCCGAGTCGGTGGCGCTTACCCGGCATGCCAGCGCCGTGCTGGGTCGTCGGGTGGGCGCGTCGACGGGAACCAACCTATGTGGCGCGTTCCGGCTCATCTCCGAGATGGCCGCCACGGGCGTCAGCGGGTCGGTGGTGACGCTGCTGGCCGACTCCGGTGACCGCTATGCCGACACCTATTTCGACGACGCGTGGATCGCCGAGCAGGGATTCGACCTGCAGGGGCCGTCACTGCGGCTGGCCGAGTTCGAGGACACCGGCCACTGGGGCTAGACCTCACGGCGTAAGGGCACGTCAGGCCTGATTTTTAGGCCCGCGGCTCAACGCATTCGCGACCGAAGCCCTCGATGCGATACCCTTGCGTGGCTTCAAAGCGGGGTGTGGCGCAGCTTGGTAGCGCGCTTCGTTCGGGACGAAGAGGTCGTGGGTTCGAATCCCGCCACCCCGACGCTAGAAGTAAGGCCCTGACCAGGAATCCCCGGTCAGGGCCCTTTTCATGCGCATGGCGAAGCGCCCCGTTGCCCCGGCACCGTGACATGGTGGACGCATGGCCGTCTCTGAACTCGCGTCGAATCCTGTCGCCCTTGCGGCCATCGCCATCGCCCTGCTTCTCGTGTGGAAGCTGCGCAAGGCCGTGATGCTGATCGGCGTGCTGGCAGGGCTGGTGCTCCTGGTCGCGATGTACCGGTAACAGCTAAGCCCGGGCACGCGACATTTCATTCGGTAAGGTTTGACAAAACCCGACGATGGGAGCTTTCAGATGAAGAATCGCCTTGTGGGTGCCGGTGTGATCGCACTGGCAGCCGCACTCAGCGGACCGGCGCTGGCCGCCGCCGCACCTGCCGATGAGCAGCAGATCCGGCAGATCATTTCCGGCGAGGCTTCCGCGATCAAGTCGCTCGACAACGCCACGCTGTCGACATTCTTCTGCGACAAGTACCGCGGCACGATTGCCTCGAAGTCCGCCGACGACCAGATCCCCCCGATCGGTGAAGTGGCCGGATACGGGCCCGGAATGATCGGTGCGGTCGCCTCGGCGGCCGGGGTCTCCGGTCCGACCACTCAGGCACTGACCACCGCGATCCAGAACAACGACGAGAAGGCCTACCGGACCTCGTTCCGCAACGCGGCTCGCGAAGTGCTGTCCGGCGTCACCTACAACGTCTCGGACATCAACGTGACCGGGCCGACGGCGACTGCGGCGGTGACCGCGCAGGGTCACGACGTGACCGCCAACCAGCAGCGTGAGTTCGTGCAGGAAAACGGAAAGTGGAAGGACTGCACCGATCCGGAGAAGCGCGCCGAGACCTCGGGCAATCCACTGCTGACATCGTTGATGCGCTGACGCTCTAAAACTCCATCACAGATCAGGCCGCCTGTGTCCTTCGGGATGCAGGCGGCCTGATTCGTGAACTGAATATTCGGTGACACCGCCCATCCGGGCCCCACTCTGGATCCGTTTGTGCCATAACCGATCTCGGGGAGCTGCTACCGATATTTCGCGGCGCTCTGGGCGTGATCGCCGACTAGAGCCGACGGGTCAGCCGGGTGCCGATAAGCGGCGCGATCTTGTCGGCCAGGTAGGCGTGCCCGGCGTCGTTGGGGTGTACGCCGTCCGAGCCGATCAGCTCCGGGCGCCCGACGAACCACCGTTCGGCCAACGGATCAATCCAGGACGCGCCGATCGCGCGGGCTTGGCCGTACAGGATGTCGCGCAGCTGCAACACCACGTCGGGGACATCCGCCGTCGGCCAGGGTGGGCCGATCACCAGTAGCTTGGCCGCCGGTGCCATGCGCCGCGCGGACGCCAGCGTGTTGCGAGTCACCTCGGCGTACACGTCGGGATCGACGCCCTGGTCGTTGCGCGAGCCGAAGAACACCACGAGCTCGTCGTCGGGATGCACCACCCGACCGGTGAGGTCGGCGAAGACGCTGCCGTGGTCACCGCGCACGCCGTATCCGGCACGCCCTTCGGCCGCGACGTCGGCGGTAACCCGGACGCCTTCACGGCTCAGGATCCGCCAGGCCAGCGATGTCCACGACTTGGCACCCAGGCCGCCTTCCCTGGTGCCGGTCGTATACGAATCGCTGACCACCGCGACGTGGTTCAGACCGGACCCGGAATTGAGCAGTCGGTACGGGCGCACGGGCGCGGGCCGCTCGGCAGCCTGGCCGACGGGAAAACCGATAAGGAACGCGAATGCGATGACGAACGCCGCCAGACGAACCACTGCTACCTCCACTGTCCCCAGCATTTTACGGGCCCTCAGCCCGACTGCGGCACAGCGTTATTCGTTTGAAACTAACGGCGCGTTACATCCACCGAGCCGACGGCAACCGGCTTGCGCTCGGGCTCCGTCAAGTCCGCGGGCGCTCGGTGTTTCTGCCCGTTGTGCAGGGCATGATGGTCGGTGATGGCGGGCTTGGTGACGCCGATCATGCGGCGCATCCACCGCCGTCCGGGTTCCTCCACCCAGTGATATAGCGCCATCGACAGCACCACGGCGAGCGCAATCAGACCGATCACAATCCAGCCACCGCCAGGGTCCGTCAACGAGAGCTCGAATTGCTTGGTCGCCCATGTCCATGAGACATGCACGAGCTCGTGCACCATGTACAGCCCGAACGAGATCTGTCCGCCGTAGACCATGATGCGTGTCGAGAGCAATGTCGGCAGCGGGCCGATGCCCACCGCCAGTGCCATCACCAACGGCACGAACAGAGCGTCCACCACTCCGCTGCTATCGGTCACTCCCGAGATCGGATGAGCGTCCAGGAGGTACAGCGCACCCACGATCGCCGCGATAATCGCGATCGCCACGTAGCCGGCGATATGGCGAGAACGGTGAGTCAGCCGCAGGCGGCTCACCGCCGCGCAGGCCAGCGCACCCGCGGTGAACTGCATGACGATGCGCGGCAACCAGCTCCACGGGGTGTAGAACTGCCCGGTCAGCAACAGCAGGATGACCGGCGGCAGGGAGGCCACCACGGCCAGAACCATCAGGCTGCGGGCACGGGTCGCATGCGCCATCCGGAAAACGACGAGGACCAGGCCGCCGAAGAGCAGGTAGGCCAGCCATTCGGCGCTGATTGACCACGCCGGACCGTTCCAGCTGGACAGGTCGAAGTACGGACGGAACCACAGTTGCACCATGAAAAGCTGGCGCACATAGCTCATGGCGTCGAACCCGTCGGTGCGCTCGGGTACGTGCCCGACGTGCATGGTGAAGATGACCCACAGGGCGGCCAGATGCATGGTGACCAGATAGACGGGCCACACCCGCGCCAGGCGCAGCCACAGGAAGTGCAGTGTCTCCCGGGTGGACCAGTGATGGCCCATGCGATCCAGATAGTTCCAGGTCAGCACGAATCCGCTGAGAATGAAGAAGAGGTCGACGCCCTGAGCGCCGCAGTTGAGGATGGGGGTCAGCGCGGACCGGAATCCGGGGGCTGCTTCCTCCAGGAGTGGCCGGAAATGAAAGAGCACAACCCAGAGCGCGGCGATGATGCGAAGTCCCGTGAGGGCCTTGATCTCTCCGCCGCGCACAACTCTCTCCGTCAGGCTCGTTACCAGCTCTTTCGCGCTTCCTTGCGATCGACCGGTCGAGCACGCCTCCCCGCGACCCAATTCCGGCGTTCTTCGGAGACTAACAGCGCAACCTGCCAATGCCTGAATCTCGGACATGCTGCGTGTGAGGCACAGAGGTTCATCTCGCAGAGGCAGTACACCGGGTCCCGCACTTCTGTTTCCCCCATCCGGCACACTGGCAGGGAACGCCATGACCGCAGCGCTAGGACAGACACACAGATGACGCAACCGCAGTACCCCCACGGCCAGTACCAGCAGCCTCAGACGCAGTTCCCGGGATACCCCCAGCCCGGTCAGTATGGTCAGCCCCCCGGCGGGTACTTCCCCACCCCGAAGCCGCCTCGGCCGCCGATGTCTCCGCAGCAGAAGGCCCTGGCCCTCGTCGGCGGCTCGCTCGGCATCTTCCTGATCGCACTACTGGTGCTCGGCCTCACCACCACCAACTCCAGCACCGAGCGGACCACCGCCGCCAGCGATCAGATCGTCGATGCCCCTCGCTCCTCCGGCTCCAACAAAGACGAGGACATCAAGCAGATCAAGCAGACCATCTCCGGCATGGCCGAGGCCGCCAAGGCCAACGACTTCAAGAAGATGCTCACTTTCTTCTGTGCCAAGTACCGCGAGGCATTCAAAGACATCGCGGGCAGCGGCCAGGCACCCGACCTCAACGCCTTGACCAAGGCCGATAACGGACCGTCGAAAATCACTGGCCTCGAGATCGATGGCGACACCGCCGTCATTCACATCACCGACGCCAAGGGCAAGCACGACATCGAGTTCAAAAAGGAGACGGGCGGCTGGAAGTTCTGCCCGGGGGCCTAGCAGCGCCACTCACCCGCGAGTGGGTTCCACCGTGGCCGTTGGATATTCGCCGCACGCTCGGCATCCACCGCCGCGGATCGACCGACCCGACATATCGCGTATCCCCCGGAGGATCCATCACCCGGGGCTCCTACACCCCGGATGGCCCCGGCGTGCTGACGATCTCGCGTGAAGACAAGACCGTCGTCGGCCGCGCCTATGGTGACGGCGCCGAGTGGCTGCTCGATCGCCTTCCTCGCCTACTGGGCGCCGACGACGAACCCCAGGCACTAACACCGAAACACGCCGTCATCACCCACCTGGTCCAGGGCGCGAGGGGCGTCCGTATCGGTGCTAGCGATCGCGTCTGGGAAGCCCTCGTCCCCGCCGTGTTGGAACAGAAGGTGCCCGGCGCGGAGGCCTGGCGCGCCTGGCGCTATCTGCTCAATCATGTCGGCACCGACTTGGAGGGCGCCAAGGTCCCACCGCCCCAAAGGAAATGGCTCGACATCCCGTCGTGGGAGTGGCACAAGTCCGGTGCAGAACCGGTCCGCATGCGCACCGTCCGCATCGCCGCGACCGTCGACGTGGAAACCAAACCGGAGCACCTGACCTCGATCTATGGAGTCGGGCCGTGGACCGAGGCTGAGATCCGAGCACGTGCGCTCGGCGATCCCGACGCCGTCCCTGTCGGGGACTATCACATCGCCGGACAGGTGGGCTTCGCACTCGCCGGCCACAAAACGGATGACGCCGGCATGCTGGAACTCCTGGAACCCTATGCCGGGCAACGCTATCGCGTCATTCGACTTATCGAGCTCGTAGCACCCAAGCCGGAGAGGCGCGGATCACGAATGCCCGTGCGCGACTACCGTAACTTCTGAGATCCGACAAGCGGTTCGTCGAACTTGTGGATAGCCATCGCGGTTGTGGATAACCTCGGCCAGCTGTCGGTCGTCGTCCATAGCCTTCAGGCATGAGTCCCATCGACGATCTACTGACGACGGCCACGGCTGTCGTCGAGTCGTCGTTCGACGAGCTCAATAACCCCGAATTACTCTCGGCACTAAGACAATTAGAGGTCGCCCAGCGCAAGATCACCGCGGCTTCACACACGCTCGCCGCCCGGCTGGTGGAACGCGGTTCGCCGGCCGCGCTGGGCGGTGCGTCATTCGCGGAGGTGCTCGCACGGCACCTCTCGATAAGCACCGCAACCGCCCGGCGCCGCCTCGCAGACGCCGCACATCTCGGCCCGCGGCGTGCATTCACTGGCGAGCCGCTACAACCCCTACTTCCGCATGCCGCCCACGCATTGCGAGAGGGCCGCCTCGGCGACGAGCACGTGCGGATCATCCGCAGGTTCTTCGACCTCTTACCCGACGCGGTCGACGCCGATACTCGCGACGCCGCCGAAGAGCGGCTGGCATCAATGGGAACCGAGTTCGGCCCGGAACAACTCCGCGCCGGCGCCGATCGGATCGCGGCTCTGATCAATCCGGACGGCCGGTTCTCCGACGTCGACCGCGCCCGCAGGCGGGGCATATCGATCGGACGCCAGGGACCCGACGGGATGAGCGCCGTCAGCGGCATGCTGGATCCGGAGACCCGGGCCTACCTCGACGCAGTACTGAGCAAGCTCGCGGCGCCAGGCATGTGCGATCCTCGCGATGAATCTCCCATGACCGAAGGTGAACCCGACTCGGCGGCCGCCGAGCGAGACACGCGAACTTGCGCCCAGCGAAACCACGATGGGCTACGAGCGTGCCTACGCAGCATCTTGACCTCGGGCAAGCTGGGCTCACATCACGGATTACCCGTCACGGTGGTGGTCTCGACGACGCTGAGCGAGCTGCGGAGCGCGGCCGGGCGGGCGATATCGGGCAGCGGCAACATGGTGCCCATCCCCGATCTAATCCGGATGGCTGCCCACGCCCTGCATTACCTCGCGATATTCGACGACGACAGCCGCCCCCTCTACCTCGGGCGTTCCAAACGGATCGCCACTCCCGATCAACGAATTGTCTTACACGCCAAGGATCGCGGTTGTTCGGCGCCCGGATGTACGGTGCCCGGTTATCTCTGCCAGGTACATCACGTCGACGACTGGCGCGACGATGGGCCCACCGACATCGACAATCTGACCTTCGCCTGCGGCCCGCATCATCGGCTGCTCCAACAGGGCTGGACCACGCGAAAACGTCGTAGCGACGGAATTACCGAATGGATTCCGCCGCCGCACCTCGATACTGGCCAGTCCCGCACCAATGACTACCACCACCCCGAGCGGTTCATCCTGGATAGCTAGCCTGCCAGGTGCGCCGAGAGCAACCATGCCGCAACCGATGACCGGCCGTCGGGCTCGACCTGGTGCCGGGCGAAGCCCTGCGCCACACCCTGTTCGAATCCGTTGAAGTTCGCGTAGATCTTCGCCGGGCGGATCTCATCAATGGACCAGTACTTCGAAACCACATCCCGCAGTTCGTTTTCGGTAACGGCCTTGACGGGTGATTCGGCCGGGAAGGCGGCGCGATCGAAGACCAGGACGTAGTAGCGTGCCCCAGGTGCGGCGGCCCGGACGATCGAACGCTGATAACCCTCGCGCAGTTCAACGGGCATCGAGTGGAACAGCGTCGAATCGATGATCGTGTCAAAGCGCCCGTCGTACCCGGTGAAGGACGAGATATCCGCGACCGCGAAGCTGGCATTAGTCAGACCACGCTCGGCCGCATAGCCTTTCGCCAGCTCGATGGCCTTCGGTGCGGAGTCGAGCCCGACGGTAGTGTGTCCCACCTCGGCCAGATACAGCGAGGTCGCCGCCTCACCACAGCCGGCGTCCAACACCTCTCCACGCACCTTGCCCTCGGCGATCAGCGTCGCAATCTCGGGCTGTGGCTCACCAATACTCCACGGCGGCCTGACACCCAGGCCATCGGGACTCTCGCCGCGGTACGCGGCCTCAAACGCAAGATCAAATTCCTCTGTGGCGCTCTTCTCAGTCATATCTCCAGAATGTCAACTCGCCTGACATATGTCAAGGGTCCTGACATCTAAATTGAGAGGCAATTGCCAGGAACGTCCTCAGCCGCCAAAATGGAACAATGAGCAACGACGAGGGGGGCGTCACGCCGTCTCCGCTACCCCCGGGACCACCGCCCGCCTACCCTCCTGCTGCCCCTGGCTATGGCCCTCCGCCGACATATGGATACCCGCCACCCGGATATCAACCGCCACCGCCCGGGTACCCGAGCCCGCCGCCGGCCCCCTACTGGGTGACCCCGGTGCCGCCAGCCCTGAAACCCGGAGTCATCCCGCTGCGGCCGTTGGATCTGTCCGCTCTCTACAACGGGGCCGTGGCCGCGATCCGCGCCAACCCAAAAGCAACCATCGGCCTCACGGCCGTCGTCGTGGTTCTCAGTCAGCTGCTGACCTTCGCATTGCAGGCGGGCCCCATCGTGGGGCTCCTCGGCGGCGCCGCCGGCTTCGGCGCGAACAGTGACGACGCATTTGCCGCCGTATTCGGGGTCGGATACGTCGGCGGAGCACTGATCGGCTACGTGATCACCATGCTGGTCACCATCGTGCTCAGCGGCATGCTCACGGTCACCGTCGGGCGTTCGGTGTTCGGCGAACACACCACCCCCAGGGCCGCATGGCAGCGCGCCAAACCGCGCATATGGGCTCTCATCGGGCTGGCACTCGCTTCAGGCCTACTGCTCGCCCTGCCCCTCGCGGTCGGTGTCGCCGGCGTGGTCGCGCTTGCCCTCACCGTCGGCCCATGGGGCGCCGTGCCTGCAGGTTTAGCACTCGGGTTCGGATTCCTGGCGCTCTACCTTTATCTGATCCCTGTTTTCGCCCTCGCCTCACCGGTGCTGATCCTGGAGCGCCAGAACGTCTTCGGGGCACTGAGCCGGTCGATGTCATTGGTGCGCAAGAGCTACTGGCGTCTACTCGGCATTCTGTTGCTCACCTCGGTCATCGTCGGCTTCGTCGCGGGCATCCTAGGAATGCCCTTCAGCATCGCCGGGCAGATCGGCATGGGCATGGGCACCTCGAACACCAGCAGTACGGCGATGATCCTGGGGCTGGCACTCACGACTGTCGGCGTGATCATCGCCCAGATCATCACACTGCCCTTCAACGCCGCCGTGCACGTGCTGCTGTACACCGATCAGCGGATGCGCACCGAGGCATTCGATCTGGTGCTGCAGACCGAGACCAGAACACGGGAACGTCTCGGCCAACCGGGCATCGACCCGGATGCGTTGTGGCTGCCCGCGTATCCCCCGGTTCAGGTGTAATGCCGGCCGTCGATATCGACCGCGAGTCGGCGGCCGAAGCAGCCCAGCGCGAACTCGCCAAACCGATCTACGAGCACCCCTCGCCGCTCGACCGTCTGATCAATTGGATCATCGACCACCTGAACTATCTCGAGTTCCGGGCCAGCGAGCTTCCCGGCGGCTGGTTCACCATCCTGGTGACCACGCTCATCGTCATCGCCGCCGTCGTGCTGCTGGTCCGCATTGCCCGCCGCGCGGTCCGGACCAGGGGCGGCAGCGATTTCGGGCTATTCGAATCCGGTGAGCTCACCGCGACAGAACACCGGGCGGCCGCTGAATTAGCAGCAGCCCAGGGCGACTGGGCCTCGGCCATCAGGCACCGGCTGCGTGCCGTGGCACGTCAGCTCGAAGAGCGCACGATCCTCACCCCGGTGCCGGGCCGTACCGCCAACGAGCTGGCTGCCGATGCCGGGCGCGAATTGCCCTCGCTGGCAATGGAGTTTCGGTCCAGCGCGGAAATTTTCAACGACGTGAGCTACGGCGAACGCCCAGGCACCGAGCAGGCGTATCGCAAGATCGCCGCGCTGGACGACCATATCCGCGATGCGCCGGTGCTCGTCGCCTCTACCGATCCCGCCGTAACAACCGGATGGGAGGCGGTGCGGTGACCGTCAGTACCGCGACATCTCCACGTCTCCGGGACCGCTGGCGCACCTGGGCGTGGATACTCGCCGCATTGGTCGGCATCGTCGTCACTGCCCTACTCGTCACCAAATCACCTCGGCCCGAGGGTTATCTGGATCCGGATGCCGTCACCCAGCGCGGAGGGCACGCGCTCGCCGAACTGCTGCGCGACCGCGGTATCACCGTCACACGCGCCACCACCATCGCCGAGGTCCGCGAAGCCATGCGCCCCGGCAGCCAACTCATGGTGCTGGACAACGGGAACATCACCGACGACATACTGGACGTCCTCGTCGAGCTTCCGGGGGATCGCCTGCTGTTGACGCCCTTTTCCGCTACCCGGGAACGGCTGGCCGCGCAGGTACGCATCACCTCGTATCAAGGCGACGAGATCGCCACACCGAATTGCGATCTGAGGGAAGCCCAGCACGCCGGCGCAATTCAGACGTACATCGGCCCCACCTACACATTCACCAACCCGGGCCCGGGCCAAATCAGCTGCTATGCAGGCACGCTGGTGCGCTATCAGGACGCCAACCACACCATTACCGTGCTCGGTGATGACACCCCGCTGACCAATGCGCAGCTGGCCAAGCAGGGCAACGCGGCACTTGCCATGAATCTCGCCGGCCGCTCCTCCCATCTGGTGTGGTACGTACCCGAACGGCCGAAGGTCGGCACCAGTGCCCAACCGAAATCAATGGGCGACCTGATCCCCGACCAGGTCAGCATGGCCATCTGGCAGCTCTGCATCGCGGTGCTGCTACTCGCCGTCTGGCGCGGTCGCCGCTTGGGTCCCATTGTCGCCGAGAAACTTCCGGTGATCGTGCGCGCCTCGGAAACCACCGAGGGGCGGGGGCGGCTGTATCGGTCGCGCCGTGCCCGCGACCTCGCCTCCGACTCGCTCCGCGAGGCGGCACGGTACCGAATCGTGCGTCGGCTCGGCCTCCCGGTCGACGAGCGGCCACAGGTCATCACCACCACCGTGTCGCAGCGAATCGGCCGAAATGCCAAGGAGATTCACCACGTGCTGTTCGGCCCCGTCCCAACCGACGACCAGCAGCTCACCAATCTGACTCAGCAGCTTGACATCATCGAAAGGCAGGTCCGCGACTCGTGACACAGGCAACTTCCAGTGAGGACGCCGCACGCAATGCCCTCGCCGCGTTACGTGAACAAATCGCCACCGTGGTCGTCGGGCAGGACTCGGTGGTCAGCGGCCTGGTCGTTGCGCTGCTATGCCGCGGGCATGTCCTGTTAGAGGGTGTTCCGGGTGTCGCGAAAACTCTTTTGGTTCGCACACTCTCGGCGGCACTGTCCCTGGAGTTCAAACGGGTCCAGTTCACCCCCGACCTCATGCCCGGCGATGTGACAGGGTCCCTGGTCTACGACGCGCGTACCGCGGCGTTCGAATTCCGCGCCGGTCCGGTGTTCACCAATCTGCTACTGGCCGACGAGATCAACCGCACTCCTCCCAAGACTCAGGCGGCGCTCCTGGAGGCCATGGAGGAACGTCAGGTGACGGTCGACGGCACCCCCCGTCCACTGCCTGACCCGTTCATCGTCGCCGCGACCCAGAACCCCATCGAGTACGAGGGCACCTATCAGTTGCCCGAGGCTCAGCTGGATCGCTTTCTGATGAAGCTCAATGTCTCTCTGCCGGAACGTGATCAAGAAATCGCCATCCTGGAGCGGCACGCGCAAGGCTTCGACCCCCGCAACCTGTCGCATGTGACTCCGGTGGCCTCTGCCGCCGACCTGGAAGCGGGCCGCGCCGCGGTGAGCCGGGTGTTGGTGGCTCCCGAGGTACTCGCCTATGTGGTTGACGTCATCCGGGCCACCCGTCAATCACCCTCGCTGCAGTTCGGCGCCTCCCCGCGCGCGGCGACCGCCCTGCTGGCGACATCACGCGCGTGGGCGTGGCTTTCTGGCCGCAACTACGTCACCCCCGACGACGTCAAAGCCATGGCACGCCCGACCTTGCGCCACCGCATCGGCCTGCGCCCCGAGGCCGAGCTGGAGGGCGCGACCTCGGACCGGGTTCTGGACGGCATCCTCGTCACGGTTCCGGTGCCACGCTAGTGATTCTCACCGGACGCGCGGGATTGGTGGCGCTGCTCGGCGCGCTGCTGATTCTCCTGTCGCCATGGCCGGTTCGGCTGTTCTGGCTGCTGCTCCTGGTGCTCACGGCGCTGATTTTCGTAGACATCGCCGCCGCCGCCGGCCCACGCCGACTTACCTTTGTCCGGTCAGGGCCCGACTCCATCCGACTTGGCGAATCCGCGGATGTCGTGCTGCAGATCCAGAATCCGGGCCGGCGGGCGCGCGGATGGGTCCGCGACAGTTGGGCACCGAGCATGCGCGCCACACCACGAGCGCACCGGCTTAATCTGCGTACCGGCGAACGCACCCAGGTCACGACCTCCTTGCGCCCCTTACGTCGTGGCGATCACACACCGGCGACCGTGACCGTGCGCACGGTGGGGCCGCTCGGACTGGCCGGGCGACAAGGGCGACACGATGTACTGTGGCAGCTGCGGGTGCTGCCCCCCTTCCTGAGCCGTAAACACCTGCCGTCCCGGCTGGCCAGGTTGCGCGAGCTTGAGGGGGCCATCCCGGTCCTGATCCGGGGCCAAGGCACCGAATTCGACTCTCTACGTGAATATGTGGTAGGCGACGATGTCCGGTCCATCGACTGGCGCGCCTCCGCGCGGCGCAATGACGTGGTGGTGCGCACCTGGCGGCCGGAGCGAGACCGCCGCATCCTCGTCGTCCTGGACACCGGCCGTACCTCGGCGGGGCGCATCGGCGTCGACCCGACATCGGGGGATCCCTCTGGCTGGCCCCGGTTGGATTGGGCAATGGATGCCGCATTGCTGTTGGTGGCGTTGGCATCTCGCGCGGGCGACCGCGTTGACTTCCTGGCCCACGACCGCGCGGTGCGCTCGCAGGTATCGGGAGCCTCACGCAATGAGCTGCTTCCGCTGGTGGTCAACGCGATGGCACCCCTGGAGCCCGCGCTTGTCGAGTCCGATGCCCGCGATCTCGTCGCCACCATCCGCCGCAGATCCCGTCATCGCTCCTTCATCGTGCTCCTCACCGACCTGAACCCGGCGGCGCTGGAGGAGGGCCTGCTGCCGCTACTTCCTCAACTGACCAGCCATCACCACCTGTTGGTGGCCGCGGTCAGCGACCCGCGGGTCGAGGACATGGTGCTGCCCAAGGGTTCCACGGCGCCGGGAAATGTCAGGTCACTCGATGTCGAGCAGGTTTACGACGCTGCCGCGGCCGAACGTACCCGAGGAGAGCGCCGCCGCATCGTCACATCGCTGCGCCGCCAGGGTGTCGAGGTTGTCGACGCCCCGCCCGATGAGATCGCTCCGGCGCTGGCCGACCGGTATCTGTCGTTGAAGGCGTCCGGACGCCTGTAGCTCTCAGGAGGCCGGGGCGTAGTCGGGAGCGTTTTCGATGTCCCCGGATTCGTCGGCAGCCACCCCGCGCCGCCCCAGGATCACCACATAGGCCAGGAACACCGCCTCGGCGATCACCCCAATTCCGATGCGGGCGAATGTCGGTAGCGGCGACGGGGTGACCAGTGCCTCGATGAGACCGCTCACCAGCAGTACCCCGACCAGCCCGCCGGCCACCGACATGACGGCACGCCCCTGTTCGGCGAGCACTTGTCCACGAGGCCGGTCACCGGGGTCAATCACCTTCCATCCCAGACGCATTCCCGCGCCCGCGGCCAGGAACACCGCCGTCAGCTCCAAGAGACCGTGCGGAAGGATCAGGCCGAAGAACACGTCTCCACGACCCGCCGCGATCATCAACCCACCGGCCAGCCCCACATTCGCCGCGTTCATGAACAACACATATGGGATGGGGATACCCAGCAGCACTGCGAAGATGATGCACTGCGCCGCCACCCACGAGTTGTTGATCCACACGTGCAGCGCGAAGGCCGCAGCGGGATGCTCGCTGTAGTAGTTTTCGAAGTCCTCGTTCACAAGATGCGCGATCTCATCGGGTGTCCCGATCACCGATTGCAGCTCAGGTGAATGCATCACCCAGATGCCAACGGCGAGCGCCACCAGCATCGAGGCGACCGTCGCTCCCAGCCACCAACGCCAGCCACGGTAGGCGACCACCGGAAAGGACACCGTCCAAAAACGAATGAAGTGACGCCACAGCGGGGCGTGCTCTCCCGTGACGGCCGAACGCGCCCGGGCAACCAAGGTGGACAACCGTCCCACCAAGGCCGGATCCCCCGATGACGACCGCACGGTCGACAGATGAGTCGACACCGTCTGGTACAGCTCGACCAGCTGATCGATCTCGAGCCCGCTCAAGCTCCGTCCGCGCTTGAGCAGCAACTCCAGCCGGTCCCATGTCCCCCGATGTGTGGCGACGAATGCGTCGACGTCCATCTGGCAAATACTAGTAGTCTCGAGTGATGTCGGAGTTGGTGACGGGCGACGCGGTTGTCTTGGACGTCAAGGTTGCCCAGCTTCCGGTGCGGGTCGTGTCCGCGTTCATCGACATCTTCGTCCAAGTGATCGTGTTGTATGCCGGCATCTTCGTCGTCGCGTTCTCACTCTCGCAGTTCGACGAGGCGCTCGTGGGGGCGCTCAGCATCGCCTATTCCGTGCTAGCACTGGTGGGCTATCCGGTCATCTGGGAGATGTCCACCCGGGGACGTTCCCTGGGCAAGATGGCCATGGGATTGCGTGTGGTGTCCGATGATGGCGGCCCAGAACGGCTGCGGCAGGCTGTCATCCGCGCGCTCGCGGCCGTGGTGGAAATCTACATGTTCATGGGCGCACCGGCCGTGATCACCAGCTTGGTGTCGTCCAAAGGTAAGCGCCTCGGCGACATCTTCGCGGGCACGATGGTGATCAGCGAACGGGGGCCCAAACTCCCGCCTCCACCGGTCATGCCACCACAGCTGGCGGCGTGGGCGCAGACCCTGCAACTATCCGGGCTCACCGCGGATCAGGCCAACTTAGCCCGTCAATTCCTCAACCGCGCAGGGCAATTGGCGCCGCAGACCCGGGATCAGATGCTCTACCAGATCTCCACCGATGTGCTCGCCAGCATCGAACCGCCCCCGCCGCCGGGCACTCCCCCGCAGTTCATGCTCGCCGCGGTACTGGCCGAGCGACACCTCCGCGCCCTGGACCAGATGCAGCCTGCCTATGCCCCGGCGCCGTTGCCGGTACCGCCGGTGGACTGGGCCGGACCGCCCGCCTCGCCGCCCGCGGCACCATCGGCGCCCTCCGAGTCCCCCAAGGGGCCTTCGGGTTTCGCCACACCTGGCTGATGTCGAGCGGATGTCTTGGCAAAGAGCGAGCCGCCCAGGGTCGCCGCGACAATCGTGACAAGCGCTCCCAGGATGAGCGCCGCGGCCTCACCGTGCATCAATGATTGCTGCTGCTCACCGATCGCGGCCGCGGCGATGGGCACGCCGAGCTGTGCGGCGGCCAACGCACCCAGCGATAACGGCTGTCCAAACACTCGGCCAACCCCATGTGCCAGCACCGCGGCGCCCCCCAGGCCCAGCCCCAGCAGCATGAGCTTGGGGTTCTCACCGAGCTCACGCACATGCAGCGATGCCCCCAGCCAGACGAAGAACAGCGGCGAGAAGAAGCCTTCGGTGAATCCGAAGAGCTGCTTGGCAAGGCGGCGCGGCTCCCCGATGCCCGCGACGACGAGGCCCAGGGCGAATCCGGCCAGCATGATCGACACGTGGGTCTCCACCGCCAGAGCGGCCAGTCCGAAGACGATGGCCAGGCTGATCCGCAGCTCCATCGCCACCCGGCGCTGCTTCGAATAGTGGTGGAACCGATCGAGCGTTCCGGCTCGATCGAGTGCGCGCAGGATAACGAAGAGGATTCCCGCGCACGCCGCCACCGCCACCGCGCCTACCGCCGCCCTGGGAGCGTGCTTGAGATCGATAACCAAGGGCAGCAAGACAATCGAGGCGGTATCGGCGATGGCTACCTGCGCGGTCGTGCTCAGTACCTTGGGGCCTTCAAGGCTCAGCGAGTCGATGATCGGCAGTACCAGCGCCGCCGATGAGGAGGCGATGAGCACCGCGTACAGCGGCGCATGCCCCGTGTGGAACGCGTTGGCCAGCAGCACACCCAGCACCGCGCCGACCACGCCTACTACGACGGCGCGCGCCGCGGCCCTGGGCAGTGCCGCCACCATGGTCTTATCGCGTATCGGCACATGTGTGCCCGCCACGAACATGACCAACGCGAAACCGACGTCGGCGAACATCTTGAACGTGGGGTCGAAGGCATCTATCCAGCCGAATCCGGTGCGGCCGATGACGATTCCGGCAAGCAATTCGCCGATGACCACGGGTATCCGGAGCCGCGTATCGAGCGCTAACAGCGGCCCCACCATGCCGACGATGACGACAATCGCCAGGGCCGGGAAACCGAAGCCATTCATGGAATTACTGCCAAGAGACCAGATGGCAGGGGATGTCGGTGTTTTCGTCGGATATGTAGCTCGCGCAGACCCGGTGATAACCGTCCGCGATCTCGAGCCGCGCCCCGGCACGCGCATCCCCCCGCACCAGCAAGATGGGGGACAGCGCCTTGTCCTTGGCGATCTTCGCTAGATCGCGGGCCACATGGGCGTTGGTCTTGGGCAGCATGTCCAGGTGAGCAGCTCGCAGGATGTCCTTGGCCTTGCGGTACTCCAGCGTCGCATTGCGTAGCGCCTTCACGGTCCGCTTCACCACGTCGGTCTCACCGACGAGCGTCAGGTAGTCCACGGCAGCTGCGTAGTCATGGTCCTCGGGTTGTTCCAGCCACTTCACCGTCATGGCGGTCACCCTACGGCGCGTAGCTGGCAGCAGCTCTGGAAATCGCCGCCGAAAGTTTTCGTTGCATCACGATCGATTCCGATATATCGTTATCTATCGAGAGGCGATACCGCCTCCCCCCAAGCACTAAGGAGCAACACATGACTTCCCATGAGGAAAGGGCCGATCAGTTCCGGCCCGACACACCATTTGGATTTGGATTCGGTTTCGACCCCACCCGTCGCGGACCAGGTCGGCGCCACGGCGGTCGTCAGCACGGCTGCGATCCGCGCGGCGAGTTCCAGGAGCAGGCCTGGGCCGGTCGTCGCGGACCCGGCGCGTTCATGGAACGCGGGTTCGGACCCGGGTTCGGACGTGGATTCGGTCCCGGCTTTGGTCCTTTCGGATTCGGTCTCGGTGACCAGCCACGTGGACGCGGACGGGGACGTGGCCAGCGCGGCGACGTCCGGGCCGCCATCTTGGCGCTGCTCGCCGAACGGTCGATGCACGGCTACGAGATGATCCGCGAGATCGCCGAACGTAGTAACAACATCTGGCGGCCGAGCCCCGGTTCGGTATATCCGACACTGCAACTGCTCGTCGACGAGGGACTCATCGTCGAGGCCGAGGGCGGCGGCAGTCGCAAGCAGTTCGACCTGACCCCCGAGGGGCGCGAGGCGGCCGAGAAACTCGACACCCCTCCCTGGGACAAGATCAACGAAGATGCCGATCCGTCGGTGCTCGATCTTCGCTCAGCACTCGGTCAGCTGATGGGTGCGGTCGCGCAGTCGGCCCACGCTGCCTCGGCCGAGCAGCAACAGCGGATCGTCGAGATCGTGAATTCTGCCCGCAAGCAGATCTACGGCATCTTGGGTGAGACAGACTGAATGACCCTAGGCCCCCCGCTATTACAGGCGGGGGGCCTAGCTCACATCGACCCAGTCCAAGGTGCGCTGCACGGCCTTCTTCCAGCCGGCGAATCCGTCGGCCCGCTGCTGTTCGTTGATCGACGAGCTCCATCGCTCGTCTTCCTGCCAGTTCCGCCGAAGGTCGTCGGGATCCTTCCAGAAACCGACAGCCAATCCCGCCGCATACGCCGCGCCGAGCGCGGTCGTCTCGGCGACAACGGGTTTGACGACATCGACACCCAGCGTGTCGGCCTGGATCTGCATGCAGAGCTTGTTGGCGGTGATGCCGCCATCCACCTTGAGCACCTCCAGATGGACACCCGAGTCCGCCTCCATGGCCTCAACCACCTCGCGGCTCTGATAGCAGATCGCCTCAAGCGTCGCGCGCGCCAAATGCGCGTTGGTGTTGAACCGGGAAAGGCCCACGATCGCACCGCGGGCGTCCGAACGCCAGTATGGCGCGAATAGACCCGAAAATGCCGGTACAAAATAAACGCCGCCGTTGTCCTCGACCTGGCGAGCCAGATCCTCGCTTTGTGCGGCACCGCTGATGATGCCGAGCTGGTCGCGCAACCACTGCACCGCCGATCCGGTTACCGCGATGGAACCCTCCAGCGCGTACACCGGCTTGTTGTTCCCGAATTGGTAACACACGGTGGTCAGCAACCCGTTGCGCGAGCGGACAAGTTCTTCGCCGGTATTGAGCAGCAAGAAGTTCCCGGTGCCGTAGGTGTTCTTGGCCTCGCCGGGACTCAGGCAAACCTGCCCCACCATCGCCGCCTGCTGATCTCCCAGGTCGCCGGCAATGGGCACCTCACCGCCAAGCGGCCCCATCTGGGTAGTAAAACCAAAGGGCTCAACCGGCGAGGACGCCTTGATCGGCGGAAGCATTTGGCGCGGAATGGAAAAGAACGACAGCAGCTCGTCGTCCCAGTCCAGGGTTTCCAGGTTCATCAACATGGTGCGGCTGGCATTGGTCACATCGGTAACGTGCACCCCGCTGCGAATGCCACCGGTGAGGTTCCAGATCACCCAGCTGTCGGGGGTACCGAAGAGCGCGTCGCCGTTCTCCGCATCGCGGCGCACACCATCTATGTTCTCCAGAATCCACTGCAGCTTGCCGCCGGAAAAGTATGTGGCAGGCGGTAATCCGGCTTTCTCGCGAATAACGTCACCGCGCCCGTCCCGGTCCAGCGCCGTCGCAATCTTATCGGTGCGGGTGTCCTGCCACACGATGGCATTGCAATACGGCCTGCCGGTGTGACGGTTCCACACCAGGGTGGTCTCGCGCTGGTTGGTCACCCCCACGGCAGCAAGGTCCCCCGCCGACAGCCCGGTCACGTTGAGCGAGGTGGCCAGCACCGACCAGGTGCGCTCCCATATCTCCACCGGGTTGTGCTCCACCCAGCCTGCCCGTGGCAAGAGCTGCTGATGCTCCAGCTGGTGGCGGCCGACCTCCTCGCCCCGGTGGTTGAAGATCATGGCACGCGTGCTGGTCGTGCCCTGGTCGATCGATGCCACGAAATCAGCCATTGGCGAACTCCTCGGTGTGCGACGGCGATTGGGTTTCAAGATCGTCTGCGTACAGGAATGCTTCCACGAGGTAGCGGTACAGCGCAGCCCCCAGCAGGCCCCCGACGAGTGGTCCGATGATCGGCACCCACCAGTACTGTGCACCGTGCTGGTCCAGGAAAGCCGTATCGAAACCGGTGAGATAGGACGCCAGCCGGGGCCCGAAGTCGCGGGCCGGGTTGATCGCATACCCCGCGATGGACCCCCACGCCATGCCCAGACCGACGACCACCGCACCGATCGCGAATGGCGAGAGGCTCTCGGGCATGCGGATATTGCGCCGGTCCGAGATGGCGAAGATCAGGAATAACAGAATCGCGGTACCCATGATCTGGTCACGCAGGCCGCCCCACAGACTGACGTCGAGCGCGCCGTTACCCGGGAGTGTCGAGAAGACCCCTTGTGTCGCAATGGTGTGCCCGGGATCGACGGCGGACAGCACGCTGCCGTAGTTCCACCGAACCAGCAGCGCCGCCACGAAAGCACCGGCGATCTGCGCCACGATGAACGGAAGCACCTGTTTCCATGGGAATCCACGAAAGACTGCCAACGCCAGCGTGACCGCCGGGTTGAGATGCGCGCCGGATATCCGCCCCGCGGCGAAGATGCCGAAGGTGACGCCCATACCCCAGGCCCAGGCGATGGAGTTGTGATTGCCATAGTCCTCGTTCCCGGCCGTCGCCACCTGCGCGACAACACCCACGCCGAACAGAATCAAGATCAGCGTGCCGACGAACTCCGCGGCGAGTTGACCCGTGTGCCTCATAACACCGAATCTAGGGGTGGTTTGCCACGGGCACACCTGAAAACGCCGAACGGTCCCCCGTTTTCGGAGGACCGTTCGTGTGAGGAGCTTCCTACTTCCAGGGCTCGACCTGGTCGCGCACCAGGTCGATGCTCCACGGCCCGTCAGTCTCTGCAGTATCGGTCACCGACCAACCCTTGAGCCGCTGAATCGATCCACCCGTCACCTTGAACACCTGGCCGGTCCACGGGTTCTTCTCGGTGCTCAGGTACGCCACCAACGGAGAGATGTTGGCCGGGCTGAACATGTCGAACTGTCCCTCGTCCACCGGGGCCGCGAAGATCGCACCCATGCCCGGGGTGGCCAGCGTGAGCCGCGTGCGCGCCACCGGCGCGATCGCGTTCACCTTGACGCCGTACCTCTCCAGCTCGGCGGCCGCCACACAGGACAGCGCGGCGATACCGGCCTTGGCCGCACCGTAGTTGCCCTGGCCCGGGTTCGGCAGTGTCACACCGGAATCCGATGCGGTGTTTACCACGGTGGCTTTGACATCGGCCCCGGCCTTCGATTGCGCCTTCCAATACTCGGCCGCGTGACGCAACACCGCGAAGTGCCCCTTGAGGTGCACCTGGATGACCGAATCCCACTGGTCCTCCTCAAGACCGGCAATAAAGCCGTCCCGCAGGATGCCCGCGTTGTTCACCACGGCATCCAGCTGGCCGAAGGTCTCGACGGCCTGGTTCACCAGATTCGAGGCGCCGGCCCAGGTGGAGATGTTGTCGGTATTGGCGACGGCCTTCCCGCCGGCCGCGGTGATCTCGTCGACCACTTCCTGCGCGGGCCCGGCATCTGACCCGGAGCCGTCATTGGCGCCACCGAGGTCGTTGACG
The DNA here is from genome assembly GCF_059813245.1 of Mycobacterium sp. NGS15. NCBI lineage: Bacteria > Bacillati > Actinomycetota > Actinomycetes > Mycobacteriales > Mycobacteriaceae > Mycobacterium > Mycobacterium sp. NGS15. The sequence continues at coordinate 327,553 of NZ_JCALEF010000002.1, read as the reverse complement.
ACCACCGATGCGCCTTCCCTGGCGAAGAGCAGCGCGTGCTCACGGCCGATGCCACGTCCGGCGCCGGTGATAACCGCGACCCGTCCGTCAAGTTGTCCCATGTTGTTTCCCTTCCTGCTTAGGCGATAACGGCATGGCCGTTTTTGATGACGAGGTCCTCGCCGACGTTGGTCTCGTACGAATAGGTGCCGGCGGCACCGTTCTTCCAGAAATTCGTGGTGATGTCCTGCCCGGGCAGCACCGGCTTGGCGAACCGCACCGCGAGCTCCTTGAGCCGCTCGGTGCGCGAGTCGGCGAGCTCGGTCAGGGCCGCCCATGACGTAAATGCCATGGTGCACAACCCATGCGCGATGATTCCCGGTAGCCCGGCGGCCACCGCGGCATCGTTGTCCAGGTGGATCGGCATCGGATCACCCGATGCCGGGCTGTACCGGAACGTCTGATCGTCATCGACATGCTGCACCAGAGAGGCCGCCGGCCCGTTGGCCTTGATCGCCTCATCCAGCACGATGGTCGGGCCGAGAACACCGCGCGTCTCACCCACGTCGTACTTGCGGAAGAAGAACGTTACGTACTGCTCGTTGACCAGATCTCCGGAAGCATCCCGCGTTTCGGCGTACACCGTGCCGCGAGTGCCGTTCTCCAGCCCCTCATAACCGGTCATCTTCGACTTGGCGACCAGCGTATCGCCAGGCTTGATGGGCCGGTGAAACCTGAAGAACTGCTCGCCGTGTACCACGCGTGGAATCAGCTGGTACGGAACAACACTCATCGTGGTTCCGACGAGCGACTGGAAGATGGGCACCACCGCGAAAACCGGCGGAGCCACCTCTCCCTTTCGATGCTCCTCGATCGGATCGTTGGTGGCCTCGGCGTAGGCGATCAGACGGTCCTTATCGACCTCGATGGTCTCTGCCGCGCCCCACTGATCCAGGCCGTCGTTGTTGAACGGATACTTGGTGTCAGCCATTGCTTCCCAACCCCTTTCAGCGGTTGGCCGGCTTGTAGGCGGTGATGACGCAGGCGCCGCCGAGGCCGAGGTTGTGCTGCAGCGCGACACCGGTCTTCTGCGATGCAGATGCCACCTGACGCTTGTCGGCATCGCCGCGCAGCTGCCAGGTGAGCTCGGCGCACTGCGCCAGGCCGGTGGCACCGAGTGGATGCCCCTTGGAAATCAGGCCGCCCGACGGGTTGACCACCCAGCGGCCACCGTAGGTGGTGTCGCCGTTGTCGATCAGCTTTCCGCCCTCACCCTCGGCGCACAGCCCCAGCGCCTCGTAGGTGATCAGCTCGTTGGCCGAGAAGCAGTCGTGCAGTTCGATGACGTCCACGTCATCGGCCGAAATCTGGGCCTGCTCATACACTTTCTGCGCCGCGAGCTTGGCCATGTCAAACCCGACGAGTGTGATCGCCGACTTGGATTCCAGGGTCCCCGGGGTATCGGTGGTCATCGCCTGGCCGACGATCTCCACGGCACGGTCGCCGAGCCCGTTCGCCTCGACAAACCGCTCCGAGGCGAGGATGGCCGCGCCCGATCCGTCGGAGGTCGGTGAGCACTGCAGCTTGGTCAGCGGTGCGTAGATCTCCTTGGCATCCAAGATGTCCTGCAGCGTGTATTCCTCTTGGAACTGCGCATAGGGATTGTTCACCGAATGCTTGTGGTTCTTGTAACCGATCTTGGCGAAGTGCTCGGCGGTGGTGCCGTACTTCTGCATGTGCTCACGACCGGCGGCGCCGAACATCCAGGGTGCAGGCGGGAAGGCGAAATCGAACAATCCGGCGAGGGCTTCGATGTGCCGCTGCATCGGCTGCTCACGATCGGTGAAGGCCGCGCCCAACGAACCGGGCTGCATCTTCTCGAATCCCAGCGCCAGCGTGATATCGGCGAGCCCGCCGCGGATGGCCTGCGCCGCATTGAACAAGGCGGTCGATCCGGTCGAACAGTTGTTGTTGACGTTGGTGACCGGGATGCCGGTCATGCCAAGCTCGTAGACCGCGCGCTGGCCGGAGGTGGACTCACCGGCGCAATACCCAACATAGGCGGCTTCCACCTTGCCGTAGTCAATACCGGCGTCCGTCAGCGCATTGGTGCCGGACTCCTTGGCCATGGCCGGGTAATCCCAACCCTCACGTCGTCCGGGTTTCTCGAATTTCGTCATCCCGACGCCGATGACGAAAACCTTTTCGGGGGCCTTAGGGGGCATCGTTCCAAGCTCCTTTGCGCGCACTTCGATGGGGGCCTGGTCAACGTAACATACGTTCTATCCTGAATGTAAGGCTCCAGTACAGATGTATTGCCACCCCCGCAAACACGTGATCCGTCGGACGATGCGCTCGGTGAACGCACGTGGAGCGTGCCCGGAACGCCCGTGACATTTACCTACAGTGCAGTTTGTTTCTGCGCACCGGGCTGCGGTGCGCGAAGCCGCAGCTCCAGCATCTGCTTGGCCCGGGACCAGCGACGATCGCGAGTTTCCTGCGAGGCCGTCAAACTACTGACGAGGATGCCGCGGATGATGTCCATGGCGAGCAGACCGAAGTCTCGGCGGTCCTTGGGCGAGGCCGGATCATCGTCGTCGAACACGTGAAGCGCCGACAGATTGTGCAGCACCATCTTTTCGAACTGGTCCAGGTGCACGCGCAGATCGGGCTCGGTCCGTGCCGCGATGAGTAGCTCCACCACCGCGATGAACAGCGGCCCCTGGTGGATCCGCCACAACACATCCAGATACCGCTCGACCGGGTCGGCGGACTGATCCATGGACATCAGCTCTTCGAGCACCGCCTGGGTCCGCATAAAGGCGAGGTGGCGCACCGATTCGGCCATCAGCTCCGACTTGGACTGGAAGTGATGGATCAGTGCACCGCGTGTGGCCCCGGCACGGCTCGCGATACGCGAGGTGGTGGTGCCGGAATACCCGAACTCGATGAGACAGTCGATAGTCGCCTCGAGCAACCGGGACCGCATCGCCGCCGAACGTTCCTCCTGGGTGCGTCGCGGCGTGGGCATGCCCACATTGCACCACAGTCAGTCGATGCGAAGCGTGGCTATCGTCCGCTGACCTGATGGAAAATCTGCGCGGCCTGCGCCTCATACTTCGCATATGCGTCGGGGAAGGCCGAGCGCTGAACCGCCTGTGCGGCTTGGGCAACGCTCATATCCTGCCAGCCCGAGACCTTCACCAACTGGTCGTAGAACTTACCCGCAGACCTCGCCGGATCCATCAAATCTGCTGTTGCGCCCCAGCTTTGACGCTGCTGGAATGGTCCTACCGAGTCGTGGTCATGTCCCACACCGTCATTGGCGAGCATCATCGAGTCGGGCACCGAGGAGTTCGCGAGGCTACGCAGTCCGGACTCGGTGAGTGCGGTCGCCAATGCGATCTGAATCGCCTCGGGCGAAAGCCCACGACGCAGACCTTCCTCGATAATCTTGCGGGCGACGTCCATCTGACCGGCGTCAAGATTCATGAAGACCGACGGCCCCGAGGGGCGCAGCGACGGAGCACCGGTGTTGGAATAGCTCCCGTCGGGCACGCTGTGGCCCCCGCCGCCCCCGCTACCACCGCCGCCGTGGCCTCCTCCGCTGCCGCCACCGAAACCGCCGCCACCGCTGCCGCCACCGAATCCACCGCTACCGGCCCTTACCGAGCCGCTTGCCGCACCGCCACTGCTGGCCGGCATGAACGCCGCGGGCTGGGTACTGGCCGTGTTGTGCTCCGCGTCCACCGTCTCCGATGCCTTACGCAGATCGTTCGATGAGGCGCGATCGGCCTCTTCCAGTGACTTCAGGGCCTGGCGAATCGCGTCGGTCAGCCGCCTGGCCTCCGCCTGCAGATCCCTATTGCCTTCGGGAGCCCTGACGGTGCCGTCATCGGCAACCTGCAGGCCTTTTGCATTGGCCTCGTCGACCAGCGCCATCACCTTGTCACGCGCCGCGCTGAGCGCCGAGTGCCCACCACGGACCGCCTCGGCCACGTTGCCAATCGCAAACGAGAGCCTGTTGGTGGAGGACTGCTCGCTCGATGCCTGGTCGAACGCGGACTTGAAGGACTTGCCCTTCCAGAACGACTCTGCCGAGTCCAGGTCGCGGACCACACCGTCGATGGAAAGGTCCAGGTTCTTGCTGGCATCCTCGATGGCCTTGGCTGCCGCGTCGAGGTTGGCGACGTCCCATCCGCGCAGCTGCGAGATCGTCGGCCTCACAGGTTGACCTCCGCAACCCTGGACACCTGGCGACGGTTCACGGCATCCTGGCCGGTCAACGCACCCGAGCTGCTCTGAACGAAGTTCGAGATGCTCTCGATGCGCTCGGAAGCACCACCCCCGGCGCGCTTGAGCGCCGCACTGACGGCACGCAGCACCTCCGCGAACTCGGTACCGGCGACCGCGTTGGCCGCCGCCTCGAAATCGACGTCGGGAATCGCATCCTTCGCACGTCCTGCCACGCGACTCGCCAGCCGTGACATCTCGGCACCGTTGGCCTTCATGATGTCGCTCATAGATACCTCCCCAAGGAACCGGTCCTGCGCGCACGTGACGGCGCGGTTTGTCGCCGGATTGTGCCTCTGATCAGATACGACGGGTCTGGTGCTGATTTGGTTCCATGTTTCTCAACTTTTTTCGCCGAATCGTCCGGGACCGCGTGCGGGCAATCAACCAGGCCCAAGCCTCTGGTTGAGGAACAATACGACCCATGGGCGACGAGGTCGCGCGCACCCAGTTCACCGGTGAGCACCGCCGGGCCTATCGCACCAAGGTGCAGAACTGTCTGGACGTGTTCGAAACCATGCTGTCGGAGTCCCGATTCGATTTCGAACGACCGCTGACCGGGATGGAGATCGAATTCAACCTGGTCGACGGCAACTACCAGCCGGCGATGACGAACACCGAAGTCCTCGCCTCGATCGCCGATCCGGCGTTTCAGACAGAACTGGGCGCCTACAACATCGAGTTGAATGTGCCACCGCGCGCGCTTCCGGGTTCTGCGGCCCTCGAACTCGAGAGCGACGTGCGGGCCAGTCTCAACGCCGCCGAGCAGCGAGCCGGCGAGCAAGGCGCGCACATCGTCATGATCGGCATCCTGCCGACGGTGATGCCCGAACATCTGAACGGCGCGTGGATGAGCCCCTCCTCCCGATATCGCGCATTGAACGACGCGGTGTTCACCGCCCGCGGTGAGGACATGCAGATCGACATTGCCGGCATGGAGCGGCTCAGCGTCAGGTCACCCTCGATCGCCCCGGAATCCGCGTGCACCAGCATGCAGCTGCATCTGCAGGTGGCACCCGACGACTTCGCCGCCAACTGGAACGCAGCCCAGCTGCTGGCGGGTCCGCAGCTGGCGCTGGCCGCTAACTCACCGTTCTTCTTCGGCAAGTCCTTGTGGGCAGAGACGCGAATCGAGCTCTTCACACAGTCGACCGACACCCGTCCGCAGGAACTCAAGGTGCAGGGGGTGCGCCCCAGGGTGTGGTTCGGCGAGCGCTGGATCACCTCGATCTTCGACCTGTTCGAAGAAAACGTCCTCTACTTTCCGTCGCTGCTGCCGGAGATCTCCGATGAGGACCCCGTGGCCGAGCTCGCGGCCGGGAGGGCACCGCGGCTTCAGGAACTGCGGTTGCACAACGGCACCATCTATCGCTGGAACCGGCCGATCTACGACGTCGTCAACGGCACCCCACATCTGCGTGTGGAGAATCGGGTGCTGCCTGCCGGGCCGACGGTGATCGACGTGATGGCCAACGCCGCGTTCTATTACGGTGCGCTGCGAGCGCTGGCCGAGGATGACCGCCCGGTGTGGACCAAGATGACTTTCGCTGCGGCCCATGACAATTTCCTCGAAGGTGCCCGGCGGGGCGTAGAGGCACGGATGTACTGGCCCGGCGTCGGTGAGATCACCGCCGATGAATTGACGCTCCGGCACCTGCTGCCCATGGCCCATGAGGGGTTGCAACGTTGGGGAGTGGCCACCGAGGTGCGTGACCGCTATCTCGGCGTCATCGAAGCGCGTGCGAAGTCGGGCATCAACGGCGCGGCCTGGCAGACACACACCGTCGGCGCGTGGGAGGAGCGCGGGTTGGACCGTAGGTCCGCGCTTACCGAGATGCTCCGGATGTACTGCGAGCAAATGCATTCCAACGAGCCCGTGCACACCTGGGAGCTGATCTAGAAGGTGAGCGCCTGCCGCTGCCGCACGTGCGACGCAGGTACTCCTACCGGGCCAGGTTATCGGCGAGCTGCCCGGTCGCACCGAACAGCTCTGGATGCCAATGCTCCAGCAGCGCGGTGTTATCGGTGTCATCCGGGTGGAAGCCAGGCTTGTTGTACTCCCGGAGGCGTTGACGGACAGAACGTTTCACGAACGGTGAATGGCGCAGCGCGAGCAGGCTACGAACAAGCCGGATTGGGTTGTACGTGGCGCGGTCTCGCAGCAAGGACAAGGTCGTGAACAACACCGTGCTACCGATGAAGGCGAGGGTGACCAGACGCATGGTCCAGATGCGGCGGCGTTCGCTGCCGCCCACGGTCCGGTACACATCGAAGGCGACGGCACGGTGTTCCGACTCCTCATAGGCATGCCACAACAGCATCTTGCGCACCTCGGTGGAGCCGAGTAGCGCCCGCGCGTCTTCGTCGCCCAGCAAGGTCTCGGCCAACACGGCGGTGTAGTGCTCGAGCGCTGCGGTGATGGCCAGACATGTCAGCGGCGACAACACTTTTTCGTACAGGCGCAGCACCGCACGCGTGCGGTGATCGGCGAACCGCGTGGGATAACCCATCTCCTGCAAGCGTTCGTTGAGTGCGACATGCTCGCGGCTGTGTGTCACTTCCTGTCCGATGAATCCCCTGACTTGCTCCTTGAGCTCAGGATCGCCCACCTGATCCGCGTGATTGCGGACCGACCGGACGAAGAAGTCCTCCCCCTCCGGGAAGGTAGCGGACAGGTACGCAATGACGTGACTCATCACGAGATCGCCCTGGACATAGTGGCGCTGCAGGCCACCTTCGGGATAGCTGAAACGAATACGGCGAGCGTGAACCCGCCGCGCCTGGATACCAGTCATGGATGTTCTCCTATCGCGGGTTCTATCCGCGTCAATAGTTCGGTGAAGAAGCCGCGTACCTCGGCGGCCTTCTTCCTGGCGTCCGCACGCGTCAGGTCATACAGACCAAGACCGTCATAGAGCGCCGTGACGGATCGCAACAACAGCGCGGCATCCGGCCTGGCCGCTAGCTCCGGGAAGAACTCAGTCGAGGCGGTCAGCAGCACCTCGAGGTAGGTGTCGTCCCAGGACCTCATCAACGCACGCAGCTCAGCATCGTGCCGCGCCGCAATCGATAGCTCGGTCAGAGCGCGGCACTCCGGTTCCTCATAGAGCGACCACAGAATTTCCAGGGCCACGGCCGGGGTGCGTTCCTCAGGGGTTAACGACGCGAGGCGTTCCTGGAAGTAGCCGGCACGATTTGCTACGAGTCGGCTGGCCGCCGCGTTGACCAACGCCGCCTTGGTCGGAAAATGGTGGGCCAGTGCGCCACGCGACACTCCGGCACGCCGCACCACGTCGTTAGTGGAAGTCGCTGCGTAGCCCTTGTCGGCAATGCACCACAGCGTCGCGTCCAGTAGCCGCAGCCGCATGGCCTCGACCCGCTCCACACGGGAGACCCGGACATAGTCGTCCGAGTGTCGTCTTCTGCCGCGCGTCCCCGACATGAGGTCACGGTAGCTCGAATGTCACAGACAGGCAAGCCTGCCTGTAAACGGGACGGTGTCCTAGACCGCCTCCAACACGGCCCGCAGCTGCTCCAACTCCTCGTCGGTGCCGTCGACGTGCGGGCTGATCCGCAGCACCGGCCTGGTCATCTCGAACGGTGCCCGCACTGTCTCGGCAGCGGTCGTCACGATCGCGTGTTCCGCGATGAGGCGCGCCCGCACCGCGACGACGTCCAGGTCGCCGACGGGCTCCAGGGTGGTGATGGCGCTGGGCTCGTCCACGGATTCGACAACCCGCCAATCCTTGAGTTCCCCCAAGATCTTTCGTGTCGATCTTCCGCGCTCGGCCAATGCACCCTGAACCTGTGCAGGACCGGCCGCCAGATGCTGCCCCAGCGCGACCGACAGCCCCACCCAGCCCGCGACATGCGCCTCGATGTGGCCTGACCACTGCGGAACCAGATGCGCGAGAGACGGATTGACGGCAAGCACGCCCACCCCGCGTGGTCCTGTCAGCCATTTGCGTGACGGTGCGTACATGGCGTCCGCGCCGTAGGTGCAGTCGACATGGCCGAGGGCCTGAGCGGCATCAACCACTACGGGCACCCCGGCCGCTCGCGCGCATGCGACCACCTCATCGGCGGGCTGCACGGTGCCACGGTGGCTGCCGATGGCCGTGACATGCACCAGGTCCACCTTCTCGCGACGCAGGAACGCCTCGATCCCGCCCAAGTCGGCTCGGCCATCCTCGTCGGCAGGCAGCCACACCGGCGTAAATCCGACGTGGTTCATGATCATCAGGTTCGGGCCGAATTCTCCTGGCAGGCAAGCGATAGCCCGCCCGGCATCGGCAGGCCACGACTGCAGGAGGGTACGCAGCGCATCGGCCGCGCCCGTGGTGAAATGCACCTGCGCCCCGGGCATCCCCGTCAAGTGGCGCACGGCCGCACGCCCGGCGTCGAGGACCGGTGTCGCAGCCTCCTGTGCCACGTAGCCGCCGATCTGCGCCTCATGCTCGGCGTGCTGAGCCACCGCGCGAATGGTCTCGAGGCTCTGCCGTGAGCAGGCAGCCGAATCCAGGTGCGCACCGAGAACCGGCGGCCTGCACTGCTTCCACTGCTCGCCCAGGGTCACTGCTTCACTGCCAGCGATAGTCCGAAATCATGGGAATCGTCAGTCCACCAGTGCGTTTGATCCAGGCCCGCGGCGGCCAACTCGCGCGCGACGCCCTCCCGCCGGAACTTGCAGGACACCTCGGTCAGCATCATCTCGCCCGCCCCGAATTCGACGGCGAGATCCAGAGCTTCGATCCTCACCCGCTGGTCGCGCACCGACCGCAACCACATCTCCATGCGCTCCTCCTCGCCGTTCCACAACGCGACGTGTTCGAAAGCCTCCAGAGAGAAATCCGCGTCCAGTTCACGATTGATCACCGCCAGCACATTGCGGTTGAAAGCAGCGGTCACACCGGCACTGTCGTCGTAGGCGCGCACCAGACGCCCGGTATCCTTGACCAAATCAGTTCCCAATAGCAACATTTCACCGGAATCGAGCGCGCCCGCGACATCGGCCAAGAATCGCGCGCGCGGTTCGGTGGTCAGATTCCCGATCGTGGATCCCAGGAAAGCAACCAACCGCCGCCCTTCCCGCGGGATCCGCGCAAGGTCCTTCTCGAAGTCCCCACACACCGCGCGGACCCGCATCCCCGGATACTCCTCGACGAGCGCATCTCCCGCCGCGCGCAGCACCCCGGAGTCCACATCGAAGGGAATGAAGGTACTGGGAGCCAACGCATCGAGCAGCATTCGCGTCTTCTCGGAGGTGCCGCTTCCCAACTCCACGAGGGTGTCGGCGCCGGAGACCGCCGCGATATCGGCCGCATGAGCCCGCAACAACCCAGCCTCGGTCCGCGTCGGGTAGTACTCCGGCAGCCTGGTGATCTCGTCGAACAGGTCGCTACCGACCTCATCGTAAAACCATTTAGGAGGAAGCGATTTCGCTTCTGCAGTCAGACCCTGCCGGACATCACGTCGTAGCGCCTGCGCTGCGGCACCGGAGGCTAGGTGATTCTCGAGGGTCATAGGGGACGACGCCGTCATAATCCTCTTACCTCTACCTTCCCATCGCGTACCCGCACCACGTGCCGGTCCGGGATATCGACCCAGGACGGGTCGTCGTCGTACGGTTCACTCGCCACCACCACACCGCCGGAGGCCTCCAAAATCGACAGGGTGTCACCCCAGGTCGTGGCGATCAATTCATTTCCGTTGGCCGCCAGTATGTTCAGCCGAGCACCCGGATCAGCAGCCCCGACCTGGCGAACTACCTCGCCGAGGTTCTCCGGCCCCGCGGCGAATATGCGCGCCGCCAGCACCGCACTGTCCACCACCGATTCAGCCCCGAAGACCTCACCCACCGCACCGCGATCGACTATCCCGTTGTGCGACAACAACCATGTTCCATCCGTGAACGGCGCGGCCGCGGACTCCTCGATAGGCATCCCGACACTGGCGGAGCGGACTGCTGCCACCACGCATCGGCTGCGCAGCACCGGGGCCACCGAAGCAAAGGAGGCATCGCCCCACAGCGGTCGTGCGCTGCGCCACCGGTGCGGGGCCGCAACGCCCACGACATCCGGTCCTGGTATTTCGTCGGCGAAGAATCCGGCGCCCCATCCGTCGGCATTGACCACCCCATGTTTCTGGCGCCGTGGCGCATACGACTGCACCAGCAGACTGTGCGGTGGATCGAGCACCAACGACGCCAGGCTGCGCGGCTCGCCCAACCAGCCCAGATGACGGCACATGCTAGACGTCCCAGGCCAGACGGACGCCGCTGAATATTTGTCGCCGGATCGGATGATCCCAGTTGCGGAAGCTGGGCCGCATGATCGACTGCGCCACCGCCCACGATCCGCCGCGCAGCACGCGATAGTCACCGGCCCCAGAACCTTCGAAGAACGGCTCGCTGTACTGCTGGTAGATCATCGGCGTGAAGCCCGGCCACGGCCGCAGCGGGGATGTGGTCCACTCCCACACATCGCCGAGCATCTGCTCGACACCGTAAGCCGATGCCGACACCGGGTAGGCCCCGACCGGTGCCGGGCCCAGCGCACCTCCACCGAGATTGGCTCGGTCACCGTCCGGGGCGTCCACACCCCACGGAAAACGCCGTCGTGCAGAGGCTTCCGGATCCCATACACAGGCCTTCTCCCATTCGGCCTCGGTGGGTAATCGCGCACCTGCCCAGGCGGCGTAGGCCTGCGCTTCGTGAAAGGTGACGTGCTGCACCGGCTCGTCGGGCACAATCTCCAGCTCACGACCGAACCGTGTGAGTGTTCCGCCCTTGTTCCAAAACTTGGGCGCCGTCAGATCTTCCGCGCATCGGTGTGCCCACCCGGCCTCGGTCCAGAATTCCTGGCGCCGGTACCCGCCATCGGCGATAAATGCCGACCACTCGGCGTTGGTGACCGGAACCCTGCCGATCCGGAAGCTCTTGAGAACCACCACATGCGCGGGCCGCTCGTTATCGAGCGAGAACGGCTCGTCGATCGCATCGACGCCCAACACAAACGGCCCCCCGGGCACCAGCACCGAGGTTCCCGCCACACCAGGGCGTCCCGGTGGCAATGGGTCAACACGCTCGAGCAGAGCGGCCCCGCTGCGAATCGACAAGGCCTGCAACATGGTTTCGTCATGTTGATGCTCATGGCTGAGCACCATGGCGTAGGTGAATTCGTCCGAACGCGCAGAACCGTCCAGGGGCAGCGCATCCAGCCGGTCCAAAACCCGACCCCGCACCTCGTGGCAGAAAGATCGTGCCTGTGCCGGCGAGAGCAGCGGCAGCTGCACCCTGCTGGCCCGGGTGTGCCGGAAGGCGTCATAGAGGGACTCGATATCACCGGGCAGCATCCCCGGCGTGCGTGGATCTCCACCGCGCAACAGCCACAGCTCTTCCTGCTGGCCGATATGCGCGAGGTCCCACACCAAAGGACTCATCAACGGGTCGTACTGACGATGCAGCTCGGCATCGTCGTGGTCGGTGATCGTCAGCGTGCGCACGCGTGCCGCTTCAAGGTCCCGCGCCAGGTCCTCCCGGATCATTGGGCCGCCCCGGAGAAGGCCTGCTCCACCCCGTACTCCGTGACGTTGTCGATGAAATCATCTGCAGGGCAACGCCCTTGTTCGACACGCTCCACAAGGAATGCCATATCCGCGGCCAATTCGGGCGGCGCCACCGCGCATGCGGCCGACACCAGCCGACGCCCGGCCGCGTGCAGCGCCGGATCCGCCAGACCGTCCCGCGCCGCCACCTCCCAGGCGTCGCCAAGTGGTTCGACCGTGTCCGCAGCAATATCGGCGACCTGCGGATGGTCCAGCGCCGCGACAACGGTGAACGCCAACGCGGGCCACCACCAATCCGGTGCGGCATCCAGGTATCGCAACTCCAGCCAGCGCCGCGGTCGCACCGGCGGAAAGAGCGTGGTCAGGTGATAGTCGAGGTCTTCGGTGGTGGGAGCACGCCCTGCGAGCCGCGCGGTCCCGTCGACCCAGGAGTGGAACGGCACATGGGTGACAACCGCCTCTGCGTCGTCCTTGTTTCGCACCAGCATGACGGGCGCTCGCAGCGCGTAGCGGACCCAGGATTCGGTCGGGTCGGAGCCGATCTTGACCGGAGCGCAGCGTCGCGGATCCAGGTTGTCCCAAATCCACTGCCTGGTGTTTCGCCGTCCTGTCCGGCGACCCGCGAGCATGGGTGAGGACGCCGAGAGCGCCACCATCGTCGGGCCGATCTGTTGTGCCAGCGCGAACCTGTCCCGCCACTGGCGTGGTGTCCCGGACTGCAGATTGACCTGCAAAGACGCGGTGCAGGTCATCATCTGTAGCGCGGTCTCGCCGAACCCAGCGGCACCGAAATGGCCGGCCATCGCGGCGTATCGCGCCGCGGGATTGACACGTTCGGGGATACGCAACGGGTCGGTGCCCAGGCTGGCGAGCGCGACCCCGGCGTCGCGATATGCCGAGGCCAGGATCGCGTGATCGGCTCGCATCGACGAAATCGCGGACAACACGTCGGCACGTGGGGGGCCGGAGAGTTCGACCGCCCCGCCCGGTTCAAACGTGATCGCGCTGGACCCGGGCAGATCAGGAACCGAATCCGCGATCTCATGCAGCCGATTCCAGTTGACCCTGCGGTGCGGGGCGGCCAGCTCGACGGTATGAGATTCCAGTTCCAGCCCGACCGTGCCAACGTGCGCGTCGGCGAAGGCCTGCCGAGCGATGTGCTCGGCAGCCTCGTCGTGTCCGGACAGCGGTCGCCCAGTGAGAGCCTCCGACGCCGTGGTGGCCATCTCTCCAATGTTCCATAGGCCACCGACAAGTGAATCCGTTCGGGGCTACTTAGGCTGCAGCCTTGCCCCGCCGTCGATGCGAATCGTCTCGGCGTTCATGTAGCTGTTGGTGACGAGCTCGAGGGCCAGCGACGCGAACTCTTCGGGGTTACCCAGGCGCTGCGGGTACAGCACGTTCGGCGCGAGGCGGTCCTTGAACTGTTGCGCGGATTCGCCCTCGCCGTAGATCGGGGTGTCGATGAGACCCGGCGCGATGGTGTTGACGCGGATGCCGACAACCGACAGATCGCGCGCGATCGGGAGGGTCATGCCGACGATGCCGCCCTTGGATGCGGAGTACGCGGCCTGACCGATCTGTCCGTCGAACGCCGCGACGGACGCGGTGTTGACGATGGCGCCGCGCTCACCGAACTCGTCGACCGGCTCTTCCTGGCTGATCGCGGTGGCCGCGAGACGGATCAGGTTGAACGAACCAATCAGGTTGATGCCGATAACCTTGGAGAAGATGTCCAGGGAGTGGGCCGAGGCGTACTGGCCGTCCTTGCCGATGGTGCGTCCGGGCCAGCCGACGCCCGCGCAGTTGATGAGGACGCGCACCGGTCCGAGTTCCTTGGCGGCGTCGACGGCCGCGATACCGTCGGTCTCGCTGGTGACATCGGTGTGCACGAAAGCCCCACCGAGTTCCTTGGCCAGAGCCTCACCCTTTTCGTCCTGAACGTCGGCGATGACGACCTTGGCGCCCTGCTCAGCGAGCAGGCGAGCAGTTGCGGCGCCGAGACCGGAGGCACCACCCGTGACGATTGCAGACACACCATTGATATCCATGAGCCGCACCCTAACCGATTGGTTGGTTGGGAGATCGAGGCCCCATAGGCTTTGTATTCGTGACCGATGACCGACTCGCCATCCAAGATCTCGTCGCCCGGTACGCCAGCGCCGCAGACCGCCGCGACATCGATGCACTCGTCGGATTGTTCTCCGCCGGCGCCGAGCTGGTGCGCCCTCCTGCCCTGCTGCGGCGGGGCGATTCGGCGGCCTTGCAGGGTCGGGAGGCCATCGCGGATTCGATTGTCGCCGCGCTGGCACCGCTGCATGCGACCTACCACCTCATCGGCCAGCAGACGGCGACCGTCAGCGGTGATACCGCGACGGGCGAGGTCTACTGCATGGCGCACCACGTCTATCTCCGCGGGACGGACGGAAACCGCGACTCGTTTCATGACAATGTGATGGCCGTGCGCTATCTCGACAACTATCAGCGCGGACCCGCCGGTTGGGTCTTCACCCGCCGTGAGCCGGTCGTGGTGTTCAGCGAGGACCGGCCAGTTCGAGTCGCGTAGCGCATTCGGCCATCTCGTCGATAACGGCACCGAGGGTGCCGGAAGACAGCGCGCGCCGCGAGGCCGAGAGCAGCATGCGCCCGGCCCCGGTCTGGCGAGCCTGGTCCAGCGCCGCCTGATCCACGCGATGCAGACCATGGCCGAGCACGAGATCGATCTCGGCGGGATCTCGGCCCAGGTCGGCTGCCGCCGCGCGCATGACGCCCACCGCGCCCGACAGGTCCTCACCGACCAGACCCAGCGGTTGAAAGCCGTCGCCCAGTCGCCCCGCTCTGCGCGCCGCGGCCTTGCTGTGCCCGCCGATGTACAGCGGAATACCCTGCGGCTGTGCGGGTTTAGGATATGAATAGGCGTCCCGAAACCGATAGAACTCACCGTCGTATGCGGCGGGACCGTCGGTTGACCAGAGCGCACGCATGACCGTGATGCCTTCATCGGTGGCCCGGCCCCGACGATCGAAATCCCCGCCGCACGCCTCGATCTCCTCGCGCATCCACCCCACGCCCAGGCAGATCCGCAGCCGCCCCCGGCTCAGCCGGTCCAGGGTGGCCAGACGTTTGGCCAGCACCACGGGATGGTGGTCCGGCAACACCAGCACGCCGGTGGACAGCCCCAGGGTCGTGGTGGCACCCGCGACGAAGGACAGCAGCTCAAGCGGATCGGGGATGTCTACGTCATCGGGCAGGTGCGACTGTCCTGTCGGCGAATAGGGATAGGTGCTCTGCGTGTTTCCGATGACGACCGCGTGCTCCACCACGGAGATCTCACTGAAGCCCAGCCGCTCTGCGGCACGCGCGAATTCGAGGATCTTGTCTGGTTCCGCGGTAATCCCGAGCTCCACAGGAGCGACAACACCGATCTTCACAGCCATCCAATCTTCGTCACGCAAGCGCTCATCAGTGTCTAATCTTCTTCACGCAAGCGCTCATCAGTACCCAATCTTCTTCACGCAAGCGCTCATCAGTGTCTAATACGTGAGATGAGCCTGATCACCGACCTCCGCGCGACGTCGCGTCTGGGCCTCATGGTGGCCGTAACCGCCGCAGCGGTGGGTGTTATCTACGGATACGACTCCTCCAACATCGCGGGCGCATTGCTGTTCCTCACCGAGGACCTGCACCTGTCCACCCACGACCAGCAGGTGGCCGCCACCGCGGTGGTGATCGGCGAGATCGTGGGCGCACTCATCGGCGGGCCACTATCTAACCGAATTGGCCGCAAGCGGTCAATGGTGTTGGTGGCAGCCACTTTTGGAATCTTCTCTCTGCTGTCCGCACTGGCCATTGACCTGACAACGCTGGTGGGGGCCAGAACGCTGCTTGGGGTGACGGTGGGAATTTCCGTGGTAGTGGTTCCGGTGTTCGTCGCGGAATCCTCGCCGACCAAGATCCGCGGCTCCATGCTGGTGCTCTACCAATTGGCCTGCGTCACGGGCATCATCGCTGGGTACCTCATTGCCTGGGCATTGTCGTCCACCGGCAGTTGGCGGCTGATGCTGGGCCTGGCGGCCATCCCGGCCGCGTTGGTGCTGATCGCCTTGCGCAAACTCCCCGACACCGCCCGCTGGTACATGATGCGCGGTGATCGTGCACGAGCACGGGAGATCCTCACCGCGGTGGATCCGGATATCGATATCGACCACGAGCTCGACGAGATCACCGCGGCGCTGCGGGCCGAGGGCGGCGGCTCGGTGCTGGCGCGGTTGCGAGAGATGATCACTCCGCCCTACAACAGAGCGACGTTTTTCGTTGTCGGCCTTGGTTTCTTCATCCAGATCACCGGTATCAACGCCGTCGTCTACTACGGGCCTCGCATCTTCGAGGCGATGGGCATGTCGGGATACTTCGCCAAACTCGGGCTCCCCGCACTCGTCCAGGTAGCGGCGCTACTGGCGGTGTTCGTATCCATGTCGACGATCGACCGCATGGGCCGGCGGCCCATCCTCATGATCGGTATCACCATCATGATCATTGCCGACGCGCTGCTGGTGGGCGTGTTCGCGGTCGGCGGATCATCCTTCGGCGGCGCGCTGACCGTTCTCGGATTTCTCGGCATCGTGCTCATCGCGGTGGGCTTCACTTTCGGATTCGGCTCGCTGGTGTGGGTGTACGCGGGCGAGAGCTTCCCGGCACGTCTGCGCTCCTACGGGGCCAGCGCCATGTTGACATCGGATCTGGTGGCGAACGCCATTGTCTCCATGTACTTCCTGACATTGTTGACCGCACTCGGTGGCGTGGTGGCGTTCGGCGTCTTCGGCGCCCTCGCGGTGGCAGCACTGGTGTTCGTCTATGTGCTGGCGCCGGAGACCAAGGGCCGCGACCTTGAGGAGATCCGGCACTTCTGGGAAAGCGGGGGCAAGTGGCCCGAGACGTAACAGGCGGCGTGATAGTCGGGATCGACATCGGCGGATCCAAGACCCGCGCGCTGGCCGTCGCGGATGGCAAGGTGATCGGCGAGGCGCTGGCGGGGAGTGCGAATCTACAGTCGGTGACCGAAGAACAGGCGAAAACCGTATTCGCCGACATCTTTTCCACGCTGAACCGCGACGATGTCTCGCACGTGAGCGCCGGATCGGCCGGTGTGGACACCGAGGAAGGCGCGCAAACCCTGATTCGGCTGCTGCGACCGTTTGCACCCCATGCCAACATCACGGCGGTGCACGACACTCAGCTGATCTTGGCGGCGGGCGGCTTGACGGCGGGCATCGCGGTGATATCCGGTACCGGCTCGGTAGCGTGGGGGAAACGCGCCGATGGCACCACGGCGCGGGTAGGGGGCTGGGGATATCTGCTCGGAGATGAGGGCAGCGGCTACGGTGTATCGAGATCTGCTGTGCGGCATGCGCTCTCCCTATCTGACAGAGGTGAGCCGCCTGACCCGTTATCACGGAAGTTCACCTCCGGGTGCGGTGTGACCGAGCCCGCTCAGCTGCTCGACCACTTCTATGCCCACCCCGAACGGCGGTACTGGGCCAAGATGGCGGGGCTCGTTTTCGACCTCGCGGCGGCCGGCGACGAGGCCGCTCAGGTGATCACTAGACAAACAGCCATCGACTTGGCCGCGTTGATCGAGGGTGTCTGCATACGATTGGGCCCCGGATTGCCTGTGGTCCTCGCTGGCGGCCTGCTGGTCAACCAACCGGACTTGGTCGCCGATATCATCGAACGCACACAGACCACAGGTGTTTCGGATATTGCTGTGCTGCAACGTGAACCGGTGTTTGGAGCGTTGGCCCTTGCCGGGGCCGACGTCGACGGATTGGAGAAGGCATGACCGCGGGGACGCATATGGCTGACGAGATCCGCCAGCAGCCGACCGTATGGGGGCGGCTGCTGTCTGACGGCCGGCCCGCGATTGCGGAGGTGGCAGCCAAAATCGTCGAGTACAGGCCCCGCTTCGTGCTCTTCGTCGCGCGTGGGACCAGTGACCACGCCGCACTGTATGGCAAGTACCTCACCGAGATCATCCTGCAGGTCCCCGCGGGATTGGCCTCGCCGTCGACGATGACGACCTACGGTGCACGACCTGACCTTTCGGGCGTGCTGGTGATCGGAGTGAGCCAATCGGGCGGTTCCCCCGACCTCGTGCAGACCCTGTCGGTGGCACGCGAGCAGGGTGCGCTCACCGTGGCGGTGACCAACGCCCCGAAATCCGCGCTCGCGACCGCCGCTGAATACCACGTGGACGTGTTGGCCGGACCTGAGCTCGCTGTCGCAGCCACCAAGTCGTACACCGCGCAACTACTGGCGCTGTACCTACTGCTCACCGATGTGGCGGGCCGCGACAATACGGCAGTCAACCTGCTTCCGGAACGCGGCGAGGAGATCCTGCACAGTGCCGTCGTACAGCAGCTGGCCACCCGCTACCGCTTCGCGTCACGCCTCGTCACCACCGGCCGTGGCTACTCGTACCCGACGGCGCGCGAGGCCGCCCTCAAGCTGATGGAAACGAGTTATCTTTCTGCTCAGGCATTCTCAGGAGCCGATCTATTACACGGCCCGCTGGCGATGATCGACCCGCAGGTACCGGTGATCGCGATCGTGCCCGACGGAGTCGGCGGCCGCGCCATGAACGACGTGCTGCAACGGCTGGCCGGACGCGGGGCGGATGTGTGCTGCGTGGGGTCGGCGGACGCGGTGGCGGCCACCGGGTTAGGTGTGACCCTGGAGCCGACACTTGAGGAGCTTTCTCCCATGTTGGCCATTCTTCCGCTGCAGCTACTCGCGCTGCAGTTGGCGATTGGGCGCGGCGAAAACCCCGATATACCAAGAGGCTTGTCCAAGGTGACCGAAACGCTGTGAGGGCATGACGTGGCTTCTGCCGAGTTTTTCGATATGCACGTGCACGGCGGTGGTGGCGCGTCGTTCGGAGACGACCCCGAGGCCAATCGCATTGCCGCAGCGTGGCATCGATCCCACGGCACCATCGATATGCTCGCCAGCCTGGTGACCCTGGCGCCCGATGAGATGCTCGGCGCCGTGCGCGTGCTTGCCCGGATGGCGGGTGCGGACGGCATCGCCGGGATACACCTCGAAGGCCCCTGGCTGTCGCCGCGGTACGCCGGTGCTCACGATCCCCGTCTGCTGCGCGCACCGGATCTCGCCGAGCTGGAGCGACTATTGGACGCCGGAGCCGGGCACATTCGGATGGTCACCATCGCACCCGAGCTTCCGGGCGCGATCCAGGCCATCGAATTACTCGTCGCACGAGGCGTGGTG
Source organism: Mycobacterium sp. NGS15 (assembly GCF_059813245.1). Taxonomy (NCBI): domain Bacteria; kingdom Bacillati; phylum Actinomycetota; class Actinomycetes; order Mycobacteriales; family Mycobacteriaceae; genus Mycobacterium; species Mycobacterium sp. NGS15. Next base: position 308,431 of record NZ_JCALEF010000002.1, on the reverse strand, counting down.
GCCGCAGTGGGACATACCGATGCCACCTATGAGCAGACATTGCAGGCCATTTCGGCTGGCGCGACAGTCGCCACTCATCTCTTCAACGCCATGCGTCCGATCCACCACCGCGAACCCGGCCCCATCCCCGCACTCCTGGAGAGCCCAGAGGTGACCATCGAGTTGATCGCAGACGGTGTCCACGTCCACCCCGCGATCTACCGAATGGTGCTGGCCACGGTGGGCCCCGACCGGATCGCACTCGTCACCGACGCAATGTGCGCAGCCGGAATGCCGGACGGTGCTTATCACTTGGGCCAACTGCCGGTCACCGTGACCTCCGGCGAGGCACGACTTCCCGATGGCACTATCGCGGGGAGCACCGCGAGCATGGCCGACCTTTACCGGTTCGCGGCGTCCCAGGCCGGCCCTGAGGTGGCCGCCCTGCAGACGTCGGTCAACCCCCGGCGCGCGGTGCGTGTTCAGGCGGCGTCGTAGCGCGGTCCGATGATCTTCGCGATTCCGAGCAGCCGTTGGTAACTTTCCGGGCCAGCCGAGCAGCCGCGTAGATCGGTCGCGGTGTTGCGGACCCTGGCCAGTAGACGCGAGCAGGACATTCGCGCTCCGTCATTCGTAATCATCACGTAGGAACCAACGACCGCGTCATCGTCTCGGTGCAACGAGCCGATCACATACCGCCACTGCGCGGAGTCGTGCACGGTGTGCTTCGCACACCTCAGCCACATGTCCATCTCGGTGGAGGCGAAGTCGCGCGCCTCGTCATCCGCGGGGAAGACAGCGATGCTTTGTACAACCTGAACGTTCCACGGTGTGCTGTCCTGTAAGTACTGCTCGTGCGCGGCCATATACGGGCCGCGGTCGTAGGTGCCCACTGACGGACGGACCACGCTGCCGCAGTCCGGTCTGTCCGTCGTAAGGCCGGAGAGCGCGTTGAATCGGTCGACGACCGGAAAAGCCGCGCCCATAACGGAGGACGCCTCGTCCGGTGTCACCATCAGATCGTCGATCGCGGCGGGCGGTATCGGCGCGCCCTGCTCGGCGGAAGCGGGCGCCGCGCATGCCAGCGCGACCGCCATCATGGCCATCATGGCCGAAATTCTCATGGCCTATGCCTCCCACACCCGCGGACCGACGATCTTCATCAATTCGAATGCACGCTCCCCATCGTTCTTGGAAACCGTTGAACACGTACGGATATCGATAGCGACATTGCGTTCGCCGAGAAGCACATGCTGACACGATGCGTAGGCCGAATCGTTCCTTCCGTAGCCGACAGCCAGGACGTTGTCGACCTGCGTGACGCCCCGGATGTCCACGCTCGCCGTCAGAGCGGTGCCGTCGATCGACTGCTCGGAGACATTGATCGTCTGCTGTTCGCACTTGCGCCAGTTCTGAGCCTCGCTCCGCGCGAAGTCTCGGGCCTCCTCGTCCGTGCTAAACACCGCCACACTTTGATCGACCAGGGTGAACCAGCCGGGGTGATCCCATAACGCTTGCGAGTGGGCCGCCAGATACGGAGACCGGTCATAGCTCGACACGGACGCCAACACGATACTTCCGCAATCCGGCCGATCGGTATCCGATGCGAAGGTCGCACTCTGCCGGTGGACGTTGGGTAGACCCACGCCCATGACCCGTCCGGCCTCCTGCTGAGTCAGCATGAGGCGGTCGATCGCCGCGGGCGGCACAGGCGGGGAAGGCTCAGCGAGCGCGACGGCCGGGTGCACGGCGCCCAGTGTCACCATCAGTGCCCCCACCACCGATCGCATGCGTTCCCCTCACCAGGCCTTCGATGGCCCGCGGTTGTTGTGTATTGAACTCTAGGACGCCACCCGGCGCAGCTCCTTGGCCAGCTCAGCCGCATCCGGAGGCTGCGCCCCGGGCCGGGTGCAGGTGATCGCCGCGGCCACCGCCGCGCGACGCAACGCCTCAGGCAGATCGAGCCGACGCTGATAGAACCCGTCGAGGAAGACGCCGGTGTACGTGTCACCGGCACCGACGGTGTCGACGACGGTGACCTCGTGGGCAGGGACGTGCAGCGGCGACGGTTCACCCCGACGGAATGCCAGCGACCCCGCCGGCCCGCAGGTAACCACGGCGATCTCGATGCGCGGGTGCTCATCGAACCAGCGGCCAACCACGCCCTCGATCGACAACTCCGGGTATAGGAATTCAAGATCTTCGGTGCTGGCCCGCGCCACCTCCGCGATCGACAACCACGGGGCGATGCGCGCGATATACGTCTCCCGGTCACCGATGAGCGTCGGACGCACGTTCACATCGAAGATGAGCGGAATGTCCGCATAGTGCCGCATGATCCACGCACGCACCTCATCGCGTTCACGCCAGAGCACGCTGGCGATCGAACCCGCCCAGATTGCCACCGGAGCGCGCACCGGATCGGGAAGTGCCGAGGGTGCAACATCATTGGCGGTTCCCTGCCAGTAGAACTGATACTGGGCTGCTCCGTGTTCGTCGACGTCGGCGATGGCCAAGGTCGTCGGAACGTCATGGCGCATGACCAACGATTCAACGACACCTACCTCGGCCAGGTTCCGTACGCACTGACGCCCGAACGCATCGCCGGACACGTGCGTGAGAAGCGCAGTCCGCACGCCCATCTTCGCGGCGGTGATCGCGGTGTTGTACGGGCCGCCTCCGGGTACCGGACGCCACAATCCGCCAGCCGCCGGGACCAGATCAACGAGCGTTTCGCCGCAGAAGATGAGGCCGTCCCTGTCGCGCACGCTCTCGCGGCTACCCGGGACCGGGGTTCTCTCAGCGTCTTTCATCTCATCTATGCCCGTCATCTATGCCCGGGCCACCCGAGGCAGCAGACCCAGGATGAGATCAAGGGCGCGACTACCGTCCCGTTCCGCGCACGCCCGCACATCGATAGCCACGTTCCGGAGCGGCGCCAGCGCGTGCTGGCAGTACATAACTCCCCCGAAATCCGTCGGCCACGCGTAGCCGACCACCAGAACCTCCTGCACCTGGACGATCTTGCGCAGCTGCACCCATTCACGACGCGTGCTTCCGTCCGGCTGCGGCAGAAGCGAGGTGACCCGCTGGTTCTCGCAGGCGCGCCAGCGATCGGCCTCACCAAGAGCGAAGTCCGTCGCATCCGACCATTCGGGAAAAATCACCATGCTCTGGTCCACCAGGCGCGTCCAGCTCGGCCTGTCCGTCAGCGACCGGTACCGCCCGGACAAGTAATTGGACGATTCATAGCTCGCTGTCGATGCGAAAACCACGCTGCCGCATTCGGGTCTGTCGGTCCGATCCGACACCAGCCCGCCCCAATCTCCGGACACATGCATGTCGGCTCCCATGACACGACTCACGTCCCCTGGCTCGAGCATCAGACTGGGCAATGCTTCTGTCTGCACGGGTAGCTCGTCGGGATTCGCCGAGGCGGTGCCTGCGGGCGCCACTGCCATCGTCAGCGCACAAAGAAACGACGCCACCCCCAGAACAGACCTCATAACCGCAGGAGCCTAGACGAGTGGCGGCGATGACCGATCAAGATATTGACACCGGCCCTCAAGTATTGTTCTATGCGAATGTATGCATTAATTGAAGGGAAGCCCATGGCCGTGGCGGCGCTCGTCCTGTATCTGGTCTTCATCGCAGCTGGTCTCGGCTGGAAGAGCTACCGACAGTGGCGCGCAACCGGTTCCACCGGGTTTCACGGATTCCACGGGCGCCCTGGCTCGCGCGAATGGCTCGCAGGTGTGGGATTCATCGCTGCGATAGTCGCCGCCCTGCTCGCACCCATCCTGCAGCTGACGGGGATCATCACTCCCCTTGCCGCGCTTGATAACCGGCCTCTTCAGATCGCAGGGACCACATTGGCGGCCGCGGGAATCGTCGCGACGATCTGGGCGCAGCAGACCATGGGCGAATCCTGGCGGGTCGGCGTCGATACCCGGGAGACCACCACACTGGTGAGCACCGGCATTTTCAGCTGGGTCCGCAATCCGATCTTCACGGCAATGCTGACGTTCGCCTCCGGATCCGCCCTCATGACACCGAATCTGTTGGCCGTCAGTGGCTTAGCGCTACTCACCACATCCATCCAGCTGCAGGTGCGCGTGGTTGAGGAGCCGTACCTCCTGGCGGCACACGGCAGGACCTACCGCGACTACGGAGCCCGGGTCGGACGTTTCCTGCCCGGAATCGGCCGATTCACTTCCCGGGGTTGATCAACCCACCGCCGCGGGTGGTGGCCAGCTCGTAGGCCGACTCCGCATGCTCGGCGTCGTCGAGACCATCGGACTCATGCTGCGGATGCGACCTAATGCCCATGGAATGCCGCAAGCCCAGCCCGATAAGCCCGGTAACCGCGACCGAGTAGGCGAGCACGGCGACCACCGCCACGAGTTGCAGCCAGAACTGATGCAACCCACCGCCATACAGCAGCCCGTTGACGCCGGCAGGCGCGGCGGCGCTGCCGACGACGCCGATCATCAACGTGCCGACGATGCCACCGACCAGGTGTACGCCCACGACGTCTAGCGAGTCGTCATATCCCCAGCGGTATTTCAGCTCGATGGCCAGCGAGCTTAATGCGCCCGCTACCGCCCCTATGGCCAGGGCGCCAATCGGCGTCACCGACGAACAGGAGGGTGTGATGGCCACGAGCCCAGCCACCACACCCGAGGCGGCACCGAAGGAGGTCGGCCTGCCGTGCCGAATCTTTTCGACCACCAGCCAGGCCGCCATCGACATTGCCCCCGCACCAAGGGTGTTGGCGATGACGATCGCGGCGGTGCCGTCGGCGGCCAACGCCGACCCCGCGTTAAACCCGAACCAACCGAACCACAGCAGCCCCGCGCCGAGCATCACCGCGGGCAGGTTATGCGGCCGCATCGCCTCGCGCGGCCAACCATGCCGCTTACCGAGAATGACGGCCAGCGCCAAACCCGCGGCACCCGAATTGATCTCCACGGCAGTACCGCCGGCGAAGTCGATGACGCCCAGGTTCGCGAGCCACCCACCCTTGTCGGCAGTGGTGCCCTCCACCGCGAACACCCAGTGCGCCACCGGGAAGTACACCAACGTCGCCCACAGCGCCGTGAAGGCGATCCACGGAAGAAAGCGCATACGGTCGGCGACCGCACCCGCGATCAGCGCCACCGTCACCATGGCGAACCCGGCCTGGAACATGACAAACACCAATGCCGGAATCTTGGTCGGGCCCCATAGCGGCACCGAGGACGCCTTGTAGTCGCCTTCGAACAGGTGCTGCAGACCCGCGAACTGCAACGGATCGCCAAGCAACCCGCCACCCACATCGGTGCCGAACGCCATCGAATACCCGAAGGCCACCCAGAGCACCCAAACCACGGCGACGGCCGAGAAGCACATCATCATCATGTTGAGGACGCTCTTGGCGCGCACCATGCCGCCGTAGAAGAAGGCCAGCGCCGGGGTCATCAAGAGCACCAGCGCGGCGCTCGTCAGAACCCAGGCGGTATTGGCCGCGTCCGGCACTCCCAAATGCGGAAACATGCGCTGGCTACTCCCGGATCGTGCGATTAGGTCAGCGTGAGTGTAGGGAAGCCGTCGCCCGCGCGCGTCCAACCTGTTCTAAACTAGAACAGGTTCCAGTTTTCCGACGTACGATTTCCTCTCATACCTGCCCGACTGATCCTTTTCCCACCACCCACCCACAGGAGTGGCCATGCATACCCCTATCTGCGACGAGCTCGGCATCGAGTTCCCGATTTTCGCCTTCACCCACTGTCGCGACGTCGTCGTCGCGGTGAGCAAGGCCGGTGGCTTCGGCGTGCTGGGCGCCGTCGGATTCACCCCCGAGCAGCTCGAGATCGAGCTGAATTGGATCGACGAGCACATCGGTGACCATCCCTATGGCGTCGACATCGTCATCCCCAACAAGTACGAGGGCATGGACGCGAACATGTCGGCCGAGGATCTCACCAAGATGCTCCAATCGATGGTTCCGCAGGAACACCTGGACTTCGGCCGCAAGCTGCTGGCCGACCACGGTGTGCCCGTCGAGGAGGGCAACGACAACGCCCTGCAGCTGTTGGGCTGGACCGAGGCCACCGCGACCCCGCAAGTGGAGATCGCGCTGCGCCATCCCAAGATGACACTTATCGCCAACGCGCTCGGCACGCCTCCGCCCGACATGATCAAGCACATCCACGACGCCGGCCGTAAGGTCGCGGCACTGTGTGGTTCGCCGAAGCAGGCCCGAAAGCACGCCGACGCCGGGGTGGACATCGTCATCGCGCAGGGCGGTGAGGGCGGCGGCCACTGTGGTGAGGTCGGATCGATCGTGCTGTGGCCGCAGGTGGTCAAGGAGATCGCGCCCGTACCGGTGCTGGCCGCCGGAGGTATCGGCAGCGGATACCAGATCGCCGCGGCGCTGGCCATGGGGGCGCAGGGCGCGTGGAGCGGCTCGCAATGGCTCATGGTCGAAGAGGCCGAGAACACCGCGGTGCAGCAGGACACCTATGCCAAGGCCACCAGCCGCGACACCGTGCGTAGCCGGTCCTTCACCGGTAAGCCGTGTCGAATGCTCAAGAACGACTGGACCGAGGCCTGGCAGACCGAGGGCAATCCCGAGCCGCTGGGAATGCCGTTGCAGTACATGGTTTCCGGTATGGCGGTGGCTGCCACCCACAAGTTCCCGGATCAGACGATCGACGTCGCATTCAACCCGATAGGCCAGGTCGTCGGCCAGTTCACCAAGGTGGAGAAGTCGGCCGCGGTTATCGAGCGTTGGGTGCAGGAATACCTGGAGGCCACCAACACGCTCAACGAGCTCAATGAGGCCGCTGCGTCGGTGTAACAGATAGCGGCCTGGGTCAGTCCCTTACTGACCCAGGCCGTTTTGCATGGTGTTGGCCAGCACGTTCACGGCAAGGCTGCCGTTCCCCGGCTGGCAGACCTTGGCCTGCAGCAGCACGTTCTCGCGCTTGCGGGTCTGGTTGAAGCAGCGGCGGTCAACGCCCGCCTCCTCCTTCATCCACGCGGCATCGGCGGCGCCCGCCGCCGGTCCGGTGAATGTCCACACCTCACGTCGGCCGTCGTTCAGGATCAAGGTTGCGGTCTGCCCAGAACATCCTTGAGTGCGGTCAACCACCCGGTGGAATGCACGGTCCGCCGCATCGCTGTTGGCGAACACACCGATCGACTGCTTCACCAAATGCGTTGCATCCGTGGGAGAGTCTTGCGTCGCCGCACCCCGGAACGAGGCCAGATCCGGATCGGCGTACACCTCGTCGAGCCCGATATCCGACCAGTTGTTGCATTCCGGAACATCCACCGAGAACGCCTGAAACGGCTGCGTGAACTCGCTGTGCGACCCCAGCTGCGCCCCAATGACATTGCTCACCGATCCGCGCGCGAGCACCGCGTAATTGACGACCCCCGGATCGGAGGGACGGGCGTCCGCCGCAGGGGCCAGTGCCAGGCCGAGTGCAGCAGCCACCACCGAAATCGGCACAATCCGAGTCGTTCCCATCACACACCAGCTTCCATCGCATCGGCGATTCGCGACGCGGCACCTTCGGCGTTTCTTGGCGAGCACACCTTCACCTGGAGTAGAACCTCTTGCCGCGCCCGCATCTCGACATAGCAGCTGCGGTCGTGGGCACTATTGGTCATCGACCAGCCGGCCGCACCACCGCCGGAGCTTCCCTCGGTGAATGTCCATGAGTCCGTTACCCCTTCGTCATCGGTGATCTTGATGGGATGCCCGTAACAGTCCGACATGAACAGCAACGCCACCACCGGATCCACCGCAGCCGTCGGGCTATTGAACACGCCCACGGCCTGTCGCACGGAGTACCGCGCGTCCGATGCAGACTTCTTCGAGTACTGGCCCCGGTATGCAACGAGCGTCCCCGGGTTCCCATTGAACATCTGGTCCAAACCGGCCTCGGCGAAGTCCACACAGTTCGGCTCACTCAGCTCAACACCGCCTGTCGGGGCGTTAAGGGTGCGGGAGTCCTGCAGCTCGGTGCCAACGATCCTGCTCACCGCAGCGGGATCCTGTAGAACGGTGTCCAACGCCTCGGGACCGACAGCCGCGGCAGACGGCGCACAGGCCAGGGCCATCCCCGACACCGCCACAACGACGAGGGCACGCATCAGATGCGAGCCTTCAGCGTCACCTCGATATTGCCGCGCGTGGCATTCGAGTACGGGCACACCTCGTGGGCCTGCTCCAGCAAGTCGTCGGCGACCTCCTGGGACAACCCCGGCAGATATCCGTCCAGCTCGGCGGACAAATCGAAGCCACCCTCGGGGGTCTTGGAGATTCCCACCTTGGCGCTGATCGATGTCGCGGGGTCAAGCTGGACCTTCGCCATCCGGGCAACCAGATTGAGCGCGCTCAAGAAACACGCTGAATACCCGGCGGCGAACAATTGCTCCGGATTAGTACCTTCCCCGTTGCCGCCCATGGACTTTGGGATTCGGGTGTCCAGATCTATCCGGCCATCCGAGGAGCGGACATGCCCGTCGCGGCCTCCCCCGGTCGACGTCGCTTCTGCTGTGTAGAGGGCTTCATTGGACATACGACGAGCATACGGAAGGCGCCGGTCCCCCAGAAGAGAACCGGCGCCATCACAAGGATCTGCCTACTGAGCTTCCAGGCCTGCGCGAACACCCTCCTCGACGGCCTTCCCCAGGTCCGGGTCCACGTTCTTCCAGTACTCGAACACCCGGGAGAGCACGGGTTCGCTGACGCCGCCCAGCACATGGCCGACGATATTGCTCGCCAGACGCGCACGCTGATCGTCGTTGAGCACCTCGCGCACCAAGGTGCCGGCCTGAGCGAAGTCGTCGTCCTCGGCATGCTGGATATACCCGGCACGCACCGCGGTGCCATCGAAATCCCACGCACCGCCGTCGCCCGCAGCCTCCGGGTCCGCATGAGGACCGCCAAAGGAATTGGGGGCGTAGACCGGAACCTCGCGATCGTTGAAGTGATACCGCATGGCGCCCTCCTTGGAGTAGGAGTTCACTTCAGCGGCCCGCGGCGAGTTCGGCGGCAATTGCGCGTAGTTGGTGCCAATCCGGTAGCGATGCGCGTCGGCGTACGCAAAGACCCGTCCCAGCAGCATCTTGTCGGGCGAGAAGCCAATTCCCGGAACAATATTCGACGGTTCAAAGGCGGCCTGCTCGATGTCGACGAAGTAGTTCCCCGGGTTGCGATTGAGCGTCCACTTACCGACCTCGATCAGTGGGTAATCCTTCTTGGACCAGACCTTGGTCAGATCGAACGGGTTGAACCGATATCCTGCCGCCTCAGACACCGGCATGATCTGCACATGGAGGGTCCAGCTCGGAAAGTTGCCTTCCTCGATCGCATCCCACAGATCGCGGCGATGCGCGTCGGCATCGGATCCGGCGAGCGCGTCCGCCTCCTGCTGAGTGAGGAAGTCCTGGCCCTGATCGGTCCTGAAGTGGTACTTCACCCAGAAGCGCTCACCCTCGGCGTTGATCCACTGATAGGTGTGTGAACCGTATCCATTCATATGGCGGTAGTTCTTCGGGATCCCGCGATCACCCATCAACCAGGTGACCTGGTGCGCCGTCTCGGGACGCAGTGTCCAGAAATCCCACTGCATGTTGTGGTCCCGCAGCCCTGATCCCGGCAACCGCTTCTGCGAGCGGATGAAGTCCGGAAACTTGATCGCGTCACGAATGAAGAAGACGGGGGTGTTGTTGCCGACGAGATCGTAGTTGCCGTCCTCGGTATAGAACTTGATGGCAAAACCACGCGGGTCACGCCACGTATCGGGGCTTCCCTGTTCCCCTGCCACCGTCGAAAACCGAACCAGCGACTCTGTTTTCACGCCCGGCTGAAACAGCTTCGCCTTGGTGTACTTCGAGACATCTGCGGTGACGACGAGTTCTCCGTACGCACCGGCGCCCTTGGCGTGCACGATGCGCTCGGGAACGCGTTCCCGATTGAACTGCGCAAGCTTTTCAATCAGATAGTGATCGTGCAGCAGAACCGGGCCTTGGATGCCTGCGGTCAACGACTCGTCGTCGCTCTCCACTGCGATTCCGGTATTCGTGGTTGTGCGGATGGACATAAAACCTCCTCGATACCTGAACTAACTGGGCTGAACTAATGGGGCTGACATCCGGGGCAGAGACCCCAGAAGACGATTTCGGCCTCGTCGACCGCGAACCCTGCGGTATGTGACGGCTCCAGGCACGGCGCATGCCCGACGGTGCAGTCCACATCCGCGACGGCACCGCAACGACGGCAAACCAGGTGGTGATGGTTATCGCCGGTACGCGTCTCGTAGAGCGCCGCGGACCCGGCTGGTTCGATGCGCCGCACCAGCCCGGCACTCACACAAGCCTTCAGCACGTCATAGACGGCCTGCGTGGACACCCTCCCGAGATCGGCGCGCACCATCATCGCGATGACGTCGGCGGTCGAATGCGGGTGCGCGGCAACTGCCTTCAAAACAGCGACCCGCGGTGCCGTGACACGCAGTCCCGCTCGGCGCAATGCGCCGTCCGCGGCGAGGGGCTGTACTGCGGTCACTCCACCAGTATGCGCCTATTCTGGAATGAGTCAAGAAAATGTTTCCTACCCGAAAGGGCCGTTGAACACGAAGTAGGCCCCGGCAGCGATCAACACGAATCCGACCAGGTGATTCAGGGTGAGCTTCTCACCCAGATACCACACGGCGAAACCAAGGAACACCGTCAAGGTGATGACCTCTTGCATGGCCTTGAGCTCGGCGCCCGAATACACCTCGCTACCAAGGCGATTCGCCGGGACTGCCAGGCAGTACTCGAAGAACGCGATGAACCAGCTGACCAGTACGACAACCCACAACGGGTGATCCTTGAATTTGAGATGCCCGTACCAGGCGAAGGTCATGAAGACGTTGGAGCAAATGAGCAGCAGTGGCGGCAACAGGCGCGCGGTGAGCATGCCCCACATTCTGCAGTTCCCCCCTGTCAGCCGCCCACAGCCGCTAGCCTGCTGCGCATGGGTGGCGCCGCATTGCAAGACCGATATATCCAAAGCTGCCTCGGCGGGCTGCACGTGCGGGTCGGCGGCGAAGGGCCCGCGATCCTCTTTTGGCCCAGCCTGCTGATGTCGGGGTCCATGTGGGCCGACCAGGCAGAGTACTTCGCCGACCGATACACCGTGATCCTCGTCGACCCGCCCGGACACGGTGATAGTCAGGCCCTTCGCCGCATGTTCCGTTTCGAGGACTGTGCGCACAGCATCGAACAGATCCTCGACTCCCTCGGCATCGAACGTGCACACGTGGTCGGCAATTCCTGGGGCGGAATGATCGGAGGAACCTTCGCCGCTCTGTATCCGCACCGGGCGGCAGCGTCCGTGCTGATGAATGCCACCGCTTCGCGTGCCAACATCCGCCAGACGGTCGAGTTTCGGCTGCTCACCGAGATAGTCCGGATTCTCGGTCGATTCCGCGAACCGCTCACCACCCGCGCCGTCAAGGCATTCGTCGGGCCCACCATCATGCGGGAGCGCCCTCAGGTGGAGCAGACGATCCGTGCGGAATTGCGCGAGATCAACGTCGACTCGGTCTATTGGGCGGTCAACAGCGTGGTTCCGGCACGACCCGACCAACGCGAGCTACTCGGACGCATCACCACACCCGTCCTGGTCGTGGCGGGCCGGGAAGATCCGACCTTTCCCGTCCCGGAGACCCAGCTCATGGCCGGCGCGATTCCCGGTGCCGAGTTCGTGATCATGGAGAACACCGGGCATTTGGCCGCGCTGGAACGGCCCCGGGAGGTCAACGCCCTCATCGACGAATTCTTGAAGCGGAATCCGCAGGACGGCTAGAGCGAGCGCGCCCTGCGCATATCGTCGATGGCCCCGATCCGGTCTCCTAGCTCGTTGCGGATCACCGCGCGCAGCGCGAGCGCATCGGCCAATTCGGCGTCGATACCGAGGGCCTCGTCGATCGCCGCAAGCGCCTCATTCGGTTTGCGGGCACCATGGAGAGCCCACGCGTGGGTGTAGTGATTAATGGCGTCGCGGCTGCCATATCGCACTGCGGAAAGCGCGCAATCAATCGCATCGAAATGCCGTCCCATGCTGCCGAGGCAGTACGCCAGGATCCGCCACGCCAATGAATTGTTGTGCTCCAGCTCCAGCGCATCGTTGGCGAGGCGCAGCGCCTCGCTATCGTCTCCGGCTGCCAGAGCCTCGCTCGCGCGAGTTGCCAGCTCCTCAGCGTCCACAGAAACGAAGGTACGCGAAGCCTCCCCGCCGGTTATCCACTCACCGGGGGCTATGTCGATCGAGGTCATGCCAGCAATCATTGCTGGCCATCCTAATCAGCCATCTCACGCCCGTCGACAACTCTGGTAACAACCAAGTGTTAGTTAACCCACACCGGGCCGCAGCGGGTTCACCGCGAATTCGATCACCCGATAGGGGGCGTGATCGCGTGAGTCGGTATTCCACTGGCTGACGTAGATGCTGAGCCGATCGAGCGTGGAGTCCGGCCCGATGTATCCGCCGTACGGCTGGGCCAACGTGTTGTCCCATGACTCGGGGAGCTCATCCGCCATCGCCGGCCACGCCCCGGCGTTCACCACCGTGGTTGCGGGTACCGCACCGAGTCGCGTCGGGCTATCAGCCACCCGCACCTCAACGTTGCCGGTGGTCTGGTTGAAGTACGACAGCACCGCTTGTCCATCCACCATCTTCATGCTCAGCTCGCCCAGATGGTCGTTGAACAGTGGCGTCACGGTGGCACCCCAGGCCCACTTCCCCTGCGCATTCGTGCCCCAGCCCTGCCAGGTCGCACGGTCGGTGAAGGTGTCCGGTTTGGCCCGGTACAGAATCGCGGGCAGCGAGCGATCGAAGGCATCGCTCACGATGTACACCCAGCCCTTCGGCGACTCCGGCATCCACAGCGGGTCGTAATAGCCGCTGATCTGTGTCTGTTGACCGCCCGCATAGTCACCGGGTCGTACCGATCCCGGCACCGTCGGCCATCCAGCACGGAAGGGATCGGGTTTCACTATTCGTGTCGACTGCGGGATCAAGTTTTTGGTGACGGCAATGAACAGCCAGTTGGTCCCGTTGACGTCGATGACGCCGGCGGGAAGTTGGGAGAACCCCGGCGGCGTCGGATCTTCCAAGAGAGGACGGTCGGTGCCCAGGACACCGGAGTGGCGCACACCGGATGCGTCCGGCACCGTTTCCGTGTCCACGCGCAGCGCCACCGGGGAGTACCAACCGCCGTATCCCACGCCCTGGCCTGCGAAGCTGTCGCCGCAGACCTGCAGCATGCCGCCGGTGAAGACCATGAACTCGCACAGGTCGGTCGCGCCGAGGTTGTAGTCAGAGGTGGCGGTGCCGGTGCCCGCGACGGGGCCAATCCGCACCACTTCACCGGGATCGAGGGCCGGCGGAACCGGACGTAGCGGGTCGGCGAGTGCGGCTGGGACATAAGCCGATTGGAGGATCGTCAAGGTCGCCGCAGTCAACAGAGCCGCGATGCGCCGCACGCCTCATCTCCTATCCGGCGCCGCGGCGCCACCAGCCATCCCTGGATAGGGTAGCCAGTGACGCCGCAGTGGGATCGCTATGGACGAGGTGCGGTCTGAGGCGGCGATTGCGGAGGCGGGAGCGGTTGGCGCCGCTCACCGGGGGCGGACGGCAGGTCCGGCGGCCCCATCTCGGGTCCACGCTGGATGATCATCGGGCCCCGCATCGGTGGGGCGTCGTCACGGTCGAACATCATCACGCGGCTTCGGTCGTGCCCGCCGTGTCCGCCGTGTCCGCCATGCCCGCACTGCGAGCCGGCCAGCACGCCGAGGCCGAAGGTGACGCCGAGAATGACGAAGGCACCCGCGACGATGCCGACCACGGCGGCGATCTTTACCAGCAGGGTGTTACTCGCCGAACGCGGCGCGGGCGCGGGTGCCTGCGGCACAGACACCGGATTCGTTGGTATATCGGGATTGTCTGGAGTTATCATGCCCTGAGCATGGCCGAATCGGCTGACCATTGCCCAGGGAAAACCCGTGAAGTTCCTGTGTATTGCCCGCGCTCTTCGCGCGAGCGCTCGTCGCTAGTTAGCCAGCGACGAGCAGCTCGGCGATCTGAATCGTATTGAGCGCCGCACCCTTCCGAAGGTTGTCTCCGGAAATGAACAGCGCCAGACCGCGGTTGCCAGGAACACCCGGGTCCTGCCGGATCCGGCCCACCAGCGAGTCATCGGCGCCCGCGGCAGCCAATGGCGTAGGCACATCGGCCAGCGTGACCCCCGCCGCCGCGGCGAGCAGCTCGGTGGCACGCGACGGAGTCAGCTCACGCTCAAATTCGGCGTTGATCGAGAGCGAGTGTCCGGTGAAGACCGGCACCCGTACACAGGTTCCGCTCACCAAAAGCTCTGGGATGCCCAAGATCTTGCGGCTCTCGTTGCGCAGCTTCTGATCCTCGTCGGTTTCGCCGGAACCGTCGTCGACCAGCGCGCCCGCCAGCGGAATCACGTTGAAGGCAATGGGTGCAACGTATTTCACCGGGTCTGGGAAGGTCACGGCGGAGCCGTCATGCACCAGCTGCTCACCCCCACCGATACCGGCACGCACCTGGGTGGCCAACTCCTCCACACCGGCCAGGCCGCTACCCGAGACCGCCTGGTATGTCGACACAATCAGCCGCTGCAGGCCCGCCTCGTCGTGAAGCACCTTGAGCACCGGCATCGCGGCCATGGTGGTGCAATTCGGGTTAGCGATAATGCCTTTCGGCAGTTTCACTCCGCGCACATCGCGATCGAAGTTGACCTCCGAAACCACCAACGGCACATCCGGATCCTTGCGCCAGGCCGAGGAGTTGTCGATCACGGTGACACCCGCCTCGGCGAACCGCGGCGCCTGCACTCGCGACATGGTCGCGCCGGCAGAAAAGAGCGCGATGTCCAATCCGGACGGGTCGGCCGTCTCGGTGTTCTCGACCTCGATCTCTTGGCCGCGGAACGTCAGCTTCTTGCCCTCGGAGCGAGCCGACGCGAAGAACCGCACCGATGAAGCAGGAAAGTCGCGCTCTTCCAGTAGCTTTCGCATGACGGCGCCCACCTGCCCGGTGGCGCCGATGACACCGATGGAGGTCATGTCCCAATCTCCCGTCGCTGCGCTCGCCTCATCGTCCGGTGCCTCCGTACACGGTGGCTTCCTCTTCGCCGCCGAGGTCGAAGGCGTCGTGGATGGCCCGTACGGCGGCATCCAGCTCGTCATCCTTGACCAGCACCGAGATCCGGATCTCCGATGTCGAGATGAGCTCGATGTTGACACCGGCCTTGGCCAGCGCCTCGCAGAAGCTGGCAGTGACACCCGGGTGGCTGCGCATACCCGCCCCCACCAGCGACACCTTGCCGATGTGATCGTCGTAGAGCACCTGCGAGAACCCGATCTCGTTCTTCAGCGAGTCCAGCTTCTCCACCGCGGTGGGTCCGTTCTCCTTGGGGCAGGTGAAGGTGATGTCGGTCTTGCCGTCCTCGACCTTCGAGATGTTCTGCAGCACCATGTCGATGTTGATCTCGGCATCGGCCACGGCACGAAAAACCTTGGCGGCGTATCCCGGAACATCGGGTATCCCGACGACCGTGACCTTGGCCTCACCACGATCGTGTGCGACACCGGTGAGAATCGCTTCTTCCACAGGAATGTCCTCCATTGATCCGCTGACGATCGTGCCGGGTTTGTCGGTGTAGGACGAGCGCACGTGAACCGGAACGTTGTATCGCCGGGCGTATTCCACGCAGCGCAGCATGAGCACCTTGGCTCCGGCCGCCGCCATCTCCAGCATTTCCTCGAAACTGACCTTGTCGAGCCGCGCGGCGTTCGGCACGATCCGCGGATCGGCGGTGAATACCCCGTCCACATCGGTGTAGATCTCGCAGACATCGGCCTTCAGCGCCGCGGCCAGCGCGACGGCGGTGGTATCGGAGCCACCCCGTCCCAGCGTGGTGACATCCTTGCTGTCCTGACTCACACCCTGGAAGCCGGCGACCAGCACCACCTGGCCCTCGTCCAGGGCGGAGCGCAATCGGCCCGGGGTGACATCGATGATCTTGGCGCTGCCGTGCCTACCGGTGGTGATGACGCCGGCCTGCGAGCCGGTGAACGAGCGTGCCGAGGCGCCGAGCGAATGGATCGCCATCGCGACGAGGGCGTTGGACATCCGCTCACCCGCGGTGAGCAGCATGTCCAGCTCGCGCGGCGGCGGGGCCGGGCAGACCTGTTGGGCCAGGTCAAGCAGCTCGTCGGTGGTGTCACCCATGGCCGAGACGACCACGACAACGTCGTTGCCGTTCTTTTTCGTCTCGACGATGCGTTCGGCCACCCTGCGGATGCGTTCGGCCGTTGCGACCGACGATCCGCCGTACTTTTGGACGACGAGCGCCACGGCATACCTTCCTGCTGTTCGGCCAGGGTCGGGGGAGATCCACTCATCAGGATAAGGGTTACGACAACTCGATAACCTGGCCCGTATGGGCAACCCCACCGAACGTACCGCCATCACCTCGGTTCCGATCCAGCCGCTGATCGCCTCACGCTGGAGTCCGCGGCATTTCGACCCCGGTGCAAGCCTGGCTCCCGAGACCCTGACAGCCCTGCTCGAAGCGGGTCGCTGGGCCGCCAGTTGGGGTAAGCGCTTCCCCGTCAGATACATCGTGGGTCTGCGCGGTGACGCCACCTACCAAGCGCTGACCGGGCTGCTCAATCGGGGGAACTCTTACGCAAAAGTTGCGGCAGCACTCGTCCTGGTGAGCACCGACCTGGGTGATGACGACAACACCGCCGTGTACGCGGCAGTTGATGCCGGACTGGCGATCGCCCAGCTGGGTGTGGAGGCGCGCTCGCACGGCCTGCACACCCATCCGATGGCGGGTTTCCGGGTGGACGAGGCGCCCGCTGCGTTCAATATCCCCGAGAACGTGCGACCCATCGCCATCGTTGCGATCGGGCCGGTTCTCGACGATTACGCCGATGCCGACGAATCGACCGTCGAACGCGATCACGCACCCCGGCAGCGGCCAGCGCTCAGCGATATCGCCTTCACCGAGCGCTGGGGTAACGGCTTGATCGGCTAGTTCGTGGGCAGCGGCGAAAGGCCCTCGCCGCTCAGTTGATCGCGGACAGCCCTTCCACGGCCGGCCATCAGGAGCAACAGCGCCGACACCGGCCCCTCGATCACTGCTCCGTTCCCCGCCGACCAGTCAGTATCGGTCGCGACAAGGCGTTGTTCGGCGAACCGCTTGCGGGCTCCGAACAACTGGTCGCGTTCCCATACCCGCGCCGCCGCCAGCCCTGCGGCCCGCACAGGCATGCTCCGCTGCCATCCGAGCGGTATCGCAATGTCCTGACCGTGCACCAGATGATCCATCAGCCGATCTACCGGCTGCACGCCCGGCGGCTTTCGCCGAGAACCCACACTGGCACGCACCGACGCCAGGAGATCGGCCGGCGGAACCGACCCCTCACGCACGCCGGTCGCGGCGATGAATCGATTCAGATCGCCGCGCGCCCGGATGACATCCACAAGTGTGCGCGGAAGCGAGAACTCACTCGCGAAGAGGAGATGACCCACTACGTCGCGGACCCGCCACTCTCCGCACAACGACGGCCGGTCCCAATCCTGGGCGGGCATCTGGGCCAACTGATCGGCGAGTGTCACGCGCTCTGTGTCGATCGACTGCCAGATCTCGTCGGTGTCCATATCGCCGTCCATGCCGCCATTGTGTCCCGGCTCGCGTGTCAGTCGAACGAACCGCGGAAGATCCGTACCGCCTTGTCGATCATCGCGCGGGTAGATCCACAGTCAGCGTTCTTCAGCGAGAAGCTGAGCACCTCGATGAAGATGCGCTCCGGGGTGCTGTTCTCCTGCACGGCGCCGCCCGGAACGTCGCGGGCATAGAGCGGCTTGCCCAGACGCACCATGCTGGTGCACATGCTGCTGTCCTGTCCGTGAAAGTACTCGATACCGTCGCGGATCTCCTCATGCAGCCTCGATGGTGGATCGGCACCGGTCCTAATGGACAGTTCGAATTGAGTATCGCTGTCTTGCAACGAGAATCGGCACGAGAATGGATCGCCGAAAAGCGAGGGTCTCAGGTCGTCGGCCCGGCCCGCATACTCACCGAGAATCTCACACGGATCGCGTTCGGCGATCTTGATCGGATACGCGCTCAATGCCTCGCGCACAGGCATGGCCGCCGGGTTCAGCCTGGCCAGGACGGCGATAACCGGTTGTGCCATTTTGCAATTCGGCGCCAGCATGCTCCGCGTTCCATCGACGACCACGACGCGCAGCGCCGGCACTAGCAGCCCCTTCAACTTCGGAGCGTTCGGGAGCTTGTCCAATGCGATCGGAAATTCGTACAAGCACGTGCCCGCCGTGTGAAACACCGGTGCTCCATGGATCGTGAATTCGGGCCTATCCCTGGAATAATCTCCCAACGTCAGCGACAGGCCGATACTCGACGGGTTCGCCGTACCCGTCACCTTGATGGAACCGAAGCAGCCGCCCACATCCCCCGAAATGTACGTCGGGGCACCGATGTCCTTGAGCATCAACAAAAGACCACAGGGGTCGACCCGTCGCAACGCCCGCAGGTAGGCCAGCAGTGCGGTCTGATTCTGGGTGAAGGTTTGACCGTATGTGGGCACATCACCGGCGAACAAGGTCTCGCCGGTGAGCGCGGGCAGCCTTCCGGTAGCGGTACCGGACACAATGTTCGTGCATCCCGCGATGGCCAGCGCAATGACGAGAAGCACTGCTACCGGATGGAGTTTGCGAATAGCCGCACCGCCTTGTCCAGGATTTCCCGCATCTGCCCGCAATTCGTTCGCCCGTTTCGGGTGAAGCCGCTCGCGACAATCGCCGGGACATACGCCTCGGAATCATCGATATTCATCGCACCGCCGCCGGCATCCTTGGGATACAACGGGTCCCCGACAAGCGCCAGTGCGTGACATCCCGTCGGCGTAGTCGTGTCCTCGTTGTGGAAGTACGTCACGCCATCACGGTGCGATTCGACGTATTCATCCGGAAACTCGTCGACACTGCTCGTGAGCTCCACGGAGTAGTCGATATCGGGATCAGAGAGCGAGAAGTCACAGCCGAAAGGGTCGCCCAGCAAGTCGACGGATACCTCGCGCGCCTTTCCCGGGTACTCGCCGAGGATCTCGCAGGGATCACGTTCGGCGAGTTTGATCGGATAGGCACTGAGCGCAGAACGTGGCTGCAATCCGGAGGGAAGCTGCTGAGCGATCGCGGTCACCAACTGCTTGGCAAGCCGGCAGTCCGGGTCCGAGTATTCGTCCGACCCATAAAGGTATGCGGTAACCGTCAACATGGCCTGCAGCGCGGGAGTCGAAGGCGCTCCCGGTAGTCGCTCAAGGCCGAGAGGGACCTCGTACTCGCACTCGGACCCGGTCTCGTAGACCGGGACGGAACCCACCTGGAAGGCCGCGGCGGTATCGCGCTTGTCCTGCATCGAGTACTCATAGGACACCTCCGTCAGGCTGGGATCACCCGTGACCTTCACACTGGCGTAACAGATCTGAAAGTCGCCGACGACCTGTCCCGGGTCTCCGTACGCCTTCAGGTTGGCCGCAAAGCCACACGGGTCCACGCGCCGCAGCGCTCGCGCGTAGGTCAGCGTCGTCCTCTCCCCAGCGGTGAGCTTCTGCCCGTAGTCCTGCTGATCGCCCTGGAAGAATGAGTCGGCCGCGGGCGCGGGTTCGCCTCCCCGCGCCTGCCCGGTAACGGTGCGCGTGCAGCCGGTGCCCACCAGCAGAATCGCCAGTGCCGCCATCCCCCTCCGTACCCACATGCTCTGCGATCGTGCCAGATGGCCGGGCTTCGCGCGGCTGGTAGAGTCCCGTCTATGCAGCGGGCGCTCCTCCTCCGACGCCGCGACAGGGTCTGATCCAGACCGGCTTC
This sequence comes from Mycobacterium sp. NGS15, assembly GCF_059813245.1. Classification (NCBI taxonomy): domain Bacteria; kingdom Bacillati; phylum Actinomycetota; class Actinomycetes; order Mycobacteriales; family Mycobacteriaceae; genus Mycobacterium; species Mycobacterium sp. NGS15. The sequence goes on along the minus strand of NZ_JCALEF010000002.1, from coordinate 288,477 downwards.
CTGTCGCGGGTTGTTGGCGTGCCGGTCGAGATACCCCTCAAACTCCCGGAGCCTTCCCATGACCAGCTTTTCCCCAGACGAGTTCAACTACACCCCCCGCAGCATCATCACCCCAAACGGACCCATTCCGGCCGACCAACCGGCGTGGAACACCCAGAAGAACAGCTCGATGCCGGTACACCGGTATCGCCCGTTCGCTGACGAAGTTCCAGGGGGCGAACCGACTGCGCCCTTCAACCGCACCTGGCCGGACAAGGTGATCACCCGCGCACCGCAGTGGGCAGCGGTCGACCTGCGCGATGGCAACCAGGCCTTGATCGATCCGATGAGCCCGGCACGCAAGCGCCGGATGTTCGATATGCAGATCCGGATGGGGTTCAAGGAGATCGAGGTCGGGTTCCCCTCGGCGAGCCAGACCGATTTCGATTTCATCCGCGAGCTGATCAGCGAGAACGCCATCCCCGAGGACGTGACCGTCCAGGTGCTGACACAGTGCCGCCCGGAGCTGATCGAGCGGACATTCCTGGCCTGCGAGGGCGCAGCGAAGGTGATCGTGCACTTCTACAACTCGACGTCGATCCTGCAGCGGCGCGTGGTGTTCCGGGGCGAGAAGGACACCATCAAGAAGATTGCCACCGATGGCGCCCGCAAGTGCGTTGAGGAAGCGGCCAAATACCCTGACACGCATTGGCGTTTCCAGTATTCCCCGGAGTCGTATACCGGCACCGAGCTGCAGTACGCGCTGGAGGTATGCAATGCCGTCGGCGACATCATCGAGCCGACACCACAGAACCCGATCATCTTCAACCTGCCGTCGACAGTTGAGATGACAACTCCGAATGTGTATGCCGATTCCATCGAGTGGATGAGCCGTAACCTGGCTCGGCGCGACTCGGTGATCCTGAGCCTGCACCCGCATAACGACCGCGGAACAGCGGTCGCCGCAGCGGAACTGGGCTACCAGGCCGGTGCCGACCGCATCGAGGGCTGCCTGTTCGGCAACGGTGAGCGCACCGGAAACGTCTGCCTGGTGACGCTGGGACTGAATCTGTTCAGCCGCGGCGTGGACCCCCAGATCGACTTCTCGAACATCGACGAGATTCGGCACACGGTCGAGTACTGCAACCAGCTGAAGGTCCCCGAGCGGCATCCGTACGGTGGCGACCTGGTCTACACCGCCTTCTCCGGCAGCCATCAGGACGCCATCAACAAGGGCCTGGATCAGATGAAACGCGATGCGGACGAGGCGGATTCCGACGTCGACGACATCCTGTGGCAGGTGCCCTACCTGCCCATCGACCCCAAGGATGTCGGCCGCAACTACGAAGCCGTGATCCGGGTCAACTCGCAGTCCGGCAAGGGCGGCGTCGCCTACATCATGAAGTCCGATCATGGACTGGTGCTGCCGCGCCGCCTGCAGATCGAATTCGCACAGTCGATCCAGCGGATCACGGACGGCGAGGGCGGCGAGGTGAACCCCAAGGAAATTTGGGACGTCTTCGCCGAGGAGTACCTGGCACCGATCGTCCCGCTGGAGCGGATCCGCCAGAAGGTGACCGCCTCCGAAGAGGATGGCGGCACGGATTCCATTACCGCCGTGGTGAAGATCGATGGCAAGGAAACCGAAGTCAACGGTACGGGCAACGGCCCGCTGGCTGCCTTCGTGGACGCGCTGTCCACCGTGGACTACGCCGTCAACGTCTTGGACTACTCCGAGCACGCCATGAGTGCAGGCGATGACGCACAGGCCGCCGCCTATGTGGAGGCCATGGTTGTCGGCCCCGAGGGCGGTGAGGCACAGACGGTATGGGGTGTCGGCATTGCCCCGTCGATCACCACCGCCTCACTGCGGGCAGTGGTGTCGGCGGTCAACCGTGCCGCTCGTACCTAGCGCGTCCCGTAGCGCCTGCGGAACTTCTCGACCTGGCCGGCGGTATCGACGATCCGGCGGTCTCCCGTCCAGAACGGATGGGAGTCCGCCGTCACCTCGGCGGTGATCAGCGGATACTCCTGCCCCTCGAACTCGACGGTGCGGGTGCTCGTCGCCGTCGAGCGGGTCAGGAACATTTTTCCGGTGGTGGTGTCCTGGAAGACGACGGGGTGATAGTCAGGGTGTATTCCGGGTTTCATCAGTGGTTCCCTTCTGTGTTGTATTCGCCGTAGGAAAGGAAATCCTCAAGCTCGGACACGTGCTCGCACGGATCCTCGTGCCAATCGCCGAACGGATCGTCGAACTCTTCCCATCTTGCGGGGCTTGCCATTTCGTCATCGGTAAGCAGCGCTCCGCGCAATGCGTCAAGCACCTCGGCGCTGTCGGCCCCGCATACCAGCACCGTCATCGCGGTATGCCGGTCCCCAAACCGGTAGTCCCACATGAGGTCGGCAAATGCCCTTCGCTCCGGATCGGTGTGCCGCGCCTCGGCCGAATCCATTGCTGCCAGCCACTTCCCGGCCGCCGACACCCGGAGCCCGCCACCCGCGGACTCCAGCCACATCGCCTGCTGATCCTGGGTCGCCAGCCACAGCCGGCCCCGGGTACGGATCACACCGTCGAGCAGTAGGTCGATCGCGGCATGCAGCCTTTCCGGGTGAAATGGCCTGCGCGCATTGAACTCCACCAGCCCGATCCGGCCGTCAACGGCCAGGGAGGGCTGACCCGCCAGTAGCGCGCCGTGTGGGTCGTCGGCCCGGCCGCACCGCGCATCGTCCTCCAGATGGTCGAGGGCTTGCTCGACTCGGCCTATGCGGGCGGTGATACGTGCGCGCGGCGCCAAGCGCCGCAGTACCGAGAGCACCTCGGGTTCGGGGTTGCGTACCACCAGGACGTCGGCGAACTCGGCCTGACCGATCACCACCTGGGCCACTGTCCGGCCGTCATCGAGCTCGTCGTCACCGAGCGCCTGCACCAGCCAGTTCGCAGTGTCGACGCAGGACACCACCCCGGCAATTTCCACATCGCGCGCCGCCGGTCCATCGATGTACCCCGGCCCCATGCGAACGGGAACGGTGTTGATCGCCCAACAGATTGGATCGGCTTCCAACCACGGCTCCAGATGCAGGACGATCCGTCCCACGTCTTCTCGGCGATGCAGCGTGCGCAGCAGTACGAGCAGATCATCACGGACGGTGCATGAAACGCATCCGTGGGCCAGTTCCAGAACGGTCACTTGGGGGTTCCGGAATCCACCGCCAGATATAACAGACCTTTTGACGATATGCCCGTCAAAACGGTGCGTGACGACGACTGTTCCCGGGTCGCGCGCCAACACATCCACGACCGCGTCGGTATCGGCCTGTCCGGATACGAGTAGCACCGGCGTGCGCATTACTTCTCCTCTTGCCACCTATTGGAAACGATTTTCATTACTACGAGCTTCACGGTACAGTCCAGATCAGCACTTGTCGAAAACGATTCCCATTACCAAGTGGGTAGGAATGGAGGTCCGTTGTCCGCGCATTGCGAGGTGACCGGACGGTCACCGGGCTTCGGTAACGCGGTATCGCATTCGCACCGCCGCACCCGTCGCCGCTGGTCACCCAATATCCAGCTCAAGACGTATTACCTGCCCTCGGAGGACCGGCGCATCAAACTCCGGGTGAGCGCCAAGGGCATCAAGGTGATCGACCGCGACGGCATCGAAGCCGTGGTGGCACGGCTGCGCGCCCAAGGGCGGAAGTTCTGATGGCGCGCAATGAGATCCGGCCCATTGTGAAACTGCGGTCCACCGCGGGCACCGGATACACATACGTGACCCGCAAGAACCGTCGTAACGACCCGGACCGGATGGTCCTGCGCAAGTACGACCCCGTCGTGCGCAAGCACGTGGATTTCCGAGAGGAGCGCTGAGATGGCCAAGAAATCCAAGATCGCCAAGAACGAGCAGCGTCGCGTCATCGTCGAGCGTTATGCCGAGCGGCGCGCAGAGCTCAAAGAGATCATCCGTCAACCATCGAGCAGCCAGGAGCAGCGGCTGGCCGCACAGGCCGAGCTGGCCCGCCAGCCGCGCGACGCCAGTGCGGTACGGCTACGCAATCGCGATGCGGTAGACGGCCGGCCCCGCGGCTACCTGCGCAAGTTCGGACTGTCTCGGGTGCGGGTCCGTGCACTCGTGCACGATGGGTCCCTGCCCGGTGTCCGGAAAGCGAGCTGGTGATGGCTGCCAAGACACCTCGCAATCGTCGCGTCAAGGTCGTCGATACCAAGCCCAAGCCGAACCTGTTTGCCAAATTGGGTCTTTCGTCGGTCGACTACAAGGACACCAATACCCTGCGACTGTTCATCTCCGAGCGCGGCAAGATCCGGGCCCGACGGGTGACCGGCCTGACCGTGCAACAGCAGCGCCAGGTCGCCACCGCGATCAAGAACGCGCGCGAGATGGCGCTACTGCCCTACGCCTGACACCGAGTCAGCGCGGCTGTGGAATCGCGTTCTCCAACAGGAAGATATGCTCCGGGCTGATCACCTTGGTGATCGCCGTGCCGAACAATGTGCTGGGTTGCGCTGGCTGTTTGGCCACGTCGGTGTTAAGCAGCGCCACCACCGTGGTCTGCTCGGCCGGCGAGTAGATGGCCAGTGTCTGAAAGCCGGGGATGCTGCCGTTGTGACCGATCCACCCCCGCGCGTCGAAAATCCCCAAGCCATAACGGATATCGTCGGGGACGGGCGGCATCGCCACAGTCTGCAGGCGCTGCTCCCGGGTGGCCGGCGTGAGGAGCCTGCCGGTCGCCAGGGCAGGCACCCAGATCCTGAGATCTTCGAGCGTCGAGATCATCGCTCCCGCCCATGACGCCCACGACGGGCTCCAGTCGGTGCTGTCGGTAAGCGGCCCTGTCGGGGTCAGCTGCGTGTAACCCTGCGCGTGCGGATCGGGAATGGTGTTGGTGTCCGGGAAACTGGTGTGACTCAAGCCCAGTGGCTCGGCGATGTGCTCGCGTACGAACTCAGGCAGCTTCTGTCCGCTGACCTTCTCCACCACTTGCCCCAGCAGCACAGCATTGGTGTTGCTGTATTCATAGCCCTGCCCCGGCGGGAAATTCGGCGGCTGCGTGAAGGCATAATCGAGCAGTTGTCGGGTGCTGTAGCGGCGCCTCGGATCGGCCTCCAGGTCGCGGTTGAAGGCCAAGGACATCGAATAGTTGAACAGTCCGCTCTGCATCCGGGCGAGCTCACGCAGGGTGATCTTGTCTCCACCCGGAACCCTGTCCACATACTTGGAAATCGGATCGTCGAGTCCCAGTTTGCCCTCATCGACAAGCTGCAACACTGCGGTGACCGTGAACGTCTTTGTCACACTGCCGATTCGGTGATAGAAGTCGGGCCGCATCGGCGCACGGGTCGCGGTGTTCGCGACTCCAAACGTCCGCACATACTGGCCCCGGGGACCCCACACACCGACGATCGCACCGGGGACGGAGGCGCTCGCCAGCACCTCGTTGATGGCGGTGTCGAGCCTGGCCGATGTCTGAGCGTCCAGATCTGTGACGGTAATGCGCGAGCGCGTGGCACACCCGCCGATGAGCAGCGTCAGCGCGAGTACCACACAGAGGATGCGGCACATCAGAACAGCGAATACTGCGCTCCGGCGCGGCTGGGAACCGAGAACTGCTCGATGTCGGTACCGCCGGCAACGCGCCGCACTTCGGTCATGAAGGTCTGGTCATCCAGCAACGGAACACCGAGTGATCGTGCATGAAATCCCTTACCCTGCTCAGGGTTTGGCTGGTTGCAGATCACCACTGAGGTGTCCTCGTCGACCGTATCGGCATAAGCGAGGCCGGCCTGCATGATCTGCTCGACCAGCTCCTCATGGGTGCGAGCGACCTCGGAACTCAAGGCCACCCGCATGCCCTGCACCAGCGGCTGACCCGCGATGAACGGGCCGGGATTGAGCCAGTGACATGGCTGGCGCGACGCCACGGTCTTGAGCGAGCGCAGCTCGTCGTGTGTCACGCGGCCGTTGGGCCAGCGCTTACGCGTGGTCTCGCGGATGGGGAGCCAGGTTCCGCGCTGCCGCGCTCGGTCAAGCACCTTCGGCAACACCTCGGCAAGCACCCGGGCGTCGTCATAGGCGTCGTGAGCCTTGAGCTGTTCGACGCCCCAATGCTCGGCAAGCGTTTCCAGGCGCAGATTCGGTGTTTCCAGGTCGAGACGCCGGGTCAGCTCGACGGTGCACATCACCGCCTCGGTAGGCAGCTCGGCGCCAGCCAGTTCTGCCTCCGCCGCGAGGAACGAGTAGTCGAACCCGACGTTATGAGCAACCAGTGTCCGGCCCCGCAGCAGCGCGATGAGATCGGGGACGACATCGGCGAACTCGGGCTGTCCCTCCAGCATCTCCGGAGTGAGGCCGTGCACATGCGTCGGGCCCGGATCAACACCCGGGTTGAGCAGACTCACCACGCTGTCGGTGATGGTCCCGTCGGCATCCAGCGCCAACGCCGCGACGCTGATGACACGTGCCCGACCTGGCTGAAAGCCGGAAGTCTCCAGGTCAACGACCACCCACTTGGGGCTGTGGTCGGGCGTCTGCCCCCAGATCGGCATGACCCCAGGATGGCACGAGGGCCCGACAACATCGGTCCCGGCGCGCCGCCCTAGGCGCGCGGGGTCCGAAGCTGACGCTCTTCGCGCAAGCGGCTCATCGCAGCACCTGTCGCCCAATCGCGTACTTGTGCACCTCGGTGGGGCCGTCGTACAGGCGGAAGGCGCGCATATCGCGGAAGATCATCTCCACCGGCGTCTCGTCGCTGATGCCGATACCGCCGAGCACCTGCACGCACCGGTCGGCGACCTTGAACAGCTCCTCGGAGACGAACGACTTGGCCATCGAGCTTTCGTGCCGGCCCTTGGCGCCGTTATCCATCATCCAGCAGGCGTGCCAGATGGTGAGGCGGCATTGATGCAGCGCAATCTCGTTATCGGCGAGCATGAAGGAAACGCCCTGGTGTTCGCCGATGGTCTTGCCGAACGAGGTCCGCGTGCGCGCGTAGTCGACCGCGATGTCCTGAGCGCGGGCGGCAGCGCCGAGCCACCGCATACAGTGCGTGAGCCGCGCCGGCGCCAAACGCAGCTGCGCGTACCGGAAGGCCTGGCCGGTCTCGCCGAGCAGCGCCTCACGCGGCAGGGTCAGATTGTCGAACCGCACGACCGCATGGCCCTCGGCGTAGTTGCGGTCCATCGTGTTCATGATGCGTTCGATCACTATCCCGCCAGCGGAGATCGCAGCGTCGCCGTCGCAGAGGAACAGCGTGGGCCCCTCGGGCAGGTGATCGTTGGCCTCCAGGTTGGCCATGATGATCCACGTCTTGGCGCCGCGCGCCCCGGTGATGAGCCACTTGCGCCCGTTGATGACGAAGTTCTGGCCGTCGAAGGTGGCCGAGGTCTTGAGCTGCGACGGGTCCGAGCCGGCTCCATCGGGTTCGGTCATCGCGAACGCCGAGCGCTGATGTCCCTCGATGACGGGACGCAGAAACTTCTCGGACTGTTCCTCGTTGGTGATTTTGCCGAGCAGGAACATATTGCCTTCGTCGGGCGCGGCGCAGTTCATCGCGATGGGACCCAGGGTTGACCAGCCCGCCGCCTCGAAGATCACCGCCTGACCGATGTGCGAAAGACCCCAGCCTCCATAGGATTCCGGCGCCTGCACGGTCAGTAGTCCGGCGTCGCGGGCCTTGCCGACGAGCTCATTACGCAGTCCATCGGTGGGCCCGTGCGCGGTCAGACGAGGGTCGCGCTCGTAGGGAACCACGGTCTCGGTGACGAACTCGCGCACCCGCTGCGCCTTTGCCGCCAGCTCTTCCGGAATGCTGAAGTCGATCATATCTCTCCCTCGGTGAATTGTGTTGCCGCCCAGTCAAGGACGGACATTGCGATGTTTTGAAAGTCGGGGTAGCCTGCTCCGACTAGGTCGCCGGATTGCCATTTGCGGTACAGCTGCATCCACGCGACGGCCAGTCGGAGCCGCGCGCAGGCGATATGCCAGTGCAGTGGCCGTGGTTCACTTCCCGTCGCGACGAAATAGGAATCGATGACTTCTCGTCTGCTTCCGAATCCCGCCGCAGTGGTGGGCATTTGATTGACAGCGCGCACCGCTTCGGGGTCACCGGGCTCCATCCAGTACGACACCAGAATCGCCAGGTCGAACAGCGGGCAGCCGCGGGTTGTCATGTCCCAGTCGATGACGGCATTAGGGGACAACGTCTCCCGGTCGATGAGCATATTGTCGAGTTTGAGGTCCATGTGCAGTAGCGAAACTCCCGAGGGTTCGGGGATCTGCCGCCCGAGCTCAGCGGTCAGGCTGGTGACTACACCGGGCAGTCCGTCGGGCCAGACGGCGTCGGCGCGGCGCGTCCAGCCGGTGAGCTGCCGCTCCAGGAAGCCCTGGGGCCTGCCGAGATCGCCCAGCCCTACATCCTCGGGCGCTACGCGGTGCAGAGAGGTCATCGCCTCGATCAGGGTGGCGGTGATACGTACCGGGGCATCTCCGGGCAGCCCGCTGGGTAGTTCACCGCCGATCACGAGTCCGTCGCGGTATTCGATGAGCTGGAAGGGAGCGCCCAGGACGTCGAGTTCGTCGCAGTACAGCAGGCCCCGCGGAGCGAGCGCAAAGCCCGCGTTCAGCCGCGAGAGCACCCGCCATTCACGGGCCATATCGTTGGCGCCCTCGGCAATCGGGCCCGCGGGCGGGCGGCGGAACACGGCCGGCTGGCCGTCGAGTGTCACCAGATAGTTGAGATTGGCCTTACCGCCGGCGAATTGTCGCGCGGACGAGGCGTCGAGCACGTGTCCCCGCCGCGTCGCCCATGCCGACAAGGCTGCCCAGTCCTGAGGCGTCGTCTCGGCTGTGGCGCGGAACACACGCGTTACCCTAGCCGCGTGCCCCAACCGGCTGGTTGGTTGGGTGGACGGTCACTCGTTTTCGCCGGTAGCGTCGATCAGCCGGCCCAGTATCCGCCTGAGTTCACGCTGATCGTCGGTGCTTAATCGGCCGAACATCTCGTCCTCCGCGGCCCAGATGGCCGACTCCACGCGCTTGAGTAGCGCCTTGCCCTTGGCAGTAACCCGGGCCGGTAGCGCTCGTCCCGAAGCCGGCACCGTCGGCCGGGACACCAGCGAGACGTTTTGCAATCCGTTGAGGACCTGGTTCATCGCCTGCGCCGAGACATTGTGTTCGCGTGCCAGCTCAGCACTGGTGCGCCCGGGGCTTTCGTTGAGCATCCGCAAGCACATGAACTCCGGCATCCCGAGCCCGAGCGGCCGCAGCGCAGCAAGGACCTGCGGGCGCATCACGGCACCGGCCCGGAACATCAGGTACCCCAGCGGCTCGGCCTCATCGGATTCAGTCATCGCAAGCATCCTGGCATGAACCTTCCAGGACGCCCGCAGGCTCGCGCCCATTGACTCGGCATACACGGGCAATGAGCCCGGCCGACACGTCCCCCTTTGTCGGCCGCATGTGGGGCCCGGCAGCGGCCAAGCAGGCGAGCCGTTGCCGTGCAATGGATTACCACCCCGCGCGAAATTCTCAGCGTACCCATATCAAGAACCTTGACATGTATCACGCGGCGCCTGTATCAAGGAAGTTGATACAGGTCCAGTCGGCGATGGGTCAGCTGCCTGATCATCAGAAAAGGAGAGTTAGATGTCTGATTCATTTGCCGGCTTCGAAGGTCCCGGCTCCGGTTTCGGCGGCTTCGGCGGACCCGGATTTGGTGGGCCTGGCTTCGGTGGGCCCGGATTTGGCGGCCCAGGGTTCGGACCCGCCGGTTTCGGTCTCCGAATCAAGCGCGCGGTCACCGCCTCACTGCTGCTTGACGGGCCAGCCAGTGCCACAGAGATCGTGCAGCGGGTCTCGGACGCGACCGAGGGTGAGATCACCCTTCCCGAGCCCGTGGTGGAGCGAGTCCTCGAACGGTTGACGCATCGCGGCGTCGTGAAAACCGAGGACGGCGTAGCCACCCTGACCGAGTTCGGCCGGAAGCTCCTCGCGAAGCGGGGCATCACCAGCCAGACCGCGCAGGCACTGCGCGCCAAACTCTTCCCGAAGCTCGTCAACGTTCTCAAGCTCCGCTCGGGCCTGACCGAGATCGCCGGCCTGGCGCGGGTTATCGCCGTGACCGGCACCGACGAGCAGAAGCAGAAGCTGGCCGAGGCCAGCGCCACCCTGCTGACCACAGTCGACGAGGTCAAGCGGTCGCTGCAGAGCGCCGTCGCCTAGGAGCCGTTCAGCACTGCCCGTGTGGCCATCTGCTCCGGCCGCACGGGCAGTGAACGCTCGCTCGACGACGGTGACATCGTCCCCTCGCGAGGCCTCCAATAAACTCCCCGAGTGACCCAAGACCACCTCTCGGTGCGCGGCCGGATCGCACTGGCCGCAGGACGCTCGGCGCGCTGGGCCTCCCGGATCAGTGGTCGCGGCGCGGGGTCCATGATCGGCGGGCTCGTCGCGCTCACGTTGGACAGCTCAGTGCTGGCGCAGTTGGGCCGCGGACGTCGGACGGTCCTGATCACCGGCACCAACGGCAAGTCCACCACCACCCGGATGGCCACCGCCGCGCTCGCGACCGTGGGACCGGTGGCCACCAATACCGAGGGCTCCAACATGGATGCCGGGCTGGTCGCCGCGCTAGCCGGGACACGCGAGGCCGAGGTCGCGGTACTCGAGGTCGACGAGATGCACGTACCGCACGTCGCAGACGCCGTCAACCCAGCGGCCATCGTGCTGCTCAACCTCAGCCGTGATCAGCTGGACCGCGTCGGCGAGATCAACAACATCGAGCGCACGCTGCGCAAGGGGCTGTCCCGGCACCGCGATGCGGTGATCGTGGCGAACTGCGACGACGTCCTCATGACATCGGCCGCCTACGACAACCCCAATGTCATCTGGGTGGCGGCAGGCGGCGGCTGGGCCGGCGATTCGGTGAGCTGTCCGCGCAGCGGGGAACTCATCGTGCGCGACGGTAACCATTGGTACAGCACCGGAACCGACTTCTCCCGGCCTGACCCGGACTGGTGGTTCGACGACGATCGCATCTATGGGCCCAGCGGAATCAGCCTGCCGATGTCTCTGACGCTGCCCGGTACCGCCAACCGCGGAAATGCCACGCTTGCGGTCGCTGTGGCGATCGAGCTCGGCGCCCGTCCCGGTCCGGCCGTCGACGCGGTGTCGGCCGTCGATCAGGTGGCGGGCCGCTACCGGAGCATCGACCTCGGCGACCACACGGCGCGGCTGCTGCTGGCCAAGAATCCGGCCGGCTGGCAAGAGGCCCTATCGATGGTGGATGCCGACGCCGACGGGCTCGTCATCGCGGTCAACGGACAGGTGCCCGACGGCGAGGACCTGTCCTGGCTGTGGGACGTCAACTTCGAGCATTTCGCGTGCGAGAACCGCGCTGACGACGACAAGACCACCGTTCCGCCCGTCGTCGCGTCCGGAGAGCGCGGCACCGATCTGGCGGTCCGCCTGACGTATGCCAGCGTCACACACACCCTGCACCACGACCCGGTACAGGCCATCAGGGCCTGCCCGCCGGGAAAGGTCGACGTGATCGCCAACTACACCGCATTCCTCAATTTGAACCGCGCCCTGGCCAAAGGTGGTGCGGCATGAGCGAATCCACGGTCCGAGTCGGCCTGGTACTTCCCGACGTCATGGGCACCTATGGCGATTCAGGCAATGCCGTGGTGCTCCGGCAGCGGCTGCGGATGCGCGGTATCGATGCCGAGATTGTGGAGATCACCCTGGCCGACCCCGTCCCAGACTCACTCGACGTGTACACGTTGGGCGGGGCGGAGGATTACGCGCAGCGGCTCGCCACCCGCCATCTCATCGCGCATCCGGGATTGCAGCGAGCCGCCGAACGCGGTGCACCGGTGCTGGCGATTTGTGCGGCCATCCAGGTGCTCGGGCACTGGTACGAGACGTCATCCGGTGAGCGAGTGGAGGGCGTCGGCCTGCTCGATGTCACCACCAGCCCGCAGGACAAGCGCACCATCGGCGAATTGGCCGGCGTGCCCATCATGGATGAGCTCGAAGACACGCTCACCGGATTCGAGAATCACCGCGGTGGAACGGTTTTGGGACCGGCTGCGGCTCCACTATCCAAGGTTGCCCGCGGCGCGGGGAATCGTGTCGGTGACGGCACCGACGGTGTGGTGCAGGGCAGCGTGATCGCCACCTATATGCACGGTCCGTGCCTGGCACGCAATCCCGAGCTGGCCGATCTGCTGCTCGCCCGCGCCATGAATGTGCAACAGCTGACGCCGCTGGATCTGGATGAGGTGGTACGGCTACGACGGGAACGCTTGTCCGCCAAATGATCTAGAGGGGGCGGCGGCCGGAGAGTGCGCGCCCCAGAGTGAGCTCGTCGGCAAATTCCAGGTCCCCACCCATCGGCAGGCCGGACGCCAACCGGGTGACGGCCAGGCCGGGGAAATCGCGCAGCATCCGCACCAGGTAGGTGGCCGTCGCCTCACCCTCTGTGTTCGGATCAGTGGCGATGATGACCTCCGAAATGGAGACCCCGTCCTCTTCGGTTCCTATGCGCGTCAACAGCTCCCGAATCCGCAGCTGATCGGGGCCGACACCCGAGAGCGGGTCCAGCGCACCACCGAGCACGTGATAACGACCGCGGAATTCTCGGGTGCGCTCGACCGCCTGCACGTCCTTGGGCTCTTCGACAACGCAGACCAGTGCAAGATCGCGTCGCGGATCGGCGCAGATACGGCAGCGTTCCTTGTCGGAGACGTTCCCGCAGACCTCACAGAACTGAACGCCATCTCGTACCCGGGCCAGGGCTGCGGTCAGTCGGTCGATATCCGGCGCCTCGACGCCCAATAGATGAAAGGCGATGCGCTGCGCGCTCTTGGGCCCTACCCCGGGCAGCTTGCCCAGCTCGTCAATGAGGTCCTGGACCGGCCCCTCAAACACCGGGCAATCCCAGCCCTCCGCCAAGATCACCGAGTCCGCCCGCGAGCGGGCCCAACCGCTGGCTTGCGAGTTCCTGCGTCTTCGCGGTCAGATCGGCGAGCGCCCCGATGATCAGGTCCTGCAGCGTGTCGACATCTTCCGGGTCGACGATCTTCGGGTCGATCTGCACGCTGGTCACTTCGCCCGTGCCCTTGCCGGTGATCCGCACCAGGCCGCCACCGGACTCCCCGGAGACCTCCGACGCCGCGATCTGCGCCTGAGCAGCCATCAGCTGCTGCTGCATCTGCTGTGCCTGCGCGAGCAGGGCGGACATATCCGGGGCGCCTCCGGGTTGCATGTGTCTCCTCTGAGCATCGAACGAATGGGTATCAAGTTGGTCACGCTCGCCGGGCCTCGGCGGGTCGTCAACAAGGGTAGCCGCCGCCCGGGCTACCGTGGCCAGGTGCGAGTGAGTTTCGGACACCATATGTCGCGTGCAGTGCCGCGCCGTCGCGCCCTGAGCCTGGCCGGGACGGCGCTCTTGACGGCGGCATCGGTCACGGTGCTGCCGATCGTCACACCCGCAGCCCCCACCACCTTCACCGCCGGCGCGGCACCCGGCATCGCCGGACGCATCGTCGTGCTGGATCCCGGTCATAACGGAGCGAACGACAGCTCGATCAACAACCAGGTACCCGACGGGCGCGGCGGCACCAAGAGCTGCCAGACCAGCGGAACCGTCACCGACGGCGGATACCCCGAGCACACCTTCGCGTGGAACACCGTCCTGCTCATCCGCCAGCAGCTGACTCAGCTCGGCGTGCGCACCGCAATGACCCGTGGTGACGACGACAAGCTCGGTCCGTGCATCGACAAGCGCGCCGAGATCGAGAACGGCTTCAACCCGGACGCAGTGGTGAGCATCCACGCCGACGGCGGCCCGGCCGGCGGTCACGGCTTCCACGTCAACTACTCGAACCCGCCGGTGAACGCCGTACAGGGTGAGCCGACGCTGCGTTTCGCCAAGACCATGCGCGACAGCCTGCAGGCCGCGGGCCTGACACCGGCAACCTATATCGGAACCGGTGGGCTCTACGGTCGCTCCGACCTGGCGGGCCTCAACCTGGCCCAGCACCCGAAGGTGCTTGTCGAGCTCGGAAACATGAAGAACGCCCAGGACTCCGCGATGATGACGAGCCCCGAGGGCCGGTCCAAGTACGCGCAGGCCGTGGTACAGGGCATCGTCGCCTACCTCAGCGGTACCGCACCGGCGCCGGGGGTAGACCCGGCGGCGGCGCCTGCACCCGGCGGCTAGGCCGAAGAACCCTCGACTGTCTTCTTCAGGTTGTCGAGCACCTCGGCCTGAATTTTCTTGAGCCCCAATGGCGCAAAGGTCTTCTCGAAGAATCCCTTGATGCCGCCGCCGCCCGTCCACGCGGTCTTGGTGGTGACGGTGGAGCCTGTTCCGGCAGGTGCGACGGTCCAGCTGGTCACCAATGTCGAGTTGGCGTCCTTCTCGATGACGGTGTGCCCGGCCACACTGACGCTGGACTTGATGTCCCGCACGCGCGACTCCGTGGCCTGCAGCTTCCAGGATGCAACGGTGCCCTCACCCTGACCGCCTTCGAGCACCTGGTAGTCGCGGTAGTGGCCGGACAAGATCTTCGGGCGCACATTCTGGTAGTCGGCAACCGCGGCGAGCACTGCCTCGGGCGCCGCGTCGATCAACACCGAACTGGACGCACTGACCTGACCCATGGGTTCTCCCTCGCTACGACGTGGTTCTACTACTGGTTGTAGTCGCAGTCTAAGGGTCGCCCACGAGATCTCCGAGGCGACGTTCACCGTCCACCGTCTGGCCGCCCCGTTGCAGAAAGAGCGCGATCCTTTGGGTGCTGTGCACGTCGGCGAATGCGGCAACGATCGCTGCGCGCTCCGCGGCCAATCCCGGCTCCAGGTCCATGACCAGGGCATCAACCGTGCTTTTGACGCCGGTGATCAGTTCGAGTGGGTTGACGGCGATACGCCGGGCGAGCCGATTCACGAACCGCCATCCCGCATCGGGGTCCAGGGCACGGTTCACCCAGCCGTATCGCTCCGCCAGGTCAGCATCGAAATCCTCGTGACCCAAAATCACCTCAAGTGCGCGTGCCCGGCCCATGCCCTGGACCAGGTGCTGGGGGCCCGAACCCGCCGGCACAATGCCCAGACCCGTCTCCACCTGATTGAAGGTGGCCTTGCCGCGAACCGCGAAACGCATGTCCAGATTGAGGAGGAACTCACTTCCCCCGCCGGCGACCCGCCCCTCCACGAGGGCGATGGTGGCCTGGCGTAGCGCGCGAAACCTGCCGACCAGCCGTTGGAAGGATTCGACAGACTCGGCCGTGCGGGCCGAATCTGTTTGCAGAATTTCGGCATCCAGGTGAGCGATGAAGAAGTCGGGATTGGCGCTGCCGAACAGCACCACCGTCACGTCATCACGGCCGGCGAGCCATCGGGCCAGGCGCGACAGGCTCGACATGAGTGTCCCGTCAAGCAGATTCAGTGGTCCGTGGTCGATCAATACCGTCAGGACACGATCGTCGCGCTCACAACGCAACCCGGTGAGCTCGGGCACCTCCGTGCTCATCAGTGTGGGCTCATCGGTCAGAACCCATCAGAACGCGACGGATCCCGGCGGCAGCCCGAGTTCCACCCGCCCGAACAGCTCGTAGGCAGAATCGGTGTCGTAGACGACGTGCGTGGACAGCGTGTTCACATCGCGTAGGTGGCGCTGCAACGGTGAGTCTTCGTATTGTGCTGAGGCGCCGCATGCCTCGACCGCCTCAGCGATGGCCTGCTTGCAGACCTCCACCACATAGGCACAGTTACGGCGGACCGCCACGCGATCCTCGGTCGTCAGTCCCTCGCCGGAACGCAGCGTGTCCTCCACATCCCGCACTGTTTTCAGCAACAGCGTCCGAG
This sequence comes from Mycobacterium sp. NGS15, assembly GCF_059813245.1. Lineage (NCBI taxonomy): Bacteria > Bacillati > Actinomycetota > Actinomycetes > Mycobacteriales > Mycobacteriaceae > Mycobacterium > Mycobacterium sp. NGS15. The sequence goes on along the minus strand of NZ_JCALEF010000002.1, from coordinate 272,608 downwards.
CGGATTCCGCTTGCGCGGCAACATGTCCCATGCGGCGATGCGCGGTAGCGAGTTTGGACTGCTCCTGCATCGAGTACCGCATCACCCGGGTCCTGATCTTCTCGGTGAACAGCTCCACCGTGCCCAGCGCCATACCCACCGCGGGTGCGGCCGCGACATTGGACAGGGCACAGAAGAGCGGTATCCGATAGATGGCTGACCCGTGTAGTTCGGCCGACGGCGACTGCCCGCGTGCCAGCGGACCAAATTCCTGTACCCGGTGGGCGGGGACGAAGACATCATTGACGGCGATGTCCATGCTTCCCGTGCCCCGCAGCCCGGAGGTGAACCACGTGTCGATGACCTCGAGATCATCTCTGGGAATCATGAAGGTGCGCAGATCCGGATATTTCGGCGGTTCTGCGCCTTCTCCATGTTGCACCACCGCGGCGACCGAAGCCCACGATGAGTGCCAGACACCACTGCCGAACTGCCAACGCCCACTTATCTTATAGCCGCCCTCGACGGGTTCGGCGACACCGGACGGCGACCAACTGCCCGGAAACAGCAAGGGAGATCCTGCGGGCACCGACCCGAACATCTCGTCCTGCAGCCGCTCGGGGAACAATCCGGCGAGCCAGTTGTGAATTCCGTAGATACAGAAGGTCCAGGCGGTCGATCCACAGACCTTGCCCACCTCGATGACCGCGCTGACCAACGTCTCCAGGCTGGCCTCGTCACCTCCATACCGCCGCGGCGCCATCAGGCTGAACAGACCCGACTGGGAGAGTTCGGCAATGGTCTCGTCGGGCATCCGGCGCAAGCGCTCCGCATCGAGCGCCCGCGCGGCGATGTTGGGTGCGAGCTGGCGTGCTCGCGCCACGGCATCGGTCTGCACTGCTGTCGAACTCGTCATCAAAACCTCGCAACCTGCGCAATCATTAGTGGATGACACGTGATCAGACTGAAACTGAATCTCGATTCAGGTTTAATGTAGCCTTGGCTGGTGGTCATGTCTAGCGATTCAGCGATCCAGCCCGCTCCCCTTGAGCCACCCTCGACACAACGTGGCCGCAGCACTCGCCGCGCCCTGATGGATGCGGCGCGCGAGGTCATCGCGAGGGTCGGGTACGCCGAGGCCCGGGTCGTCGATATCACCACCGAGGCTGGGAAATCCGTCGGAGTTTTCTACAACTACTTCACCGACAAGGCCGAGCTTCTCCGCACCATGGTCGACGAGTTCCGCGACGAGGCGTACACCCGCGGCGACACCGTCGAGACGGGTGATCGCGCGCCGTACGACGTGATCCGGGACATCGTCACCGTGTACTGGATCACCTATCGCGACCATGCGCCGGTTCTCTCCGGGGTGTTCCAGGCGGCGCAGATCGACCCCACATTCGTCGAGTACTGGCGAGACTTGCGCGCCCCGGCGCGCACGATGATCGCCAAGAACATTCGGCGACTACAGGCACACGAGTACTGCCCGGGGATGGATCCCGATATCACCGCATCGGCGATCGGGGCGATGATGGACTACTTCTGCTACGTCTGGCTGGTCGAGGGTGGCGAGACCGGACGCAGCTCGATCACCGACGAGGAGGCCATCGACACGCTTGCCCGCATCTGGTTCAACGCGCTGTGGTGGAAATCCGAAGGCGCACATGGACCCACCTGACTGGTTGGTCGAACTTCTCTCCCGCGCTGATCTCGTGCCACTGGATGCCCAACCGTTGACAGGAGGGGTCTCCTCCGATGTGTGGCGCGTACGGCTGAGTTCCGGCGAATCGGTGGTGGCCAAGCGGGCAGTTGAACGGCTCCGCGTCCAAGCCCACTGGGTAGCACCATTGGAACGCAACACCTTTGAGTCCCGATACCTCGTGCGCGCATCGACGATCGTTCCGTCCTTCACACCCCGGATTGTGGTGTCCGCCGACGACCTGCACGCGTTTGCGATGACCGATCTGGGGCCCATCCCGTCCTGGCGGGACGATCTGGCGTGCGGGCGCATCGACCCGCAGATCGGTGCGGTGCTCGGTGCACACCTCGCCGCCGTCCACGCCCATACGGCCGGTGATGCGACGGCGGCAAGCGAATTCGCATCCGATGACCTCTTTGAGGCATTGCGGATCGAACCATACCTGCGCTATACGGCAGCGCGCCTCCCGGAGCACGCGGCGATCCTTACGCAACTGGCCGACGATCTCGCGGGCACGCACCTTGCGCTGGTGCACGGGGATGTGAGCCCGAAGAACGTCATCGTCACCGCGGATGGACCGGTACTGACCGACGCCGAATGCGCCTGGTACGGCGACCCCGCCTTCGATCTGGCGTTCTGCCTCAATCACCTGCTGCTCAAGCGAATATGGAAACCGGAGTACCGCGAGTCGCTGCGTGAGACGAGCGCGCGACTCTTTACCACGTACCTTCAGGGAGTCTCCTGGGAACCACAGGAAGCAGTGTCCACCCGTACCGCACGCCTCCTGCCTGCTTTGGCTCTCGCCCGCGTCGACGGACGCTCCCCTGTGGATTACTTGTCTGCCTCCCAAAGGGATTCATTGCGTACCCGCGCGGGGTGGGCCCTCCATGAATCGGCCATCGACCCGCTGGCCATCGCACAACAGTTAGAGGAATGATGACCGGAACACAGATCAGCGGTGTGCATGCTCGGCGTGTATGGGATTCGCGGGGACGGCCGACCATCGAAGCGGAACTGCAGCTGGGCGACGGCAGCATCGGGCGGGCCATCGCGCCCGCCGGGGCGTCCCGAGGTAGCGGTGAGGCCGCCGATTTGCGGGACGGTGGCAGACCTTTCGCCGGATACGACGTGACCTCGGCGATCGCAGCGGCGCGCGGCCTGGCGGAATATCTCGTCGGCGTCGATGCCACCGATCAGGAGGCCGTCGACACGGCGCTCGCAGCGGCCGACGGTTCGGATGCGTTCGCCGTCATCGGTGGAAACACATCGGTGGCAATGTCGATGGCGGCCGCGCACGCCGCAGCAGCAGCGCATGGAATCCCGTTGTGGCAGTATCTGATCGGTGACCGAGCGGCGGCAATGCCGCTGCCGGAGATTCAGGTGATCGGCGGGGGCGCCCATGCCGCGCGCCGCACCGATGTCCAGGATTTCATGGTGGTGCCGGCTGCCGCCGATAGCATCGCGCAGGGGCTCAATTGGGTGGCGGAGATCCATCGTGCCTGCGGGGCACTGCTTTCCGAACGAGGCCGGCTTGCCGGGGTGGCCGATGAGGGCGGTTGGTGGCCGGTGGTGGACTCCAACGAGGATGCGCTGCAACTGCTGGTCGACTCCATCGAGCGGGCCGGGTTGCAGCCGGGCGCCCAAGTCACCATCGCACTGGACATCGCCTCGAGCGAGTTCGGCAGCGGTGGCCGGTACCGGCTCGGGCTCGACGGGACCGAGCTCGATTCCGACGCGTGGTCGGAGGTTCTGATCGGCTGGATCGATAAGTACCCGATCGCTTCCATCGAGGATCCGCTTGCCGAGGACGATCCGGCTGCTCTGGCGGAGTTCACCCAGGCAGTGGGACATCGCGTGCTGGTCGTCGGTGACGATTTCACGGTGACCAATGCCGAACGCGTGCTCCGAGCAACCGAAGCCGGAGCATGTAACGGCTTGCTGGTGAAGCCAAATCAGGCGGGAACACTCGGTGCCGCCAAGTCTGCGCACGACGCCGCTCACGACTGCGGATGGGACACGATCGTCTCCGCGAGATCAGGTGAGAGCGAGGATGTCACCATCGCGCACCTGGCAGTCGGCTGGGGCGCCGAGCAACTCAAGGTTGGCTCAATCACCAGGTCCGAACGCACCGCGAAATGGAACGAGCTGCTCCGCATCGACGAACAGCTTGGCGGAGCACCGATTCGGCTAGGACGATTGACCCTGGGTTAGTCGCGCTTGGTCTCCGAATCAAGATCTCGGGTGCGCCCGGCCCCGAACCGGGCTAGCGTATGAACTGTGCCTATCGCATCAGGATCGGCGCACGCCGAGGGAGTAAACCGGCTACTACGGAGTTACCGGGCCATTCCCACGACGGCGACCGTCCGTTTGGCTAAGCCCACGTCAAATCTGTTCCGCGCAAGGGCAAAGTCGACTACACCCGGCCTGGACACCTCGGGCCTCACCGGTGTGATCGACGTGGACACCGTCCATAGGACTGCCGATGTGGCAGGCATGTGCACCTATGAGGACCTGGTCGCCGCCACGCTTCCCCACGGGCTCTCGCCGCTGGTGGTGCCGCAGCTCAAGACCATCACGCTCGGTGGCGCGGTCACCGGGCTCGGAATCGAATCCGCATCCTTCCGCAACGGGCTTCCACACGAGTCCGTTCTCGAAATGGACATCCTCACCGGACCGGGCGAGATCATCACCGCATCGCCAGATCAGCACGCCGATCTGTATCGGGGTTTCCCCAATTCATACGGCACCCTCGGCTACTCGGTGCGTTTGCGCATCGAGCTCGAGCCCGTCGCGCCGTTCGTTGCCCTGCGCCACATCCGATTCCACAGTCTCGACCAACTCGTGACGGCGATGGAGTCGATCGTGGATTCCGCGACTTTCCAGGGCGAGCGCGTGGACTATCTGGACGGCGTGGTGTTCACCGCCGGGGAGTCCTACCTGAGCCTGGGCGCCCGCACGGATACACCGGGCCCGGTGAGCGATTACACGGGACAACGGATCTACTACCGATCGATCCAGCACCCGGATGGCATCAGCGACGATCGACTGACCATCCACGACTATCTCTGGCGTTGGGACCCCGACTGGTTCTGGTGTTCGCGCGCATTCGGTGCGCAGAATCCGCGCCTCCGCAGGCTTTGGCCACGAAAGTACCGGCGCAGCAGCGTCTATTGGAAGCTGATCGGCCTCGACCAGCGCTACGACATCGCCGACCGCATCGAGAGGTTTAACGGACGTCCGGCCCGGGAACGCGTGGTGCAGGACGTCGAGGTGCCCGCCGAGAATGTAACCGCATTCCTTCAGTGGTTCCTCAGGGAGGTGCCGATTGAGCCGGTATGGCTGTGTCCGTTGCAGTTACGCGACAGTGAGGGATGGCCGCTGTACCCGATACGGTCGGGGCACACATACGTCAACATCGGATTTTGGTCTTCGGTGCCTGCGGGCTCCATCGAGGGAGCCACCAACCGGCTCATCGAGCGCAAGGTCAGCGAGCTGGGTGGGCACAAGTCTCTGTACTCCGAATCCTTTTACCCCCGTGATGAGTTCGAGGCCTTGTACGGCGGAGAACACTATCGGACACTGAAGAAGACGTACGACCCCGATAACCGATTGCTGGATCTCTATGCGAAGGCGGTGCGGCGACAATGACGACCACTCAATCCAAGAATGAGCGCGGTGAGAACGGCAGGCTCTCGCTCGCCGAGATTCTGGAGATTATGGCGGCCGGGGACCTGCCGCTGCGCTTCAGCGCGTACGACGGCAGCAAGGCCGGACCCGAGAATGCCGAACTGGGCCTCGATCTACTGACGCCCCGTGGCACAACGTATCTGGCGACGGCACCGGGCGATCTGGGCCTGGCGCGCGCGTATGTTTCTGGCGATATCGAAATGCAAGGGGTCCACCCGGGTGATCCCTACGAACTACTGAAGACCATGGCCGACAGGCTGGACTTCAAGCGTCCACCGGCACGGGTGCTGGCCAACATTGTCAGGTCGATCGGTTTTGAGCATCTGCGCCCCATCGCGCCACCACCTCAGGAGGCCCTGCCGCGCTGGCGTCGGGTCGTCGAGGGGTTCCGGCACAGCAAAACGCGCGATTCCGAGGCCATCCATCACCACTACGACGTATCGAATGCGTTCTACGAGTGGGTACTCGGCCCCTCCATGACCTATACATGCGCGTGCTATCCGGACGCCGATGCCACCCTGGAGGAAGCGCAGGACAACAAGTACCGGCTGGTGTTCGACAAACTGGCGCTCAAACCAGGAGACCGGCTGCTCGATGTGGGCTGCGGCTGGGGGTCAATGGTCAGGTATGCCGCGCGGCGCGGTGTGCACGCCATCGGTGTCACCTTGTCGGCCGAGCAGGCAACCTGGGCGCAGAAGGCCATTGCCGATGAGGGACTCTCGGACTTTGCCGAGGTCCGCCATGCCGACTATCGCGATACCACGGAGAGAGAATTTGACGCGGTCTCGTCTATCGGGCTGACCGAACACATCGGCATCGCGAACTATCCCGCCTACTTCCGGTTTCTGCAGTCACGCCTGAAGACCGGCGGTCTGCTGCTCAACCACTGCATTACCCGTCCCGATAACCGGACTTCGGCCGTCGCCGGGTATTTCATTGACCGCTACGTCTTTCCTGATGGCGAGTTAACCGGGTCGGGCAAGATCATCACCGAGATACAAAACGTAGGCCTGGAAGTGCTCCATGAGGAAAACCTGCGACACCATTACGCACTGACGCTCACGGAGTGGTGCGCCAACCTCGTCGAACACTGGGATGAGGCGGTCGCCGAGGTAGGCGAGGCCACCGCGAAGGTGTGGGGGCTGTACATGGCGGGTTCGCGACTGGGCTTCGAGCGCAATGTCGTTCAGCTACACCAGGTGCTGGCCACGAAGCTGGACGAGCGTGGCGGATCGTCGCTGCCGCTGCGCCCGTGGTGGCAACCCTAACTGGGATCGATCTTGCGGGCGCCCAGCTCGTTCTGAAGCAACTCCAGCGCTACCTCTTCGGGGTCGCGTCGCGGCCCGGCTTCGCCCTGTCCGGCCTCGGCGAGCATCTGCTCCTCTTCGTCCTCCGGGGACGAGGGTTCCGGCTCCGGCTCTGGTGCCGGCTCGGGCTCAGGCGTCGGACGGCTGGGCCGGGTTACCACCCGCGGGGCGGCCTTGTTCGCCTTTTGCGTGGGGGCGGTGGCTCCGGCGTCTCCACTGCCCACCTCGCAGCGGATCTCCCAGTCCACACCGAGCGCATCCTTCAACGCGTCCCGGATGACCTCGGCGTTGCGCGACTCGGTGATGCGCTTGGCCAATGGCGGCGAATCATGGGACAGCACAAGGGTCTTATCCTCGATGGCTCGCACCGTGGCACCAGAGAGCATGACCTCGGTCGTACGGCTGCGGTCCCTGACCTTGGACCGGATCTCGGCCCAGGCGTTGCGGACAGCGGTGGTGTCGAGGGCGCCGGGCTGGCGCGGCTCAGGCACCGGAGCGGGCTCGGGCTCGGGCTCGGGTTCCGGATCAGGTTCCGGTGCAACAGCGGACGGTGCTGGTTCCGGAGTCGGCTCAGGTGCGGGCGCGGGCGGTGCTGGTTCCGGGGTGGGCTCCGGCTCAGGCTCTGGAGTTGGTTCGGGTACCGGGGCCGGTGTCGATGGTGCGGGCATGGGTACAGGTGTCGGTGCGGTGGGCTCAGGCGCCGGAGCCGGCGGCGCGGGTGCTTCCGCGGCCGGGCCTGTGGGGGCCTGCGACCTGCGTACAAAGCGCGGCGCCGCCCCTCCCCCGCCGGTCTCGGGTACCGACATGTCCAGACGCTTCTCGATGCGTTCGACACGTTGCAGCACAGCCGATTCCGCATCCGCGGCCGAAGGCAGCAGCAGCCGCGCGCACACCACTTCCAACAGCAGCCGAGGCGCCGTCGCACCACGCATCTCCCCGAGCCCGGCATGCAGCACCTCGGCGTATCGGGTCAGCGTCGCGGGGCCGATACGCTCGGCCTGTTCACGCATCCGCTCCAGCACATCCTGCGGCGCATCAACCACACCGCGCTCCGCCGCATCCGGAACAGCTTGCAGGACAATCAGATCCCGGAAGCGTTCCAAGAGGTCCGTGCCGAACCGGCGCGGATCGTGTCCGGCATCCATCACGCCCTCGATGGCTCCGAACACCGCGGCACCGTCACCGGCGGCGAGGGCGTCGACCGCATCGTCGATCAACGCGATATCGGTGACACCCAGCAGCGCGAGAGCCCGCTGGTACGTGACGCGTTCCTCGTCCGCGCCGGCAAGCAGTTGGTCAAGCACGGACAGGGTGTCACGGGGGGACCCGGCACCGGCGCGGATCACCAGCGGATACACCGGATCGTCGACGGCGACGTTCTCGCGAGCGCAGATGCCCTCGACGAGCGTCCGCATCGTCTTCGGCGCCAGCAGGCGGAACGGATAGTGGTGGGTGCGCGACCGGATGGTGGGCAGCACCTTCTCCGGTTCGGTGGTGGCGAAGACGAAGATCAGATGCTCGGGCGGCTCCTCGACGATCTTGAGTAGCGCATTGAAACCCGCGGTGGTGACCATATGCGCTTCGTCGATGATGAAGATGCGGTAGCGCGACTGCGCGGGTGCATAGAAGGCCCTATCGCGTAGCTCACGGGTGTCGTCCACACCACCGTGGCTGGCGGCATCGAGTTCGATGACATCGACGTTCCCCGAGCCATTGGGCGCCAGCGCGACGCATGAATCGCAGGTTCCACATGGCGTCGAGGTGGGGCCCTGCGCACAGTTCAGTGAGCGGGCCAGGATACGCGCGGAGGACGTCTTACCGCAGCCACGGGGCCCCGAGAACAGGTAGGCGTGGTTGATGCGGCCGGCGTCCAGCGCGGTGGTCAACGGCCCGGTGACGTGCTCCTGGCCGATGACTTCGGCGAAAGTCGCCGGACGATACTTCCGGTACAGGGCCACGGGGAGCAAGGGTACCGGCGACCGCAGACGGTCACGTGCGGCCACCTCGCCCACTCCGGTCGCGGACTTAGGAAAAAGTTTGCTACTGTCGCGTTCATGCCTACCTTCAAGGTGAACATCACCACTGTGCTGACCCTGGGCGTCAGCGTCATGTCCGTCGCGTTTACCTCTGCTTGTTCCGGAGAAACTGCCGACAAGCCGTCGGCGGAAAGTTCGCCATCGGCTAGCGCCCCGACTTCGTCCACACCCGCGGTCGAGTTACCTGCTGTGCCGCTCGAGAACCTGATGCTCACGCGCACCGACTATCCCGAGGGGGATGGAAAGTTCGTCGTCCAGGACAAAGCGGGCATCAAGAAGGACGATGCGGAACGGCCAGACCCGGTCGTCACCCCGGCGGTCTGCGATGAGGTGATCAACGAGGACAAGAAGAACGACGACAAGTTCGACAAGGCGCGCACCAAGTACGCCACCGATACCCTCGACGCGGACAGCACCGTGTCGATCGGCATAGACGGTTCATTCGCCAAAGCCGAAGAGGGCGCAAAGAAATGCCCGTCGGTGACATTCGAAATCAATGGCATCACCGTCAACGCCGATGTCACCTTCACCGACGTCCCGGGAGCAGCGGTTGAGGCCAAGAAGCTGGTGCTCGTGGGCCAAGCGACGGCGCGTGGCCAGCAGGTTCCCATCCAGAGCACCATTCTGGGCGCGTACCCGCGCGGTACATCGGTGAAGGTGTCGGTGACCCGTACCGCCGAGCCCTGGACGGGCGCCGACGATGCCTTGGCGTTAGCGCTGCTCAACAAGCAGATTGCCAAAGTGCAAGAAGCGCCGTAGCCACACGAAAATGGTCGCTAGAGTCCGTACATGACGACACGTCGCGTTGATATGAACGTTGATATGAACACTGTGCTGGCCGTGGGCGCTAGTGTCATCGCACTCGCATTCACCTCAGCCTGTACCAAGGAATCGCCGAGTAATACGGCCGCGCCGTCGTCGAGTACCCAGAAGGCTGACGAGCCGAGTGTGAAGTTGCCCGGGGGGCCCGCGACCGCGCTGTTGCTGACCCGCGAGGACTTCCCTCCGGGCAATGGGACGTTCACCGTCGAGGACAAGCTCAAACTCGACGCAGACAAGACGGGCAAGTCCAAGCCGGAGAAGGTCGACCCGCCCGGCTGCTACGAATTCATTTCCGAGGGCGACGGCGACTATGACAGGGCGCGGGCCAAGTACGACTCGGACACCGTGACGGCGGAGAGCAGTGTCGGGCTCGGGATCAAGCAGTCATTCGATGACCTTGCGAAGCGTGCCCAGGAATGCGCGTCGGTTCAGATGGAAGGCGACGGGGTGGCCATGAAGGCGCATGTCTCCATCGCCGATTTGCCCGGCGCCTCCGCGGAGGCCAAGTTGGTGAAGGTCGGCGGCCTCCTCGGGCCCGAGGGCGATCAGATCGGCGTCGAGTCTCATATCGCGATCGCCCATCCACGGGGCACGACAGTCAGGATCGAGGTCGATCGATTCATCGATCCGTGGACACCCGATCAGGACACGCTGGTGTTGGATCTACTCAACAAGCAGATCGCCAGGGTACAAAAGGCGCCGTAGGCGAATCCGCACATGATGGATGGGGGATATCCCGTGGCTCGCATGCTGTCCATCGGTGCGGTATCGACGGTGTTGATCTTCGCGTCGGCGTGCACCAGCGTTATCGAGGGTGAACCGAAGTCGGATGGTTCGCCCGGGCTGCCCAAGGGTTCTCCCGAAACCCTTCTGCTGCCGCGTGAGGACTTTCCCGACAGCTCCGGCTCGTACGAGGTGGTCGAGCAACCAGGCGATGACGGGCCGAGGGTGAAGCCGGTCGAGTGCAACATCTTCGTCAACCACGACACGGTCCCCTTTCCGCAGGCGGCCGCACAGTATGAGGATGGGGCTCTTCGCGTGGACGTCGTGGTGGGCAAGGGCATTGCCGACTCATTCCACACAATCGAGGAGAAGGCCGGACGTTGCGGGTCCGTCACGCTGGATCTCGACGGCATCGCCGGGACTGGCAGCGTCAAGATGGAGAAGGTGCCTGGGGCCACCGTCGACGCGACGGCCAGCGTCTTCACCGGCGGACTGGGCATGGACGGTGAGCAGACCGTGGAAATCACCATCAAGACGCTCACCGCACATCCACGCGGAGCCACGGTGACCGTCAAAGTGCTTCACGCCATGGAGCCCTGGACAAGTGACAACGATCAGCTTGCACTGACGCTGCTCAACAAGCAGATCGACAAGGTGCAAAAGGCGCCCTAGTCTGCGCGCTCCAGCAGCTTCTCGGTTGCCGCCAGCAGCGCGCACGTCGCGAGACCATCGACGGCAGCACCAACGGTCTCCAACGCCGGGAATGACGGCGCCAGTCGAATGTTCTTGTCATTCGGATCGTTTCGATACGGGAACGTCGCGCCCGCATCGGTGAGCGCGATGCCGGCTTCCTTGGCCAGGGCCACGGTGCGCTTGGCGGTGCCATCAAGAACGTCGAGGCTGATGAAGTAGCCGCCCTTGGGCTCACTCCACGATGCGATCTTGCTCTCACTCAAGCGGTCATCCAGAATCTCAAGCGCCAGTTGGAATTTGGGCGCGAGGATCTGCTGGTGCTTCTGCATGTGCAGCTTGACGCCCTCGGCATCGCCAAAGAAGCGCAAGTGCCGCAGCTGATTCACCTTGTCGGGCCCGATGCTGCGCTTGCCTGAGTGCTGTAAGTACCACGCGATGTTGGCCAGCGATCCGCCCATGAAGCTGACCCCAGCACCGGCGAAGGTGATCTTCGAGGTGGAGGCGAAGATCAACGGGCGGTTGGGGTGTCCGGCGGTTTCTGCGATGCCGAGCAGGTCCACGTTCCGGACGAAATCATGCGTGAGTGTGTGTACCGCATACGCGTTATCCCAGAACAAACGGAAATCTGGAGCGGCCGTGTGCATCTGAGCCAGCCGACGGACGACTTCCCACGAGTACACGGTTCCGGTCGGGTTGGAGAAGACGGGAACACTCCACATGCCCTTGATAGCCGGATCCGAGGCGACGAGTTCCTCGATGAGGTCAACATCGGGGCCGTCCTCGCGCAGCGGGATCGGAATCATTTCGATGCCGAAGGATTCGGTGATGGAGAAATGTCGGTCGTATCCGGGCGCCGGACACAGGAACTTCAGTGTCGGCTCGTCAACCCAGGGCCGGGGTGAGTCGACGGTTCCGTGGAGCAGCGAGTACACGATCACGTCATGCATGAGCGACAGACTGGCGTTGTTGGCCGCGATCAGATTGGGCGCGGGAACGCCGAGCAGCTCACCGAAGATCGCGCGCAGCTCCGGGAGCCCGTTGCCTCCACCGTAGTTACGCGTGTCGGTGCCATTACCGTCAAGGAAGTCGCCGTCACCGGGCAGGGCCAGCAGGCCGTTCGACAGATCAAGCTGCTCAGGCGCCGGCTTGCCGCGGGTGAGGTCCAGCGATAGCCCCTTGGCCTTGAGCTGGTGGTAGTTCTCCTGCTGCAAGCGATGCTGAGCTGCAAGTTCGTCGGGTCCGAGCGACAGGAACGACACGGCTTTCCCCTATTCGCCCTGCGGGGCATCTGGAGGTCGCGATCTTCGGAAAGGGGACCCCGCGCACCCGACAGAGCCCGTTGACCCTTGCTGCCTTCCAGCCCTGGGGGAGTTCACAGGATAGACGCCGCGCGGGGTCCAGCGACCAGTCTAGTAGGCGGCCGTCAGCGGCTCCGTGTGGTGGTGGTTGTTGGTGATCGGCTCACCCATATCCAGTTGTGGTGGGGGTATCCATTGGGTGGTGCCGTTGGTGTGTTTTCGGGTGGTCCAGCCGTGGTTGAGGAGGCGGTGGTGTGGTCCGCAGGCGTAGGTGAGGTTGTCGATGTTGGTGGGGCCGTCATCGGCCCAGTTGGTGATGTGGTGGACCTGGCAGAGGTATCCGGGCACGGTGCAGCCGGGGTGGGTGCAGCCGCGGTCACGGGCGTGCAAGACGATGCGCTGATCTGCCGATGCGATGCGTTTAGAACGTCCCAGATATAGGGGGCGGCCGTCGTCGTTGAAGATGGTGAGGTAGTGGTGGGCGTGGGTGGCCATGCGGATCAGGTCGCGCATCGGTAGCCGGGTGCCGGCGCCGGTGATCGCTATCCCGGCGGCCGATTGCAGTTCTGTGAGGGTGGTGGTGACCACGACGGTGACGGGCAGTCCGTGGTGCGAACCCAGTTGTCCGGTGGTCAGGGTGGTGCGCAGGCAGGTGCGTAGCGCGTCGTGGTTGCGTTGCGCCGAGGTTCGGTGATCACGGTCGGCGGCCTCGGGGGATATCTCCCCGTCTACCAGTGGTGTTTGATCTGCCGGGTTGCACATGCCGGGTGCGGCGAGTTTGGCGAACACCGCATCCAGATAGGCGCGGGTTTCCGGATCCAACAGGCCGCTGATGGGTGACATGCCGTCGAATCCTTGCTGCCCGATCGTCACACCCCGGCGCCGGGCCCGATCCACATCGCAGAACTGCCCGTCCGGATTCAACAAGACCATCATCCGTTCGGCCCCGGCCCGCAGCGCCTCGGGCCGAAATTGGACGGCCATGGCGGCTAGTTGTTGTTCGGCGGCCTGGCGGGTCGGGGCATCCACCACCACCGGCAGCCGATCAAAGAACTGCCGAATGATCCGCACATGCTCCTCACCCACCTCGCCGCGACCAAGGGCGGCGGCCACATTCGGCAGCTGCGGCGCCAAAACTTCCCCGGTCAACGCCTTCCGCGGCGCTAACTGTTCGGCATCGGTGATCCGGCGGCGGGCCGCACCCTTACTGATATGCAACCGCCGCGACAAAACGTCCGCATGCGAGGTGCCACCCAACTCGACGGGCGAGGCCTGGGCCGTCACCTTCGGGATCAAACCCAACCCGTCGGCCGATAGTCGGCGCTGCACCACCTCCAGACGGGCCAGCACCGCCAACGCCTCAGACGCGGTCAACCCATCGAACGTGTCGGCGCAGAAGGCATCAACTGCCGCCCCCAACACCTCAACCGAACGCATGTTCGAATACTAACCACACCCACCGACAAGAGCGGTCCGGTTGTGACGAGAGAAACTGGTGAGTCAGAAGATGTTTGGCATGCAACCCGGCGACAAGCGCATCCGTTGCGAGCCACGGCCGAATGCGCCTCTCTATCTCGACGACTGAATTTGTCTGCGCAGTCCAACTCTATGGACCCGTCAACCCCAACAGTTCAGCCCCATTGCGGTCGAGGATCAACGACGCATCCTCGGCCGACAGACCCTCCTGGATGTACGTCGCGGAACTGACGTACCTGGCGCCTCCCTGGTAGGGAAAATCCGATCCGAACACCAGCCGGTCTGCACCCAGCGACGCGACAGCAGCCTGTAATGCGGGCGTGTGGTCATGCCCCACCGTGTCGTACCAAATCCGCCGCGCGGCATCCTTGGGCGCCTCCGGACAATGTGTGGCTTCCCACTCGGTCACCTGCCGATTCGCACGCTCCAGCACCATCGGCAACGCCCCGCCCAGGTGACACGTCACGATCTTCATATCCGGATAACGCGACGGGATGCCCGCGACGATCAGGTGCATGATCGCGATCGTGTCCTCTATCGGCGCCCCGATGGACCAGGTGAGCGAGTGATCGGTGATCAAGGAGGAGTCCGCGCCACACCCTGCCGGATGCACGAAAAGGATTGCACCCCTGCGATTGAGCTCCTCGTACAGCGGCGCGAAGATCGGATCGGCGATTGATCGTCCAAGCACCGAGGTCGTGATCGCCGCACCGTACATTCCCAGATCGTCGATCGCGCGGCTCAGTTCCTCCAGTGTGGCCGGGATATGCGGGAGGGGCAACGATGCCAGCGCCCGGAACCGACCCGGGTACTCACTGGCGAGCTTCGCGTACTCATCGTTGACAAATCTGGCGCTCTCGACGGCCGCGGCCTCGTCCTCGAAATGCGGCGATGCCGGTGTCGCCGAGAGGATCTGCAGGTCGACGCCCGCCTCATCCATTAACGCGAAACGTCCATCCAAATCGGCGCGCGCCGCTCCGGCTCCAAGACCACGATGGACATCGGTACCGGCCCGCCCGTGCTCATCGAGCAGCGAGAGGTAGTCGTCGGACCACAGGTGAGCGTGAATGTCTATGCGCACACTTGTCATGCTAGTACCGGGACCCCCGTCGCCAGAGGCGTCAGTAGCTCACCGAAGATTCCCACCCCATCCCGCGTCAGGATGGACTCGGCATGGAACTGAATTGACGCGAATCGCTTGGCACGCAATGCATGGACCTCACCCGTTGCGGCATCCGAACTGATCTGAACACGTCCCGCCGGAGTGTCCACCCACTCTCCGCCCGTCACCGCGGCGAAGGTGTTGTAGAACCCGACATGCCGCTCGGTTCCGAACAAATCGATCTCCCGCTGGACGCCCTGGTTGGGCTGCTCTCGGCGACGGACGGGCAGACCCAATTGCCGGCACAGCACCTGATGACTCAGGCAAATCGACAGAAACGGAACGCGCTGGGTGAGTGCGGTCTTCGTCAACGCGGTCAGCCTCGCGATCTTCGGAACATCAATCGCCGTGGGATCGCCCGGGCCGGGCCCCAGCACCAAAATGTCATGCGAACCGGGTTGGATGTCCTCGTCGAAACGCCGAATATCCACCCGTAAGCCCAAGGCCCGCAGCTGCAATCCGATCATCGAGGTGAAGGTGTCCTCGGCGTCGACCACCAACGCGGTCCGGCCGGCCAGATTCGCGGCGCTCTCCCCTGACCCGTGCCCCAGCCAGAAGGTCCCGATGCCGGTATTGCGGCTGGCGAGGGCCTCCGTCACCCGGGGATGACTGCGAAGTTCGCGACGTGTCGTCAACGCGGAGAGCAATCCCGCCGCCTTACTGCGGGTTTCTGCGGCCTCACTCGCGGGATTGGAATGCCGAACGATGGTGGCGCCGGTCCCGGCCACCAGTGCTCCATCCGGCGAAATCTCAGCGGTACGGATCAGGATCGCCGAATCCATTTGCCGCACACCGGCAGTATCGGCACTGATCAGCGCGGCGACTCCGCTGTAGTACCGGCGGCCCTGTGGTTCATATCGCTGGATGACGCGGCACGCATTCTCCAACGGGCTTCCCGTCACCGTCGGCGCGAACATCGTCTCGGCCAGAATCTCACGTGGATCTCGTTTCGTCACACCGGAAATCAGGTACTCGGTGTGCGCAAGCCGCGCCATTTCCTTCAGGTACGGACCCTGCACCTGCCCACCATCCGGGCAAATACGGGCCATCATCTTCAGTTCCTCATCGACCACCATGTAGAGCTCATCGGATTCCTTGGTGTCGGCCAGGAACTCCATGACGGCATCCAGATTCGGGCCGTTGGCACCGTACCGGTAAGTCCCGCTGATCGGATTCATCACGGCCAACGAATCCTGCACGCTGATATGGCGTTCGGGCGTGGCACCGACGAACACCTGATCCCCGGTGCTCACCAAAAAGGTCCAGTACGCACCCTTCTCCCGCTCCAGCAGCCTGCGAAAGAGCGTCAGCGCTGTGTTGATCGAATAGTCGTGCAACTGGACGAGCAGGTTTCGCTTGAGTACGAAGTTGGCGCCGGCCCCCTGACCGATCTCCTCGGAGATGATTCCGGAGGCCAGACGTGCGTACTCCTCGTCATCGATGTCGAAATCGCTGTGGCCTACCACCACCGGATACTCGGGAATTCGATCCAGTACCGCGGATAACGGCGCCGATTCCTGCCGCTCGATGGCAAGTGCCAGCAGCGGAGCACCGTCATCGGGCGCCACGAATCCCCGCTCGACGATCTGGCGATAGGGCACCAAGGCCAGCAGGTCATGCCCTATCAGTCCGTCGCGCAACGGCAGATCGGCGATCCGCTCTACGGACGTCACCTCCCCGGTGAATACGTCAACGGCATCGGGCGCGCCGGACTCCGGTCGGTGCAGCAGCGCGAACGGTCCGGTTTCTCCGGACAGGACGCGTCCTAGTAGATCGCTCATATCAGCACCTCGTCCGTAACGGTCAGCACAGCGCACCGTCGCGCCGCGTATTCCAATGCCATCCAGTGTGATTCGTCATCAAAGTCCGCGATCCCATCGGCAACCAGGAAGGTCTCGATATCGTGAGTGAACGCGTCCACCGCGGTCATCAGGACCCCCACATGGGCGTAAACCCCACAGATAATCAACTGGTCTCGCCCTGCGGCGTGCATCCGCTCCAACAGCGCCGAACGGTGGAAAGCGCTGTACCGCCATTTCGTGAAGACCCAATCGCCGGGATCGGGCGCAATCGTGTCGACAATCTGGCGATGCTCCTCGTCCACGCGCATCCCCGGGCCCCAGAAGTCCTTGAGCAGACCACGCTGTTCCTGAGTCATGCTGCCGGGCTGAGCGGTATAGGCGATCGGGATGCCCGCAGCCACAGACCTGTCACGGATGGCCGCGACGTTGCTCACCAGCTCGGCACGCAGCGAAGCGGGCAGCGGGGCCAGGAAGTAACGCTGCATATCGTGGATCAGCAGCACGGCGCGAGCCGGATCGATCTGCCAGGTCGCCGTGTTGGCCGGCAACAGATCCACGGTCGGCAGGTCGTACTCGGCGATGATCGGGATACCGCGTTCAACTGTGGTCATTGGTCAAACCCCTAGCGTCGCGCCGCCGTCGACCACCAGCGTGTGCATGGTGATGTGCGCGGCTTGGTCGGAGAGCAGGAAGGACACAGCGTCGGCGATGTGTTGTGGTTGTGCGACGCGCCCCAGGGGAATCCCCGGCTTGAAGTCATCCAGACTGCCGGAAACCAGTCCGGAGTCGGAGGAATCGCCAAGCATGGCGCGCAACATGGGAGTGTCCGTGGATCCCGGAGCGACTATGTTGCATCGGATTCCGTGCTCCGCAAGCTCCAGGCCCAGGCTCTTGGTGAAGGCGTTGGCGGCTGCCTTTGATGCGGAGTACGCCGTCATCCCCTTGCGGGCCACCAATGCGGCATTGGAAGCAATCGTCACGATGGCGCCCGCGCGGCGGGGGATCATGTACCGCGCCACCTCCCGGCTCAGCACAAATGGCGCGCGCACGTTGACGTCGAAGGTCAGAGCCCAGTCGGTGTCGGAGAAATCCACCGCGGCGCCGGTTCTCAACACCCCCGCACCGTTGACCAACGAGGTGATCGGGCCTATCCGCGATTCGATGTCCGCCACCCCCACCGCCACCGCGGTGTCGTCGGTGATGTCGAGCACCTGCCCGATGACATCCAGCCCCTTGTCGGCGGCGTACTCGACAAGCTGTTTGACGGCCACCTCGTCGATATCCACTGCGACAACCCGCTCATCCCGGCGGGCCAGGGTCGTCACCACACGAGAACCGACGCCACCGCCGGCGCCGGTCACCACCGCTACCATGCCGACACCACCTCGGTGGCCTGAGCGGTGTTGAGGCGCGGATCGCACAGCGTCGAATACCGCTGACCTACTTCGTGATTCTGAGAATCGTCAAAGACGCACTCGACCACATCATCCGGTGTCGCTTCCAGGTGCAATCCGCCCGCGTGCACACCTGCCTCATCGAGCACCTCGCGGAAGCCACGCACCTCGTCGATGGCCGTCTGCACGTGCCGCGTCTTGTACCCGGAGTCGGTGGACACCGTATTGGCGTGCAGCGGGTCGCACAGCCAGATCACAGGGTGGCCGGATTCACGCACTGCCGCAACCAAATCGGGAAGTTTGGTACGCACGTTCGAAGCACCCAGTCGTGCAATCAGCGTCAACCGACCGCTCTCGTGCTCTGGATCCAGCTTGTCGCACAGCGCGAGCAGATCCTCGGTGGTCATCGACGGGCCCACCTTGCACGACACGGGATTCGCGATATGAGACAGCAATTCGACATGGGGGCCGTCCAAATGCCGAGTCCGGTCGCCGATCCAGGGCCAGTGCGTGGAGGTGAGCACCATGCGGTTCTCGCCGTCGCGGCGTAGCTGCGGCGCCTCGTAGTCGAGCAGTAGCGCCTCATGAGATGTCCACACCGGCGGCTCGATGACCGACAGCGAGGACGGCACCCGCCATCCCAGGTGACCCATCACTCGGTTCGCGGCCCAATATCCGGCCAACATCCGATCCGGGTTGGCGCGCCGATGCACCGGGTGCGGCTGCGGGCCGTTGACGAGATGTCCACGGAAGGAGGGCAGCTCGATGCCGTCGATCGTCTCTGTGGGCTTGGACCGCGGCTTGGCGTACTGCCCGCCGATGCGTCCGACCCGCAGTACCGGCCGGTGGGTCTTCATCCGCATGGTGCCGGCAAGCACGTTGAGCAGCGCCACCTTGCGGGCCACGTGAGCATTGGTCGACTCCTGCGGATCCTCCGCGCAATCACCCGCCTGAATGATGGTGGCCCGGCCCTGAGCGACGGTGCTCAGCAGCGTGCGCAGGGTCCTGATCTCGTCGGCTCCGACCAGTGCGGGCAGCTCGCTAAGCTCCGCACGCACTCGCTCCAAGTGTGTGTTGTTCTCCCAGACAGGTTGTTGCACAGCACGTCCCGTATTGAGCAGCAGTGATGGCGCAGTCATTCTCGTGATCTCCATTCGATTGTTTTCTGATTCACTTGCCCCACTGGACTGCGTCGAGAACGCCCAGCTGTGTGGTCTTGGTAGGAGCGGTGATTGTTCCGGCGCCGTCACGCAACACAAGCTGCCGCAAGTCCTGGCCCACCGGATCCCATTGCGGAAGCCGAGGGCTGGCCGGTGCACGGCCGTGCGCGAACTCTGTCACCACATCCATGAAGGCGGCAGAGGTTTCACGCTCCTTCGGCCCGTCGCCGAATTTGGCGATGTTGGCCGGGTGCGCGTAGGTACCGAAGAGGAACGGTGATGTCGACTCGTGGGGCACACCGAAATACGGCGGCTGCACCGGGTGGGCATACTCCATGAGGTACAGCGGCGCACGCCGCTCGACCGTCGCACGTCGGGTGAATGCGAGGATGTCATGGCGGATCAGGGCATCACCCCACAGTTCGGTCCACAGTGAGAGCGGGTCCGTCGGACGGCCATCCTGTTTCGCCGAATCCGTGTACACGGCAACCGCATCGGCGACGGTCGCATCGGATATGGGCGTTGCCCCCTGCTCAAGAATGTCACGAAAGGCAGCACGCAGCGAGGCGGCATCGGTCGGCTGCGGTTGCGGGTCGGGCGCGTGGGGGCCGGTGAAGAACGATCCCTCCGTGCTGGTGTAGATGGAGATGGTGGGGATGTCCGGCATCGGTTGATTGACGTCGAAGGCCGGGAGCAGCACCGGATCGAGGACCGGTCCGCGATACTGACGACCGCTCGTGACAACCCGCTGCGACCTCGGCAGTGCGAACTGTGCAACCCACCAGTCGCGTATCCGGTCCGCCGGTACGTCTTTCAGCTTCTTGACCGATACTCCCTGAGCCGCGGCCAGCGCGTCGAACACCGCAGTGGCGTCATCGGGCGTCAGGCTCAAGTAGGGACTCCAGACATGTGCCTGACTGATGCTGACGATTCGGCGTAGCAGCGGCCGCGTCTGTGGATGCAACGACAACTGCCAGGTGCTGGCGCCCCCCGCCGAGGTCCCGACGAGCGTGATGTTCGCGGGGTCGCCACCAAACGCACCGGCATTCTCACTAACCCAGCGCAACAGCGCGATCTGGTCCTGAAGGCCCCAGTTGGTGTGCAGTCCGGTGTCAGGGTCTTCGAGAGCCGGATGACCACAGAAGCCGAAGGCACCCAGCCGGTAGTTGAAGTTCACGACGACGGCGCCGGCACGCTCGGCGAGCGCCGCCCCGTCGTAGACCGGGAGACTGCCCGCCCCTCGCGACCAGCCGCCACCGTGGATATAGACGATCACGGGCAGCTTCGCTGCCCCGTCGACCGTGGGCGTCCAGACGTTGGCATACAGTGCGTCTTCCTGACGCACCGGGTCGCCACCGGCGGGCTGAATGAAGTCCGAGCCAAATCTTGTGGTGTTCAAAGTGTTTCGCCACGGAACCGGCGGGCGCGGGGACCGGAATCGATTCTCGCCGGTCGGCGGCTGCGCGTAGGGGATGCCCCGGAACACGTGCACCTTGCCGGCGGTTCCCCCACGGATCGCACCACCGGTCACCGAAACTTGCGGGTCCGCCGCGCTGGCCTGCGAGCCGCAGCCGGTAAGTGCCGCCGCACCAGCCAACGCAAATGTCGTTCCTAGCAACGCCCGCCGGGTAATCACCTCTCTATCTTCGAGATGGGGCGTCGCGCACCAAACAATCGTGAATTCAGTTCGTCAGTTCGGAGAGAATCCGTCAAGTTGACCCCCTTGACACCCCATTGCGCCACCTAATGACTCAGCCTGCAAACAATGATTTGCAGGTCACGGGGTTGTTCATCAATCCGTCATCTCGCATTAGTCCACCACGCTTGGTGTAGTGGGGCACCCGCATAGTCCGTCACTTTGTGTGGTGCCAATACCTGGTCCTCAACGCCACTCTGGCCCATTCTTGGGTCGACTCCGAACATCCGCTAACTCATTGAGGTGCTTCAGACATGACATCTGCGACCAAGGCCCAGGCCGCGACCGAACTGTTCGATACGCGGCCCCGCGTCAGCTCGGTCGACGCCATGGCATCCGTGGCCTCGCATGTATGCCCCGAAGTGCTGCGATCACTGCCACGCTGCGATCAGCGCGCCAAGGGCGAGGACTACGTCACCGGCCTGCTGAAGGTGCGCGGACGTAAGTCGGCGCGGAACATGGCGGCCACCATGGGCCAGTCCATGGGCAGAGAAGTGAGCGAGCAGAACCTGCATCACTTCGTGAACAGCTCCACCTGGGACTGGTGGGCGGTGCGACGGGACCTGACTGCCTACCTCACCAGCGCGTACCACGCGGCCGCATGGGTGGTGACCCCGATGCTCATTCCCAAGGCGGGCGTGCACTCCGTGGGTGTGGACCGACGCTACTGCCCCCGTGCCGGGCGCGCGGTCAACGGCCAGCTCGCCCTCAGTGTGTGGCTCGCTGCCGACGGTTTCGCGGTACCGGTGAGCTGGCGGTTACATCTGTCGCAGCCCTGGCTGGAATCCGCGACCAAGAAGACCAAGACCTCCATCCCCGAGGACTACCCCCTGGAGTCGGTGAGCGGATGCGCACTGTCGTCGTTCCAGGAATTCCTCAAGGTGGCCCGTCCCTCGAAAGCACCGGTGATCTTCGATCTGCTCGGTGCCAGCGGTGCGGACCTGACACAGCTCTTCGGAACGCTGGCCCATCAGGTCGCCACCACGCGGGTGCCCAGCGACCTGCAGCTTCAAGTAGTCGACCCGGCCTTCGCCGGCTACCAGGGGCGTGTCCTGCCCGCCGCGCAGATCGTGCAGGCCACCAAGGGCTCGCGACGCACCGAGCAGTACGTCTACCAGGGACGACGGCACCTGATCAGCATCGCCAAGGTTCAGCTGGCGGACCCCTCGGCGGCACGGTCACGAACGCCGTTGACGCTCGTCGGCATGACTCCGCTGGACCATTCGCGGGCGCGCACCGAACTCTGGTTGACCAACGATCCCGAGTTCTCCACCTCGTCACAGGCACATCAGGTGGCGCTGGCCGATCACGTACAGCAGGGGTACCTGCATCTGGCGAACCGGATGGGCATGCAGGACTTCGCGGGACGGTCGTTCACCGGATGGCATCGTCACGCCACTCTTGTGTCCATCGCCGCGGCGGTGGGATGCCTGGTGTCACCCGGTCTGGCGAGTGAGCAGCGAACCACGAACTTTCCACAACTTGATCGCGAGCTGCGTGTCCAGGAGCCGCTCGGCATCCTGCCACCCGTCACCCAGTAGCTCATTCACCCGATCGAGGCGACGCACCACCGTGTTGGGATGGGTGTGCAGGATCTTCGCGGCGCGGGTAGGGCTGGCCCCAACCGTGAAGTAGACGTCGAGCGTCTGAAGCAGATCAGTATCGCGGTCTTCGTCGTAGTCGATGACGGGCCCCACCATGGATCTCACGAAACCCTCGACGTCCTGGTGACGCGAGAGCAGGACGCCCAGGAAGCCGAGTTCATTGGCCGCAGCCGCGGTCCCGAGAGCACCCAGAGCGCTCATCGCATCCATGCAGCGCATCGCGTCCTGATACGTCTCCTCGATGGACTCGACGCGGTCCGACGGTCCGGCGGAGGACACCGTCACCGGCATGCGCAGGTGTGTGGTTGTCTCGGTCCATACCGCCTGAGCGGTCCGCCCCGGATCCGATCCCGGAACGAGTAACACCACGACCTCGTCCTGCGTGGCCCGCAGCCCACCCACACGTGCGGCGAACGACGCCGACCACAGCGATGCGCGATCCAGTCCGCCACGTTCGGGCCTGAGGATCACCACGACATGAGGCTGATTGAGGTCCAAAGACAAACGGCGGGCGTAGGTCTGAACCAGTCGACTGTCGCGCTGGCGGTAATCCAGCACGTCGTGGAGCAGGTCGTCACGCAGCTGGGCCACCGATAACGACATGCGGTTGTCGCCGCACATGACCACCGCGGCCGTGGTAGTCAGATCCTGGATTCTCAACGGGTACAACGAGACTGGGTCGACAGTCAGGCTCGCAACGGACAGCTCGCCGTGGTAGTCATCGCCCACCGTTAGCGCGGTGGTCACGAAGTCTTCCGTATCGGATTCCCACTTGTACGAAGCGATCTCGGCGCCGTCATGCCCGGTCACCCGCATCGCGACACCGAGGTGCTCCCCCGCCGTGAGGACAAAGCTGTCCATGCCCCCGGGACCGGCTCCGGCGTTGAGAAGCCTGGTCCGCAGCTCGAGACGCTGCTCTAGTTCACTGATTTGTGCTGTGCTGCTGGAGAATTCGTCGGCGCGTGCCAATGCGATACCCGCGAATGAGCAGAGGCTGGCGAAGAGCGCCCGCTCAGCGCCGGTAAAGCTGCGCACCGTACGCGATCCGACATAGAGATTGCCGAAGTGCTGCCCCTCGTGTTCCATCGGCATGACCATCAGGCTGTGCACACCCTCGGAGCGCATGGCGGCATCGCCATCGCTGGCCCGGCTAAATCTGGTGTCGGACGGGTAATCCGTGGTCCACACCGGGCCGTGGCCGGGGCGGTACTGACTCACCAATCCGACGTCGTCGCCAATCGGGAAGTACAGACCGCGGTTGATCGCCGTGGTAGACCCGTCGACGTAGCGGACATGGTGCCGCACATCGGGTCCGGAGTCATCGCGTACCGAAATGAACGCGAAATCGGCGTCGAGCATGATCCGCGCACGTTCCACCAAGATCGTGGATGCCTCGTCGATATCGCGGCAACCAAGTAGCTCGATGGCCACCCCAATGAGATTGGATAGTCTGGCCTCCCGCTGATTCTGCCCTTCGATAAGGCCGTATATGCGTTCGGCATATCCGCGGGCGCGGTGCAGATCCGCGGCGCTCCACGGGGGCGACGATTCGCGGGCCATCTCCTTGAGCCGGGCCTCGAAGACATCGGGCGCCGTTCCGGATGCCAACAGCCGCAGCACGGCTAATGCTGAATGGCCTGCGTGAGGAATGCCTTCGCGCGCCCCGCCAACCTGTATGTCAGTCAATCCCAACTACCCGTCTGCCGTGTGTGCGTGGCAACGGTAAGTGTGGGGTACGGCAGCGTCAAGACTCTTGCGCGCGAACAGTTCGCAAAGAATCATCCTGAACGAAAGTTCGTGCAGGTGACTTCCTCACATGTGTCGCGCGGCGGCGGTCTCAGCCAGCTGACCTGCCGCTCCGATGTAAGTGACGGGGTCCAACAGTTCATCGATCTCGGTCTCGCTCAACCACGCGATGATCTCCGGGCTGGCAAGACTTGCCTCGCGCAAACTCACGCCACGTGCGACCGCGTCGTCGACGACGGCAGAGACGAGGGCCTTCGCGGGCCCCTTGCCCAATTGCGCGGACAATGCCGCCGAAAGCCGCTCGGCCGCGGGCTGCCCGCCGAGTAACGCGAGGTTGTCCAACATGCGCTGGGCATGCACCTGCAGTCCGCGGCTCAGATCTACGGCCGTCTGCGCCGCACCGCCGGCAAGACGCAGACATTCGCGCAGGGCCAACCATTCGGCGTGCCAGCCACCCGCGGATCGTTCGTCCTCGCTGAGCAACGAGCTGGTCAGGATGGTGCTCAGCGCCGGAACCTGCAGTGCCGCCGACCTGATCATCGTGGCCAGCACCGGGTTTCGCTTGTGCGGCATAGCCGAGGAGGCACCGCGACCCGGTGGCGCCGGTTCGAGTACCTCCGCGACTTCGGTACGGCTCAACGTCAGCACATCGATGGCGAACTTGCCCAGAGCGCCCGTCACAAACGCCGTGGTGCTGCCGATATCGGCAATCGGGGTACGCAGCGCGTGCCAGGGCAATCCCGACGCGGCCAGGCCCGTCCTTCGCGCGAAGGCGGTGTTCAGTGTCTCCACGAATGCCCCGGGATCGGCGCGCTGCGGCCCCGCGTATTCGAGATACCCGGCAAGTGTGCCCGCAGCGCCCCCTAGTGAAACCGGGAGTGCGCCCGCCACCGCGAGCGCGCGTGCGCGCGCCTGCAGGATCAGCTCCCGCCAGCCGGACGCCTTGAGCCCGAAGGTCGTCGGCACGGCCTGCACGGCCAGGGTACGGCCGGCCATGACCGTGTCCCTGTGTTCGACGGCCAGAACCGCGAGAGCCTCGGCCACATAACCCAGATCCGTCGCGATGAGCGCCAGCACCCGCTGGGCCAGCATCATCGCCGCAGTATCAAGGATGTCTTGGCTGGTCGAACCGCGGTGCACGTAATCGGTGGCACTCGGATCGATCTCGCCTGCCACCCGGGTCAGTTCCTTGATCAGGCCCACGACGGGATTGGCGGTCTCCCGCGCCGACAATGCCACCGCACGGACGTCGATATCGTGTCCGGCCACGGCCTTGGCGATGACATCCGCCGCGGCCCGGGGCAGAACTCCGATATCTGCCTGCGCGGCCGCCAGCGCGGCCTCCGCATCGAGCATCGCCTGCAGCCACGCGGCATCGGTCAGCTCAGCCTCGGCGACCGTGCCGGCGCTGACCGGAGAGAGAAGCCCGGTCTCCAGGAAACCGCTCACA
Organism: Mycobacterium sp. NGS15; assembly: GCF_059813245.1. Lineage (NCBI taxonomy): Bacteria > Bacillati > Actinomycetota > Actinomycetes > Mycobacteriales > Mycobacteriaceae > Mycobacterium > Mycobacterium sp. NGS15. The sequence goes on along the minus strand of NZ_JCALEF010000002.1, from coordinate 246,874 downwards.
GCAACACTCCGTGATCACTCACATCCGCAACCGGAGTGGGAGCACTGGCCAACGCGGCGCGGGCGATCGCGTCGGCGTCACCCAGCGTCACCGAATCCACGCCCGGCCTGATTCCCGCTGCGGTAACCCAGTGCACCGACTCGGTGGGCACTCCGTAGGCGAACCGGCGCGGATGCACTCGCCCGTCCGCACCGATCAACCTGTACGGGCGCTCGGTGACCGCCAGCCCCTTTGTCTGGTACGCCTTGTGATCATCCGTGGGAATCTCATATGGGCGGCATTGACCGGTCTCCTGCAGGAACATCAACAAGGGATCGCTGCTGCGGCGCAGATCCGGCTCGTGCAATCGTGCCTCGATAAGGCTGCGGGTCCTGACGGCCGAACCCGGCACAAGTGGCGACTCGATGACCACGGCCGGGTCATGCGTATCGAAGCGCACCTGCATCTGCGGCCCCACCAGATGCATGACCCCGGCTTCCACCAGGGCAATGATCTCCTCGATCCGCTGGGCCGGAGGGCCAATGGACAAGAAGGCGTTCAACGGCGTGTACCAGCTCTCCAACTCGTCCCGGTACGACTTACCGTCCAGTCCGCCGTGGTCCACGGCCAGCCGGATCTCGTTACGTAGGTCCCGCAGGACATCCAGCGCCGCTTTCACCGGTCCGTCGACGTTGCCCTCACGTGCCATCACCACGTCGGCGCGCAGGTGTTCGAGGATCCATGCGGTGAAGTCCTCGGGGCCGCTGAACTCGCGGTCACCCCATGGACGGTCGAGATCATCCCATTGCCAGGCAATCCCAAGCAGGTCGTGATCCGACAAGATCGCCTCCAGGTCGCCCTCGTCGGCATTGAGGTACCGCTGGGTGAACTCTGGTACCGGCACCCCGCGTTGTGTCAAATGCCCTTCGTAGTAGACGCATTCCACCTCCCGCGCGATGAGCGGCCAAAGGTCGCGGCGGAATTGCAGGAGACCACCGAGGCTCTCGCGGAGCTGGACGATGCGTTCTGCGGTGAGCAGACGCGGAAAATAGCGACCAGAGGAACCCTTCTGGTTCTCGCCGCGTGCGTGGTACGGAATGCCACGTCGCGAGCTGGCATACAGAATCGGCTCCTGCCCCGACGGGCGGTACACCAGTCGTCCCTCTTCCGTGCCGTGCTCTCGCTCGAACTTTCCACCACGGCCCACCGTCAGCAGCGCCATGTAGTCGAAGAAGTTCAGCCCCAATCCCCGAACAGCGACGGGTTCACCCGGTGTGATGGCCGACAAATCGATATCGGCCGGGTTGGCCGGCGTGACGTAGGTCAGTCCATGGATGCGGGCAAGGGAAGCGGCCCGCGCCTCACCGGGACGCAGGCCCGCAGGTACATGCCCAACGGCGAGGATGACGGCGCTCAGGTCATGCAACCTGGTGCCGTTTTCCAGCCGAACCCCCTGTGGCCCATCAATATCGCCATGAGTGTCGGCCAATGCCACCGCGCGCGAACGATGGACGCGGACCGTCACGTGATCGGGTGCCCACCCGACCACACGCGCGAAACTGTCGCTGAGGTAATGCCCGTAGAGGGCGCGCGTCGGGTAGGAGTTGGACCGCAGCGTACGCGCCTCGGCGATCGCCTTCTCACTGCTACGCGATGGATCACCCAGCAACGCAAGGCTTTGCGCCCACTCGTAGAGCGTCGGACCCGGCTCGATGGGGCCGTCGATGGCCACACTGTCGTCGGTGAACACGGTGATTTGCGAGGCAACGGTGTTCATCAACAGATGCCAGGACTGATCTGTGCGCCAGACCGATCCGGCGCCCGGCGAGTAGGGATCGACGACGTGCACGACGATTCGGTCGGCGCTAGGCGCGTGGCGCTCGTTGGCGCACAGGCGCTCCAGCACGGCCAGACCACGCGGTCCCGCACCGACGATGCAAATCTGTTGGTCCGACATCTACCGCACCCCTACCGCCGACGTCACCGCGGACAGGCCGAAATCGGTGTCCCCGTGCATCCATGCCAGCTCGTCATGCAGATCGGAATCCCCCATGGCACCCAGCTTCTCGTTGCGCTCGACAGCCGCCTCGCCCGCCGCATGCCAGATGCCGATGCTGTCCCTGGCCGCCAGCGTCACGTCGGCGGTGCGGTCACGGCGTGCCTCGACATACCTGCTGAACCGGCCCGGGAGTCGGTCCGGATCGGCACCGATGATCGCGCCGAGCACCACCGCGTCTTCGAGCGCCTGGCTGGCGCCCTGCGCGGCGTAGTGCAGCATGGGATGCGCCGCATCGCCCAGTAGTACGACGCGGCGATCCGACCACTGCCGCACCGGGTCACGATCCATGAGCGACCAAGATCTCCAGTCCTGCCCTAGTTCAAGCAGGCTGCGGGCCGTTCCCCGCAAGGGCGCCAACTCGCTGCGCACCCGCGCCTCACTCACCGAGACACCCGAGAACGCCTGCGTGACGCCATCGGTGCGGCTTGCCGCCAGATTCAGCAGCGATCCACCCGCGATCGGGTAAGTCACCAGATGGCAGCCGGGTCCGGTCCACCAGGTCACCGAATTGGATTGCAGGGTCCCGTCAACCTTGTCGATAGGCACCGTGGTGCGGTACACCGTGATCCCGGCCACCCGTGGTTCGCCATCGTCAAGCAGCACCCGCCGGATCGAGGAGTTGATGCCATCAGCACCGATGAGACCGTCACCGTCCACGCTGGTACCGTCGACAAGCAGCGCCCGCACACCCTCAGCATCCTGTTGATATCCGAATACCTCACTGCAGCTCAGTAATTCAATGCGACTGTCCGCAACGCAGGCGTCGACCAGGATGCGATGCAGCTCGGCACGATGCACCACCAGGTAGGGGCTGTCGAATCGGTGCTGGTAGTCCGTCCCCAGACTCATGGTGTTGATCAACCGATCGACGGTGGCGTCGAAAAGCCGCAGCGAGTCCACCTGGACTCCGATGCTCTCGATCTTGTCGCCCACGCCAAGCAGGCTGAGGGCATGTAATCCGTTGGGGGCAAGCTGGATACCGGCACCGATCTCGGCGAACTCCCGAGCCCTCTCCAGCACGACGACCTCGTTACCGGAGGAGGCGGCGCTCAACGCGACGGCAAGTCCGCCGATACCACCACCGACCACAATGAGCCGCGACATCAGAAGGCCCCCGCGCCGATCCGCGCCGACAGTTCCAGTCTCTTGATCTTGGTGGTGGCAGTCTGCGGAAGCTCATCAAGACGCAGCTGCAGCGGAGGCGCCATCGGCGGCAACTGTGCTGCCGCCGCGTCCCAGGCGTGCAGATTCAGCGGCACATCGTTTTTCGTGCATACGACCGGCTGCGCGAGACCATTCGGGCCGGCGACGATGATCACCTCGGTCAGCTCGCCCACCGCCAGGAACAGGCGATCCTCGGCGGCCAGTGTGCTACCGAAGCCGTCGATGAGATCGACTTCGCGGTCAAGGAGGTGGATGCATCCCCACCGGGTGCGGTAGCCGACATCGCCCATCCGCCACCAGCCGTCGTCAAGCTGGTTGTCGTAACGGTCTTGCTCTCCCAGGTAGGTACGAATGCGACCGTCGGTCCGCACCTCGATGTAACCGGGGTTCTCCTCTGAGGGCGGCTGACCATTGCGGGAAACGATCCGGACGTCAGTCATACCCGGAAACGGGTAGCCGACACAACGCCCATCGGAGTCCGCGGACCGGAATCGGCTGAACCCGCGCGCGACGATCGGCCCCACCTCACTTTGACCGTAAAGCTGACCGAAGAGCGGGCGTCGGCGTTGCGTGGCCGCCAGCAGGGTGCGCACGGTGCGCGGATGAATGGCATCGAAGGTACTGCTGAAGTACTTGACCGAGGCCAGCGGGCGCCGTGGATCCTCGGCCAGCACTTCCCAGTTGATGAAGGTGTTCGGGTGGGCCTCAAGGATTCCCGGCTTCACACGGAGGAAGATCTCTGCGGCGTGCTCAGGTTCGTCGTCGACGAGTACCACCACGGGAAAGCCGCGCAGCATCGCGATCGCCAGTGCGGTCACCAGGCGCGAATGTACGAAGGACACGTGGATGACTACGGGTTCGCGGCGGCGCACCAATGCGGCGACGGCGGCTTGAGGGCGATACCGCGCCTCGAAGGTGAAGTTGGTGTGCACCGCAAGCTTGGGCACCCCCGTGGTACCGGAGGTGTGGGTGATGAGTGCCGGATCGTGCGGGCTGGGGACAACGGCGGGCGCGGGCGCGGCAGGGGTGAGCGCCGACAACGTCACGGCCTGAGGGTGCTGGCCCTCGGCGAGCAGGATCCGTGAGGTGATCTCCGCGATCGGCTGTCCAGCCAGGTCACCCTCCAGCTTGGCGGTGTCCGTCAGCAAGGTCGGGTTGCCCACCCGCCCAATCAGTATCGCTACTGTCGCACCGTCTAGTTTGGGGGACAATAGAACTGGAACCGCGCCGACGCGGGCCGCGGCACAGGCCGCCAGGGTGATATCAAAGCCGTCGGACTTGTGAATAACCAGTTTCTCTCCGGGAGCGACACCGGCCGCTCGCAGCCGCCGCGCAATATCGTCAACGGCCGCAGCCACCTGGGCGACGGTCGACGTACCCTCCAGCTGTGGGGCCAACGAAGGTCGATGGTCCAGCGTCAGCGTGTTGGAGGGGTGCCTACGCGCAGCACGTTCGAAAAGTGAGCCGAGCTTGATACCGCGGTTTCCAATGCGCTGCAGAATCATTGGGGTACTCCAGCTTTCTGAGTAGCATGTGCTTCCTCGGTGATGCGCGATATCGCGTCCACAGTGGCCTGCATATCGGCACGGAGCTTGTCTCCCCATTCACGAACGAATCGCTCCTTACCCTCTTCGTCAAGGCGCGACATGATTTCCGTGATGCCCTCGGTGGGCTTGCCCATCCGGTAGTGGTGGCGCAGGATCGACCCACCCTCGGCAGCGTCGACGAAGTAGCTCCAGACACTCTCCTGTCGCTCTCCGGAACGGTTCAGGATGGACCAGCTGAACTGCTTCGGCGCTTCGGCGGCCACGATCTCACTTTCGGTCTGCCAGCCCCCGCGCACCACCGGTGCCCATGCGACGACATCGGTGGCGCGATTGTTGTTGCCGCGGAACACCGCGCCAACCTGTCCGGGATCTCCGGATATCCATTGTCCACCAATGCATTCAGGGCTCCATCGACCACTTTCGGGGAGGTCGCTGACCAATGCGTACAGGTCTTCGGGCGATGAGGTGCAGAAGGCGCTGGTTTCGATTTCGAAGAGGCTCACGCATCAAAGGCTGGCACCGGCGGCAGGAGGCAGCGATGTATCCGCAGAAGGTCCGTCAAGTTGGTTTTCGGGTCCGTCAAGTCGGTACGCCGATGTGGAGTAAACACCAGGTTGCGGCGGGGAATCACGCCGGAAGCAGCACCAAACGGGTGCCGCCCATAACTTCCGTCTCGATACGCCGATGCGCCCGAGCCGTCTCTGAAAACTGCATCAAGTCAATGGAATTCGGAACAATACTACCGCCGGCGAGCAGGACGGCCGTGCGCTGCGCCGCAGCGGCGAGCTGGTGGGTGGACGCCCTGGACATGACAAACCCGCGAATGGACCCGCTCTTGCGATACAACGGACCGAGGGGTACCGACCGCTGGGTCTCCGGGGTTCCGTCGCCCGATATCAGGACGATCCGTCCGTGTGGTGCAAGCAAATCCACCGCTGCGGCAACGTTGTTGGTGCCCGAAGTGTCCACATAGACGTCGATGCCGCCGTGGTGGGTCTTGCTGACCAGCGGCACCCAATCGGAGGTGTAGTCGTATACCTCGTGGGCGCCGAGCTGCACGCACCTGTCCAGGCTTCCCTGTGACGCCACGGCAATCACCCGTGCGCCGGAACCGGCTGCTAAGGAGACTGCGGCCGACCCCACGTTTCCACCGGCCCCGATGATCAGCACAGTCTCTCCCACGCCGAGTTCCCCGTATTCGACGGTCGCCAGATATGCGGTCGAGGCGGGATGGGCCACCGCGACAGCGACCACCGGATCCACATCCGACGGTAGTTCGTACAACCTGTCGGCCGGTACCGCGGCGAATTCTGCTGTGGCGCCTTGCCTTCCGTCGTAGCCAAGGCTGGTGCACCACACCCGATCACCGGTCCGGAATCCCGTGGATGCCTGAACAACCGTCCCTACCAGGTCACGTCCCACCACGAACGGCAGCGGAATCGCGGTGGGGTACGAACCCGAACGCACAAAGGTGTCCACTGGGTTGACCGCCACCGCGTCGACCTGGACAAGTACTTCACCCGGCGACGTCGCGGGCTCAGGAAGCGTGCCGTACTGGATGTTTTCGGCGGGTCCCCGCTGCTCGATATAGGCGGCGCGCATACGGACATCTTGCGGTATGCCCGCCGCACCCACAATGTGACGGATTACGTTGCTAATGCTTGTAATTCACGACCCGCTCGCGGGCAGCGGTGTGAGTGGTACGCCGCGGCTGCCCGATGGGAATCGGCGTGTGTGAGTCACTACCGTCGGGAAGGTGACGGACAACGGCGCCGGTGGTTGCCGCCGGCCCCATGGCCGGCCAATAGTGCAGAAATGACGCGGGTTGTCCTGATCGTGCTGTGCGCACTGCAGGTCACCATGCAGCTCTACGTGTGGATTCCGATCCATGACGCGGTGTCGGCCTCCTACCACGGACAGAACATGACGCCGCCACTTTCCGCGGCGCTGTTCGGCTACGCTGCGGGATTCCTGCTATTCGGCCCGATCACCGATCGATTCGGTCGTCGGCGAGTGCTGATCGCCGGAGTATCGGTGATGGCCGTCCTGACCTTCGTGGTGCCCTTCGCCCCAACACCCGCGCTGTTCGGATTGCTCCGGGTGCTGCAGGGGTTCGCCGGCGGCGCGTTCTCACCGTCCGCGCTGAGTTATCTCGGGGAGACCCTGCCGCGGCGGACGGCGACCACCGCGATCGGCGCGGTATCCACCGCGTATCTGATGGCCGGGGTACTCGGGCAAGTGATGGCCTCCGTCATCACCGATGCATGGGGTTGGCAGTGGCTGTTCTGGGTGAGTGCGGCCGGGCTCGCGCTCAATGCCGCGCTGCTGGTGCTCGTCATGCGCGAAGAACGCGGAGGGGATCCCTCGGCCCGGGTGATGTCCGGTTTCGCCGCCCAGGCCCGCCTGCTTACTCGCCGGGATATCTCAGTACCGCTGACCGCGGTGTTCGTGCTGATGCTGGCGTTTGTCGCGATGTACACGAGCCTGGCGAACCAGCTGGTGGATGAGCTGCGGCTGCCGGAGTCCACCGTCACGACCATTCGGCTGGCCGGCATTCCCGGAATGCTGGTGGCACCGTTCGTCGGATCCTGGGTGGGCAAGGTCGGCACCGAGACCGGGGCACTGGTGGGGTACGTGCTGGCAGCGACGGGGTTGGCGATCGAGGCCCTGGGGGCCGATTCGGTTCCGGTCATCGTCGTCGGCAGCAACATCTTCGTCGCCGGTATCGCGATTGCCTCGACGGCGATGGTCACCATGTTCGGTGATCGGGCGGCTCCCCGGCGCGGTGCCGGTACCGCCTTGTACGGCTTCACTGTCTTTCTCGGCGCCAGTTCCGCGCCCTATCTCGCGCACGCCCTCGGATTCCGGCCTCTGCTTGGCGTGTTGGTGGCCGCGCTGATCGGCGGCGCGGCCCTCGTGGCCAGTTCACGACGTGCATCCGGGCCGGTCAAGGGGATGGCGGACATGGGCACCCAGCCCAGTCCGCTACCATGACCGACGGAGGATTCGCCTAGTGGCCTATGGCGCTCGCCTGGAACGCGGGTTGGGTTAATAGCCCTCAGGGGTTCAAATCCCCTATCCTCCGCCACTGCAGGACCGCATCAAGGAGGGCAATGGCTGCCGGACGCCGGACGGCGACCATCGTTCTGACCAGCAGCCATGCCGCTCTCTCCTTGATCGCGGGACTGCTTTTTTTCTTCTTCGTGCTGCCCCGCTGGCCCGAGCTGAACGGCGCCACAGGCCACTCCTTCGGTACCGGAATGCGCGTCCTCGCCGGCCTGCTGCTGGCGGCCGCGGGTGTCCCTGCGCTGCTCTCCTGGCGACAGACTCGCCGGCCCGAGGCCGCAACGCCACAGTTGGCACTCACGCTGCGCGCGGCAGCCTTCATCGGCCATTTCGTTGCCGGCGGCCTGATCATCGGAACGGCGATCGCCGAGATCTGGCTGAACCTGGATCGGTTCGGCATCTGGGAATTCGGGACATACGGTGCGGCGGCGGCCATCGGCGTACTGGCCTTCGCGGCATATCACCTGGCGTTCGTCGCCGAAGCCCCGGAAAAGGAACGTAAGCCCCGCCCGGCCAAGAAGAAGGCCACCAAGGTCGCCAAGGTCGCGGAACCGGCCACCGGGACTGCCGAGACAGCCGATGACACTGCTGTCGAGGAGCCCGAGGAGTCCGGGGAGTCTGAGGAGGCAGAGCCAACCGCCGACGAAGCCGCCGAAGACACCGAGGAGGCGCTCGCACCGGCGCGCGGGCTACGGAACCGTCGGACCCGCAAGTCCTAGGTCACGTCCTTACCCTGAGCGGACAAGACCAGCACCGAACCGTCCTTGGGCGCGAATGCCGTGACCTCCCATCCGCCCTTCGTGGCGTTGGTGGACAGCATCCGGTCAAACTCGTCACTGCGTTCGAACTGCGCGGAGGACGGCACACCCGCATCGAGTGTCTTCCACAGACGCGGCCTGGTGGCGAGCACCATGCTGGAGCGGAAAGGCGCTACGTACGCGGCCAACTGCTGCGGCGGCATTTCGATGATCGCGTCGACCCAATACGTGGTGTTCGGGCCGGGCAGCGGCTCATCGCCGAAGAAGCCCTGCACCCATTCACCGGTCACCGGTTTCGGTAGCTTCGGGAAACGCTGCTCCAACGGTGCGGAGTCGTAGCGGATCGGCGATGCTCCGGTCTTTTGCGGCGTGTAGGAGGTCTGGGTGGAATTGGACTGGCCCCATGACGAACAACCACCCACCGCGAGCAGCGCAATGACACAGGTCGCCGCCCAACGCTTCATTCCTGCACGGTACCGGCACGCCACGATGTGGTTGCGAGTATCCAGATCGCCACCACAAAGAACAGCAACGGATAGAGGGCAGAGTCAAAGACTCTTTCCGCGCGCGACATCTGCGCGATCACCGCGTCCCACGCGGTGATGTAGGACCCAAAATCGGGGTCTATTCGCATCGCGCGGACGTAGAGCGCCAGGTAACACCACATGGACACCACCACCGCGGCCACGGCCGTCACGGCGGCCCACTGCCACCGCTGAGCACCACGAGCGGTCAGAAGCTGGTTGACCAACAGCACCATCAGCGGCACCGTCCAGACCCAGTGATGCCCCCAGGCCAGCGGGGAGACGACGCAGCCGACCATTCCCACCACGGTGACCGCCAGCAGTTCCCGACCGCCCCCGTGCGCCCGCCACGCGGCGGCCATCCCGAGTATCGCGGCACTGCCCGCGAGGAGGACCCACAGCCACGTTGGCATGGGTTGCGGCGTATAGATATTCGACAACGCACCGCCGATCGACGCATTGGCAGGATGATCCAGAGAGCCGATGTGGCCGGTGGTTCGCACGGCACCCAGCCAGTAGTCGGACGAATCCGACGGCAGCACAATCCATCCCAGCGCCACCGTGCCCACGGCTGTCACCATCGCCGTCACCGCGGCCCGCCACTGACGGGAAATCAGCAGGTAAGGAACGAAGATGATCGCCGTGAGTTTGACCCCCGAAGCGACACCCACCGACCAACCGCGCCACCGCGCACCCTCGGGCCGGGTGAGGTCCCAGATGATGAGGGCGGCCAAGACGAGATTGACCTGCCCCTGCCATAGCGTCCCATGGATAGGCTGAATATCCCAGGCCACCAGGTTCATTCCCACACACGCGACGGCCAGTGGACCATTGGCCGCGAACCCCAGAACCCGCCAGCATCGCCAGATGATCGCGGAAAGCGCCCCTAGATTCACCAGGAACCAGATAACCTTCGCCGTCGCCAGCGGAACGAAACCCAATGGGGCGAAAAGCAGCCCCGCGAACGGCGTATACGTGAACCATCCCGCATCCGGAATCTCCGTGGCATACAACGGCTCACCGCGCAGAACCCGCAGACCGCCGAACCGGTAGGTCATCAGATCGCCGCCGTTACTGAACAATCCGAAACTGTTGGGGGCGTTCAGCGGAATCAGCCAATGCTGTAACAGCACCGCCACGACCCCGGCCGCCAGCCACGCGCCGGCCGCCCGCCACGACATACTGCGGACCGTCACTACTGCTTCCTATCGGTATCCCTGGATGGCTGAACGCGTTTCGGTTCTCCCGGCATCTTCGGGTAGTTCGGCGGATAGGGCATATCGCCCAGTCCATTCGCCTCGTCCCGTTCTACCATCTCCAGCAGCGGCTCGATCGATTGCGACGCATCATCCATATCTGCCATGGGGTCCGGGCGTTTCCTTAGCAGCTCGGGCACGGTGGCGATAGTGAAGTCATCGGGCTCGGCGTCGACGAGTTCATCCCATGTCAACGGGGTGGAAACGGTGGCAATCGGGGTTCGCCGCACCGAATAGGCCGATGCCATGGTGCGATCACGCGCGTTCTGGTTGAAGTCGATGAAGATACGTTCGCCACGTTCTTCCTTCCACCACGACGTAGTCACCTGCTTCGGAGCGCGGCGTTCCACCTCGCGCGCCAGCGCGATACCGGCGCGGCGCACCTCGAGGAAATCCCAGCGGGTCTCGATGCGCAGATAGATATGAATGCCGCGGCCCCCGGAGGTTTTCGGGTAGGCGGTGAACCCGAGCTCGTCGAGTAGCGGCCGCAGCACGTCCAGCGCCACCGACTTGGCCTCGCCGAATCCGGTCCCCGGCTGCGGGTCCAAATCGATGCGCAGCTCATCGGGGTGGTCCAGATCGGGATACCGCACCTGCCACGGATGCAGCGTCAGCGTACCCATCTGCGCTGCCCATACGATCGCGGCGGGCTTGGTCACCCGGAGGACCTCCGCAGTGCGGCCCGAGGGGAAAGCCACCTCGCAGCTGTCCAGGTAATCGGGATAGTGCTTGGGCAGCCGCTTTTGGTAGATCTCCTCGCCGTCGATGCCGTCGGGGAAGCGCTGCAGGTGCGTGGGGCGGTCGCGCAGCGCGTTCATCATCGGGCCGGTGGCAACGGTGCGGTAGTACTCGGCGAGGTGCCGCTTGGTGCCGCCGTCGGCGCCCAACTGGGGGAAATACACCTTGTCAGGGTTGCTCAGCCGCACGGCGATACCGTCGACATCCAGTTCCTCGGCGGGCGTGGGCATTACCGTCATCATATGGGAATGGACTTGCCCGTCATGCCGCCAATCGCTCCAATGCTTGCGAAACCTGTCGCGAAAATCCCCGACGGCGCGTCCTACGAGCCCAAGTGGGATGGGTTCAGGTCGATCGTCTTTCGGGACGGCAACGACGTGGAGTTGGGCAGCCGCAACGAAAAACCGCTGACCCGATACTTCCCCGAGCTGGTTACGGCCGTTCTGGCTGAGTTGCCCCAGCGGTGCGTGATCGACGGCGAGATCGTGATCGCTACCGCGTCGGGGCTGGATTTCGAGGCGTTGCAACAGCGGATTCACCCGGCGGATTCACGCGTGCAGCTGCTGGCCGAGCAGACACCCGCCTCGTTCATCGCATTCGACCTGCTCGCGCTCGGCGACGAGGACTACACGGGGCGACCTTTCAGCGAGCGCCGTTCCGCGCTGACGGAGGCCCTCGCCGCAGCAGAAGGTCGCCGGCCCCCCGGCTCCAAGACCGGGACCTCTATTCATCTCACCCCCGCTACCACTGACCAGAAGCTCGCGCAGCGCTGGTTCGAGGAGTTCGAGGGGGCCGGCACCGACGGTCTCATCGCGAAACCGCTGGCCATCGCCTACCAGCCCGACAAGCGGGTGATGTTCAAGATCAAACCCGAGCGGACCGCCGATTGCGTGGTGGCCGGCTATCGGGTGCACAAGTCGAGCGAGGACGCCATTGGGTCGCTGCTTCTTGGCCTGTATCAGGACGACGGCGCGTTGGCTTCGGTCGGCGTGATCGGCGCGTTCCCGATGGCCGAACGCAAGCGGCTCTTCCACGAGCTGCAGCCGCTTGTCACCTCCCTCGATGATCACCCCTGGAACTGGGCGGCTCACACGGCCGGTGAACGCACGCCACAGAAAAACGCGGGCTCTCGCTGGAACGCCGGCAAGGACCTGTCGTTTGTGGCGCTGCGTCCCGAGCGGGTCGTAGAGGTCCGCTATGACCACATGGAAGGCGCGCGGTTTCGCCACACCGCACAGTTCAACCGCTGGCGCCCGGATCGCGATCCGCGTTCGTGCACCTACGACCAGCTCGAGCGGCCAATCGCGTTCAGTCTCAACGAGATTGTTCCGGGCCTGGTGTGACGGGTGCCGGACGATTCGCGCCGAGCCCATCGGGTGACCTGCATATAGGCAATCTGCGCACCGCGTTGTTGGCATGGCTGCTGGCGCGATCGACTGGGCGGCGGTTCCTCATGCGGGTGGAAGACCTGGACACCCGCACCAGCACCGCCGTGGCGGAACGACAGCTGGCCGACCTCGCCGCGATCGGCCTGGAGTGGGACGAACCCGTGGTGTGGCAGACCGACCGGACCAGCGCCTACAGCGAGGTGCTCGACGCATTGAAATCTCGCGGCCTGCTGTACGAATGTTATTGCAGCAGAAAAGACATCGCCCAAGCGCCGACGGCGCCGCATGCCCCGCCCGGCGCGTATCCGGGCACCTGCCGAGACTTGTCCGAATCCGAACGCGCACAGCGCCGGGTGGGCCGCGACGCCCGCCCACCCGCCTTGCGGCTGCGTACCGAGAACTCCCCCTTCACCGTGCGTGACACCCTGCACGGTGAATACACCGGCCTGGTCGACGACTTCGTGGTCCGCCGCGGTGACGGTGTGACGGCCTACAACGTCGCGGTCGTGGTCGACGATCACGCACAGGGCGTCGACCAGGTGGTACGCGGCGACGATCTGCTGGCCTCCGCGCCCAGACAGGCCTACCTGGGCGCGCTGCTGGGTTACCCGGTGCCCACGTACGCCCATGTCCCGCTGGTTCTCAATACGGCGGGCGCACGACTGGCCAAACGCGATGGTGCGGTGACCATCGCCGATCTGGGTGCCCAGCGGGCGTTCGACTTGATATGCGAATCGCTCGGATACGCGGCCGCGAACGCCGCGGACCTGCTGGGCCAGTTCGACGCGGGACGCATCCCGCGCAACCCATGGATATACCCGGGCTGATCCGAAGCGGACTGGTTGGCACGGGAATCGTGTTAGCCTCCCGCGGTGTTTCGTGCCGTCGCGCTCGCACTTCTGGCACTGTTGGCAGTAGCCGGTTGTGGAGGCCAGACACAGGAGTCGCTGCGGATTGGCACCGAGGGGGTCTACGCTCCGTTCAGTTTCCATGACGAGCGCACCGGTGAGCTGGCCGGTTACGACGTGGAGGTAGCTCGCGCTGTCGGCGAGAAATTGGGCCGCCCGGTGGAGTTCGTCGAGATCCCCTGGGACGCGATCTTCGCCGGATTGGACGCCGACCGATTCGACGTCGTCGCCAATCAGGTGACGATCACCGCGGAGCGTCAGGCCAAATACGACCTGTCCAAGCCGTACGCGGTGGGTGAGGGCGTGATCGTCGCCCGGGCCGACGACAACACCATTCACACTCTGGCGGATATCCGCGGCAAGGTGGCCGCCGAGAATGCGACAAGCAACTGGTCGCAGATCGCCCGCGATGCCGGCGCCCGCGTGGAGACCGTCGAGGGCTTCACGCAATCCATCACGCTGTTGAGCCAGGGCAGGGTCGATGTCGTCGTCAACGACAGCATCGCCGTCTATGCCTACCTGGCCAGTACCGGAGACCCCGCCGTGAAAATCGCGGGGACCACAGGTGCGCGCAGCGAGCAGGGGTTCGCGGCCCGGAAGAACAGCGGCCTGCTGCCCGAGTTGGACAAGGCGTTGGATCAGCTATCGGCCGACGGCACGTTGACCCGCATCTCCGAGAAGTACCTCAAGGCCGATGCCAGCGGCACCCGGAAATCGCAAGCGGGCCAGGGGAATTCTGGCGTAGGAAGGTCCGACACCCAGCTGATTCTGGACAACCTCTGGCCGATGGCGCGTGCCATGCTCACGGTCACTCTTCCGCTGACAGCCATCAGCTTCGCGATCGGGCTAGTCATCGCCCTCGGGGTGGCGCTGGCCCGTATGTCCGGTCGTCGCGCCCTCTCCGGCCTGGCCCGGATCTACATCTCGATCATTCGTGGCACCCCGCTGCTGCTTCAGCTGTTTCTGATCTTCTTCGCGCTGCCCGAATTCGGACTGAGGATCAGCCCATTTCCCGCTGCGGTCATCGCGTTCAGTCTCAATGTCGGCGGCTACGCCGCCGAAATCATCCGGTCGTCCATCCTGAGCATCCCCCGAGGGCAGTGGGAAGCCGCCTCAAGCCTGGGCATGAGTTACCGCACCACCTTGTGGCGCATCGTCATCCCGCAGGCCAATCGTGTCGCGGTGCCCCCGTTGTCCAATACATTGATCTCTCTGGTGAAGGACACCTCACTGGCATCGGCGATTCTGGTGACCGACGTGATGCGCACGGCACAGATTGCCGCCGCGCCGACCTTTCAGTTCTTCACGCTCTACGTCACCGCCGGCGTCTACTACTGGATCGTCTGCATGGCGATGTCGGTGGTGCAGGACAGGCTGGAGGAACGCCTGGCCAAGTCTGTTGCGCGCTAGGCGATACTCACCGGAAGATCGGCGAGACCGCGCAGCGTGACATTGGGCTTGTAGCTGGGCTCACCGGTCAGCCGCGCGTCGGGGAAACGCGCCGTGATCGAGCTCAACGCCAGCTTGGCCTCCAACCGGGCCAACGGAGCACCCAGACAGAAATGGGGTCCGTGCCCGAAGGCCAGGTGTTTGATCTCAGCGCGATCGGGGTCGAAGACGTCCAGATCGGGGCCGATCTCCGGATCGCGTTGCGCGGCAGCAATCATCAGCAGCACCCACTCCCCGCTGGGGAACGTGGAGTCTCGAACATCCATGTCGCCGTCGGCGACCCGCGCCACCATGTGGACCGGCGGGTCGTAGCGCAGCGTCTCCTCGATGACCCGCGGCGCACGCTCAGCGTTCTGCCCCAACAGTTTCCACTGCTTGGGATCGCGCAGCATCGCCAACGACGCGTTGGCGATCAGGTTGACGGTGGTCTCATGTCCGGCAATGAGCAGCAGCGTGCACGTGGAGATGATTTCTTCCTCCGTGAGCTGATCGCCAGCCTCCTTCACCTGGATCAGCGCCGACAGCAGATCGTCGCCGAGATGGCGCCGGCGGGCCGCGATGAGATCGGCGAAGTAGTCCCACATCCAATGGGCGGCCTGGAATCGTTGGTCCATGTTGGCAGGCGCCTGACCGGTCAACGCGAAAACCGGGTCCAACCCTTGAGCGAGCAGCGCGGAGGCCCTGCCGAATTCGGGCTCGTCTTGGATCGGCACCCCCAGCATTCGGCAGATCACCGCGACAGGCAACGGATAGGCGAAATCTGTGACCAGGTTGAAGGTGCCGCGCTGAGCAATGTCGTCCAGAAGCCGGTCCACGAGGGCCTGGATATCTTCGGCCATCGCATTGATCACCTTGGGCGCAAAGGCCTTTGAAGCCAACTTGCGCAGCCGGGTGTGATCGGGCGCGTCCAGCCCCAAGAACGAGGGCCTGGCGATCAGGTTGGGATTCTGCGCCAGCTGTCGCTGGACGATCTTCGACTTGCGCCGATCCGAGGACGCCTGCGGGTGGCGCAACACAGCGTTGCAGTCCGCGAAGGTCGCCAGCACGCTCACCGCCATACCGGGCGGGTGCACCGGGCCAGGCTGCGTCTGCTCGACCAGCTGGCTGTAGACCGGATAAGGATTGGCACGATTGGCCGGATCGAGCACCTGAAGCAAGAGCGTGCCCGGGTCGGTCGTAGTAGGCATGTGTCCAGTGTGCGCCGGGATACTGAGATCTGCCTGAATGAGTGCTCAGCGGTAGTAGCGACCCAGGGTGTCTTCACGCAGCTCGTCGAAGCAGCCGTCCACGATGCTGGCGCGGATGCGGTCCACCAGCCCGATGGTGAATCGCTCGTTGTGGATGGTGGCCAAGGTGGACGCAAGCATCTCCTTGGCCTTGAACAGGTGGTGCATGTAGGCCCGCGTGTAATGCGTGCAGGTGTAACAGTCGCAGGCGGCATCAATCGGAGTGAAGTCACGGCGGTACCTGGCACCGGTGATGTTCACCCGGCCCTCGCGCGTGTAGACGGCGGCATTGCGCGCGACCCGCGAGGGGGACACGCAGTCGAAGGTGTCGGCCCCCGCGGCCACTGCGGCGAAGAGATCGTCGGGCTCGCTGATCCCGAGTAGGTGACGTGGTTTGTGCTCGGGCAGTTCGGATGTCACCCAGCCCACGATGGTGCCCAGGTTCTGCTTCTCCAGCGCGCCACCGATCCCATAGCCGTCGAAACCTCGGCCTTCTTCGCTGGCAAGGGATTCCAATCCACGCACGGCCTGCCGACGTAGGTCCTCGTACTGTGCGCCCTGCACCACACCGAACAACGCCTGGTAGGGCTTGTCGGCACGCTCACGCGTGAGCTTCTCGTGTTCATCCAGGCACCGCTGCGCCCACTCGTGGGTGCGCTGCACCGAATCCTCTTGGTATTCACGGGTATTGATCAATGTGGTGAGCTCATCGAAGGCAAAGATGATGTCAGCGCCCAGCTGATGCTGGATCTGCATGGACACCTCGGGGGTGAACCGGTGCGTGGACCCGTCCAGGTGGGAGGTGAAGGTGACACCGTCGTCGTCGACGTGCGCGAGCTTGTCCTTCTTCTTGCCGCCTCCGAAGGAACCCATGACGTCGTCGGAGCGCGCACGGTCGAGGTCCATGGCCATGACTTTGCGCGCCCCCGAGCCCAGGGAAAGCACCTGAAACCCGCCGCTGTCGGTGAACGTTGGACCGGACCAGTTCATGAACGTCCCGAGCCCTCCGGCCTCGTCCACGATGTCGGGGCCCGGCTGTAGGTACAAGTGGTAGGCGTTGGCGAGCACGGCCTGAGCTCCGAGCGCGGCCATGGTTTCCGGCAGCACCGCCTTGACGGTGGCCTTGGTTCCGACGGCAATGAAGGCCGGGGTCCGGATGTCGCCGTGTGGAGTATGGATCACCCCTGCCCGGCCCGCGGTTCCGGGCAGGGTGGCGTCAATGGAGAAGTACTGATCAGTCATCGGAGGTTATTTTGCCCTGGGCACGCCGGACCGCCGGCCCTCGGCTCGTCACGCAAGCGGTTCATCGCAGTCGTAGGCTGAGGGTCATGACAACGACGTCGGATCTTCTCGCGCTGGAGCATGGCACCACCACCCAAGAAGCCCTGGCTTTCTTCGACAATTTGGCGCCCGTGCGATCAGAGGAACTGGTCGGCCAGCGCTGGCATGGCGGCGAGGTGCCCACCGGGCATTCGATGGACGGCATCCTGACTGTGTCCGGCTGGTACGGCAAGCAGTTCGACGATGTGGATCATGTGCATCCGCTGCTGTTCAGCGACGGGGGCGGCGATATCTTCGCGGTCGATCCGATGCTGGCACCGATGGGGCTTGCGGGCCGGATCAGCGGCCTGACCGAGTCCCCGATGGTCAAGCGGACGTCTCCGACCGCCTTGTCCGCTCTCAAACCGCTGATCAGGACCAACAAACACCGCGCACGGCTGCGCAATATCGAGTTCCGCGGCGCGGTCAGCGCCGCCATGGTCTACGACCA
The DNA here is from genome assembly GCF_059813245.1 of Mycobacterium sp. NGS15. Taxonomy (NCBI): domain Bacteria; kingdom Bacillati; phylum Actinomycetota; class Actinomycetes; order Mycobacteriales; family Mycobacteriaceae; genus Mycobacterium; species Mycobacterium sp. NGS15. Next base: position 229,041 of record NZ_JCALEF010000002.1, on the reverse strand, counting down.
CAAGGCGATCATCGACCACTTCCGCAAGGTCGATGACGCGACGCTGCTGGGCATCATGGACCTGCGGGACATGGACCAGCCGTACTTCTTCACCTTGCGCCGAGACTGAAGGCTGTCGCTCACCATCGCCGCCGCAGTGGTGGGTCGCTGCAAGAGCCGGCATAAAAATACCCCCTGAACTGCGCTAGCAGTCAGAGGGTAATGGCGGTGGCGGAGGGATTTGAACCCTCGGACGGGGGTTACCCGTCACACGCTTTCGAGGCGTGCTCCTTAGGCCGCTCGGACACGCCACCGCCGAAGAGACTACAGGCAGGCCGGCCCGATCCCCCAATCGGTTGACCGCTCCCCCGGCTGCCGCCGCAGGCGAAAGCGCTATATCGCGTTATCACCCGGCGGCGTTAGCAACGAGCCATCCATATGCGTGAAGTCGCATGGCTGGCAGGAAACTCCCAGCGTGCTGTACGAAATCAGCGGCGTGGCTCCAAGGAAAGTGGCCTTCCATCTTGCTTGTGCAGGTTCTCGTTGGCATCGCGACATCCGTCTCTCGGGGCGGGCGGACGCCGTCTGGGCCAGCAGCGAGACCGGCGCGAGCAGATCGACACCATCACGAAAGGCCCTGACCCATGAAATTTCTCGTAGGAATCGCGGCATCCGCGGCCATCGCCGCGGGCACGCTCGGCCTCGCGGCTCCGGCCGATGCGGCGCCGGCGCTCCCAGCCCCCAACTACCACTGGTGCCCGGGCGAATTCTGGAATCCCATCTGGGGATTCAACTGGGAATTCGGCGAATGCCATGACGACTGGCATCGCGACCGCGACGGAGACTGGCACGACCGCGACTGGCGCGGCGATCGTGGCGATCGCGGTGACTGGCACGACCATGACCATGACCGCGGCGACTGGGGGCATGGCCACGATCGCGACTGGAGGCCCTAGCCCAACGCCATCGAGAAGCAACCCCGCCCGCCGGACTCGTTCCAGCGGGCAGGATTGTTTGCCATGCGTCGCCAAAATGCAATGAGTGGCCAACCAGATGCGTGCGAAGTATCTTGATTGACAGCAGATTTACAGTTCACCATACGCATAACGCACGTCGATTACCAGCAAAGAATGCTTTGCTTACTTTATGAAAATTCTCGTTGGACTTGCCGCTTCCGCAGCCATTGCCGCAGGCGGGCTCGGCCTCGCCGCCACTGCAAATGCCGCCCCGGCGCCAGAGCTTCCGGCGCCCACGTACCACTGGTGTCCGGGCGAGTTCTGGAATCCGATCTGGGGCTTCAATATGAATTGGGGCGAGTGCCACGCCGACGGAATCCTCGACCGCGATCGCCCCGGCGACTGGCGCGGCGACGACGGCCGCTGGCGCAACAACGGCCCCGGCCCGGGTGACAACCGCGGACCCGATCGTGGGCCTGACCGTGGACCCGATCGCGGCCCAGACCGCGGGCCCGGTAACGACTGGCGCCGCTAAACCTCCCGAATCGGCCCGTCCGGCGCGCGACCCTGACCCCTCATCAGCGCCGGGCGGGCCACCTACCTTTTCGCTGCGAAGAAGCTCTCGAGCAGCGCCGCGCACTCGTCGGCAAGCACGCCGCCGCGAACCTCCGGGCGATGAGCCTGCCGACGATCCCGCACCACATCCCAGAGCGATCCCACAGCACCGGTCTTGGGCTCCCAAGCACCGAACACCACCCGGCCGACCCGCGCAAGCACCAACGCCCCGGCACACATGGTGCACGGCTCGACGGTCACCGCCAGCGTCGCCCCTTCGAGCCGCCAACCATCGCCATGCTTCGCGGCGGCCTCTCGCAACGCGAGAACCTCGGCATGTGCCGTCGGATCACCCAGGCGTTCACGGGCATTGGCGGCGCGCGCCAGCTCTTTTCCGTCTGCGGCATAGATCACCGCACCGATCGGCACATCGTCGGCACCCGCCTCGCCGGCTGCGACCAGCGCCGCGCGAATCAGCGCCTCATCGTCCGGAAACGTCACCGATCCAGCTTGTCGAGCACCGCACCGAACTCGTCGGCGAAGCCCATACGTGCCGCGATCATTCCGAGCTGCTCATCCGGGTAGAGATCGGTCTCGCTGAGGATCACACTGAGCACCGGCTCGGGCAGTCCGATATCGGAGAGCAGGCCCAGATCGCCTTCCTCCCACGGATCGACCTCGTCAAGCTCATCGGAATCGAGCTCCGGGACAGGAATATTAAGCCTGTCGAGCACCTCGGCAGCGATGTCGTAGTCGATGGCCGCCGTGGCATCGGAAATCAGCAGATGCGTTCCCGAGGGTGCCGGACGGATGATGATGAAAAATTCCTCATCTACATCCAGCAAGCCGAACACGGCACCAGCGCTGCGTAATTCGCGTAGCTCGGTTTCGGCCGCCGCTAAATCGGTGAGCGCCCCGGCCTTCAACGACGTCACCCGCCAGCGACCCTCTTCACGAACGACGGCCACGCCGAAGCCCTCCAGGCTTTCGGCGCTGGGCCCTGCGGCCTTGGCACGTTGTGCGTCCATAAGCCAATACGGTAATGCCCCACCCGTGTTGTGACCACAATCCTGGGGCTCTTCGCCGTGCGGCTCATCGATCCTGGGGCCTCTTCGCCGTGCGGCTCATCGCACAATCTCGGTGACCTATGCCAACCTGATGTGGTGAACGCCGCCGAAAATGACCACCAAGGCCCGCCGATCTGTGTACTCGGCCTCGGGCTCATCGGCGGCTCCGTGGTCCGCGCGGCCACCGCCGCGGGGCGGCATGTCTGGGGGTACAACCGCTCCACGGAGGGCGCAGACGCCGCACGGGCGGCCGGTTTCGATGCCACCGCCGATCTGGATCTGGCGTTGCGGCGCGCCCGTAACGCCAGTGCTCTCATCGTGCTCGCGGTACCGGTGCCGGCTCTGCCCGCACTCCTCACACGCATCGCGGAGCTGGCCCCCGAATGCCCGCTCACCGACGTCACCAGCGTCAAATCCGCTGTCCTAGAAAAGGTGTCCGAGCACGGGTTGAGAGAGCGATTCGTCGGCGGCCACCCCATGGCGGGGACCACCGAATCGGGGTGGCGCGCCGGGGACGCCAAGCTTTTTCGCGACGCGACCTGGGTGGTCAGCGTCGACGACGACGTCGATCCGCAGGTGTTCGCACAGGTAACCCGGCTGGCCCTGGATTGCGGATCCGTCGTGGTGCCGGCACGCTCGGATGAGCACGACGCGGCCGCCGCTGCCATCTCGCACCTGCCCCACCTGCTGGCCGAGGCCCTGGCCGTCACCGCCGACGGGATCCCGCTGGCGTACTCCCTGGCCGCCGGATCGTTCCGGGACGGCACCCGGGTCGCCGCCACCGATCCGTCGCTGGTGCGCGCCATGTGCGAGTCGAATCCGCACGGTGTGCTGCCGGCCCTGGAAGAGGCCATGGCGCTGCTCGCGGCGACGTGGAACACGCTGAAGGCCGAGAGCTCGGTGGAGCTCCTGGTAGAGGCCGGCCATGCCGCGCGGCAGCGGTATGAGGCACACGAACGATTCGACATCACCGGCGTCAGCCGGAACGACCCGCAGTGGCGCGAGCAGCTGGCCGAAGCCGGGCGGCAGGGCGGCGTGCTGCGGACCGTGCCCTAGATCCGGATGGCCAGACCGGGGTATTCCAGCAGGAATCCCTCGTCATCGACGGTGACGACGGTGTCGGCCACCGGCGAGACCACCTTGATGCCCTTGCCGTCATTGCGGTAGCTGATGGTGGCGGGGCTAACGGCCAAATCCGGAAGGGTCACGTAGACAACGGGCAGCACCGCGCTACCTTCCTGCTGGTAAAGGCCCGTCCGCCGGATCGGCAGCGCATTGAAGAACGGGCTGAACACCACGTCGACGTCCAGTGCTCCGTCGAAGGCGGAGCGTGTCGCGCCCTCGTGGTTCTGCACGGTCCACATGCCCTCTTCGTCCCGGGCAATCGACAGCTGACGTTCTCTTTCGGCAACCGTGGTCGACAGGGACAACCGATTCGTGGAGCCCGTCTCGTCGGTCACCAAATCGTATGAAGCGCTGAAAGCGGGATGCGCGTCGGACGCGCCGGCCACAAAGCGGCCATGTGCACGGATACGCCGGCCCGATAGTTGGACCCGGGTGGATTCCATGCGCGACGCGTCATGGGCGCGCCAGGTCAGCACGGCAGGTCCGGCCGCCGTGTCGGTCTGACTGGGGTTACTCACCCGTCTACCGTAGGCGACCGCGCAACTTGAGCCCCCGTGAGCCCTTTCTGCCTCTCAGCACCCCCGTTTGTGCGCGACAAACGTGTCATCGAGTTCAGCGGTCCAGCCCGTGTCATCCGCGATCGCCACGTAAACGCCGATCGTCGGCCCGTAATAGGCCTTGAAGAAGCCTCGCGCGGAGCCGGCCGCAGCCGTCCGGTGCCCGGGGCCGACAGCCATACCGCGAAGGCGAGGATCGCGTCCAGCAGCAAGGCCAGCGCGGTCACCAAGAGCGCGCCGACCAACGCCAGGTGGAACTGCCGGACCTTGATGCCGTCGATGAGGTACCGGCCAAGCCCGCCGAGGCTGGCGTAGGCAGCGACGGTCGCGGTCGCCACGATCTGCAGGGTCGCTGTCCGCAGGCCCGACAGGATGAGCGGCAATGCGTTGGGCACCTCGACACCGAACAGCACTTGACGTTCTGTCATCCCCATGGCCCGCGCCGCCTCCACCACCGTGCGGTCCACGTTGGCGATGCCGGAGTAGGTTCCCGCCAGCAGCGGCGGCACCCCCAGCAGCAGCAACGCGACGGTCGGCGGAATCAGACCCAAGCCCCACAGCAGCACACCCAACAGCAGCACACCCAGCGTCGGCAGCGCGCGCAGCGCATTCACCGCGCTGACCACCAGAAACGTGCCGCGACCCGTGTGCCCGATGAGCAGACCCATGGGCACCGCGATGACAACAGCGGCCAGCACGGCGATCACGGTGTACTGGAGGTGTTCGCCAATCCGCATGCCCAGCCCGCTGTTGCCCGTCCAATGAGACGCGGTGAATATGTAGCCGAGCGCATCGGAGAGAAAGTTCACACTGCACCAACAGCTTTCGTCGCTCTGGCCCACGGTGTCGCAGCGCGGCCCAAGACCACCAGGAGCGAATCGACGACGACGGCCAGCAGAAAGATCGCGACGATTCCGGCGACGATCTGACTGCTCTTATTGGCCTGGTAGCCCTCGGTGAACCAGGTTCCCAGGCCGCCGATGCCGATCACCGAGCCCACCGAGACCATCGAGATATTGGTAACGGCAACAACTCTCAAACCCGCCACCAACACCGGTATGGACAGCGGCAGCTCGACCCGGACAAGGCGGCCCAACGGGCGATACCCCACCGCGGTGGCCGCGTCACGCACCTGTGGGGCAATGGCATCGAGGGCCTCCGGTACGGCACGGATCAGCAACGCCGTGGTGTACAGCGTCAGCGCGACCATCACATTCGCCTCATCGAGTATCCGGGTGGGAATGATGAGGGGTAACGCCACGAACAACGCCAGCGACGGGATGGTGAACACGATGCTGGCGATCAGCGTGGTGACCCGCCGCGCGGTCCGGTGCCGGTGAATCAGCGCGCCACAAGGAATTGCGATGACCAACCCGATGAGGATGGGGACCAGCGACAGCCGCATGTGGATCAGCGAGAGCTGCCAAGCGTCCGCGAGATGGGTGAAGAGATATCGCATCTCACCGCTGCCTGGTACGTCGTTGCCGATCCAGCGCGATGAGCACGTCGTCGCCCCGAACGCCGCCGCGTACGCGGCCGTCCTCGTCGGTGGCCACGCCCAGTCCCGACGGCGAGGACAGCGCGGCATCGAGAGCCTGCCGCAGTGTCCCGTCCGGACCGAGCAATGATCCTCCCGCTATCACGCTGTCGTATAACGACTTTCCCGAGCGGTAGACCTCCGCTCCGGCATCGTCCATCCAGCCGAATGGTGTTCCGTCGAGATTGCAGACAAGCACCCAGCTGCGCGGGGCGATGATGAGGTCACGGACCTCATCCTCAACGATCTGCCTGATCTCATACAACGGCAGCTCTCCCGCCTCACGGAATTGCAGGCTTCGGTAGCCCCGATCGCGCCCGATGAATCCGGCAACGAAATCGCTTGCCGGGTTGGATAACACCCGCTCAGGCTCGTCATACTGCTGCAGTACCCCGCCGGGTCCGAAGACTGCCACCTTGTCCCCGAGTTTGACGGCCTCGTCGATATCGTGCGTGACAAAGACGATGGTCTTGTTGAGCTCGGCCTGTAGGCGCTGCATCTCGGCCTGCAGGTCATCACGCACATTCGGGTCGACGGCGCTGAACGGTTCGTCCATCAACAGGATCGGCGGGTCTGCGGCAAGGGCACGTGCCACTCCGACACGTTGTTGTTGACCTCCAGAGAGCTGTGCCGGGTATCTGCTGGCCAGTTTCGGATCCAGTCCCACCCGTTCCAGAACGTCGAGTGCCGCCTTGCGCGCCGCGCGCCGGGATTCGCCACGCAACACCGGCACCGTCGCCACATTGTCGACCACGCGCTGATGCGGCATCAGGCCGGCGTTCTGGATGACATACCCGATGCCCAACCGCAGTTTGACCGGATCCACTGTCTTAACGTCTGCTCCGTCGACGATCAGAACGCCGGACGTGAGATCGGTCATTCTGTTGATCATCCGCATCGAGGTGGTCTTGCCGCATCCCGATGGCCCCACGAACACCGTGAATGAACCCTTGTCGACGTGCATGGTCAGATCGTCGACCGCCGTCGTCCCGTCGGGGTACTTCTTGGTGACATTCTCGAAGGTGATCATGCGATCAGTTCCCTATCGGTTTGTCGAAACCCTTGTCCGTCAACCACTTCTGCGCAGCTTCTTTGGGATCGACGCCGTTGTTGCCGGACACCGCAGCGTTGAGCTTGGTGAGGTCCTCGGTGGTCAATCGCGCGGACAGTGCGTCGAGCACCTTCTTCAACTTCTCGGATTTCTTCTGCGCGTTGACCAACGGCACCAGATTGCCGGCCGGAAAGGTGAATGTGGGATCGTCTAAGACCACCAGATCGTGCTCGGCGATGGCCGGCGAGGTGCTGAAAATGTTGGCCGCGGTGATCGTTCCGTCCACTAACGCCCTGACCGTCGCCGGCCCTCCACCATCGCTGATGGCCACGAAACGCGACTCCGGGATGTCCAGACCGTAGTTGGCCTTGAGCCCGGCCAAGCCAACGCTACGGTGCAGGAACTCCGATGGCGCACCGACCTTTACCTCTTCCGAGTGCGCCGCAAGGTCGGCGATGGAATGCAGATTCCATCTGTCGGCAGTGGCCCTGGTGACACAGAGTGTGTCCGCGTCCGAGGCCGGCGATGGGGACAGAACGTCCAGATCTCCGTCGAGCTTGCGTAGCAGTGCCAGCTCTACGTCGTCGGGTTTAGTGGCGGTGGCATCTGGATCGAAGTAGCGCAGCAGATTTCCGGTGTAGTCGGCAATGAGGTCGATCGAATGGTCCTTTACCGCCGGGATGTACGTCTCGCGGCTGCCGATGCCCAACTGCTTGGTGATGTGAAAGCCGTTGGTCTGCAGTATCTGCGCGTAGAGCTCGGCGACTATCTTCGATTCAGGAAAGTCGGCCGAGCCGACGATCAATGTGTTGAGGTCACCCGAAAGGGGGCCTCCACCCAGGGGATTGGCGCTGCCGCAGCCACTGAGGACAACCGCGGCCATGACGGCGGCGAGGAGTCGTGCGGCCCAGCGCATCCTCCAACAGTAACCGGGCGACCGTCGCCTCGCCCTGCTTTACCGTCAGGAAGATTCCGGTGGCTAATCGGCAGGGGCCATCGTTTCGGGACTCCCATCCGACCCCGCCAGGAGCTCTGGCAAATATTTTAGGACCGTCTCCGCCTGCTCGTCGGGAAGCAGCTGGCGAGCGAGGACATTCGCGCCGATGATCATCAACATGGTGGCGTTGGCCCGGTCTCGCGCCTGCTGCTGGCCGATCTCCGGACGCTGTGCGCGCATCACCTGCGATAGGAGATCGGCACCGGTCTCACCGAAGCTTGCCCACAGTGCCTGCCCCAATTCGGGGTCGGTACGCATCTGGCCGAGAAGGGCAGGCGCTGCCGCGACGACATCCGGTCGTTTGAAGAGTTCCGCTGTGTACGAGCAGGATTCCCGGACCCAGTCGCCGACTCCTGCCGCTGCACTCATCTCCCGGGTGGGTACGGTCCAACCGAAGACCGCCTCGAACACGAGGTGTGCGCGCGAGGGCCACCGGCGGTACAACGCGGGCTTGCCCACGCCGGCCCGCTCGGCGATCGCAACCATGGTGGTGGCATCCCACCCCTGCTCCACCAGGAGCTCACGCGCCGCAGCAAGTGCCTTGATGTCGATATCGGAGCTGCGGCGGCGGCCCCGGCCCACAGGTATCTCGTCGGTACTCATTGCAAATAACGGTACACCATGTAACGTATTGAAAACGTTGAGGCGTGGGTCACAAACAGAAAGGCAGCCGATGGCAGGAATTCTTTCCGGTAAAACGGTGGTGATATCGGGTGTGGGCACCGGATTGGGCCGCGAGGTCGCACTCAAGGCACACCAGGATGGCGCGAATGTGGTGCTCGGTGCGCGCACCCGGGAAAATCTTGCGAACCTCGCGGCTGAACTCGACGACACGGGAGGCACCGCCGCCTGGGCCGTCACCGACATCACCGACGCGCAAGCGTGCCAGGGCCTCATCGACACTGCCATCGGAAGGTTCGGCGCGGTGGACGCATTGGTGAACGTCGCGGCCAAGGAGGATGTGTTCGGCGGTATCGAGGGCGCGGATCTGACGCAGTGGCAGGCGATGCTCAGCACGAACGTCATCGGCACGCTCCAACTCGTTCAGGTGGCCGTACCGCACCTGAAACGGAAGGGTGGCGCAGTCGTCTTTATCGGTTCGCAATCGGCGTTCCATCCGCAGTTGCCCCAGTCCGCGTACGCGACATCCAAGGGAGCACTACAGAACGCCATGTACCAGCTGGCGAAGGAGCTGGGGCCGCACAAGATCCGGCTCAACATGGTGGTACCGACCTGGATGTACGGGCCGCCCATCCAGCTGTACATCGGTCTTGTCGCCCAGCAGCGCGGCATCACCGAAGCGGAGGTGCTGGCGGAACTGACGGCCAAGTTCCCGCTGGGCGAGATGCCCGCCGATGAAGACGTCGCCGACGCGGTGGTGTTCTTCGCATCCGATCGGGCACGCATGGTGACCGGGCAGACCTTATTCGTCAATGGCGGTGAGTTCTTCCGATGAGCGCTTCGGCGAAGAAAGTGAGTAGAGCATGAGTGATAAATATCCTGTCATCGTTTGGGGCACAGGGGTTGTCGGCAAGCTGGTGATCCGCGAGCTGTTGGATCATCCGGTATTCGAGCTGGCAGCCGTCCTGGCGCACGATCCCGCCAAGGACGGTGTGGACGCCGGAACCCTGGTCGGCAGCCACCCGATCGGACTGGCGGCCACCACCGATATCGACGCCGCATTGGGCACTGAGGGCACCGTCGCGTACTTCGGGCCGACCGCGCAGTATGCGCTGGAAAACATCGACAACATGTCCCGGGCGCTGCGCAGTGGGCACAACATCGTCTCCACCGCGATGACGCCGTGGGTGTACCCGCAGGTGTGCCCGCCCGAGATGCTGACCGATATCACGCAGGCCTGCGCGGACGGCAGGACTTCCTGTTTCACCACCGGTATCGACCCCGGCTTCGCGAACGACCTGTTCCCGATGACCCTGCTCGGCGTAGGCGGGCGAGTGGATTCCGTACTGGTGCAAGAGCTTCTGGACTACCAGTACTACAACGGTGATTTCAGTATGCCGATGGGACTGGGCGCACCCCTGGACCAGCCGGCGGTGCTGGAGATCCCCGAGGTGCTGATCCTGGCGTGGGGCCACACCATTCCGATGATCGCCGACGCCGTCGGGGTGAAGCTCGACAAGATCGACACCGTCTACGAAAAGTGGGCCACTCCCACCGAGATCGCCTACGGCGCCGAGCCCAACACCGGCACCATCGAGGCAGGACATTGCGCTGCGGTGCGATTTGAGATCCGCGGCTGGGTAGGCGGAAAGCCGAAGATCGTGATCGAGCACGTCAACCGAATCACCAACGACACCGCGCCGCATTGGCCGCGGGCACAGTCGGTCGACAACGATGCCTACCGCATCGAGATCAAGGGCAGCCCGAACATCACCCAGGAGACCGTATTCCGTGACGAACGCACCGGTGACGGCGCGATCGGTGGCTGCCTTGCCACCGGGATGCGCGCCATTAACGCGATACCAGCGGTTATCGACGCTAAACCAGGCCTCCTGACGCCACTGGATCTGCCATTGATCGCGGGCCAAGGCACCATCCGCGCCTGACCTGTGCCGAGCGTCGGCCTTTCGCAATATCCACGCGACCTTTCCTGCGAAAAGCCGACCTCCGGCGCTTGCAATAAGCGCCCATGTAGCAAATGATGAACTGATGACCAGTGACCCCGGTACGACTCCGGACTCTCCGGTTGCCGACACCTCGATCGACTTCCCCGTCGGGGAGCAGCCACCGCTGCCCGCCACGAAGCCCGCCAAGAAGGCTGCCAAGAAGGAAGACGCGGTCACGCGGACTCGGGCCGCGGCCACCTGGACGGGCGTCATCCTCGGCCTCTTGATACTGATCCTGCTGCTGATCTTCATCACGCAGAACATGAACACGGTCACCACATCGTTCTTGGCCTGGCACCTCAACCTGCCGCTGGGCGTGACGGTGCTCATCGCGGCTGTCGCGGGTGCGCTGTTGACGGCGCTGGTGGGCATCGTGCGCATCGTGCAGCTGCGGCGCGCGGCGAAGAAGAACCTGAAGGCCTAGGACCCGACTACAGTTCGGCGCATGACGGCGCTGACCTGGCGTGGACGCGCGACGGCACTTGTCCGTAAGGCTCTCAAAGACAAGCCCATACCACTGGCTGACGCGAAGCATTTCGATGACGCCGAGGTTGTCACGATGCTGCGGATGCTTGGCATCGCGATGCTCGAAGTCGGTCAGCCCACCAACCTGGTGTTGGCGAAGTTGCATGACATCGCACCGCGATACACCGACAAGGAACTACGCGCCGTCGTCCTGCCGACGGTTCTGATCATCCAGATCGACGGCGTCACCGGGCAGCTGGAAGTGGAGGAATCCACCCGCAGCACAGCGCAGTTGGACCAGGCCGGCCATATCGACACCATCGCCGACATGGCCGTCGCCGGGGCAATCGCACCGGCCGAAGCCATCGCACGAATCTACGAGATCCGTTGTTTGAAACCACGTTTCGGGACGATGATCACCGTTATCGGTCACACCATCCTGACCCTTGGCTTCGGACTGGCGCTGGCGCCAACCTCCTCGGCGCTACCCGCCTACCTAGTATTGGGCCTGATTGTCGGCGTGTTGATGTTGGCGACCAATCCCATGCCCACCCTGGCCGCCACGATGCCCGCCGTGGCCGCCTTCGTGGTGACGGTGATCAGCACGTTCATCGTCGCGAACGTGCCCAGCGAGGGTCTCGCCCGCGTGGTGGCGCCAGCTTTGATCGCCGTGCTCCCCGGGGTGACACTCACCATCGGAGCGCTGGAGCTGACGAGTACCCAACTGATGGCCGGGTCCACCCGCATCGTGTACGGCATCGCACAACTGATGCTGTTGGCGTTCGGTGTGGTGATCGGCGTGAAAGTGGCTGGGCCACCGGAGCCCTCTGCACTGGGACCGCCACTGGGCAGCTGGACGATCGCGCTGGCGGTGCCGGTGATTGCGGTGGGGTTCTATCTGTACAAGTCCGCACCGCGCGGATCGCTCATCTGGCTGATTCTGGCGATAGGCGTCGCCATGCTGGGACAGCGGCTCGGCGGCTTGTTCCTGGCACCGGCGATGACGGGCTTCATCGGGGCCGTCGCCGTGGTTCCTTTTGCCCTGTTCGCGGCGCGGTTCAAAGGAGCGCCTTCGGCAATCGTGTTGCTCCTGGCCGCCTTCTGGTGTCTGGTGCCGGGTGCGTTGAGCTTCGTGAATGTCAGCGAGGTCGCCGCCACCGGCCATGCCAACCTCACCGCGCTGCTCGACACCTGCATGGCCATCTTCTCCATCGCGCTCGGACTTCTGGTGGGGGCGAGCCTGCACCGCGGTATGCGCTACGCACTCACCATCAGCCGGTAGCGTATTTCGCCAGCTCGATCCGGGCCACCACACCGCGATGCACCTCGTCGGGGCCGTCGGCCAGCCGCAGCGCACGGGCATTCACCCAGGCTGCCGCCAGCGGAAAATCGTTGGAAAGCCCACCGCCGCCATGGATCTGAATCGCCATATCGATGATCTGCTGGGCCATGTTCGGTGCGGCCACCTTGATCTCTGAAACCGCCGACAACGCACCCATGATGCCCACGGTGTCCAGCAGCCAGGCGGCATGCAGCACCAGCAGGCGGGTCTGGTTGATCGCGATGCGGGCGTCGGCGATGCGCTCGCGGTTTCCGCCCAGGTTCACCAACGGTTTTCCGAACGCGGTGCGGTCCAGTCCACGCCGGCACGCGTGCTCAAGCGCCACCTCGGCCAGGCCGATCAGGCGCATCGCATGGTGCACCCGGCCCGGCCCCAGCCGTCCCTGAGCGATCTCGAATCCCTTGCCCGGTCCCGCGATGAAGGCATCGACAGGGAGGCGCACATTCTCGAAAGACACCACACCGTGGCCTCCCGGCTCGTCGTAGAACCCCATCGTGGGCAACATCCGTTCGATCGTGACGCCCGGGGTGTCCACCGGGACAAGCACCATCGAGTGGCGCGCGTACCGATGCGCGCCAGGGTCGGTCAGCCCCATGAAGATGATCACCTTGCAATCGGGATGACCGACGCCGGTGCTCCACCACTTGCGGCCATTGATCACCACCTCGTCACCGTCGACGATGGCGGTGGCCGCCATGTTCGTGGCATCGGAGGACGCGACATCGGGCTCCGTCATACAGAAGGCAGACCGGATATCGCCCTCCAGCAGCGGTTCGAGCCACACCTCCTTCTGCTCCTGGCTGCCGTATCGATGCAGTACCTCCATGTTCCCCGAATCCGGTGCGTTGCAGTTGAACACGGTGGGCGCGAAGAGCGATCGGCCCATCTGCTCGGCCAGCGGCGCGTACTCGGAGTTGGACAGCCCACCACCGAGCTCCGGATCCGGCAGGAAGAGGTTCCACAATCCGGCGGCGCGTGCCTTCGCCTTCAACGCATCCAACTCCGGAGGCACGGCCCAGAGCTCGGCCGTCGTACCGGCACGCGCCCCCAGTAGCTGGTCGTGATGGGCCAGCACCGCGCGTTCCACCGGCATGATCTCCGTGTCGATGAACTCCCGGACGGTGGCGGTCAGTTCTGCGGCGCGGGCAGAGGGGGCGAAGTCCATCTGTCCGATGCTAGGGCGGTGGGCGCGGCACGTGACAAACTTCGACATATGAGCATGCGCCGGGCCTCGGTACTGACGCTCACCACCATGACCATCGGCGGGCTTATCGGCATCATCGTCTCCCTCATCCTGAACGTATTCGTGTTCGATGAGTTCGACGCCTATGGCGAGGTCAAGATCCCAGGCAACACGCAGCTGGAACTGCCGGCCGGCGAGGTGACCATCAGCTTTCGCTCCTGGGTGTCCGGTGACAACGGGCTGCTCATCCCCCGGCTCGGTATGTCGATCTTTCCGCCGGCGGGAGTGGCGGAGCCCGAGGTACACGAGAGCATCGGAAGCTCGACGACGGTGAATGGCGACGCCCGCCGTCGGGTATGGGTCGCGCAGATCCCCGCTGCCGCTACCTACGACGTGCAGGTCGACGGTGAGGTCAACGGGTTCGTCAATCCACGCCTTGCGTTCGGGCACAGCAGCTCGTATTGGCGTTTCACCTGGGGCTTCGCCGGACTGCTCGGCGCCGCGGCGGTTGGCTGGATCGTCTATCTACTGACGAGATCACGGGCTATCCATGCGCCGCCCCCGATAGCTGCACCAGCGGTCGCATCTTACGAACCCACTGACGATGGGATTCGCATCGAACAACTTAAATCTCTTGCCGCCCTGCGTGATTCCGGCGCTCTCACCCAGGCGGAGTTCGAGGCCGAGAAGCGGCGACTCCTCGACGGCGGCTAGTCGATACGATTCCCTGTATGGGCGTCATTTACCTGGTCCGGCATGGTCAGGCTGCCAACTACTCCAGCAGCCCTGATAGCCCGTTGACCAGCATCGGACAGCGACAGGCCGCCACCGTGGCGACCGAGCTCACCCGCCGCGGCCTGCGTGGCACCCGGCTCCTGCACGGCGGAATGAAGCGGCAACGCCAGACCGGCGAGGCCATCGCGCTCGCACTGGCATCGGAGCCGCAGCAGGATGACCGGTGGGATGAATACGACTACAAGGAGATTGTCGGCAACTCACGGATGCGGCGCCTGGCGTCCGTGAACACCGTCAAGAGCCTGGCGAAGGGCGACACCCAGGCCGTTCTGGAGGACGGCCTGGCGAAGTGGGCGAGCACCGATTCATCGGGCGAATATGCAGAAAGCTACACCCGCTTTCAGCAGCGCGTACTGGCCGCGCTGGCCGACGCCGCCACGCGCGAGGGCGACACCGTGGTCGCAACCTCCGCCGGAGTCATCGGGATGATCGTCGCGAACCTCTGGGCCACGGACGGGGGCAGCTGCGTGCCGAATTGGCTTACTGCACAACGTGTTATCATCAACTCGTCGGTCACCTCGCTGGTCAACGGCAAGCGCGGACTGAGTCTGCTCTCCTTCAACGACCACACTCATCTGATCGGCGATGGCGGCAACCGGGATCTGGTGACCTACCGCTAGTCCTCGAGTGCGCAGGGGGACGACGCGGTGACCACATATACATGGACCCCATTGCCGCGCACATCTTCACGCGCGCTCACGATGTAGCCGGCGTCATCGCGATAGGTCCGGCTGTTCGGCGGCTCGGGCTCCGGCCGCTTGCTCTGTTGGCGGCGAAATCCCTTACTGGACAACGATTCCAGGCGATTCAGTACCCCCGAAATCAGTTCCGGAGTCGGGTCCGCGAAATCGCGCTGCAGGCGCAACCACCACGGGGGGCCCTCCGGGAGGGCCGAGTTGTAGCTCGTGCGGCAGCCCATCCGCTCGATGTCATTGACACCCGGTTCCACTTTCTCCGCGGTGACGAACGCCAGATTCTCGGCTGTGACCCGCAGAGCTTCGGACATCTTCACCGATGTGGGTTCCATGCTCTTATTGCCTCCTTGCTCGCTGTCCGCACCGGGGTTGCACGACACCGCAACCAACATCGCCAATCCCGCCATCACGGCCGTCCATGCGCGCCTCATCGAACCTGCACCTTCCGGCCGAGTCCCGGATTGTCTGTGACATGCGGATTGCCGTAGGGGTCTTCCCATTTGGGATTGGTCGGGAGTGTGAATGGGCCGATCTTGGCCCCCGACAACCATTGATCGCCGTACGCCTTGGCGATGTCTTTCACCGATTCGTTCAGGCTGCTGTCGTCCCCGAGATTGATGTCGACATTGTTCGACTCGATGCCTCGTTCGACATAGGTGGTCACCTCGCCTCCCTTGATCACGTTCGCCATGTTCTGGAACGCATCCGAGCGTGGATCGTCCCAATAACTACCGTGCCCGTTGGGGCCGAACACGACCTCACCGGGATGATTCTTGTTCTCGTCGCTGTAGTAGCCGGTATCGAGGCGTGTGACGCCGGGAATCGAATCCGGATCTCCGCCAAGCGGATTACCCGCATGCGGGTTGCCTATATCGCCGTCCGGCGCCCGTGGAATTACCGGCGGGAGGTCCAGATTGACCCCCGGGAACGGGGAGAATCTGGTGGGGATATCGCTGTCGCGTGGAGCGAGTTGCGCGGCACCGATGAGGTCGCCGGGAGCGGTCATGGAGAACCGCTGGACATTCGGATTGGGGTTATGCCACTCGGTGCTGAGGATGCCCGTCCCGGCGGATGACGCATACAGCACGCGGTCGGCCCGTAGCCCCATCTGTTCGGCGGTACCGACAATGGATCCACCATACGAGTGCCCAATGTAGGTGGTGGGCGTACCGGGCGCGTGGCGGGCCACCTCCGCGTCAAGCTCCTTGCCGAACGAGACGAGTTGCGGTGCCATCGCCAATCCGTAGGACGGGTCGGTCGCCTTGTCCAGTCCCTGCGGGAAATCGTTCTCCATATAGAGGAACACCGGCGACCCACTCTGTTTCGCCAGATTGACGGCAGAATCATGGTTGTTTCTGCTGCCGTTGAGGTTGGTGTTGGTGCCGGGCACATAGACCCCGACGCCCGGCGCCCCGGGTTTGAGATCGCCGATCTGTTCGATCATCCGGCCGTTGCCCTCGGTCGAGAACATGACGAACTTGCGATCTATCTTGAAATCGGCAGGCGAGCCTCCGGCCGGAATCGTCGCGAACGGGTCGTCCATGGGTTCGAGCATCGCCCTGAGCTGATCGACCCGCGCCTGACCGGGTGACGGATTCTGAAGTTCGTCGATGAGCGCGTTCCTGATGTTGATCTCGTTGGCGTCCGCACGAACGTCGAAGGGCACCCCATTGGTGTTCCCCATGAACTCGGGGTCGGCGATGACCATCTGATGCACCGTCTCCGGGGGCAGCCCGTCCAGGAACACGCGACGTTCCTCCTCGGGCATGCGGCGCACCCGGTCGACGAGCGTGTCGGGATCGATCTTCTCCCCCGTCGCCAATGTGACGTCCTGCTGCCCGTCGCGCATGGCCTCCAGATCGTTGACGGCCTCTCTCAGCTTCCTGCCGTACATCTCGTCCAGCCGGGCCACCTCGTCCAGACCCGCCTGAATCCTGCGCTGATGGTCGGCGGCGGCCTGTGTCTTCGCCGAATCCGGGTGGCTGACCTCCCCGGTATCGGTAACCGTGAATCCCTCGGAGACAGCGGCGTCCACGTCCTGAAGCGTGTACTCCTTGGCGTGCTTGAGCGTTCGTCCCGCATCCTCGGCATCATCGGATAACCGGTTCAGTACATTCCGGACCTCACGACCGTGGTCCAGCTCCTGGTCGACCTTGGACCGCGCCGCATCGTGCGTCTTACCGAACCAGCCCGAGGCATCGTTGAACACACGGTCGCAGGAGTCCAACGACGCGTCCAGCGTCTGGGCGTTGTCGCGGGCGATGTCGGCGGCCTTGCTGAGCGCATCGAGATTCCAGCCCCGCAGCGCACTGATCGCCGGGCGCATCAGCGTGGCTTCAGTGCATCGAACGACGTGGCGGTCTTCTCGTCTCGCGCGGTCACGTTGGTGGCGAAGGTATCGACAAGCCCTGCCATATCCGAAAACCTGCGGGCGATCGAGGACATCGCCTTGATTCCGGGTGACGCAGCATCACGGACGGCGGCCAGCACTTCACTTCCGGAACCCGAGGCATCCTGGAACGGCGTCCAGGGCATGTCATTGATATGCAGTGTCTCGCGCAGCCACGTCTTGGAAATGGCCGCGAGCTCCTCGGTCCGAACACCGAACTCGTCGCTCATGATTCCCCTCCGCTAACTCCTCACCGGTGACTCTATCCAGTCAGACGTTCGGAGACGCGGATCGGTTTCATGCTTGTGGAGAAAGAACCAAATCGGCAGCCTTCTCGCCGAGCAATACCGACGGGGCGTGCGTGTGACCACGGATGAGGCTCGGCATCACCGACGCGTCGACCACCCGCAATCCCCGCACACCGCGCACGGTGAGATCCGGAGCGACCACGCTGGCCTCGTCCGTCCCCATCCGGCAGGTAGCGACGGGGTGATACAGGGTGTGTGAGTTGTTCTCCAGCGCGGCGACGAGTGTCTCCTCCAGGTCGTCGCCGGGGTTCCTCGGTCGCAGAATCTTGCCGAGTATCGCCCGCATCGCCGGCGTCTCGGCAATGCGGGCGGTGGTCCGCAGTCCGAACATCATGGCGGCGCGGTCCCGCCCGGCGGCATCGCTCAGGTAGCGCGGATCGATGCGCGGCTTGGCCAACGGGTCGGGTGAGGTGAGGGTGATCTCACCGCTGCTCTCCGGTTTAAGCAGGATCGGGCCCATCACGATGGCGTGCTCGGTGGCCTCGCCCAGGCCCTCATCGAAGAAGGGCGCAGGCGCGAAGATCAGCTCCAGGTCGGGTAGTGCGAGGTCGGCCCGGCTGCGCAGAAATCCGTACGCCTCACCGACGTTCGAGGTGAGCATGCCGCGATGCCGCAGGAAGAAGTTGGCGAGCTGCAGTGGCTTCTCCGCACCGTAGAGCGAGTCGGACTCGACCGCATAGCCCACCGGACAGCACAGGTGGTCGAGTAGATTCTGGCCGACCTGCGGGGCATCGACAATCACATCGATACCGAGCCCGGCAAGGCGCTTGGCGTCACCGATCCCCGAAAGCATCAACAGCTGAGGGGAATTGATGGCGCCGCCACACAGAATTACCTCGCGCCGGGCTCGCACGGTATGGGTGATGCCGTCACGCACATACTCAACACCGATCGCCCTGGTGCCGTCGAACAGCACCCGGCGCACCTGGGCCCCGGTAACCACGTTCAGGTTGCGCCGCCGCAGGCCAGGTTTGAGGTAGCCGTCCGCGGTGCTCCACCGGCGGCCGCCGCTCTGACACACCATCGTTTCCGAAAACCCCTTGGGTTCTGGAGTATTGGCTCGCTCGACGTCAAATCCGGCCTCTTTAACGGCCTCCAGCCACGCCGCGGTGCTGGAGCGGGGGCTGCGCTGTTTGGAGATCTTCAGGGCACCCTCGGTGCCCTCGTCACTCTCGGTCGCACCCTCCACCGCCTCAATACGCTTGAAGTAGGGCGCGACATTCGCAAAGGACCATTGATCGCCGGCAACCGTCGCCCAGTCGTCATAGTCGGCCGCGAACCCACGAACCCACATCATCGCGTTCATGGAGGATGAGCCGCCCAGCGTTTTCCCCCGCGGCCAATAGATCTGGCGGTTATTCAGCTGGGGTTGCGGCTCCGTGAGGTAGTCCCAGTCGACATCGCTGCGGAACAGCTTCGAGAACGCGGCGGGAATGCGGATTCCCATGTCCTTGTTCTTGGGGCCGGCCTCCAGCACCAGCACCTGATCATTGGTGCGTTCGGAAAGCCGGGTAGCCAGCGGCGCCCCCGCCGATCCCGCGCCCACGACGACATAGTCAGCTGCCAAGTCCTCAACCATGTGGGGGACGCTAGCGGACTGGACACCGCGTCGGGAGGCTTCTGGTACACGACGTCCCAGGTGTGACCGTCATGCTCACCCGATAGCGCTCAGGGGTACACCCGATAGCAGTTCGTTCCACCGATACCAAGCACGTACACGGTGTCGCAGCGCGTGAAGCTGCCGTCGGGCGCGAAGTCAGACTCACAGACTCCGCCGCCATTGCCCCACACCACGACCTTGCCGCAGGGAGCCGCCGCGGCGGGTCCGGCCAGTGCAATGCCCCCGGCCGCCAGCACGGCGGCGATACCCACTGACGCCAGTACTTTCCGCATGTCAGTTGCCTCTTCTTCATGCTCCCGGCCTCACCCTGACGCCGGATGTACCCATAGAACGCTTCCGCTTTTGGAAAAGTTTCCTTAATTGGAATGTTTGTTACTATGGCCACATGCCACCGACCAGCGGCCTGCGCGAACAGAAGAAGTCAGAGACCAAGCTGGCATTGAGTCGCGCCGCTCTGGAGCTGGCGCTGGATCGGGGCGACCTGGCGGCAGTCACCGTCGACGAGATCGCGCATGCGGTGCGCGTGTCATCGCGCACCTTCCGCAACTACTTCACCAGCAAGGAAGACGCGGTGCTGTTCTCACTACGCGGCATCGAGGACAACGCCGTCGGCCTGCTGCAACAGCGCCCTACCGACGAGCACGTGTTCGACTCGCTCGAAGCGGTGATGCTGGACCTGGCGACCTCCGAGGCCTTCGGCACCGCCGTCGCCGTCACGCGGTTGTCGGCACAGAACCCGGGCTTGGCAGCGCATGACGCGGCGCGGTCCGATGATGTGGGAACCGTCGTGCTTGCCGAAGTCAGCCGGCGCACCGGTCTGGATCCTGACGTCGACCTGTATCCGCGGTTGGTCTGCAATGCCGCCTACGCAGTCCTCGGGACGGTCATCCAGCTGGCGGTGTCCGATTCGACGCTACCGAAGAACCCCGGCGAGCTTGTCTCCCAAGGATTTCAGCGGTTGCGGGACGGGCTGGCATGAATCTGACAGCGGTTCGCATCGACGCGGGGGACGTGACGCTTCGCAAGGCGCGTGACGCCGATCGCGGGGGGTTGGTAGAGATCATGACCGATCCCGGCGTGCGCACGTATCTCGGTGGACCGCGCCCGAGGACCGACGTGGAGAGATTTCTCGACGAACACGGAGCACACGCGGCCACGGCGGCTGCGGGGGCATTTGTCGTGGCAGACAAGTCCGACGACCGGTTCGCCGGAACCATCACACTCGATCGCAGACATTCGGAGCTGCCCGGCCATGTCATCCCCGACGGCGACGAGCTGGAACTGTCGTACGTGTTCCGCCGGGACTCCTGGGGTAAGGGCTGGGCCTATCGGGCCGCGTCGGCGCTATTCGGCGCCGCCGCCGTGGAACTACCCGATCAACCGGTGCTCGTGGCAACCCAAAGCGCCAATGTGCGATCCGTCAATCTGCTGCGGCGGTTGGGATTCGAGCCCGTGTCGACGTTCATTCAGTTCGACGCCGAGCAGATCTTGGCCACGGCTTCCCTGCACCGCCTCGCACGGGATCAGCCGCGCGGCTGATCCAGCAGTGTCGCGATGCCGTACAACTCGGTTTCCTGGATCTCTTTGACGACCCGCAGCAGAATCCGTTCGTCGACGTCGTCGAGATTGACGCCCCGGTTCGTCACCGTCAGCAGTGTGCCGCCCTCGTGCTCGCGAAAGGCCACGTGACGTGTCCACCGGGCCGACTGCCCCGTGCCGGCATGGGCGTGAAGGCCCAGGGTCAAATGCTCGTAGGGGACAGCATCGAGAAACTCGACCTCGAATACGCCGCTGAACCGCGTTCCCACCACCGGCACGGTGGTCATCGTGAACGTGCTCCCCACGGTGACATCGACCGGCGGGGTATCAGGCTTGCCCCACCACGATGCCGGGTCGACGAGCGCCGACCACACGTCAGGGGGAGGATGCGGGAAATACCGCTGAACCTGTGTCATTGCTTCTCACTCACTCGTGAAGAAGTCCTGGTGCGCCCGAAGGGATTCGAACCCCTAACCTTCTGATCCGTAGTCAGATGCTCTATCCGTTGAGCTACGGGCGCGTGCTATTCAATTGTTGCAGGTCAACAGGTTTGGCCTGCAGACCGACGCGGAGGCGAGAGGATTTGAACCTCCGGTCCCCCGTAAAGGGGACAACTCATTAGCAGTGAGTCCCATTCGGCCGCTCTGGCACGCCTCCTGAACTTCCCGAGGGTACCGGAACCCATAAAATGGATTCGGAACCGCCGAGGGCACAGAGTACAGGCCCGCGCGGCCGGAAGGCAAAGCCGTTGGTCGTCATCCGGCCCAACATGCACCGATAGTCTGATGGCCGTGTCTGATCCTCTTCGCGCAAGCGGCTCATCGGTACCCGCGCGACTACGCCCCGAGCTGACCCAACTGCCGGCGTACACCCCGGGCCGCACCGTCCCCGGCGCCATCAAGCTCGCCAGTAACGAGACCGTGCAGGGACCGCTGCCGAGTGTCCGCACAGCCATCGTCGAGGCCACCGCGCAGATCAACCGGTACCCCGACAACGGGTACGCCGAACTGCGCTCGCACCTGGCTAAACACGTGGATATGCCGCCCGAGCACATTGCGGTGGGATGCGGATCCGTGAGCCTGTGCCAGCAGCTCGTGCAAATCACCGCGACGGTGGGCGACGAGGTGCTGTTCGGCTGGCGTTCCTTCGAGACCTACCCCTTGGTGGTGCGTGTCGCCGGTGCCACCCCGGTTCAGGTGCCGCTGCTCGACCACACCTACGACCTTGATGCCATGGCCGCCGCGGTGACAGACGCCACCCGGCTGATCTTCGTCTGCAACCCGAACAATCCGACCGGCACCGTGGTGCCACCCGCCGATCTGCGACGGTTCGTGGAGACGGTGCCGCCCCACATCCTCATCGCGATCGACGAGGCCTATATCGAGTACGTGCGCGAGGACGCCACCGACGAGCCGCTTGCGCAAAGTGGATCGAGCACCGATAGCATCGCTCTGCTTCGCGAACACCCCAATGTGGTTGTGTTGCGCACCTTCTCAAAGGCATACGGGCTGGCGGGACTGCGGGTGGGCTACGCCATCGGTGATCCTGACGTGATCACCACGCTGGGCAAGGTGTACGTACCGTTCAGCGCGTCCAGTCTCGCCCAGGCCGCCGCGGTCGCCTCACTCGGCGCCGCGGAGGAGCTCCTCACCCGGACCAACGACGTTGTCGCCGAGCGCACCCGGGTGACCAGCACCCTCCGGAAGGCGGGGTACGACGTGCCGCCATCGCAGGCAAACTTCGTCTGGCTACCACTGGGCGAGCGCACAGCGGAATTCGCACAAGCCTCAGCGGAGGCCCGAATCATCGTGCGCCCCTTTGGAACCGATGGCGTTCGGGTCACCATTGGCGCACCCGAGGAGAACGACGCATTCCTCGAGTTCGCGCGCACCTGGCGCTAACTCACCCTCGATAGTTGTGCGGCTTCGGCCCATTCGACGGTGAGCTCGACGACCTCACGGGCATCCGGGAGCACCAATGCCAGCGGGGTCAACGGCCCCTCTGCCACTCCGGTAAGTACACGGGCGGTCGCCACCGGGTCAACCACCGAGACCGTTACCGCCGCAACGCACTCCGCGGGTCGCACATAGAAGCGCGTGCCCGGGTCGACCAGCCCGCTGAGTTCGGCGCCGGAGATGTCCATCGCCGTGGCGCCCTCGGAAAATGAAAGAAGAACCGGGCGCAGCGAATCCACCACGAACGGACCCATCAGGCCTGCGGCCATCACCGCCTGCGAGTCATCGATCACGGGGGGATGGTCCACCTGGCCGGCGGCAATCAGCGACTGTTCCAGTAGGTACTGGTACAGCTGCACGACACGGTCGGCGTTGCGATGGTTGCGCGCGTCATGCAGCCAGAATTCGACACCCTTGACATGATCGGTACCGCCCTGCACATACAGACGATAGAAGCGGTATCCGAGATCGGGTGCACCGTGCTGTGTTTCGGCGACCGTCGCGCCTACACCCAGTGCCTTGACATACCGCGCCTCACCTTCGGCGAAGCTCAACTCCGACGAGGACACCTCGCGCCATACGGCGCCGTTGACAGATGCGTGCAGCCGAACGCTCGCCGGCTGCTGCCCGGCACCGGTACTCACCGTGAGGCCGCCCAGTTGAGGACGTTCCTTGAATTCAAACTCGATGAAGGACGGTGACTTTCGGGTTGCCGTGGGCACATTGCGTGCCACGGTGTCCAGCTCGACCCCGTTGGTGAGAAACCAGATGGCCGCCTGGGTCCCGGCGATGGCCTCGTGGTCCTTGATATTGGCCGTGCTATTTCCGCCCTCGAGAAATCCAGCCGCACGCAAGCGACGGCTCAGCTGAGCCGTCGACAGTGCCGGGAAGGAGTTGGCCAAGATCCATGCAACCTGCGATTCACGGGTACGGGCTCGCAGGTTCGCCACCGACAGCCAGTCCGCCACCGCGTAGCCCGATGGCAGGTTGGGAGCGATCCCCGCGATATCGAGCGAGTACGCCGCGATGGTGGGGTTGAGGCGAATTAAATCCGTGCGAGCAGAAGTTCCGTCAGTGAACACGACCTCGTCCACGGTGGACGAATAGGTGCCCCCGCGGTACCTCGTCAGGCGCCGTGGGAGTACCTCGGCGTTGTGGCTGCGACGCCTGCCAGTGATGCGGGCGGACGGCCATTCGACGAGCGATAGCAAAGAATGAGTGGTCATGGGTTGTTTGATCCTTGTGCCGGCGGATTGCAGCCCAGAAGCTCGATAACGTCGAAAGACAGTCGGCTGGGATGCCAGGGGCGGGGTTAGGGAATCAACAACAACAGCAACACACGGCGGCGCTGCGCGCCCCGAAGATGTCGGCGCGCAGCCCGCTGATCGCCCGAAGCCGGTGCGATGGTGCGACGTGCTGCATGCAACCAGTCTACGTACGACCGGCAGCGCGCCCTGATTTTTTGTCGGCATCCCGGCTCTGGCGGGCGCGCGCGACATGGAGTGCGCCGCGGTGCGGCGTGCCGGTGACCCGGCGGCGCTGAGTTCGGCGCACGGGTGTTCGTTACCTGATGCGCCGACCCAATCGCGATTAGGATTTCGGCCATCAGGTCTTGATCCCATTCGCCCAGGAGGAAACCGCTGTGCCCGCTGCCAAGAACGAATCCCAGGCCCTCGGCGATCTCGCCGCACGGCAGCTAGCCAATGCCACCAAGACCGTCCCTCAGCTGTCGACGATCACGCCGCGGTGGCTGCTGCATCTCCTGAACTGGGTTCCCGTCGAGGCCGGCATCTACCGGGTGAACCGCGTGATCAACCCCGACAAGGTCGCGATCCACAGCGAAGAGCAGGGCGAGGGCGAGGCCCCCCTGCCGCAGACCTACGTCGACTACGAGACCAACCCCCGCGAGTACACCCTGCGGACCATCTCGACGCTGCTCGACATCAACACCCGGGTCTCTGATCTGTACTCCAGCCCACATGACCAGATCGCCCAGCAGCTGCGCCTGACCATCGAGTCCATCAAGGAACGTCAGGAAAGCGAGCTCATCAACAACGCCGAGTACGGCCTGCTGGCCCAGGCGACACCGGAGCAGACCATCAAGACCCTCGGCGGCGCTCCCACCCCGGATGACCTGGACGCCCTGATCACGAAGGTGTGGAAGACCCCCGGCTTCTTCCTGACCCACCCGCTCGGGGTGGCGGCGTTCGGCCGCGAGGCCACCCGCCGCGGTGTGCCGCCGGTCGTGGTGAGTCTGTTCGGTGCGCAGTTCATCACCTGGCGCGGCATCCCGATCATCCCGTCGGACAAGGTTCCCGTGAAGGACGCCAAGACCAAGTTCCTGTTGGTGCGCACCGGCGAGGAGCGCCAGGGCGTCGTCGGCCTGTTCCAGCCCGGCCTGGTCGGCGAGCAGGCCCCGGGTCTCTCGGTGCGGTTCACCGGCATCAACCGGTCGGCCATTGCCTCGTACCTCGTCACCCTGTATTCGTCGCTGGCTGTGCTGACCGATGACGCACTGGCCGTTCTCGACGATGTGCAGGTGGACAAGTTCCATGTCTACAAGTGACGCGATCCCGGTAACCGACAGCCCACCTGGCTTCCCATCCGCGGCGGAGTTGTCGGCCCTGGCCACGCAGCTGTTCTGGGAGGCAACGCCTTCCGGAGCCGCACCGCCGGCGACATTCAGTTCCGGAGCCGCACCGCCGGCGACATTCAGTCCCGGAGCACCGGGTATCGACACCCCGGGTCCGGCGGTACCCGTCGCGCCCCGGGGTGTCGTGCCGGACGCAACCGCGGGGTCATCCGCGGCAGCCACGGCAGGCTCGTTGGCCAGTCCGTACGCGCTGGCACCGGTGGCGGACGCCCTATCGACGGCAACGGTGGCCCCGCCGGTCGCGGCGTTCAGTTCAGCGACCCCCGACGGTGTTCCCGGAGCGGTGCCGGTGGCACCTCGCGGGGGTGGCGGTGACCTGACATCGGGCACATCGGCCGCACATACCTCCGCAACGGGTTATCCGACTTATCCCACGACGGGGTTGGCCGATTTCGCCGTTCCCTCGGGGCTGGTTCCGACAATCCCCGGGGTGCTCGCAACCCCCTCGGTGAACTCCGGCGCAGCCGCCGCACCTCGCGTGGCTCCGTACTCGGAGGCACCAGGGGTACCGAACCTGGGTTGGACGGCTCCGGGGGCACCGGCCGGAGGCGACGAGTCGAATTACTACTTCTTGGGCGGGGCGCCTGCGGCGGCGCCGATCCACGAGGATGCGCGTGCCTTCGATGTTGCCTCGATTCGGTCGGATTTCCCAATCCTGTCCGAGACCGTCAACGGTAAGCCGCTGATCTGGTTCGACAATGCCGCGACCACGCAGAAGCCGCAGTCGGTGATCGATCGGCTGGTGCACTTCTATCAACACGAGAACTCGAATATCCACCGTGCCGCACACGAATTGGCGGCACGGGCCACCGACGCGTACGAGGATGCGCGCGGCGCCGTCCGTAAGTTCCTGGGCGCCGAGGCAGACGAGAACATCATCTTTGTGCGCGGGGCCACCGAGGCCATCAACCTGGTGGCGCACGCCTGGGGCGGTAAGAACCTCGGGCACGGGGACGAGATCGTCATCACCCACCTGGAACACCACGCCAATATCGTTCCGTGGCAGCAGATCGCGAAGAAGACCGGCGCTGTCATCAAGGTGGCCCCGGTGGATGACGCCGGTAACCTGCTGCTGTACGAGCTGGAAGACCTGGTCGGGCCGCGCACGAAACTGGTTGCGGCCACCCAGGTTTCCAATGCACTGGGCACGGTGACACCCGCCAAGCAGATCGTCGAGATCGCGCACCGCTACGGCGCTCGCGTACTCATCGACGGCGCGCAGTCGGTACCGCACCTCACGGTGAATCTGCAGGAGCTCGGCGCCGATTTCTTCGTCTTCTCGGGCCATAAGATTTACGGCCCCACCGGGATCGGTGTGCTGTACGGCAGCGAGGACGCGTTGGCGGAGACACCCCCGTGGCAGGGCGGCGGCAACATGATCGCCGATGTCACCCTGGAGCGCGCGGTGTTCCAGGGGCCGCCCAACAAGTTCGAGGCGGGCACCGGCAACATCGCCGATGCCGTCGGACTGGGTGAGGCGCTGCGGTATGTGGAGCGCATCGGCATCGACCGCATCGCTGAATACGAGCATGCGCTTCTGGAGTACGCCACTCCGCAATTGGCCGCGATACCTGGCGTAAGACTGGTGGGGACGGCCGATCACAAGGCATCGGTGCTGTCGTTCGTGCTCGACGGGCACGAACCGGTGGAGGTCGGCAAGGCACTCAACGCCGACGGCATCGCGGTGCGGGCCGGACACCACTGCGCGCAGCCGATTCTGCGGCGGCTGGGGCTGGAGCAGACGGTGCGGCCGTCGTTCGCGTTCTACAACACCTTCGACGAGATCGACGTCTTCATCGATGCGGTGCGGCGGCTGGCGGAAAGCGGTGGGCCCAAGGCGTAGTGGGGTAGGCGGCCGGTTTCTTAGCCCCGTCAGCAAAGATGTGCCATAGTGCGATCATGGTCAAAGAATGGCTGGGTGGCGTGCTGGCGGCGGTACTCGCGGCGACCGGGATGGCAGTCCCCGCACAGGCTGACGTCAACGAGGTCGGCTGCAACTTCAGTATCGCCAGACCGTACATCGCAACGGTGGGTGGGGCGCAGATGGTGCAGACACGGATCGACGCCAGTGGCTGCTACACCAATCTGGACAGCGTGCCGATGGAGTTCACGCTGCGCCTGACCGTCGACGACGGCACTCCGGAGGGTGCGGCGAATGCGGTGCCGTTGGAGTACACGGCGGTCCGAGACATCCACAATGGGGATTCAGTTTCGGTGGTCTTCCCACCCGACGACCAGCCAGTGGCCCTCAAGCCGGGTACGTACTTGGCCTGTGGATCGGCGGCGACCTACCTTGAGGGGTACCAATCCCCCAAACAAATCGACTGCAAGCTGGCCGGCTGGAACGTGCCGCTGAACATCCCCCGGATGTGATGTAGCCGCGACTGGTTCACCCCACCCGGCCCACCACGGTCAGCAGCACCACAGAGTCTTCAACCGCCGTAAGGTCGTGGCGCTCTTGCGGAATGATCACGTAGTCGCGGGCGGTCAAGACGGCCTTCTCCGTTGCCGTCGCGAGTTCCACCCGTCCACTGAGCACCAATAGGGTTGCTTCACCAGGGTTTTCATGTTCGGCAAGCTGGTGACCGCCGGCGAGAGCCAGCACCACCTGCCTCACCACATGGCCGCTGCCGCCGTGCACGGTGTGCGCCGCCCGGCCGCTATGCGCATTCTTCGCTGTTGCGACCTGCTCATCGCCCAGGGCTACGATCGAGATGACGTCCATGGCCTGGTCTCCTTACTGGTGTTGGGGCACTGCGTCACACGGGTGCAGAGCCAGAATGACCGTGCAATCCCCATGCCCGGCGTCGGGTGACACCGTCACCTGAAACTGCCCGCCGACCGCGTCGGCGTTGACATCGAGAACTTCCTGGATGAGACCCCGTTGGATCCCGCGGACCACTTCCGGGGCAGCCGCGGCGATCTCGGCGAGCGGGCAGGAACAAATCTGCACGGTGATTCGACCAAAGGACATCAGCGTGGAGTGCACTGTAAACCCCAGTTCGCCAAGGGTTTCCACGACCAAATTGGCGGCGGGGATGGCTACCCGGTGGCGCGCCACGTTAACCCGGTGTGCCAGATCGGCCCCCACCAGCGCCGCCCGTGATTCACGCTCGGCGGGGGTGCCGCCGAGATGGACTGCGAAAAGCGACACGACATCGGCGTAGTCGAGCCGTGGGGCGATCGCGTAAGCGAGGCTGGGCCTGCCTGCCTTCTGGCCGGCACTGCCACCGCGCCGGACGATCTGCCCCTGCTCTTCCAGGGTCTTGAGGTGGAAGCGCACCGTGGTGATGTGGATCCGCAGACTATCGGCAATGTGCTGTACGCCGACCGGCTGCGGCGCCTCCCGCAACAGCCCGAGCACCCGGTCGCGCTGTTGGCCCGCTTTGCGGTTACCGGTCATTGGGGCCGGACGCCGACTACCGCGACCGCCGTCAGCGCGTCGCTGTGTTCACGAAATGTACGGCGTATGGCAAGCACTCGCTTGCGCGCGCCACCATGCAGGAGAACGTTTTTCACCAGCCGCAGGGCTCCGATAATGCCCTCGTCGGCGATGACGCGCCGCGGGCGCAGCAGCGCCATCGCCGCCCGGTCGGTGCTCACCACCTCGAATCCCGAGGCACGGAGCAGCTCACTCCACTCGGCCACGGTGAGCGGCCGTGCGTTGACTTTGATCGAGCGGGCCAGAGCCCCGCGAATCGCGTCCTTAGTGGCCGCGTCCACGGAGTCCGGTGTCAGCCCGAGCTCGTGAATCGCGTACCGCCCGCCCGGCCGTAACACCCGGTATGCCTCGTCCACAATGGCCCGCTTGGCCTTGTCGCTCTGCATCGTCAGCACCGCCTCGCCCACGACGACGTCGGTGCTGGCGTCGGGCAGACCCGTACTGGCGGCGTCCGCGACAATCACGCGCCCACCACACGATGCGACGACATTGCGCACCGATTCCGTGGCCGCCGCGGTGTCATCGATACCGATATAGGACCGCGGGTGCAGCGCCACGATGTCGCGCGCAGTCCGGCCCAGCCCGGGCCCGAGTTCGACCACATCGGCATCAGTCACCTTCCCGGCGGCCAAGAGCCGAGTGGTCAGTTCACGCCCGCCCGGGCGCAGTACGCGCTTACCCAACCGTGCCAGCAGCCAGTGGTCGGGAAGGTCTTCATCCCGGCGCCCAGCCAGCGGAAGCGTTTCTCTGTCGGCCACAACTCCAATTTAGAGGATGTCTATCCTTTTAAACACCCCTACGTTCCCGCAGCGTTAGATTCACCACGGACGCAACCCTCCCGGCGCGGCGGTTACCCGACTAATGTCACCGCGCGTGACTGCCTCGACAACGTCCCTCAACGCGATCACCGATGCGACCCGACAGGCGGTCGCCGACAAGCCAAGCGCCGCGATGGTGGTGTTCAAGGCATCCGCCCAACCAGAGGGCACGGTCGGTAGCGAGATCACCCTGGGCAAGTACCGCGTCCATGTCGACGAGCCGCCAAGCCTCGGCGGGCAGAACACAGCACCCAATCCCGTCGAGTACTACCTGGCATCGCTGCTGTCCTGCCAGGTGGTGACCTATCGGTTCTGGGCGGAAAGACTAGGGATTCAAGTCGATTCACTCAGCGCCAGCGCCGAGGGCGACCTCGATGTCCGCGGCTTCTTCGGCCTGGACGACAGCGTCCGCCCCGGCTTCCAGCAGATCCGCGTCACGGTGACGGTCTCCGGGCCGGACGGCGACGAGCGGTACCGCGAACTTCACGAAGCCGTGGACGCACACTGCCCGGTGTTGGATCTGACCACCGGCTCCATCCCCGTACACACACAACTGATTACGCAGCCGCGGTCCTAAATCTGTTGCCGGGCGCAGAGCCTCCCTGACAGCATCATCGGCGCCCGCCCTAGACCGCGCTAACCGGTACGTGCGGTCCGCTGCTCACGCAGCTGGCGAGGGAGGCAGCCCGTTCGAGCCGGGCCGGGAACCGAAACATCCGCCGCTGCGGTAGCCGTCAGATGCGCGCCCAGGCGCCCGGCCGAGGAGTCAAGAGCGGTGGCGGAGGGATTTGAAACCTCCTCGATCATCCAGAAAAGCCTGCTGCCTGCGGATACGGGTTTCTTTCAGACGTTGACAAACATCGAACCGAGTTGAACGTCCATCCTTGGCGTCCTGGATTTGGAGCACCCGCTGGTCCCCAGATGACGGGATTTACTCACTGTATGTTGACGTCTGACGGGCCTGGACGAGAACTACTACTCCAACGCCAACAAGCACCACGCCTATAAGGCCGAAGATCAGGGAGAGTCCCCACTCCGACTCAAACGAACTGATCTCAGCATCGTACGGATTCGCGGGGTCGTATCGAACAGGGACTATCTTTCCAGTTCTCGGCGACAGCAACCCCGTGGAATTGGATGTAAACGTGACGCGGCGCCCGTCGACGTCGAACCGCACGACGGGATACATCGATGCGTGGCAGTCATCATTGGAGTTGCAACTGCGACGCGGCTGCTGGTCGACAACGCACCCGCTCGTAATCGCACTGCGCTGTTGGAACTTGGATTCATATAGCGCAGTTGCACCACCGATACTCGCGAATATCAAGCCAACGGTGACAGCTATCGCACACACTAGGCGCTCCGGCCTAGCAATCATGTGTGACATCAGTTGCATGGCTTCCTTACCGACCTTAGTTGGCGGCGTCAATTTTATCTGCACCCGCACGCAACTCGCTCGGCGTGACCCTGAGAGTCATCGAAGGCCCTCCTCACAGCTAACAGATAGATGCCACTGTGCAACGCATGTAGTGCGCGGGTGGGCGAAGTGTCCAGAGAAGAGGCCACAGCGTCTAGAGTGCCGGTGTGGGTCCAGATTTCTCTTCGATCGATTCCGAGCAGAAGGCGCAGCACCTTTGTGCGCAGGGCCATTTGGAGCGCATGCTGCTGCTCCCCGCCGAATTCAGTGGGCCGGACATCCCCGAAAACGTGGTCTACGTACCTGCCTGGTTGGCATCGGCGAAGGCGGGCATCGATCTCAACATTGTCCGTCCGCTCATCCTGGACGGAACGGTGGAAGAATACTCGGCTACCCCTGAATATGACGGTGCCTCCTTCGTGCCAGTGGCCGTGCACATCAGCGCCTGGCATCCCGACTCCCCGGATGGCGGGTTCACCTCCACGCTCGGCGTCTGGGGTATCGGTCTATCCACGTGATCGCCGCTGAGCGGCGCAACTACCCCATATACATCTGACGTGCCACGATGGCGTTGTGGTGACGATGTACCGGCTCGCTTGCACGCTGGCCGCCGCGTTTGCGGTGTCGGCATGCTCCACCAGCGTGTCCGAAACACCGATGCTGTCGACGAAAACAGCGATTATCACCGAGAAGGCCGTCCGCGAAGCCCGTGTATGCCGACGTCACCGGACAAGGCATCGAGGCGCCGCGTGACGCAGAGTCGCAGGGCCCGCGCACGCGCGAACACTGGCGCCGTTCAACCCACGACCTGGTAACGACCCGTCAGCTACTCACATACATGTTCTGAACAGGCGGGATGAAAACGGGGTTACGCGGTGCAAGACAATGATCCTGGCGCTTCATGGACGCAGCCGCCTCCGCCACACGCTGGCGCGTATCCCTGGGCCCGCCACCACCGCCCCCGCAGTGGCCCGCTCCCGCCGCACCACACCGACCGACACCGCGCTACTGGTACGCCATCGGCGCGGCATTGATAGCCATTGGGCTGATCGGCGGCATCGGCCTATTCGTCACTGGACTCGTCTACGCCCTCAAAGAGCCCACGAGTCAGCTCGACGCAAACGGCTCTGCCACTGCACAATTCGCTTCAGGCGACTCGATGATCATCTATGTCGCCGATGTCGAACCCGTGCCGAAGCTGACGCAGAACACACGCTGCGTGGCCCGCGAGGAGAACAACAACGCCAGTCCTGTTATTGCTCGATGACAAAGAGGGTCTCTGTCCAGTGTCCACCTTCAGTTGCTCGTGAGATCACTCCGATGAGACGGCTGAGCTGAGGTTTGCCTGGACACTGCTCTGTGAGATGCATGTCGTAGCGATACGTCGGAACGGTTCCCCATGCGAAGACTCTGTTGCCCTGTTCGCCGAGGTCATCCACAGATTCAAGCGTGTAGTTACAGTTAGGAAGTGGCAGCGCCGCTTCAATGAGACGATTCAGTTTCGCCTGTTCGACAGCATCCTGCGGAGTGCCAGATTTGATACTGAAGAGCCTAACCCGCGCTGGGTCATGTGTATTCAGCCCATCCACCAGCCCTTGGGCGCTTTCGCGCAATTTCTGCGGGCTGTCGTAGTCCTTGCTGCGGTACAGGTCTGCATCATCTTTATATAGGTAGATCAGAAAACCGATAGGAACCGCGAAAACCAATGCTGTCAGCAGAATCAGAAAGGAACGTTTGGCCCATTTCATCGTCAATCATTCTCCCGGAAAAACTAGATGTACAAATTCAGCTTGACCATTGCTATAGTCCGCGCTTTCTGGCATCCAATCATTTCGTAAGCTATTGTCCGGGCTTGCGTGTTGATTCACTATGTCGGTAAGCACACTCTTTCCTGTCTGCGGGTCAAAGATCTCCTGACGGCCCACCAACATTGCTACGTGGCTGATATCACCGTTTCCTTCTTTGTAGTAGATGAGGTCACCGGGTATCAGTCCTGCTTTAGACGGTGCCAGCGGGTCAAGCGCCCCCTTGTCAGGCGCTCCATTGTTTCCTGGGTCAGCCGGAATTTTTGCAATACCGACTATCGATCCCCGGCCAGAATGCTGGGTGATGAAATTGTGGTTCTCGCGCGCCAAGCTCCATGTCGTGGAATGCGGTTGGGACGGGATGTCGCCAATGCCTAAGTTTATCTGGAAAGGGTCACGTTGGTAGTACCATTCATCGCTGTCGCCGCCACGCAGGTCGGTTATGTTGGGCCCAACGTCCTTGAATCCGCCTTCTCGCATTGCTTGAGAAACGAAATTCGTACACTCGTAGCCGACTCCGAAGTCTCGATACTCGGGGTTCGCGCCATTCGCCCATTTGTCGGTGTAGTCAATGGCCTTTTGCCGGTCCGCGCTAGGTGGTGGCAGCTGAGGTATTTTATCTCCGCCGCCTTGTGTGAACGGTCCGCTCATAGTTGTGGCATCGCCGCTCATTAGCTCGACGGATTGCATCTGGGAGGGATCCATGCCGACACCACTGTTGACCGCGCCAGCGCCCTGTGAGGTCAGGTCTGCGATCTTGTTGACACCGTCGGCGCCTTGTTTCCCGTCATCGAGGAACTGCTGCAGCTGTTGCATCTGCTGTTTGGTTTGTGGGCTAGCGTCGGACACGATTTCTGTTGTCTGACTGCCGTTTTCCAGCCAGGTCGAAGCGATCTGGCTGCCGAACTTGACGGCGTCGGCGGTGTCCTTGACACCACCCGAAACACCCTGCACCACGGTCATCACGTCTTGCGGGTTCACCGCACCAGACTGCGCCGATGATGCTAACGAGACACCGGCTTGCCCGGCCTGCCCGAAGTTCTGGGCTGCTGAACCGGCCGACTGTCCCAGACTTGAGCTGTCGGACACGGTGTTCGCGATATCGCCGGGCAGCGACTGACCCAACTGGGATGCGTCCTGCCCGAGCGCCTGCGTGTCCGGGCCCTGCTGCTCGTCCTGCTTACGGCGCCGCGTCGAGGCCGCACCCAGCAACAGCGCGGTCAGATCGTTGTCGCCGGACTGCTTATCGCGGTCGTCCTGCTCGTCCTTGTCGTCCTTCTTCTTGTCCTTCGACGGGAACTTCGTCGACTGTTGCTGCTTCTGGCTCTGCTTGTTCTGCTGCAGCTGCTTGGTCAGATCATCGGCACGCTGCCGGTCCTGGCTGGACTGCTGCTGTTTCTCCTGCAACTGGCGCGTCAGGTCATCGATCTTCTGCTGATCCGACTGCTGCGGCTGCTGATTGGGCTCCTGCCCGGTGTTCTGCTGCGGCGGCTGCTGTTGCGGCGCCTGTTGTGGCTGTTGCGCCGGCTGCTGCACACCCTGATTCGGTTGGCCACCTTGCGATCCCGAGTTGGCCTGTCCGCCTTGGGATCCTGGATTGAAATCCGGATTCGGCCTGCCCGGCCCCTGGGTATACGGCGTCGCGTTCTGATAATCCGGGATCTGGGTGCCGTGTGCGGGCTGATCCCACCCCTGCTGAGGCCCCTGCTGCCCACTGGCCCCGTTAGCACCGTTGTTGCTGATCGAGGGTGCCTGAGTGTTATAAATCGACACCGAGCCGTTTTGATCCATCGGCGGCTGATTAATCCCGCCCTGATAGTCCGGCATCTGCGCCCCACCCTGGCTCGGCGGCTGAAACATCTGCCCACCCCCAGGCGGACCATCACTGCCACCCGGTCCGCCACAATCCGGCGGGCATGCCGCGTGTGCCTGCGGAACCGTCGCCGGCGTAAACCAACCCAAACCCAAACCACTTGCCGAAAACATCAACACCGCAACAACACCAGCTGTTGCGGTGGCCTTCTGCGAAGCATCGGTGGCCCATTTATAGAGCCCCCCAAGACCTTTCCACCACCCCAGATTGGACCCGATCGCCCACAACAACACGAAGGCGATAGAGGCGATAGCGGGCAGCACATCCGGGCCGGTGATCCACACATACAACCGCGGAGTGATCCCGGCGGTCAGCAGCACCAAACCCAAACCACCAGCGATCAAGGCCGCCACCAGGCCGGGATGCCACAGCCCTTCCTGCGCACGACGCCTGCCCGCTGCTCGGTCGCGCTCGATGAGCAGACCCGAGTCAGTGAGCACTTCCTTGGCGAGACCAGTCAGGTACTTGCCCCCGGT
Organism: Mycobacterium sp. NGS15; assembly: GCF_059813245.1. Classification (NCBI taxonomy): domain Bacteria; kingdom Bacillati; phylum Actinomycetota; class Actinomycetes; order Mycobacteriales; family Mycobacteriaceae; genus Mycobacterium; species Mycobacterium sp. NGS15. Next base: position 193,814 of record NZ_JCALEF010000002.1, on the reverse strand, counting down.
GAACAGCGCAGCGCCCGCCAAGACGGCGACGAGCATCTGGCCAACTCCGAGCAACAGCGACCACTGGTTCTCACCGGTGAGGTGCTGCCACCAACTGGAATAGCCACCCCGGAACGTCCACCACATGCCCAACGCGCCAACGAGCACCGCAGCGGCCGCCACCATCGCCAACAAGGGCTCCGACAAACGCGCTTCGGCCTCATCAGATACCACCGAAGTCACCGGCTTGGCGCCCCACATCGCGAGCTTCACACCCCCGCCAAGCGCCGTCATGCCCAGCAGCAACAACCCGGCCCAGCCGATCAGCTCGGCGACACCATCGCCGCCGCGGTACAGATTGTGCAACGCGGCCACCGCACCAACCACCAGGACACCCCCAGCAGCGAAAGCAGCCAGCCGACGACCGGCATCGACTTCGACACCGCGTCGCTGTTCAAGATCACGCGCAGGCAACTCCCGCGTAACCGCGCCAGAATGCGCCAGATCACGGCAGTCTGTCACCGCTGTCAGCGCTTTAGTTGATCGTTCGGTCCCCGACACATCGCCTCCGTCAACTTCCGCAAAGCCCTCAGGGACGTGACATTACGCCCAGCTAGCGACGCCTGTCCATGTGGGTAGCAAACATGCTTCTTGCCGCAGGGGCACCTGTACGCGAGAATCGCTTAGCGGCGACGAACGACCAGGCTCAGATGAGACCACACCGCCTGGCAACGGCCACATCCCCAGTCCAACTGACACACGAGGAGTCCAAGTGAATCCCCTTATTGAACGTCTGGACGCGGCATTGCGGGCTGTGCATCCGGAATTTCTCGCCGTACACGCACCGGGCGCAACGATTCAACAGATCGATGCCCTCGAAGCCCTGGCGGGCCAATCCCTGCCGGCGACTCTTCGTGATCTGCTCACCTGGCGTAACGGGGTGGGTGCCCGCGACGTTCTAGCCACTTTTGCTGGCCCATGGAATTTCATGTCAATCGAAGCGATCATCGACAGCATCACGATGCTGCGAAATCTGCTCAAACACGGACCTCGCTGGAAAGAGCGGAACTGGTGGGGATACGACTGGATTCCGTTCCTAGAAGACAACTTTGGGGACCAAATCTGTGTCGACCTCGGCGGTGGCGGAACTCTTGAGAACGATGGCAAACCGTTCACCGGCGGTATCGCGGGCCAGATCATGCAGTTCGACCATGCCGCCGAACTTCGTGTCGTCGCGGCACCGTCGTTCGACACCTGGTTGACCGCCTTGGTCCAAGCGATCGAAGAGCATGTCCTACTTCCCGAGACCGAAACGATGAACTGGGGCACCTACTACGCGCTCAACGAACCCGACGAACCCGGCTCCCCCACACTCGATGACGTCATCGCAAAGCTGGCACCGGGATACCCCATCTACCTGACATGCCCCAACTACCCATAGAGGAGACCCGCATGGCACAGCGACTAGAGGTCATCGGGGCGTGGATCTTGGTGATCGCGGCGCCGTTCATGATGATCACCAAGGCACTAACAGGCAGTTGGGGTTGGGTACTTATGTTCGCGTTGAGCTTCGCATGGACCATCTGGTGGCTGCGAAATTGCAACGGAGAAAAAGGATATACCGTCGTGGATCAGGAGCAGCTCGCCTCCGAGTGGTCCAACGCCCGAGTGCTTGCCTTGATCGACGGTGTACGTGGTGATGTCTCCGCAGTGAAGGCCCTACGGGAAGCAGAACCTCGCCTCAGCCTCGCCACGGCCGCTCAGTTGGTGCGGCAGGCACGAGATGACTCCGCTCAGTTGGTGCGGCAGGCACGAGATGACTCCGCTCACATCGGACGGCGCAGTGTGCGTACCTGTCGCAAGTTCAGCCGATGTCTTCGCATGCCATTCCTTCGCGCCTCCACAGTCTTGAACCGCTTCCGGTTCTGGAGCCGCCGGCCGTCTGGCAGCGTGGCATTCATCCGCGCCTCATACCTGACACCGTGTGCGGTGTCGACGCGCCGGATAAAACTGGGTAGTCGAGCCATAAGGAAATCCCACCTTGGATAGAGCGGTGAGACCGGCCGCAGTGCACGACACGCCGCTCGAGCGGCGGACCAATTCCCGGCGCTATGTGGCAGAGTGTGGCAATTTTGGGACTTCCGACATCTGGCTTGGCGCCGGAAATATGCCCTGAAATTGCCTCTAGCAGGTAGTTTATGGCGGTGGCGGAGGGATTTGAACCCCCGGACGGTGTTAGCCGTCTCTCGCTTTCAAGGCGAGTGCATTAGGCCGCTCTGCCACGCCACCGTGGGCAAGCCTAGCGGCTCCGCCAGGCGGCCGACTCCCCGCCGCGGCCCTCCCCGTCCCTGAGCGCGTCCTCGGCGCCTTCACCCACCCGCCGGAAGCTCTCCGCGATGGCGGCCTGCTGCGCTCGAGTCAGCCGAGTCAAATAGTGCTCGCGGACACATTCGGCATAGGTCGACATCGCCGCCTCGCCGAGGGTGCGGCCCTGCTCGGTGAGCGCCGCCAGCACCGCCCGGCGGTCCTGCGGCATCGACCCCCGCTTCACCAGCCCCTGCTCCTCCAGCCTGCGCACTTGATGCGTAATCCGGCTACGCGAGGCCAACAGGCTGGTAGCGATATCCCCCATCCGGCAGCTGCCGTTAGCTGATCGCAACAACTGTTGGAGCACCTGGAAGTCGGTCAACGAAATACCGTGCGAAGCAACCATTTTCCGGTTCAACAGGAAGTACAGCCGATTGGTCGCTATCCAAAAGTTTTGCCACGAACGAAATTCGGCGAGGTCAAGTCCCGGGACTTCACTCTCCGAACGTGTACTCATGCACCATCCCCCCTTCCACCGACCAAGCTACGGCCCCCACCGCGACTCCACCCACAGTGTCTAATACCCCGGCGACCACCGATAGCTCGGCATAGTCTGGATGCCATGCACGCTATCACCGTTGACCAGCCGGGCGGGCCAGAAGCGCTGTGCTGGACCGAGGTTCCCGACCCAACTCCAGGACCAGGCGAAATACTGGTCGATGTCACCGCCGCCGCCGTTAACCGTGCCGATCTGCTGCAACGACAGGGCCTATACCCCATGCCGCCCGGCGCGAGTCAGATCCTCGGCCTCGAATGTTCCGGAACCATTGGTCAGATTGGCGCGAATGTCACGGAATGGACTGTCGGCCAACATGTTTGTGCGCTGTTGTCCGGCGGTGGGTACGCCGAGAAAGTGGTGGTACCCGAAGGCCAGCTGCTGCCCATTCCGTCAAATGTCGACCTTGACGTCGCGGCCGCACTGCCCGAAGTCGCGTGCACGGTGTGGTCGAACCTGGTGATGACGGCGAGAATGACTGCCGGACAATCTATCCTGCTTCACGGCGGTTCCAGCGGTATCGGCACCCACGCCATTCAAGTCGCCAAGGCACTCGGTGTGCGGGTTGCCGTCACCGCCGGCACCCCGGACAAACTAGCCGCCTGTCGCGATCTTGGTGCCGACCTGACAATCAACTACCGGGACACAGATTTTGTACAGGCAGTTCACAACTTCACCGACGGTGCCGGCGTCGACCTCATTCTCGACATCATGGGAGCGAAATACCTGGACCGGAACGTCGATGCTCTGGGCAACGACGGGCACCTGGTCATCATCGGCATGCAGGGCGGCGCGGTGGCCGAACTGAACATCGGCAAGCTGATCACCAAGCGCGGCTCCATCACCGCCACCACGCTGCGCGGACGGCCGCTGGACGGACCATCCGGCAAGGCCGCGATCGTCGAGTCCGTCATGCAGAATCTGTGGCCACTCGTCGAGGCCGGAAAAGTACGGCCGGTCGTGGGTGCCGAGATCCCGATAAGCCAGGCGGCTGAGGCACATCGCCTCCTGGAAAGCGGCGAGGTCGTGGGGAAGGTGCTGCTCACGCTCTGAGCTCTTCGAACGGACGCGGGCCTGATCAGCCCAGCGAGGCGACCGCACGCACCAACTGGTCGACCTCGGCGGCCGTCGAATAGTGGCCCAACCCAACCGTTATCGCGCCGCCGATCTCGTTCACACCGATGGCGTCGAGCACCCGCGAACTGGTGTTGGCAATCGCACAGACCCCGTTGTCGGCCAGGCGCTGCACCACGCGGTCGGCGGGAATCCCGATCACGGTGAAGCTGAGCGCGGGGATCCGGTCCTCGGGAGCGCCGATGACCATGACGCGTGGCAACGTGCGCAGCGCGCTCACCAGGTACCTGAACAACCAGTCCAGATACGCGCCCGCCGAGTTCAGAGAGGTCAGCAGCCGCTCACGCCGGGAACCCGAGGCGGACTCGTCCAACCCAGCGAGGTACTCCACGCTGGCGACCAGGCCGGCCAACATCGCGAACTGATGCCCGCCGAGCTCCAGCCGCGCCGGACCACTGGCTAACGGATTGAGCGATATGGAACTGATCGAATCCAGCAGTGCCGGGTCGCGAAACACCAACGCACCCACCGGCGGCCCGCCCCACGCCGTCGCATTGAAGGCGACAACATCGGCGTCCAGATCCTCAACATCGAAGGCTCGATACGGCACCAGGCTTGAACAGTCCATCACCACCAGACCACCGACCGCATGCGCGAGCTTGGTGGCCTGCTGCAGATCCGGCACCGTGCCCAGCGTGGACGAAGCCGCCGTCACCGCCACCAACCGGGTCGGCTTGGTGATCAACGACTCCCACTGCCAGGACGGCAGATCACCGGACTCGATGTCGACCTCGGCCCATTTGACCTTGGCACCGTACCGGTTGGCCGAACGCAGCCATGGCTGCACATTGGCTTCTTCATCGAGCCGGGACACCACCAGCTCGTAGCCAAGCCCCGCCTTCGACGACGAGCCCTCGGCCAACGAGTTGAGCAGGACCGCGCGGTCACTGCCCAACACCACGCCGCGCGGGTCGGCGCCCACCAGGTCGGCGGCCGCCTGTCGGGCGGCCTCCAGCACGGCGGCGCTGCGCCGTGCGCTGGGGTGGGGCCCCCGCGTGTCGGAAAAGGATCCGCGGAACGCAGTGGATACAGTCGTAGCAACCGCATCAGGGATGAGCATCCCGGCCTGGGTGTCGAAATGCACCCACCCGTCGCCGAGGGACGGGTGCAAACCACGCACCCGGGCGACGTCATAAGCCATGCCAGACACCTTAGATGCTCACCACAGGTCACGGCGCTGAACCCGTCGTTGCACCACGCCCCGACGGACGACGGTCAACGGCGCCGTCTCGTGTAGTCATACTAGAGCAATGTCGTTCGCTTTCGGGGTGGCTACGGCACTGCTGTTGCTGTTCATCCCAGGCTGGCTGATTGGCCGAGCCTTCGGGCTACCAACGCATTCGGCCGCCGTCACCGCACCTGCATTGACCTATGGGCTAGTTGGGCTGTGCATCGTCGCCTTCGGCTCAATCGGCATACCGTGGAACTCAGTTTCCGCCGGGTTTGCGCTCCTCGGCGCGATCGTCATCGCGCGGCTGATCTGGCGCCGACTGCGGCCCAAAGAGCACACCGAACAATTTCCCTCACAAAATCGTGCGGCGCTCATTGCAGTGGCGTTCGGTATCACGATCGGGACCGCGCTCATCTTCTATGCGTTCCTGCGTGGGCTGACCAACTGGCAATCGATTCCGAGCACCTGGGACTCGATGTGGCACGGAAACACGATCCGCTACATCCTCGACACCGGGCAATCGTCGTCGACCCGGATGGGCGACCTCCGCAACGTCGAGACGCATGCCACGCTCTACTACCCGTCGGCCTTCCACGGGCTGGCCGCGGTTCTCAGCCAACTGACCGGCGCGGCTCCCACCACGAGCTACACGCTGTACGCGGTGGCCGGGTCACTGCTCTTTCCGCTCAACGCGGCAGCGCTGGCCTGGCAGCTGCTCCGCGGCCGCACCAGCCGCACCTTCCAGGCCGGTTCTGCGGCCACGGCCGCCGCACTCGCGGCCTCGTTCACGGCGCTGCCCTATGTGGAGTTCTATGTCGCGGCCGTTCCGAACTTGGTGTCCTTCGCCCTGGTGGGCCCCGCCGTGATCGCCATCACGAGCGTGGTCGCCGACCGCAGACGCATACCGGTGGCCGTCCTGGCATTCGTGGGAATCGCCTCGGTACACACTTCGGGCGCCATTGTGGCGGTCGTCTTCGTGGGAACCTGGTGGCTCCTCGCGCCGGTATCCCGGTACGGGAGCAAGGAACAAAAGGCCAAGCCCCGGTTGGGAAATGGCTTCGTACCATTGGCCGTCGCCGGCCTCGCCTCGCTGGTGCTGCTCTACCCGCAACTGCGCACCCTGCTGCAGTTGTCCGAGATCATCGCCGGGCACCAGTTCGCCACACCGTGGGGCAAGAAGCGCGCGCTACTGGATGCCCTCACCCAGCACACCCGTCACCTTGCCGACTACCCGGTGCAGTCGGCGCTGCTCTGCCTCGCCCTTCTCGGCGCGGTCGTACTGGTCGTGAAGCGGGTGTACTGGCCGATTGCCGTCTGGCTGCTACTGATCGTTGCGATTGTCCACTCGTCCAGGCCCTTTGGCGGTGCCATCGGTCATGCGGTGGCCCTGTTCTCCGATGCCTTCTACAGCGACCCGCGGCGGCTGTCGGCCATGGTGTGTCTGCTACTGGCCCCGGCTGCCGGGATCGGTCTGTTCACGCTGGCGTACGCCACGCTGACGAGGGTGCGGGGGGAACGAACACGCAGGTGGGCACTGGCCGCCACGGCGATCGTGCTGGCCGGAATCTGCAGCTTCTCCGCGCGGCATTATTTCCTGCCGCACAAGTATCTTGTCGGCGCCAAATACGACCAGGTGATGGTCGGCCCCAAAAAACTCGACGCCTTCGCCTACCTGGCCACCCTGCCCGGCGCCAAGGACACCACCATCGGCGACGGAAATGTGGACGGCTCGGGCTGGATGTACGCGGTCGCGGGCCTGCACCCGCTGTGGACGCACTACGACTTCCCTCAGCAGCAGGGCCCGGGCTATCACCGGTACATCTTCTGGGCCTATGCCGACGACGCCGATACCGACCGGCGCGTGACCGAAGCTGTGCACGCGCTGAACATTCGCTATGTCATGACCACGACTCCCGTGGTCCAGGGGTTCAAGGTTCCCGACGGACTAAGGTCGTTGGACAGATCCCGATCATGGAGAAAGCTGTACGACAGCGGTGCCGCCCAGATCTACGAATGGGCCGGCGACCAGAAACCACAGGCGGAAGGTGACAGATGACCCATCCCGGTCAGGACGATGACGACGACCAGGTGATCATTCTGGGCGCCGAGAATTCCGACAACGCCGCCGACGGTGCGGACGACGACCCGTCCATCACGGATCTCGTCGAGCAGCCCGCCAAGGTGATGCGCATCGGCACGATGATCAAGCAGCTTCTCGAGGAGGTGCGCGCGGCTCCTCTCGACGACGCCAGCCGATCCCGGCTGCGCGAGATCCACGCCGCCTCCATCCGCGAGCTGGAAGACGGGCTGGCACCCGAGCTCCGCGAGGAGTTGGAGCGTCTGACCCTGCCGTTCCTCGAGGACACCATCCCGTCCGATGCCGAGCTGCGTATCGCGCAGGCACAGTTGGTCGGCTGGCTGGAGGGCCTGTTCCACGGCATCCAGACCGCACTCTTCGCCCAGCAGATGGCGGCACGCGCGCAGCTTCAGCAGATGCGTCAAGGTGGTCAGGGTGTTCTGCCACCGGGTCTTTCAGCACCCGCACAGGGCGGCGGCAGCGGCACCGGTCAGTATCTGTAAACGTGGTCAGTATCCAGACCCACGACGCGTGGGTGGAATTTCCGATTTTCGACGCCAAGTCACGCTCACTGAAGAAGGCGTTCCTCGGCAAGGCGGGCGGCGCGATTGGCCGCAACGAGTCGAACGTGGTGGTCATTGAGGCCCTACGGGAGATCACGCTGTCCCTCAAGGAAGGCGACCGGGTCGGTCTTGTCGGCCACAACGGCGCGGGCAAGTCGACTCTGCTGCGCCTCCTTTCGGGAATCTATGAACCCACCCGGGGCAGCTCGTACATCCAGGGCCGGGTCGCGCCCGTGTTCGACCTGGGTGTGGGCATGGACCCGGAGATCTCCGGGTACGAGAACATCATCATCCGCGGCATGTTCCTGGGGCAGACCCGTAAGCAGATGCAGGCCAAGGTCGACGAGATTGCCGACTTCACCGAGCTGGGCGAGTACCTCTCCATGCCGCTGCGCACGTACTCCACCGGTATGCGTGTTCGCCTGGCCATGGGCGTCGTCACCAGCATCGACCCTGAGATCCTGCTGCTCGACGAGGGCATCGGTGCGGTTGACGCCGAATTCATGAAGAAGGCGCGAATCCGTTTGCAGCAGTTGGTGGAACGCTCCGGCATGCTCGTCTTCGCCAGCCATTCCAACGAGTTCCTGGCCCGCCTGTGCAACACGGCGATGTGGATTGACCACGGCACGATCAAGATGAGCGGTGGTATCGAGGACGTGGTCCGCGCCTACGAGGGCAATGAGGCAGGCGATCACGTGGCCCAGATCCTCGCCGAAGACCGCCATGAATGACGCGACCGGCGGTGTTGTTGTTGCCGTCGTCGTCACCTATCGGCGGCCTGCGGAGCTGGCCGAGTCGCTGAAGATTGTCACGACACAGACCGTCACGCCGCACCATCTTGTGGTGGTGGACAACGACAACGACCCCGCGGTGAAGGCTCTAGTTGACGGTCAATCCATCGCCACGACATACCTCGGTTCACGCCGAAACCTCGGGGGTGCAGGAGGATTCGCGCTGGGAATGTTGCACGCGCTGACCCTCGGCGCCGACTGGGTATGGCTTGCCGACGACGACGGCCGCCCTGGCGGCGCCGACGTTCTGGAGACACTATTGGCCTGCGCCCGTAAGCATCGACTCGCGGAGGTGTCGCCGATGGTGTGCGATATCGACGATCCCGGCCGGCTGGCGTTTCCGCTACGGCGCGGGCTGGTGTGGCGGCGGCGGGTCGAGGAGCTGCGCACCGAGGCCGGCCAAGATCTGCTGCCCGGTATCGCCTCGCTGTTCAACGGCGCGCTCTTTCGCGCCGAAACCCTGGAGGCCGTGGGCGTTCCCGACCTGCGACTGTTCGTACGCGGTGACGAGGTGGACGTGCACCGGCGGCTCGTGCGTTCCGGCCTGCCATTCGGAACCTGCTTGGATGCCACGTATCTGCACCCCAACGGCGCGGCCGAGTTCAAACCGATTCTGGGCGGGCGCATGCATACCCAGTACCCGGACGACGCCACCAAGCGGTACTTCACCTATCGCAACCGCGGCTACCTGATGTCCCAGCCGGGTATGCGCAAGCTGTTACCCCAGGAATGGGTGCGCTTCGGGTGGTACTTCCTGATCACCCGACGCGACCCTTCCGGCCTGCGCGAATGGATTGCCCTGCGGCGCTTGGGCCGCCGCGAGCAGTTCGGCAGACCGGGCAATCCGACTCCTTCGGTACAGGAGACTGAGAAATGACGAACGAACTGCTGGAATTATCTTCGGACTCCCGAACCTTCAAGCGCGCGTGGCGTGATCTGTCCGATGGCTTCGAGCATCGGCAGCTGTGGCTACAGCTGGGCTGGCAGGACATCAAGCAGCGCTACCGGAGATCGGTGCTGGGCCCGTTCTGGATCACCATCGCCACCGGGTCGACGGCCCTGGCGATGGGCATTCTGTACTCGCAGCTGTTCAAACTCCCCTTGGCTGAACATTTGCCTTATGTGACAATCGGTTTGATCGTCTGGAATCTGTTCAACGCGGCGATCCTGGAGGGGTCGGACGTCTTCGTCGCGAACGAGGGCTTGATCAAACAATTGCCGACACCGCTGAGCGTGCACGTATACCGGCTGGTGTGGAGGCAGCTACTGCTGTTCGCACACAACATCATCATCTTCCTGGTCGTCGTCGCGGTCTATACGCCACACTGGCACGCCACCGACCTCAGCTTCATCCCCGCCCTGGTGTTGATCACGTTGAATTGTGTCTGGGTTTCATTGGTTTTCGGCGTGCTGGCCACCCGTTATCGGGATATCTCACCGCTGTTGGGCAGCCTGGTGCAGCTGCTGTTCTTCATGACGCCGATCATCTGGAACGAGAACATGCTGAACGAGAGGGTCGGCAAGCTGGCCACAGTGGTGCAGTTCAACCCGTTCGTGCATTTTCTGGCCATCATCCGCGATCCCTTGCTCGGGCTCGATCAGCAGGTTCACCACTGGATCATCGCGGGAGCCATCACCGTCGTCGGTTGGACCGTGGCGATCCTGGTGATGCGCCAGTACCGCGCGCGGGTGCCGTACTGGGTCTAGTCATGTCACAGATAACCGGCCGGGAGCGCCGCTGGCTGCTGGTATCCACAGGCGCCGCTCTCGTTGTATACGCACTGCTGTGGCTGGGTTATGTGTGCCGATGGAGCTGGCTGTCAGATCTCGATAACGCGGCGCTGAACCCCGCGCACGCATATGGAGCCGCCCATCCGGGCTGGGTCACCGCATGGGGTGTGTTCTGCACTGTGTTGGGCCCCGGAGCATTCCGCATCGCCGTCGCCATCATGGTGATCGTGCTGCTGATACAGGGCCAACGACGACCGGCCCTGTTCCTGGTCATCACCGTGGAGCTCAGCGCGCTGGTCACCGAGGTGGCCAAACTGCTGGTGGATCGGCCCCGCCCGGCGACCGCATTGGTGAGTGCGTACTCGACGTCATTTCCCTCCGGACATGCGTTGGGCGTCCTCGTCGGCGTGCTCGCACTGCTCACGGTGTTCTCACCGAAAACGGCTGTCGCGCTGCGCCCGTGGCTCGGTGTGCTCGGCGCGGCGCTGATTCTCACGATCGGGATCGGCAGAGTACTGCTCAACGTTCATCATCCCTCGGATGTGCTGGCGGGCTGGGTACTGGGTTACGCGTACTTCGTCGCCTGCCTGCTCGTGTTCCCGCCGTGGCCCCTCAAGGCAGGGGGCGCAGCACAGCCAGCGCCCGGTAACGAACCGTGAAGCGGGCCTCCACGATTTTGTCGCCGGCCTCACCGTCGCGCGCGAGGACAGTGGGGCCGTCCACTGCGGTAAAGGAAAACTCGGGCACCTGCAGCTCGTGGTAGAGCGGGCTGCGCTGCAGCCGCCCGAGCGCCAGCGCCATCACTATCCTTATCCGGCTGAACTTGCGGCCGGTTTCCAAGATCCGCACATCGATGAGGCCGTCATCCAGGCGGGTCCGCAGTGAGGGGGCGAAACCCGATGGCAGATAAGCAGAATTACCCAGAAATAACAGCGATGTCTGGACGGTTCTGTTATCGAACCGGATGCGCACGGGATGGTCGCGGCGCAGCATGTGCAGCATCGAGTACACACTCGCCAACGGCTTACCTATTCGGCGCTCGAGCTTCTCGCGGATCTGCACGAACTTCGGGTACGAGCCGATACTCGCGGTGTTGATCACCACCTGGTCCTCGTTCAGGTAGACCAGATCGACGCGGCTGGCGCTCCCCCGGCGGATGGCATCGACAGTCTTGGCCACGCTGTCACAGCCGATATCCCTGGCGAAGTGGTTGAAGGTGCCGCCGGGAAAAACCGCCAGCGGCGTATCGGTCTCGGCCGCGACACCGGCGGCACATGCCACCGTGCCGTCACCGCCGCCCACCGCGAGCACCTCGGCGCGGCCCGCCGCGCCACGCATCACGTCGATGACATCATCGTCTTTGTTCAGTTCGACTATCTCGGTGCGGGGCAAGGCTTTCCGTACCTGTTCCAGAATCCGCTGCCCGGTTCCGTCGCCGGAGGCCGGGTTGACGACTAGGACCACGCCCTGGCCCTCGGGTCGCGCGGCGGTGTCCACCCACAGCGGCTCTGCGGCGCGGACCGCGGTCGGCGCGATCGGCGGCACCACGCGGGCACCCAGCACCGCTATTCCCGCGCCAATCCCGAACCCCGCGAACACATCACCGGGGTAGTGAACTCCGGTGGCCACGCGGGACAGACCGACGAGCCCGGCTAGCAGTGAAAGGCCCAGACCCAGCGGCGGGCTCTCGAGGCCGGCACCCACCGCGAAGGCCGCCGCGCTCGCTGAATGACCGGAGGGCAGCGACGACGACGTGGGTATGCGCCGACTGCGCCGCACCAGCGGCACCGACATGTGGTCCGGCCGCGCACGTCGCCTGAGCCGCTTGGCCACCTGGTTGGTGATCGCGCTCGTCACCGCCAATGACAGCAGCCCACGGGTGGCACCCCGCTGCATGGCCGGCTTGCCGAATATGGCCAGCCCCACGCCGATACCGATCCAGAGCTTGGAATGATCGGCGGCGCGAGTGAGCCGCGGCATGACGGTGTCCAGCAGCGGGCTCGGTGACTCCGCGACGGCTTCGAACACCTCTCGGTCAAGCGTGCCGAGGCCATCGCCAATCTGTCGCAGACCACGCAGACCACGCAGAGAACGCAGAGACGACAAGAAGCCCATGGAATTCAACATATCCGCGCCTGGGCCGTGGGCGCTGTGGATCGTCGCGGCCGGGGATCAGCAGCTGACCGCGGGCGGTTTACCGCCGGCCCGGAACGACACGTGCACGTGATCCATATGGTTGGCGGTCGGGCTGCCCCGGTTCTCCATCATCGACCAGCCGTTGCCGTCGTTGTACCGCTGCTGCCAGATCACGTACGTCACACCCAACCGCTCACGGTTGGCCAGCACAAAGCTCGCGAGCGCGCTGCCGGTCGCGTTCGAGCTCGTCATGAAGTCCAGGGCCAGACCGCGTCCGTGGTCGCCGCCGCCGCCACGCCCGCTGGAACCGCCGATGTCGCCGATACCGAACATCGTCTTCAGGAAGTTTCCCGCCTGCGCCACCGCCGGCTGTGCGCCCGCCAACACCGTCGAACACGGCTTGATGGCCTTGGCTCTGGCCTCCAGGGCCAGCGCCTCCGCCGAGATATAGCGCCGGTCCCGCTGCGCACGCGGCAGGTCGGCGATGAGCACAATCGCCTTCTGTTCGGGTTTGATCGAAAGCTGAACATCCGGTCTCTCGACTTCGCTCACAACACCCATCACGGCGGCACCGGCAACGAGTGACAGAGCGAGGCCCGCGACGCGCGAGAGCGGCACCGCGGGCCTCTTCTCACCGTCTTTCGCACGCCATCTCGCCGAGATCACCCGGTCAGATTACGAAACGATCACGCTTCTGTCACGCCGACGGCAAAGAATGTGGCAAATCTAGCCACGCTTCGGAGGTGCGTTGCGGGTAGTGACAGCGATGCGATTCCAGGCGTTGATCGTCAGGATCATCCCGATGATCTGTCCGAGCTCGCGTTCGCTGAAAACCGCCGCCGCCCGCGCATAGGTGGCATCAGACACGTGCTCACCAGCGGAAAGGACGGTCGCCTCCTCGGTCAGTGCCAGCGCGGCCTTCTCGCGTTCGGTGTAGATATCGCCGGCCTCGGCCCAGGCATTCAGCAGGTAGATGCGCTGCTCGGTCTCACCCTGCTTGCGGGCGTCGTGGGTGTGCATATCGAGACAGAACGCACAGTGATTGAGCTGCGACGCGCGGATCTTGATCAGCTCGGCGAGGCCGGGCTCGACGTCCTTGGCCGAGGCGATGCTCAGCGCCATCATGGCCTCGTAGACCTCGGGGGAGGCCTTCTCCATACGGAGTCGGCGCTGGTGGGTCGGGGCGTTCAGCGTTTGTGTCATGTCCTCCACCGTAGAAGCAGAAAGACCCATTTTCATGGTTCAATTCCGGCATGAGTTCATGGGCCAATTTGAGAACAGCAGAGGCCCGGCCCCTCAGCCATGACCTGCATCTCGACGTGCGACACGCCATCACGCCCGGGGCCCGGGGCGTGCGCGACATCCTGATTTCCGCGCTTCGTGAGTCAGTCCGGTCCGGACGCTTGACGGTGGGGGCGATGCTGCCTCCCTCCCGCACTCTGGCGATCGACCTCGGGCTGGCGCGCAACACCGTCGCCGAGGCCTACGCGGAGCTCGTTGCCGAAGGATGGCTCGAATCGCGGCAGGGCTCGGGCACCCGCGTGGTCAATCGTGGCCAGAACCTGGGGGTGCCTCCCGCTCGCGGGGGCTTCCCGCCTCGACCACACGGAGCGGGCTCTTCCCCACCGCACAACCTGATGCCCGGCTCCGGGGACGTCACCGCTTTCCCGCGCACGGACTGGCTCGCCTCCGTGCGCCGCGCGCTGAGCAACGCCCCGCATGAGGCCTTGCGAGCAGGAGATCCCCGCGGACGCCCCGAATTGCGCTCTGCCGTCGCCGAATACGTGGGCCGCGTGCGGGGTGTGCGAACCTCGCCCGATTCGGTCGTCATCTGCGCAGGCACCCGTCATGCCGTGGAAATCCTCACCCGAATGTATGGGCTGACCCGGCCGATCGCCCTGGAAGCGTACGGGCTCTTCATCTTTCGCGACTGCATCGAAGCAACGGGCGGCTCCAGCACCCCGATCGGGTTCGACGAGGAGGGCGCTGTGGTCAGCGACCTCGACACCCTCGACGTGCGCGCCGCCATGATCACTCCCGCGCACCATTTCCCGCATGGACTGCCGTTGCATCCGGCACGGCGCACCGCGGTAGTGGATTGGGCACGCCGCACCGACTCGTATGTCCTGGAAGACGATTACGACGGTGAATTCCGATACGACCGCCAGCCCGTCGGCGCGCTACAAAGTCTCGATCCCGATCACGTGGTGTATCTCGGCTCGGCGAGTAAGAGCCTGTCCCCCGTAATCCGCCTGGGATGGATGGTGCTGCCACCGGATCTGGTGGACGCCGCCGTGGCGGCTGCCGGCGGCGGGCAGTGGTACGTCGACGCCATCTCGCAACTGACCATGGCGGACTTCATTGCCAGCGGCCATTACGACCGGCACGTCCGGCGGATGCGCGGCCGATACCGGCGCCGGCGCGACCTACTCGTCGCACGACTTTCGGAGTACAACGTCGGGGTCCGGGGCCTGTCGGCCGGACTGCACCTGCTGCTGACGCTGCCCGAGGGCGCCGAACCCGACGTGCTGTACCGAGCCGGTGAGGCGGGCGTGGCGCTGGCCGGCCTGTCACGGCTGCGGCACCCCCTGGCCGGTGCGCATGTCCCCGACCCGGACGGAATCGTGATCAGCTTCGGCACCCCGTCCGATCACGGTTTCGTGCCCGCCGTCGACGCGCTGTGCGGTGTGCTGACGGCCACAGGCCTCTAGAACGGCCTTCGGATGGCACCGTCTGGCAGTGCCATGCCTCGTCATGGCAGCAGATCGGCGCGATGGTCGAAGCATGCCCATTTTCGAGTCCTCCGCCGGCCCCATCCACTACCGCGATACGGGAGACGGCCCTCCTATCGTCTTCGTACACGGGCTGTTCGTCACCGGCACCATGTGGCGCAAGGTCATCGAGCCGCTGAGCCAACGGTTCCGCTGCATCGCGCCGGACTTGCCCCTAGGAGCCCACAAGACGCCGATGCATCCGAGCGCGGATATCGGCCCCCGCGGTGTGGCCGGGCTGATCCGAGAACTCATCGAGTCCCTCGATCTACGCGATGTGACCGTCGTGGCCACCGACACCGGCGGCGCCATCACTCAGCTGCTGCTCGTCGGCGGCAGTGAGCGGATCGGCCGCGTGGTGCTGACACCCTGCGACTCGTTCGACAACTTCCTGCCGAAGTCGATCCGAATCTTCCAGTATTGGGCGCGCGTCCCCGGCACCGATTTCGTGCTGCGCCCGTTCAAGCTCAAGATCGCACAGCGCGCGCTCGGTAACACCCTTGCCAAACACTCCATCCCCGAGGACGTGCTCGGCGAGTGGGTCCGGCCCTTGCTGCAGCAGAAGGGTGTGCGCCGCGATGTGCGCGCGTTCCTCAGCCGGATCGATCACCGCGACACCCTGGCCGCCGCAGAGACGCTGCGCACCTTCGAGCAACCGGTACTGCTGCTGTGGCCGCGCACGCTGCCATTCTTCCCGTTCGCGCATGCGCAACGGTGGGTACAGCTACTGCCCGACGCGAAACTTGTCGAGGTCCCCGACAGCTACACCTTTGTCAGCGAGGACCAGCCCGAGTTCATGGTGAAGGAGATCGAGGCGTTCGTCCCGCAACGAGTGTGAGCGGTTACTCGTCCTCTTTGGCGTGGTCGGCGACTCCGGGGTTGGGATCTCGCGACAGGTCGATCAGCGGATCAATGCCTTCGCCTTCGGCCCGTTCGTGCCTTCCGTGCTCTGGAGTCGTCATGGTTGTCCCTCACGCGTCGATGTTCCAGCAATCCTTGGCGACCCTACCTGCGCGCGGAAAGTCACGCGCGGGGTCCCGTGATCGGCGCCATGGGATCACACCTGACATAGGCTCTGGGCCGTGTCAGATGCCCCAGCCGAGCAGGCACCGCTGTCGCTGACCAGTCAAGCGGCCCGTTTCGTCATCACCGGCGGGCTCTCGGCCATCGTCGACTTCGGGCTGTATGTGCTGCTGCTGCACTTGGGCCTCCAGGTCAACGTCGCCAAGTCCATCAGCTTTGTCGCGGGAACCACCACCGCCTACCTGATCAACCGGCGCTGGACCTTCCAGGCCGAGCCCAGCCGGACCCGGTTCATCGCGGTGATGGCTCTCTACGGCCTGACCTATGCCATCCAGGTCGGCATCAACTACGTGTTCTACATGCAGTTAGAGGACAAGCCGTGGCGGGTTCCGGTGGCCTTTGTCATCGCTCAGGGGACGGCGACCGTCATCAATTTCATCGTCCAGCGCGCTGTGATCTTCCGGATACGCTGAGCCGCTACGCTCAATTACCGATGACAACTCCGAAGTCCGAGCTACCTCTCACTCCTCGTACCCTCACCGGGTTCGGCCGCACCGCACCCACCGTGGCGCAGGTGCTCTCCACTCCCGATGTCGACGTCATTGCCGAGGCCATACGGCGGGTCGCCGACGCGAGCCCCAGCAGCCCCGACTATCTGCGCCGCGGCATCGTGGCGCGTGGCCTGGGCCGTTCCTACGGTGATCACGCGTGCAACGGCGGCGGGATCGTCGTGGACATGACACCGCTGAACAAGGTGCACTCGATCAGTGCCGAGACCGCCATCGCCGACGTCGACGCGGGCGTGAGCCTGGATCAGTTGATGAAGGCAGCGCTCCCCTTCGGCCTGTGGGTTCCTGTGCTGCCCGGTACCCGTCAGGTCACCGTGGGCGGTGCCATCGGCTCGGACATCCACGGCAAGAACCATCACAGCGCCGGCAGCTTCGGAAACCACGTCCAGTCCCTGGACCTACTGATGGCAGATGGCGAGGTGCGCACCATCACGCCCGATGGGCCGGACAGCGAGCTGTTCTGGGCCACCGTCGGCGGTAATGGGTTGACGGGCATCGTCGTTCGCGCCCGGATCGCCATGACACGCACCGAGACGGCCTACTTCATCGCCGACGGTGTCGCCACCCGGGACCTGGATGAAACCATCGCGGTGCACCAGGACGGCAGCGAGGACAAGTACACCTACTCGAGCGCCTGGTTCG
The DNA here is from genome assembly GCF_059813245.1 of Mycobacterium sp. NGS15. Taxonomy (NCBI): domain Bacteria; kingdom Bacillati; phylum Actinomycetota; class Actinomycetes; order Mycobacteriales; family Mycobacteriaceae; genus Mycobacterium; species Mycobacterium sp. NGS15. Next base: position 176,364 of record NZ_JCALEF010000002.1, on the reverse strand, counting down.
ACCTGATCAATCCGCCGCCCAAGCTGGGCCGCGCGGCCGTCAGCCGCGGAAGTCTCGCGCGACTGGACCAATTGCCCGCGAAGCTGGCCAAGGACCCGCTCAAATTCACTGCGCCGCAACTACCCGGCTTTCCCGACCTCTTCCCGGTCAACTTCATGATCAAGCCGTCGCTCATGGCAATCGGTGAGGCGTTCTACCGGATGAGCGGCAACTACCAGGGCAAGATCGTCAATCTGACGCAGTTCTATCACATGCTCGACATCACGACGGGCTGGCAATACGCTTACGGCCCAACCGGTTTCGCGCAGCATCAGTTTCTGGTGCCGCCCGATGCACTCGATGAGTTCAAGGGCATCATCCGCTGGATCCAGACCCAGGGCCACTACTCGGCACTGAACGTCTTCAAGCTGTTCGGCCCGGGCAACAAGGCGCCGCTGAGCTTCCCGATGAAGGGCTGGAATGTCGCCATGGACTTCCCCAACAAACCCGGCGTCAACGAGTTCCTCAACGAGCTCGACAACCGTGCCATGGAGTTCGGCGGCCGGGTGTACACCGCCAAGGATTCACGGGTAAACGCGGAGAAGTTCCACAAGATGTACCCACGCGTTGACGAGTGGATCGCCACCCGACGCAAGGCCGACCCGCACGGCGTGTTCGCCTCCGATATGGCCCGCCGCCTCGAGCTGCTCTAGAAAGGCTTCAGCCACACAATGATTGACGCAACGGGTAACCCCCAGACCATCCTGCTGCTCGGCGGTACCTCGGAGATCGGCCTGGCCATCGTCGAGCGCTACCTGAAGAACGCCAAGGCGCGCGTCATCCTGGCCGACCTGCCCAACGCACCCAAGCGCGAGGCCGCCATCGAGCAGATCAAGTCTGCCGGGGCCAAGTCGGTCGAGTACCTGGACTTCGATGCCGTCGATACGAAATCCCACCCCGCACTCATCGAATCCGCTTGGGCGCAAGGCGACGTGGATGTCGCCATCGTCGCCTTCGGTGTCCTCGGGGACGCCGAAGAGCTCTGGCAGAACCAGGCCAAGGCGGTGCTGAGCGCACAGGTCAACTACACCGCCGCCGTCTCCGTCGGCGTGCTGATCGGCCAGAAGATGAAGGCACAGGGTTTCGGTCAGGTCATCGCGATGTCCTCGGTTGCCGGCGAGCGGGTCCGCCGGTCGAATTTTGTCTACGGCTCAACCAAGGCGGGCCTCGACGGGTTCTACCTCGGCCTCGGAGAGGCGTTGCGCGAGTTCGGTGTCCACGTGCTGGTGGTGCGTCCGGGCCAAGTCCGCACCACCACGACGATCGAACATTGGAAGGCTACCGGCGCCAAGGAGGCTCCTTTCACCGTCGACAAGGAGGAGATCGCCGAGCAGGTGGTGACTTCGGCTGCCGCGGGCAAGGAGCTGATCTGGGCGCCCGGCCAATGGCGCTATGTGATGTCGGTGCTGCGCCACGTTCCGCGGCCCATTTTCCGCAAGTTGCCCGTGTAATCACGTCGACATGACAGCCCCGACGACTGTGACGGCGCGACAGCATGTGCTGGACACCACCAAAGACCTAATGCTCGCTGCCGTCATGGCCGCTGCGGTCAGCGCCGTCGCGCTCGTCGCGATCGCGCGGGTGGAGTGGCCTGCCTTCGGATCATCCAACCAGCTGCACGCCCTGACCACGGTCGGGCAGTTCGGTGCCATCGCCGGGTTGGTGCTGGCGGGGGTCCTGTGGCGCAGGGGGCGCCAGGCCATCGCGAAAGTGCTTTCGCTGCTCTTCTTGTCGACGTTCACCGTGGTCACTCTGGGGATGCCCTTGGGCGCGACCAAGCTGTACCTGTTCGGAGTCTCGGTGGACCAGCAGTTCCGCACCGAGTACGTGACACGGTTCACCGACTCGCCCGCGCTGCACGATATGACCTATCCGGACATGCCGCCGTTCTATCCGGCCGGCTGGTTCTGGATCGGCGGGCGCCTGGCGGCGCTCACCGGAACCGCGGGCTGGGAGATGTACAAGCCGTGGGCCATTACCTCCCTGGCCATCGCAGTATGCGCGGCGTTTGTGTTGTGGAACAAAATGATTCGCTTCGAGTACGCACTCGTGGTGAGCACGGCAACCACCGCGGCCACCCTCGCGTACACGTCCGCCGAGCCGTACGGCGCCATCATCACCGTGCTACTGGTCCCGGCACTGGTACTCGGATACAGCGGGTTACGCGCCACCGGCCGCACCGGCTGGGCAGCAGTGGTGGGCTTCGGCGTCTTCCTGGGGTTCGCCGCGCTGTTCTACACGCTGCTCTTCGGATTTGCGGCACTGACCATCACCGTGGCGGCCACGGCGGTGGCCATCGGCCGATGGCGACAGCACGGCTGGCAGTCGATAAGAGAACCCGCGTGGCGTTGGCTGGCCATCATGGCCATTGCCATCGCTCTCGCGCTTGTCTTCTGGGGACCGTACGTGGTTGCCACACTGAGCCGTTCATTGGAGAAGGCGGCATCGGCACAGCACTACCTGCCCAATGACGGTGCCGAATTGTCCTTCCCGATGCTGCAGCCCACCTTGCTCGGCGGACTGTGCCTGCTCGGAACCATCTGGCTTGTGGTCCGGGCACGGGGCTCGGCGCGCGCGGGCGCTCTGGCGATCGGCGTGGTCTCCGTCTATCTCTGGTCACTGCTGTCCATGCTCGCCACGCTCGCCAAGACCACCCTGCTCTCGTTCCGGCTCGTACCCACCCTCACCGTGTTGCTCGTCGCCGCGGGTGTCTTCGCCTTCGTCGAGGTGGCTGCCTGGGCAGCGCAGCGCAGCAAGGCCGCGACGCTCGTGGCGACCGCCATCGGCCTGGCCGGCGCACTGGCATTCAGCCAGGACATCCCCAACGTGCTCCGCAATGACATCGTCATTGCATACGCCGATACCGACGGCACCGGCCAGCGCGCCGATCGACGGCCGCCCGGCCCGGAAAGTCACTACGGCGCCATCGACAAGGCCATCACCGAGATCACCGGCAAGCCGCGCGATGAGACCGTGGTGCTCACCGCCGACTACAGCTTCCTGGCGTTCTACCCGTACTACGGCTTCCAGGGACTCACCCCGCACTACGCGAACCCCCTGGCGCAGTTCGACAAGCGTGCGGCCGCGATCAAGAGCTGGGAAGACCTGCACACCGCCGATGAGATGATCCATGCGCTCGACGCACTCCCCTGGCGGGCCCCCACAGTCCTTCTCATGCGCCAATCCGGTGACAACTACTCCCTGCGGCTCGCCAAGGATGTCTATCCCAACCAGCCGAATGTGAAGCGATACACCGTCACGCTGAACAAGCAGTTGTTCGCTGACCCGCGGTTCAGCGTGCGAACCATCGGGCCCTTCGTCCTGGTTGTGCGGGTTCCCCCGCGCACTTAGCGCTCTTCGCGCAAGCCACTCATGGCACGCCAACTAACATCTTCCTCCGTGACGGTTCAGGGCAATGCGACGGAGAAGGTCGCCGACAACGGCGACGGCGACTACCGCAGGGCCCGGCTGATCGCGATCGTCACCGGTTTCCTGGGTGCGCTGCTGGCCATCGCCACTCCACTGCTGCCGGTCCGGCAGGACACCGCTGCGCTGAACTGGCCCCAGAACGGCACCCTCGCGAGTGTCGACGCGCCCCTGATCGGATACGTCCCCACCGACCTCACCATCACGGTGCCCTGTGCGGCAGCCAAGGGCCTGCCCGACCGCAACGTGCTGTTGTCCACGGTGCCCAAGCAGGCACCCAACGCCGTGGACCGCGGCATGCTGATCGAGCGCACCGGTGGCGACCTCGTCGTGATCGTGCGCAACGTACCGGTGGTCTCCGCTCCGATGTCCGAAGTCACCGGCCCCGACTGCCAACGACTCGAAGTAACCGCGCATTCGGACAAGGTGACCGGGAAGTTCGTCGGCCTTACGCAGGGAGCCAAGGATGCCAAGCCCGGGCAGCCGCGCGCCGGGGAACGCGGTGGGTACGACTTCCGGCCACAGATCGTCGGCGTGTTCACCGACCTATCCGGACCCGCCCCCGAGGATCTGAATCTCTCGGCCACCGTCGACACCCGCTACAGCAGCTCTCCCACCGTCATCAAGTTCATCGCGATGATCCTCGGCGTCCTACTGACCGGCATCTCGCTGATCGCCCTGCACACTCTTGATGCGGCCGACGGACGCAGGCACAAGCGCTTCATGCCTGCGGGCTGGTGGAAGCCGCGGCCGCTCGATGCACTGGTCGGCGCGGTATTGGTGTGGTGGCATTTCGTCGGCGCCAACACCTCTGACGACGGCTACATCCTCACCATGGCCCGCGTCGCGGAGCGCTCGGGGTACATGGCCAACTACTACCGCTGGTTCGGCACCCCCGAATCGCCCTTCGGCTGGTACTACGACCTGCTGACCATCTGGGCGCACGTCAGCACCGCCAGCGTCTGGATGCGCCTGCCCACGCTGATCATGGGTTTGCTGTGTTGGGCGGTCATCAGCCGCGAGGTCATCCCGCGGCTGGGTCACGCCGCGCGCACCAATCCGGTGGTGCCCTGGACGGCGGCCGCGATGTTCCTGGCGTTCTGGCTGCCGTTCAACAACGGCCTGCGGCCCGAACCGATCATTGCCCTGGGCATCCTGTTGACATGGTGCTCGGTCGAGCGGTCCATCGCCACCAACAGGCTGCTTCCGGCGGCGGCCGCGTGCATCATCGGCGCACTCACCTTGTTCTCCGGGCCGACGGGTATCGCCTCCATCGGTGCACTGCTGGTCGCGATCGGACCACTGCGCACCATCGTGGGCAAGCGTGCGAAGCGATTCGGCTACGCCGCGCTCCTCGCACCGATTCTGGCGGCCGGGCTGGTAACGCTGATCGTCATCTTCCGGGATCAAACCCTCGTCGGAGAGATCCAGGCCAACGCACTCAAGTCGGCCGTCGGACCATCACTGAACTGGTTCGACGAACACGTCCGGTACGAACGGCTCTTCCTGCCCACCACCGACGGCGCCATCTCCCGGCGGTTCCCGGTGCTGGCCCTGGTCACCGCGCTCGGTGTGGCCGTGGCGATGACATTGCGCAAGAACAAGATCCCCGGTACTGCGAGCGGCCCCAGCCGCCGGATCATCGGTATCACCCTGATCTCGTTCGTCGCGATCATGTTCACCCCCACCAAGTGGACCCACCACTTCGGGGTGTTCGCCGGCCTGGCCGGATCGCTGGGCGCACTGGCCGCGGTGGCAGTGACCGCAGCGGCGATGCGCTCCCCACGTAACCGCACGCTGTATGCCGCGATCGTGCTGTTCGTCCTCTCACTCTCGTTCTCCAGCGTGAACGGCTGGTGGTACGTCTCCAACTTCGGCGTGCCTTGGTCGAATTCCTTCCCGCAGTGGCACTTCGGCATCAGTACCGTGTTCTTCGGCCTGTGCGTGCTGGCCATCTTGTTGGCAGCATGGATGCACTTCACGGGCCGTGACCATCCCGGCCGCACTCCGGTGCATCCGGTGCTGGCACGTGTGGCCGAATCTCCCCTGGCCGTCGGCACCTGGATCGTCGTGATCTGGTCGGTGTTCTCGCTGACCGCAGGCATGGTCAACCAGTACCCCGCATGGTCGGTGGGACGTTCCGACCTCGATGCGCTGCGCGGGCACGGCTGTGGGCTGGCCAACGACGTACTGGTGGAGGAGAGTCCGAACGCCGGGATGCTGCAGCCCATCGATGCCCCCGTCGGGCAGGCCCTGGCCGCCGACACCAACATCTTGTTCAATCCCAACGGGATTCCGTCGGATGTGTCCGCCGACGAGGAGAACAATCCGCAGAGCTCCGACAGCTTTGTGGAACGCGACAAGAGCGGTAACGCGGCCGGAAGCCAGGAAGGTACCGAAGGCGGCACCACGGTTGCCCCCGGCGTCAACGGATCATTGGCCCGGCTGCCCTTCGACCTCAAGCCCGAGACCACGCCTGTCATGGGCAGCTATCAGATCGGCAGCCAACGTGCCGCCCGACTGCAGTCGGCGTGGTATCGCCTGCCTCCCAAGGACGCCACCAAACCGCTGATCGTCCTCGCGGCGGCTGGCCGCTTCGATCCGGTCGAGCTGCAGGTGCAGTTTGCCCGGGAAGACGGAAAGGTCATGGGCGCCATCTCGTTTGCCGACCTCGGCCCGGCGCCTGCATGGCGGAACCTGCGAATGTCCCGCGACGCCATCCCGACTGAGGCCACCCGGATCCGGCTCCTTGCCATCGATGACGATTTGGCTCCGCAGCACTGGATAGCGGTCACCCCGCCCCGGGTTCCCTCACTGCGCACGTTGCAGGAAGTGGTGGGCTCCGATCCGGTGTTCCTGGATTGGCTTGTGGGGCTCGCCTTCCCATGTCAACGCCCGTTCGACCATAAGAACGGGGTCATCGAGATCCCGAAGTGGCGCATTCTTCCCGACCGCTTTGGCGCGGAGGCGAACTCACCGGTGATGGACTACCTTGGCGGCGGCCCGCTGGGCATCACCGAACTGCTGCTGAAGGCGACACCGGTGCCGACCTATCTGCAGAACGATTGGTTTCGCGACTGGGGTGCGCTGCAACGGTTTACGCCGTACTACAAGAACGCCACCGTGGCACAGCTGCAGCTCGGAACCGCTGTGCACAGTGGACTCTGGACGCCCGGGCCGCTGCGTAAGAGCCGGTAGAACCAGTATCCGGCACTTGGCTGATTCTCGATAGAAACTGGCAATTTACCGGAAGCCAGTAGCCGGTCCGCCGACTTCAATGGGGTTGTCTCCACAGAGATCCCAGAGGGGCGGAAGCAGATTGGACCCTGGCCCGCCCCTCTGGACTACCAACCCAGAGGAAGGTTCCTGCGATGTTACGGCAGTTCGTCATGGCCGCGTGTTTGACGGCGTCCCTGGTCACGGCCCCTGCGGCCGCAGCCAAACCCGATAACGAGCCCTGCCCATATCACCCGGTCAAGATCGATCCCAAATGCGAGCGCTCCGGGGCGGTCCGGGAAAGGTCGCCACACAATGACTAGAGCGGGATCACTTCTCCAGGGCACGCACGAGTAAATCCTTGATCTCGGACTGACCCTCTTCGAGCGCCCGGACCCGCGTGTTGGTGTCGTCGAGTTTTGACTCGACTACCGCACCGGTTATCTACAGGTCTCATCCCGCGCCGGGACCAGGGTTTTCGACGCATTTTCGCGAAGGGGAGACGCAGCACACGGCGCGTCGGCGAAGAGTCAGTCATCTTGTGCGCGAACAAATTCCGTAAAACCAGGAATGGTGAACTCCAGGAGCCCATGGCCCGCGACGGCGATGAGGCCTCTGTCGATGAGGCCGGCGCGCGCGGCGCTTATCGCCCGCGAATCCCGGCCCATGACGGCTGCGATATCGGACCGGGTCGCCAAGCGATCATCGGTCAGCGACTGCGCCATCGCCGACATGAACTGCCGCTGCACCGGGGTGGCGTTGTTCCAGCGTGCGCGAAAGAGCGAGTCCATATCCTCGGCGACCTGACGCGCGGCGTGCTCAACATCGGACATCCTGATCTGGCCCCCGGGATCCGGATATCCGGCGCGCGCCCAGGCCGCGTCCGCGTATAGCTGCAAGGTGTGCGGATACCCGCTCGTCTGCGCAATCACGGCATCGAGCGCGTCCTGGGCCCACTCGACCCCGACCGCGCCGGCAGGCTTGACGAGCGCCACTCGGGACGCGTCCGCACCGAGACGATGCAGGGTGCGATAGGCAAATCGCTCACTGAATGTAGCTGCGGCACTGATGATCTCAGGCGTTTGCGGCAGGCCGGCCGCAAACACTCCGGCGGGCAGGGTGTCGGCCTCGGCCTGCAGATCCTGCCACGTCACGGCCAAGGTACGCAGCCCCACCCGGTCGGCGTCCTGAACCTCGTCGATCAGCAGCACCAGGCCGCGGTGTCCCTCGTCGCGCGCCGCCGTGGCGGTCTCGATGATCAGTTCCTTGAACGACGGACCAGACATGGCGGATTGCGCGCTCTGTGCCGGTTTGACGGTCGCGCCGACCTGAGCCACGCCCGGCACGCCCGCGGTGATGCTCACCTGATCGATGGCGCGCAGCAGGCGGCCGCGTGATTTCTTCTTCCACGCCGTGACGCGGGCGCGAATCTGGGTCGCTATCGCCGCCGCGAGTGGCTCGTCTCCTCCCGCGGTGACCCACACCGTCACCACACCGCGGGCCTCCGCATCGCGCTGCACCTCGCGCAATAGTGACGTCTTTCCGACTCCACGCGGGCCGGTGTCGACGCGGATACGCCCGATCAGCCGGCCGAGCTCGGCCATGTACATCAGCCGCTCACCGATCTCGGCAAGCTGTTCTGCCCGGCCGACCACCTCGCGTGCCACCTGGCCTGGTGTGTACGGGCTCGGCTGCATAACGTCCTACCTGATACTTATTGATACTGAGTCAGTTGTATCAATAAGTATCAGGTAGGACCGACATCCCCGATACTCTTTGATACTTATGTCAAGGTATCGGCTGGTATCCGAATTGGAGGTCTCAATCCGGCCAACCGAGCGCGCTGCATTGAGGTACCCGAAGCTTCGTCACATACCATCGCCCTCGTGCCTTCGCCGCTTCCAAAGTCCGCGATAGCAGGTACAGCCCAGCGGGCACGTCTGATTTCATTGGCTGCGGCCACCATCGGTGTGCTGTTGTGCGTGCTTGTTCCCCTGCTGCCGGTCCGCCAGTCCACCGTCGATATCAACTGGCCCCAGGGAGTCACACCCGACGGAAACATCGCCAGCATCACGGCACCGTTGGTGTCGGGCGCACCGCTGTCCTTCGAAGCGCACATCCCGTGCACTGCCATAGCGAGCTTGCCCGCCAGTGGCGGCGTGGTGTTGTCCACCAGTCCCGACGGCGGCTTCGAGGCAAGCCGGCACGCCTTGTTCGTCCGCGCCACCTCCGATCTGGTGGTGGTCGCCTTCCGCGACAACGTCGCGACGGTCGCCCCGCGCAAGGCGGTGGAAGCCGGCGGATGCACCTCACTGGATATCTGGGCCAACGCCGGCGGCATCGGCGCCAACTTCGCCGGACTCCCCAATGCCAACGGGACCCTGGCCATCGAGAACAAGCCTCAGGTGACTGGCCTGTTCACCGACCTGAAGGTTCCTCCAGCGGCGGACGGGCCGACAGCCCATGTGGTGGTCGATACCCGGTTCATCACCAGCCCAACAACATTGAAGCTGGCGGCGATGATGCTCGGCCTTGCCGCGGTCGCGGTCGCCATCGGCGCACTGGCCGTGCTGGAGCGCGGCGGACGTAAGCGCGCTCGGCCCTCATTCCGCCTACCGGCTCGCGCGGCACTGCTGACCAATGGTGTCGCCGATATCGGAGTTGTTGGCACCCTTCTTCTTTGGCATGTGATCGGCGCTATCACCTCAGACGACGGTAATGTCCTGGTCGAGGCACGGGTAGCCCACCAGGCCGGATACGTCACCGAGTACTACCGCTACTTCGGTGCCACTGCCTCCCCATTCGATTGGTACGCAACCCTTTTGAGCTGGCTCACCCAGGTGAGCACGGTCGGCGTCTGGATGCGGGTGCCGGCGACCCTGGCGGGCATCGGCACCTGGTACATCCTGCGCAGGAGGATGCTGCCCCGACTGGGTGAACAACTCGCGGCAAGCCGGACCGCGGTGTGGACCGCGGCACTGGTATTCCTTGCCGCCTGGCTGCCGTTCAACAACGGCCTGCGGCCCGAGCCGATCATCGTGTTCGGCACCGTGATCACCTGGATCCTGGTGGAACGCTCCATCGCGACCCGCCGGCTGTCCCCCGCCGCGCTGGCGATCGTCGCCGCGCTTCTCGCCGCCACCGTCGCCCCCCAGGGGCTCATCGCGCTGGGTCCACTGCTCGCGGGTGGCCGAGCCATCGCCCGCGTCGTCGCCGTACGGCGCCTGCGGTACGGACGATTCACTCCCGTTGCGGTACTGGCAGCATCAGTCGCGGGTGTACTGGCCTTCACCTTCCGGGACCAGACCCTGGCCACTGTCGCGGAGTCCGCCCGCATCAAGTACGTGGTCGGCCCGACGATCGCTTGGTACCAGGAGTTCTTGCGCTATTACTTCCTGACCGTCGAGTCCAACGTCGACGGCTCGCTCACGCGCCGCATCGCGGTGTTCATCCTGCTGCTCTGTCTCTTCGGCACACTTGCAGTGCTACTGCGCCGGGGGGTGCTGCCTGGGCTGGCCAGCGGGCCCGTGTGGCGGCTCCTCGGCAGCACCGCGATCGGGCTGCTTTTGCTCACCTTCACCCCCACCAAGTGGGCCATCCAGTTCGGCATCTTCGCCGGGTTGGCCGGTGCGCTCGGCGCGGTGGCCGCATTCACGTTCGCACGAGTCGGGCTGCATTCACGACGCAACCTGGCTCTGTACGTGACCGCGCTGCTCTTCATCCTGGCGTGGGCGACGTCGGGCATCAACGGATGGTTCTATGTCGGCAACTACGGCGTCCCGTGGTTCGATAAGCAACCGGTCATCGCGGGACATCCGGTCACCACCATGTTCCTGGTGCTCTCGATCATCACCGCACTGATGGCCGGTTGGCTGCACTTCCGCCTGGACTACGCCGGGCACACCGAGGTCGAGAACACCCGCCGCAACCGCCTTCTGGCGTCTACCCCGCTGATGATCGTCGCCGCGATCATGGTGATCCTCGAAGTCTCCTCTCTGGCCAAGGGCGTCTACGCGCGCAGTGACACCTACACCACCGGCAAGGCCAACCTGTTGGCGCTGACCGGCAATGACCCGTGCGCCATGGCGCGCGATGTGCTGGTCGAGCCCGACGCCAATGACGGCCTGCTACAACCGGTTCCGGGACAGCAGGCCGGAAAGTACGGGCCGCTGGGGGGCATGGACCCCGTGGGGTTCATCCCCGACGGCGTGGGGATCGGCATGACCTCACTGCCCGTCATCGGCAAGCCGGGCCTGGTGAACTCCGATGCCTCGCCCAACGCGCCGATCATGGAGGTCAGTGATGCGGCTGGGACCACCGGCGGTGCCGGTGCCACCGGAATCAACGGCTCCAGCGCACTACTGCCGTTCGGGTTGGACCCGGCCCGCACGCCGGTAATGGGTAGCTACGGTGAGAATTCCATTGCTGCACACCTCAAGTCCTCGTGGTACGAGCTTCCGCCGCCCAGCCCGGATCGGCCATTGGTGGTGATGTCGGCAGCGGGTGCAATCTGGTCATTCCAGCAGGACGGCACCTTCAACCCCGAAATCAACTACGGCCAACCGCTCAAGCTGGAGTGGGGTGTCCGAGACCAGCAGAGCCCCGGTGGCGTCAAGGCTCTTCGTCAGGACTTTCCCATTGATATCGGGCCGCAGACGGTATGGCGCAACCTACGGTTCCCGATGAAGACCGCACCGGCAGGAGCCAATGTGGTTCGGGTCATCGCCGACGACCCGAACCTGTCCAGTGACCAGTGGCTGGCGTTCACTCCACCCCGGGTCCCCACCCTCAAGACCGCACAGGATCTGTTGGGCTCCGACACACCGGTGCTGCTGGATATGGCGGTGGCGCAGAACTTCCCGTGCCAGCGGCCGTTCAGTGAACGTCTTGGCGTGGCCGAGCTGCCCAAGTTCCGGGTGATGCCCGAGCACAAGCAGGTCGCGACGTCGTCGAACATGTGGATGTCGGCCGAGGACGGTGGGCCGTTCATGTTCACCACCGCGCTGCTGCGGACCTCCTCGGTTCCCACCTATCTGCGTAACGACTGGTTCCGCGACTGGGGCTCGATCGAGAAGTACGAGCCCATCGTCGCTCCGAATCTGGCGCCCGACGCACAACTCACCGAAGGCACCGTCGTCGTGAACGGCTGGGCCCGCAAAGGACCGATTCGAGCCCTGCCATGACACAGAACTCCGTGACAGACGCCTCCGCCGAGGCCCGCAAGCTCAACATCGCACGTTGGACGGCAACCGTTTTCGGCCTGCTCGGCTTCGTGTTGAGCGTTTCCATCCCACTACTTCCGGTCAAGGTGTCCACCGCGACTCTCGACTGGCCGCAGCAGGGTCAGTTGAACAACGTCACCGCTCCACTGATCACCCAGACACCCACGGACATGACGGTGACCGTGCCGTGTGCCGTGATCAACTCGGCGCCGGCGGACGGCGTTGTCATCTTGGGCACCGCTCCTCCCGAAGGCAAAGAGGCTGCGCTACAGAGCCTGTTCGTCCGGGCGTCCAAGGAACGCGTCGATATCACCGACCGCAACGTGGTCATCGCCAGCGTTCCGCGCAGCAAGGTGGCCTCGAGTGACTGCCGACAGATCGTCATCACGTCCTCGGACAAGGGCACCTTCGCCACATTCGAGGGTCTTCGCGGTGAGGGAGCCGAAAAGTCCGCTGATCTGGTCAGCGGATTCCCCGATCCCAACCTGCGGCCGCAGATCGTTGGGGTCTTCACTCAGCTCAGCGGTCCGGCACCGGCAGGACTGAGCCTGACAGCCCATATCGACACCCGGTTCTCCTCGAGTCCCACTCTTCTCAAACTGGCGGCCATGGTGGGCGCGGTGATCTCCACCATCGTCGCGCTGCTGGCGCTGTGGCGGATCGACCGGACCGACGGCCATCGAATGCGTCGGATCATCCCCACCCGTTGGCGCCGCTTCGATTTCACCGATGTCGTGATCATGGGCGCCCTGGTGGTCTGGTACGTGATCGGCGCTGGATCCTCGGACGACGGCTACCAGATGGGCATGGCACGTACCGCCGAGCACGCCGGATACATGGCCAACTACTTCCGCTGGTTCGGCAGCCCCGAGGACCCCTTCGGCTGGTACTACAACCTGTTGGCCATCATGACCAAGGTCAGCGACATCAGCCTGTGGATCCGGCTGCCCGACCTGGTCGCCTCGCTGGTCTGCTGGCTGCTGATAAGCCGGGAAGTGTTGCCCCGCTTGGGGCCCGCCGTCGCGCGCAGTAAGCCCGCAGCCTGGGCGGCCGGCTTTGTGCTGCTGGCCTCGTGGTTCCCGTTCAACAACGGCCTGCGCCCCGAAGGGCAGATCGCCGTCGGGTCACTGATCACCTGGGTGCTCATCGAGCGCGCCATCACCTCACGCCGGCTGACCCCCGCCGCGCTGGCCACCGTCACCGCGGCCTTCACCCTCGGCATCCAGCCGACGGGCCTGATCGCCGTCGCCGCGCTGCTCGCCGGAGGCCGGCCCATTCTGCGGATCATCGTGACCAAGCATCGCCAAGTGGGCACCTGGCCGCTGGTGGCGCCGATGCTGGCCGCCGGAACGGTCATCCTGCCGGTGGTGTTCTCCGATCAGACCCTGGCAACGGTCTTCGAGGCCACCAGAATTCGCACGGCTATCGGCCCGTCACAGGCGTGGTACACCGACAACCTGCGCTACTACTACATGTTCCTGCCGACGGTCGATGGCTCGGTATCGCGACGCTTCGGATTCCTGCTGATCGCCGCGTGCCTGTTCATCTCGATGTTTATCCTGTTGCGCCGCAAAAGGGTTCCCGGTGTCGCCCGCGGGCCGGCCTGGCGCGTGCTAGGTGTCGTCTTCGGCACCATCTTCTTCCTGATGTTCGCGCCGACCAAGTGGGTGCACCACTTCGGACTCTTCGCCGCCCTGGGTGCTGCCGTGGCGGCCCTGGCCACGGTGCTGGTATCGCCACACGTGCTGCGCTGGAGCCGTAACCGGATGGCCGTCGTGGCGACGGTGCTCTTCGTGCTGGCCCTGAGCTGGGCCAGTGCCGCCGGATGGTGGTACGTCTCGAGTTTCGGCGTTCCCTTCAACAGCAGCATGCCCAAGATCGCCGGAATCAGCGTCAGCACAATATTCTTCGCGCTGTTCGCACTTGCCGTGGCCTATGCCGCATGGCTGCACTTCTCGCCGAGACACGACGACAACCGCATCACGAGGTCCATCACCTCCGCCCCGGTAGCCTGGGCCGCGGGGTTCATGGTGCTGACATCCATCTGCCAGCTGACGATCGGCGTCGTTCGTCAGTATCCGTCGTACTCCAACGGCTGGGCCAATATCCGCGAACTCGCAGGCGGGTGCGGGCTAGCCGATGACGTTCTCGTCGAATCCGACGCGAATGCCGGATTCCTATCTGCCGGGGAAGGTCCGGCGGCACCCACCGGCCCGCTGGGCCCGCTCGGGGGCACCGATCCCTCCGGCTTCAGCCCCGATGGGGTACCGGACAAGATCGTGGCGGAGTCCATCCGTATGAGCGACTCGCGGCCGGGAACCGACTACGACTGGGACTCCAAGGACCGCACCCAGGCTCCGGGTGTCAACGGCTCCAGGGTGCGCCTTCCCTACGGGTTGGATCCGGCACGGGTACCGATCGTGGGCTCCTACCGCGTTGGGCCGCAACAGCAGGCAAAGGTGACGTCCGACTGGTACCGGCTACCGGCGCGCGATACCGCCCATCCGCTGGTGGTGGTCACCGCCGCCGGGACCATTGCGGCCAAGAATGTCAAGGGCGAAATGTCCGGTCAGACACTGCAATTGGAGTACGGTACGGCTGGTCCGGACGGCGCATTCACACCGGCCGGACGCCTGACGCCCTACGATCTGGGGCCTGCGCCCTCGTGGCGCAATCTGCGCTTCGATCGCTCGGATATCCCCGATTCCGCGACCGCGGTACGCATCGTGGCGGTTGACGGATCGCTTACCCCGGGCGATTGGCTGGCCTTCGCCCCGCCGCGGGTGCCGGAGCTGAAGTCGTTGCAGGAGTATGTGGGTAGCAAGAGGCCGGTACTCCTGGACTGGACTGTGGGACTCGTCTTCCCTTGCCAGCAGCCGATGCTGCACCAATACGGGATCACCGAGGTACCCGAGTTCCGCATCACACCGGATTACGACCAGAAGCGCAAGGACACCGACACCTGGCAGGATGGCGAGAACGGCGGCCTACTCGGCATCACCGATCTACTCCTGCGAGCGCATGTGATGCCGACCTACCTCTCGAGGGACTGGGGCAGGGACTGGGGTTCACTGCGCAAGTTCGACACCATTGTCGACGCCCAGCCGGCGCAGATCGAGTACGGCTCCGCGGTGCACAGCGGACTGTGGAAGCCGAACAAGATCCGGATCAAGCCGTAGGGCCGCGTATCAAGCCCTAGCTAATGGTGGCCACGGCGGCGATTACCGTGGCTCCCACCGCCGAACAGCCCACCCATGATGCCGCGGTAGTCCTGCGGTGGGGGTGGATACGACTGCGCCGCAGGCGCCTGGTCGATATGCGCCGACGGGCCGAAGCGGGCGGCGCCGTCCACGAACTGCTGCAGGCTGTCCTGCTCCACCAGCACGGCTGCACATCCTGTGCATTGGAACGTGCGCACACCAAACCACTTCGTCGACAGCATCTGCGACTCACACTTGGGACACGTCAAGGGCTGAACGTTTGTCATGACAAATGCTAGCATGCATATGTTTGCATGAGTCAGACGAGAAGGAGCAGGCATGGCTACGGACGCACACCAGCACGAATCCGGACATTCGCACGGCCACGGCGTGAGTGCGGACGCCGATCGCAAATGGCTGACCATCGCGCTGGTCCTGATCGGCGGCTTCATGGCCATCGAAGTGGTCATCGGCTTTATCGCCCAGTCCCTGGCCCTGATCTCCGATGCCGGGCACATGCTCACGGACGCGGCCTCGATCGTGCTGGCGCTCATCGCCATTCGGCTCGCCTCGCGCCCCGCTCGCGGCAGCTACACCTATGGGCTCAAGCGTGCCGAAATCCTGTCGGCACAGGCCAATGGCGTCACCCTGTTTCTGCTTGCCGCCTTCTTTATCTATGAAGGCATCCGCCGACTGATCACTCCTCCGGAAGTGTCGGGCCTGCTCGTGTTCGTCACCGCCCTCGCGGGAATCGTCGTCAACGTGGCCGCCACCTGGTGCATCAGCAAGGCCAACCGATCCAGCCTGAATGTCGAGGGTGCCTTCCAGCACATCCTCAACGACCTATACGCCTTCATCGCCACCGCAGTCGCCGGTGCCGTGGTGTGGCTCACCGGCTTCACCCGAGCCGATGCCATCGCCGCACTCGTCGTGGCCGCGTTGATGCTCAAGGCCGGTTGGGGCCTAGTGCGCGAATCAGGTCGCATCTTCCTGGAAGCGGCGCCGGCCAACCTGGATCCCAATGCCGTCGGGGCCCAGCTGGCCTCGGTGCCAGCCGTCGCCGAAGTGCACGACCTACACATCTGGCAGATCACCTCCGGTCAGCCCGCACTGTCGGCGCACATTTTGGTGGCACCCGACGCGGACTGTCACGGAATACGGCGTGAGATCGAGGGGTTACTCCATACGCAGTACGACATCGACCACACCACGTTGCAGGTCGACCACGAGGACACTGAGGCGAGTAGTCATTGCCTCGACCCCCACGGAGAGTCGTACCGTGCCGAGGAAAGCACCTGGCCAGGCAAGGGTTAGGCATCTACTATCGGTTGTAGTAGCCAACGGAGGTCGCGATGACGGAACTCACCACACGCGCCGACAGGTTCCTGCGGGCGGCCACCATCGCCTTCGTCGTCGGCTGGGGACTGGACGTCATCGACCACCTACGGCGCGGCGTGACCGCAGCGCCGCCGACTGCGACCTACCTCTCCGCCCTCTCCGCCACGCACGCGGTTCTCATCGCGATTGCAGTGACGATGATCCTGCGCCACCGCAAGCATGCGCCCGAGGCCACCGTGATCGTCGGTACCGCCAGCGTCCTCGGGCTCGGCTACGTACACCTGATGCCGACGTATTGGCCGGCGGTGCAGGACAGCTTCATCTCCGGCCCCCGCGCCAACGTCACCTGGTTCTCCTGGGTGACAGTCCTGATCTCGATAGGTGCCGCCATGGTGTGGGCCCACGCGGGCAGCCGCGCGCTCGTCCTGCGCGACTGAACTCTTCCGACAGGAAGGCCCCCGACACGCAATGCGTGCGGGGGCCTTCCTGTGCTGAATCGTTAGAGGGGCATCAGGCCGTGTTTACGCTGAACGCGGCTAATCTGCTTATCCTTCAACAACTTCAGCGACTTACGCAACAACAATCGGGTCTGATGCGGCTCGATCACACCGTCGATGTAGCCACGTTCGGCGGCGATCCACGGCGTGGCCAAGTTGGCGTTGTAGCCCTCGATGAAGTCCGCTCGAATCTTCTGCACTTCGGGCGCGGTCGGGTCGGGGAATCGCTTGACCAGCAGCTGCGCCGCACCCTCGGCACCGATCACGGCAATACGTGCGGTCGGCCATGCGTAGTTCAGGTCGGCGGAGAGTTGCTTGGAGCCCATAACCGCATACCCGCCGCCATATGCCTTGCGAATGATGACGGTCATCTTGGGAACGTCGGCATGGACCATGGCATTGAAGAAACGCCCGCCACGCTTGATGATGCCGCCCTTCTCTTCCTCCACCCCCGGCATGGCACCCGGGGTATCGACGACGAACACCAAGGGAAGGTTGAAAGAGTCGCAGAACATGATGAAACCGGCGGCCTTGTCGGAGGCCTCGTTGCCCACCGCGCCAGACATGTGCATCGGCTGGTTGGCGATCACCCCCACCGGATGACCGTCAATACGGGCGAACGCGGTGATCATGGACGGGCTGCGCTGATCGGCGATCTCGAACACGTCACCGTCATCGAAGATCCGCAGCAGGATCTCCATCATGTCGTAACCCTGGTTATCGCTGTCCGGGACGAGCGTGTCGAGGTACAGATCGTCCTCGGTGATCTCGGGCTCCAGGCCCGGGTTGACGATCGGCGGATAGTCAAATGTGTTGGAAGGCAAGAAACTCAGATAATCGCGCACGTACCGGTACGCGGCCGCCTCGTCCTCGACCACCTTGTGGATGTTGCCGCGCTGAGCCTGTACGTCCGCGCCGCCAAGTTCGTCGAACGTGACATCCTCGCCGGTGACGTCCTTGATGACGTCGGGTCCGGTGATGAACATGTAGCCCTGATCGCGCACCGCGACCACGAGATCGGTCTGAATCGGTGAGTACACCGCTCCACCCGCACATTTTCCGAAGATCAAGGAGATCTCCGGGACCATGCCGCGCAGCGCTTCGTGACGACGGCCCAGCTCGGCGTACCAGGCCAGTGACGTGGCGGTGTCTTGAATACGTGCACCCGCCGAGTCGTTGATGCCAATCACCGGGCAGCCGTTGGTGGCCGCCCATTCCATGAGCTTGGCGACCTTGCGGCCGAACATCTCGCCGACGCTCCCCTGGTACACCGTCTGGTCGTGTGAGAACACCGCCACCGGACGACCATCGATGCGGCCCAGGCCGGTCACCACGCCGTCGGTGTACGGCGCATTGGGGTCACCCGGCGTCCGCCCGAATGCACCGAGTTCCATAAAGCTGCCCTTGTCGAGCAGGGAGTTGATGCGGGCGCGCGCACTCGGGATGCCCTTGGCATCACGCTTGGCGATGGCCTTAGCGTCACCCGGCTCCTGCGTGCGGGCAATCCGCTCACGCAGGTCGGCGACCTTCTCGGCGGTTGTGTGTGGTGGCACGGTTCTAACCTTTCTCAGCCTGCTGGCCCGCATTGGCGTTGATGGCGCGTAATGCCTGACTCATATGAGCACCGACCTTAGCGATGAACGGTTCGTCGATGATCTGGATGTGCTCCCCACCGACCGGAACCACCTCGAGATCGGAGACGAACTCGCTCCAGCCACCGTCGGGCTGGCGAGTCGCGTACGCGGGCTCGAAGGTGATGGCGTCGTCGTGGTACCGGTCCGCCATGTACAGAGTCATATGCCCGTCGAACGGCACCGGGCTCGAGGTGTCAATGGCCCGCTGATCGAGGTAGGACGTGCGCTGATGCTCGATGATCCCGCCCGGAATCTGGACGCCGCTGGCCTTGACGGCCTCCAGCACGAACCGCACCTGGCCCTCGTCGTCGAGCTCCTCCAGCTGCTCATACGGGATGGCCGGGATCTGCACGTTGAACGTCTTCTCCGCGAACTTGGCGTACCGGTCCCAGCGCTTGCGGTTCTCTTCCGTGGTCTGCAAGATCGGCGTTCCGGGGCGCACCCCGTCAATATTGCCGACCCATGCGACCTCGGCACCGGCCTCCTTGAGACCCACCGCGCACGCGTACGCCAGCACCGCACCGAGTGACCACCCGGCGAGGATGAACGGGCCCTTGTGCAGCTCCATCAACTTGGGCACGTACTGGGCGGCCCGCTCCTCGATGGTGCCCTCGACGCGCTCGAAGCCGAACATCGGTGTGCCCTCGGGCAGACGCTTCAGCAGCGGCTCGTAGACCACCGTCGACCCGCCCGCCGGATGGAACACGAAGACGGGGATGGCAGACAACCCAGCAGACCCTTCCGGCCTTGGCGCCAGGGTCCTTACGAAGCCGTCGATCTTGCCGGCCTCCAGTCGGCTGCGGACAACCTCACCCAGTGCCTCGATGGTCGGCGCGAGCTTGACCTCCTCGGCGGCGATTTCGCCGTCGGCGCGCTGCGAAAGGCGTTCTGCGAGTTTCTCTGCCGTCGCGTCGTCGATCTTGGGCAGCGCGTTGAAGATGCTGCCCGGCGACTCACCGGTGACAATGGCCCACGTCGCGAAGGCGACGCGTTCGGCCGCATCACGCGGTGGCACATCGGCATTCAGCGCCTCGGCGATGGCCTCCTGGTTCATCGCTGCGGCAGCCTTGGCCAGCTCGGAGGTCTCCGCAGAGAGTTCCGGCTCCGCCGCAGCGGGAGCACTCTCGGCGACGGCTTCTGGCACGGCGGCCTGCGGAGCGGCTTCCAGCGCCTTTTCGAGATCGGCCTTGGACAGCACGCCGCCGCTCGGCGCGGCCTCCTTGAACTCGTCGGTCTGCTGGTAGTCGTGCAGCTCGTGCACGGCGTCGGGGTTCTCCAACGCGTAGACGACCAGCCGCTCGACATCGAGCAGATTCGCATCGCGCACGGCCTGCAACTGAATGGGGGGCAGGTCGAAATCGAACTCGACACGGTTCTTGATGCGCACGGCCATCAACGAATCCAGACCCAGCTCGATCAGCGGCACCTCGCGCGGCACGTCTTCGGGCTCGTAGCCCATGGCCAACGACACGATCGCGGCCAGACGCTCGATGACCGGCTCGCCGGACTCCTTGCTCCACTTCTTGAAGTCGGCGCCAGCGCCCGCCCCCGAGAGCAGGTTGTCGTGAATCTCGTCGGGCACCTCGTCTTCCGCAACCGCAACGGACTGTGCCGGGGCCGCCGTCACCGTCGCCGAGCCATTGGTGGCGACACCCGCGGCAGTCGCGAACGGCAGGGCGCCGCCCTGGCCCGCACGGGAAACGACCGCGTCATAGACCAGCGTGAACGACTCACCGATGCGGGCATGCACCTGCACGGTGGCCCCGCCCGGGTGGCGCGACAGCGTGGTCACCAGCGTTGAACCCTCGCCCGGGATGGCGCGCTGCTCGGACGCGGTGAGCTGAGCGTCCGGAAGAACCGTTACCGCAGCGGCTTTCACCAGCTCCGGGAGAAGGGCGGAAATGCCGCTCGCGTCGGATGTCACCGGCGCTGCGGCTCCCGGGCTCCATTCCCACACATGCTTGCCATCGGGCAGCGATACGTGCGTACCGGGGATCCGGGTTGCGCCGTCAACGCTGAAATGCGCGGGGAGCCAATGTTCCTTGCGCTTGAACTCGGTCGGAGGAATCGGCGCGTAATCCGCGGGCTTGGTTGCCCCGGCGAACAGCGTCCGCGGGTCCAGGCTGTGGCCGTACACATACAGCTGGGCCATGGTCTTGACCATGGACTCGACCTCGTCCTCCTTGCGGGCGAGAGTCGCGATCAATTGCGCGTCAGGCAGTCCCGAAGACATGGTGGTGAGCCCAACCTGCATGAGCGCCACCGGGTTCGGTGCCAGCTCCAGGAAGGTGGTGTATCCGGCGTCCACGGCGTTACGGGTGCCATGGGTGAAGTAGACCGAATGCCGCATCCCCTTCTTCCAGTAGTCGACATCGTGCACCGGCTCACCGCCTGGGCGGATGAACGTGCCCTCGTGCACCGTCGAGAAGATCCCGATCTTCGGGGTCATCGGCTCGATCCCCTGCAGTTCGGCGGCGAACTCGCCGAGCAGCGGATCCATCTGCGAGGTATGTCCGGCGCCCTTGGTCTGGAGCTTGCGGGCGAACTTGCCCTCGGCCTCGCAGCGGGCCACGATCGCGTCGACCTGTGCCGGCGGACCACCGATGACGGTCTGCGAGGGCGCGGCGTACACACACACCTCCAGATCCGGGAAGTCCGCGAACACCGTCTTGAGCTCCTCGGCCGAGTACTCGACCAGCGCCATCAGCCGGATGTAGTCACCGAACAGCATCGCCTCGCCCTCACCCATCAGGTGGGCGCGCGAGCAGATGACACGCGTGGCGTCAGCCAGCGACAGCCCCCCGGCAAAGTAGGCCGACGCGGGCTCGCCCAGCGATTGCCCAATCACCGCGGTGGGTTTGGCACCATGCGCCTTGAGCACCTCACCCAGCCCGATTTGGATCGCGAAGATGGCGATGTTGCTGGTTTCGATGCCGTATTCGTGCGAGTCGTCGAGGATCAGCTCGACGACGGAGTAGCCCCGCTCGTCCTGCACGTATGCGTCGACCTTGTCGATCCACTCCGCGAAGACCGGATCGCGCAAGTACAGGCTCTTACCCATCTTGCGGTGCTGCGCACCAAAACCGGCCATCACCCACACCGGTCCGCTGGTGACGGGACCATCCACGGAGTAGACGTACGGTTTCTGCTTGCCCTCGGCGACAGCGCGCAGGCCCTTGATGGCCTCATCGAAATCGTGGGCCAGCACCACGGCACGTGAGCGCCCATGATTGCGCCGGGACAGCGATCGTCCGATGGACTCCAGCGAGTACGACCGGCCCTCTTCGGATTCCATCCAGTCCGCCAGCGCGGCCGCGGCGGCCTTCTTGCGGGAGGACAGGAAGCCCGAGATGAACAGCGGAACAACGGGAGTCACCGGCTCTTCGGCGGAAAGCGCTGCAAGCGCCTCAGCCTTGAGACGCTTGGCCTCGTCGGTCAGTCCGGGAAGTTCGTGCGGCCCATCGGAGTACCCACCCACGAACTCGCCGTACTCGTCAAACCGAGATGCGCCGAAATCGGCGTCGTCGCCTGTATCCGACTCTGCCGCAGTGTGTTTGCCGTTGTCGTTGGAGTATTCAGAATCGTTGGCTTCGGGCTCGCTCGGCTCACTGGGTTCCACCAGATCGATCGGCAGCACCTCGCGCACCACGATGTGGGCGTTGGCGCCACCGAAACCGAAGCCGGAGACACCGGCGATGGCGTGCCCGCTGTAGCGCGGCCAATCGGAGACCTGATCCACGACTTTCAGGTGGATCGCGTCGAAATCGATGTACGGGTTGGGGCCGGTGTAGTTGATCGACGGCGGAACCTTGTTGTTCTGCAAGGCCAGCACGATCTTCGAGAGGCTCGCGGCGCCGGCTGCGGATTCCAGGTGCCCGAAGTTCGACTTCGCCGAGCCCAGCAGCGCCGGCTTATCGGCGTCGCGGCCACGGCCCACGACGCGGCCCAGGCCGTCGGCCTCGATCGGATCACCCAGGATGGTGCCGGTGCCATGCGCCTCGATGACGTCAACGGTGCGCGGATCGATACCGGCGTCCTTGTACGCCTTGCGCAGCACCTCGGCCTGAGCGTCCGGGTTGGGTGCGAGCAGACCGTTGGACCGACCATCGTGATTGACCGCGGACCCGGCGATGATCGCCATGATCGGGTCACCGTCGCGGCGCGCATCGGACAGGCGCTTGAGCACGAGCATGCCGCCGCCCTCCGAACGGCTGTAGCCGTTGGCGTCCTGCGAGAACGACTTTATGCGGCCGTCCGGGGCCAGCACGCCGCCGACCTCATCGAAACCGACCGTCACGAGCGGCGTGATGAGCGCGTTGACACCGCCCGCCAACACGACATCGGCCTCACCGGAACGCAGGGCCTTCACACCCTGATGCACCGCGACCAGCGAGGACGAACATGCGGTGTCGACGGCGACACTGGGGCCGCGGAAGTCAAAGAAGTACGAAACCCGGTTGGCGATAATCGAACTCGCGTTACCGGTGATGGCGTACGGGTGCATGACGGTGGGGTCGGCCACCGAAAGGTAGCCGTAGTCGTTGTTGGAGCTACCGATGTAGACACCGACGCTGTCACCCTTGAGGCTCGACGCGGGGATGCGCGCGTTCTCCAGCGCCTCCCAGGTGAGTTCCAGGGCCATCCGCTGCTGCGGATCGATATTGTCGGCCTCCATCTTGGAGAGCGTGAAGAACTCGGCGTCGAAACCCTTGATGTCCTTGAGGTAGCCGCCGCGAGTGGCCGCCTGCGCAACGCGTTCGGCGATTCGCGGTTCACTGGTGAACTCTTCCCAGCGCCCCTCGGGCAGGTCGGTGATGGCGTCGCGGCCCTCCAACAACGCCTCCCACAGCTGCGCCGGAGTGTTGACATCGCCAGGCAGGCGGGCGGCAAGGCCGATCACCGCAATGTCGAATTCGCCTGTAGCGGCGTTGGGATCGCGTGACCAGTCCTCGTCACCGGCGTCCGGCAACTCCGGCTCACCGTCGATGATGCGGGTGGCCAGGGACTCGATGGTGGGGTGCTGGAAGGCCACGGTGGCCGTCAGCGTGACCCCGGTGAGGTCCTCGATATCGGCCGCCATCGCCACCGCGTCGCGCGAGGACAGACCCATCTCCACCATCGGTGCCGACTCGTCGATGCGATCGGGGCTCACCCCGGTGGCCGTGGCGATCCAGTTACGCAACCACTCGCGCATCTCGGCGACCGTCAGCTCGGCACCGCTCGTGGGTGCCACTGCCCCTGGAGCCTCGGGCTCGGCCTCTGGTATCGAATCCTGTTGCGTATCAGTCATGTTCGAGCCCTCTCCGGGGTATTGCGTACGGACGACCGTATGTAACGGTTACTGCCGGTCGTCGGGGAATGCGGTCTGCTGGTAGCCGCCGCGCAGGCTGCCGTCCAGGTAGCTGGTCCGTGCGGCCCGGCGGGCGATCTTCCCGCTGGAGGTACGCGCGATCGAGCCCGCCGGGACCAGCAGCACGTCGCGCACCGTCACGCCGTGGCGCACCGCGACTGCGGCGCGCACATCGTCGCCCACGGCCTGGTTGTCCGACTTGTGGGCGCCCACGCTGCGCTCGCCGATGACGACCAGCTGCTCGGAGGAATCCTCCGGGTCGTACTTCAAGCCGGCATGCGGGTTGTCGAAGACGACCTGCGGCAACTGGTTGGCCGGCACCGAGAAGGCCGCGACATAACCCGGGCGCAGCGCCTTGTTGGCCTCCTGCGCGGTGTACTCGATATCCTGCGGGTAGTGGTTACGGCCGTCCACGATGATGAGGTCCTTCACGCGGCCGGTGATGT
Source organism: Mycobacterium sp. NGS15 (assembly GCF_059813245.1). Lineage (NCBI taxonomy): Bacteria > Bacillati > Actinomycetota > Actinomycetes > Mycobacteriales > Mycobacteriaceae > Mycobacterium > Mycobacterium sp. NGS15. Next base: position 151,996 of record NZ_JCALEF010000002.1, on the reverse strand, counting down.
AGAGCTCGCCATCCACCCACACTCCGAGGTCACCGGTGTTGAGCCAGACGGCGTCGTCCGATACACCCTCGGCATGTGATTCGGCGATCCGCGACTTGAGGGTGTTCTGGAACGCCTCGCGCGTCTCCTCCGGCCGCCCCCAGTAACCAGAGCCAATGTTGTTGCCATGCAACCAGATCTCACCGATCTGGCCGTCGGGCAGCTCGGAGGCGGTCTCACCGTCCACAATGACGCCCCACTCGTCGCGGGCCATCCGTCCGCTGGACACCTGGGTCACCGAGTTTTCGGCGCCCGGCTCCACCTCGACGATGCGCCCGGCGTTCAGCTCGGTGCGGTCTACGTGCAGCACACGCGCCCTGTCCGTGTTCCAGATGGTCGAGGTGACGAACAGGGTCGCCTCGGCCATACCGTAGGACGGGTGAATTGCCTTGGGATCGAAGCCATACGGCTCGAAGGCGTCGCAGAACTTCTTGAGTGAGGCGGTGGATACCGGCTCGGATCCGTTGATGATCGAGTACACGTTCGACAGATCCAGCGGTGGCTCGCCCTCCTTGGGGACGCCGCGCGTCGCGCAATGCTCGAAGGCGAAGTTCGGCAAGGCCGAATAGGTGCCGGCGCGGTCATCACCCTTGACCCCCATTTCCCGCAGCCAGCGGATGGGCCGACGGATGAACGCCGCCGGGCTCATCACCGTCATGTGCCGACCGATCATGGACGGCACCATCACCGTAATCAGACCCATGTCGTGGAAAAACGGCAGCCAGGTGGTTCCGCGATGACTGCCGTCACCTTCTTTTGCCGACAACGCGTCGATCAGCTGCAGCAGGTTGGTGGCAAGTGAAAGGTGCGTGATCTGCACACCGGCGGGCGCGCGGGTCGAGCCGGAGGTGTACTGCAGGTAGGCGATGGTGTCCTTGGTGGCCACAGGCTCCACCCACGTCGATCCCACGTCGTTCGGGATCGCGTCAACGGCGATGACACGCGGGCGGTCCTTGGGAGGACGATTCCGGAAGAACTTGCGTACGCCCTCGGCGCACTCGGTGGTGGTCAGCACCGCGGACGGCTGGCAGTCGTCGAGCACCGCGTGCAGGCGGCCCGCATGGCCGGCTTCACTGGGATCGAACAGCGGCACCGCGATGGCACCGGCATACAGCGCCCCGTAATGCGCGACCAGATAGTCGAGGCTCTGCGGGGCCAGGATGGCGACCCGGTCACCCGGCTTGGTCACCTGCTGCAGACGAGCCGCCACAGCACGGTTGCGCGCACCGAACTCCGACCAGGTGATGTCGATATAGGCGCCATCACGCTCGGTGGAGAAGTCGAGGAACCGGTACGCCAGGCTGTCGCCCTGCGACTCTGCCCAACCTTCGACGTGACGAACAATGCTCCCGTCCTCGGGGAACTTGATATGGCCCGCCGAGTCCAGGAACGGGTTGTCGAACGCCATATGTGCTTCTCTCCTCTGACGGCGCTGGATGCGCGTTTCGCGGGCCTGAGGCATTCGCGAGCACGCGTCATCGCGAACGTCAAATCCTCGATGATGGTACCGAGAGGCATTCGCGTACTACGGCAGCTCAGGCGGCCATTCGCGACGAGATTATCGGTCGGTGTCGGCCAGCCAAAATCCCGCGACTCCACGAACGGCTTACAGTCTTAATTTTCTCTTAATCTTAGGCGAGCGTACCGCGCCCGCCAAATATCTCGGCGGCCTGTTGCGAAGATGACATCGAGGCTTGTCAGCCACCCACCCGAACACCACGGTCTTCACGCAAGCGCTCATCCGATCCCATGGTCTTCACGCAAGCGCTCATCCATGCTTCGGGTGAGGCGCCTTCTCAATGAGCCCCTCAGCCCAATTGGTGGTCCACACCGTCGCCGGCTGGCCGTCGATCTGCCAAAACTCCGGCGTGGCATACAGCGCGTGGACCGGTGCACCCGCGCCGCCGGACAGAATGTCCAGCGTCTTACCCAGGTTGGAAATGTTGAAGGCGTCCGGCGGCGCCGCGCAGATGAGGTCGCCGGTCCCACAGATTTGATTAGTGCGGTCGCTGAGCTCGCCAAATCCGCCGGGGCGTGGACCCGACATCTTCAGACCGAACGAATCCAGCACACCGAGATCACCCAGGGTGACCTCGGCGCCCTGTCCTGGCGGGTTGGGCCCTGGCGACAGCCCGACCCCATCCTGCCTGCGGCCATCTGCGATCAATGTCACGCCAAGCACCAAGTCCTGATCAACGGGCCCTTGGCCGTTTCCGATCTGGTTGGCGATGTCACCGGCGATCACCGCGCCCTGCGAGAAACCAATCAGAACGTAGCTGGTAAGCGGGCATCGGTCGTACATCTCGGTGAGCTGCTTGACCGCCCTGTCGGTGCCCTCCTTGCGGCTGTCGTTGTATGACATCTGGTTGTCATTGGCGAAGGGATTATGGAACTGGGCGGTGTAGGGCACCGTCCACGTCTCCAGCCGGGCCTTATCGAACTTCTCGGTGATCGGCCGCGAGACGTTCAACAGCAGTGAGCGCGGGAACTGCGTCGGGTTGAGCGGATCCTCGGTGACCGAGGATTCCCAGGTGCCCGGGATGATGAGCGTCTGCACATCGGGGCAGTCGGCGCTCTGGAAGGCGGGCCGTGGCTTCTGGCCGGGCCGTGTCAACGGCGGTGTCGTCGTCACCTGCCCAGAGGGAGGCGTGACGTCGTCGGGCCTGCGAACAATGACCACGACGATCGCGATCACCAGGATGACGACGACGGCCACCGCCAGCGCCGCCGCCAAACCGAGAATCCGGTGTCGTTTACTACTCGAGGTCTTGGGCATGTTTCTCCTGGCCGTTCTTGACGTGCGGTCTCGCAGCTTGCTCCACGGTACCGGGAGCCCCGGGCGAGGCTACCGAACTGATGCCACTCGCACCTGGGCAAATGATCGTCACAGCACAGAATTCGTTACGTGATTGTGGCCGTCGGTCGCTACCCGAAACGACGAAAGCGGCGACCACCGAAGTGGCCGCCGCTTTCGCGATTGTCAGTGATGCTTAGTGGCTGCCCAGGTAGGCGACCATGTCAGACTTCATGGCCTTGAGCTGGTTGCCCCAGTAGGTCCAGTTGTGCAGACCACCCGGGGGGAACTCCACGTGGGCGTTCTTGCCGCCGGCGGCGGTGTAAGCATCGACGTACTGCTTGTTGATGCCGATCGCCATGCCCTCCAGGAATCCACCGGTGAAGTTCTCGAAGCCGTTACGAGTGGCGTCGAGGTCGGTGGCGTCGCCGCTACCGCAGTAGATCCACAGGCGGGTGCCGTTGGCCACGGTCTTGTCGACGTTCAGGAACGGGTCGTTACGCACCCAGGCCGGATCGCTATCCGGGCCCCACATGTCCTGTGCACTGAAGCCACCGGCGTCGCCCATGGCCATACCGACCTGCCCCTTCATGTCTGCGGGGTGCAGGAAGCCGGACAGCGCACCGGCGTACACGAACTGCTGCGGGTGGTAGTTGGCCAGCGTGATGGCGGACGCGCCACCCATCGACAGGCCGACGACAGCGTTACCGGTCCGGGACACACCGTTGTTGGCTGCCAGGTACGCGGGCAGCTCCTGGGTCAGGAAGGTCTCCCACTTGTAGGTGAAGACGCCGTCCTTGCCCTTGGCGGGCTGGTACCAGTCGGTGTACCAGCTGGACTGGCCGCCGACCGGCATGACCACCGAGATGCCGGACTGGTAGTAGTCCTCGAACGCCGTGGTCTCGATGTCCCAGCCGTTGAAGTCATCGCGTGCACGCAGACCGTCCAGCAGGTAGAGGGCCTTGGAGCCGCCTCCCTGGAACTGGATCTTGATGTCGTGACCCATAGAGGCCGACGGCACCTGTAGGTCCACGACCGGGAGACCCGGACGCGAGAAGGCATTCGCTACCGCCGAACCACCGGCAACGCCGACAAGTCCCGGTAGAACGGCCGCAGCAGCGGCCACAGCCGCAAGTCGACGCGCAGTCGCGCCACGCATATTTGTAAAGAGCTTCATTACCTCAGTATCCCGTCTGCTTCAGTCGGCGTTACATGTCAGGCCGACAGACATCCTGTGGGGTCCCCGAGGTAGTCAACCACATCAGGACGGCTGTCAACACATCCCGTCACGGATGTTGGCCCTCCGCAACCAGACCGATGTGGTCCTGAGACACAATCCCGCGAAGACGTAAAAGAGCGGTGGCCATCGTGATGGCCACCGCTCTTTTCACTGCTTATACCTAGTGGCTCTGCAGGTAAGCGACCATGTCAGACTTCATGGCCCGCAACTGCTGACCCCAGTAGGTCCAGTTGTGGATACCGCCGGGAGGAAACTCGACGTGAGCGTTCTTGCCACCAGCTGCGGTGTAGGCCTCGACGAACTTCTTGTTCGAACCGATGGCCATACCCTCCAGGAATCCACCGGTGAAGTTCTCAAAACCGTTACGAGTGGCGTCCAGGTCGGTGGAGTCACCGGTGCCGCAGTAGAGCCACAGGCGAGTGCCGTTGTCGATGATCTTCTGGATGTTCAGGAACGGGTCGTTGCGCTGCCAGGCCGGATCGCTGTCCGGGCCCCACATGTCGGACGCGCTGAAGCCACCGGCGTCGCCCATGGCCATACCGATCTGGAACTTCATGTCCGACGGGTTCAGGAAGCCCGAGAGCGCACCCGCGTAGACGAACAGCTGCGGGTGATAGATCGACAGGGTCAGCGCGGCCGAAGCGCCCATCGAGAGACCCACGACAGCGTTACCGGTCTGCGAGATGCCTTTGTTGGCAGCCAGATACGCCGGCAGTTCCTGAGTGGTGAAGGTCTCCCACTTGTAGGTCCACACGCCGTCCTTACCCTTGGCCGGGTTGTACCAGTCCGTGTAGAAGCTGGACTGACCGCCGACGGGCATGACCATGGAGATACCGGACTGGTAGTAGTCCTCGAACGCCGTGGTCTCGATGTCCCAGCCGCTGAAATCATCGCGCGCGCGCAGGCCATCAAGCAGGTAGACGGCCTTGGTGCCGCCGGGCTGGAACTGAACCTTGATTTCGCGGCCCATCGACGCCGACGGCACCTGCAGGTACTCGACCGGAAGCCCGGGACGCGAGAACGCGCCCGCAATCGCCGAGCCGCCGGCAACGCCGACAAGACCCGGCAGCACGGCCGCAGCCGTGGCAACTACAGCCAGCCGACGCGCGGTAGCACCACGCATCTTCGAAAAGAGCTTCATTTACTTCCTTTTCCCATCTGTTTCAATCGATTTCCCACGGCAGGCCAACGGATTTGATGGACGCCCGTCGCACACTCGCGCGGTAGTCAACCACATCTTTGGGCCTGTCAGCACCATCACTATGTGCGCCTGCGGACCTTCTCAAGGTGCCCCGAGACCCTAGCCATTGAGCGTGGCAATCAGATCACCCTTGAGGGCCTGCAGTTGCTGTCCCCAATACGGCCAGGAGTGATTCCCGGACGAGGGGAAGACAAATGTGGCGTTGCTGCCGCCGGCGGCGGCATACGCCTGCTGGAATCTCTTGTTGCCGCTGACAGCCAGCGACTCCAAGCTGCTCGCGCTCAGGGCGACACCCGCATCGCCGTTTTCGTCGATCGGTGTCGAACCACCGGGAGCGCAATAGACATAGAGGCGAGTCCCGGCGGCGACCAGTGCCTGGACCTGCACAGTGGGGTCATTGCGCCGCCACGCCGGATCCCACGGCGGGCCCCACATGTTGTCGACGCTGTAGCTGCCGGCATCGAGCATCGCGACCCGGATCGCGTTGGTCATAAAGATGGTCGACGGATTGAGGAACCCCGAGAGCGAGCCAGCGAATCTGAACTGCGCGGGGTGGTAAGCAGCCAGGATCAGCGCCGCGCCACCACTCATGGATAGTCCCACCACGCCATTACCGGTGGCCGATATTTGCTTGTTGGTCGCAAGGTAAGCGGGCAGCTCTTGCGTCAGAAAGGTTTCCCATTTGTACGTGTACGGCTGTTTATTGAGCGCAGACGGCGAATACCAGTCGGTGTAGAAACTCGACTGACCGCCTACGGGCATGACCACCGAAATTCCCGACTGATAGAACCACTCGAAAGCTGCGGTATTGATATCCCAACCGTTGAAGTCGTCCTGAGCACGAAGTCCGTCGAGGAGGTAGACCGCCTTGGGTCCCCCGCCCATGAACTCGACACGGATATTGCGCCCCATTGAATTCGAGTAGACGTCCAGGTACTCGACCGGGAGTCCCTCACGCGAAAAGGCATGCGCGGTAGCCGGACTGACGGCTAAACCGGTAGCCATTGCCAATGGCATCACAACCGCCGCTAACAGGGCCGTCAGCACGCGGCGAGCTCTCACGCGCACGCTCATCTGGGGTCCATCCGTTTCATTGAGGAAGTCACAACTGTCACTCCTGTAACGCAACGTTGCGCCTGAAGTGTCTGACACGGTCGTCTTCGTATCGCGATGACGGGGCCGCGGCGTTACCTAATTGGGATCTCGATTCGGACACGGAGACCCGCAGGCATGGCCGCTTCGAGGGCTCCGAGCGGAACGCTCTCTAGGGACCGGTTGCCGGAAGGCCAGTGTACTGGGGGGTATCCAGCTTCGGCGTCGGCAGACCGCATCGGGCCAGTTCAAAGCGCGGGACGCGGTCAATGCGGTAGGTGGTGAACTCGTAGGAGTGCAGCAGGTTAGACGCGAAAAGCCGAGGTGAGAGCGGTTGACGTACGGAACTCAGCATCGCATCTGTCTGGGGACATTTAAGCGCCTCCACGGCCTCTGCCACCCAGTCCTGGTCGACGTACCGGGGGATGTACGGATAGCGCTTGAGCCAGGGCCCATCCGCAATCATCCAGTCCGGAAAGAGGTTCTTGTCATGGCCGATGCGTCCGTCGGTGATGCGCGCGGTGTGTGCCGCCAACGGGTTGGCGAGGCCGATCTGGTCCACGATCCGCACATCCAGGCCCAGGTTCATACCGAGCATGCCCAGGTTGGTGAACAGCACGGCATGCGGCCCGCGGTAACCGTGCGGAATCGGAGGTGGCGGCGGGATGGCCGGCACCACATCCCACTGGTCGTAGTTCCCCGACGGGAGCAGTAGCGCGCCGTCCGGCGTGTTGTCCATCGCCACTAGCACCGCACGCATACGCGGGTAGCTCAGATAGTCCGCAGCGGTCAGCGGATGAGCGACACCGGTTGCCTGCGCATAGAAGCGCCGTTCATCGACAATGCCGCTGTAGGTGACCTTGGTGCCGTCCCCGCCCATTCCGGGGGAGTTGGCCGCCCACACGGACCAGCCGGCAATACCGGCGAACAGGCCGACCGTGGCCGCGGTGAGCAGACGAGCCTGCTTCGGAGTGAACGCCGCACTGTCCGGAGTCGCCAGCGGAACCACCGCGATCGGGAGCAGCAGGCAGAACACCGGGGTCAACAGCACGCGCGCGTGCATAAAGTCCCCGCCCTGGCGGATCCAGTACACGCCCTGGATGAATCCACTTGCGAGCATGAAAAGCACTATGGCGGTGGGGTTTTGAACAAGACGCGCCAGCCAGCCGCAACCCGGCGCTGTCACCTGCCGCACCCACCACTGGCCGCGGCGAGCCTGGAAGGCCGCCACGCCGAGCGCGATGAGCAGGACCGTCGGCACCCAGATGAGATACGGCGAGTTCATGTTCTGCAGGTAGACAAAGCCTTGTCCCCACTTGGAGCCCGACGCGTCCTTGGCGATCGCCGTACTCGGCACCAGCAGCCCGTAGTAGCCCATCCGGAAGATCTGGTACAGCACCGGCAGTGCTCCACCGGCGGCCACGATGTACACCCGGATGGTGAACCCGCGCGCGGCAATCAGCATCATCACCAGGAAGCCGCCGCCGATGAGCGCGAGCTCCGGACGGATCAGGACGCTCAGCCCGGCCAGAAAGGCCAGTCCCAGCGTGAACCGCTTGCTCAGAACATCTTTCTGGTCTTTGTGGGCGGCCTGCACGATTCGCGGATCCACCGGCTGATGCGGGCCACCGCGCCGATCGAGGGTCACCGTCGTGCGCACGGCCTGCGCCCAGATCACCATCATGAGCCATAGCCCACCCAAATACGCCAGTACTAAACCGTTTTCAAGACCAGACGTAGCGAAGTCGCGGGCCGGAGGGATGGCGATGTACACCAACATTCCGGCGGGCACCATGACGGCGGCACGGCCGGCAAGCAGCGGCGCGTACAGCCGGGCGGTGCCGAAGATGGCCAGCGCGACGCCTGCCAGGCTCAGCACCAGCGACAGGGTCAACGCCACATATTCCAGGCGCAGGCCTCCGCCGGCCCAACCACCCAGATACGTCAGATAGGTCCATACCGTGGAGGTGTTGGCCTCCACCCGTTCTCCCTTATTGAAAACAGGACCGTTGCCCGCCAACAGGTTTCGCACGGTACGCAGCACTATAAGGCCGTCATCCGCTATCCAGCGCCGCTGCCAGGCACCCCAACCGAACAGCACGGTCACGGTGAGGACACTGACCCACACTGTGAAGCGGGTCAGTCCATTGCTAGGGCCCAGCGCCCGGGCCCGTTCAGGAGAAGTAGAAGGCCGCACCGAGTGATCCGATCCATGCGACGAACAGGAACTGCAGCACCCTGTCCCCCAGAGCGATCTCCTCGGGCTCGCCTGCCTCGCCCCCGTCGACATCGACCGCATAGCGCAGGATGGCGATGGTGAACGGAATCATCGATGCCACGAACCAGGATCCGGCGCGGTGGTCTCGTTCGAAAGCCCACAGTCCGTAGCAGACCACAATGGCGGTAGCCGACAGCGTCCATACGAACCGCAGGTAGCTGGAGGTATAGCCCTCAAGTGATTTACGGATCTTGGCGCCGGTTTTCTCGACTATCTGCAATTCGGCATAGCGCTTACCCGCGGTCATCATGAGCGACCCAAAGGCCATGATCAGCAGGAACCACTGGGACAGATACACCCCGGCCGCCACACCACCGGCAATCGCCCGAATGAGATATGCCGATGAGACGATGCAGATATCGATGACCGGCTGGTGTTTCAGGCCGAAACAGTAGGCCAGCTGGATGGCGATGTAGATCGCTATCACGATGACCAGGTTGATGTTGACCCGTGATGCGATACCCAGCGACCCGGCAGCCAGCACAACCGCAAGCCCGTACGCGGCAGGTATCGGCAGCACGCCCGCGGCGATCGGTCGAAACCGCTTGGTGGGGTGCTGCCGATCGGCCTCCACGTCACGGGCATCGTTGATCAGATAGATGGACGAGGCCGCCATGCTGAAGGCAACAAAGGCGATAGCGACCCGGATGAAAATACCCCGGTAGTCGTGCGGCGGGATATCGCCGAGCGCCGCCAACGGCGCCGCGAAGACCAGGATGTTCTTCACCCACTGGCGCGGGCGCACCGCCTTGACGATCCCCGACACGAGATTCTTGGGCGGGCCCGCAGCGGGTGCCGGTACCTCACTCATCGCTGTTCCTCCTTGAGCGCCACGCGGGCGTCCGCCCGGCGAACGGCCGCGCCGATCAGTGCGCCAATCGCGGCGCCGGCGGCCACATCTGTGGGGTAGTGCACGCCAAGAACCAGCCGCGACAACGCCATCGGTGGAATCAACAGCGCGGGCAGCGGCAACCCCGTCAGGGGTGCGAAGAGCACTGCCGCCGCCGCGGTCGAAGTGGCGTGCGAGGAGGGAAAGCTCAACCGGCTCGGAGTACTGACGTTCACCCGGACTGCCTCGTGACTCGGACGGCGGCGTCGCACCAGGCGTTTGATGATTACCGAGGTGGCGTGGGCGCCGAAGGCGCCGACACCCGCGGCGAGCCAGCTACGCCGACGAGGCTTGTCTCGCCTGTTCAAGGCGGCACCAACCAGCGCAGCGGCCACCCACCCGAGGCTGTGCTCACCGAAATGCGAGAGACCGCGGGCGGTGCTGAGCACGCCCGGCCGCCCGGCCAGGGCCGACTGCACGGCGACGAGAACCGCCGTCTCCCCCTGAGGTGCGGTGACCTCGCCCGGCAGCGGTCCTGTCATGCACTCACCCCGGGATTCACGGACTGCGGCGCCGGATCGTCCTTACCGATCCCGAGGATGTTCTCCCACTGCTCTTTACTGGTCAGCGTCGGCAGCGCATTGCGATAGTTCTTGCGCATCTTGTTGAAATTACGCACCAGCTGCAGATGGCGGCGCAGTGACTCGCGCATCAGCTCGAACATCTTGGCGCGGTCGCGCTGGCGGTACACCACACCCCGCCCGTCGGCAGTGGTCACCGTGACCCCATCGACGCCACACAGCAGGAACCAGCGGGCGTCCTGGGTCGCGACATTGAGCTCCGGGCGCACGTGGTGCGCCGGATTCTCCTTCTTGAGCTGGTGAATCACGCCCCGGGACAGCCGGAATCCGATGGCAGGCAAAGAGACCGGCGGCTTGAGCGCCTTGCGGCGACCGGACGGCGTGGGCAACGAGGTAGCCGTCGGGAGCACCACGGCATCCGGGAACTGCTGGCGCATCGCGCGAACATCGGGCAAGGCCGATTCCAGAATGGACGCGATATGCGCGGGCCCGGCCAGGAAATCGTCGATGGCCTGATTCTGAATGGCCACCGTCGAGTACTCCAGACACAACAGGTGTTTGAATGTGGCCTTCAGCGAGCTGGCCAACAAGCCGCGAATGTTGTTGTCCCAGTGCAGCGCCGCCACCACCAGCCGATTGCGCAGGTGGAAGTAGGCCTGCCAGTCGATGGCGTCGTCCTTGTCGCTCCAGGCCATATGCCAGATCGCGGTGCCCGGCATGGAGGCGGTGCCATATCCATGCGCGCTGGCACGAATCCCGTACTCGGCGTCATCCCATTTGATGAACAGCGGTAGCGGCTGGCCCAGCTCCTCGGCCACCGCGCGCGGGATCATGCACATCCACCAGCCGTTGTAGTCGACATCGATGCGCCGGTGCAGATCTGGAGACTCCGACAGCGGCTCCTTGGCGAAGTCGTGGTCGTACTCAGCAAACGGCGCACTGGTCCACATGAAGTTGTCACGGTTGACCATTTCACCCATCACGTGCAGATGCGAGGGCTCCTGCAGGTTAAGCATCTGGCCACCGACGAGCATGGGGGCCTTGGCAAACCGGCTCAACGCCAACGCCCGCAGGATCGAGTCCGGCTCGATCCTGATGTCATCGTCCATATAGAGAATCTGCTCGCAGTCGGTGTTCTTGAGAGCCTCGTACATGACGCGGCTGTAGCCACCAGAACCGCCCAGATTCGGCTGATCGAACACCCGCAGCCGGTCCCCCAGGGGCCCTGCGGCGGCGGCCCATTCCGGATGGTCCTTGGCTTTCTTGGTGCCCTGGTCGGGGACGATGACGGCGGTAATCACCTTGTCCACCTGCGGGTCCGAGGTGAGCGCCTTGAGGGCGTTCACGCAATCCCCGGGGCGGTTGAAGGTGGGGATGCCTACGGTAATGCTGGCCCGGCCGGGCGCAGCGCTCGGCGCGTACCAGCCCGCGTTATGCAGCGCGACCTCGGTATCGGAGGTGATGTCGAACCAGATCCAGCCGCCATCCTCGAACGCGTCCAGGCCGATCTCGAACTCGATCACGGCGTTCTGGCCACTGAACTGGGTGCCGCCCACCGTGATTCGAGCTCCGGTGGCCTTGGTCCGGTACACGTCGATGCGCCCCGCGCCGCTCAGCTCGATGTGTAGAACCACGTTCTCCAGCGTCGACCAGCGGCGCCAGTAGCTCGCCGGGAAGGCGTTGAAGTAGGTCGCGAAGGACACCTCCGACTCCGCGCCGATCTCCAGCGTGGTCCGGGTAGGTGCATGGGCACGTCTGTCATTGGTCTCGGACTCGACGATGTAGAGCTTGCGCACGTCGAGTGGCTCACCGGGTCGGGGCAGGATCACCCGGGACAGCAGGCTCACCGCATGCGATTCGGCTGAATCGATGGGGCCGAATGGAATATCACTCATTGTCGTCACCTCCGGACAAGGGTGCACCGTCGGCCAGGTGCGGCGCGAGCACGTTGTCGTACATGCTCAGCGCACTGGCGATCGCCATGTGCATATCGAGATATTGATAGGTACCCAGTCGGCCGCCGAACAGCACCTTGGCCGAAGCTGTTTCCTGCTTCGCGCGGGCGCGGTAAGCAGCCAGGATGGCCCGATCGGATTCGGTGTTGATCGGGTAATACGGCTCGTCATTCCCCTCGGCGAACCGGGAGAATTCCCGCATGATCACGGTCTTGTCCGTCGGGTAGGCCCGTTCCGGATGGAAGTGACGGAACTCGTGGATCCGGGTGTAAGGCACATCCGCGTCGTTGTAGTTCATCACCGGGGTGCCCTGGAAGTCGCCGGTATCAAGCACCTCGACTTCGAAATCAAGGGTGCGCCAGCCTAACTGGCCCTCCGCGTAGTCGAAGTACCGATCCAGCGGCCCGGTGTACACAATCGGAGCCGACGGGTTCTCGGCGCGGAGCTGGTTGCGGATGTCGAACCAGTCGGTATCCAGACGCACCTCGATCCGGTCGTCGGCGGCCATGTTCTGCAGCCATGCGGTGTACCCGTCGACCGGCAGGCCTTCATAGGTGTCGTTGAAGTACCGATTGTCAAAGGTGTAGCGCATCGGCAGCCGGGTGATGTTTCCGGCGGGCAGCTGTTTGGGGTCGGTCTGCCACTGCTTGGCGGTGTATGCCTTGACGAAAGCCTCATACAGCGGGCGCCCGATCAGCGATATCGCCTTTTCCTCAAGGTTGGTGGCGTCCTCGGTGGCGATCTCGGCGGCCTGCTCGGCGATGAGCGCGCGGGCCTCGTCCGGGGTGAAGTAGCGGCCGAAGAACTGCGACACCAGGCCCAGTCCCAAGGGGAACTGATAGGACTGCCCGTTGTGCATCGCGAAGACGCGGTGCTGGTACCCGGTGAACTCGGTGAACTGCCGTACGTAGTCCCAGACCCTCTTGTTAGACGTGTGGAACAGGTGGGCGCCGTACTTGTGCACCTCTATACCGGTCTGTGGTTCGGGCTCGGAGTAGGCGTTACCACCAATGTGGTGGCGCCTCTCGACGACGAGGACGCGCTTGTTCAGTTGTGTGGCCGCACGCTCGGCGATGGTGAGGCCGAAAAACCCGGATCCGACGACGATCAGGTCGAACTGTGGGTCTTCTGCGCTATCCACTCTTCGCGCAAGCGGCTCATCGGCGGTCACGTGCAGTCAGGGTACTGGACAGGCACCACGAGCCCTGGACAGCGACATACGCCCCGCGGGGAACGAGCCCGTCAGGGTTCGCAGGTACGGATCCGGTCGCGATTGGCTCACGATTTGATTTCGTCCCTCTAGTCACACCAGTAACTCTGGTTACCATCGAAAGCGTCGGTTCCGGTGCCGATCCGCCGATCCGACACCTACGGGAAATCCCGTGACTGAAAATGCAAAACCGCAGCACACCATAAGTGATCGACCCGATATTGAGGAGACTTCCGTGCCTAATCGTCGCCGCCGCCGGCTTTCGACAGCCTTGAGCTCGGTCGCCGCGCTGGCCGTCGCAAGTCCGTTTGCCATAGCCCTCGCGACCAACATGACCCAGGCCGCCGCGCCCGCGCCTTCACAGCAGGAATTCGTGCAAGCCGCGATCGTGTCGGATCTCCCCGGTGAGGTCATGGGCGCAGTTCAACAGATGACGTCACAGTTCGGCGTGCAGATCCCCGGGCTGTCCGGCCTCAACATCCCCGGCCTGGGCGGTGGAGGGCTCGGCAGCCTCGGTGGCGCCAATCCGGCGCTCTCCCCCGGCGGTCTGACCACCCCGGGCGGACTGACCAGCCCATCGTCGTCGCTGACGAACCCCGCGCTGACAAACCCCGCACTCACCAGCCCGGGCGGAGCCACCACGCCAGGTCTCACCGATCCGGCGCTGACCAACCCCGGCCTGACCAACCCGGCTGCTCCGGCGAGCACTCCGGGACTGACCGGCACCGGACCGACGGGTGTGAACCCGGCGCTGACCGATCCGGCCGCATCTACCGCGGGCCTGACCTCCCCCGGTGGTGAAGTCCCGATCACGCCGAACCCCGCGCTGGGCACCGGCCTGACCAACCCGGCCCTTGCCGATCCCTCACTGGCGGGCCTGGGTACGCCCAGCGCTCTGGGTGGCGGCAGCGGACTCGGTGGCGGCAGCAGCCTGATCAGCGACGCGATGGGGGCCGTCAATCAGCTGGGCATCACCCAGGCGGTTGACCTCATCAAGGGCGCCATCCCGGCGGCCGCCTCCGCAGCGGCTCCGCCTCCGGCCGGCTAGGTCGACAAAGCTAGGTAGCGAAACGGCACCGCAGGGCATCGAGGCTCTGCGGTGTCGTTGCGTGTGGCCAACGCGCCAAACATCAAGATCGACAATTGACGCGTGTCGAATCACTAGTCACATTTGTCCCATACGTAACATCCCTGGTGGTTGTGTCGCTCCATGCGACGCGTCCCGTGTGATCCAGGAGAGACGACGTGCCAGTACGAGTCAGCAAGATGCCCGTGAGACGGCAGCTTGCGCTGGCTGTTGCCGCGACCGCGACGGTGATGACCGTCAGCGTGGTCGATCACCTCAAAACCGAGCGGGCCGAAGAGACTGCCATCACCTCGCAGTCATTGCAGAACGCTGCGACTCATGACGTACTGACCGCCGAGGTCGGAATACCCGGCCCGAACACACCCGCCACCGTGCACGACGTCCAGCAGGCCGACTCCTTCAGCCTTATCGCCGTCCGTGGTGAGGACCTGACCTCCGTGAACGTTTCTGTGCGGGCCCAGCAGACCGGTGGTGGCTGGGGGCAGTGGTACGAGCTCCACCCCGTTGAGTCGGGCGATCCGGTCGCCCCAGACAAGGGGATCCCCGCGGCGACAGAGCCGGTATTCGTCGGCTCCACTCACTCCGCTCAGATCGCGGTGCAACCCCGGTACGGCGCGAACGTGAAGACCCCGCAAGCCGACGGTGGCCGGACATCGGCCGACCCGGGGTTGGGTTATCGGCCCGCGAGCATCGAACAACCCTTGACCACCGGACTCGATGCCATCCTGATCAGTCCCAAGCTGGCGCCCGCGGACGGGGCGCGGTTCGAAGAGCGCTGGTCGGCACCGATAGCGCTGCCCCAAGCGGGCCCACGAATCATCACTCGCGCCCAGTGGGGTGCCAACGAATCAGACAGATGCCCTGCGGTCTACAACAAGGACGTGCGAGCCGGAGTGGTCCACCACACCGCCGGAAGCAACAACTACTCGCCCTATGATTCCGCCGCCATCATCCGGGCGATCTACGCGTATCACACCAAAACACTCAAGTGGTGCGACATCGCCTACAACGTCCTGGTGGATAAGTACGGACAGATCTTCGAGGGCCGCTTCGGCGGTATCGCCAACAACGTGCAGGGCGCACACACCGGTGGATTCAACGAACACAGCTGGGGTCTCGCGCTGATCGGCGACTTCACCCGCGAGGAACCGTCCCCTGCGATGTTGCAATCCGCTGGCCGCATGCTGGGCTGGCGTCTGCGGCTCGCCGGCGTGGATCCGCGCGGTCAGGTGGACCTGGCTTCCGAGGGCGGACCCTTCACCACCGTGCCCGGAGGAAAAGTCGTCACCCTGCCAACGATTTTCACGCACCGCGATGTCGGGAACACCGAATGCCCGGGTGAGGCCGCCTACCGTTTGATACCCCGGCTGCGCGATATCGCCGCGGGCGCCGCCAACGGAGAGCCACCTGATTTGGTCGACGCGATGCGCGGCGGCGCCATCTACGACACCTGGATGCGGCTGGGCAGCACCGAAAGCACCCTTGGCGCGCCCACATCCACTGAGCAACAGGCTGTTGGTGACGCCCGCTTCGCGACCTTCCGCAACGGAGCGATGTACTTCTCTCCGGGCACCGGTACCCACCCCGTCGTCGGGGCGATCTACCACGCCTGGGCCGAAACAGATTTCGAGCGTGGGCCCTTGGGGCTCCCCGTGGGCGACGAGCTGGGCGAGCCGAACATCATCGTGCAGAACTTTCAGAACGGGTCCCTGATCTACGACCGGGCCAGCGGCCGGGTCTCGAGTGTGATCAATGGGGAGACCCGCGAGATACTCGGGGTGGCGCCGGTGGCACAGAACGCCTTGCCGGAACAGTTCTCAGCCCCCGCGGCACCGGCGGCACCGCCGCCGCCCGCACCGGCCCCGCCTCCACCACCACCCCCGGTCGAGCAGTTCGCACCCGCGGCCTAACGACCGCCGGGAACGAGGCCGGCAGCCCGAACGTAAGCACCTCAGCCCCACCAGCGTTCAAGAACCTTGGCCAGCCCGTCGTCGTCGTTGGTGGCGGTGATCTCGTCGGCGGCGGCGCGCGCGTCCGGGTGCGCATTACCCATCGCCACCCCGTGTCCTGCCCAGCGCAGCATGGCCACGTCATTGGGCATATCGCCAAAGGCGATGACCGATTCCCGCTGCACCCCGGCCTGACCCGCCACCACGGCGATTCCGCTGGCCTTGCTGATTCCGGTGGGCATCACCTCGATGAGCCCGTTATCGGTGGAATAGGTGATGGCCGCGCCCGCCTCGGTCACCAGCGGCGCGAGGATCTCGGCCATCTCTGAGCTGCGGGCTCCGGCCTTGCGCACCAACAGCTTCACCGCCGGAAAGCTCAGCAGATCGTCCAGAGACACCTCGGTGTTATCGGGGTTCAGCCAGGCATGCTCGTATCCGGGCGAGCTGACGAACTGCGGTGTCGCGGCGTCGTGTGCGCTGCGACCGACCCGCTCCACTGCCAGGCCCACCCCTGGTATGGCGGCCTGCGCAACCTCAGCGAGCACGGCGAGCTCCGCCGGGCCGAGCGTGGCCGCCGAGATAATCCGGTCACTTTCCGCATCGTATAGAACGGATCCATTAGCGCACACCGAAATCGGCGCGAAACCAAGGGCTTCGACGATCGGGGTGATCCAGCGGGGCGGGCGTCCGGTGGCGAGGATGAACGTGGTACCCGATTCGACCGCGGCGGTGATCACCGCACGGGTGCGCGCTGACAGCACCTCGCCGGAATCGATCAACGTCCCGTCCACGTCGGACGCGATGAGGGCGGGACGAGTCACGGGCGGCCCGGCCCTGTCTTCTTCTGAGCTCTCTGGCGGGCGCGTTCTGCCAGTTCCGCTTTGTCGAGCACGGCGGCTTCTTCCAGGGAGGGCGCGCTACCGCCTAGGCGCCTGGGCAGCCAGTACGCGCCGGCGTCCTCCGGATAGCCCTGCTGCGCCTGGGCCAGCAGCCGCTCCATGGCGTCGTGCAATTCGGCAGTGGTGCGCTCAGAATCCGAGGAGGCCGCCAACGGAGCACCCACTGCAACATTTACTGGAATTTTGCTGCGCCCCAGATTTTTTGGATGATCCTTGGTCCAGATGCGCTGCGTGCCCCAGACGATGAGCGGAACGATCGGCACGCCTGCCTCCTGTGCCATCCGTGCGGCTCCGCTCTTGAACTCCTTGAGCTCGAAGCTACGGCTGATCGTCGCCTCCGGGTACACCCCGACAATCTCGCCACTGCGCAAGCTGTCGACGGCCGCCTCGTAGGCACCGTGGCCCGCGCTGCGATCCACGGGAATCGCCTTGGCATGCTTGATCAGGAAGTTCATGATGGGCACCTCCTGCATTTCAGCCTTGAGCATGAACCGCAACCGCCGGCCGGCGCGGACCGTCGCCAATCCCGCGGGAAGAAAGTCGACGTAACTGGTGTGGTTGATCGCGATCACCGCACCGCCGCCGGACGGGACCTGCTCCAGACCTCGATATCTGATCGTCGTCCCGGTGAGGAAGACCGCCGTGTTGGCCGTGATTTCGAGGAGTCGGTAAACCGGTTCCATCTAGCTGTCTTTCTGTACCCCGTCCTTGTGGGCCTGCTTTTCTGCCTCACGAGCGGCGCGTTGTGCCTTGCGCTCGGCAGCGTCCTGCGCATCCCACTGTGCGGCCTCGGCCAAGGTCGGCGCGGACCCGCCCAACCGATGCGGCACCCAGTACGCTCCGGCCGGATGGGGGCCGTAGTCGTCCTGCACCTCCAGCAGCAGATGTTGCATGCGTGCATGCAGCAGCGCGGTGAGCTCCGAAACCGGCAGTGTCGGCTCGATAGGCGCGCCCACCGCGATGGAGATCGGCGTATTGGTGCGACCGAGATTCTTGGGATGTCCCTTGGTCCAGATGCGCTGCGCGCCCCAGACGACATGCGGAACAATCGGCACGCCAGCCTCAATGGCCATGCGTGCCGCACCTGATTTGAATTCCTTGATCTCAAAGCTGCGGCTGATGGTCGCCTCCGGATACACCCCGACGAGCTCACCCGCCTTGAGCTTGTCGACCGCCTCCGTATAGGACGCGGCCCCGTCGACACGGTCGACGGAGATATGCCGGCAGCCTCGCATGATGGGTCCGGTGATCTTGTTGTCGAAGGTTTCCTTCTTGGCCATGAAGCGCACCTTGCGTCCCTTTTTCTGAAGGAACGCCGGAAGCCCGGCAAAGGTGAAATCCATGTACCCGGTGTGGTTGATCGCCACTACCGCCCCGCCTTCGGTCGGCAGGTTCTCAACACCCGTAACGGTGAATTTCAGGCCTTGAACGGCCCAGACGGCACGGGCAAGCCCGATCACCGTTCCATATACAGGCTCCACGTGACGAGCCTAGCGCTGGTGGTCCGCCTGGTGCACTCGATACCCGACTAACGCTGCACCAGACCGCCGCCGTCGGCCACGATCACCTGCCCAGTGATGAACGAACCCGCATCCGACAACAGCAGTAGCGCCGGACCGATCATCTCGTCGGTGGAGGCCAGGCGCCCCATGAACGACTGTGCGGCCATCGCGTCGATGACCTCCTGCGGGTTCTGTTGCAGCATGTAGGTGTCGACGGTGCCGGGGGCCAGCGCGTTCACCCGAATGCCACGACCGGTGTACTCGGCGGCCATCGACCGGGTGAAGGACATGAGTGTGGCCTTCATGGCCGCATACATCGACAACATCGGCACGTATTGAAAAGCGGCCACCGACACCACATTGAGCACCGAGGCATGCTCACTGGCGGTCAGATGCGGCAGCGCCGCCTGCACCAGAAACACCGGACCGCGCACGTTGACGTCGAACGACTTGCCCAGCGCCTCCGGCGTGTAGCTGCCCATGGGCTGCGCGACCGGGTTGGCGGCCGCGTTGACCACGATGTCGACGCCGCCGTACTCGTCGACCGTGCCGGCGACCAGACCGTCGATATCACTCAGGTCGCCCATATGGGCAGGCACGCCAAGCGCTCGATATCCCTTGTCCTGTAGCTCCTTCGCCGCGGCGGTACAGGCGTCGGCCTTGCGGCTGGACACCACCACCGATGCCCCGCAGGCACCGAGGGCCTCGGCGATCGCGTACCCGATTCCACGGGTCCCGCCGGTGACGATGGCGGTACGTCCCGATAAGTCGTAGAGCGCCTGGAAGTCGTTGAGGTTCACGCCCGGCACGCTACCCGCCGACCGATGACGGGCAGACTGGAACGGTGACGATTCCGACCGAGCCGGTGACCATCCCCGAGATCGTGAGGCATCTCGCGGCTGGGCGACCGATAACACCGGTGTGGGACAACGAAATTGGGGGGCGCACGTTTCGGATCGACGACGGGCCCCACCGTGAATTCGTGAAGGTGTCGGCGCCTCATCCGGCGATTGACCTGCGCGTCGAGGCCGAGAAGCTCACCTGGGCGGGTCGCCACGCGACGGTTCCCGTGGTCCTGGGCGCCGATACCGACGGTCCGCTGCATTGGCTGCACACCGCCGGTATCCCCGGTGACAGCGCGGTGGTGCCCCGCTGGATCGACAACCCCGAACCCGCGGTGCGCGCGATCGGCTCCGGGCTGCGCGCGCTGCATGACCGGCTGCCCGCCGACGACTGTCCGTACAGCTGGGCGGTGGCCGATCGCGTGGCCCGCATCGCCAATCCGGGAGGGCTGAGGCAGCACCCGCCGATCGATCGCCTGGTGGTCTGTCACGGCGACGCGTGCGCGCCGAACACTCTCGTGGACGATGCCGGGAACTGGTGCGGACATGTGGATTTCGGCGATTTAGGGGTAGCCGACCGCTGGGCGGACCTCGCGGTGGCCAGCTGGTCATTGGAATGGAACTACGGCGCAGGCTGGGACACTGTCTTCTTCGAGGCGTACGGCGTGGCGGAGGACCCTGCACGCATGGCCTATTACCGGCGGCTATGGGACTCCGAAGATTAGCCCTGCCTAGCCTGCCTGGCCCTGACTAACCTGCCCAGGCTTGCCGGGCGGCAAATTTCCGTAATCTGGACCGCATGCGTCTGCCGACCCGCCGGGCCTTGTCACTGGTAGCACTCGTCACGGCCCTGGTGGTGGCAGCGGGCGGCGCCATCGCTTTTTACCGTTCCCGCACCGCGAGCCCGGCATTCCCGATCGTCGACATCACCGCGCTGACCCCCGGGCGGGCGGCAGTGGTGCGGGTCCTCGGGCAGGAATACGCAGAGCAGGCCGGGATGGTGAAGTACTCGGAGGGCAACGACGAGCCCTGGTGCGCCGACTTCGCCAGTTGGGTGATGCGTGAGTCGGGCCGGCCGTTCGCCAACCCGAACTCCGGGAACTGGCGCATTCCGGGGGTGCTGACGCTCACCGCGTACCTCAAGGATCAAGGGCGCTACGAGACCCCCGAGTACGCACCGAAGCCGGGCGACATGGTGTTGTACGACGAGCCGAGTCCGAAGGGCCAGCATGTCAACATCGTGCTGATCAATGACCACGGCACCCTGACCACGGTCGGTGGGGGCGAGGGCAGGGGAGTCGGGTTGTCGACCTATGTGGCTGCCGATGATTCGGGTATCACCGGATACGGGCGCTACGAGTAATCACCGCGCGACCGATCGCAGCATCGGTGTATCGGCGCGCTGCAGATGGCGCAGGAACTGCGACATCGCAGGTGAAACAGCCGAGTCGGCACGGCGGACAAACAACGTTTCGACTCGTGCCTGGACTGGCGGCAGCTGGTGCACACGCAGTGCCGGGGCACGCTGCGACGCCGTGACGACCGCGACCGGAAGCAACGTCGCACCCATATCGGCCGCGACACATCCGAGAATTCCTTCCAGACTCCCAAACTCGAGAACCTGAGGGTCCGCGATGCCGTGGTCGACATAGATCTCGTGCAGCCTGTCGCGGTAGGCGCAGCCGTTGCGAAAGACGAGCATCCGTGCCGCTGCGTCGAAAGCTTCCCGGATATCGGTGTAGCGCTGGGCCGTGACCAGCACTAGCTCTTCCACGAACGCTAAATCCGTTGTGAAACCGGCATTCTCGACGGGCCCACACACGAATCCGCCATCGAGCCGATGATCGTTCACCATGTCGGTCAATTCGGCTGTGGTACCCGTGGTGAGTGTGAAGTCGACGCGCGGGCAGTCAGTGGCATACGCGGCCAGGATGCCGGGCAGGCGCAGGCCTGCAGTGGTTTCCATGGCTCCGATCGCGAGTGTCCCAGTGGGTTCTGCCTCGTTGCCGACTACTTGAGCGGCCTCTCTCAGTAGCGCCGTGATGCGCTCCGCGTACGGCAGAAAGGCTTCCCCCGCGTTGGTCAGGGTCACTCCACGGGCATGCCGCCGAAACAGCTCGACGCCGAGTTCGTCCTCCAGGGCCTTGATGTGAGTGCTGACGTTCGACTGCACGGTGTGAAGCTGTTTCGACGCATGAGAAATACCACCGGCCTCGGCAACCGCGAGGAAATGCGTGATGTCGCTGAGCTCCATATCTGGAGTCAATCACGCACTCGCGGCGGCCGGAACGGCCAGCTCGCCGGTGACGTACTGCGCCTGCCCGAAGCCGAAAGACCAATCCTGCGGTCCATTTTCACTGATCGCCACGAACAAATCCGAGCCTGTCACGCCGGCAGCGCCCAGTTTCGCGGCCAGCGCAGAAAAGACCTTCTGTTTGGTCTCCGTCGTTCGGCCGGCTTGGGTGAAGATGTGCACGATCACCACCTGCGCCGATCGGTGGAATCCCAGTCCCGCATCTTCGGCGACGATATCCGCCGAGTCATGCGCGGTGATGATCTGGAACCGGTCGCGCACAGGGATCTTCAAGACCTCGACCAGGGCCTCGTGCACCGCGTCGGCGATGGCGCGCTGCTGTTCACGCGTCCGATCCGAGGTGACGTCGATACGCACTAGCGGCATGGGCGGACTCCTTGGTGTGTCGGGTGGATAGCGGCGGCCTGGGCCACCATGGAATGGAGGATGTCGGCGGCACTCTCGATACTCCGTATCTGCCCAATGCCCTCACCGACGATCAGATTCGCGACGGTGTAATCCTCACCGGCCAAACCTGTCTGGTAATCGGCACGAGCCCGGTCGAGATTTCTGACGAGCTCGGCTTCGTGGCCGTGCCACGTGTTGACGAAGTCATTGCGCAACACCCTGCCGCTGTACACGGACGGCCAATTCTTGCCGCGCACAATGTCGTAGACGTGTTGGCGGATGGTGTCGTCGCCGCCGGCCTGAAGGGCATATTGCTGGGCGGCTCGAGAGATCGCCGCTTCCTGCGCGGCCAGAAAGCGCGTCCCGACCAAGGCCCCGTCGGCGCCCAGAGCCAGCGCGGCCGCCAGACCGCGGCCATCGGCCACTCCGCCGGCCGCCAACACCAGCACCTGAGGCGCGTTCTTCGCGACAACGTCCACGATCTCGGGCACCAGGGTGAACGTCGATCGTTGTCCGACCCCGTGTCCGCCCGCTTCTCCCCCCTGAGCGGCGATGACGTCAGCGCCCACCTCGATAGCCCGGGAAGCCTGCTCGATGTTGTGGACCTGGCAAATCAGTGGCACCCCGGCGGCCCGGATCCGCGGTGCATAGGGCGCGGGGTCTCCGAACGACAGGAAGATCGCTGCGGGATTCTGTTCCAACACGAAATCAAGGACATGCTCGTTGCCGTTCAGGGTCCAGGTGATGAACCCGCATCCGACGGCGCTGTGGGCCCGCTCGAACTGTTGGCGAACCCACGCCTCGTTCGTGTAGCCGCCGCCAAGGAGGCCCAGCCCACCCGCCGCGCCGACGGCGCTCGCGAGGCGCGCATCGGCGACATCATCCATCGGCGCCAGGACCACCGGATGCTCGATGCCGAAGCCGTGGGTCAACCGAGTTTTCAAGGTCATGTCTCAACCGTAGGTTCACGAGAAACCGCAGGTCCAACGGTTTCCAGCGATAGGAGCGTTCTGTTTTTCAGAACGTTCTCAAGACTACATCCCTCCCTTTAAGAAGGGCGGGTCCCGATACCATCGACAAGTGATCCTGCGCCAGATCGCGATCAATCGTGAAAAGCAGCCCGATGCTTGGTATCTGGAGATCCCTGCGATAGCACAGATCGCGAGCGAGCCTCTTCGGTTGACCACCGGCGTCACCGTGATCGTCGGGGAGAACGGTTCAGGCAAGTCGACCTTCCTGGAAGCGGTCGCCTCCTCGTGGCGTTCGCGACTGCCCTACGCCGTGACGCACTGGGGCGCCCCCGGCGGAGCCGAGGACACCAACCTGCACTGGGCCATCACCTTCGACGCCGAGCACCCGCGTCCCGGTGGCGGATGTTTCCTGCGCGCCGAGGCGATGCACCAGCTGTTCACGGCGGTGGACCAGCGCACCCCGGAACAGATCTTCAACGGCCGGCTCAATGAGCGCTCGCATGGCGAGTCGTTCTTGGCGTTCCTTGCCGAGCGTGACATGGAGCGCGGGTTGTTCATCCTCGACGAGCCCGAGGCGGCGCTGTCCTTCACCTCGTCGCTGCAATTGATGGCGATGCTCGACAGCGAGGTCGCCGCGGGGTCCCAGGTCATCATGGCCACCCACTCCCCCGTGCTCGCGGCATTCCCTGGCGCCACCATCCTGGAGTTCGGGGAAGACGGTGTGCAGCAATGCGATTGGAACGACCTGGAGATGGTGGGGCACTGGCAACGATTCCTATCCGACCCGCGGGCCTATCTGCGGCACTTGTTCGAGGCCGAATGATGCGACGGGGCACGCGCTGTGCGGTACTGGGCGCCGCCTGCGCGGTCGCATTCAGTCCTACCGCTGCGGGGCTGACCGCAGTCGCATACCGGTTTCCGGTGCCGATGGCGGGTTACGTCAGCGGTCCAGCCAACATCTGGCCGGCGATGTTCGGCGCCGTTTTCTACTTAGTGCTCGGCGGTTTCGCCGTCATCGGCGGGTTCGGGGCCGGAGCCGGCCTGGTGGCGGAACGGCTACGCCCACACCAAGCGGTGCCTTACACAGTCGGTGCCTCGTTCGTCGTCGCGCTCTTAGGCGCTCTATCCCTTGCCCTGTTGGAGTACGTCGTCGGGGCCTGGTGACCGATCGCCCTGCGCGACCATCCGGCGGGTAAGGCCTTCGAGGATCGTGGCAGCCTCGGCAAGTGTGCGCTGCTCACCGGGCGGCAGCGTGCTCAGCCACGGATCCAGAACGCTCTGCCGCTCGGCACGCATGGCAACGAGGGCTTCCCGCCCTACCGCGGTCAACTTGATGCGCTGCGCCCGCTTGTCGGCGGAATCGACCCGCCGCTCGACATACCCGACATCCTGCAGCCGCTTCAACTGCACGGTCATGGTGGGCTGGCTGCAGTGGTCGGCCTGAGCCAAATCGGAGATCCGCGCGTCCTCCATTTCGCCGACGAGTGCCAGCAGCCGCGCCTGTCCGGTAGGTACAGGCAGCTCAGCCTGGCTGGACACCCAGCGATTGAGCCGCGCGATAACAGTCAGTACGTCTGCGGTGAGGCCATCAGTAGTGGACACAGGCCAATTTTACGTAGCGTCTCTATACAAGAGGATTTTGATGTACAAATAGCGGACCTCCACTCCCGTCCGCGCCTTTGGCTCCCGTAATCGCAGCTCGATAGGCTGGGGGCCATGCGAGTCACCAGTGTTGGCCACGCCGGATTCTTCCTCGAGACGGCTGCGGGCAGCATCCTCTGCGACCCCTGGGTCAACCCGGCGTACTTCGCCTCCTGGTTCCCGTTCCCCGACAACAGCACCCTGGACTGGGACCGGCTCGGGAACTGCGACTACCTCTATGTCTCGCATCTGCACAAGGACCACTACGACCCGAAGAATCTGGCCGAGCACGTCAACAAGGACGCAGTGGTGCTGCTGCCCGACTATCCGGTGCCGGACCTGAAACGCGAGCTCGAAGGGCTGGGATTCCACACGTTCGTGGAGACCGAGACTTCCGTGAAGCACCGCGTCAGTGGCCCCAAGGGCGATCTGGACATCATGATCATCGCGTTGAGAGCACCGGCCGACGGACCCATTGGCGACTCCGGACTCGTGGTGTCTGACGGCACCACCACCGCTTTCAACATGAACGATGCCCGCCCCGTCGATCTCGATGTGCTGGCCGAAGAATTCGGCCATATCGACGTGCACATGCTGCAGTACTCGGGAGCCATCTGGTACCCGATGGTCTACGACATGCCTGCCCGCGCCAAGGAGGCCTTTGGCACCCAGAAACGGCAGCGCCAGATGGACCGGTGCCGTCAGTACATCGCGCAGGTCGGAGCCACCTGGGTTATCCCGTCCGCCGGCCCGCCATGCTTCCTGGATGCACAGCTGCGTGACCTCAACGACGACCATGGCGATCCGGCGAACATCTTCCCGGACCAGCTGGTGTTCCTGGACCAGATGCGACAGCACGGCCACGACAAGGGACTGCTCATGATTCCCGGCACGATCGCCGATTTCACTGCCTCCGAGTTGAATTCGTTGACACACCCGGTCTCGGACGCGGAGGCCGAACACATCTTCGGCGCAGGAAAGGCCGCGTACATCGAAGAGTACGCGCAGCGAATGGCTCCCGTACTCGCCGCCGAGAAGGCCTCCTGGGCGCCCGCTATCGGCGAATCATTGTTGGAGCCGCTGCGCGCCAAGTTCGAGCCGATCATGGCGCAGACCGATCAGATCTGCGACGGCATCGGCTATCCGGTGGAACTCAGAATCGGTAGCGAGACTGTCGTCCTTGATTTTCCGAAACGGATTGTGCGCGAGCCTATTCCCAACGAGAAGTATCGTTATGGCTTCGAGATCGCGCCCGAGCTGGTGCGCACGGTGCTGCGCGATGACGAACCGGATTGGGTGAACACCATCTTCTTGTCCACCCGCTTCAAGGCCTGGCGGGTAGGCGGCTACAACGAGTATCTGTACACCTTCTTCAAGTGCCTCACCAACGAGCGCATCGCCTACGCCGACGGTTGGTTCGCCGAAGCCCACGACGACAGCGCCTCGATCACCTTGGACGGCTGGGAGATCCAGCGCCGCTGCCCGCACCTGAAGGCCGACCTGTCTAAATTTGGTGTGGTAGAAGGAAAGACGCTCACCTGCAATCTGCACGGGTGGGACTGGAACCTGGAGACCGGGCGCTGTCTGACCTCCAAGGGCCACGAGCTGCGCTCAAGAAAGCTCGGCTAAGCGGGTACCAGCTCAAACATCGGAATCACCCGGTCGATCCGCGACTGGTAGTCGCCGAAGAACGCATACGTAGCCACCAGCGCAGGGAACATCTCGTCACGCTCGCTCGAATCTAGCTCGCGCACAACGGCTCTGTAGACATGGGGAACGATCTCGACGGTCACCGCGGGATGGGCGCGCACATTGAAGATCCATGACGGGGGCTGCTGCTGCCCGCCGTTGGACCCGACGATAAATCTGTGCCCGTCGTGCTCGAAATACCCCAGCGGCGTCAGCCGTTCAATTCCCGACTTGGCGCCGGTGATCGTCAGAATCAGGACCGGCATCTCGTCATCGGCCACCCCGGGGAGCTTGCCGCCGTTCTCGCGGAGCAGCCTGATCATCCGGCTATTGTGTTGATGCACTCCGTTTTCAGAAAGTTCCCGGTACGTATCCGACGTCACGCCTTCGGTCATATCTCGACGCTAACGCGCATTCGGAAACCCGAACCGGAGCGTCCCACCTAGTGGACGCTACGCACCCGCTGCCGTAGCTCGGAGGCCTCAGCGGATTCGGTGCTATACACGCGCACCACGGCCTCGTCGCCCTCCCGCAGATAGGTGGATTCGCCCAGCGGTGTGTACTTGGTGGCTCCGATGCCGATCAGCACATGCGCGGGGTGTCCGGCAGCCACCATAAGTGCGCCCACATCCTCCAGCGGAGTATCCGGCGAACCCTTTTGGTTGTCCAGGCGCTCGGTGATCCAGTCCAAAAGAACTTCGCCGTAATAGGAGTACCCAAGCAGTGGGCTGTCCACGCCGTACTCGTGCTCTTGTCCATCCGCGGTGTGCAGATGACAGTTCAGCCGCAGCGTGGCAGTTGGTCCGTCGGGAGTGAGATCGCTGACCTCAAAGAACTGTCGCGCAACGCCTTTGGAAGCCGCACCCCAATTCTTCTTGTAACTGATCTTGGGCGCATTGGGCCGCCTGATCGAGCAGTCATTGAAAGCCCCCAGCGCGAATGGCTCCAGTGAGGCGACGACGTCACCTCGCCAATGCACCCGGCATGCCAACCCCACCTCGGGTTCGATCTGCAGGTTCAGCGGAGTATCGCTCTCGGGCAGCACCGTCTCGTCGTGCGAGAGCGGGAACTCCCCCAGGAATCCACCGTCACCGGGTACGTACCAGGGGAAGATCCCCTTGGGCGCGATGCCGTTTGACGCAACATTTACAAAATCCACTGACTCCCCGGCTTGTTCGAGATGCCCGGCGAAGTTCCCGGCCACCCCGAAGCCGAACCAGGTGCGCAGTTCGTCCAGCTCGACGTCGAGCATCTTGCTCATTTGGGCTCCAACACTTCGGTTCCCACGAAGGGCACAAGGGCCGTGGGTACCCGGACGCTGCCGTCGGGTAACTGGTGGTTCTCCAGAATCGCCACCAACCATCGCGTGGTCGCCAGCGTGCCGTTGAGGGTCGCGGCCGTCTGCGGTTTGCCGTTCTCATCGCGGTAGCGCACCGCCAGCCGCCGCGCCTGGAAGGTGGTGCAGTTCGAGGTAGAGGTCAGTTCGCGGTAGGCCTGCTGCGTCGGAACCCACGCCTCGCAGTCAAACTTGCGTGCTGCCGATGATCCCAAATCTCCTGCCGCAACATCGATCACGCGGTACGGCACCTCGATGTGGGCCAGCATCTGGCGCTCCCAGCCCAGGATCTTGGTGTGCTCGGCCTCGGCGTCCTCGGGCTTGCAGTAGACGAAGGCCTCCACCTTGTCGAACTGGTGCACCCGGATGATGCCGCGGGTGTCCTTGCCGTAGCTGCCGGCCTCGCGACGGAAACAGCTGGACCATCCCGCATACCGCAGTGGCCCGTCATTCAGATCCAGGATCTCGCCGGAGTGGTACCCAGCGATCGGCACCTCCGAGGTGCCCACCAGATACAGGTCGTCCTCCTCGAGGTGGTACACCTCGTCGGCATGGGCACCCAAAAATCCTGTGCCGCCCATGATCTCGGGCTTGACCAGTACTGGCGGAATCAGCAGAGTGAAACCATTGGCGACGGCGGTCTGCACGGCCAACTGCAACAAGCCCAGTTGCAGCAGCGCTCCATATCCGGTGAGGAAATAGAACCGGGCACCGGAGACCTTCGCGCCACGCTCCATGTCGAACAGGCGCAGCGACTCACCCAATTCCACGTGGTCCCTGGGGTTTTCGATGGCAGTCGGCTCGCCCACCAGCTCGCGGACCACGAAGTCCTGTTCGCCCCCGGCCGGGACACCGTCGATCACCACATTGCTGATGGCCTTGTGCGCCTCGGTGAATGCGGCCTCTGCAACCACCTGCTCGGCTTCGGCGGCCTTGACTCGCGCCGCGAGTTCAGAGGCGGCGGCCAACAGCACAGGGCGCTCCTCGGGCGTCGCCTGGCCCACCTTCTTACTTGCCGTCTTTTGCTCTGCGCGCAAAGTATCGCCGGTCGACACAGCCGCCCGCCGGGCCGTGTCGGCGTCGAGCAGCACATCCACGAGTGCCGGGTCCTCGCCCCGCAGACGCTGCGAGGCACGCACCACGTCGGGGTTTTCGCGCAGGAATTTGAGGTCGATCACCCGCTGAACACTACGTGGGACCCGGAAAGCGCGGCCAACCCATTACGGGATGCCCACGAGGCATCCATCACGCACCGAACAGGCTCAGATACCCGTCCTTGCCGAACAGCCGTGCCGCATCGAGCGCGGACGGGGTCCCGGCGGCAGGGTCAGCCCCCGCCTCGACCAGGATTTCGACGATGTCGTCGGTGCCCTTGAACACTGCGCCGGCTAAGGGGGTCTGTCCCTTGTCGTTGGCACGGTTGACATCGGCGCCACGCGCTATCAGCGACCTCACCGTCGAGGCGTTCCCGTGGTAGGCGGCCAGCATGACGAGAGTGTCGCCCGCCTCATTCGTCAGATCCACCGGTGCACCGGAGTCCAGGTATGCGGCCAGGGTAGACGCGTTGCCCTCTCTGGCCATGTCGAACAGTTCGTGGGCGAGTGCCGCGACCTGCTCGGCAACGCGGGCCTGATGCTCGGCTTCCCCCGCCTGGTCGTCCGGGTTGTCACGGTCAGGTTCCATCGTTGTCACAGAGTTCAATCTAGCCGCGCGTGCGGACAGCATCACTGGGCTAACCCGCACCGCCACCTGTAACAATGACTGCAGTATGAGTGACGAAGCCGAACCCACGCCGAAGGTCGAGCGGGACGAGTCCTCCCTGGACGAATCCACCAATGACGAGGTGGGCACCGATACCTCCGCAGACTCCGCCGCTGAGTCCGCGGATGCTCCCGTGCCGCCCGCAGACGCCCAGGACACCCCGGAGCCCCCCGTCGCCTCAGACTCCGACACCGAATCGGCCGACGCCGCCGAATCTCCCCATGCCGAATCTCCCCATACGGAAGTCCTGGACTATCCCGACAGCGCGGGCGTCGACGCGCCCGCAACTGACGTGGACGACGCCCGGACATCGGGGAAGGCCCCCTGGTGGGAGGGCCTGAAAGAGGGATTGAAAGAGCGTTCCACGCATCGCGCGCTGCTGCTCGTCACTTTCGGTGGATTGTTCATCGCGGGTCTCACCCAGGCACTGCCGGACGGCTGGACCTCGGCGGACCGCTTGGTCAACAGAATCGACGCCAACCCGGTGCCGAGCACCGGCGCCCCGGGCAACAGCACCTTCAACTCGGCGAAGGGCGGTGACTGCCTCAGTTGGTCCGCGCCCTCGTCCATGGCCGATGTCCGCACCGTCGACTGTGCCAGCGACCATCGTTTCGAGGTCGCCGAGTCCATTGACCTGCGCACCTTCCCCGGCACGGAGTACGGGCCGGATTCGCAACCGCCCAGCATGGTGCGCATCCAGGAAATCAGCCAGGAGCAGTGCCAGGTTGCCATCAACCGCTACCTGGGTGATCGCTACGACCCGAACAGCCGATTCACCATGGGCATGCTGTACCCCGATAAGAAAGGCTGGTCCGAGGCGGGCGAACGACGAGTGCTGTGCGGGCTTCAGCTCCCCGGCTCCGACAACCAGCAACAGCTGTTCCGCGGCAAGGTCGCCGAGCAGGACCAGTCCAAGGTCTGGCCGGTGGGCACTTGTGTGGGTATCGACTCGACGACCAACCTGCCCACTGAGCTCCCCGTGGACTGCGACAGGGCTCATGCCATGGAGATCACCGGAACGGTGAGCCTGGCAGAGCAGTTCCCGGGTTCGGTGCCACCCGAACCCGATCAGGATGCGTTCATCAAGGACAACTGCAACCGTCTGACCAACGAATACATGGGCAATCCCGACGGATTCCGCGCCACCACGCTGACGCTGTCGTACAACACGATCACCTTGCCAAGCTGGACCGCCGGCAGCCGTCAGGTCAGCTGCAACATCGGGTCCACCCTGGGCAACGGCGCATGGTCGACCCTGGTGAACAGCGCCAAGAGCGGGCAACTACTGATCAACGGGGAGCCGCCGGTACCACCGCCGGACATTCCCGCCGACCGGCTGAACCTGCCGCCGATCCCGTTGTCCACCACCCCGGTGCCTACCCAGCAGCCGACGCAGCAACCTAGCTACACGCAGCAGCCGACATACACACAGCAACCGACCCGTACCCAGCAGCCAACGCAACAAACAACTCAGCAGCCGACGCGGACCTCTCAGCCGCCGACATCCTCGGCTGCACCAAATCCCAGCAATCCTCCTGGCAATACGATCGTCACGACGCTGCCGCCGGGCGCGGGTCCACCACCGCCGCCCGCGGGCCCGCCGATGGATGGCCCTCCCATGGAGGGGCCGCCGATGGAAGGACAGGTACCGGGACAGGCGCCCCCGGGAGCGCCGCCACCCGGGCCGGCCTAGCCGTGCCGATCTCCGACGTCGGCCCCTGATGGCGGTACAGATGAGCGAGCAACGGTTCGAGGAACTCGTATCCGATGCCCTCGACGCCGTGCCGCCGAAGCTCGCGGCCGCCATCGACAATGTGGTGGTGCTGGTCCAGGACCGGCATCCGGAGGACCCCGAGCTACTAGGGTTGTACGAGGGGATCGCACTGACCGAGCGCGACAGCTTTTACGCGGGCGCACTTCCGGACACCATCACCATCTATCGCGAGCCGTTGCTCGAGATGTGTTCCAGCGAACATCAGGTGGTCGACGAGGTGACGATCACGGTGATACACGAGATCGCGCACCATTTTGGTATCGACGATGAGCGATTACACCAGCTGGGCTGGGGCTAAAGAGGCGGCTGAGGTTTGCTAGAAAAAAATCCAAAAATCTTGGAGAATGATGGAACCGAATAGAGGGATCCGCCGTCCATCTCTAGTGAAAGGGCAAAACTGCCCTTAGGACGACGCGAGACAAGTGGGGGAAAGGGGACAGAAGATGGCTGACGTACCGGCGCCCGCCCAGCGTGAGGAGATCCGTTGGGACCTGGCTAACCAGCCGGGAACTGTTCTGCAGGTCGATCCGGATGTGATGAAGGATGCCGCTGTCGAGTACGACGCGATGGCGCAGCGACTGCAGGAAGCTCTCGACAAGCAGCTTGAGGCCACGAAGTTCGGCTCTGCGGGCCGCGACGAGGTGTCCACCGCGGTGGCCAACGCCTCCGCGAAGACCAACGAGAACTTCGAGAAAGTCGCCAAGGACGGCATCGAGCAGCTCAAGCGCATTGCCGAGGCGTTCCGACGCAACTCGCAGGCGTTCGTCGACCTCGAACGGCACAACGCCGCCCGTATCAATGGTGTGGGGGAATAGATCATGACCGGATTCACTGGCGTCAACTGGGTGGCCCGCAAGGCGAAGAAGCTGGCCCTGGACCTGACTACCGGCGCTGGTCCGACGCATGTCGTCGACAGCGCACTGGCCTGGCAAGAGATCAGCGCCGCGTTCGCCGAGGTGCACGAGAGCAGCCTGGGCGTGGGCGAGAAGCTCATGGAGGGATACCGCGGACCTCGTGCCGAGGAGGCGCTGTCCAAGCTGACCCCGTTTACCGAGTGGCTGGACAAGATGGCCGGACTGACGCAGGAGGTCAGCGACACCGCCAACACCTACGCCGAGTCGTACGGCACCGCGGTTCTTGACATGCCGCACATCAACGATCTGGCCCAGCTCGAGAAGGCCAAGGCCGAGGCTTTGTCGGCAGGTGGAGCACTGTTCGGACTCCACGCCACCACCGAGGGCATGGAGCAGGGTCTCGACCTGCAGGCCGCCAAGGCCATGGAAACCTACGAGTCGGCAAGCGAGCCCGCGGCGAAGGTCGTGGAGTTCCCGCCGGCTCCGGAGATCATCAAGTACCCCGAAGAAAAGTCCGAAGCCAACAGCGGCAACACCGGTGTCAGCGCTGCGGGCGTCGGCCTGTCCGAGATGGGCCCGAGCCCGCTGAGCCCCGACTCGGTGCCCGGCGTGCAGAGTGCCCGCGCGGGGGCCATCTCGATGACCGCCAACGCGGCCTCCGCCGGCGGCTCCGGTATGGGCATGGGCGGAATGGGTGCGCCGATGGCCGGCATGATGGCCGGCGGCGCGCTGGCCGCGAGCGCGGGCAAGGGCATCAAGGTCGGAAACGTCGGCAGCAAGAAGGACGAGGACGACGACGAGAAGCTCACGGCCATCGGCGCCACCGGCGTCTTCATGGGCGACGAGAGCAAGCCCGTCGAACTGCCGGATATTCTGACCAACAAGTCGGGTAGCGACAAGGTTGCCGACTTCGAAAACGTCGACGCCTCAACGCTGTTCGAACGCGGTGGCTCCAAGGGAGCAGTGGCGCCGCCGGTCCTCGGTGCGAGCGCAGAGCTGTGACCGTCCGCCTGGATTTCGACGAACTGGAGCTGACCCGCGAGATCACCGGCAATGACCTTTTGCCGGTTGTGCTGGCCGCAGGTCCGCGCCACGAAGACGAAGTGGAGCATCGAGACGCCCTGGAAAGCGCCCGCACCAGGCTTAAAGAGCGCAACCTGCTGAAGGGCGAGGACCTTCATCCGACGCTGCGCGACATGCTGACCTCGGCCAGCAAGGCCACCGGTCAGGTGGCAGTACGCCGCTGGGCGGGATCGCAGATGCTGCGCCTGTGTCTGGTCGAGCACGGCGAGGCGTATGTACTACTGGTCAACGATGGCGAGGGCGTGGCCATGCGATCGGTGTCCGGATCATTGGGCGCCGAACTGTGGCGTTACCTGGGCGATGCCGCTCCGCTGAAGTTCGGGTCGATTAATGCGCCCGCCGAGCCACTCGCCCTGGCCCTCAACGCCGAGCCGGCCGATATGGCCCGGCACCTCGTGGCGCTCGGTGCCACCAAGGCCGACGCGGTAACCGTGGCGAAGGCTATGGCTCGCCGCGGCGCGACAACGGAGATCACCGCGATTCGCCGAGTCGACGGCATCACCGACCGTGCACCAGGCGGAGTTGCGGTGTACGACACCGCATTCGGTCGAATCATGGCCACCCCCAGCACGTCTGCCGACGGTGCACTATGGGCCACGCTCACTCCGGCGACACCGCAGCGGATGACGCACGCGCTCAAGAGCCTCGGCCTGGAATAGCAGCAGTTCTACTCACACCATCTTGGTGATGCCGTAGTAGGCGATGATGTCTTCGGTTCCCGAGGTGGTGCTGGTGAGGATCGCATACGAGCGCAGGAACGACTGCCCGATACATCCGTCAATCTTGATGTGAACGTCCTTGAGCGTGACTCGAGATTGCATGCCTTTGAACTTCTTTTTGGTCACAGAGACATTGATGACTTCGCCGGGCTTGGGCCTTACTTCGATGTTTCCTACAAGGGGCATGCCGATGGTGCCGATGCCAGACTGGCCAAGTGACGAGGAGAGTCCGACGCTTCCGGTCAGTCGGACAGCACTCAGCGTGATACCGCAGCCGATCTGATAGCCCGCCTCGACCGTGCCGCCCTTCAGCTTGGTGCTGCCACGGCCCTTGACGCTGGCGATGAATGTGCCCCCCGCGAGGTACTCGCGGGATGACACCGCGGTAGTCAGCGGCGGAATAGGCAGCTGGGTCTCTTCTTCCGCCGCCATTGCCAACACCCAGCCGTCAGGTGTTGTGACGGTGGCCGGCTCTTCGGAAGCGACGACGCCGTTGTCCAGCGGTGGATCCTCGGACGCCGCGGGCAATGGATGTGGGGAGGGAACGGGTTCAGCCGACGCCACCGGTATCACGCCCGTGAGTATGCATGCGGCAGTCACGGCGGCAAGAGTCCTATACATCGTCATCGACGCCTCTCAGAAATGGATGTGGTTGAGCGAATTGATGTTTGGCTGATCTGGCGGTCAGACGGCCTTCGTGACGCCCATGTAGGTGACTATGTCCTGGGTATCGTCGGTCGAGCTGGTGAATATCGCATAGGAGCGAATAAAGGATTGGCCCACGCAACTGTCGATCTTGATGCGGAATGCCGTGATCGTGACGCGGGCGGAGTCTCCTTCAAAGGCCATCTTCGTCACGGGGACGATGGTCGCGGTCCCCGGCTTGAGGGTAGGGCGGATCTGGGCGAAGACGTTGCCGGCGACGCTGGGCACCCCAACGGGACTGAGCTGCGGTGTGACGCCGCCGCCAAATCTCAAATCGACCTCGGCAGCGCTTATGCCACAACCAATTTGATATCCGGCCTCCAGGATCCCCTCAGTCAGTTTGGTGCTGCCTGCCCCTTGGATGGTTCCGATGAAGGTGCCACTGACCAGGTACTCACGCGAAGACAGGGCGGTCGTCAATGGTGCGACGGGCAATTGGATCTCGTCCTTGGCCGCGACCGCCAGAATCCAGCCCTCCCGCGTGCGTAAGGTGCCCGGCTCCGCCGAAGCGACCGCACCGTTGTCGGCGGGCGGGACAGGCGGCGAATCAGCAGCGGCCCGATCCGGCAGCGGCTCACCTCCCAGCGGATCCGCCAGGGCCGCGGGCGCGGCCGCACCAAGCGCGCATGCGGTGGTCAGGGCGGCAAGACTCTTCAGCATGGTGCGGCGGTGCCTCTCGGTTGTCCATCACGGTCCATCCCGGGAAGCGTCCAGCTCATACCCGGTACCCCGTCGGGGTATGCCTGAAATGTTTAAGAGGGCGGCATTTACAACAAGTAAACGGCTGGGGAACACCGTTTGGCCGTTGAGCATCCGTTCCATGCGCGCACGCGATGACGTCTTCAGTCCGACGACTGGACGCCAAGATTGGCATAATGGCAATATATGAAGTTAACCGATCCGAGCGGTTGACCAGCCTGTTCGGTGCGAGACTCGAGGAGGTGGCGGTGTCCGGCCAGCGACAGCGAATCAGCCGCGCCGAGTCTCAGCAACGCACGCGCGAGGAACTCCTCGATGCGGCCGAGGAATTGTTTCTCGCCAACGGACTGGGCGGGACAACGGTCACGAAGATCGCCGATGCCGCCGGCCGGACCGTCGGAGCGATCTACTCGAACTTCTCCAGCAAGGAGAACCTCTGCGCGGAGGTGCTGCTGCGCTGCTATATGCGGACCTTCTCGGAGGTGGCCGGAAAGCTCATCCAGTCGGCCTCCTCCATCGATGACCAGATCACTCAACTCGCGCACTGGTCCGCAGCATTAAGTGGAGATGAGGGCCTGGTAGCACTGGCAGCCGAGTATGCGCTGGCCATTCACAAGGATCAGGCGCAGTTGGCGGTCTCGCAGGGCCACATCGCGATGGGTCGCAATCTTCTCGGCGCGGTCCTCGCCAACGCCCTTCCCGACACGACCTCCGACGACGATCGTGACGCCGCACTCACCGCGGTCCTCGCAACCGCCACGGGATTGGCGTTGGGCCGCACACTGGGGACCATCGATAACCAGCAGTACGTCGACCTGTTGACCCGTACATTGCGACTTTGGATCGCCGACCTGCGGCAATCCGCGAACGCCTCGAGCTAATTCGAGCCTCCTGCTCGCTTACCGGCACGTAATCAGTCCCCCGACACGGGCAGTTTTTGAGCTCTCTTCACGTTCACCATTGCGCCTTCATTCAGATAACCATATTATCTGAATGAAATTCTCGACGAAGAGAGGTCCGCGCATGGTTGAAGCATCGTTCCGATTCACCGCGTCCTGGGGATGTGCGTTATGCCGGTAGCCGTCGTCACCGGGGCGGGCAGCGGCATCGGACGCGCGGTCGCCGAGCGATTCGGCCGTAAGGGTTGGACGGTCGTGGTTTCCGATATCAACGAGACGACGGGAGCCGAGACGGTTGCTCGCATCTCGCAAGACGGCGGCAGCGCCGTCTTCCGGCGCCTGGACGTCTCCGATCTAGAAGATTGGGAACAATTCACCGACTGGGTATGCGAGCATCACGGTCTCCCCGACCTGCTGGTGAACAACGCGGGAATCCTCATCACCGGCGGATTTCTGGAGCAGACCGGCGCGGACTGGCGGCGAATGATCTCGATCAACATGATGAGCCCGCTCGTCGGGTCGCGCCTGTTCGTGCACCGCATGGTCGATGCGGGCGCGAGGGGCCATATTGCCAACATTTGCTCTGTCGGGGCGTTCCTGCCGACACCCTTGGCACCGTCGTATGTTGTTGCGAAACAAGGAGCTTGGTTCGGCACACAGGCGCTGCGCGCCGAGTTCGGCCGCCGTGGTATCGGTGTCAGCGCAATCTGCCCGGGCCTTATCGACACAAACCTGTCCGCGAACGGCACACGCAGCGGCGTCGACAGTCCGGCGGGCACAACGTGGACCGACAAGCTGAGCCGCGGACAACACTTCCTCGGCCGATCCCCCGACCACGTCGCCGCGGCCGTTGAACGGTCCATGCGGTGGAATCTGTCCACCGTGCCGGTCGGTCTGGAGGCGTGGTTCGGCTGGTACCTCTACCGGCTGTCTCCTGGCCTAATGCGCGGGTTACTGGGGCTGGCCCGGATGTCACTGGCCGACCATGTCGTGGATCTGGGCGCGCGTGCGCTGACCACCCTGGGTATCGGAGGAAATCGATGAAGACCGTGATCGTGACCGGCGCCGGCTCCGGCATTGGACGAGAAACCGCGCGACTCTTCGCTTCTCAGGGAAGCCGCGTGATCCTGGCGGATATTGACATCCGCACAGCTGAGGCGGCCGCGACTCAGCTCGTCACGGCCGGCGGCACGGCGATCGCCTATCAACTGGATGTCGCGGACGAGCAGCAGTGGGAGACCTTCGGCACGTGGGTTGACTCCGAGTTCGGCGCACCCGACCTGCTTGTCAACAACGCCGGAGTGATGGACTGGGGCGGCTTCGTCGACATGACCGCGCAGCACTGGCAGCGCACCATGGACATCGACTTGATGAGCGTCATCTACGGGTCACGGATCTTTGCCCAACAGATGATCGACGCAGGGGTTCGTGGTCATATCGTCAACATCGCCTCCGGCGCAGCATTCCTGCCGCACAAGATGATTCCTGCCTACGGCACCGCCAAGGCCGCCGTGCTGATGGCCTCGCAAGCGTTACGGGTCGAGCTACGCCGACACGACATCGGCGTTACCGCAATATGTCCCGGTGTCATCAATACCAATCTGATCGCCAATGGTCACCGCGCCGGTATCAGCGATGACGATCAAACACAGTGGTACGCGCGGGCCGGCAAGATCCAATCGATCAGCTACGCGGGCCCGGAAAAGGTGGCACGCGCCATCGAACGATCGGTACGGCACAACTGGGCCGTCGTTCCTGTCAATCCCGAATCATGGTTCATTTACGGCCTTTATCGGTTGTCGCCGAGCCTCAGCCGGGTCCTCACGGGCATCGGATCATTCGAACTGGCCGACAGCCTGATGTCCCGGCTACAGCCCATCCTGAATCGAGTCGGTCAATGAGTGCACCCCAACCGGAATTCGACGTCGCCGTCATTGGCGCGGGGCCCGGCGCCATCGTGGCCGGGGTCAAGCTGCTACAGGCCCAAATCGACAACATCGTGCTGTTAGAACGTGCAGACGATGTCGAAGGCAGCTGGCATGAAAACCACTACCCGGGCCTGCTCGCATGACCCGTCCGATACCCATCGCCATATCCGGCGGCACCGTCAAGATCGAGATGGTAGGGAGCGGCTCAGCGCTACAAAGGTTTTCCCACATGGTGGCGCGTCTTCTGCTACGCGCTCCGCTGGAGGGTCTTGCGAAACTCGCCGCGCGTTTCCCCGCCTTGAGGGCACCTGGATTCCGGGCCGCAAACTTCATAGAGGTGGCGGCCTACCCGTTGCGCCCTAGCCGCGGTACCCGCCGACGCATCGTGACGTTTCCCCAATTCCGCGCGGAATGGTTGTGGCATAAGGACCTTCCCGACCCACAGAACGCTAAGGACGGCGCGGTCCTCTACTTCCACGGCGGCGCCTTCATTCTCGGCGGCCTACACAGTCACCGGCGCATGACGGCACGCCTCGCGCGCACCGCGGGAACGCGACTACTCGCAGTCGACTATCGCCAGCTCCCACTGGCACACATCACCGAGTCCGTCGCCGATGCGATGACCGCCTATCGATATCTACTCGACCAGGGATACACCGCCGACAGAATTGTGTTCGCCGGTGATTCGGCGGGTGGCGGACTGGCCTTCAGCGCCGCTCTCGCCGCTCGCGATCTCGGGCTGCCTCTGCCCGGTGGCATCGCTGCCATCTCCCCATGGGCGGACCTCGATTGTTCGGCCAAGAAGGCTCATCCGAACGAAGCCCGCGACGCCATGCTGTCCGGCCTGATTCTCTCGGTTCCAGGCGAACTGGGCATGGCCCCCGATGGCGAGTTGGACCCGGCCTGGTCATCGGTGAACCACAATTTCAGCGGTTTACCAACAGTTTTCATTCAGGTTGGATCACTCGAAGTACTGCTGGTCGATGTCGAGCAATTGGCCCACCGCTGTGCCGAGGCGAACGTGCCGTGCACAGTCCAGATCTGGGATCACGCGGTGCACGACTTCCAGATTGCCGCCGACATCTTGCCTGACGCCCGCACCGCCATTGACGACATGGCGCACTTCATCCACCAGGTCACCAATCCGAGCAACTCCAAGGCAGGTCCATCGTGAGCACGCCCGCCCCCCAGCATGAGGTTCTAGTCGTCGGCGCCGGATTCGGCGGTATCGCCGCGGGGGGTCAGGTTACGCAAGGCGGGTATCGACGATTTCGCGTCGATAAGCATCCATCCGTGGGTGGAACGTGGTTCATCAACAAATACCCCGGTGTGGCGGTTGATATTCCGTCATTCATCTACAGCTATTCCTTTGCCCAGACAGGGAACTGGAGCCGTCTCTTCGATGGACAAGGCCTGCGCGACAAGCTGAGGCTGAGCACCACGGTGCTCGGCGGAAGATTCGACGAGGGGGGCACCGATATCCGCCACGTGGAGACCGATAAGGCATCGACACCTTCGGCGGGAAACTCCAACACACCACTGCGTGAGACCACGACTACGACCTGACCGGCAAGCGGGTGGCCGTCATCGAAACCGGCGCCACGGCGCTGCAGTTGGTTCCGGCGATCGCCGACCAGGTTTGATCACCTCACGGTGAACCAAGACCCCGCCTGCTCACCGCGGAATATACGGACCGCAGCCCGGTTGTATTCGCGTAGACGGCCGGGAAATCGGCCCCACCGACGGGAGCGGGTCCATGAGCAACAACGTTGCGGGCGCGAGGGCTAAAGAGATCACACCCCGCAACCGGGAACCACGCCCGACAAGGACGGCGTGCGCGTGCTCTATCGCCGGTTACACGCGGCATTTCCCGACTTCCGCCCCGAGATTCATTGGCAGACAGTCGATGGTGATGTGGTAACTACTTTCAAGACCTACCACGGAACTCACCGGGGCGCGTTCCTCGGCATCGAGCCGACCGGTCGCATCATCAAATTCGAAACCGTCGATGCGATGCGCGTGCGGGACGGACAGATCGTCGAGCACTGGGGTGTAGCCAACCTGTACTCGTTGGTGCACCAACTCGGCGGCCATATCCAGCCGTAAACACGCGGACGCATGGCGAGATTCGACTCGCTAGCATCCGAGGGAGAACGTCAACCACCCCCGGACATCACACCTAGTCGCCGACGCGGCCCATCCGATTCGGAGCACAGTCATGGCACGTACCGTCTCTCAGCTCATTCTCGACACTGTGAAAGCCGCTGGTGTTCAACGTATCTACGGTCTGCCCGGCGACTCGCTGAATGGGTTCACGGAGGCGTTGCGCCGCGACGGCACGGTGGAATGGGTTCACGTGCGCCACGAGGAGTCGGCGGCATTCGCCGCCGGGGCAGAAGCGGCGCTGACCGGCACGCTTGCGGTCTGCGCGGCCAGTTGCGGCCCCGGGAACCTTCATCTCATCAACGGCCTCTTCGATGCTCATCGCAGCCGGGTACCAGTGTTGGCCATCGCCTCGCACATCCCGAGCGCCGAGATCGGTAGCGGCTACTTCCAAGAGACCCACCCACAGAACCTGTTCGCCGAATGCAGCGTGTAGAGCGAGCTGGTGAGCAGTGTCGAGCAGCTGCCGTATGTCCTGGACACCGCAATCCGCGCCGCACTCGACCAACGGGGTGTGGCTGTTCTGACGATCCCCGGCGACATCCTGAGCGCCAAGACGGACGTGGCACCTCCATCGGCGTCCACCGTGGCCGGCATCGGGACCCGGCTGCCCGACACAGGATCCCTGGAACAGGCCGTGCGGGTGCTCAACGGATCAAGCGCCATCACCATCCTGGCCGGAGCCGGCTGCGAGGGAGCCCACGATGAGCTGCTGGCCACCGCACGCATCCTGCAGGCACCCATCGTGCACACCTTGCGCAGCAAGGAATTCGTCGAACACGACAATCCCTTCGACGTTGGCATGACGGGCCTACTCGGATTTCGCTCCGGGTACGACGCGCTCGAGGACGCCGACGTACTGCTGATGCTCGGGACGGATTTTCCGTACCGGCAGTTCTATCCGCCCAAGGCCATCGTCATCCAGGTCGACATCCGCGGTGAACACATCGGTCGCCGTGTCCGGGTCGATCTCCCCCTCATTGGTTCAGTGAAAGACACCCTTCGACAATTCAACTCATCACTTCTGCCGCACGCCGATAGCAAACACCTGGATCGCGCACGGGAAAACTACACGCGCACGCGTGCCCAACTCGACCGGTTAGCCGTGGATGACCGCAATCAGACGCCCGTGCGGCCGGAGCTCGTCGCGCGAAGAATCAGCGAGTTGGCCGCCGACGATGCGGTTTTCATCGCCGACGTCGGCACGCCTGTCATCTGGGCGGCGCGGTACCTATCGATGAACGGGCGCCGCCGACTGCTCGGCTCGTTCAATCACGGCAGCATGGCCAACGCCGTGCCCCAGGCGATCGGTGCGCAGGCATCCCATCCCGACCGTCAGGTTGTCACCCTTTCGGGCGACGGTGGACTAGCGATGATGCTGGGCGATCTCATCACGTTGACCCAGTCGCATCTGCCCATCAAGATGGTCGTGTTCAATAACGGTGCACTCAGCTTCGTGGAATTAGAGATGAAGGCCGCCGGCATCGTGAATTACGGTACAAGCCTGGATAATCCGGTGTTCGCGGACGTTGCTCGCGCACTCGGAATCCACGGCATCCGAGTCGATCGCCCCGACCAGCTGGATACGGCCCTCACCGAAGCCTTTAGCCATCCGGGCCCCGCACTCGTGGAGGTGCTCACCGCCCGTCAGGAGCTGTCGATTCCCCCGACGATCACCGCCGCACAAGTAGCCGGGTTCTCGTTGTGGGCAACCCGAACCCTGCTCTCCGGACGTGGCGACGAGCTCATCGACCTAGCCAAGACGAATCTCGGCGCGCATCTACATCGGAGGTGAAGGAAGACCAGGCCGCAGCGTTCGGGCCGGAAACCCACTGACTGAGCCCGCGCGGTTACGAGACCTTGTCAGTGTTCGGTGCTACAACACGGGTATGAAGAAATCACCGGAGTGGCGACACGCCATCAGCTGCGGTGTGGCCTGCCGTGATTGCATCCGAGATATCGACCACTGTCACGGCACACTGATTGTGCATTCCTCTCGACATGCCGAATGTACAGACCGCGACTGTGACGGACAGTACCTACTGCGGCACAGCCTCGTCATTGATTGCGTTGCCGCACAATGTGAT
The DNA here is from genome assembly GCF_059813245.1 of Mycobacterium sp. NGS15. Lineage (NCBI taxonomy): Bacteria > Bacillati > Actinomycetota > Actinomycetes > Mycobacteriales > Mycobacteriaceae > Mycobacterium > Mycobacterium sp. NGS15. The sequence goes on along the minus strand of NZ_JCALEF010000002.1, from coordinate 109,488 downwards.
TGCCGTGATTGCGAAGGCGAGATCCAGCTGGCGGTCTAGCCCATCGGGTCGGCCGACTGCGCCAGTTCCTCGGCGCTGGCGGCCTCCTGATGCGGGAAGGGCGCGGCCGCATCGCCCCAGTGCACACAGCTCCACCGTCCGTCGGTAATCGGCGCCAGCACAACGGCTTCCGCATTGCGCAGGTGATGGTTCACCGCGAAGCCCGGATCCACGCCGGCGAGCGTCGCGGCCACCAGGCGGATCGCCGCCCCATGGCTCACAATCACCACATCGCCGGTCGACGCGTCGTTCTCCAAGTGTCGCAACCGCAGCTCGGCAACCACCGGCAAGTATCTGTCGAATACGTCCTGGGCGGATTCACCACCGGGCAACCGGGTCTCGAAATCACCGAAATGCCACCGCTCATAGGTGCGGTCAAAAATCTCGAACGACTCCAGGCCGGTGTGGTCCTCCAACTCCCCAGCCTGCACCTCGTGCAAGCCGTCGAGCTGAAGCGCCGCCACACCGAGATGTCCCGCGATCTCGGCAGCGGTCTGCACGGCGCGCAGCGCCACCGAATGCACCAGTACCGCAGGCGCATGCTCCTCGTATTGCTTTGCGAACAAGCGCGCCTGTTGCAGTCCGAGTTCGGTCAGCGCCGCGCCCGGTGGTTTCGTGTCCAGTCTGCGCTCGACGTTTCCATACGACTGCCCATGGCGGACCAGGACAAGGCGCCCACTCATCGCAGCTTTCCTTCCCGCGTCTCGGCGAGCCATCCGGACGCCTCGTCCAACACCGGCGGGTTAGCGCCGGCGAGTGCCGTGATTCCTCTCGGCCACGATCCCAAATACCGCACATCCGCACAACGACGATGCAGTCCCTTGAGTGCCTCGCCCACGGCAACGTCATCGATGTGGCCAGCGCAGTCCAAGAAGAACCGGTAAGTACCCAGGCCGGTGCGGGTGGGCCGGGATTCGATGCGGGTGAGGTCGATATCCCGGATTGCGAACTCGTTCATAGCGGTCGCGAGCGCACCGGGTACGTTCCCCAGCCCGAGCACCACCGAGGTGCGATCCGAACCGGTGGCCGCGGGCGGCGGCCCAGGGGGCCCCACCAGGACGAAACGCGTGTGCGCATGGGCTTCATCGACGACACCGCTTGCCAGGGCATCCAGCCCCAGTCGCTCCGCGGCCCATTCAGTACATACGCCCGCGTCTGCCCGCAGTGCCTTGACATCCTCGGCCGCTGCCGCATTTGAGTTGGCGGCGATCAGCTCGGCGTTCGGCAGGTGGGCTGCCAGCCACTCCCGCACCTGCGCGGCGGCGATCGGGAAACCGGCGACGGTCTTCACATCCTCCGCGGACGTGCCCGGCCGCACCGCGATGGTGAAGGACACCGGCAATACCGTCTCGGCGAAGATCTGCAGCGGAGTGCCCACCGCCAGGGTATCCAGGGTCGGCACCACCGGGCCCTCAAGCGAGCTTTCAATCGGAACGCAGGCGTAGTCTGCGTCCCCCTTCTGCACCTGCACCAACGCCTCGCGCGCACTGGCAACCGAGACCGGCTCCACCTGTGGCGAGCCGGGAATCCGTCCCGTGGTCCGCAGTGTGGTCAGCGCGGCCTCGGAGAACGTGCCTTCCGGCCCCAGATACGTGATGCGCTGCACACTTCAAACCTTAGGCGTTCCCACCGCGGGCGAACCCCCGACACAGGGGACAGCACAGGTGTCCCTTGCACTCTCCACAGTCCATTGTTAACTTAGGCTTACCTCAGTTCGTGAGTACGACAGGGTTTGAATAGGAGAGGGTCGCCATGACCGCAGCACCGCCCACCACCGCCGAGCGCGTTCGTTCCGCTTGTGCACGGGCCGCGAGCTCAACTCTCGCCATCGCCGGAGCCGATGTGGTCGGAACCTCTTTGCACCATCTGTTCGACGACGGCACCTTCGCCATCGCGGTTCCCTCGGACAGCGCCATTGCCGCCACCGTTGTCGCGGCAGGCCAGTCCGGGATGCCCGCCCTCCTTGAGCTGACCGATCAAGCGCCGCTTCCGCTGCGCGAGCCGGTCAGATCACTGGTCTGGGTACGCGGCAACGTGGTGGCCGCCTCCGACCGGGAGGCCCGCGGCATCGTCGACGTCATCGCCAGCCGCATACCCAATCCGGCGCTGCTGGACATCCGCACCGATATGCGGTTGCGCACGGAGCCGGGCTCGGTCCTGCTGTGCCTGACCGTGGAATCGGTCGTTGTCGCCGATTCGACGGGAGCCGAATCGGTTGATGTCTCGGCGCTGCTCGGTGCCCGGCCCGATCCCTTCTGCGCGCTCGAAGCCGGGTGGTTGTCACATATCGACCATGACCACCGCGATCTCGTCGAGCGACTGGCACGACGTCTTCCGCTGAACCTGCAACACGGAGAGGTCCGGCTGCTCGGCATCGACCGCTACGGCATCCAGCTGCGTGTGGAAGGCACGGCGGGCGACCACGACGTGCGGCTGCCGTTCCGCGAGCCCGTCAACGACACCGCGGGCCTGAGCCAAGCGCTTCGCATTCTGGCCGGCTGCCCGTTTCTCAACGGACTGCGTGCCCGCAAGATCTAACCCAGCAACAGTTCACGCAACACCCCGGCGAACATCGCAGGAGCCTCGCGATGCGCGAAATGACCTTGCCCAACAAGCTCTTTGACTCGCACCCCGGCCACCCGCCGTGCCAGATACCCCACCGGCTCACGGAACTGCGGTGGCGAGTTCGCCCCTTCGAGTAGCAGCATGGGGATGACCGCGTGGGTGTACTCATCGAGCACCCCCACGCAACGATCCAGCGCGTGAAACTCCCGGGACACGGTCGCAGAACGCGCTCGAACTGCCGCGCTCCCTTCCCGATTCGCCACAGCGACGCCGTCCGACACCGGAAGCGGCGGCTCGTACAAGACGACGGCCGCCACATCAAGTCCGCGGCGCAACGCCTCCAGCACAACGACGGCGCCGAAGGAATGGCCGAGTATCACCGCGTCGGGTCCAGCTTCCGCGGCTACCGCGATGACATCCTCCGCCTCGCGCGCCAGGCTGTGCTCTGCGGCGTCGGTGCTCGCACCATGACCACGCCGGTCGACGAGAAAGCAGGTGAAGTCTCGCCGCAGCTCCACGGCGACATCGGACCAACTGGCCCCCGAATCCATCGCGCCGTGCACCATCACGAGCGGCGGCCCCTCACCGGACACGGTCAGGCTCAGCCGAACCCCATCGGGCGATGCCACAGAGCGCAGGGTGCTCACCACATTGGACACTCTTCCACCAATACCAGCCACAATGGGCGCCGTGGCCGAATCGCAGTCTTCACCTCTTCGCGCATGCAGGGGGCCCCTCCCACTTAAGGAGGCCGCATCGGACATGACACCACGCACCATCCGCATCGAGATCGGGATCGTGCTCGCCATCAGCTTCGGGATGAGCGCGGTCAGCGCCATCCTGCAGTTCGCGTCTGCCGTCCTGGCGGGACTTGCCGGTCAGACGGTCGCCCTCAATCCCCGTCGCGCCGAGCTCAGCCTGATAGACCTGGGCTTGAATCTGGTATCGATCACACGGCTGGTGGCCTGGGGAGCGCTTGCGGCGTATCTGCTGTGGCGCAGCGGTTTCAGCCTGTCCTCGATCGGGCTCGGCCGCTGGCGCTGGCGGTCTGACGGTTTGAGCGCACTCGGATTGGCCGCGCTCATAGGCCTGCCGGGCTTGGCGCTGTACGTAGGGGCGCGCTGGATGGGCCTGAGCGTTCAGGTCGTTCCCGCCTCGCTCGATGACACCTGGTGGCGACTGCCGGTGTTGGTGCTGTCCGCGTTCGCGAACGGATGGGCCGAGGAAATCGTCGTCGTCGCCTACCTCCAGACACGACTGCGGCAGCTGGGCTATGGAACGACCACCGCCATCGCAGCCTCGGCGCTGCTACGCGGTTGCTACCACCTTTATCAGGGTGTGTCGGCCGGTATCGGAAACGTGGTGATGGGTCTGGTCTTCGGGTACGTCTGGCACCGCACCGGACGGCTGTGGCCGCTGGTCGTCGCCCATGGTGTGATCGACACCGTGGCCTTCGTGGGATTCGCGTTGCTCCGGGATCACCTGGTCTGGCTCCATTAGCCTCATCTCATGGGATGCGCACGATGACCGAGCCCACCATCCCTTTCCGTGGACGGCGCCCTCGGCAACGGGAGAGCCGGGAGGACAGCGAGGTCATCCGTCGGCATCCACACCAGCCACCTCCTCCGGCACGCGGTAACCCGCCGCGCCGGCAGAGCCCCCCGCCTCCGCGCCGCGAACAGTCACCGTCACCGAGGCCTTCCTCCCGCGATCCGCGATCGCGCCGTTCGGCACCGCCTGCCAAACCGCTGCCACCCCCACCGTCATCGCGTCCACGGCGGAAACGGCAGTGGGGAACCTGGATACGACGCACCTTCGTTCTCGCGATGACCCTTGTCCTCCTTGGATTCTGCGCCGTCATCGGCACGGCGTTCTGGATCGATGGGCGGCTGCATCGGGTCGACGCCCTCACCGACTACCCGGAGCGCCCCTCGCCCGGTAGTGGAACCAATTGGCTTCTGGTCGGTTCAGATAGCCGCCAGGCCCTCAGCCCGGAGCAGGAAGCGGAGCTCGCCACCGGCGGAGATACCGGAGATGGCCGCACCGACACAATCCTGCTGGTGCACATACCCGCCTTCTACGACGGCGGGTCAGCCACCATGGTGTCCCTCCCACGCGATTCGTACGTCCCGATTCCCGGATACGGCAGCGACAAGATCAACGCCGCGTTCACGCTGGGCGGACCCGCGTTGCTCACCCAAACCGTCGAACAGGCCACCGGACTGCGCATCGACCACTACGCGGAAATCGGATTCGGTGGATTCGCCTCGGTGGTCGATGCCCTCGGCGGCGTCTCGATCTGTCTCGACGAGTCGATCGACGATCCACTGGCCGGAATCAGCCTGGCGCCCGAGTGCCAGACACTCAACGGACCCAGCGCCCTTGGGTATGTACGCAGCCGGGCCACACCGCGCGCCGATCTGGATCGCATGACACACCAACGGGCGTTCATGTCCGCATTGCTTCGCAGGGTGAGCAGTCCGGCGGTGTGGGCCAACCCGTTCCGCTGGTATCCGCTCGCCACGTCCACCGCCGACGCCATCACCATCGCGCAGGGCGATCACAGCTGGAATCTCGCCCAATTGGGTCTGGCCCTGGCCGGTTCCGTGCAAAACCTGACAATGCCCATCGGCTCGTTCTCCTCGAACTGGGCGGGCGACGTCGTCACATGGGATGAGGATGCCTCGGCGCGGCTTTTCGAAGCTCTACGCACCGGTCAACAAGTTCCGGTAGACCTCTTGCCCGACCCGGCCACACCGACCCCTTGACGCACTAGGCTTTTCGGTGTGGCTACCACCGATCCCCACGCGCGCGCATCCTCACCGTTCCTCGAACTGCTACGTGATCAGATCCGCAACGAGTTCACGGCCTCTCAGCAGTACATCGCCATCGCGGTCTACTACGACGACGCCGATCTGCCGCAGCTGGCCAAGCGCTTCTACGCGCAGGCCGTCGAGGAGCGCAATCACGCGATGATGATCATCCGCTATCTGATCGACAAGAACGTCGCCATCTCGATCCCCGGTGTCGACCCCATCATCAACGAATTCGCCGACGCGCGCGCACCCATCGCCCTCGCTCTCGAGCAGGAGAAGCGCGTGACCGATCAGATCACCGAACTCGCCCGCTCAGCCCGGTCTTCGGGCGACTACTACGGCGAGCAGTTCATGCAGTGGTTCCTGAAGGAACAGGTCGAGGAGGTCGCCACCATGGACACACTGTTGACGGTCGTCGACCGCGCCGATCACGACCTGTTCGATCTGGAGAACTTCGTCGAGCGCGAACTGAACCGCCCTGTCGGCCAGGATGCGACGGCGCCGCCCGCCGCCGGCGGCATACTCTGACTAATTTTGTGCACGACGATTTCCCATTACAGGTGCGCACAAATTAACTTTGGCTAAGTTAAGAATTGGCCAATTAGCTTGCGCAATATTCAACCACTACTTAGGTGACCGTAACCTCATTAAGGCTGACCTTGGCTGACAGGGCCTCTGACCTGGTCTATTGTCGAATTTATGTCCGCGACAGACACCCCCAAGACTAAATTCAACGCGCTTCTCCATGACCAGATCGGCCACGAGTTCACCGCGTCTCAGCAATACATTGCAATTGCCGCGTATTTCGATGACGCCGACCTTCCGCAACTCGCCGCGCACTTCTACAAGCAGGCTGTCGAAGAACGCAATCACGCCATGATGATCGTGCGATACCTCATCGACCGGCGCGTCACCGTGGAGATCCCCGCGGTGGGCGCGGTAACGAATGGATTTACCGCGCCGCACGAGCCGCTGGCGCTGGCGCTGGCCCAGGAACAGACCGTCACCGAGCAGGTCACCGAGCTGGCCCGCACCGCCCGGGACGAGGGCGATTACATCGGTGAGCAGTTCATGCAGTGGTTCCTCAAGGAACAGGTCGAGGAGGTCGCCCTCATGGACACCCTCCTCACCGTCGCAGAGCGTGCCGGAGACAACTACTTCGACCTCGAGGAGTTCGTGGCACGCGAGATCTCGGTGGTGTCAAGCGATCCCACTGCACCCCCGGCCGCGGGTGGCTCGCTGTAGTCAACCTGGCCTAACGCTGACCACTCTCCCGGTCCTCTACCGCGGTAGAGGACCGGGAGAGTTTGATTTCATGCCCGTCACGCCTATTCACGCAACCCCCGTCGGCTAATCTTGCTTGGCAGATCCTGATTTGCCATCTCTAAGGACGAAGCGACGGAAGGGGGCGGTGGACCGGATGTCCCGCGGCCGACATATTCAATTAACACTCACGGCTTCTCGTGCCATCGAGTCACTTCGCGCCGATCCTTTGTTTGTCGATGCACTGGCCGAGTACCTGGTACGGGCGTCAGGCGAGCCGTATGCGCTGGCATTGCTGAACCATCAACCAGCGGATTCGCCCGTTGCTGCGGACTCGACTAGCGACCAAAAATCCTTCATTGCACAGTGCCGGTCCCTGATGACGCGTCATTACGACGATTCCCTCCTGGCAGCGACGCATTCCGGCGCTCGCCAGGTGGTGCTGTTGGCGGGTGGCCTCGATACCCGCGCTTACCGCCTGGATTGGCCCGAGGGCACCACGATCTTCGAGGTCGACTACCCCGAACTGCTCAGCTTCAAGCAAGAGGTGCTCGCCGGTAGCGGCGCGGAATCCCGTGCCGAACGCCGCCAGGTCGGGACCTTCCTCAGCGGCCCATGGCAGTCGGACCTGACCGCCGCGGACTTCGATCCCGACCTGCCCACCGCATGGCTGGCCGAGGCACTCGTCTCACACCTACCCGGTCCGAGTCATGACGCGCTCTTTGAGCGAGTGATCGAAATGTCGGCGCTCGGCAGCAGCATCGCGACCGACACCGATGGGATCGCACCCTCTGGCCAACCGTGGGCTGACGTTCGTGATGCGTTGGGCCCGAACGAGTTCCAGGCGGATGTGCTATCACAGGTGAACGACGGACGTACCCTCTCCGGGGAATGGCTATCGGGCCACGGCTGGCTGATACAGACGATCACCGGTCGCAAACTCGCAGAACGCTATGACCGTCCTCTGGACGGCGACCCGGCGCCGTACTCTCAGGAATTCGCGGAGCGCCGGTTCCTTACCGCCACGCTGCCAGCGACATACCTGTCTTAAGGCCAAAACTAAGGTGCTGCAGCGAGGTCCGCGCGGGCGGACGGGGTCATTCAGCTACAAGGCGGTACCGGTGAGGCCTCGCTGTAACCAGGATTTGGTGCGGCCAGGATGATTGGTGGCTATCCAGGCGACGCCGATGCTCCGGCAGAACTCGACGTCCTCGTAGTGATCGACGGTCCAGCAGTATGTCGCCCGCCCCTGAGCCGCAGCCCTGTCGACCAACTCCGGGTGCTCACGCAGGGTCGCAACGGAAGGCCCCACGGCGGTGGCTCCCACGGTGGTCGCCGCGCTGCCTCCCAGATACCGTGACGTCTCGCCCAGGAGCACGGTCGGCAGCATGGGAGCCGCGCGACGGATGCGCCACACCGCCGCGGCCGAGAACGACATGACCACCGCCCGCGACATATCCGCCGACGCCGGTGCAGCGATCCCGAACCGGTGCAGCAGGGCCAGCACCTTGTTCTCCACCAGCGACCCGTAGCGGACGGGGTGTTTGGTTTCGATGAACAGTTTCACCGGACGGTTCCAGTCGAGTACTAGCGACACCAGCTCCTCCAGCGTGAGCAGCCCGGTGCCCGATTCAGTCTCCGCGGCGCCCGGATGCCAACCGCCGAAGTCCAACGCACGCAGCTGACTCAGCGTCATCTCGCTGACCAGCCCGGTCCCATCCGACGTGCGATCCACCCTGCGGTCGTGCACACAGACCAGTTGTCCGTCCCGAGTGAGGCGGACATCGCATTCCACCCCGTCGGCCCCCTCCTCGAGAGCGAGCTCATAGGCGGCAAGGGTGTGCTCGGGCAGATCCGCCGACGCACCTCGATGCGCGACGACGAACGGATGCCGTTCAGCCCTGCCGTCTATATCGCCGGCTCCTTGCATAAACTGCGGTTCCGCGCCATCACCAGGCTCCGGCGACTCGGTCACGCTCCAATGCTGCCGGTTCGTGCCCCGTTGGTTCAACCGCAACGCCGGAATTGTCTTCGCGTGTCGTCGGCACATCCGGTTGATCGGCATCGACGGGTACGGGCCCCTGCGGGGATTCCACCGCCAGCCAGCGCACTGCCCGCTGATGTCCCTCCGGCACGGTGAAGCCGTTGTACACGCGCCGAAGCGACCAGGCCGCAACCGCCGCGATCGCGTAGTCGAACGTGGTGAACAGCGCATTGTCGGCGACGCCCTGCACCGTGAGCGGATCACGGACGACCCACGTCACGAGCACCAACAGCCAGGTCACGCCCCACAGGACCGACCACCACACGATATTTCGGTACTGCCGATACCACCGGTTCTCGATCTTGGCTAGCTCGAGAAGAAGCAGCGGTATGCCGACGATATTCACGATCGGCAACAAGCAGCCCACTCGGATCTCCCACCGTGCCCGCGGATCATCAAATCCCAGGTCGCGGTATGTTTCGGCGCGTCGCTCGATCATCCAGTCGGTGAGGAACCATGCGGTGGCCGCCATCACCGCAAAGGCGAGCGCCACGCTGAGGAGCACTAGCCCGTTCGAGGTGCTGGCGACGAACCGCGGAATCAGCGCTCCGCGGTTGTAAACCATCAGCGCATATCGAAGAAAATGCGCACACGAAACGATTGCCAGGGTGATGATTGTGGCCAGTAGGAGCTTTTCGAGCACCCGGCTGGGGACGCGACCCCCGGCTATCCCTTGGCGTGAGGATCCCGCCGGTTCAATGTGGTCTACCAGACCCCAGCGGGGGACGTATCCGTAGCGCGGCGTCGGTCCGAGCGGACGCCTTCGGCGAGCCGGTGTCGGGGGCGAGCCCGGACGCACGGCAATCCATCGATATCCCGCGGGAAGCCGCGCGGGACGTGCCGTGGGACGACCGGTGGGCGTTGCCACGGCACCCTGCCCGGTGGGCGGAACCCAGTACTTTCCGCCCGACGGCTGCGCTCCGGCAGGCGGGCGCGGCATCGGCGCCGAAGGACGTGACGGGGCGGTCATTCCCGGTTCAAGCAGCGTGCCCCGACACCGCGGGCACCAGTATCGACGCTGCTCACGCACGTTCCACTGAGTACCGCAGCGGGAGCACACCTGGATCATTCGTCCAGCGTAACGGCCTGGGGGTGCAACCGGCAGCGAGTAGTGCACTGGCGCCAGCCCGCGCGGGAGGTCGCCGGGAACTCAGCTGATCGTCGGCTTACCTGCCTGTACCCAGGCCAGCATGCCACCAGAAACATTGCTGACGTCGAATCCGTTGCGGTTCAGGTAGGCGGCGGCACGCTGAGATCGCCCGCCCGCATGGCAGATCACCCACAGCGGAGCATCCGGATCGAGCTCGTCCATTCGGGAGGGCACATCACCGAGCGGTATATGTTGCGCGCCCTCGATATGCCCCGCCGCCCACTCATCATCCTCGCGGACGTCAAGCAACTTGACACCAAGATCTAACGCGGCCGAGATCTCGTCGATGCCGACCTGTGGAACTCCATCGCCCGAAGGGAAGCTCATCATCCATTCCTGTCGCTCGATTGATATGACTGCCGCGGTGTCTGCAACTTTTCGCAGTGTGACGCACGCCACAGCAATGTCGGCTTATCCACAGTATCCACAGGTTGATCCACAAACCACAGGCTGCTCATTTGCATTTGCGCTGGCCAGGACTTCGTGGGGGCACTCAGCAGGGCTGGCGACGGGGAACCGTAGCACTGCCTGTGCATAGTTAGCGAATTCATAGTCGGCGCCGTGGGATAGCTCACGCCCGTGCTGGACCACCGGGTGGCACATCCAGTCCGATGGGGCAGGAAACCGACGTCCCGCCAAGCCCGCAGTACCCGTTCGGGTTCTTGGCCAGGTACTGCTGGTGGTACTCCTCGGCGTAGTAGAAGGTCCGGGAAGTCACCTCCGAATCCCCGATCGGCCCGTCCAGCGGAGCAATCTCCGTGGTGACCGCTCCGTATCCCGCGTCAGCGAGTGCGGACCCATATCGCGTGGCGCTCGCGGCGGCCTGTGCCGCCTGACTCTCATTCGTCGCATAGATGGCCGACCGATACTGGCTGCCTCGATCGTTGCCCTGCCGCATGCCCTGCGTGGGGTCATGGCTCTCCCAGAACTGCACCAGAAGCTGCTCGTAGGTCACCTCCCGGGGATCGAACACCACGAGCACGACTTCGGCATGCCCGGTCCGCCCCGAGCACACCTCTTCGTAGGTCGGATTGGGCGTGTAGCCCCCGGCGTACCCGACAGCCGTGGAGTAGACACCGGGAACCTTCCAAAAGCCTCGCTCAGCACCCCAGAAACACCCTTCTCCGAACACTGCGGTTTCCAGCCCCTCCGGGAAGGGCGGCACGATCGCGTGACCACTGACGAAGTGAGTGCCGGATATCCGGATCGGGGTGGCGCGCCCAGGTAGAGCCGCACCCTCCTCGACGATTGCCGACCTTCCCGGGGTGAGCCCGTCTTCGAGTCGCCCCAAGATCTGATCGCGAACGTTATCTACCCAAGAAGCCATGCCCTCGATGGTACGCGGAACAGGCAACCAATTTGCTGGTCTAGCTGGGGTTTCCAGCCGCACGCAGGGTGAATTTTCACGCATCGCGATTTAGAGCTATGATGACCGTCACACGCGAGATGCTGTGACTCATCTCACCGTGGAGGTACTTGCACCGGTGGCAGGAGGGCGGCGATGACAGCACAGTCGGCAGGGCACGAGTCCCTATCCACGTCCGGCTGGCAGTTGACCCCTCGCTGCTACAACACCTCGTACCGCGTCGCGGCCTTCCGCGCGCTTCTCATCGCCCTCATCCTCGCGGCCGGTCTCGCGTTTCTCATTCTGATCTAGCCAGCTGATCTAGCCAGATTTTTTGGCGCTTCGTTTCACCCGACCAACATTGGGTAACCAATTGAGGATGCGTACGTCCTTGCGACGCGTTGCGCAATAGAGCAGGGTTGAATCGGTAGGCCGGCAGTCCGGTGTAAACCGGTTTGGCCGTGTCTTCTCATGGAATGAATCTGCACACACGCGGATAGAAGCGAGCGGAAAGGAATCTCGTGGCTGAGTACACACTGCCCGATTTGGACTACGACTACGGAGCTCTGGAGCCCCACATCTCGGGACAGATCAACGAGCTGCACCACAGTAAGCACCACGCGACCTACGTGGCGGGCGTCAATTCCGCTGTCGCCAAGCTGGAAGAGGCTCGCGAGAAGGGGGACCACGCCGCGATCTTCCTCAATGAGAAGAACCTGGCCTTCCACCTCGGTGGTCACGTGAACCACTCGATCTGGTGGAAGAACCTGTCTCCCAACGGCGGTGACAAGCCGACCGGCGATCTGGCCGCTGCCATAGACGACCAGTTCGGTTCGTTCGACAAGTTCCAGGCGCAGTTCACCGCGGCGGCCAACGGTCTGCAGGGCTCGGGCTGGGCAGTGCTCGGCTACGACAGCCTGGGGCAGAAGCTGCTGACCTTCCAGCTGTACGACCAGCAGGCCAACGTCCCGCTGGGCATCATCCCGCTGCTCCAGGTGGATATGTGGGAGCACGCCTTCTACCTGCAGTACAAGAACGTCAAGGCGGACTACGTCAAGGCGTTCTGGAACGTGGTCAACTGGGCCGACGTCCAGGACCGCTACACCGCGGCCACCACGAAGACGTCGGGTCTTATCTTCGGCTGATCTCGCTGTTTCGCTTGGGCCCCGGGTTTGTTACGAATCCGGGGCCCAAGTGTGTTTTCGGCGTGTCCGCTAGCAATTGCGGGGTGACTCCGCGCATGGTAATTCTGGAATGAGCAGCGTCGCGCAACGTTGATTGTGATGTCAGAGTGATTGCGAGCGTGGCAGATATGACGACCAGTTCCGATCAGCCGATCGAGATCGCGCCCTTCCACGCGGGCGGTTCACTCAGAGGGTTCGTAGTGTGCGGCCGCTGGCCCGATTCCACCAAGGAATGGATGCAGCTGCTGATCGTGACGGTGCGCATCGCCACGCTGCCCGGCTTACTTTCCACCACAACGATTTTTGGTGCCCGCGAGGATCTGCCTGACGATCCCGCACCCGGCATGGTCGGTTTGGTGGTCGCCGAAGGCACGGTACTCGGAGAATCCGCCGTCGCACCCGGGCATTTTGCAGAACACCAACCACCGGCGTTGGTCATGCTGCATCCGCCATCCGAGACCAACCCCACACTGCCGGAATGCCTTGGTGCGGCCTCGGGTTGCCTTCTTCTTCCCGGCCTGCCACACCTGGGCCTGGAGCATCGAGCCGCATGGGCCGAGGCCGAGTCGGACGGCACGGTCACATCGGTGGTGAGTCGGGTGGGCATCGATCCCATCAGCGATCCCGATACGGCGGTATTGGCCATGCTGCTTGCCGCGTAGTGGGTATGACTGAAATATCTTCTTACGCTTAAGTTTTCGATGCCCACGAAGCCGATCCCACCCAGCGGGCAAAGGCGCAACCTCTCACAACAAGAGATCAATGTGCCGGCGCCAGACAGCCGGTCGGGCGAACCTGTTACGTCGGCTGCACAAGATCTGGCAACCATTCCCACGCCTGCTGCGATGAGGCACCCGCTGCACTGCCGGCAGTCAACGGCACTTCCGGCATCCAATCCCTGTCGACGGTCATGGTTCACAGCCTCTCTGTCGCCGTCGGGCACGTCCTCAGGCCATTTCCCCGGGCAGGCCCATCACCTACCGCACAGGTTTGGCGCCCATCGGCTCCGCGAGCTGGATGGGGTGCAAGAACAACGCAAACGACGCCCCTGAACCAGCGACCGCCCACACGACTAGTTTCGCCTTCCTGGCGATCATTTCCTCGATATCGAAGCCCTGCCCAGTGGCCCGATAAGGCCAACCGAGGCCGCCCCGCCAGCGATCATCAGAGAAGCCCCGTGCTGCTGACCGCGCCGCCGGGCACGATGTGCGCTGACGTGGCCGCGTTCCTCACGAGCGCTCCGCGGCAGCGGTCACTTCCGTCACATCTGCTCAAGAACATCGCCTCAGCACCCGCCGCGATCGCGGTGCCGGAGGGTCTTGACGGCTCCCGAGGCCGGTATCGGGCGGCAGTGACCGACCACACTCACCCACCCGTTGCTGTGATCTTGCTCACAGTCCGCAGGCACGGATTTACCGCTGGTCAGAGGGGATGCCCTGTTGACAGGCACACTTGCCGTCAACGTTCCACTATTTAAACGTTACCTATGCGCGGCGATTCCCGCCATAATCGCTAGCTGCCGTTATCGTCACGGACATGACATCGGGCCAGGTCAGCGAGGCATGCGCGGACAAGGCTCGGTGTCGGTGCGAGTAGCAACTCAGCAGGTTATACAGCCGGGCACCGTGTCCGGCCGACTTAGGAAACGAATGCGAACTCTCCACACGGCCCGCAGCGGAGCCTCCGAGCCATCGCCCTGGGGATTTATCAATCATTTGCCTGAGAACGAAGATTCCCAGATCGTCCCGAATATTGGACGCTGCACAGATGTGCCCGAGCTAGCAGGTTTGGAGAACCGAACACCATGTCCAACGTAGGCGAACTTGATGGTTGCGCTTGGCTGCAGGCAAAACTAAGGTTACGATAGGCAGCAAATACGTCCCCCGAATTAGCAACTTTATCTGTTTGTGGAGGTAAGGCTCGATGAGCACCACGTTCACCGCACGTTTGAATCGGTTGTTCGATACCGTGTACCCGCCCGGGCGCGGCCCACACACCTCTGCCGAGGTGATCGCGGCCCTGCGTTCCGAGGGCATCACGATGTCCGCGCCGTACCTGTCGCAGCTGCGATCAGGTAACCGCACCAACCCTTCGTCGGCGACCATGAAGGCGCTCGCGAACTTCTTCCGCATCAAGCCGGCGTACTTCACCGACGATGAGTACTACGAGAAGCTCGACCAGGAACTGACCTGGCTCGCCAACATGCGCGATGAGGGTGTCCGTCGGATCGCGGCCCGCACCGTGGGGCTGTCCGTCGAGGCACAGGACCGCATCACTCAGGCCGTCGACGAATACCGTCGCCAAGAGGGTCTCGACAGTTAGTCCGCTGCTCACCTGGCCGGTCCACTCGGGGAAGGACCGGCCAGTTTGGCGTTCACCGCTCATCGAGTCGGCGGGGTGCGCACGGAGGGGCGGCGATTTACAACTTAAGAATGACGTTCGGCACGCACCAGTCTGCGGTACTCAGTGGCAATCGCGAGAATCCATTCGCGATCGGAGTATCCGTCAGGCTGGTGTAGCCATTCCGGGCCCGGGAAATTCTCTTCCGGATCACCCTCGGTAAGAACCCATTTCACCACCGCGTGGGCCTGCGCATCCGGTGGAACGTCGAGTTTCACCGGTTCCGCACCGAGCTCTATATCGCCATCACCCTCCGATTCGGGGTCTAGCCCCTGGGCGTGCATCGCCTCCAGGAAGAGCGCATCGGAGATATAGGCCATCCGATCTGCCACCTGGAAGGCCAGCGGTCCGCGTGGCCGCACGCCGATCGCTGCATCCGGCTGACGCTTCTTGAGATCGTTGTACAACGGGGCCAATACGAACATCTCACGTCGGGCGACCAGCCAGGTCTCAAAGGTCGGCAACAGCGACCCCAACGCCACCATCGCCATCGCACAGCCGATCAATGTGGCCGCGGTCCCGATCGTCACGTACTCCGAATTCGCCACCGCGACACCGGCCACCACCAAGACAGCCAACACCAGCAGGCTGATCCCGACGGTGAATAAGAACAAGGCGCGGCCCCGACGGCTGCGATTCGAGTAGGCCATCCCCGCCCACAGCACCACCGATAGGGCGACGGCGATGTACAACATCGGGACGAGCCAGGCTGTGCCAGAAGCGAATCCGCCCAGATCGCGCTTGAGAAACTCGCGCGGCGTCATCTCGGGTAGCGGACCGCGGGAAAAGAACACGGCAAGGCTGGCGCCGGCGATCACCACCGCAGCCAGGTACTGCCAGCGCGCCCATCGCTTGTTGGCCGCCGCGGTACGGCTGGCCGACATGCTGGTGATCATCACGCAACTGCCCGCCGCACAGGCCGTCAGCGCGGCCTGGCTCACCGCCACCGAGATGTTGGGCCAGCCCAGCGAGCTGTCCACAAGAATCGTCAGCGGCTCCCAGTTCAGCGCCGACACCAGCGCCAGGCTCCCCAGCGCAACGATCATTCCGGTGCTCACCGGGGATTGTTTGTGGACGAGCACCCACCCGATGCGCAAACCCGTCGCCATACCCAGCAGCCCGGCAATCACCCAGGCGATCACCCAAAGGCCTCCCCGAGCCTGACCTGAACGATGGAAGCACGGTCCGAGGGCAGCCGGCCCAGGCGGTAGAGCAGCAACGCCGCGAAGTCCTCGGCCTCTTGTTCGGCCTCCATCCCGGCCGCGCCCATGCATCCGGTGCGCTGGGACAGCATGTACGCGATGAGGTCATCACTGGCGAATTCTGCTTCGTCCCTGGCCATTTCAACCACCGAGATGCCCTCGTGCCGCAGCACCACATGCCCTAGTTCATGGGCGAGCGTGCGATCCCAGGTGGGCAGGCCGCGCTGGATGATGAAGATGTCTTCGTTCTCGTACTGGCGCCATTGACCGCATACCCCGGGCGGTAGATCAGCAGAGATGATCTCGATGGATCGGTCGCGATCGCGACCGACGGCGTCCACGAGTGCGGTCAGCGTCACCTCACCCTTGCGCGGGGCCAGATCGAGCACAGCGTTGACGGCGTCGGTCACACGACGGCCTGCGCCCATGTGCGTCTCCCCTCAACACGTACCTTCCCGGACAGACCCCTGACGGGTGCTGTATCGATTCTCCCCTACTCCAGGAAACGGGCGGCAGCGGAGGCGCGCACGGTATGCCCGGCCTTGGCTTGCCGGTATCCGATGGCGCCTCCCACGAAGGTCATCATCGCGATGCCCACGGCACCCGGAATGGCCACTGCGGCGATCTCGGATGTCTTCGTCAGTCGGAGGTAGTCGCCGTAGCCGGTACGGGGCGCGATGGTCTCGGCCGCGACGAACTGCTCGATCGGCTTGGCGACGGCCTCGGGTTGCTTGGAACCGCCGGCTGTCACGACGACGTCGCCACCCCGGCCGCTCTCGGCCTGCTTGATGGTGACGACCGGCGGCGCCGGCGGCACGACCGGCGCTAGTGGGGCAATGACCGGCGGCGCGGGTGGTGTCGCGATCGCGACCGCGGGAGCCTTGGGCGTCGGCACGCTCGGGGGAGCTATGGGGCCGGTATGAATACCGGGGTTCCCTCCCGGGTTCCGGGTGCCGGCCGCACCACCGAACGACGGCGTGGCCGTGGCCGGGACGCCACCGATATCGGGAAGGCCGGGCAGGGTGATCGCATGATCGTGGTCATCGGATTCATGCTCGGGACTCGATCCACCGCCGGCACCAGGTGTGTGCGTCGACGTGCCCGGCTTTTTCTTCCAGATGACGATGGTGCGGCCGCCCACGTTGATGGTGACGCCCGGAACCTTCAGCTCCTCGGACGAACCCGCCTCGTGCTCTGTGTGTGTCGGGCCGGAAGTGGGTGTGTCGACCGTCGCGCCCGGCGCCGTCGCGGTGTGCGGCGAGGTCGCGGTCTCGGTCTTGGGTGTCGTGGCGGTCTGAGCCTTAGGCGCCATCGCGCCGGCAACCGAGCCCAAAGCACCCTTCAAGCTCGGCCGCTCTTCGGTATGAGTTGTTGTGCCACTAGAGCTTTCAGCAGTGGGCGTGGTGGCGTCCGGAGTGTGGACGCCCGCAGCACCACCCGAATGCGGCAGCGTTATCTCGGTGCCGCCACCGATCCCCGACGTACCACTGGAAGAGCCGGGGGTGCTGGTGCTCGAACCGTTCGGGGTGCTGGTGCCCGAACCAGGACCGTTGGTGCTCGAATCATGGCCGCCTGCGGCATTGTCGGGCGATTTACCGTTGGCACCGGCAGACCCCGGCTTGGGAACACTTGCCCCGGCGCCCTTGTCTTTGTCGCCCTTGCCTTTGTCGCCGGCGGAGGAGTCGCTGCTATTACCGCCCGCCGCGCCTTCCGATCCAGAGCCGCCGTGCAGGCTTTTGCCAAAGCTCGGAGACGAGGGCGCGTTGCGCGTGCCGCCGCTGCCCGGCCCACCGCCACCACCGACTCCGCCACCGAGCAAGCCTCCGGTGAGCTTGTGGAGTGCGCCACCTAGACCGTGGTCGTTGTCATGATCGCCACCCGATCCGCCGCCCGGTTTTGCGTCCGCGGCCGGGGTCGTGCTGGCGAAAACCCCAAATCCCCCCAAGAGTGTCCCCGAGCTGAGCAGCGTTACCGCAGCCGCGCGCGCGGAGGCACGCTTCAGCTGCTGGCTTCTCCTGCTCGGATTTGCTCGATGTCGCCCCACGGCGAACAGCATGCCGGGAATTTGCTCGGAGGTCAAATATCTATCGCAAATTGTGGCCCCTTTCACCTCATGTTCCCCATGCAACGCCAGAATGGCGGCTTCTAGGACTTCGCTGGAGACTATCGGGAACCTTTGCAGCGTGCGGCGCGACCACCTGAATACGCGGTCCCATCCGCACGGGGCCAGCGCGGGCCGGCGCGCTAGGGTTAGCGCCACACTCGCAACGCGATGAACGGAGGCCGCTGGGATGGGTTTTCTCACCAGCCGCAAGAGCCGCTCGACGAAACGTGCCGAGGCTCGGGCTCTGAAGGCGAAGGCCAAGCTCGAAGCCAGATTGGCGGCGCGTAACGACCGGCGACGGATGCTCATGCAGGCGCGTTCGGAGTCGGCCGCCCGGCGCGACTCGCGCAAGACGGAGCTCGCGACATTGAAGGCTCAGCGGCAGATCGCCCAGGACCAGCTCAGGGCCGTGCGGGAGGGCAAGCTGCTCTCGCCCACCCGGATCAAACGCACCCTGACTGTGGTGCGGCTGCTGGCCCCGGTGCTGCTGCCGGTGCTGTACAAGGGGGCCATCGCGGTCCGCGGGGTGTTGGATCAACGCCGCGCCGATCGCCTTGGCATACCGCTTGCAGAGCTTGGCCAGTACTCGGGCGTCGGAGCGGAGCTGTCGGCCCGTATCGCCGGCGCTGAGCAGTCCCTCCAGGCCGTCCTCGACCGGGCACCCAAGGACGCGGAAACCAAGAAGTTCACCTCGACGGTCCGTGCCCGGCTGGAAGAGTTGGGTACCGCAGTGGGGGCCTCCGAACACATGCCGCCGACCCGCAGGCGCGCGGCCCATGCCGCCATCGCCCGCGAGCTCGACGGTATCGACGCAGATCTGCTTGCCCGACTCGGAGTGAGGTAATCCATGCGCATGTTTCCCCGACTGATCGCGGTGTCGACCGCGGCGGCCGCGGCACTATTGGTTCTGGCTGTTCCGGCGTCCGCCCACGTGCGCGTGACCACGGATAACACCGCCCGCGGTGGCTACGCGACGCTGGAGTTCTCGGTTCCCAACGAATCCCAGAGCAAGGCGCTGACCACCGAGTTGACGGTCCGGCTACCGGATGTCGGCTCGGCGAGCACGGAGCTGCTCCCGGGCTGGACCAGCACCGTGGATCGGGACGCCGCGAAGGGCACGGTCAGATCTGTGACTTGGAAGGCCGTCCCGGGCAATGGGATCGGGCCCGACCAGTTCGCCTTGTTCCGGGTGCGCGTCAAACTCCCCGATACCGAGTCGGTGGTCTTCCCCGCGATACAGACGTATGCCGACGGTCAGGTCGTCACGTGGGATCAGCAGGCCCAGCCCGGCGGTACCGAGCCGGAGCACCCCGCACCTGCGCTCGACCTGACGCAGAGCAAGGCCGATCACGATGGACACTCGGCGCACGCGCCCCAGGTATCGGCAACCCATGATTCCGGGCAGAGCGCGGTACATCCGGATAAGACGGCCCGCTGGTTCGGCGGGATCGGCGTGATCCTCGGTGCCGTCGCGCTCGTGCTTGCGGTCACAAATCGGCGGAGGCAACAGTGATGGTGGTTCTACGCAAGTCGGTGTCCGTGTTCTTGTCTGCCTTTATCGTGTTGGCCCTGGGCCTGGTGTTGCCCGGCGTGGCGGCCGCGCACGCCGTCAAGGTGTCCTCCGATCCGGCGGAGAACGCCGTGCTGTCCGGGCCCCCCGCCCAGGTCAGCGCCACCTTCAACGAGCCGCTGCAGAAACGTTTTTCCGCGCTGACGATCATCGGGCCGGATGCCAAGACCGACCAGTGGCAGGCGGGCGATCCGGTGGTGTCCGGTGCGACGATCTCTGTCGGGATGAAGGCGGGAGCGCCCGCGGGAAAGTACGCGGTGAACTTTCGGGTGATCTCCGAGGACGGGCACCCGGTCGACGGATCCTGGCAGTTCACCATCACCGGCTCGGGTGCGCCGGCCTCCGCAGGCGCACCGACGGTGTCCCAGCAGCCCTCGGGGACGAGTTCTTCTGCTCCGGTGCCTTCCGCGAATCCGACCGACGGCGACCTGCCCATGTGGCCGTTCGTCGTGGCAGTGGTGGTCTCTGTGGGCGCGGCGCTCATCTGGACTCAGCGTCGTCAGTCGTAGACCGCGAAGGGGGCCGACTGGCCTTTTTACGGTGTGACGGCATGATGGACAACGGCGGGGCGGCAGAGATCCGGGTGTGAGCCGCCCATCGTGGCCGCGTGCGCGCCACGAACACCCAGGACGACCGAAACTTGCGAAGGAGCAGGCGCATGGCGGACCAGGACAATTCGGCTAACGAGCCCAACCAGACACCGGAGAAGCCCGTCGGCGGCGACGCACCAAAGCCCGCGGCACCGGCCCGCCCCGCGAAGGCCGCGAAACGTCCAGCGGCCAAACGCGCGCCTGCTAAACGACCTGCTGGCTCGTCGGCACCGCCGAAGTCGGGGCCCAAGGCCGAATCCGGCTCCAACGCCACCCCGGCGCCGGCACCCACACCGAAGCCGCCTGCCGCACCGAAGCCCGCCAAACCAGCGAAGCCCGCGGAGGCACCGGCATCCGAAACGCCGGCGTCCGAAGCCCCCAAGCCAGCTGCACCCCCGGCGTCGGCGCCAGACGCGGCCCCCAAGCCTGAGCCGGCGCCCGCTGCTCAGCCCGTAGCTCAGGCCCCCAAGCCGGTTGTCGAGGCGCCTCAACCGGAGGCGGCCAAACCGGCACCCACACCTGAACCTGCCCAGCCGGATCTCGCAGCGGCGGCCCGGGAGGCTGCCGCGCAGGCTAAGTCGACGGTCGATTCGGCCCCGCCCCCGATTCCCGGCCCCGCGCCCGAAGCGGGCAGACAATCGCCGAACCTGAAGATCGCGTTCGGTGCCGCGTTCGCGATCCTCGTGTTGCTGCTGCTGCGGCGCCGGCGTGGCCACGAGGACGCCACCGAACTGGACTGATCGGCTTCACCCGCCGCCGTCACGAGAAAAGGCTTGACCCTCACGTCACGGGAGGCCGCACAGTGTCGGACGTGAACGAAGACACAAGTGGACCAAACCTGATGACGGTGGGTCGGGTCTCCGAACTGACCGGCCTCTCGGTCCGGGCACTGCACCACTATGACGAGATCGGTCTCGTGGTGCCCGGCGCACGTACCCAGGCCGGCTACCGCGGATACACCGACACCGATATCGAACGGCTGCATCTGGTGCTGCTGTATCGCGAGGTGGGGTTTGGCCTTGAGCAGATAGCGGCCCTGCTCGACAATCCGGATACCGACATGCACGCGCACCTGGAAAGCCAGCGCTCCCTGCTGTTGGACCGTATCGACCGCTTGCACCACATGGTCGCGGCAGTGGAGAAGATGATGAACGCTCACAAAAGCGGTATTCAGCTGTCCGTCGAGGAGCAGATCGAGATCTTCGGCGACAACAAATACGTCGACGAGTACGCGGCAGAGGCACATCAGCGCTGGGGCGATACCGCGGTCTGGAGGCAAAGCCAGGAGCGCTCGGCCCAGTACACCAAGGAGGACTGGGTCCGGATCAAGGCCGAGGGTGACCGGCTCCTTGCCGATCTCGCGGCCGCCAAACGAGACAGTGTGGCACCGGGGTCGAAGCGGGCCGACGCATTGGCACACGCCCACCGGCGCAGCATCGACGAGTTCTTTGACTGCTCCCCGCAGATGCAGGTGTGTCTTGCGTAGATGTACGTGACGGACGACCGGTTCCGGGCCTACTACGACGACGCGGAGCCCGGTCTTGCGCAGTGGCTGCACGATGTGATCGCCGCGGCGGTGGCTTCAGAGGCTACTCAACCTGGGCAATAAACTCAGGGTATGACGACAGCACCGATCACACCCCAACCGACCGCCGACCTGGGAGACGAGCTGGGCATCGACATGGCCAGTTGCGATCTTCAGCTCACCCAGTTCGGGGGGCGGCCCGTATTCGCCGGGGCCATCACCACAGTGCGCTGCCATCATGACAACGCTTTACTGAAATCCATTCTCTCAGAGCCTAGTTCGGGTGGCATCCTGGTGATCGACGGCGGCGGATCGCTGCATTGCGCGCTGGTCGGCGACATCATCGCCGGGATCGCCGTCGATAGCGGATGGTCGGGCCTGGTGATCAACGGTGTGGTTCGGGACAGTGCCGAGTTGGCCACCATGGATATCGGCATCAAGGCCCTCGGCACCAACCCGCGCAAGGGCACCAAGACAGGTGCCGGGGAGCGCGACATCGTCGTCAGCTTCGGCGGTATCGACTTCACACCGGGGGCGATCTGTTACGCCGACCACGACGGCGTTGTCGTGGTTCCTGCCTGATGTCGGTGCGGCGGCTGGCCGAGGCGCTCAGGGGAGCACCCGTACCACTGGCTGCGGTCGATGTGGACGCGGCGCGGGCCAACGCCGCGTCGCTGGTGGCCGCCGCCTCCGGTCTGCCGATCAGAGTGGCCAGCAAGTCGATACGCAGCACCACACTGATACGAAAGTTTTTGCAAATACCAGGTTTTCGGGGGGTGCTCGCCTTCACACCCGCGGAGGCCGTGCATCTCGCCGACGCCGGCGTCGACGATCTACTGATCGCCTACCCCAGTGTCGACCGGGGCGCCCTGGCCACGGCGGCCCGGCATCGCTCCGTCATCCGCCCCCTGATCGATTCCGCCGAGCATGTGAATCTGCTCGCGGCGGTATCCCAGGAGACCAACGCACCGATCCCGGTGTGCCTGGATATCGACGCCGGGTGGCGTCCCCTCGACGGCCCGGTACATCTAGGGCCCAAGCGATCGCCGGTGCACACCCCCGAACAGGCGGCCGCCCTCACCGATCTGGTGTGCGCCACCCCGGGGCTGCGGCTCGCGGCGGTGATGGCCTATGACGGACAGATCGCCGGCGTCGGCGACATCGTCCCGGGAAACCCGTGGTACCAGTTGGCAGTTCGCGGCATGCAAGCGTCCTCGCTGCGCGACCTCGGCCAGCGTCTCCCTCGGCTGCTGGATGCGGTAACCGCGCGGCTCCGGGCCGCCGGAGCACCGCCGCTCGAGCTGGTGAACTCCGGTGGTACGGGCAGCCTCGCCCGCATCGCGGGCCTGGGATTCGCCACCGAATTGGCTGCCGGGTCTGGCTTCTTCGCCCCGGCACTTTTCGACAACTACCGCAGCCTGCACCTGGATCCGGCCGCCGCGTTCGCGCTGCCGGTGGTGCGCAAACCAGCACCCGGCCTAGCGACGGTACTGGGCGGTGGGTACATCGCCAGCGGCCCTGCCGGGGCAAGTCGCGTGCCGGTGCCCTCGTGGCCCACAGGTTTGTCCTTTGACGCGTCCGAGGGTGCCGGGGAGGTGCAGACCCCGTTGCGGGGCGCGCGGGAACTGGAAATCGGCGATGTGGTGTGGTTCCGGCACGCCAAGGCCGGCGAACTCTGCGAGCACTTCACCGAACTACAGCTCGTCGAGGACGGTCAGCATGCGGGATCGGTATCCACCTATCGCGGTGAGGGAATGATGTTCCTGTGAGCCTGTGGCACAACTGGAGTGGTCAAACATCTTGTGCACCGGAACTGGTGGCCCGGCCGCGGTCCGAGGAGGAGCTGGCTTTCGCCCTGAGACGTTCTGCAGGCCGGACAGTGCGACCGGTCGGTTCGTCGCACTCCTTTACCGAGCTGTGCGTCACCGACGGTGTGCAGGTTGACACCTCAGAACTGCGGCGACTGGTCTCGGTGGATGAGCAGAACCGGGTGCGGGTTCAGGCCGGCATCAACCTGCATGATCTGAACCGCACATTGTTGCGGCGCGGGCTGGCCCTGCCCAATCTCGGCGATATCGACGTCCAGACTCTCGCCGGAGCGGCAGCAACCGGAACGCATGGGACGGGCCTGCGGTTCGGCAATATCTCGCAGACCATCGTTTCGATGCGAATCATGGCTGCCGACGGCGCTATTCACGAGATCACCGGCGGCAACGAACTGCGGGCGGCACGGATCTCATTGGGCGCGCTGGGCGTGGTTACCGAGTTCACCCTGCAATGTGTTCCGGCCTTCCGGCTGCACCGCCGCCAGTCCGTGCACGATCTGGACACCGTGCTGGCCGATCTGCCCACATTGCTGAGCGATACCGATCACCTTGAGCTGTACCTCTTTCCGCACACACGCCGGGTCCTGCTGCTGCAGTCGACTCGCACCCTGGAAGACCCGTGGCCCCGCAATCCGGTGCGGCATTGGATTCAGCGCGATCTGGTGGAAAACGGCGCGCTCGGCGCGTTGATGTGGACGGCCGGGCGTGTACCCACTGCAGCCCTGTATATATCGAAACTTGTTGCCAGTCTTGCTGGTTCCAACGAGTCGCAGGATGAGAGCGCTGCGGTGTTCGCGAGCCCCCGCAAGGTGAAGTTCACTGAGATGGAGTATTCACTTCCGCTGGAGAATGCTCGCGATGCCATCGAGACCGCACTGACCACGATTGAGCAGAACCATCATCAGGTGGCCTTCCCGTTGGAGGTCCGCTTCACCCAGGCCGATGACGCACTACTGGCCCCGGCCTATGGCCGCGAAAGCGTCTACTTGGCCGTGCATCAGACGATTCACGGACCATGGGAGTCGTATTTCCACGACCTCGAACCCATCCTGATCAGGCTGGGCGGCCGCCCCCATTGGGGCAAGCGGCACTCCTTGACCGCCGCGCAGCTGAGTCAGCGCTATCCGGAATGGCAGACATTCCAAGACGTCCGCGCCAGATTCGACCCCGAGGGCGTGTTCAGCGGCGGCTACTTGGACAGACTCCTCGGACCGGTCAGCCCCTGAACCAGGGCGGCGGAGTTGGGACGAAAGCCTGATCAGGGCCGATCACCGCGAATGACGTATCCGGGGGTTCGCTATCCCAGACGAAGTCGGCGGTCCAGTCCGCATCGGGCGGCCTCGAGTCAGTGGCGGGCACACCGTCCACGGCAGACGGCCGGTTGTGTCGTCCCACGGTGCACTCCCTCCCAGTTGCCACGATAAATATCTGGTTACGATCTTTACCCAGATATAGACTAGGCGTGCGGGATGCAGGATTCAACCGCGGCACGCTGCGGCGTTATCCGCGGCCACTCCAGCGTGGGGCGCGGCCCTCCGCGAACGCACGCGGGCCCTCGGCCGCATCCTCTGAGCCCATGAGCCGCAGGTGATCGCTCGTCTCGCGCGCCGCAACCTCAGCGGGTGGCATCCCCGTCATCTGCGCGTCCCAGAGCAGCCGCTTTGTCAGCGCCGCGGACTGCGGCGCGACATTTATCGCGATATCACGAGCCATGTCCAACGCAGCGGCCAGTACCTGTTCGGCAGGCAGATATCTGTTGGCCAGACCGGCCTCGACGGCCCTCCGGGCCGAGAATGCCGCACCGGTGAGCAGTAGTTCGGCAGCCACCGCAGTACCTACTAGTCGTGGCAACGTCCAGTGCGCCATGGCATCCGGCGCTACCCCGAATCTCACCTGCGGTACGGCGTAACGGCCCTCCTCGGCGAGGATCCGGATGTCGGCGTGCAGCGCCAGCGTCATCCCGATACCGATGGCATGCCCGTTCACCGCCGCGATCACGGGAGTACTCAGTTCGAATGCGGCGGGCCGCACGGGGGACGCGGAAAAATCCGGATTGTCCGGGGCAGAAAACGTTTCCGAACCCGGCGAGATCTGCGCGCCACTGCAGAATGCGGGCGGAGTACCCGTAAGCACGATGACACGCACGGCCGAGTCATCGTCGAGCCGCCGATAGGCGGCGCCGAGCTCCCGACCCACCTCGGCCGTGAATGCGTTGCGCGTCGCCGGGCCGTGCAGGGTGAGCACCGCCACCCCGTCCCGAATCTCTGTGAGGAGCTCGGTCATCTAGCTGTTGACGGCCACCGGTGCCGTCTCGGCCGCAGCCTTCTTCCTACCGAAGCGCATGCCCTCGGTGATCCGGCTACGCCGCATCATCCCGATGTCGTAGGCGTAGTTCTGCTTCAAACGCCACGGGTGCTTGTCGCCCTGCTTCGGCAGTTCTTCCAAGG
Organism: Mycobacterium sp. NGS15; assembly: GCF_059813245.1. Lineage (NCBI taxonomy): Bacteria > Bacillati > Actinomycetota > Actinomycetes > Mycobacteriales > Mycobacteriaceae > Mycobacterium > Mycobacterium sp. NGS15. The sequence continues at coordinate 83,418 of NZ_JCALEF010000002.1, read as the reverse complement.
CACGCAGCACGTAGCCCGGAGTGAAGTCCATGAACGGCTGCTTCTCAAGCGTCTCGTCGGCAAGCTCGGGAACCGCTGTGACATAACCGTTCTCGTCCATGTAATTCAGCAGTCGGCCGACATACTCGGACACCAGGTCCGCCTTGAGTGTCCACGAGGCGTTGGTGTACCCGATGGTGAACGCCATGTTCGGGATACCCGTGAGCATCGCGCCCTTGTACACGGTCTGCGCGGGCAGGTCCACGGGCACACCATCGACCGTCGGGATGACACCACTGAAGAACTTCAGGTTCAAACCTGTCGCGGTGATGATGATGTCGGCGTCGAGGTGCTTACCCGACTTGAGCTTTATCCCCGTCTCGTCGAAGGTCTCTATGTGGTCGGTGACGATATCGGCCTTGCCCTTGCGGATCGTCTTGTACAAGTCACCGTTCGGCACGACGCAGAGGCGCTCGTCCCAGGGGTTGTACTTGGGACCGAAGTGCGTCTTGTAGTCGTAGCCCCTGGGCAGCTGAAGCTTGGCCTGCTGCATGATGATCCGCCGGGCAGCCCGCGGAAACTTCCGGCTGGCCTGGTAGCTGAAGATCAGTTGACCGATATTGATCCAGCGCGCGATCGGGTAAGCAACCTTGGGCGGCAATATCTTTCGCAAACCATTAATGATCGGGTTCTCGTTCGGCAGCGACAGGATGTACGTGGGCGAGCGCTGCAGCATGGTGATGTGACCGGTATCGGGCGCCATCGCCGGAACCAGAGTCACCGCGGTGGCGCCGGAGCCGATCACCACGACCTTCTTGCCCTTGTAATCGAGGTCCTCGGGCCAGTGCTGCGGGTGCACTACGGTGCCCTTGAAATCGGCCACGCCGGGGAACTCCGGCGAATAGCCCTGGTCGTAGTCGTAGTAGCCGCTGCAGCAGAACAGGAACGAGCAGGTGTACTCGACGATCTTGCCGTCGTGATCCACCTGGACGGTCCATTGCTGGGTCTCCGTGGACCATGCCGCGCCGACTACCTTGTGCCGATACCGGACGTGTCCGTCGATTCCGGAATTGGCCGCGGTCTTGTGCACGTAGTCCAAGATCGACGGGCCGTCCGCCAGCGTGCGGCTGTCGTTCCACGGCGAGAAGCGGAAGCCCAGCGTGTACATGTCCGAGTCGGACCGGATACCCGGGTATTTGAATAGGTTCCAGGTGCCGCCCATATCGTCGCGGGCCTCAAGCACCGCGTAGGTCTTGGACGGGCAGCGGTTCTGAATGTGCCAGGCCGCGCTGATTCCGGAGATGCCGGCGCCGACAATGAGCACGTCAAAGTGTTCGGACATGCCGCGATGCTACCGCTTACGGATCGGGGATAAAAGTAAAGTTAGGCCCTTGCGATTGCGCGCGCAGTGTGCTGACGACGCCGCAGGTCAGGGTTGTTCGGTGCGGGTGAACACGTACTCGGACCAGTCCGGACTCCGGACGGCATGCCAGTACTCGGGTAGCCGCCAGGGGCTGACGGTGTGTATCTCGCCGTCCGCGTTCTTGAAATAGGAGTGCTCGACGGCAGGGTGCGACCACACCATCTTCTTGATCTGGTCCTGTGTGCGCCGATGCCACTGGGCCGCTGCGCGCGGCTCGGGCTCCATCGCCAGGGTGCTGTCGGCGGCCAGGTGTTCGAGGCATTGGGTGATGTACCGCATCTGCAGTTCGGATTGGAAGATAAGGCTCCCGCCGTGGGCCAGGTGGGTGCCGGGTCCGTAGAGGATGAAGAAATTGGGGAACCCCGGAACGGTGATGCCGCGATGCGCGTAAGGCCGTTCCCCCCACATGCTGCGCAGCTCGACGCCGTCCCGTCCTGTGATCCGCATCGGCCACAACACCTCGGTGGCCCGAAATCCCGTGGCGTACACGATCACATCCGCGGCGTGCACAGCACCGTCCCGGGTGACGACGCCGTCCGGCTCGATTCGGTCGATCGGTGTGCGTACCAGCGCGACATTGCCGCGCCGGAGGGTGCGCAACCAGCTGCCGTTGTCCTGGAGTGTCCGCTTAGCCGTGGCCGGGTAGTCGGGCAAAACCTGGCCGAGTAGCCGTTCATCACCCCCCACCTGTTGGGTTATCCAGTCGGTGAACATCATTCGTGCGGCGGCGTTGATCGCGCTCACCGCGTAATCCTGGTCGGGGTAGTCGGGATCGATCTCGGCGGCATCCAGCCCCTTGTCCGCACCGGGCCACATGAGCAGGAATCGATACCAGCGCCCGTAGAACGGCAGATGTCTCATGGCCCACCGCACGCCGTCCTCCACCCGGTCGTGGTACATGGCATTGGGGAACATCCATTGCGGGGTGCGCTGGAAGACGGTCAGGTGCTCTACGGTCTCGGCGATGGCCGGCGCGATCTGGAATCCGCTGGCACCCGCGCCGATGAGGGCGACACGTTTCCCGGCCAGATCTACCGAGCCGTCCCACTGCGCGGAGTGGAAGGCAGGGCCCGTAAAGGTCCCGGCGCCATCGAAGTGCGGGATGTTGGGGCGGTTGAGCTGACCCACCGCGCTGATGACGGCACGGGCCGCAAGCTCCCGTACGGCGCCATCTTTAGTGCGCACCCGGACGTTCCAGCGCCCGTGTCGATCATTCCAGGTCGCCGACTCAGCCTCGGTCTCCCATCGCACGTGCTCACCGAGACCGCGCCTGTCGACAACCTGCTGGAAGTAGTCACGTAGCTCGGGCTGTTCGGCGAAGTAGTGGCTCCAGCCATCGCTCGGCTCGAAGCTATAACAGTAGAAGTGATTGGCGACGTCCACACGGGCGCCCGGATACGTATTCTCCCACCAGGTTCCGCCGGGGCCCGGGTTCTTCTCGACGATGGTGAACGGGATGTTGGCCTGTGCGAGCCTGATTCCAGCCAAGATCCCCGATTCGCCGCAACCGATCACGACGACGGGCAAGCTGTTCGTTTGTTCCGAATCCAGAGGTGTGGCACGTCGCGGATCGCTGCCCTCCAGATCGAGTTCCTCCAGTACCAGCGGCAGGTACTGTTGGGGAACCTCTTCACAGGCAGCCCAATTCACCATTTCCCGGACGACATCGGCGTCAAGTGGCTCCCGTTCCGGGCATCCTCGATCGCGGTAGTCCACGATCACCTGGAGTGCCAGCTCTCGGGCCCTCGCCTTGTCCTCCTCGGACATGAAGCCCTGAACTTCGTTGAGGAAGGTGGCGGCCTGCTTGAATTCGCGGATGTACCGCGGATCGCCGGTGATATGCACCAACGACAACAACAGCGTCGGGACGCTGACATCCTGTAGGGCAGCGATGATCTCGTGTGTGGACGTGGTGAAGGAGTGCCCCGCGTAGCGGTTACTCACGGCGCCTACCCGAGGTAGCTCGCGGGCAGTGATACGACACCGTTGATCCACCCCGACCTGAATCGGGTGGGTGCTCCGGTGGGCATGAGATCCGGTAGCCTGTCCGCCATGGCGTCGAACATGATGCCGATCTCCAGCCGGGCGAGGTTTGCGCCGAGGCAGTAGTGGATCCCGTGACCTCCGAAGGACAGATGCGGGTTCGGGTCGCGCTCGATGTTGAAGGTGAACGGGTTGTCGAACACCTCCTCGTCGAAGTTGGCTGAGGCGTAGAACATCCCCACGCGCTGACCCTTCCGTATCTGCACGCCTCCGAGATCGACGTCCTGCAGCGCGGTGCGCTGGAAGGCGACGATCGGGCTGGCCCAGCGGATGATCTCGTCGGCGGTGGTCTGCGGGCGGCGCTCCCGATACAGCTCCCATTGCGCGGGGTGGTCGGCGAATGCCAGCACACCGTGTGTGATGGCATTACGTGAGGTTTCGTTACCCGCGACCATGAGCTGGATGACGAAGTAGGCGAACTCCAGTGGGGTAAGCGGACGATCGTCATACGCACCCTGGACCAATCCGGTGAGGATGTCGTCCCGCGGATTCACTTGCCGCTCTTCGGCCATCGCGTAGGCGTAGCCCAGCATGGAAACAGTGGCGGCGGTGGCGGTATCTTTGCCGATGGCCGGGTCGTCATAGGCGAACATCTGGTTTGTCCAGTCCAGCACCTGCTGACGATCCGACTCGGGGATGCCCACCAGATCGGCGATGGCATGCATGGGCAGCACCGAGGCGATATCGGACACGAAATTGCCGCTGGACCTTTCGGCGGCGGCCTCCACGATATTCTTGGCGCGCGCGACCAATCGTCCGTGTAATCCGTTGACGGCCTTGGGCGTAAACAACGGCGAGACGATGCGCCGCAGAATGCGATGTTTGGGCTCATCCATGTCGATGAGCAGGTTCTGGCGCTGGATGTCGAGCTGCTCGGCGGTGATGTCCTCGTTGTAGCGCACCACCGTCGTGTTCACGCTGTTGGAGAACACGTCATTGAGCCGCGATACCTCCTTGACGTCAACGTGTTTGGACACCACCCAGTAGCCGTCGTCGTCGAATCCGGCCACTCCCCTGGGCTGGGCGTTCCACCAGACGGGTTCGGTCTTACGCAGGTATGCGAACTCCTCGACGGGGATACGCTGCTGGATAAGATCCGGGTCGGTGAAATCGAACCCGGGCGCGAACGGGCATCTGGTCATCGCTTCAAATACCCCTTGTCGACGGGAATCTGAGCTCCGGTCATGACGCCGGACGCATCGCCGGCGAGCCAGGCCACCACTTCGGCGATTTCGGCGGGTTCGACAAGCCTGTCGTTGTCCACCAGCGTCTGGCTGAAGCTCTGCAGGTATGCCGGGTGCTTCTCGAACATCCGCAGCACCGATTCATCGGCCGCCAACGGCGTGTTGGTTCCGTAGGGGTGGATGGAGTTGACCCGAATCCCGTACTCCCCCAGCTCGACCGCCAGCGAATTCGTCAGCCCCACCACACCGAACTTGGCCGCCACATAATGGCCGCAGCCCGGCATGGCCTTGATCCCGGCAGAGGAGCTCACCGTGATGATGGACCCGCCGTTGCCGGCTTCGATCATCGCGGGGACCGCCGCCTTGATGGTGTTCCACACACCGGTCAGATTGACGTCGATGACATCGCGCCACTGATCGGCCTCGATCTCCCACAGCCGCGCCCAGCTCGCGATGCCCGCATTGGCGACCACGATGTCCAAGCGGCCGAATCGCGTGATCGCCTCATTGATCACTTTCTGCTGCCCGGTGAGGTCACGTACGTCGATGCGCTCGGCGATGATTTCGCGGCCCAGATCCCGGACCGCTGCCACGGTCTCGTCGAAATCTTCGGCAGTGGTGGCCGGGTATTCGTTGTAGGGCGACGGCTTGTCACAGGTGTCGATGGCCACAATGTCGGCTCCGTCGGCGGCGAGCCGAATGGCGTGCGCACGGCCCTGGCCGCGCCCCGCCCCGGTGATGTAGGCGACGCGCCCGGCGAGCGGCTTGTCAGGCTGATTGCTCATGAAGCACCTTTGCTTTCAGGGAGACTGGACGAAACGAGTAGTCGGAGAGTGGCGAATGCCGTGAGAACCAGTTCATCTCGCTCACCGTCTGGGGCCGGTAGTAGCGGGCCTCGCCCTTGGAATTGACGAAGTAGGTGCTCAGCGGCGGCTGGCAGTCAGTGGCGTACAGGCGAATCGCCTTGCCCTGATGGGCCATCCGGCGCACCCACTTGTCGAAAGCCTGTTGCCTCACTTCAGCGACCTCGCGGCGACTGCGACGGGATGCCGCAATGACGCGAGCGGCGTGGCGCGCATTGGCCTCCACCATGGCGTGCCAGCCCTGCCCTTGATTGCCCTCGGGGCCCACCAACACCCACCGGTTGGGCAGGCCCGGTAGCGCCGAGCCGCCATAGGTCCGCATCTCGTGGTCGCGGTAGTACTCGCCCAGGTCAAACCCGTTACGGCCCCGAACAGTTCCGGGCTTGTAGTGCTCCGGGTCGGTATAGATCTCGTACCCGGTCGCCAACACCAAGAGATCGACATCATGATGCGTGCCGTCCCTTGTCTCGATGCCGGTTGCGGTGACGCGCACAATGGGGTCGGTCACCAGCCGCACCTTTCCGGCATCGACGGCCTGCAGGAAGTCGTTGGATAAAACGGTGCGACGCGCCAAAATCCCGTACCCGGGCATCAGGGCGTCACGCAACACGGTGTCCCTGACGGTGCCTGCCAGCAGCTTGCGGTACCACCGCCGCGCCATATCGTCGTAGCGGGGAATCATCTGGCGCAACAAGGATTCCGGTAACAGCGGCAGCAGATGGAACAGCACCGCCTGTACGGCGTCCATGACTCCGACGATCAGCGCGTTGATGACTGTCAACACGAACGGCGCACTCAGCATCCGCTGGGTACGGGGCGAGAGATCGGGGTTGGGTTTCGGAATAATCCATGCGGGGGTGCGCTGGAATGTCGTGACCGACGCCGCTGCGCCGGCAACAGCGGGGGCAATCTGGATGCCGCTGGAACCGGTGCCGACCACCGCGACACGCTTACCCGCGTAATCGTAGGTATGGTCCCACGCATTGGGTCGCATGGTTCTGCCGCGGAAGTCGCTGAGGCCGGGGATATCGGGGCCCGGTTTGGTGTCGATGTATCCGCCTACCGCACTGATGACGTACCGGGCCCGAATGCTCGGCTTCCCGGCCACGGTCAGCTCCCAGTATCCGCCGTCCTCGTTCCAGCGTTCCGCGGTGACGGCGCTGCCTCCCCGAAAGTGCCTGCGCAACCCGAGTTCTTCTGCCACCGACAGGTGATAACGCTGGATTTCGGCACCGTCGGCGAATAGCTTCTTCCACCGGCCCGTTCGTGCAAAGCTCAACTGGTAGAACAACACCGGGATATCTACGCCAAGGCCCGGATAGGTGTTGTCACGCCAGGTGCCACCGAAATCCTCGGCACGGTCCAGGATCACGAAGTCGTCGATACCCTGCTGACGCAGGTAGTGTGCGGCGGCGATACCGCCCGGACCGGCGCCGATAATCGCGACCTGACAGTCGATGTCGCTCATGCCAGTCCACGCAGGACGAATCGAGAGAAGTAGTCGCGCACCACGGCCGGGTCCTTCAGATTCACGGAGATGGCAGGCAGCACTTCGATGCTCATCAGCGTTCGCATGATCCATTCGGCGCCTTCGGTGGCGTCGACATCCTGACCGATCTCGCCGCGTTCTTTGGCGGCCTCGACCTGCGGCGCCCAGAATTCGACCGACCGGCGCATCAGGTCATCACCACATTCGTCGAGCACCAGCTCCAACACGTTGGACACGTGCAGCGTCGGGTCCAGGCGATCGGACCACGCGCGGTGGTCGCTGATGCGTACCGCCGCCTCGCCGACCTGGTCGGTCAGGGTGGTCTTGGCGCTCACCGCCCCCGCGAACAGCTCGATGAAGGCACCGGCGATGAAGCCGACGGCGACGTCGATGGCCTCCTTCTTGCCACCGAACCAGTTGTAGATGGTTCCGCGGGAGACGCCCGCCTCGTCGGCCGCGGCCGACAGGCTGAAACGTTGAATTCCGGAGCGGACCAGGGTCTGCGCAACGGCAGCGACGATCGGCTCGGGTACCTCACCGCGCGGGCCCGCTGTCTTCACAAGCTTCACGTTTGAACACTTTGCGCGAATGTGTTCAAAGTGTCAATAGGCGATCAGCCGCCCGTTGTGGTCCTGGCCAACAGTTCCTCAACGGGCCACGTGTTGATCACTCGTTCCTCCGGAACGCCGGCCTCCAGCGCGCGCTCGCAGCCATATCCGGAGAATTCCAGCTGCCCCGGTGCGTGCGCGTCGGTGTCGATGGAGAAGTCGCACCCGATGTTCAGCGCGAGGTCGAGCAGGCGGCGCGGCGGATCGCGGCGCTCCGGGCGAGAGTTGATCTCGACGGCGGTGCCCGAGTCGCGGCACGCCCGGAAGACCTCTGCCGCATCGAATGTCGATTCGCCTCGGGTACCTCGCTCCCCCTCCACCAGCCGACCCGTACAGTGGCCCAGCACGTCGACACGCGGATTGGTGACGGCGGCGATCATGCGCCGGGTCATCGCGGCAGAGTCCATCGCAAGCTTGGAATGCACACTCGCCACAACGATGTCGAGCTGGTCGAGAAGCTCGGGGTCCTGGTCCAGCGCGCCGTCATCCAGGATGTCGACCTCAATACCGGTGAGGATTCGCATGGGCGCCACCTGATCCCGCAGTCCACCGATGACCTTCAGCTGGGCGCGCAACCGTTCAGCTGACAGCCCATTGGCAACGCGCAGGCGGGGCGAATGGTCGGTGAGCGCACAGTATTCGTGGCCAAGCGCCTTGGCGGCGCTCATCATTTCTTCGATGGGCACCGAGCCGTCCGACCAGTTCGAATGCAGATGCAGGTCCCCCTTGAGTGCGGCGCGCATACTGCCACCGCCGGTGCTCTTGGCGTTGGCGCGCAGCTGTTCGAGAGTGCTGGGCACCTTGCCGGCCCAGGCCTCGACGGCGACGGTCGCCGTCTTGGGCCCCAGGCCCGTCAGGCTCTTCCAGGTCTTGCCGGCGCCATGGCGCTCTCGCTCTTCGGGACTGAGCGCAGCGATAACGTCGGCGGCCTTCCGGTACGCCATGACGCGGCGCGACTCCTCGCGAGCGAGTTCCTTGTAGTAGGCGATCTCACGCAGGGCTGCGACGGGGTCCATGTCCAGGACTCTAGGCGCGTGCCGCCAGCTCCTCATCACGATTATCTGGCGGATAGTCCTCAATCTCCGCCGACAGCATCGCCAGCTCGTCCAGTTCGTCAAACTCTGTCGGCGAGCTCAGCCGCAGCCAGCTGACGGCGCCGATCATGAAGCACAAGAACGCCAATGGATACCAGCCACTCATCAGCTGGCCTATCCAGAACGGTCGCAGGTCGAGGAAGTTCCAATACACCCCGCTGAAGTAGATCGTGGTGTGCCCGCGACCTGGCCGGTGCAGGGTCCACATGAAGACCATGGCGAACAGACCCACCGCACGCCAGGCCCAGCCGTTCGACCAGGGCCGCCCGGTGGTGCATGCCTTCGCGACGAGCCAGATGATCGCGGGGGCGAACCACACCCAGTGCGCGGCCCAGCTGAACGGAGACACCGCGCAACCGGTAAGTCCCACCAACACCACGGCCAAGAGCCGTTCTCCCCTGCGGTGCGCCCACACCGCGACGGCCATACCGCTAGCAAGTACCAAGAGGCTCAACACAATCCATAGCCACTCCGGGCGCGCGTGCGGGAAGAAGTACCGGGCCAGGAATCCGTTGATCGACTGGTTCGCCAGGTGGTCGATCCGGCTGATGTGCGCGGTATCGCCTACATGACTCCAAAACCATGCGCTGTCGCGCGGCAGCAGTGGCCAGATCAGCGCCACGGTGGCGGCGAAGGTGGCCGTCGCGGTCACGGAGGCACGCCATTGCCGCGTGAGCAGCAGATACGGCAGAAAGACCAGCGGGGTGAGCTTGATACCCGCGGCAAGACCGAGGCCGATCCCCTGCCACCGCCCCTGATTCGGTCGCACCAGATCCAGCAGCACCACCGCCATGAGCAGGACGTTGATCTGTCCCCACCAAAGGGTGGCCTGCACCGGCTCGACATCGATGACGATGGCCGCGAGCGCGGCACTCATCGCGGCGAGCCGGATGTCCGCGCGCATGCCGGCCAGACGCAGGATGCGCCATGCGATCACTGCCAACGCACAGATGGACAGCGCAAGCAGCAGCCACTTCGCGACGCCGAATGAGGCCCAGGCAAGCGGCGCCAGAACCAGCGTTGCGAAGGGCGGGTAGACGAACCAGGCCTGGTTCAGCGCCGGGGCCCGGTACAGCCTCTTGTCATCCCAGAGCCCGCGCACCGCGGCACGGTAGGTATCCAGGTCGTAGCCGTTTTCGGTCAGCCCAAAGAATCGCGTGTCGAAGGGGACGAGGCGGTTGTGTACCACCATGGCCAGGACAGCCACCGCCAACGCACCCAGAACGGCACCACGTGGCAGCCGCATCTCCCCACCCCACCTGTGCATCCGGCCGATTTTACGGCCGCGGCGGTTAGGACGCGGCGCCGATCTTGGCCTCGTCCTGCCAAGCGGCCGCGACGTCGTTGAGGTCGAGACGCAACGTTGCGGCCAGTTGAACGACGGCACCAAATGCGGGCGTCGGGAGCCGTCCGGTCTCAATCTTGCGCAGGGTCTCCGGCGAGATTCCCGACGCACGGGCGACATCATCAAGGGGGCGGTCCCCGCGCGCGGCGCGCAGCAGCCCACCCAGACGCTTACCCGCGGCGAGTTGCTCTGCGGTGAGCGGCTGACGAACCATGCCGCCGACTCTAGTCTTGGTATTTAAATACCAAAAGCCCTAAGGTGGTATTTAAATACCGTCCAGGAGGTACGTGTGATCGAGTTGAAATCGCCTGCGGAGATCGCGCGCATGCGGGTGACCGGCGGGTTCGTGGCCTCGGTGCTGTCCGAACTGTCGGCGATCGCGGCGCCCGGCGTCAATCTGCTCGACCTGGAGCACCGCGCCCGTGAGATGGTCACCGAACGCAGCGCGGTGTCCTGCTACTGGGACTACTCCCCCTCCTTTGGGCGCGGACCGTTCCGCAATGTCATCTGCCTATCGGTGAATGACGCAGTGCTGCACGGGCTTCCGCATGATTACGTGCTGGCTGATGGTGATCTGCTGAGCATGGACTTCGCGGTGAGCATCGACGGCTGGGTGGCCGACTCCGCGGTGAGCGTCGTCGTCGGCACCGCAGATCCCGAGGATGTGCGGCTCATCGACACCACCCGCGCCGCCCTGGATGCGGCCATCGCGGCGGCGCGGCCGGGCAACCGGCTGGGCGACATCTCGGCGGCGGTGGCCACGGTGGCCGAGGGGGCCAAGTACCGAATCAACACAGACTTCGGCGGACACGGCCTAGGCCGGACCATGCACGAGGATCCCCATGTGCCGAACAAGGGGACCGCCGGCCGGGGGTTGAAGCTGGAACCCGGCCTCACGCTGGCATTGGAGCCGTGGTTCGGGCGCGGCACCCACCGGCTCACCGTGGATCCGGACGGGTGGACGCTACGGATGGCGGACGGGTCTCGGGGCGCGCATTCCGAGCACACCATCGCCATCACCGAGGACGGGCCGCAAGTACTGACGTTACGGGACTAGAGGGGATCGGCTACGGCACACCATCCGCTACCGCCCCCAGCCCGGACTGGTTACAGGTCTATAACGATCGTGAGCGACAGGCGTGTCCGCGATCCGACACGCTGCACTGTCGCCGTGAGCAACGCTCAGTGGCTGAAGCGCATGGCCTCTTCCGGAGTAATGAGCCGCTCATTCTTCGCGGGGAAACTGTGGCTTTTCATGGGATGACGGAGCAGTGACCAGGCAATTCGGCCAACCCATGTCTTCGTAACGGGCGTGTTGGGCACGAGAACATCTCCTGCGTCGGCAAGCTTTCAGAACCGGTCAGTAGCATAACGCAAATCCCGACCTAGATCACGTCTCTCACCGGCGTTAGGCAAACATGTCGCCCAACACCGAGTGACATTGCCCGGAGCTACCGATTCCGCCGGGCCTGGCAACAGCCCCGAGTCTCAGCGCTGCGGCGCGGCGGTTGGCTTGATCGGCGCGGGCAGCGCCGTCTCGCCGGTGAGGTAGGTGTCCACCGCGGCGGCGGCGGAGCGGCCCTCGGCTATCGCCCACACAATCAGCGACTGGCCACGACCCATATCACCCGCCACGAACACGCCGTCTACAGACGTCGCGTACGCGTCGTCGCGCCCCACATTGCCACGCTCGGTGAGTTCCACACCCAGGCTCTCCAGCAGGCCGGGCTTCTCCGGCCCCACGAATCCCATTGCGAGGAAGACGATATCGGCCTCCAGCTCGAAGTCCGAGCCCTCGACCTTCTCGAACTTGCCGGCGTTGAAGACAACCTCGTGGGCGCGCAGACCGGTCACCTTGCCGTCTTCACCGAGGAACCGCTCGGTGTTCACGGCGTAGATCCGCTCGCCGCCCTCTTCGTGGGCGGAGGCCACCCGGAACAGTGTCGGGTAGGTGGGCCACGGGTCGCGCTCGGACCGGATCTCCGGCGGCCTTGGCATGATCTCGAACTGCTGGATGCTCGCCGCACCCTGCCGGTGAGCGGTGCCCAGGCAGTCAGCCCCGGTATCGCCGCCACCAATGATGATGACGCGCTTACCCTTTGCGGTGATCGGCGGCTGCCCATCGGCGTCCACGACGTCATCGCCGAGCTGCACCTTGTTGGCCCACGGCAGGTACTCCATGGCCTGGTAGATGCCCTCGAGCTCACGGCCGGGAACCGGCAGATCGCGCCAGGCGGTCGCCCCGCCCGCCAGAACCACGGCGTCGAACTTCTCGCGCAGCTCGTCGGCGGTGATGTCCACACCCACGTTCACGCCGGCCTTGAAAACCGTGCCCTCGGCCCGCATCTGGTCCAGGCGCCGGTCGATGTGACGCTTTTCCATCTTGAACTCGGGGATGCCGTAGCGCAGCAGGCCGCCGATGCGGTCGGCCCGCTCGTACACGGTGACATCGTGTCCGGCGCGGGTGAGCTGCTGGGCGGCGGCCAGCCCGGCCGGACCCGAACCCACGACGGCAACCTTCTTGCCGGTCTTCACCTCGGACGGAATGGGCTTGACCCAGTCGTTCTCGAAGGCGTTGTCGATCAGCTCGACCTCGACCTGCTTGATGGTCACCGGATCCTGGTTGATGCCCAGCACGCACGACGCCTCGCACGGTGCGGGACAGAGCCGACCGGTGAACTCGGGAAAGTTGTTGGTCGCGTGCAGCCGCTCGATGGCCTCGCGCCAGTTCCCGCGGTACACCATGTCATTCCACTCGGGAATCAAGTTGCCCAGCGGGCAGCCCTTGTGGCAGAACGGGATCCCGCAGTCCATGCAGCGCGACGCCTGTGTCTGCAGGGCCTTGTGCTCGAAGTCTTCGTAGACCTCTTTCCAGTCGAGCAACCGCAACGGCACGGGACGCCGCTTCGGTAGTTCGCGGGTGGTGTGGGTCAGAAAGCCGCTTGGGTCACCCACGAGCTGCCGCCATGATCGCTTCGTTCACATCGCCTCCGGTCAGCTCCGCGTCGGCGATGGCCTCGAGCACGCGACGGTAGTCGCGGGGCATCACCTTGACGAAGGAGTCGCTCTGGCCGCTCCAGTCGGCCAGAATGCGTTGTCCGACAGTAGAGTCGGTCGCCGCCACATGCTTTTCGATCAGACTGCGCAGCACCTGCTCATCGTCAGGGTCCAGCGCGTCCACATCGACCATCTCATCGTTGAGGTTGTCCACCAGCTGCTTGGCCGGGTCGTACACGTACGCCACACCACCGGACATACCCGCGGCGAAGTTACGCCCCGTCGGGCCGAGCACCACCACGGTGCCACCGGTCATGTACTCACACCCGTGATCGCCCACACCCTCGACGACAGCGGAAGCACCCGAGTTACGCACCGCGAACCGCTCTCCCACCAGGCCGCTGAGGAAGGCCTCACCGCTGGTGGCGCCGAACAAGATGACGTTTCCACCGATGATGTTCTTCTCGGCCTCGAAGTCGGCCGGTGCCTCACGCGAGGGCCGCACCGCAATGTGCCCTCCGGACAGGCCCTTGCCCACGTAGTCGTTGGCATCGCCGAACAACCGCAGCGTGATACCCCGCGGGACGAACGCACCGAAGCTGTTACCCGCAGAGCCGGTGAAGGTGATGTCGATGGTGTCGTCCGGGAGACCCTCGCCGCCGTAGACCTTGGTGACCTCGTGACCAAGCATGGTGCCCACGGTCCGGTTGACGTTGGTGATCAGCGTCTCGAACTTCACCGGGATACCGCGATCGAGCGCCTCGCGGCTCATCACGATCAGCTGCTGGTCCAGCGCCTTCTCCAGGCCGTGGTCCTGCGAACCGCTGCAGTACAGGTCCTGGTTCATGAACGCCGAGTCCGGCTCCGTCAGCACCGGAGTCAGGTCGATCTTGCTGGCCTTCCAATGCGCTATCGCCTTTTCGGTGTCCAGCGCGGCGACCTGGCCCACCGCCTCGTTGACGGTGCGGAAACCGAGCTCCGCCATCAGCTCCCGGACTTCCTCGGCGATGAACAGGAAGAAGTTCTCCACGAACTCCGGCTTGCCGTTGAACCGCTCGCGCAGCACGGGGTTCTGGGTGGCCACACCCACGGGGCAGGTGTCCAGGTGGCAGACACGCATCATGATGCAGCCCGAGACCACCAGGGGAGCCGTCGCGAAACCGAATTCTTCGCCGCCAAGCAACATGGCGATCATCACGTCGCGGCCGGTCTTGAGCTGACCATCGACCTGCACGACGATGCGGTCACGCAGACCGTTGAGCAACAGCGTCTGCTGTGTCTCGGCCAGCCCCAACTCCCACGGCGCACCGGCGTGCTTCATGGAGGTCAGCGGGGTGGCGCCCGTTCCGCCGTCGTGCCCGGAGATGAGCACCACATCGGCATGGGCCTTCGAAACGCCCGTGGCGACCGTGCCCACACCGTTCTCCGACACCAGCTTCACGTGGATACGCGCCTGCGGGTTGGAGTTCTTCAGATCGTGGATCAGCTGTGCCAGATCCTCGATCGAGTAGATGTCGTGGTGCGGCGGCGGCGAGATGAGTCCCACGCCGGGTGTCGAGTGCCGCACCTCGGCAACCCACGGGTACACCTTGTGCGCGGGCAGCTGGCCGCCCTCACCTGGCTTGGCGCCCTGCGCCATCTTGATCTGGATATCGGTGCAGTTGCTCAGGTAGTGCGAGGTGACACCGAACCGGCCGGAGGCAACCTGCTTGACCGCACTGCGCCGCCAATCGCCGTTCTCGTCGAGGGTGAACCGTCGCGGATCCTCGCCTCCCTCACCGGAGTTCGACCGTCCGCCCAAGCGATTCATGGCGATCGCCAGGGTCTCGTGCGCCTCGGCGGAGATGGAGCCGAAGCTCATTGCACCGGTCGAGAAGCGCTTGACGATCTCGCTGGCGGGCTCCACCTCGTCGATGGAAATCGACGGACGCCCGCTCTCTTCGGGGGTCTTGAACTTCAGCAGACCGCGCAGTGAGGCCATCCGCTCGCTCTGGTCGTCGACCAGAGCGGTGTACTCCTTGAAGATCGAGTATTGGCCGGTCCGGGTGGAGTGCTGCAGCTTGAAAACGGTGTCGGGGTTGAACAGGTGGTACTCGCCCTCGCGCCGCCACTGATACTCGCCGCCGACCTCCAGTTCCCGGTGCGCCCATTCTTCGGGGCGCTCCAGGAAGGCCAGGTGGTGGCGCGAGGCAACATCGGCCGCGATCTCGTCCAGACCGATACCGCCTGTGGGGCAGGACAATCCGATGAAGTACTCGTTCAGAAGCTCCTGCGACAGGCCGATGGCCTGGAACAGCTGCGCACCCGTGTAGGAGGCCAGTGTGGAGATGCCCATCTTGGACATGACCTTGAGCACACCCTTGCCTGCGGCCTTGATGTAGTTGCGGATCGCCTTGTCGCGTTCCACTCCCGAGATCATGCCGCGGTCAATCAGGTCCTCGATGGACTCGAAGGCCATGTAGGGGTTGACGGCGGCCGCACCGAAACCGACCAATGCCGCCACATGGTGGACCTCGCGGGCGTCACCGGCCTCGACGACGAGGCCGACCTTGGTGCGGGACCGTTCGCGAACGAGGTGGTGGTGCACCGCCGCAACAGCCAGAAGCGAAGGGATGGGCGCCATCTGGTCGTCCGACTCGCGGTCGGACAGGATGATCACCTGTGCACCGCTGGCGATGGCGGCGGAAACCTCCGCGCGCACCGACTCGAGCGCGGTCCGCAACCCGGCGCCGCCCTCCGCGACGGGATACAGGCAGCGAATCACTCGGCTGGAGAACCCGTGCGGCCGCCCGTTGACCTCATCCAGCGGGTCAAGGTGGATCAGTTTGTCCAGCTCGTCGTTGTGCAGCACCGGCTGCGGCAGCAGGATCTGGTGGCACGACTCAGCGGTCGGGTGCAGCAGATCGCCCTCGGGGCCGATCACACCGCCGAGACTGGTGACGACCTCCTCGCGAATGGCATCCAGCGGGGGGTTGGTGACCTGCGCGAAAAGCTGCTGGAAGTAGTCGAACAACATCCGGGAACGGTTGGACAGCACCGCGATCGGGGTGTCGGTGCCCATCGACCCGAGGGCCTCGGCGCCTGTGCGGGCCATCGGCGCGACCAGGAGGTTGATCTCCTCGTATGTGTAGCCGAATATCTGCTGGCGCAACACGATTCGATCGTGCGGCATGTGCTGGTGCGGGCGGTCCGGCAGCTGCTCCATGCGCACCAGGCCTTCATCGATCCACTGCTGGTACGGCTCTGCAGCAGCGAGCTCCGCCTTGACCTCTTCATCGGAGACGATACGGCCCTGGGTGGTGTCCACCAGAAACATGCGGCCGGGCTGCAGGCGGGTCCGCTGCACCACGGTGGACGGGTCCAGATCCAGCACGCCCGCCTCGGAGGCCATCACGACGAGTCCGTCGGTGGTCACCCAAACACGGCCCGGCCGTAAGCCGTTGCGATCGAGCACGGCACCCACGATGGTGCCGTCGGTGAAGCAGACCGAGGCCGGTCCGTCCCACGGCTCCATGAGAGAGGCGTGGTACTCGTAGAAGGCGCGCCGCTGCGGGTCCATGGACTCGTGCCGTTCCCACGCCTCGGGAATCATCATCAGCACCGCGTGGTGCAAGGGGCGGCCACCCAGGTGCAGCAATTCCAGTGCCTCGTCGAACCGCGCCGTGTCCGAGGCACCGCGCGTACAGATCGGGAAGATCTTGTCGAGCTGAGCGGGATCACCGAAAGCGTCGGTCTTGATGAGCGCCTCACGGGCCCGCATCCAGTTCTCGTTGCCTGCGACGGTGTTGATCTCACCGTTGTGCGCCACCCGGCGGTAGGGATGGGCCAGCGGCCAGGACGGGAAGGTGTTGGTGGAGAACCGCGAGTGCACGATACCCAGCGCGCTCTCGACCCGCTCGTCCTGCAGATCGAGGTAGAACGCCCGCAGCTGCGGGGTGGTCAGCATGCCCTTGTACACAAAGGTCCGACCGGAAAGGCTTGGGAAATAGACGGTTTCCTCGCCGAGACTGCCCCGGCCGGATCCCTGGTTACCCAGCTCGTGCTCGATGCGCTTGCGCACCACGTAGACGCGCCGTTCCAGATCGATGCCCGAGGCACCGGAGATGAACAACTGCCGGAAGGTGGGCATGGCGTCACGAGCGAGGGCCCCCAGTGAAGAGTCGTCGTGAGGAACCTCACGCCAACCCAGGACGATCAAACCCTCTGCCTCGACGATCTTCTCGACGGCTTCGCATGCTGCGGCAGCGTCCTTGGACCCCTGCGGCAGAAAGGCGATTCCGGAGGCGTAGCTGCCCTCGGCGGGCAGCTCAAGCCCATCCCGTGTCGTAAAGACGGCCCGGAAGAACTTGTCCGGGATCTGCAGCATGATTCCGGCGCCGTCACCACTATTCGGCTCGGCTCCCGCGGCACCGCGGTGTTCCAGGTTCAGCAGTGCGGTAATCGCCTTGTCCACAATGTCGCGGTTGCGCCGGCCGTGCATATCCACGACCATGGCGACACCGCACGCATCGTGCTCGTAGGCCGGGTTGTAGAGCCCGGTCGCGGGGTGTGGCATGGCTGCTCGTCTCGTCTCCAGGGCCTGCCCGGGTGCATCGGCTGTATGCACCCGGCAATGCCCTCCTCGAAGGTGCCTCACAGACCGGCACGGGGTGGTGCTCAAACCCCAGGGCTGGCCTGTTGGCCCTTGTCCGTAGCGTCCTTCTCGGCCGTCTGCTCGGTGTGCTCGCGGTAACGATGAGGCACCCACCGGACACCTTTGACCAGCGGATCTCGTGCCCCGACGCGACAAGTAATCAAAACGATATGCCAGGAACCCCGGTAGACGCCAACTCGGGTGGTTAGATGGCGCGACACCTCGTGGCGTCATGATCTCAACGCGTTCTTCACAGCAAGGTCAACGCCCGTTTCCTCGACAAACGCCGGTAAACCCCGAATTGAACATCACGCCTTTTTCTGTGCACTTGCAGTGATTTACACTCTCCTCCATCACGTAAGCGCAGCGGTGCGCAGGATTCGGAGGATGCATGACATCCGGCAATGCCCAGCGCAACAGCCTGGTGGTGGTGACCGGCGGCGGAAGCGGTATCGGCCGTGAGACGGCGCTGGCTTTCACTCACCAGGGCGCCCGTGTCGTCGTCGCCGATATCGACCTCGACACCGCCAACGAGACGGTCGGGCTCATCGAGAAGCTGGGCGGCACCGCCCACCCCTACGCCCTGGACGTTTCCGACGAGAGCGCCGTCGCCGCATTCGCCGACGAGGTGTGCACTGCCCACGGCGTGCCGGATGTCTTGATCAACAACGCCGGCATCGGCCAGGCCGGACGATTCTTCGATACCCCGTCCGCGGACTTCCAGCGAGTGCTCAACATCAATCTGGGCGGAGTCGTCTACGGCTGCCGCGCCTTCGGGCCACGGATGGCCGAACGCAAGAGCGGCCACATCGTCAATATCTCCAGCGCCGCCGCGTACACGCCGATCCCCGAGATGGGCGCCTACGCAACCAGCAAGGCCGCGGTGTTCATGTTCTCCGATGTGCTGCGCGGCGAGCTCGCGCGCGACAAGGTCAAGGTGAGCACCATTTGCCCGGGCATCGTCAACACGAACATCATTCGCACCACTCAGTTTTCGGGCCTCTCGGCAGAAGACGAGGCGCAGCGGCAGCAGCGGGGGGCGGGGCTCTACGCCAAACGCGGATACGGCCCCGAGAAGGTGGCCAAGGAGATCGTCAACGCCGTCGTGAAGGGCAAGTCCGTCGTCCCGGTCACCCCGGAAGCACATGTGCAGTACCACCTCAGCCGCCTGGCCCCGGCGCTGAACCGGTTCTTCTGGGGCAACCTTGGCAACAAGCTCAACAAATAGGAGGACATCATGGCGCGCAATACAACTGAGGTCACTGGCCTGCACGTCGTACCCACCGAGCCCGGTGAGGTCGTACTGCGGCCGCGCAATGTCCAGTTCGACACGAGCCACACCCCGCTGCACTGGATTCCCAATGAGCCCATCGTCTCGCACTTCATTTCTGCCTTCAATCTGCTTCTGCCGGAAGGGGAACGGGCCTTCGTCGATACCTTCACCCGCGCATTGCCGTACGTGAAGGACGACAAGATCCGGGAAGCGATGATCGGATTCATGGGTCAGGAGGCAGTACACGCCGAGACCCACAGCAAGGTGCTGGGCGACTTCCTGGAGAAGAACGGGATCAACGTCCGTCCGGCTCTTGTGCAGATCGAATACATCACCCACATGCTGGAGCGCACCAACGAACTGCGCAGCGAAAAGCTCCGATACCGCGTGATGGTGGAGAAGCTGGCCCTCATCGCGGGTATCGAACACTTCACCGCCGTCCTCGGCGACTGGGTGCTGAACCACCCGTTCGAGAAGTTCAATGCCGACCCGGAGATGGTGGACCTGTTCCGCTGGCATGGCGCCGAGGAGGTCGAGCACCGCAGCGTCGCGTACGACGTCGCCCGGTACTTCCAGATCCGTCGCGGGCACATGATGTTGACCTTTGTGTTGGCCACCCTGCTGCTCGTCGGGGTGATGCTGCGCTACACCAAGTTCTTGGTGCGGCAGGACCCGTCGCTGCCCAACTACGGCGTCTTCGGCGTGCTGCGACAGATGAACAAGGCCATGAAGCGGGGCGCGTTCTTGCGGTGGCGCGAGCTGGCCAAGTCCGCCATGGAATTCATGCGTCCGGGCTTCTCTCCCGATCAGGTGGGCAGCACGGCACAGGCGGTGGCATACCTGAGTACCTCACCCGCCGCGAAGGCCGCGGCCGGTTACTGATGTTCGATCGCCTTCGCCGCACACCGCAGCCCACTTCCCAGCGCAAGCGGCCCTCGCTGCCGCCGACGTTGTACGGCACCCTGCCCGTTTCACCCATGATCGCGCTCGGCACCGTACTGTTCCCGGTCGCGGTACGGGCCATTGGCGCCCTCTTGATCCTCAAAAAGCCACCAGAGAATCACGTCGACCGGACGCTGACGCTGGTGGTGAAGGACCGCTGGATCGAGGCCAAGGACCAGGACGTAGCGAGCCTGGTGCTGGCCGCGCCCGATGGGCAACGGCTCCCGCCCTGGCATCCCGGCGCCCACCTGGATCTGCTGCTGCCGTCGGGCCGAATGCGGCAGTACTCGCTGTGCGGTGATGTGTCCGACCCCTTCCACTACCGCATCGCCGTGCGCCGTATCCCCGCTGGCGGCGGTGGCTCCATCGAGGTGCACGACGTATTGAACGTCGGCTCGACAGTGTCCATCTTGGGACCACGCAATGCGTTCCCGCTGGCCATGACCCAGCCCGGGCCGCGCAAGCTGCATTTCGTGGCCGGCGGCATCGGCATCACACCGATCCTGTCCATGATCGCCTTCGCCGAGCAGCTGGGTAAGCCATGGACCATGGTCTACACCGGCCGAAATCGCGACTCGCTCCCGTTCCTGAACGAGCTCAAGCGATTCGGCGATCGCGTCATCGTGCGAACCGACGATCAGTCGGGCCTGCCGACCGCAGATGATCTGCTGCCCGATGTGGGCGAGAACGACGCCGTGTACTGCTGCGGTCCCGCGCCGATGCTTGCCGTCCTGCAGCGGCGCCTACTCGAAATGCCCACGGTGGAACTGCATTTCGAACGATTCGCCGCCGCACCCGTGGTTGACGGTCATCCGTTCGAGGTACAGCTGGGCCCCGGCGGGCCGGTGCTCGAGGTGCCCGCCGATCGCACGGCGCTGGATGTCATCAAGGAACGGCTGCCGCATGTGGCGTATTCATGCCAGCAGGGTTTCTGCGGCACCTGCCGGGTGAATGTACTCGCGGGCACCGCTGACCATCGGGACCAGATCCTCACTGAATCCCAGCGTGACGAGGGGCAGCTCTTGACCTGCGTCTCCCGCGGTGAAGGCCGACTGGTTCTGGACCTGCCTACCGAGTAATACGTCCACGCCGAGACCGAGGTTATGGCGAATTTGTGCGAGACACATGCGCCATAACCTCGGTCTGGGCGTGACGTGTCCGTGTCGGTTCACCGCGCGTTCATCGGTTGCCGGGAAACTGTCCCGATGCGCATCTCCCACGCAGCCACGGCCCTTACCTCCGCACTGATCCTGGCGCTGGCGCCGTCCGCGGCCGCCGCCCCGCCCTCGGAATCCCCCGAGGTACCCGTCGGCGATATCGCCACGACCGGCGGCGCCAACCGCATCAAGGGCGGGCGCGACGGCGACAAAGCGGCGGATCTGCGGAATTCGGTACAGGGCCGCAACGCCAAGAACGTCATCCTGCTGATCGGTGATGGCATGGGAACCTCGGAGATCACCTCGGCGCGCAACTACCAGCACGGCGCCGCCGGGACGCTTCCCGGACTCGATGCGCTGCCGATCACCGGCGAGTACACCACGTTCGCCCTCACCAAGGATGGGCCCGAGAAGGGCAAGCCGGACTACGTGACCGACTCGGCGGCCTCCGGCACCGGGTGGGCGACCGGGACCAAGACCTACAACGGCGCCATCTCGGTTGACCTCGACGGCAAGCCTCTGGACACGATCCTGGAGATCGTGCAGAAGCAGGGCTTCGCGACCGGAAACGTCACCACCTCGGAGTTGCAGGACGCCACCCCGGCGGTGCTCACCGCTCATGTCACCGACCGGGACTGCAAGGGTCCCAAGGAAACCCTGGAAAAGTGCGCGGGCGACGCCGTCGACAACGGCGGCAAGGGCTCCATCTCCGAGCAGTTGGTGAGTACCCGGGCCGATATCAGCCTCGGCGGCGGCGCCAAGTACTTCGAGGAAACCATCACCTCCGGTGAACACAAGGGCAAGACCTCGCTGGAAGTCGCCAAGGCCACCGGTTACCAGTTACCCACCACCGCAGGCGATCTGAACAAGGTGAGCAACCTCGACAACCCGGTGTTGGGTGTATTCGGCAAGGGCAACCTGCCGGTGCAGTGGGATAAAGCGCCCGCGGCGGTCCCCAACGGCGGCAAGCTGCCCGCGACCACTTGCCGCGCCAACCCCGAGCTGCCCAAGGATCAACCACAGCTCTCCGCGATGACGACTAAAGCCATTGATCTGCTGGTGAACTCGAAGAAGGGCCAGGACAAGGGCTTCTTCCTGCAGGTGGAATCGGCGTCGATCGACAAGCAGGACCACGCGGCCAACATCTGCGGTCAGATCGGCGAGACCATCGCCCTCGACGAGGCCGCCGCCGCCGCCCTGGACTTCGCCCGCAAGGACGGCAACACCCTGGTGATCGTGACCGCCGACCATGGACACTCCTCGCTCATCGTTCCCGAGGACTTCGACAATCCGACCGCACTGTCGGTCTCGGTCAAGACTGCCGACGGCGCCACCATGCGGATCATGTACCCCACCGCGCCGGAGGGTGAATCGCAGACACACACCGGCACTCAGGTGCGCATCGCCGCCTACGGCCCGGGTGCCGCGAACGTCTCCGGCCTCACCGATCAGACCGACAATTTCAACACGATCGTCGGGGCGCTGCTCGGATCCAAGAGCCCGGACGCCTCGAACGGCCCGTCCTGGTGGCTGGCCGGAGGAATTGCTGTGGTGGCCGCCGCCCTGGCCGCCGCTGTCGCGTTCTTCCTGGGCAGGCGCCGGGTCTGACGTCGCCGAACATCATCGGACGGGTACGCACGATCCCCTGGGATGAGCTAGCCCGACCATCGAGTGGGAATCTCACGAGGAGAATCGGCCGGATTTCCTCGCGAGATTCCCACTCGATGTCCCGCGGCCCTACGCCACCAGCCGCTTCGGGTTGTCGATCACCGAGTAGTCGCTAGCGTCTCCGGCAATTATCCGGCTGCTTTCGCCGTTGACACCGACCGGCACATCACCGGCAAGCGTCACGCGATGCATCCGGCGCCGCTGATCGCCGTAGTCGGAGATGGCGTAGTGCTGGGTGGCCCGGTTGTCCCACATCGCGACGTCACCCAGCTCCCAATTCCATCGAATCGTGTTCTCCAACCAGGTGATCCGATCCTGGAACATCCGGAACAGCGCCTGTGACTCGCTTGCGCTCACGTCTAGGATCCGCTTGACAAAGTTGCCCAGCAGCAGTGCCTTCTCGCCCGTCTCGGGGTGCACCCGGACCACCGGATGATGTGCCTCGAAATGTGTCGCCCCGAACTCGCGCACATACTTGGATCCGGACCCCGCCTTGGCCAGCAGCTCCGCCACCTTGGCGGGATCGACCTGGGCGTAATCGAATTGGTTGTTGTGCATGGCCCAGAGGTTGTCCGCCAGCTCCTGCAAGGCCCGGGGCAGCTGTCGGTAGGCCGCAACCGTCGAGGTCCAGGTGGTGGTTCCGCCATAGGGCGGCAACTCGACCGCCCGCAGGATGGATGCCTTGGGAATCCGGTCCACGAAGGTCACATCGGTGTGCCACTGGTTGGCACGGCCACCCTCCTCCGAATCGAGCCGCATCACGCGCTCACCGTCGAATTTCAGCGTGGGATGCGCCGACGTCGGGACACCCATGCACCGCGCGAACGCGAACTGGGCCTCGTCATCGAGGTGACGCTGTCCACGGAAGAAGATCACCTTGTGCTCCAGCATTGCCTCGTTGATGGCATGCGCCGTCTCGGCGTCCACCTCCCCGAGGCGTACACCCTCGATGCGGGCACCAATGTTCTCGCCCACCTTCACCACACGAAAATCGCTGTTCATGGCCCGTCCCTTCGATATTCGTTGGGTGTAGTCAATCGACTACACCGTGCCATCCGCTACTGTACACACATGACTACACCGGAGGCAACGGACGTCCGACCTGTCGGCAAGGAGGAGGTCGTGGAGGCCGTCCTGAACGCCGCCTCCGAGCTCTTCGCCGAGAAGGGGCCTACGGCAACGTCCATCCGGGAGGTCGCCACTCGCGCGGGTGTGAACCACGGTCTGGTGCACCGCCATTTCGGAAGCAAGCGTCAGCTGCTGGCGGACACCTTGCAGCATCTGGCCGATGCCGCAGTGGCATTGCGGGAGGCGGGGGCACCCAGTGAAGAGCTGGAGGCGGCACACGATCTACAGCTGCGCGTCATGGTCCGCTCCACTCTTGACGGCTTCCCCATCGAAGAACTGCAAGAACGTAAACCCGGCATGGAATGGCTGCTCGAACAGATCCGTCCTGCCCACGCCGATGATCGAGAGGCACGCCTGGCCGGGGCCCACGCGATCGCGCTACAGCTTGGCTGGCGACTGATGGGCCCCAGCCTGCGGGCCGGTTTCGGTCTCGACGACATGTCCGAGGCCGATATCCGATCCGAGGTTGCCCAGCAGGTCGCGAAATTCGTTACCCCCAGTAGGGCCGACTAACCGACGGGCTGCGCCTCAGGGAACACCCACTGGCCGTCGAGAATCTGCGGTTGCGCGCGGTACAGCCTCACCGTGTAGTTCCAGCCCGGCGTGATCGGCAGGCAGTTCACCGCGGCGTCCGCGCATTCCCCGAATTGCACAGTGGTGGTGCCGCCGGTATCCCGCTGCGCGGTAACGTTGTTGAGCGAGTAGGCATTCCGGGCATTTGGCGTGAAGTACCCGTCCTTGTTGTAGACCGTAACCGACCAAAATCCGTCCACCGGCACCTGTCCCACGGCGAGCCGATACACCGTGGCGCCGTCGTTCTTGGCGGGATTCACCATGAGATAGAGGGCGTCCTTCTCGGGGTTCCCGCCCCAGGCCGATGCGGTGCCGATGAGATGACGCACCGGGTCCGTGGCGTCCCTGGTGCCAAAGGTCGCCTTGGTATCGGGAAGCGTCGCGGCAAGCTGGAGCAGCCCGTCGCGAACCTTCTGCTGACTTGCGTTGTCCCACTTCGAGACAACGAACTCTCCCGTGCGGTCTTGTCGTGCCACGACGGCATCCTGCAGGGCGTGGACCTGTGCCAGGTCGGCCGGATCGCCCGGATTCACCAAGGTCCGCACCGCCGCGGCAACGTAGCGGGTACCGGTCTGCTCCTTGGTGATGGTGTGCTCACCCCTGCCGTAGAAGACCGCCGGCACGTAGTGGTCCTCGGTGATGAGCTGCAGCGACATGAACCGCTGTCCCGGATCCGGCGTCGAGAGGGTGACCGGCCCCGCATCCAGGTCGAACACCGCCGACGAGTAGAGCGTGTCGCGGTTCTGGCGGATGACCAGCTGCCTATCCAGCGGAGACAACTCACGGATGTGATGGAAGGAACCAAAACCGCCGTCCTTCACGATGTTCCCGAAATACAGGTCCGTCTCCGCGCGTACAAAGTTGTCTGGAGTGACGATGATTGCGCCCTCTGATGTGCGTCGCTCTGGGGCCGGTACGCCCGGCGTGCTGGAGGGCACC
This sequence comes from Mycobacterium sp. NGS15, assembly GCF_059813245.1. Lineage (NCBI taxonomy): Bacteria > Bacillati > Actinomycetota > Actinomycetes > Mycobacteriales > Mycobacteriaceae > Mycobacterium > Mycobacterium sp. NGS15. The sequence goes on along the minus strand of NZ_JCALEF010000002.1, from coordinate 58,080 downwards.
ACTGACGGTGGGGGTGCCGAACACCCGACGAGCACTGCCGATATTCCAACTACCGCACATGCCGCGAGCCTTTTCATAGCACCGAAACTACTCGCCGGCGCCACCGCCGGACGCGAGGTTCAGCAGGTAGTCGCATCCTCACCGGCGATATCACGCAGGGTTTGGAAGAAGTCGCTGCGCTGCTGTGCCGAGATGCTCGATAGCAGCCGCTCTTCGGCCTCTTGCGCCAGTATGTCTGCCTGCTTGAGCAAGGCGGCACCGGACCGGCTCAGCTGTGCGGGGCGCGCGCGCCCGGAGTCGACGGTATCCGGCCGGGACACCAAACCGGCGTCTTGCAGCGCCTGCAGCACCGTGTTCATCGACTGCGGTGTCACATCCGTCGCACGGGCCAGATCCGCATTGGACCAGCCGGGATTCTTGGACAGCACCCTCATACAGACGTACTGCGGGAAGGGCAGATTCAGCGGCGCCAACGCCGCCGCAATCTCCGAACGCAAGGCCGCCGACACGCGATACACCAACGCGCCGAGAGGCTGCCATTCCTGCGGATCCATTTCAGCCATGTTGACATACCAGTCGCCTAGTATCTACCGGCCGCGGTGGCTCAAGACCAGAGATTATTGACATAGCGCCCTAAAATAGTGCGAACAAGCACACCGATATTGGGTCAGGTTTTCTGAGTTAGCCCTGCACCCACCACGATTGCGCCATCGGTGATTTACCGCGCCTCATCGGGCGCCGGAAAGACCCGGGCATTGCTGACATCGACTGGATCGACCCAGGGCACCGGTAGCCGATGGCTGGCAACCAATACCTCGGCGGTGGGCTCCGATGTAGAAGGGATGATTGTCCTACACAATGTGGAAGGCTCCCCATCCGTGGGTAACCACTACTGATTGAAGATCTCACCTGGCGCGAAATAACCTCTTACGGAAACAATTTGACCATCAGAGTTGAACGTCATCTTATCGATCGGTTGCAGGCGCATCGGCGTGTCGCCAGCCTCGAAGGTGACGGGGAACGAGTATGCCACCTCATTTCCGACGATACGAAGCAGGACCAGTTCCGTGTGACGGTCCTTGCCTCCAAGGTGGAGAAGAATTCATGGATCTCCCGCTGACCGGTACGAACATCGCTACCAACCGAAACTTGCGCAGTACTACCAGAATCTCTGCATCGCAGCCGGCATCACACCAAACCTGATCCTGCTGGCACGGGTGAACCGGGGAATGATCTTCTTGCATGAAGATCCCGAACAGGCGTGGACAGAACTCGGCGAACACATCCTGCGGGAGGCGGCTACCTACGGTGCTTGGACAACCGAAACCCTGTCGATGATGCACATTCCCGGCGCCACGCTCATCGACGAGGTCAAGGCCTCCGGAAGATACCTATTCCTCACACCCGAGCAACTACTCGAAGAAGCGCGCGATCCAGCCTACGGGCCAATGGTATTCCACCCTCTCGTCGGTGGCATGCCCATCGAAGAGGCACGGAAATCCGTACAGCTACTGACCGACAAGGTGATACCACACCTGAGCTGAGCCACGGGACCTACCCGACACCCCCTGTAGGAACCACCCGAGCATGGTCGGCGACGAGGTACTCGGGTGCAGCGACGTCACCGTAACGCTGGGCAGGGTCGAGAACGCAGTGCGTAGACCCGAACACGGTGACCATACATTTGTTGTTGTGGTTGCAACGACTGCGCTTAGCCGGATCGTCGCGCATCTGGTTGACGAGATCCGGTTCGCGCAAGAGCGCGCGGCCCATCGCGACGAATTTGAAGCCCTCGCTCAAAGCGCTGACCATGTGATCGCGATTGGTGATACCGCCGAGCAGGATCAGCGGAGTGTGTTCGGCGACGGGAACGAACTGGCGAGCAGAGTCCAGCATGAACATATCGTGGTAAGGGTATTCGCCCAGCGCGCGTTTGCCGATCAGCCGCAATCCGAGGTTCACTGGTGGCGGCATCACCGCAGCAAACTCATCGACCGGGGTGTCGCCGGTGAACATGTAGAGCGGCTTGTACACCGAGGAGCCCTGGGTCAATTCGATAGCGTCGAGATTACGGTCCGCGTCGAGTAACTGGACGGTCCGAAGTGATTCGGCCAGTGAGATTCCACCCCGCATCCCGTCGTCCATACTCAACTTGGCAGTGACGGCGATACGCTGACCGACCACCTCGCGCACCCGCTGCGCGATCTCGCGGACGAACCGCGACCGGTTGTCAATGCTGCCGCCATACTCGTCCTTGCGACGGTTGATCAACGGGCTAAGAAACGAACTGGGTAGATACAGATGACCAAAATGCAGTTCAACAGCGTCGAATCCAGCGTCAGCGGCCACTTGGGCAGCGTCGCCGAACTGCTCGATGACACGTTGGATCTCGTGACGCTTGATCGGTCTGCAATAGTCGAAAGAACTGGGGTTTACGAATCTGCTGGGCGCCACGGGTGTGACGCGGTTGACCTTGCGGGTCGCCACGACGCCTCCATGCCCGAGCTGGGCCGAGACCGCCGCTCCCGCGTTGTGGATCGTATCGGCGAGCCGCCGCAGACCCGGTATGGCGGCCGCTTCCATGACAACCTGTCCAGGCGCGCTGGCACCGTCTCGGGAGACACAGCAGTAGGCCACGGTGGTCATCCCGACGCCCCCTAGGGCAAAGCGCTGATGGAACTCGATGAGATCGTCGGTGACCTGCCCGTCAGGGGATCGCCCCTCGGATGTCGCTGCCTTAATGACGCGGTTCCGCAATCGAACGGGCCCGAGCATCGCAGGTTCCAATGGATCCACGGACGCCGCTGTGCTTGGTCGCTCGGTGAAAGCCACTATAGAAACCTTTCCGCTGCCGTCTGGTCAGTGTGATCCGGTTTAACACCATGCAACCTGCCCGGCTGGGCATCGTCCCGTTCACCGGCACAAGACATGCTCGACTCGGGTGTTCCACTCAACGGGCACCCGCGATCTAACGCCGTCACAGTTGAATTTGACTGGTCGAGATGTGCAACAAGATCGCGCTGCCGATGGCGACGTGCTCGACAAACCACAACCCACGAAATGGTTGGTCGCCGTTGCAGATTCAGACGCAGCCGATTCACAGCAGATACCGAGATCAGGGTCGACAGGAGTACGCATGTCTAAGATGAGATTCGACGGCAAGACGGCAAGACGGCAATCGCGACGGGCGCGGCCTCGGGCATCGGGCTCGCTGTCGCTCGCCAACTCGCCAACTCGCCAGCGAGGGTTGCCGATTGGTCTTGGGCGACTGGAACGCCGACGGCCTGGCGGACGCTGTTGGAGCATCGGCTCAGCAGCGGTGTTTCATCGGATTGACGTGACGGACCCGGACGCCTGCGCCGAGCTGGTTGAGGCGGCGGCCCGTGACACCGGCCGCCTCGACGTCCTGTGCAACATCGCAGGCGTTGTCGACTTTGCAGCACTCGCCGACCGGTGGTCGAGATCGATGAGCGTCAACCTCGACGGCCCCTTCTATCTATCCCGCTGCGTCATACCACATCTGGTGCAATCAAGGGCTGCATCGTGAACATGTCATCGGCAGCTGGCCTAGTCGGCGTTCCATACCAGGCTGCCTACACCGCCTCGAAACACGGTTTAATCGGCCTAACCAAGTCGTTGGCACTCGAGTTTGCCAACAATGGTGTACGAGTCAACGCCGTATGTCCGACCGGTGTCAAAACTGCCATGCTCACCGGACTGCAGCCTCCGGAGAACATCGACTGGCAGGCAGTGTCCAGGTCCGCCCCCTGGCTGAACAACAGCGAACTCTGTGAACCGCAGGACATCGCAGAAACCGTCGCCTTCCTCGCCTCCGATCAGGCACGGATGATCACCGGAATCGCGGTTCCGGTGGACGGCGGCCAGACAGCGGGCTGACGCTACATATATCGAGCAAAGGGGTACTGATATGAGCAATTTGCAAACGCTTCTCGATGAGCGTGAGATCACTCGCGCGCTTTCTTGTTTCGCGCGGATCGCGGACGGCAAGTCCTTCGACGAGTTAGGTGATGTGTTCGCCGATGACGTCATCTTCGATTACGGCTCGGGCCGCGACGAGCACGGCCTGGCCGCGCTACGGGCCTTGATGAGCGGCCACCTCGACCAGTGCGGTGGAACACAGCATCTGATCGGCAGCGTCATCGTCGACGTGGACGGCGACAGCGCGCTCAGCGAGGCATACGTTCAGGCACGACACCAGCGGGCGGGCGAACTGGTCGGTTCGGTCTTCGACTCGAACGGCGAGTACCTCGACCGCTGGGAACGGCGTGTTCAGGGATGGCGCATTGTGCGTCGCGACGCACGGTGGTCGACAAACACCGGCGACCCTGCGATTCTCTCCCCTAACGGCAGACTGGGCTAAGCGCCTACGTTTTGCGTCGGCCGGAGAACACGCCTTCGACTTGCACCGCGACTCGATCCTCATCGGCGATCTCGCCGGTCACGAAAGCTACAACCCCGCTGCGTCGCCACACATGCGAAGGGGGCCGGTACATGCTGGCTCTGGTTTGCAGCGTGGGCCGCTGGATGGAGAACTCCGGGATGCGATGTAGTCGCCGGTGCCGCGGTGCGTGACTAATCACTGACCCAAGTCAAGCTGGTGGATAGCGTCCGTGCTTCAGGAGCGAGGACGCCCTCGCCTAGTCCCTCTCCCGTTCAGCGGCCTTCTGATGTAACTATCGACTACTCGACGTTCGATGGTCAGGTCATCAACACGTGCCAATGCTGTTGCCGCAGAGCTTGATCAACCTAAAATTGGCCACAGAAGTTCGTAAGATGTGGGCCGATTTCGCCGCGAGCAACTTCGGCGATAAACTCGGCGGCAGTGCGGGGTTTCGCCAATTGCCTGGGCGTTCTACAGGGCCGTCGCCTCGGGGGGCTCGCTCAGTACCACCCTGGCAGCCGCACAGCTGGCGCTGTCCGGTTCGCTTCCCTTTTGGCCCGACAGGACCTAAAGGTCGTTGACCTATCGACAACATTGTGGCTGCGAGCAACTCGCGGCGGGCGCGTATTACGTGCCCATGCCAATGCCAATGCCAATGCCAATGCCAATGCCAATGCCACGATAAGCCCCCGCGCGTGTCGTCGGGATGGACGGATGTCATATGTTCCACCGAGCAAGAACTAGTGCGGCTACACAGGGTCGAACGAGGAGATAAGCCATGTCCCATGCACTTTGGTCATTCCTACCATGACGCTGCTGGCAGCCTGTGCGGTATCGGGCCGGCCGTGACCGGTGGTGGTCTGATTGATAAAGAGCAAGACCGTGGCACGTTCCGGATGTAGCTCAGAAACACCCGCCCGTACCACCGATGCCTTGGTCGTAATTCCCTTGTCCTTAGCAGCTGGCGCAACGATGTCGTCGGCGAATTTGCTGTAGTAAGTGAGGAATTCACCGGTTAGATGCGACTTAGCGGCCGTTAGATCCGCCGCCAGGCTATCGGGCTTGTAGGACAGCAGCGCTACGCTGCCTTCTGACGCCGCGTTCAACACCGTCTTGGCGGCAGTGGACGTCAGCTGCTGGTCGACCCGGTATTGCCCAAAGTAGAGACCCGTAGCCAATCCTGCCGAAACCACGAACAGCACCGACAGTGCCACCATCGATAGCCCACGCACGCTCACACGTGTCCACCACCCGCGGCGTCCATCGCCCGCGAGTGCCTCTTCACCACCGCGTTCCGTCCACTCGGTACTGCAGACGGTGTCCTCTGTACCTTCCGTTACCTCGCTGGTCATGACGTCGGCGCTCATGGAACAAATTCGAGTTTGGACATTTTGATTTGTCCTCCGTCCCTAGTCAGTTCAAGGCTCAGACGCCATGAACGTGGCTGCCGGTCGGCACCGGCGGCGTTGCTTACTGTCGATGTCACCGTCACCAGCACCTGCGCGGTGTCAGCGCTCATCGTCTGCACAGCGGCCGCCTGCACGGCCGCCTTTGTGCTGACTTTCGCGTCTTGCGCCACTTTCACGAAATCTTCTGAAGCGTCTTCGAAATCGCTCTTGAACTGGCCAGCGGAGCTATCGATGATTGCCTGCACGCTGTCTTTGGCCTTGGCTGAGTCAAGCGACATCAAAGTCACGACGATCTGGCGGGCCGCAGATGTGTACTCGGCGGTGCGTTGCCGTTCCGTTTCGGCTTGTTGGTGATGTCGTACAAGAAGTCCGCTCACAGCCAGTAGCCCGAGCGAGCAGAGCAGCATCACGCCGCAAACGACGGTCATCCGTGCGGATCTCGAGGTGCGGCGCGACGGCGCTTCTGGCGCGAGGCCCTCCACTTCTGAAGTGGCGCCATCGGAATCCTCTGAGTCAGAGTCAGCCTGTCTACGTAATTCTGCCGCCCGCGACCTGGCCGCCATCGCGAGCGCTTCAGCTTCAGCTGCCTCCGTCTCGGCCATCGTAGCTAGGTCACCCGGCTCCAGGGCCTGTTGCTTCCTCGCCGTGAGGTTCGACAATCGATGCTTGACAGACGGCATCGCAACCTCCTATCCGTTCCAGACGATGATCGGCTGAACTCACCACGCTTCAGCGATTTCCGCTAGGGGGACACTAACGAGAGACGCACACCGCACGATCCAATGTTCCCGCTCAGCGGCCCACGAGTCCTGCGCGGTGTTTTCTACCAGTGACGCAGCGAGCACACTGCTCCAGCGGGGCCCTCAGCGGCGTGAACGACAGTTCCATCGACTGCGAGTTCGCATCGTATGACGCCTTCGGATCGAATCGAGGTGCGGGCCACCGCGACCATGGCCCACTGCGCGGGATCGACAAGCGCGACCTCGCGTACCCATGCCTTTCCCGACGAAAGGGCGACCTCATCTTTTGGGCTGAAGTGGTAGGGGTTATGGCTGTAGTCCGCCCAGCTTGGCGGGTCCACGTCGCGATAGTAGACATCGATATCGGTGGGGTGTTCAGAGGTGACGGTGTAGGTGACCCGGTGAACCACTGCATCATCAGCTCGCACTGGTGCTGCCGTCAGCGCGGCGGCCGTAAGCACAATCAGCGGGGCGGACAGTACGGCGCGCGCTCCCCTGCGGACCCAACCGCGCAGCGGCCGACCGCTTCCCCTACGCATCACCACGAACCCACCGGGTCGATTTGTCGTCGGCGACGCAGCTCAGGAAGAGTCCATCTGGCGCCTGCGCTACCTGGTTCAAATAGCCTGTGCAGTCCGCATTTTCGTTCTTGATCCCCGCCATAGGCGGGGATCTGAAGTAACGCGGTGCGTAGCGACGCGGCGATCCGCAGAACACCAGCCGTCCCCATGAGGTGGTACCGAACACGAAGTAGGCCGTCTCCGAGCATGATGCGCCGAGAACCACCCCGCCAGCAATCCCTGGAACACACGCCGGCTCATTGCATTCGGCGGGCTCGGCGGCCCCGACGCCCGGCGTGAGCACTCCGCAGACTATGAGCGCGACCATCACCATCGGAATCGAATACACGAGAGCCACTGTGGCACGGCTAGTCCGTGACGCCATCTAAGCGTCCACCAGGTGGGAGGTTCTCAACCAAATCGCGGCAAACGTCGGACAGTGAAGGGTGAGCTCTGCCGATTATGGCCGGTTAGCGACAAGCAGAGGAGTAGCGATGCGCGTGCCGAAGATGCTGACAATGGCCGCCATGCTCGCCAGTGCGATCATGACGGATTCCAACACATCGGCTATAGCCAGCCCGATCGATTGGGCGCTCAACGGCACCTACACCGCTACATCCAACGGTGAATGGGCGAAGACTAACGACATCTACCACGACGAGGCGAGCATCCGCAGTACGTGGACGATCACCTCGACGTGCAGTTACCCCGGCGAGTGCACCGGCACCGTGACCAGTGACTGGGGTTGGACGGCACCCATCTATCAAAAGAGTGCCGTGTGGTACGTCAAGCGGACCGTGGACAACTGGCAGCCCTGCCCCGACGGCGCCACGGCGGCTGGACTTCAGGTGTTCCGCTTCTATCCCGCGACCCCCGACGGCAGCGCCGCCGATCCAGCGTCGTCGACCCTGATGGGAGATGATCAGACCACCGGAGTAAGCGGATCTTGCGGAAGCAGCAAGACGCTCTTCATCAGCATGCCGTTCAAACTCGTCAAGGTCGGCGGCTAGGCGCGCCGAACGGCCAGCGTCACGCGGATCTGCAGCGCGTCACGACCTATGCCGTCGCGAGGTCCGCGTGTCGGGATAGGTCGTGACTCATGCTGGGAAGAGGTCCCTCCACGACCGCGGCCCTGGGCGGGCCACCAGGTCGGACTGTCGATATACCGTGCCGTCGGGCGTGGCGTATTGACCAGTCTGCGGGTCATAGGTTGCGATCGCGACCGATGGACCGCCAGACCCGTTCCCGCCGTATGAACTTGGCGCCGCCACCGGGCCGGACCCGGCTCGGTGGGACGGACCAATTACAGGCGGGGGTGCGTCCGGGCCCTGTGATGGTGGGGACGTCCCCTCGGGGGGACCGTAGATATTGGAGTCTGGGCCGACACGACTATCGGGCGGTATTCCCTGCGCGATCAGGTTCGGGTCAATCGGGTAAGGGCCCAGGGCGTGCTGCCGCATCGCCAGTGGCTCATAGGGTTTGTCGCTGTTGCAGATGTCGACAGTCGGCGCACGCTTGCCGGGGTTACCCACGCAAGGGTAGTTTCGGGCGCCGCGAACCCCGATCGGTGAGTCCTGGGGCAGTTTGCAATACAGCCCGTCGGGAGTATCGATGTCGGTGGTGTCCTCCGGTGAGCGCCACATGTTCGGTGGGAGGAAGCCGACCGTACAGGCCGGCGGGTCACCTATGTTGAGGGTGAAATCCCCTAGTGACATGCCGACGGGGTTGTTCTTGGGCGCGCCGTACGACTGGGTGGAGGCCACGACCGGCGGCAGCAACACCAGTAGTTGTTCCAGTGAGGGATGGTAGGTCACGCCGATTTGACCGAGCGAAGTCAGGTTGGCCAGCAATACCGGCAGCGTCGGCTTGATTTGGGTCAACAAACGCGACGCTTCGTCCGCGGCCCCGGGGCCTTGCAATAGCAGCCTGCGTATCTGCGGATCGTTGGTGACCAGTTGCTCAGTGACCCCGTTGAGGCTATGCGCCCAGGTGCGAATGGCGTCGATAGACTGCGCCTGCCCGTCGAGCAGGGGGCCACTGTCATCGATCAATAATCGCGACTGGTCAGCAGCAGCGTTGACGTCGCCTATGAGTCGCGACGATGAATCGAGCAGCGAGCCGAATTCATAGCCGGATCCGTTAAAGCCTCGGAACGTCTCGTCCAGCAGGGGGCTGATCTTGTCCTTGGGGACGCTGCCGATCAACGCGCTGACCTGATCCAGCATGGGCCCCACGGCTTGCGGAATCGAGCTCTTCGCCACCGGTATGACCGAGCCGTCCCGCAGGTACGGTCCGGAGTCGTTACGAGGTTGCAGGTCGACGTACTGCTCGCCTACAGCCGAGACGCTGAGCACTGCGGCACGAAGTTCAGCCGGAATCTTCGGCGAAGTATTCAGCGACAGGGTTGCTTCTGCGCCTTCGCGGGTGGGCCGCACCTCGGTGACCTTGCCGATCTGCACGCCTCGATAGGTCACGTTGGAGAACTGATACAGCCCGCCGGTGCCTGCTAACTCAAGCGTGACTGTCATGCGGCCGATGCCCAGGAGGATGGGTGCCTGCAGGTATACGCCGATCATCACGGCCATGCCGATAACCGATATGACAGCGAAGATCACGAGTTGCGTTCGGACGAAGCGTGTCAGCATTAGTTGGTATCTCCGACTGTGGGCGCCGGTACGGGAGAGCGCGGGGCGGCGGCCGGGGCGGCCCCCGCCCACGTTGTTGCAGGTGCAGATCCCGGTGACGGGTCGATCAGTGGTGGCACGGAGGCAACCTCTGGGGGTGGAGGCGTGATCGGGGCGTTCAGCGGATCCTTGCTGTAGTTCGCGTAGAAGGGATCGCCTGGGGCTGGGACCAGGGAGGCTCCCTCCTGCCCCCACCGGGTACCGAGGAACAGGCCCCTCTTGAGCCGGGGAACGGTGAAGTCGAAGGTGATGAATTCGTTCAAGTAGTCCCCTCGGATCGCCCGGTCGATGAAGTTCTGCGGGTAGGGATAAGTCGGTGCGAAGGCCAGGGCGGTTCCCAGGCTGGGTCCAACATCGGCCAGCGCGCGCACTGTCGGTTCCAGATTCTTCAGGTTCGTGACGAGGTCGGCTTGGCTGGCGTTGATCAACCCGGTAGTCATGTCGCTAAAGAGACGGAATTTCTCCAGTGCGGTGGTAATACGAGGCCGCTCTTTGATCAGGACGTCGAGGGCTGGCGGAATCCTGTGCAGCGCTTGGGATATGACATCATTTTGCCCCGCCAGGGTGCCAGCCAGACGGTTGAGCGCAGCGATGGAGGCGTTAATGTCGTCACGTTGCCTGTCAAGCAGACCGACGAAGTCGTCGAGACGTGTCAGCAGATCGCGGATGTGGTCTTCGCGGCCGCTGAGCGCCGCGTTGAATTCTGCGACGATATCGCCGACCTTGCCCAGGCCACCGCCATTGACGACGACCGATAGAGACGACAGGGTTTGTTCGGTAGACGGATAGGTCAAGGACCGGTCCAGTCCAATGGTGGCGCCGGGTTGCAGTCGGCCAGTGGGCGGCTGATCCAGCGGCGGGTTGAGTGCTAGGTGCATCGAACCGAGCAGACTGGTTTGGCCGACGGCGGCGGTGACGTTGGCCGGAACAGCGACGTCGGACTTCACTGAGATCTCGACGTCAGCGTGCCAGTCGAGCACTGCCAGCTTGCTTACGCTGCCGACGACGACGTCGCTGATCAGTACCGGCGAATTGGGTTCCAGCGTCCCGATGTTGGTCAGTTCCACGTGATAGGTCTGGGCCCCGGAGCCGCGGCCCACGGTGCCCGGCAAGGGCAGAGAGTTCAGACCGTTGAAGGTGCATCCGGTGGCGGCGAATACGACGCACGAGGTGATCGCCGCCAGAGCACAGGTGGAGCGTCTCCTGGTCATGGTGTCCCTGCCTGCGGTGCTTCGGCGGGGAGCAGCATGTCCTGCAGGGTGGTCGGCCCGGGGGCCGGCGGTGGGTCAGGCACGCCAGGAGGGATGGGAGCACCTGGAAACAGCGCCGGCGAAGGGTTCGCCGGTAATCCGTTGGGGGCGTGAGCACCTGGTGCGCCCGGCATTGTTTCCCACCCTGGCGGTGGTAGCACGTCCCCGGAGCCTGTGTAGGCCGACACCGCAGGAGGAATCGTCGGCAGATCTGGGCTCCCGCCTGGCCCGCCAGGAGCCAGGTTGGGATCGGAGTACACAAGGTTGTCTGGGCTGGGCGATTTGCGCAGGTAGGCGTTGAACGGCATCGGCAGGTAGTTGAAGTTGATCAGCCGCAGCGCCGGACCGAGGTACTGCGCGCACAGCTTGGAGGTCTCCGACGCCGTGGCGTTCTTCACTGCAGCGATCGCCGAGCACACCACCGACACGGGGTCGGCGAAGTTCGACAAGGCGAACGCCCCGACGGCGGTGCCGCTGTCAGGGTTGTAGATGTTGTAGCCGTTTGCGATCGCGTTGGGAGCGACGTGCAGAACGTTCTCCAGCGCAGTGCGGTTGTCGACCAGGTTTTGGGTTACGTGGCTCAACCGCTGCAGTTGTTCTGCAGTCTGGTTGCGGCTTCCAGCGACGAAGCGCTGCACTTCGGTGACCGCGGTCCCTAGATTGGTCAGGGCGGCATCAAGATCGCTGCGACTTCCGTCGATGACGCTGCTGACGCTGGCGAGCCGGTCCTGGAATTGCACGATCTGGCTATTGCTGTCCCGTAACGCGCTGACGAAGGTTTGCAGGCTGCTGATGATCTCGACGATGTTGCCGCTGCCGTCAGCCAGGATGCGCCCCACCCCGGACAGTTGGCTAATCGCTTGGCGCAGTTTGTCTCCGTTGCCGTCCATCGCCTTGGCAGCGCTATCAATGACACGGCTCAGTGAGGTCCCCGAGACGCCGTTGATCGGCCCCAGATCGGTGGCCAGCCGCATCAGTTGGTCTTTGACCTGATCCCATTCGACGGGCACGGCGGTGCGTTCGACGCCGATCTGGGCTCCGTCTGCCATGGTGGGCCCGCTGTCTTCATAGGCCGGGGCGAGTTGCACGTAACGCGCCGAGACGAGGTTCTGGGCCATGATGATGGCGTTGGCGTCGGCGGGTATCGGGACTCCGCGGTCGACGGCGAGGGTCAGTTTCGCTTGTGCTCCTTGTGGTTCGATGGCGGTGATGGTGCCCACCTTCACCCCGGATACTCGGACTTCATCGCCTGGGTAGATGGCCGTGGCGGAGGTGAAGTAGGCGGTGATCGCAGTGGGGCGGTTGATGGTGTGGACCACGATGAACGCGGCGCCGGCGACAAGCAGTCCGACGAGCGCGATCAGCACAGTCTTATTTAGTGTCGTGCGGTGGGCTGTCATCGGCTTCCTCCGGGGATACCGTTGTGCGGCCAGGGGAATTCCGCGCGGGGGCCAGCGTTGTCCGATGGCTGCCCAGCATTGACGCCGCGCCGGAACCCGAAGGCGTAGTCCAGGAATGGTTGCAACATCTGTGAGGGGATCAGGTTACCGACGAAGGCGTTGTAGTAGAACCCGTTGCTCACCGATTCGCCCTGGGTAACTTGATATTTCGCGAGCCCCTTGAGGGCTTGGGCGATGTTGTCGCGGTTTTTCTCCAGCATGGCAGTCACCGAGTTCAGCTTCTCCAGAGTCGGTGCCAGCTCCTTTTCGTTATCGGCCACTAAAGCAGAGAGCTGCTGGGCCAGCGCCGAGGTGTTGGCCAGCAGGTTGACGATCGCGTAGCGACGCTGGTCGAGGACTCCCAGCAGGTCGTTGGCATTGAGTAGCAGTGTGTTGACCTGGGCGCTGCGCTCCGACAGGATCCCGGTGACATCGGCAGCACTCCTGAGTAGCCCCGCCAGTGACTGGTTTCGGCTGTTGAGGTTCTCCGAGAGCCTGGTCAGGCCGTCGAAGGTGGGCCCCAGTTGCGGCGCCATCCTGTCGATAGTGTCCGACAGGGTATCCAGGGATTGGGTGAGTGAAGTGGTGTCGGTTCCTGCGGTGTTGGCGGTGAAGTCGCTGACAGCGTTGGTCAGCGAGTACGGCGACGAGGTCCGTGAGAGCGGGATCTCGCCGCCCGCGTGCAGCGTGTCGGCGCCAGCGGGTTCCAGAGTCAGCATCCGGGCACCCAGTACGGTTCCGGTCCTAATGTGGGCGGTGGTGTCGGTACCGAGCCGCACGGAGCTATCCAGGTTGAAGCTGACCAGCGCCTTGCCGCGGTCGAGAGTGACGTCGGTGACCGTGCCCGTCGTCACTCCGGAGACCTTGACGTCGTTGCCTGCGGTGAGGCCACCTGCGTCGGCGAACAACGCCCGATAGTGCAGCGCGGTCGCCCAGGAGATCAGCTGTTGTGGTCGCAGCCCGACTGCGATGACCAGGATGATCAGGACGACGCCGATGAATCCGGACCGAACCAATTGTGGGCCAGCATATTTAAGCATCAGGGTTCCCCGCATCGGCCGGTGTTCTGCATAATCCACGGGAAGTACGCGGTGCGGCCCTGCAGGTCGGTGACGCGTACGTTCAATCCGCACAAATACTGGTTGATGAACGCGCCGTAAGAGCCCAGCCTCACGAGCTTCCGGTAGTTTCCGGGCGCCTTCTGCAGTGCCAGGTCCAGGCGCGCCTTGTCGTCCTCGTTGGCCAGCAGCGGCGCCATGCGGTTCAGTTGATCGACGGTGCCGGCCAACGGAGGTCGCGCCTGAGTGAGTAAGTCGGTGATCGACGCAGTCCCGGTGTCGAGTGCAATGATGGCTTCCCCGATGGGGTCACGCTGACGTGACAGGCCGGAGATGAGTTGTTCGAGACTTTCGACCGCGCCGGAGAATTTGTCGCCGTCCTTTGCGACGGTGGCCATCACTTGCTGCAGGTTATCGATCAGTTGCTGCACCGTTTGCCCGTTGTCGGCCAGTGCCTTGGTGAACGACGACGTCTGAGCCAGCAGTGATTCCACGGTGCCACCTTGGCCCTGTAGGATTTGAATCAGCGAGTTGGTCAGTATGTTGACGTTCTGCGGGTTTAGTCCTTGAATGACCGGTTTGAGTCCGCCCAGGAGCAGGTCGAGGTCCAATGCCGGTTCGGTACGTTCCACCGGAATCTGCGACCCGGCCAACTGAATCCTGGTCGATCCGGGGCTGTCGATGAGGTCGAGGTAACGGTTGCCGACGAGGTCGAGGTAACGGACCGCGACTTTGGTGGCAGTGGTCAACACGACTTCCCGGTCGGCGTCGAAGTCCACCTGCACCGTGTTGTCAGACTGCAGGGCCACACTGTGCACCGTTCCGATGCGAATGCCAGCAATGCGCACAGAATCACCAGATTTCAGGCTGGAGGCATCGGTGAACACCGCTGTATAGCTGTTCGTAGAGCCCGTGCGGTACTGGCCGAGGATGGCAAACAAAACGGCGGTCAACAACAGCATCGTGACACTGAAGGCACCGAATTTAACGGCTACCCCTTTCGATGCCGTCATCCGGGTTGGCCGATCTGCGCGGTGTTGCGTGGTGGTCCGTCCAGCGGACCGAACAGTGCTTCCTTGAGTGCGTCGGAATTGAGCAAAATGCCTTGATTTCCATACTGTGCCGGGTTTGCGTTGATGTCGGTAACGACAAAAGGCGGCCGCCGTTCGAAGCCCACGCTGGGTAGCTCCATACACTGGGGGCCGCCTTTAGCCGCGACCTTGGGGAGATTGACGGGGTAGCGGTACCGCTCGGTACCCAGGAGGAACGAATCGAGCAGCATGACACCAGGCAGCGGCTGGGGTGGGCCTGTGGCCAGCGGTTCCAACCCCCCCAGGGCGCACCTGATCGCCGAGTTGTACTGGTTAGTGAGCTCAGTGGTGGGGACCAACAGGTGCAGGACGTCGGTCAGTGGCGCGCTGTTGGTTGACAAGACATCGTTACCGATGTCGGCCAACCCGATGACGCTGATCAGGAGAGTGTCGAGGTCGTCTCGGCGCTCAACGACGGTGTCGCTGATCCGGGTGGCGTTGGCAGCGATTGCCAGCAGATCCGGTGCCGCGTCGGCATAGGCGCCGATAACCGCCGGGGCTACCTTGATGTCGCGACTGAGGTTGGACCGACTGGGATCGAGCCTGGCCAGCAGCGCGTCCAGATCGGAGAGGGTCTGGCCGAACTTCTCCCCACGACCGTCGACGGCCTGCGCGAGTGCACCGAGGGTTTCGTTGAGCTTGTCGGGCTCGATCTGAGACAACACCGACACCAGCTGCTGGAACACCGTGTTGATCTCGACGGTGACGTTCTTGGCCGCAAGTACCTGCCCGGGATGCATCGACTCCGGAGAAGGGTGCTCGGGTGGCACCAGGTCGACAAACTTCGACCCGAACACAGTGGTCGAGGCGATATCGACAAGCGTGTTGGCCGGAATGAGTTCCAACGCCGAGGGATCCATCGCCAAGCGGATAGCGGACAACCCATCGGACAGCGCGTCGATCGACACGACCTTTCCGACTTGGGCGCCGTGCAGCTTGACCTTGGCGTCAGGACCCATCACCAGGCCTGCACGCGGCGAGAGCACCGTCACGGGAACCGTTCTGCTGACATCGCCGCGGAACAGCACGATGGCCCCGGTGATGATTCCGATAATCACCACAGTGGTGGCTAGACCCGCCAATGGGCGAACAGCGTCACGCGACACGGTGTGTCCCCTAACCTGACAGGTTGAAGTTGCCGTTGGAGCCGTAGACAGCCAGTGAGATCAGCAAGGTCACCGAGACGACGACGATCAGCGAAGTACGGACCGCAGTTCCGACTGCGACGCCCACGCCCGACGGGCCGCCGGTGGCGAAGTAGCCGTAATAGGTGTGGATGAACAGGATGGCCAGCGCCATCAGCAAGGCCTGTAGGAATGACCAGAGCAGGTCGATCGGGTTGAGGAAGGTGTTGAAGTAGTGACCGTAGAGACCGCCCGACTGGCCGAGTAAGACGACGGTGGTGAATTCGCTGGCCAGAAACGACAGGATCACTGCGATCGAGTACAGCGGCGTGATGGCGATCATTCCGGCCACAATGCGGGTGCTCACCAGGTACTCAATCGGGCGGATGCCCATCGACTCCAGCGCATCGATCTCCTCGTTGATACGCATGGCGCCCAATTGCGCAGTAACACCCGCTCCGAATGTGGCCGCCAACCCGATGCCTGCGACGATCGGTGCGGAGATGCGCACGTTGATGAAGGCTGCTAGAAAGCCAGTCAACGCCTCGATCCCGATATTTCCCAGTGAGCTGTACCCCTGAATGGCCAGCACCCCGCCTGTTGCCAGGGTCAAGAATCCGACGATCACAACGGTACCGCCGATCATCGCCAACGTGCCTGCGCCCATGGATATCTCGGCGATCAGCCGGATCACTTCGCGCCGATAGCGGCGAGCCGCGAACGGGGTCGCAGCCAACGCCTTGGCGTAGAACAGAACATGATCACCGACAGCTCCCAAAGCCAAGACCGGTCTATTCACGCCTCGCACCAGGCGCGGGTAGGCCGACCGCAGCGTCACCGAGCTGATCATTTGGACGTCATTTGGATGCCGATGGCAGTCACGACGACGTTGACGACGAATAGCGACATGAAGGCGTACACAACAGTTTCGTTGACGGCGTTGCCGACTGCTTTGGCGCCGCTGCCGCTAATCGTCAGTCCGCGGTAGCACGCGACCAGCCCGGCGATCAGACCGAACAGCGCGGCCTTGATACAGGAGATGATCACTTCAGGCACCCCCGTAAGCAGCGTGATGCCTGCGGCGAATGCACCAGGGTTGACGTCTTGGACAAGGACCGAGAAGAAGTAGCCGCCCATGATGCCAATAATGCAGACCAAGCTATTGAGCAGCAGCGCCACGATCCCGGAAGCCAGCATCCGGGGGGTAACCAGGCGCTGTACTGGGTTGATGCCGAGTACCTCCATCGCTTGGATCTCTTCGCGGATGGTCCGAGAACCGAGATCGGCACACATGGCCGTCGCTCCAGCGCCGGCCACGATGAGCACGGTAACCATGGGCCCAACCTGGGTGACGGCGCCGAATGCCGCGCCGGCACCAGACAGATCAGCCGCGCCCAGTTCGCGCAACAAGATATTGAGGGTGAAGCTAACCAGCACCGTGAACGGGATAGCCACCAATAGCGTTGGCGCCAGCGACACGCGGGCCACGAACCAGGACTGGTCGAGCAGTTCGCGCCACTGGAAGGGCCGCACGAAGATGAACTTCGCCGCGTCCACCGACATAGCGAACAGCCCTCCCACTGCCCGCATCGGCGCGTCAATAGCCGTACGGATCATCACCACGTCGTCCCTTCTCAGCCCGCACGACCTTGCGCGCATCGGCTGTGTCTCGACTGGCAACACTGGCAGCACAGTGAGCTAGGGCACAGAGGCTGTCCCGCTTACCGGGAGACTGTCCGGTGGTCGCGCGGGGAGACTCGCGACCCGATCACCGGGATTCAGGGATCGCACGGACGCACGCGTGTGACAGCGTGGCGGCCACCCGCGCCCGCCGTCACGGAGGATCCATGACCCAGTTTTCCCAACAGCCGCCTGCCAGCACCCCCGGTGCTGATTTGCACGAAATCAGAACGGCCGCAGGCGTACTGCGATTTTACGACGTCGGAGACGGTCCACCTGTGCTGTTCCTACACGGCTCCGGGCCCGGCGTCACAGGCTGGCGGAACTTCCGCGGGATTGTGCCCACTTTTTCTCGAAGTTTTCGCTGCCTGATCTTGGAGTTCCCAGGTTTCGGCGTCAGCGACGACGTGGGCGGGCACCCCATGGTCACCGCGCAAGGTGTTGTGGCGCCGTTCTTGGATGCATTGGACGTGGACCAGGTGGACATCGTCGGCAACTCGATGGGCGGCGGCGTCGGCATCAACACCGCCATCCATCACCGGAGCCGTGTGGGCCGCCTGGTGACCATCGGCGGCATCGGCACCAACGTGTTCAGCCCCGGCCCGAGCGAAGGGATCCGACTGCTGCAGGAGTTCACCGAGGATCCCACCCGGCAGCGGCTCGTCGATTGGCTGCGCTCGATGGTCTACGACCAGTCGCTGGTCACCGAGGAGCTGATCGACGAACGCTGGCAGTTGGCGACTGACCCGGAAACGTTGGCAGCAGCTCGACGCATGTACGGCAAGGCGGCGTTCGCGGCGATGATGGACATGATGAGGACCTCCGATGTGCCAATGCCGTGGGCCCAGATGCACCGGGTGGAGGCCCCGACGTTGTTGACCTGGGGCCGCGACGATCGCGTCAGCCCGTTGGACATGGCGCTGATCCCGATGCGGACCATCCCCAACGCCGAATTGCACGTGTTCCCCAAGTGCGGGCATTGGGCGATGATTGAAGCCAAGGACGCGTTCGAGCGCACGGTCTCGGCGTTCTTGACCGAACCTAGGTAGCGCCGCGAAACCTGCTCGCGCGCAGCAAGTAACGCGGGGTTCCCACCACCGTCAACGGCGACGGCCAGTGGTCGCTGCGGAAGTAGGCGTCATGATCGCACCCGGCACTAACGCATTGAGCCTGATGCCACTTCCGGCCCACGGCGCGGTAACTGCATGCCGGCGCACCCAGCGGCGGACCGCGACCTTGGCCGCGTAGACCATGGCCCGCGCCGCCGAACACTTTCACTGCGCGCACCGTCTTGTCAGGGTCACCTGCCAGCACCGCCCTCACGGCTCGGCGCGGTACCAGCGAGACGGTGGTCGTTGAGTTACTGGATACCACGACCACTTTGTCGTTTCGCGCGGCCGCCAAGGTCGGCTGCCAGGCGGTCGACCACTCCACGACACCGTAATGGTTGGTCTGCAGGATCAGTCGAGGCCGGTCGGCGCTCGGGGTGCGCTTGATGCTGGCGGTGCGCGGTGACCTCCGCGTCTTGCAAGTCGAAACCGACCCTATCGGCGGCGCTCGCCACCGACGCGAGGTCATCGATCGTCGCCGAGTGCTCCCACTCGCAGGCAACACCGGGCACCTGCACGACGACGTGCGTTGACAGACCGATCCGCATGCTACTTGCGCAGATTGACGAGTTCGCGGATGGCTTCGTGGGTTTCGAGCACCACGCGGGCCCGGTCGGGAGCGCTGTTGTCCACGGCACGCTCGGCGTTACCGCCCGCCACGAGCACCGGGCCGTTGGCGAGGTTGTCCAGGCCCTCGTGGGCAACGTCGGTTGGGGTGTTGACCAGCATTCCGGGGGCGTCGAAGTTAAGGCCGATGCGTTCCATCGCTGGCGTGCGGGTCACGCCGAGGACCAGCTCGAGCACGTCGACGTTGTGCTCGCGCAGTTCCAGCCACAGGCTTTCAGCGAACATCCGGGAGAATGCCTTGGCGCCGGCATAGACCGAATGCCGGTCGGCCCCCATGTATCCCGAGAGCGACCCGACGAGCAGGATGCCGCCGCGGCGGCGGGCGGCCATGGGGCGCCCGAACAGTTGAACCAGCTCCATCATCCGCGTGACGTTGAGATCGATGACTTTCTGGAAGTCGGTCAGGTCCGCGTGCAGGAAGGGCTCGTTGCAGGTGCTGGCTCCCGCGTTGTAGATCAGTAGACCGACCTCGAGGTCCTGTGTAGCCAAGGCGATCTGGCCGACGGACGCGGGGTCGAGCAGGTCAGCGGCGATGGTGCGGGCTTGCACGCCCAGGTCGCGACACCGTTGGGCGGTGTCTTCGAGCGGACCTGGCTTGCGGGCGATGAGGACCAGATTGAATCCGTCCTCGGCCAGCATCCGCGCGAACTCTGAGCCCACCCCTTCTGAGCCGCCGGCGATGACTGCCCAGGGCCCGTATGCGTTTCGGTCGGTCATTGAAGATCTCCTATCGTTGGGCACTTCCCGCGTCGACGGCCCACACCCACGGCACCGCGAGCATGTTCATGGCGCGAGCCGACTCGGCGAACGCCTCGCGGCCGGTTCCCTGTCCGGCGCCGGTGACGAGGGCGATCTTGCCGCGTAGCCTGCCATCACGGCGCCTTGTGCAGGCTGAACCCCTTGTAGCCGGTGCCGGCTACCTCGCCGCAGATATCGAGGTAGGTGGCGAATCCCCCGATGAACAGCATGAATCCGCGTGGCTTGCCCGGGACGTTGGCACCCATGTACCAAGAGTTGGCCTGTGGGAAGAGGGTGGCCTCGGCCCGTTTGGCACATTCGGCGCCCCAGTCGCTCACCGCGTCCGGTGTCGCCTCGATGGCGGCGTAGCCGCGTTCGTCTAGATAGGTGATCGCCCCGGCGATCCAGTCGACGTTAGCCTCGGCGTGCAGCACCATGTTGGCCAGCACAGCGGGGGCCCCTGGCCCCGACACCAGGAACAGGTTCGGGAATCCGTCAACGCCCAGCCCGAGGTAGGTGCGCGGTCCGTGGGACCAGTCCTCGCTCAGGCGCCGTCCGCCACGGCCGACGATGTCGATCTTGGCCAGTGCGCCGGTCATGGCGTCGAAGCCGGTGGCCAGCACGATCGCGTCGAAGTCGTAACGTGCGTCGGCGGTGTTGATTCCGAGGCTGTCGATCGAGTCGATCGGTGTGTTGCGGACGCTGACCAGCGTCACATTGGGCCGGTTGAAGGTTTGAAAGTAGTTGGTGTCGGTGCAGATTCGCTTCGTGCCGATCGGATGGTCGGTGGGGATGAGTAGGTCGGCGACGGCTGGATCCTCGATGACGGCGCGGATCTTCTCCTCGTAGAACTTGCGGGCTTGTTCGTTGGCAACGGGATCGGTCATCTGGTCGGTGAAGGTCTTGGAGAACAGCACTCCACCTAGTTGCCAACGAGTTTCGAAAGCCTCGCGACGTTCTTTCTCGGTGGCTTGCATGGTCAGTTTCGGGTGGGCAACGTGTGGCGATCCGCCGCCGCTGCGCCAGGACAGTCGCCGCCGCTCGGCGTAGTTGGCCTTCACCTCGGCGACGTCGTCGGCGCTCAGCGCTCTATTGCCCGCCGGGACGCTGTAATTGGGGGTGCGCTGGAATACGTGGAGGTGATGGGCTTGCTCAGCGATGAGGGGAATCGATTGAATGCCTGAGGATCCCGTGCCTATTACCGCGACACGCTGGTCGGTGAAGTCGACGCCTTCGTGCGGCCAGTGGGCGGTGTGGTAGATCTTTCCGGCGAAGGTGTCGAGTCCGGGGAAGTTCGGCGTAAGGGCCGCAGACAGCGGACCGGTGGCCATGATGAGGAACCTGGCCTGCACCACTTCTTCGGTGTCAGTGCGCACCGTCCAGCGCAGGGTGTCCTCGTCAAGGACTGCCGAGACGACCCGGGTGTTGAAGGTGATGCCGCCACGCAAGTCGAGTTCGTCGGCAACCCAGTTCATGTAACGCAGGATCTCCGGCTGAGTGGCGTACTTCTCCGACCACGTCCACTGCTGCTGCAGCTCATCGGAGAACGAAAAGCAGTAGTCGACACTTTCGACGTCGCACCGCGCACCGGGATAGCGGTTGTAATACCAGGTACCGCCGACTTCGGGCGCGGCCTCGAACACTCGGGTGGACAGTCCCTGCGAGCGCAATTTATGCAGCGCGTACAGACCCGCGAATCCCGCACCGACGACGACGGCGTCCACTGAGGTCAGCTGCGGCTGTGCGGTATCACTCACGCACCAGAAGTTAGACAGCCATCACTCGGGTGAAGTGCTTCCCTCCCGGTGACCGGGCGATTGGTTGGCGATGTCCCGATCGCCGGGCGTATCGGTTGGTGCGGTGTTCGGAGCCCACATTGAAGCAACACCACGACAGACCCCACCATGTGGATCGATGCCCGGCGCCACTTCAATGGACCGGCCGTCTCACGTGACCGCACAGTCGTACTGACCGCTACCGAGGTCATAACCGAGCCACGCTACGCGATTTCCGACCTTCACCGTCCAGAGGACGAGCATCCACGGTCGGGCTTAGCGGCATAGCCGGTCACCCACTCTACGAGTATCGGACGCCGCAACGAACTTGGGGGCCAGTGAGATCGCCAGGCGTCGGCGAATTCGACACCAGCCCATGTCTGGAGGTTCCGCTGACCGGGACGGCCCGAGCTGACGACGCCCGCGGCAGAGCACTATCGACGACAACCAATCGGAGCAAGGGACTTTCACATGAGCGAACGGGTTCTCGACCGGATCAGAAACATCGCCGACCAACTGCGTGAGCAAGCCTGGGAGGCCGAGACCTTGGGCCAGTTGCCAGAGGCCACGGTCAAACAGATGAAGGCGATCGGATCGATTCGGTTGCTGCAGCCCAAGAAGCACGGCGGTCTGCAGGTGCACCCGCGCGAGTTCGCCGAAACAGTGATGGCCACGGCGGCGCTGGATCCAGCGGCTGGATGGATCAACGGCGTCGTCGGCGTACACCCCTATCAGCTTGCCTACGCAGACCCCCGTGTCGCCGAGGAGGTATGGGCGCGCGACGTCGACACCTGGGTGGCCTCCCCCTACGCACCGCAGGGCGTGGCGCGCCCGGTGGACGGCGGCTACGTGTTCAGCGGCCGCTGGCAATTCAGCTCTGGAACTGACGCCTGCGACTGGATCATTCTCGGCGCCATGATCGGCGACGACGACGGCAAGCCGCTGATGCCACCTCAGATGCTGCACATGATTCTGCCCCGCAAGGACTACCAGATCGTGCCAGACTCGTGGAACGTGGTGGGACTGCGAGGAACCGGGTCCAAGGACGTCGTCGTCAAGGACGCTTTCGTACCGTCTTACCGCACGATGGACGCTTTCGAAGTGATGGACGGTACCGCGCAGCGCAAGGCCGGGATGACGGAGACGCTGTACCTTATGCCATGGTCGACGATGTTCCCGCTCGGCATCTCGTCGGCCGTGATCGGTATCGCCGAAGGCGCCCTAGCCGCCCATCTGGACTATCAATACGAGCGGGTCAGCTCCAGCGGCGTTGCCATCAAAGACGATCCGTATGTCATGTACGCGATCGGTGAAGCCGCCGCCGACATCAACGCCGCCCGTCAGGAATTGTTGTCCAATGTCGACCGTATCTACGACATGGTCGACGCCGGTAAGGATGTGTCCTTTCAAGACCGCGCCGCCGGCCGACGCACCCAGGTGCGGGCAGTGTGGCGTGCCGTCTCCGCAGTGGACGAAATCTTCTCCCGATCGGGAGGCAATGCATTGCGGATGGACAAGCCACTGCAACGGTATTGGCGCGACGCGCATGCCGGGGTCGCGCACGCCATCCACGTTCCAGGCACCGTCTATCACGCCTCGGCCCTCAGCTCCCTCGGTGTCGACCCGCAAGGCCCGCTGCGCGCCATGATCTGATGATCCCTCCGATCCAGCAGTACCTGATTTCAAAGGCCCTTGTATCCCCCATAACCGTAAGGAATTTCGATGAGTGACCTGAAGAGCCTGGGCTACGTCAAGGTGCAGGCCACCAACATGCCCCGCTGGCGTCGGTTCGCGTTCGAATCGCTGGGCTTCGCCGAGGGCTCCGGACCTGACACCGACGCCCTCTATCTACGCATGGACGAACGGGCCGCACGCATCATCGTGGTCCCCGGCGATGTCGATAAAATCGTCACCATCGGCTGGGAGGTCCGCGACCACAGCGCACTGGAGCGCGTGGCGGCGAAACTCGGCGCCGCGGGTGTTCCATTCAAGGAGCTGACGCAACAAGAGGCCGACGAACGCCGAGTTGAAGAGGTCATCGCATTCGACGACCCAGCCGGTACATCGACCGAGATCTTCCACGGAGCCGTGCTCGACCACAGCCCCGTAGTGACCCCGTTCGGCGCCAGGTTCGTGACCGGGGCACAGGGACTAGGCCATGTGGTGCTGCCCGCGCTGGACGTGCCGACTCTTTTCGAGTTCTACACGGAGGTACTCGGATTCAAGTCTCGCGGGGCCTTCCGCGTGCCCACACCTCCGGAGTTCGGCCCGGTACGTGTGCGTTTCCTTGGCGTGAACCAGCGCCACCACAGCCTGGCCATCTGCCCCGCCATGAACCTTCGCGACCCAGGACTGATCCATCTCATGGTCGAAGTCGATAGTCTCGACGCCGTCGGCCAGGCTCTCGACCGCGTGAACAAGGACGGGTTCCAGCTGTCATCGACGCTGGGCCGGCACACCAACGACAAGATGGTGTCCTTCTATGTGCGGGCCCCCGGCGACTGGGATATCGAATTCGGCACTGCCGGTCTGCGGGTCGACGAAAACTATTACACTGCAGAGGAAATAACTGCAGACAGCTACTGGGGTCACGAATGGGTGACTGATCTACCGGCCGCGATGCGCCCATGAAGCCTGACGACGACATCACATCACTCCCCGCAGAGTCGATCACCTCCTGGGACCTCGAGGTCGACGTGGCGATAGTTGGCTACGGGGCGGCCGGAGCAGCAGCGGCCATTGAAGCCGCCCGATCAGGAGCCGACGTACTTGTTCTGGAACGCACCGGATCCTGGGGTGGCGCAGCGTCGATGGCCGGCGGATTCATCTATCTCGGTGGCGGCACTCCCATCCAAAGGGCCTGCGGCTTTGATGATTCCGTCGATAATATGGCGGCCTTTCTGAATGCGGCGATGGGGCCAGGAGCCGACGAGGCCCGAATCGCAGACTACTGCGCGGGCAGCCTCCAGCACTTCGATTGGCTCGTCGAGTGTGGGGTGGTGTTCAAGGAGGAGTTTTTTGGGGAGCCCGGCTGGGAGCCCATGGGCGACCAGGGCCTGATGTACAGCGGCGGCGAGAACTCTCATCCGTTCAACACCATCGCTACCCCGGCCCCTCGTGGACATATCCCGCAGATGCAGAACAAAAAGCAGGGTGAGGCCAGCGCGGGATACATGCTGATGAAACCTCTTGTAGCGGCAGCGACTGCTGCGGGAGCGCGCGCGCTCTACGACGTCCGTGGACAGCGACTGATCACAGACTCCGATGGCCGGGCAGTCGGCATCCGTGCCCGCCAGTACGGCGCGGATATCACCATCCGTGCCCACCGCGGTGTGGTGCTGGCGACCGGCAGTTTCGCCTACAACGATTCGATGGTCGCGCAATACGCCCCGCGGATTGTCGGCCGACCCGCAGCATCGATCGAACAGCACGACGGCCGGGCGATTCTGATGGCACAAGCACTCGGTGCAAGCCTTGCGCACATGGATGCCACCGAAGTGGCGATATTCATCGATCCACAACAACTCGTGCGCGGTGTTCTCGTCAACGCCCGCGGTCAGCGCTACGTCGCCGAAGATACCTATCCAGGCCGAGTCGGACAGGTGACCCTTTATCACCAGGACGACACCGCATATCTGATCATCGACGGCGACGCCCAGGAAGAGGCCGCATCCTCACTGTCACCGAAACTGATGATGCGACAACCAACTTGGGTCGCCGATACTGTCGCCGACCTGGAAACTCAGATAGGTCTAGCGCCGAATTCACTGCAGACAGCGGTGGCGACCTATAACGAAGCGGCAGCCCGCGGTAAGGACCCGCTGTTACACAAGAAGGCGCAGTGGCTCAAACCCATTGGCTCGCCGGTGGGCGCCATTGATTTGCGGGGATGCACTGGCGGATTCACATTGGGTGGGTTACAGACGAACCTCCGTGCCGAGGTACTCCACGTCAGCGGACAACCGATCCCCGGGCTGTTCGCGGCGGGCCGCTCGACGGCGGGGCTGGCCGCATGGGGTTATGCAAGCGGAATATCACTGGGCGACAGTACTTTCTACGGCCGCCGGGCGGGTCTCACCGCCTCCCAGTCTTAACCCCATCATGGCGCGAGTGAACAAGCGTTCCCTTGTGGGCTAGACCAGCGCACCTGACAGACGACATCCGCAGGCCCCCTCATGCGACACCAACGACGAATTCCTATGAGGAAAGGACCGAAACTGTGAGTCGGCCTCCTGATACGCACACTCGAGTCCTGTTGACGGGTGCGACAGGCAGTTGGGGTAAGAGCACTCTGGCCGAGCTCAAAGGGCTCGGCGAACATGTATCGGTAGTTGCGCTGGTGCTGCCCACCGACGCTGATCGCGAGGTCATCGCTCAGTACGACGACATGGACAACCTGGAAGTCATATGGGGCGACCTGACCGATTACTGGGCAGTGGCCGACTGCGTCAACCGTGTTGATCTAGTTCTGCATGTCGGCGCGGTGGTGTCACCTGTTGCGGACGAACACCCAACACTCGCCCACCGCGTCAACGTCGAAAGCATGGCCAACATCATCCGTGCCGTTCGCGCACAGCCCGATCCGGGCCGTATCGCTGTCGTCGGGATCGGCTCAGTAGCCGAAACCGGGAACCGTAATCCACCCCGCCATTGGGGGCGCGTCGGTGACCCTCTACGCGTTTCACAGTTTGATGTCTACGGGCAGAGCAAGGTGGTCGCCGAGCGGCTGCTGGTGGATTCTGGGCTACCGAAATGGGTGTGGTTACGGCAGACCGGCATCTTCCACCCCGGGATACTCAGCATCCGTGATCCGATCATGACGCATTCGCCCTTCGGCGGTGTCATGGAATGGGTATCAGTCGAAGACTCGGCGCGGCTGCTGGCCAACCTCTGCCGCGGCCCGGTTCCCGACGAATTCTGGGGTGGAATCTACAATATCGGCGGAGGAGAACCGTGGCGGCTGACCAACTGGCAGCTGCAGACGGCGCTCGGGGCCGCGATGGGTGTACGGGACATACGCCAGTGGTACGACCGTAACTGGTTCGCACTGAAGAACTTCCATGGGCAGTGGTACACGGACAGCGACCGGCTCCAGGAACTCGTCCCGTTCCGCGCAGACGCCTTCCCTGCCGCGCTACAGCGAGCTATCGCGGCGGCACCGGTATCCGTGCGCCACGCCGGCAAGGTGCCGCCGTGGATTGTGAAGAACCTCGTGATGAAGCCGCTCGCCCACCGGCCGCGGGGCACCATGGCTGCCATTCGTGCTGCCGACGACGACGGCCTCGCCGCCTATTTCGGGTCACGGAGCATCTGGCAGGACATCGGTGACTGGTCGACATTCGAGCCCCCGCAGCCCAGCCGCCAACCGTCGTACCTGAATCATGGGTACGACGAGTCGAAGTCCCCGGCGCTGTGGACAATTACGGACTACTACGAAGCCGCCGCCTTCCGCGGGGGACAGTTGCTCTCCTCGGATGTGGCCAACGGAGACGTTGCCACACCGCTGAATTGGCAATGCGCGTTAGGCCATGGTTTCACCGGCAGCCCCCGACTAATCCTGACGGGCGGTCACTGGTGCCCCGAGTGCATCCGTGACACCGCGGGGTACGCATGCCAGGCCGAGCAGAACCCGTTTCTCGCCCAGCTCGAGCCGGACCGGTGAAACAGCGGTATGACGACATCCTGACCGGAAATGGCGATCGAAAGTGCCTGACGCTGGGCGATACCTACTTCGGCTGGTTCGACCACTTCGTGCGGCACGTCATTTTCACCGACCTATGTGACTCCCCACACACAATATGATACAAACAGGTATATGACTAATAGTCATATACCTGGCATACGGAGGCCCCATGACAATGACTGTTGATAAGGCTGACACCCCCAACGCGGTCATAGACCGCGTCTCACTCGTCCTTGATGCATTCGACGGGGCCGGGCGGTTGACTCTCGCGCAGATCGTCCGCCGGACCGGTCTGCCCCGCTCGTCTGCGCACCGCATGCTGGAGGGCCTCGTGCGATTGCGATGGCTGCGGCGAGACGGTCGGGACTACGAGCTCGGAATGCGGCTAGTCGAACTTGGATCGCTTGCGGTGCACCAGGATCGGCTGCACCGGGCCTCGATACCGCTGCTCCATGACTTACATCGGGCGACCGGTCTAGTGGTCCATCTGGCCGTGCTGGACGGTGCCGATATCGTGTATCTGGAAAAGATCGGCGACCGGATGATCGCCGCTATCCCATCCCGTGTCGGCAGCCGACAGCCCGCTCATTGCACGGCGGTGGGCAAGGCAATCCTGGCCCATAACGACCGTCCTGATGAGTATCCGCTCATCCGCAAGACGCGGTACTCGATTGGCACCGCATCGCAGCTGTCCGCCGAGCTAGCCAAAGTGCGTGCGCACGGCGCCGCGTTCGAGCGCGAGGAGTCACTACCTGGCTTCGGGTGCGTCGCTGCGCCAATCGGGCCCCCCGGAACAGCAGTTGCCGCGGTCTCAGTGTGCGGCCCAATGAGCAGGATGACCTTTGACCAGCGCCTGGTCGCACCTGTTCGTATGACAGCCATGGGTATCTGGCGCAACGTTGAAGACGGCCCGCCACAGGTGGCGCCTACCTTGCAGCCGATCCGCCCGTTGCGCGGCCGGTCGGCCCCGCACCCAGCATCGGCGACGGCTCAGTACGCATGAGCCTCGATCCGCAGGTCGCCGTCCTCATCGAAACACTCGACGCTGGGTTTCCTCCCGTACACACCATGACCGGAGCCGAGGCCAGGGCCGCGATCCGCTCACGGTTTGTCCCCACAGCGCAGCCCGAGCCTGTCTCCGAGGTGATAGAGCGGACCATCGATCGCGGCGACGGCCCAATTGCTATCCGCATCTACCGCCCGCAGGCAATCACACCCGATGGGCTACCTACTCTCATCTACGCACACGGCGGCGGGTTCGTATTCTGCGACCTAGACAGCCATGATGCCCTCTGTCGAAACCTAGCGAATCTCATTCCTGCCATTGTGATTTCGGTTGCCTATCGCCTCGCTCCCGAGTATCGCTGGCCCACTGCCGCTGAAGATGTCTACGCGGTGACACAGTGGGCGGCAGACAACGCGGCGCGATTCGGTGCGAACCCGGACCGCATCGCAGTGGGCGGCGACAGCGCCGGCGGAAACCTCGCCGCGGTCACCGCGCTGATGGCCCGCGATCGCGGCGGGCCAGCGCTCGCGGGCCAATTGCTGCTCTATCCGGTAATCGCAGCCAACTTCGATACCGAGTCATACCGCCTGTTCGGCGAGGGCTTCTATAACCCCCGGCGTGCCCTGCAATGGTATTGGGACCAGTACGTGCCCATGCTGACCGACCGCGAGCACCCGTATGCCTCCCCGCTAAACGCCGAGCTCGGCGAGCTGCCTCCAGCAGTGGTCGTTCTCGCCGGCCACGATCCTCTTCGTGACGAGGGCATCGCATACGCCGACGCGCTGGAGGCAGCCGAAGTCACCACCGTGCGATGTCCCTACGAAGGGGGAATCCACGGCTTCATGACAATGCCGATGCTCAACATTGCCCACGATGCCCGTCGGCAGGCCTGCGGTGAACTCGCCCGACTGTTTAACCAGTAAGCAACGGTGCGACGCCGCGCTCAGCTGCCAAGGCTAAGCGCGGCGTCCATAGCGAGCTTGGCAACGACGGCAATCCGGTTGCCGACGACATCGCGCACCCACCAGGCGATCTCGCAGGACGAATCTCAGCCTCCTCCCATTCAACAGGTCACAGTCACCACGCCAACCTCCGCCGTCAGCTTGAGTCTCCCGATATCCGGGATACCAGCCTCCCGGCACTGGCCGATGTTCGTACCTTTGGGCCTATGGCTAACAGTGAAGTTCTCGTTATCGACCAGGTCGTAACCCGGCCCGGTCGTGCCCGCGAGTTCGTTGACACATATCTGGCTGAATATGCACCGGGGGCCCGTGCCCGCGGTATGACACTGCGCGCCGTGCTTGTCAGCCCACCTATCTGGTTCGACGAACAGTCCAACACTGTCACCGCCACGTGGTCACTCCCGAGTCCCCGGGCGTGGTGGGAGATGACCTGGAGGGGCCGCCCCGACACCTCCCTCGGGCCGTGGTGGGAAGGACTCAGCACACTCATCGTCGAACGTAGCCGCAGCGTGGCCGCCGCGGCCGACGATGTGGCTGGGCTCTGCGATGTATAACGTCACCCGGCTCCTTGACGTCGCCGAACAGCATCACGAACGGGTGTTGGCGGCCGTCCGCGCGGCCGCCGAGGCTACCGGTGCACGCCGCCGTCTCACCGAACCAACGCTTGCCGGAGTGCGCAACGGCGGCGATATCCTCGTGCACCTGCGCTTCGACACAGAAATACAATGGCGTTCCAGCGCTGCCGATTTCAGTGCGGCGCTAGACCACCCGGCAATCACCCGAGTAAACGGGGCCGGGTACTCGGGTACCGCGTCGCACGGCAGCACGGCCGCATCGACGGTCTATCGCGCGCTTCTCCTGCGGGTGGTGCCCGGCACCGACTCCGATGCCATAGGGCGCTTCGAAGAAGACCTGCGCTCGATGCCGCGCCACGTGCCGGCAATTACGGCCTGGCAACTGAGCCGGGTATCCGAGCCCGTTGGGTCGACACCGTGGACGCATGTGTTCGAGCAGCAGTTCACTGATCTGGAGGCTCTGATGGGCCCTTACCTGATGCATCCGATCCACTGGGCCGTTGTCGACCGCTGGTTCGACCCCGAATGCCCCGAGGTCATCATCCAGGATCGCGTGTGCCACAGCTTCTGTCAGCTGCACACACCCGTTTTGGAACCAGAGGCGTGAGCCGCTATACGCCGGCCGGAAGGATGTTCACGTTGGCCGTCGCGGGCGGCTCCAGCGATGGCAGCGCAGACGCCCCGTTGAGGGTACGCACAGGCAGTTGTTGCGACCATGGGTAGTGCAGGCTGAACGCCACCAGTCCGGTGCGTTCGGCGGCGGGCAGGTGGCACATCGCCAGCACCGTTTCGGCCAAGTACTCCACGGGCTCGGTGGGAAAGTCGTCAGGAATCAGCGATGCTGCCCCCGGCGTGCGAATCGCGGTTGAGGGGCCCACACAGTTGACCGCGATATTGGCATCAAGCAACTCCGCCGCCACCCCCTGCGAAAAACGGTGCAGCGCAGCCTTGCACGACGCGTAAACAGCGTCTCCCGACGTCTTATTGTATTCACGGTATGGCCGCATCGGGGCCACGCCGGTAACCGACCCGATATTGACGATCCAGCCCGCGCCCTGTTCTCGCATGTGCGGAACGGCGGCTTTTGTGAGAACAAACGGGGTCCGAAGGTAGTGCTCAATAGTGCGGTCAAACGTGTCCAGCGTCATCTCGTCGACGACAGCGTAATCGGCGAATCCCGCATTGTTGACCAATATATCGATGCGGCCGGTCCGATCGAGCACCTGCTCGATGAGCCTCGCGCGCTGTTCGGCGTTCTCAAGATCGGCAGCCAAGCCAAAGGCTGTACCGCCGGCGCCCTCGATGAGCTCAATGGTCTCCTCGATTGTGCCCGGAAGCGCCGCAGCGACCCCGGATCGCGTTGACTGCGACGGCACATACGACCGCGCCGTGACTGCGACAGTCGCCCCCTCTGCCGCTAGCCGCTGCGCGACCGCACGTCCGATGCCACGACTGCTACCCGTGACTAAAGCCGTTCTGCCGACAAGTTTCTGCGTCATTTCAGCACAAAGTCCTCTTCGTTCGGTTCCCGATGCTGATGCCAGACATCTACGAGCCGGAAGGGCGTGGCAACCACCACACGGCCCGATCCGGAGCGGTAGTAGGTATGCGCATTGGGCGTGTGGCACCACACTGTGTGGCTCATCGCCTCGTCGACGGAAGCAACGTAGTCCTCGTAGGCCTGCTCGGTCACCTCCATGCTGGTAGCACCACGCAGAGCCATCAGCTGCAGGCACTCGATGATGTAGTGAGCCATCACCTCCATCGAAAAGTTCGCTCCGGCACCGTGTCCTGGGCTGTAATTGGGTGCCGATGTGATGAACAGGTTCGGGAATCCGGGTACCGTGCCGCCGCGGTAGGCCCGTGGGCTGTCGCCCCAGGCATCCGACAGCCGGGCACCGTTGCGCCCACGAATGTCCACGGTAGACAGGAAATCCAGATGGTAGCCCGTCGCGTAGACGATGACATCGAGGTCAATCTGCCGACCATATTGGGCGACAATGCCATTCGCATTCACGGCGGCCGGCTCGTTAGCTTCAACATCGACGTGAGGGCGGGTCAACGCCGCGTAGTAGCCACCCGGATCGCGGATGATCCGCTTGCCGTACGGCGCGAAGTCCGGGGTTACCTTGTTCGCCAGCTCTGTTCCAGCGCCGAACATCTGCTCGATGTACTCCAGACACATCTGCAGCAATACGTCGTTGGCCGGCGAGATCGACAGATGCGACTTCGCCCATTCAGGGTCCTGCAGGATAATCGGGTAGTTGTTGTCCGCAGTGCCCCAATACGATTTAAGCCGGTTCCACTTGGCGTAGTGCGGAAGATGCCTGCCGAGATAGCGGCGATGCGCAGGAACCTCGTCGGTCAACCGTTTCCGGGGTGCGACCCAGTGTGGTTGCCGCTGAAACACCGTCAAATGCTGTACCTGGTCAACACAGGCGTCGACGATCTGGACGGCGGTGCATCCGGCTCCGATGATGGCAACCCGCTTACCGGTCAGATCTAATGACGGATCCCACCGCGCGGAGTGAATACTGATGCCTTGGAATCTCTCTCGCCCCGGCAGTTCCGGCCACCGCGGCCTGTTGAGGTAGCCCGCAGCGGTGACCACGACGCGGGCATAGCTCACGTCGGGCTCACCGTCGGCGTTCACCGAGTGGATCTGCCACTGCTGGCGCTCCTCGTCCCACTGCAGTGCCTCAACCTCAGTGCCGAAACGGGTGTGTTCACGCAGCCGGTATTTGTCTGCCAGCGCCACGAGATATGCCTGATACTCCGCGCCCTGCGGGTAATAGTTGGTCCAGTCAGGATTAACCTCACGAGACAATGAGTAATAGGCCGAAGGGGTGTCCACCCCGATACCGGGGTACGTGGTGGTGAGCCAAGTGCCGCCTACCTCGTCGTTGCGATCGAAGACCTCGTAGGAGACGCCCTCCTCCTGCGCCGCCAGGGCCGCATTGATCCCCGCGATGCCCGCACCGATAATCGCCATATGCATCGTGTCCGGTATCGGCACCGTGCGCGGCAGCGTGGGCTTGGACGGCTGGAATCCACCCTGCTCGAGAAGGAGCGGCACGTGTTCGGCGTCAACCTCGGTGCCCAGTGCCAGGGGCAGCAGCCGGACGAATAACTCCAGATCGTTGGCGGCCACCGCACCGGACCCGCGTGGTGTTGCGAGTGCATCGATGACAGCGTTAACCAGCTCCTCTGTGGTGTCCTCATCGGTCACACCGGCCCGCTCCGGCGGGTCGGGAACATGAAAGATCTTGGGCTCGAATCGGTCTACGACCGACGGGTCGCCCGTGATTTGCGCCAACACCGCGACCAAGACACCTTTGTCTGCCAGCCGCAGGTTCGCCCGCAGTTCTTCAAGATCTGGCGCGGCGGTCAACGGCGCCTCGGATGTAGATGCGGTGGTCATGACACCGAGTATCGGAGCGGATCGGCCGCTCCGACAGCGCGCTGTCTACTCAGCGGGACACAGGAGACTGCCGGGAGCGTTCCCCCCATACCCTTCAGCGCATGCGACGCACCGACGACATTTGCAGGACGTTTCCTCGTGACGCCTGAACCCATCGAGTTGGCAACCGTCACCGCACAGGCACGTAGCCACGCCCTCGGCGATATTCCCCGCCGCTCGGCGCGCAAACAACCGGACAAGACCGCGATCATCGACGGCGAGGTCATGCTGACCTTCGCTGAATTCGATCATTTGGTGGACAAAGCGGCGGCCGCACTGCACGACAACGGGTTCGGTCCCGAAGATCGCATCGCGTTGTTGTCGCACAACTGCTGGCAATACGCCGTGCTGACCTTTGCGACGGCACGGGCCGGCGTCGTTTTAGTTCCGGTCAACTTTATGCTCACCGCCGAAGAAATCGCGTATATCCTGGGCCATAGCAAGGCCACCGGATTCATCGTCGAAGCCGCCCTAACGCCAACAGCCGAGCATGCCATGCGACTAGACGGCGGCGTCAGAATGAAAGCCGCGCTGGTACCGGCCGGAGACTCGGCGCCCCCAGGCTGGGATGACTTTGCACACTGGTTAGATACCAAAACCACTGCTCCACAACCGTATATCGACGACAGCCAGCTGCTGCGCCTGATGTACACCAGCGGCACCGAATCCCGACCCAAGGCGGTGATGCACACAAGCCGCAGCCTGATGTGGCAGTACATCAGTACCATCATCGCCGGCTCGATGTCCGGTGACGATGTCGAAATCCATTCCCTGCCGCTCTACCACTGTGCGCAGCTGGACAACTTCCTGGTCACCGATATCTACCTGGGTGCGACCAGCATCATCCTGCCGCGCCCCGACCCCGAACTTATCTTGCGCACCATTGAGCGCTACGGAGTGACCAACTACTTCGCTCCACCCACGGTGTGGATCTCACTGCTCCGGTGTCCCCTGTTCGATGCGGTCGACCTGTCCAGCCTGCGCAAGGGCTATTACGGGGCATCTGCAATGCCCTCGGAGATCCTGGCCGAGATCCGCGGCCGGTTGCCCGATCTCAGGCTGTGGAACTTCTACGGACAGACCGAGATGGCGCCGCTGGCGTCCGCGCTCGGGCCCGATGAGCAGGATGCGCACGCTGGTGCCGCCGGACGGCCAGTCGTCAATGTGGAAACGACGATCCTCGGCGAGGACAACGCCCCTGTCGCCCCCGGCTCGGTGGGCGAAATCGCCCACCGCAGCCCGCACCTGATGTTGGGCTACTTAGACGACCCCGCCAAGACAGCAGAGGCCTTCCGGGGTGGCTGGTTCCACTCTGGAGACCTCGGCTACTACGACGAGCACGGGCTGCTACACGTCGTGGATCGCAAAAAAGACATGATCAAGACAGGTGGGGAAAATGTCGCCAGCCGAGAGGTCGAGGAAGTCCTGTACGGGCATGCCGGTGTGCAGGAAGTCGCAGTATTCGGTCTGGCACACCCGGTCTGGGTGGAAGCCGTGGTAGCGGCTGTGGTCCCTCGCGACAACATCACCCTGACGGAGGACGACATCCTCACTCATTGCCGAGAACGTCTCGCGGGGTTCAAGACGCCCAAGCGCATCTTCTTCGTCGATTCGTTGCCAAAGAACCCTAGTGGAAAACTATTGAAACGCTCTCTGCGAGAACGCTTCAGCCTTGTCCAGTAGGCGCCGCGCTAGCCGACTCAAGCACCGAGCAATCCACCCGTTACCGAGAGGACTCAAGTCCGTGTACGAAGGACGCATCGCACGATTCGACGCACCCGGTACGCCGTTTGCGATCGAGACAGTTAGCCTGCCCGAGGTCGGCGTCGGCCAAATCCTCATCAGGGTCACGCGCACCAATATCTGCGGCTCCGACCTGCACGCCTGGAACGGCACGTTCGCGACGGGTGGCCTAGGTGGGCAGCTGCCCACCGTGCTGGGCCATGAGATGGTGGGCGCGATCGAAGCGCTCGGCGATGGAGTGGAGGCCGATTCCAACGGCAGCCCGCTGACAGTGGGTACCCGTGTGGTCTTCCCATACTTCTACGCATGCCATAGTTGCCGAAATTGCCTGGCAGGCAGGCGAAATGCTTGCCTCCACCTCACGATGGCGATGCTTGGGCGGGCCGATAAGCCTCCCTACTTCGTCGGCGGTTACGGTGACTATTACGTGCTGCCCGCCGGGGCAGTGGTCTATACCGTGCCCGATACCGTCCCAGACGAAGTGGCCTGTGGCGCGAATTGCGCACTATCGCAAGTCATGTACGGCCTGGAACGCGTCGACCAACAGCTCGGCGAAACGGTCGTGGTACAAGGTGCCGGCGCCCTCGGCCTGTACGCGATCGCGGTGGCCAAGGCCCGCGGGGCCAGCCGCGTGATCGCGATCGATGGGGTACCCGAACGTCTGGAACTGTCAGTAGCGTTCGGGGCAGATGACACGATCGACCTCAACGAGGTGGCCGCGGTCAAAGACCGCGTGAAAGCCGTGCGAAAGCTGACCGACGGGCACGGGGCCGACGTGGTGGTCGAAGTTGTTGGCCACCCCTCTGCCATCGATGAGGGCCTGAAGATGCTCGGTCAATTCGGCCGCTACGTCGAGATCGGGAACATCAATATCGGAAAGACCTTCGAATTCGATCCATCACGATTTGTGTTCGCCAACAAGACAATGGTCGGCGTATCCCTGTACGACCCTGCCGTGTTGTCCCGAGCACTCAACTTTCTTGAACAGCATCAGGACCGGCTTCCGCTCGACCGTCTCGCTGCGTCGTCATATCCCCTCGATGACATCAACGAGGCGTTTGCGGCTGCCGGGGGCAAGCGGGACGTCCGTGCGAGCATCGTGCCCTGACACTGGCCGCCACCGCCCACACCCACCACCGAAACCACAAGGCTAACTATGCACAACTACAACCGCACCGAACTATTCATCGACGGCCGGTGGGTTCCACCCACCGGAGACGGGACAATCGAGGTCATCGACCCCTCCACAGAGCAGATACTCGGCGGGGTGCCCGAGGGTACCGCCGACGATGTCGACGCGGCCGTAGCAGCCGCCCGTAAGGCTTTCAATCCGTTGATCAGCATTTCCGAACGCCGAGAACGGGTTTCGGCAGTTATCACGGCAATGGAGAAGCGGATCCCCGATATCGCCGAGACCATCACCAGCGAGGTCGGCACGCCGGTGCGTGTCGCGCAGAGCGCACAGACGCAGGTACCCCTGGCTGTGGCGCGCGGCTTCGAAGCGGTGCTGTCCGAATTCTCATTCGAGGAACGGGTAGGCAATTCACTGGTCGTGCGGGAGCCCTATGGTGTGGTCGGCGCCATCACGCCGTGGAACTACCCGCTGTATCAGGTGGTGGCCAAGGTGCTGCCGGCCATTGCGGCAGGCTGCACCGTAGTACTCAAGCCGAGCAACGAGGCTCCGCTGTCGGTGTTCGAATTCATCGAGGCCGTCGAAGAGGCTGGTCTACCGCACGGTGTGGTGAATCTGGTATCCGGACGTGGACAGGTAGTCGGGGAACGCATCGCCGGGCATCCCGATGTGGATTTCGTATCGTTCACCGGTTCCACCGGCATCGGCGTGCGGGTCGCGGAGCTCGCCGCCGCGTCGGTGAAGAAGGTCGCCCTCGAGCTGGGCGGCAAGTCCGCCAACGTCATCCTCGAGGACGGAGACCTCGCAAGTGCCGTGAAGGTCGGCGTCGGTAACGCCTTCCTCAACGGCGGCCAGACATGCATGGCCTGGACCCGCATGCTCGTACCGCAGTCCCGATACGCCGAGGCGCTGGATCTGATCAAGGCCGCAGCCGCCAAGTACACCGTCGGAGACCCGTGGGATCCCACCACCCGGGTCGGGCCTGTTGCCTCAGCATCACAGTTCCACACCGTGCGCGGCTTCATCGAGCGTGCCCGGCGCGACGGCGCACGATTGCTCACTGGCGGAGCAGACGCGATCCGCGACGTCGGATACTACATCGCCCCAACAGTATTCGTAGACGTCGATCCGGATTCGGAGCTGGGACAGGAAGAGGTGTTCGGTCCGGTACTCGCCGTAATCCCGTTCACCGATGAAGCTGACGCCCTGCGGATCGCCAATGGCACCCGCTATGGCCTGTCCGGTGCTGTCTGGGCCGAGAATACGGATCACGCGGTCGCCTTCGCCCGTAGTGTTCAGACCGGTCAGCTCGATATCAACGGGGGCAGCTACAACCCTGTTGCACCGTTCGGCGGCTACAAAAAGTCTGGAGTCGGCCGAGAACTCGGGCGTGCGGGCTTCGAAGAGTTCCTGCAGACCAAGTCACTACAGCTGCCCGCCTGATATGACCAGTCCACTCACTATCACCGACAACCGACACACGCGGGTATGGACCATCAACCTGCCCCATGCCGGAAATGCGATCACTGGCAAGACCTTCATCGCCGCCCTTGAGGCTGCGGTGGACCAGGCCAATGCCGACACGACGGTCCGGGCGGTGATCCTCACCGGCGAGGGCAAGATCTTCTCCGGTGGCGGCAATGTGAAGGAAATGGCCGATCGTGACGGGATGTTCGGGCTCGAACCGCTGGACCAGCGGTATGCCTACATCGACGGCATCCAGCGGATCCCCAGGGCTCTGGCTCGCCTCGAGGTTCCGCTGATCGCCGCGGTCAACGGACCTGCCATCGGCGCAGGTTGCGATTTGGCGATGATGTGCGATATCCGGGTGGCCTCTGAACGTGCGTCATTCGCCGAAAGCTTCGTGCAGATCGGCCTCGTCCCCGGCGATGGCGGCACCTGGTTCCTGCAGCGGGCCATCGGGTACGAGCGTGCCGCCGAGATGACTCTCACCGGCGACCGCGTCGACGCGACCAGCGCCCTTAGCTGGGGACTCGTCAGCCGAGTGGTGCCGCACGACGAACTGCTCGACCAGGCACATGCTCTGGCCGAACGGATCACAAAAAACCCCACACACACCTTGCGGATGGCCAAGCGCCTGCTACAGGAATCCCGCACCGGCTCACTGGAATCGACGCTGGGTATGGCGGCGGCCATGCAACCGCTGGCGCACCGCGACACCGAACACGAACAGCGCATCGCTAAATGGAGGACGTGCTGATGGATCTCCCGCGGCTGCTACCGCCGCCTGCTGCCGTTGGCGCCGCTGCAACTACCGCCCTGCGGGCGGAGGTCAGGCAGTTTCTTGCAGAGCAGCTCGCTGCGGGCTCGTTCACCCCCGCTGTGGATTCCTGGCTCTGCGGATGGGACGAGAGCTTCACTCGTACGCTCGCCCGGCGCGGGTGGCTGGGCATGACCGTGCCTACCGAATACGGCGGGCACGGTCGTTCATTCGTCGAACGGTTCGTCGTCACCGAGGAACTACTAGCGGCGGGCGCACCCGTGGCCGCCCACTGGATCGCCGACCGGCAGATCGTGCCGTCACTACTCAAGTACGGCACACAGGTTCAGCGATCCGAATTCCTGCCGCGGATCGTGCAGGGCGAGTGCTTCTTCGGTATCGGCATGAGTGAACCGGACTCTGGCTCCGACCTCGCTAGCGTGCGCACCAAGGCCGAGCCTGTCGACGGTGGGTGGTCCCTCTCCGGCACGAAAGTCTGGACCTCGGGCGCACACCGCGCGCATGCGTTCATCGTCCTCGCCCGGACCGCACCGCTGGATACCAGCAATCGGCACGCCGGGTTGAGCCAATTCATCGTGAACATACGCGGACCTGGCGTCGAGGTACGCCCCATCCTTTCGATGAACGGCAGCCACCATTTCAACGAGGTACTTCTGGACCGCGTTTTCGTTCCCGACACGATGGTGCTCGGTGAAATCGGGAAAGGCTGGCAGCAAGTTACGTCGGAACTAAGCTTCGAACGTAGTGGGCCGGAACGGTTTCTGTCCACGTACGTCTTGCTCGCCGCAACCGTCGGCCGCATGGCTGACGGACATTTCCCCCGCGATGAAGCAGTAGGGCGACTTATCGCGCGCATCGCAAGCCTGCATCAGATGTCCACGGCTGTCGCAGGAGCACTGGAGCGGCAGCACCCCGCGGATGTACCGTCCGCTGTGGTGAAGGTGCTCGGCACCACCACCGAGGGCGATATCGCCGATTTCGCCGACACTCATTCAAGCTTCGATAGCGACACCGGTGCCGCGTTCTCGGACCTGGTGACGGCCGCCGTGGACCAGCGCCCGGGGTTCACCCTGCGCGGCGGGACCAACGAGGTACTGCGCGGCGTGATCGCGCGTGGATTGAGGATTCGATGACGGCCCCGATCGGAGTCGACCCTGCACTGGTCGCGATGATGAACGACGTCTTCGCCGACTATCGTGCGACGCATCCCGTTGCCGGATGTTCAGGACGCGACGCTGGATTGTGGGATCGTCTCGCCGATCTCGGCTTGGTGCGGCTGACCGGCGCTGAGGCCTGCGGCGGCAGCGGGGCGAGCTGGTACGAGGCCGCCGAGCTTCTCACTGCTTCAGTCCGTCATGCGGTGCGAATTCCCTTGGCTGAACATGATTTATTGGCGTGCTGGCTGCTGAATGCAAATGGGATGACCAGTGACAGCGCGGTCCGCACCGTTTGTCAGTTCGACCCCCATGGTGTAGCGGTCCACGCGCCTTGGGCAGACGGTGTCGACCATCTAGTTGCCATATGGCAAACCACCAACGGATATCGCATGGCCGACTCCAGCATCGGGATGTTCCAAATAGCAACCGGCTTCAATGTGGCCGGCGAGCCACGCAACCGGGTGGTCACGGACCTAGCAACCCTGCAGGCCGTACCCGTACCCGCCGAGCTGGTGGCCACGCTGCAGCTGAAATCGGCGCTCGTACGGTCAATCCAAGTCTGCGCCGCACTGGAACGAATCCTGGAACTTTCGATCGAGCACGCGACGCTACGCCTCCAGTTCGGGCGCCCTCTCTCCCGCTTCCAGACGGTCCAGAACCTCATAGCAGACATGGCCGCCGAGTCTGCATTGTCCCGGGCAGCCACCGAATCCGCGCTCACCGTCGCCGTGAACAGCGAGTGGTCGGCCCCTAACCTCGATTTCCTTGTGGCGGTCGCACGTTCATGCGCCGGCCACGCCTCATCGGTACTGGTCCGAAACGCCCATCAGGTCCACGGCGCCATCGGAACCACGCGCGAGCACCCACTTCACGAGTTCACCCGGGCGGCCCTCGCCTGGCGTTCAGAGTTCGGTTCGGTCCAGCAGTGGGACCAGCAGGTGACTGACGCGGCACTGCGTGTGGGCGCAGCGGGCTTATGGAGCCTGATCGCCGGCTAACAATGCGGCATAAGAGAGTATCCGTCTCCCACTGACTGGACTGCATTGCGCCATGGACGACGGTCTGACGGTTCACTCAGCATCATGAGCAACGAGATCACACTGTCCGAGGTACAGGAGTTCATCGCGGAGTTCTGGTACCACTACGACCAGGGCCATTTCGCGGAGGTGGATGCACGGATCAGCGACGAGATGGAGTACCTCAGCCGGTCCGAGTCCGGTGACTGCGCGTTCGAGGACCTACTCAAGGCCGAGCTCCACGGCGGCGCCGAAACTAGGCAATGGCTCACCCAGCACCGGAACGAAAACCCTTACCCGTTGCGCCACCACACAACCAATGTTTTTCGGACCGGGGTCGGCGGAGAAGTCACCCATGTGCGTTTCTATCTGTATGTCAACCAGGTCACCAACGCGGTCCCGTTCGACGTGTCCAGCGGTGTCGTCGATGCCGGAATTCGACGCGCGGATCATGGCTTGATGTTCACCTCGATGAAGGTCATCCTCGACGCCGAGGACTCAATCCCCTTCACCCAGCACAGTGCGGCCAAGACCACCTCGGCAACCGGGGCGGGTTCGTAACCGCCGTGAGCGCACAAGACATCTTCGGCTCCGGTGTTGCTGTCATCACCGGAGCCGGCTCCGGCATCGGTGCCGGACTGGCGCGGCACGCCAGCGCATTGGGTATGACCGTGGTACTGGCCGATATCGATGGCGAGGCGGTGGGGGCGCTCAGCGAAGAACTGACCGCCTCGGGCGGTCAGGCAGTAGGGGCCTTGTGCGACGTACGGGATCCGCTTTCGATGCAGGAACTTGCGGAGCACTGCTACCAAGACATAGGCCCCGTCCGGCTGCTGGTAAACAACGCCGGAGTCGAGCAGTTCGGTTACCTCTGGGACACCCCGGTAACCAACTGGAACCGGGTGATGGACATCAACGTGACTGGTGTCTTTCACGGTGTCCGCGCCTTCCTGCCCCGGATGATTGCCGCTGGAACCCCGGCATGGGTCTGGAACCTGTCCTCGATTGGCGGTGTCGCTGTCGTGCCCCTGCAAACCCCCTACATCGTGAGTAAGCACGCCGTGCTCGCACTCACCGAATGTCTCCATTTGGAAATACAGCACGCCGGCCACGACCACATCCGCGTCCAAGCCGTGCTGCCGGGTGCAGTGGTGTCCAACATCTTCGAGTCCGCGGGCGACGTGGCCGCCGATGGAGCGAGCGACCAACGAGCGGCGCAATTTCAGCGCGAGGCCATGCTCGATATCAAGGCCGCTGCGATGGACCCGGTCGACGCAGCCGAGGCCATTTTCAATCAAGCTGTGGACGGCCGTTTCTATCTCCTCACGCAGCCGGAGTACGTCGGTTCGGCGATGATTGAGCGCGCGAATGTGCTGGCAACCCAGCGTGCACCGGAGCTTCGGGCCAAACCCCGCTACGACGTGGGCACGAATTGACCACGGCCGCGGACCGCTTTCCGCCGCTCGATCCCGATGCTGCCGCCCGAGTCGCATCGTTCGGCGATATCGCTCCCATGCGTCAGCGAGGGCTCGGTGCGGTGCGTCACGCCATCGAAACTGCTTCTTTGCCAACGAATATGCCGAAGATGACATCCATCGACAACCGCACGGCACCGGGCCCGGCCGGGCCAATCCCCTTGCGGATATACCGCCCAACAACGGAACTCAAATCCCCGGTACTCGTGTACTTCCACGGCGGGGGGCTGGTCATGGGTTCCAATCACTCCTTCGAGCCACTCGCCCGGGCGCTGGCCGCCGCGAGCGACGCAACTGTGCTCTCTGTTGACTATCGGCTGGCCCCGGAATCGCCGCCACCCGCACAATTCGACGACGCCTACGCCACGGTCGAGTGGGTCGCCGCAAATTCCGACATGCTCGACATCGACTCCTCCAGGATTGCCGTGGCAGGCGATAGCGCAGGCGGATCCCTCGCGGCTGCGGTAGCTCTTGCGGCCCGCGATCACCACGGACCTGCACTCTGTGCACAGGTCTTGATGTACCCGGGTTTGGACCGCGATATGGCGGCTCCTTCGATCACGGCGCTGACCGACGCACCGATGCTCTCCCACGACGACATCGTCTACATGCATGAGCTCGTCGATGCCGGCGTCGGCGTCCCGCATGACCCGTACCGGGTGCCCGCCTATGCAACCGATCTGACCGGCCTGCCGCCCGCGATCGTCGTGACCGCCGAATGCGACCCCATTCACGACTGGGGGGAAAGATACGCCGCGCGGCTTCGTGACGCCGGTGTGCAGACGACCATCACCCGCTATCCAGGTATGCACCACGGCTTCTTGATGAGGTCCGACGCCACCGCCCGTGGCCGTCTGGCGATAGCGGAGATCGGCGCACTCGTGCGGGCCAAATTCACCCACCCACTGTGCTTTTGATCTCCCGATCAGCGGTCACCGGCTCGTCGCAACCTGGTGATCGTGCCCACAATCGAATCCAGCAGGGGCATCTGCGCCCCAACTGCAGAAGGAGATAGTGATGCTCACCGAAGAGCAGCGGATGGAACTTTCTAACGTGTTGCGGCCCATCTCACCCCCGTGTGAAATCGACAATGTCTACACTCCTGATCAACACGAGCGCCTACTGAATGTGGTACGGGCCGAAGGCCCCTGGCGCTTGATCATCGCGCAGCATTTCGCGTCACCCGAAGAGCTGATCGCGACCATGAGCGGCAAGTTCCCAGAGGGTTACACACCCTCGCTGGATCTTTTCCTCACCCCAACGTTCCGGGGCTATCTGGCCAACTACGGTGCGGCGCTCTACCCCGAGATGCACGACTGCTTCCACAACGAGAACTTTCTCAACATGGCCAAGAGCTACTGGGGTGCCCAGTATGCCAAGCCCGAGCTCATGCTGTTCAATATCAACGGTCCCTGCGCCAATCGCGATCCGGGCCACCTCGACTCTCCCAGTTTCCGCGGTGTGCGCCATGAGAACGCACCCACATGGCTCTGCAGCGTGATGGGCAAATCCGGCCTCTTTTCCGACTATCTCGTCAAGATGGCCCAGGTGATCACCTGGTTCTCGC
This sequence comes from Mycobacterium sp. NGS15, assembly GCF_059813245.1. NCBI lineage: Bacteria > Bacillati > Actinomycetota > Actinomycetes > Mycobacteriales > Mycobacteriaceae > Mycobacterium > Mycobacterium sp. NGS15. Next base: position 14,376 of record NZ_JCALEF010000002.1, on the reverse strand, counting down.
GTGATCAGGGCAGTGGTTTTACCTACTGGCCGGAAGGCCCACTCAATGCACCCGCACGACTGCTCCCACCCGTGTACAACAAAGGTGTCGTCGTGCAGAACGAGATGATGGTCCATCGCGGCGAGGCCAATGGGCCTCTTGACCAACAGATTCCAGAGGGACTGGCCTTCGATACGGTCTTTACCGGCGACCCTGACGATCGCGACCACTGGGTACTGAAGAACGGTGACACTGTGATCGCGCGCCACCACACCGAAGACCTTCGATTCCTTGTCCACTGGTCCGCCGAAGTCTTCTCGGACTACGACGAGCTGAAGAAGAACATGGACGGGTCCGACGACCTCACGATCGACAAGGCCATCGACATGCTCGTCGACGATGTCAACAAAAAGGGCATCAAGCTCGACGTTCCAAGTGAGCCTCTCCACGATGCGGCGTTCATCGGTGCCATCAACGCGGCATACGACCTCGGCGGCCCGGCGTCCTATCCCGCGGATGCCCCCCTAAGTGCATTCCAATTCGCCTGAGCCACAATTAATTGTTGCTAAGCGGCTGAGCAGGTGAGCGCTCAGCCGCTTAGCCATATCCACAAACGAGGCTGCATGCTTCCTTGCAGTAACAACTACTCGATTAGGTGCCCTACATGTGTAGCGCCGTGCGGATACTTGACGTTTACGCCTCGGCCACGGCTCCAAGCCGGTCGCACGGCAGCGTGATTGGCACAGTTAGCAAGTAGTCAACGCGTCCGTATCGAGATGTGCACCAGAGCTGCGCCTTCGGGTGTAGCCACCAAGCGCGAGGTAACGCTTCGAGAGGTTTTTGATGGACGCAACGCTGTTTTCGGGGCTCTGCGAGACCGGGTGGGATTACGCGCCCGGGGAGAGCGCCCCTGAGTTTTCACCCGATGAGCTGGCAATCCTGCTCGACATGTCGATACCAGCGATAGAGGCCGCTGACCTCGTAGGCTGTGTTGAGCGCGACGTACAGCACCTACGACGCCAGCAGATTATCGGACTACAAGCCGACAGATAACCCTGCCCTCACAGCTTGAATCGTCGGGCAGACAAGTAAGAAAATGGCGCCACCGCTCACTACCTAGTTCAATCGGTAACGCATACCGCCTCGTCCACAACCGGAAGTTCGCCGTCGCGCACAGCTACGCAGATCGAGTCACTCAGCGCCGAACACGCCAGGAAAAGGCCCCCGCCCCCGTGCGCAGAGAGTTTCTCGGCCTCGCGGCGTTCGACACACGAGGCCATCGCCTCTCCGTCCCATTGCACGCTGGTCTGGTCCCAGCTGCTCTTGCGCACCTCCACCCCGGCGCCGCAACGGTGGCAGACTACCGGCACCATCGGTACGTCAGCGAGGCGGTTGTCCGGCCGGATTGTCATCCACCGGCTCCCGATGCGAGCTTGGGAATCCTTCCGGCAGCGAGGTTTTCCTCGACTTCCTTCATCCACTCCTCGCGCGGGCGCGTGGTGTCGATCTCAAATTCGAAGCGATCAGTCATCTGGGAGGTGACATCGGCGACGTCGACATAGAACTGCTCGTACCACCGGCGCAGCTGGTAGACCGGACCGTCCTCTTCGACAAGCAGTGGGTTATCGATCCGGGTCTTACTACGCCAGATCTCAACGTCCTGCTCAAATCCGATCTTCACAAAGTCACCCAGCGCAATTGCGGTCTGCATCGCGAGCTCCTCGGGCAGATTCGACGACTTTTGGACGACGATGCCGTATTGCAGCACAAAGGAATTTGCGTCGATCGGATAGTGGCAATTGATCAGCACAGTGCGTGTATCACCGTGCTCGTAGTGGTATACGAGTTCATCGATCATGAACGACGGCCCATGGTACGACGCCAACGACGTCGTACCCAGCATCTTGGCACCCTCAGCCTGGCCGAGGTCCGGGCGCGCGCCACTGCTCATGAACTGAGTGGCTACCTGGCCCTCGAAGATGTTCTTGAACTGTGTCGGAAGCGAGCCGTGGATGTAGAAGAAGTGCGCCATGTCCACGACGTTGTCGACGATCTCGCGGCAGTTGGTATTCACAACCGTTGTGTACCAATGCCAATCGGTCCAGTCGCCGCTTGTGGCGCCTTCGATACGAGGGATCGTGACATCGTCGGGTGGCGGCTTACGCTCCGGGTCGTTCCAGACGAAGAGCATGCCGTCCTGTTCCATCGTGTGCCAGGTTGCAGTGCGGGCGAGCTTGGGCACCCGGCGGCTGTACGGCACTTTTTTGCAGCGACCGTCGCCGCCCCAGCGCCAATCGTGGAAAGGGCACGCAACCTCACTGCCCTTCACCGTCCCCTGCGACAGATCACCACCCATGTGGCGGCAGTAGCTGTCAAGGATGTTGGTCCGGCCATCCTCACCACGGAAGACAACCAGCTTCTGCCCGAACGCGTTGACCGCGTGAGGATTTCCGTCATCAAAGGCTCGGACCAGCCCCAGGCAGTGCCATCCACGGGCGAATCTGGTTGGTGCGGCTTCGGCCTCAATAAGCCGGACCTCGTCGGTATTGAACTGCACAGTCATGGTCTGATTGAACCGCTGCCGGGCCCGCCCGGCGGTTGAGTGTTCCGCTCAATAGGAGACAGGATCTGCTGTTATCCCAACGGGGTCTAGCGTGCCTGCACGTGACTCCACTCAGCACGACAATTCCCTTTGGCCTTTCTGTTCAGGACACCACCGTTGATCTGGTGATCGTCGGTTCGGGCACCGGTTTGGCGGCCGCCCTCGCCGCCCACGAAGCTGGGCTGAGTGTCCTAGTCGTCGAGAAGTCCGCGTACGTCGGTGGCTCGACAGCACGCTCGGGCGGCGCGCTGTGGCTGCCAGCCAGCCCAGTGCTGGGCGAAGACGGTGCGCAGGACAGCACGCAGCGCGCGCAAGCCTATCTGCAGGCCGTCGTCGCAGGCAGCGCCCCAGTGGAGCGCTCTACCAGTTTTCTTCAAAATCTGCCCCAAACCGTCGAGATGCTGCGTCGAACCACCCCCATGAAGCTGTTCTGGGCCCGTGATTACTCCGATTACCACCCCGAGCATCCTGGCGGCAGTGCAGCCGGCCGCACCTGCGAATGCCGCCCTCTCGATACCTCGATCCTGGGCGAATACCTGTCCCGCCTTCGTCCCGGTGTCATGGAAGTCAAGTTCCCAATGCCGACCACCGGCGCGGACTACCGCTGGCTCAACCTGATGGCACGAATTCCGCGCAAGGGCATCCCCACCATCGTCAAACGCCTTGGGCAGGGGTTGGGGGGGATGCTTTTAGGCCGCCGTTACGCAGCCGGCGGCCAGGCGCTGGCTGCGGGCCTCTTTGCAGGCGCACTACGCGCTGGCATTCCGATCTGGACCGACACCCCGCTCGTAAGTCTCACCTCCGATCAGCACCGGGTCACCGGTGCCGTAGTCAACCACGGCGGAACCGAGATCACTGTGACCGCACGGCGAGGAGTGGTGTTGGCGGCTGGTGGTTTCGACCACCACATGGACATGCGTCGGAAATTCCAGTCCGAGTCTCTCGGAACCAACTTAAGTCTCGGCGCCAACACGAACACCGGCGACGCGATTCGGATCGCACAGGAACTTGGCGCTGGAATCGACCTGATGGACCAGTCATGGTGGTTCCCCGCGATAGCACCGCTGCCGGGTAAGGCACCCGCTGTGATGCTCGCCGAACGGTCGCTGCCGGGTTGTCTGATCGTCGATCACAAGGGAAACAGGTTCGCCAACGAATCAAGCGACTACATGTCGTTCGGTCAGCGCGTGCTCGAACTGGAGCACTCCGGCAATCCGGTCGAATCCATGTGGATCATTTTCGACCAGCAGTACCGCAACAGCTATGTCTTCGCCGCGGAATTGTTCCCACGGATGCCAATTCCACAGTCCTGGTTTGAGACTGGAATCGCCTGCCGCGCTGAGACATTGATCGAGCTAGCGACACGCGCCGACCTACCCGAGGACAGCTTTATCGCGACGATGCGGCGCTTCAACGAGGCAGCACACGCCGGAATCGACAGCGAGTTCCACCGTGGGGAGAGCGCCTATGACCGATACTACGGCGACCCCACGATCACCCCAAACCCCAACCTCCGCCCGCTCGAAAAGGGGCCTTTCTACGCGGTTAAAGTCGTTCTGAGCGACCTTGGCACTTGCGGTGGGCTGCGTGCGGATAGCCGCGCACGAGTACTTCGCGAGGACGGCACAGCCATCGACGGTCTCTACGCGATCGGCAACACTGCCGCCAACGCATTCGGCGCAACGTATCCCGGTGCAGGTGCGACAATCGCCCAGGGCCTCGTGTACGGCTACATCGCCGCCCAGGATGCGGCCGGACGATAAAGTTCCGGTCAATCCGGGCTTTCGGCGCCCGCCTGCTGCTCTATCTCATACCAGTATTCTGGTGCCGGCCAAGGAATCTCCTGGCGGTCACCCACTCCCTTTTGAGGGAAGGCCGCTTCTGCTTCGTCTAGTTCCTTGATCATCTGCAGGGCGAGTTCACGCTCACTGGCGTAATACCGCTCAGCCCACCGCAGCGCCACCCGCGCGTACGCCCACGACGGATCCGCGGCGGACCACCTGGCGTCCTTCGCGGCATCGCGCTGCATATCCTCGGCGAAAGCGACATGCTGCTGAAGAATCTCCTTCAACCGAGCCGGATTCATCAAGTGCCCGAACGTCACCCGCAGCAATGGACTGTGCTTGAGGACCGGCGGGTCGATCGGCGCATCATTGGCCCACCTCGTGACAGCTTCGAGCCCAGTCTCGGTGATCCTGTAGAGCCTGCGGCTCCGCGCACCGCTGGTGTTCTCCACCCTCGACGTCACCAAACCGAGACGCTCCAGTTTCTTCAGTTCGGAGTAAATCTGGCTGTACGCCGGGCTTCCGTAGAAGAACCGCATACTCCAGCTGATCCACTTACGAATGTCATAACCCGAAAGTTCACGTTCGTAGGACAGCATGCCCAGCAACGCCCAGCCTGTACCCGCCACGTTGGGCTTGCCCCGCGAATCGGCGTCATCCACACGGCCAGGTTAACAACACTGGGCACGCTAATAGCGTCGCTCACCGCTAGCCGGGATACCCCCTTGCCCGCGCCGCCACCGCTACGCAAGCTCGAGATATGACCATCCAACTAGCTCCGACTAAGTTGCGGCCGCCGCACTCCGCCACGATGCGTGCGGTGCTTGGTCGCTTCCGCACAGGTATTACCGTGATCACCGGCCACGATGGTCAGAGCCCGCTCGGCTTTACCTGCCAATCAGTGACATCAGCGTCGCTGGATCCGCCGTACGTGTCGTTCTGCCCCGCCCGCACGTCCTCTATTTGGCCACAGATCCGCTCTGTCGGTCGGCTATGCATCAATGTTCTCGCTGCCGATCAGTGGGACGTATGCACCGCATTCGTCGACAGCCGCGGCAAGAAATTCGGGGAGAACGCCTGGACCCGGGACAGCAATGGTGCCCCGGCGCTCGACGGTGCCATCGCCGTCATCGAAGCGGACTTCGAGTTCGAGTACAGCACAGGCGATCACACTATCGTCGTCGCTCACGTCACCGGCCTGCGTGCTCGCGAGGGCAGTCCGCGACCCCTGCGGTTCTACCGCGGCGGTTTCGGCAAGTTCGACGAAAGGTAGTCATGTCCGATCCCCGATCCACATACGAGCCGCTGACCGAGTCGGTCCGTCGATTGGTCGAGCTGACGATCCGAACTGAGGCCGAAGCGACCACCATCGCGGAGGCAAAGGCGCGCATCGATTCAGTTGTCGAGGACCTCAGCCGTTCCGTCATGTCCGGCTCGTTCGGAGTACGCCAGGTAGCAGACGGACAGGGGCCCGCCTGGGGCAACGCCGTGATCGGAGTGCGCAACCCCTTAGCGCCGCCGCTTGCAGTGCATCACGAGGCAGACGGGAGCGTATGGAGCGAGTTTATCCTCGGCGCCCAGTATGAGGGCCCACCCGGTCATGTCCACGGTGGAATTTGCGCTCTCGTTCTCGATCATGTCCTGGGCGCCACCGCGCACCAGCCGGGAAGGCCGTCGGTCACCGGGACCCTTCAGCTCCGCTACGAGCGCGGCACGCCGTTAGGGCCGCTCCGCGCCGAGGCTCATGTCGACCGTATCGAAGGAGTCAAAACGTTTGCGGTGGGCTACATCACCGACGCCGCTGGGATCACCGTTCGCGCCGAAGGTGTGTTCATCTTCCCGCGGACACGGTGACGCACGCGACTTCCGCTGAGTGGGCGCATCGTCATCCGAGCCTTCTCAATGCCGTCACGGTGGTTGACGACGCGCGGACACGTAGGCAAAGGAGACGATCAGGGTGCAGAACGATACCGACGTGGTGACGTACCGACTTGCTGACGGAATAGCAATCATCACCATGAATCGTCCCGAATACCGCAACGCGCAGAACTCGGAGATGACTTATGCGCTGGATACCGCGTTCATCCGGGCGGTCGAAGATGACGGCGTTCACGTCATCGTACTAGCCGGGGCTGGAAAGCATTTCAGTGCGGGGCACGACATCGGCACGCCCGGTCGCGACCACGACGCGCACTATACGAACCGGGCAGCGATGTGGTGGGACCACGTCGACCGCTCGGGCGGAGACCAGCGCTACGCGCGCGAGATGGAAGTCTATCTCGGTATGTGCCGACGATGGCGTGAGATACCCAAGCCAACCATCGCCATGATCCAAGGTGCCTGCATCGCAGGCGGTCTCATGCTTGCGTGGATTTGCGATCTCATTGTCACCTCCGATGATGCCTTCTTCTCGGATCCGGTGGTGCGCATGGGCATACCGGGAGTCGAGTACTTTGCGCACCCGTGGGTTCTGGGTCCGCGCTTCGCAAAAGAGGCTCTCTATACCGGCGACCGGTTTACTGCCGATCGCGCATACCAGATCGGAATGGTCAACCGGGTGGTTCCTCTCGAGAGACTGGAGCAGGAAACCATGCTGCTGGCTTCGCGAATCAGAGCCATGCCCCAATTCGGCCTTGCCCTTGCCAAGCGGGCCGTCAACCAGTGCGAGGATCAGATGGGCCTGCGGACCGGCATGGACTCGGCTTTCGGTCTACATCATTTCGCGCACGCACACAACGCAGAAACAGGCGCCGGATCGCTCGGGGGGATGGACATACGGTCCATGACAACGCCCGATGAGATCTAGCATCGCAGGTATGGACGTGCTCATCTCGGCGGCCGAACTCGCCGGCGGCCTCTCCGAGGTTCGGCTACTCGACGTGCGCTGGACCGTCATGGCTCCCGACGGGCACCCGGCGTATCTGGCGGGCCACCTTCCCGGCGCGGTGTTCGTCGATCTCGATGCCGACCTCGCCGACCACTCGGCGACAGGTCGCGGCCGCCATCCACTGCCGACGCCCGAGGCTTTTCAGGCCAGTGCGCGCCGCTGGGGCCTCAACGACGGTGACGCCGTGGTCGTCTACGACGACTGGAACGGGCAGGCGGCCTCGCGAGCCTGGTGGTTGCTGCGCGCCGCCGGAATTGCCGATGTCCGGATTCTCGATGGAGGCTGGGCGGCCTGGCAGCGCTTCGGCGGGCCCGTCGAGACGGGCGAGGTAGTCCCCGGGCCCGGCGAAGTCACCATCTCTTCGCTGGACGGTTTGGCCGCCGTCGATATCGCCGAGGTCGCCATCCAATCGAAGTGGGGGGACATCCAAATTCTGGACGCCCGCGCTGCTGCGCGCTATCGCGGAGACGAGGAACCCCTCGATCCGCGTGCCGGGCACATTCCGCGCGCCATCTCCGCGCCCACTGCTGAGAACCTCAATGCCGACGGCACCTTCCGATCCGCTGCCGAACTTCGTGAACGCTTTGGCGAGCTCGGCGTCGAACACAGCCCCGTCGTCACCGTGTACTGCGGGTCGGGTGTCACCGCGACACATCAGATCGCCGCCTTGGCCATCGCGGGATACGACGCCGCCCTCTACCCCGGGTCCTGGTCGGAGTGGTCGAGTGACCCGCAGCGTCCGGTGGCAACCGGACCTGACCCGTTCTAGACGGTCAGAGCGCCAATCCCACGGCCAGAGCAACGATCCCAAGAAGCGGGGGCACCAGCTGCTTCAGCGCGGCCGACGCCTTGTCCGGTGACGAGATCAACAGCACCAGCCCGGCGGCGACCATCGACCCCGCGCCCGTAAAGACCAGCGTCGCGCCCACCTGTGTGCAACCACGTGCCCACAGCACCGTCCCCACCGCGATGGCGATGGCAAGAAACAGGTTGTAGAAACCCTGGTTGAAGGCAAGCGGTTTGGTGATCTCGGCTTCCTCCGCCGTGCGGACACCGAACACCTTCCGAGTCTTCTCACTGGTCCACGTGATCGATTCCAGATAGAAGATGTAGACGTGGATGAGCGCTGCGATTCCCGTCAATACCAACCCTGCGATGATCATGCTGCGAGAGCCTATCCGTCCTTCCGCTAACGCAGTGCCGACTCAAGCTTTCCCTCAGCCTGCGTCGCCTCGACGCGCGGCTGCTCGCAGATATCGGTCCGCGAGTTCATCGCCACCACGCCCGCACAGAGCGTCGCCAATACCGCGCCACCGCCGAGCAGCACCGGATGCGTCAGCGCCGGCAACGCGCCGCTGAGCACCGTCAGCATCATCGGCACCCCGAAACCCAGGTACGTCAGGCCGTAGAAGACGGCGGTGAGGCCGGCTAGGTCTGTGGGCCCGGCGATTCGGTTGACCTCCTGCAGCCCACTGACCAGCGCTGTTCCGTACCCCGCGCCGAGCACCAGCGCGGCGATCAGGACCAACGGGATCGTGAGCCGGTATGCGGCAACGGCGGCCAGCGCCATCCCCGTGGCGACCAGTGCCAGCCCGATGATGCCAAGCCGGGCGGTACCTGCCCGGTCGATCCTGGGCGCAAGCATCTGTGCGGCGAAACCGCAGCCCAGACAGACCAGACAGCACAGCGCCGAGAATGCGATGCGATCACCCGGAAGCGTCGGCGCGATGAGCGTCGGCAGCACGGCGTACGCCACCGCCGCTGAGCCGAACACCCACGGCGCCAACGGCACAACGACACGCAGGAACCGACGGCGCCGGGCGGCGGGGATCTTGAGATCGTCCAGCAGCCGTCCCGGGGCGCGCTCGGCCGCAGATTCCGGAACCGAGAGCGCCAGCACCGCACCGGGAATCGTGATCGCGATGTTGACCAGGAACGCCAGGTGCTGCGGCCAGGGCCCCCACTGCGCCAATGCTCCGGCCACGGCCGCACCCAGCGCGAATCCCGCGGTCAGGCTCATCGCCCCGCGCCGAGCCCCGGCACCTGCACGATCAAACGGCGGAGCCGAAAGCTCCTTGACCCATGAGCTGCCCGCGGCCATGGCCAGACCCAGCGCGATACCGGACAACACGCGTCCCGTGAACAGCAACGCGAAATGCTGGGAACCCAGCGCGAGCACCAGGGACCCAGCCATCGACATGAACGGCGCGGGCAGCATCACCGCACGACGGCCATAACGATCGGAGAGAGGTCCGCCCAGGAACAGCGCGGGAATGATGCCCAGCACGTAGGCGAAAAGCAAAATATCAACGGATGCCGCAGACTGCCCGGCTTGCCGGTACATCACCAGTAGCGGTGTGAATTCATTGCCGCCCCAGGCGATTCCGAACATTGCGAGGGCCACCCGCCGCCAAGGCGCCAGCCTGCTAGTCAACTTCGGTCACCACTTTCATGTGCTCGACCAGCTCGACGCTGAAGCGTGCCGCGTCACCCACCGCGAGCGCGTCCACCAGCGCGCGGTGCCCGGCAACCGACCGCGCGACCCGCGCCGGGTCTACCCCGATGGCGGCGGCCGCCATCCGGCGCTGGCGCTCGCGAAGGCTGTCGTAGAAGTTCTCCAGCAGCGGGTTGCCCAGCTTCGCAACGATCGCGCGGTGGAAGTCCACATCGGCCGCGGCGAAACCAGCGGTATCGCCCTGCGCAGCACGCCCCAATTGCACGTCGATGAGTGCGGACAGGTCAGACAGGAGGGCCTGCGACGCGCCCCGTTCGGCAATGCGCGCCGCCGCCGCACTCTCCACCACGCGGCGCGCGTCGACGACATGCCGCCGTTCCTCGGGGGTAATGGGCACCACCAGGGCCCCGCGCTTGGGATAGAGCCGCAACCAGCCTTCGGTCTCGAGCCGCAGGAAAGCCTCGCGCACCGGGGTGCGGCTGCATCCCATCCGCGCTGAGATCTCGCCTTCGCTCAGCAGCTCACCTCCGGGGATGTCGCCGCTGAGGATGCGCTCCTTTACGCAGCGATACGCCTCTTCACTTGCGGAGATGGCTGCCGTTCGAATGATGGACACAACATGTATCTAAGATGATCCCGGTGGCTATCGCAAACCGATAAGCGCGCGCCGACGGGTGGTTGGCTCGCGCTCGGCCCCGGCAGGGAAAGGTCGCGTCCGGTCCGTCGGGGATCCGGCGTGACCGCATGACCTTCAGAACGTCGTCGACGGTGATGTCGGCCGTTACGTCACAGTCAGCAATCACGGCCGCCCCCTCCCCGGCACATGGCCGAGGGTCAACAGCACGGCGCACAACCGAGGCTGGTGCTCGGGACCTCTGTCGGACACCTCGACGAGGCCGCTCTACTACCGCAAGCCGAGGGCCTGGTCGACCCGCCCGGCCGCCAAACCTTCGACTGCGGCAGCAAGCTGCTCTCGCGCCCTCGCCAAATGCGTGGTGAGCACGTCCACTGCACGCTGGCCATCACGGGATGCAATTGCAATGAGGATCAACTGATGATCCGCGACGATGCTCTGGGGGTGAGCAGGCGCTTCTTCTGTACCTGCCCCATGCACAGTCGCACTTCGGAGGCCAATGTTTGGAATGCGCGGCTAGTGCGGGAACTGCCGATGGCATCGACCAAGGCGGCGTGAAACCTCATGTTCGGCTCCACAATCGAGCGAGATGGCCGTCCGGGGAAGGTCCGTGTGCACCAGGATGTCTGTGTCAGTCAGCTGTTCCCACCACCTCATATTCCGACGATGCCTGATGAGTCCACCGACTCAGACTCGATCGGCCTGTATGTCGCCGGGTTAGCTTCTTGAGCGTCTCCGGGTGGATTCCGACCACGTCAACTAAGTGATCCGTCGGCCCGCACGGCGCCTGTTCGGTTCTCTCGGCGGTGTTGCGAGCTTGGCGCTGAAAATAGCCGCTACTTGCCCGTCACATAGCCCGAGCGGGAACTTAGATGCTCATCTCAGTCAGACCCCAGCGACAACAACGTGCGCAGACAGCCATTGACTGCGCCGCACGTCAGGACGGGGGTTACTTCTTTTTCAAATCCGGCCCGTCGACACGCGCGACTCAGGCCTTCAGCGACCGTCGGTGTGCCCGCGGTCCGACGCCGAACCAGCGTCGACTCGCGCGGGTCAGTGCGCTCTGCTCGGCATAGCCGAGCTCATTGGTGAGGTGAGTCAAAGTGATGTCGGTGTCGCGGAGGTAGTGCTCGGCCATCCCACGTCGCACGTCATCAATCAACGTCGCGAACATAGTGCCTTCTGCTTCGAGCCGCCGCTGCAGCGTGCGCGGGTGGATATTCAGCTGGTCCGCGACCATCGCCAGGTCCAGCGTCCCAGTCGGGAGCAGACGGCGGATGAGCTGACCGACGAGGACAACCACACCGTCGCGCACGCACGGCGCGACCCCCTCGAGATATCCGACCAGCGCCTCGTGCGTTGCGTCGTCTCTGGACAACGACCGTGCCAGATCGGCGCTGCGCACAGTGAATCCGGCACCAGGTTCCCTGAAATGCGTGGTCGCCCCGAAGTAGTCGGCGTACTCCCGCTTCGTCGCCAGCGCCTCGTGGGGAAGATGGACGCTCACCGGCGTGTACTGCTGCCCGAGAAGTACTCGAAAGACGCGCAGCATCACCCCGAGCACTAATTCGATGGTCTGGGAGTGAGGGCGCAGCCGGTCGAGAAGAATCCTAAACTCGAAGAACGAGAATTCAGGATCGTCCAGCTCATTGAGCATGACTGCGCTCGCGGGACTGAATGCACGCATGTACTGCTCCAGCGTCCCCAACGCGTCGGCCACGGTAGGAGCACTTCGCGCGGCTGCTCCTATGACGCCCAAGATCTCGATCCCCTGCCGCAATGCCAGCCGTCGACCGAAGTCGCCAGTCACAGTCGCAATCGCAGCCGACTCGATGGCGCGTAGCACCCCGACATAGTCGACGAAGGAGCTGAACTCCCCGACAGCGTCCTGTGGTATCCCGGCGTTACGCAAAAGCGCGCCCGGATCGCCGCCCCGTTCCGATACGAGTGTCACGAAGCCTGTTAGCGCCGTTCCGCGGATCAGCGTCATGGTGTCAGCGTCGCGGAAGGCGCTGTACTCCGCAACCACATATTCCAGGACTCGCCGAACAGTTCTGAGCGCAAGCGACTGTCATATACAGGTAAAAAGTTGTCGCCTGCAGGCAAGCGCCAGCGTAAGCGAACTGCCAAACTCTCTGCGTACCCAGTCACACAAGCATGGAGAAAAGATGCGACGTTCAAACGCCACCCTCGCCTCGACGGCGAACGACACGGCACGGCACGGCATCGACGCGGAACGCTTAGCGCTTTTACCGGCTGCTATCGCTGCCGACGTCGAAGCTGACAAGTTTGACGGCGCGGTAGTACTGGTCGCGCGACACGGAGAAATCGTCCTTCACGAAGGGGTCGGATACGCCGACCGGGCAGCACACAAGCTTGTCCGACCCGACGCGGTTTTCATCACCATGTCCATCTTCAAACAGATGGTGAGCACCGCTGTGTTGCAGCGCATCGATCGTGGCGAACTTGCGTTCACCACCCAGGTTCGAGACCTGATTCCCGAGTACGCCGCCAACGGTAAGGGCAGCACCACCGTTTCGGACCTGATGCTACACAAGGCAGGTTTGCCCCTCGGTGCGCCGGGGATTCCGCCCGAGATCGCAGGCGATATCTCAGCCGTGACTGCAGCGGTCTGCCAAATGGTGCCGCAATCCGTGCCGGGAACGAGTATCAGCTACGCGGCCGTGCTCGGGCACGCCGTCCTCGCCGAGATCGTCCGTCGACTCGACGGTGGACAGCGGGCCTTCGGCCAGATCCTCAAAGAAGATCTGATTGACCCTCTCGGGATGGCCGACACCTCGCTCGGTTACGGGCTTCGTGACGACCATGTCGACCGTTTGGTTCCGGTCACGGTCAAGGACCACAGCCCGGCGCTGTTGGACCCTCATATGTTGGAGGGACTCGCAGTGCGCGCGGCCTCTCCGGGGTTCGAGGTTCCTGCGGGGTCCGCCTACACCACTGCCCAGGACTGGTTCCGATTTACCGAGGCCTGCCGCCGTGGGGGCCAACTAGATGGGACACGCATCCTGAGCCCGGCGATTCTGCAGTTCGCCCGCACGATCGCGACCGGAGATCTGACCAACAGCCTGTGGGACTACGCCCAGAACCAGAGGGGCTGGGCGGCGATCCCCGCCAATCTCGCGCCGGCTTTCTATGTCCGTGGAACGGGCCTCGCCTCCCACGCGTTCGGCCAGCTGGCTTCGCCGGGAACCTTCGGAGGGATCGGAACCGGCTCGAACTGCTTCTGGGTCGATCCCGAGCGCGAGCTGACCTATGTGTTCCTGTCCGCGGGATTGATGGAGGACTCCTACAGCTGGGAGCGTCACCAGCGCTACTCCGATCTCGTGCATTCGGCCATCGTGGACTGACCGTTCAAGCGGCGACCAAAAGTCTCAGCTACACCGGAAAACCGGTCTTCGTGACCATTACATGACGGCCACATAAGGCTCCGGAGGCGGACCAGAAAATGTCAACGTTGACGGAATCAGGGCAATACTTCGATCCACTGAACCCGGCGCACACCGCCGAACCGGACGATCAGGTGGAAGCATCCCGTAGACGGTGTCGCGTACGTCGCGTCAGCGATACCTGTACGCCGTCCATTCCGATGAAGCGGTTCGGCAGATCTTTGAAGACACGTCGATATTCTCCAATCAAGGAAACTTCTCGGTGGCCCAAGCCCGGCCATTGCAAACATGGAATGCAAGCTGGCCGACGGGGTCAGCGCACCCGGCGAGTTGTGGCGCAAGGGCCGCAATATCATGGCCAGGTACCTCGGAAACGACGAGGCGACAGCTGAAACCCTCGACGCGGACGGCTACCCGCACACCGGCGACATAGCAACCGTCGGCTCGGAAGGTGTCGTGACTGATCGTGGACCGGATGAAGGAGCTCATCAAATACGAGGGCTACCAGGTACCACCCGATGAGCCCGAGGCATTGCTACTGACGCACCCGCAGATCGGCCACGCCGCCGTAATCCGCGTCCTGGACGACGAATGCGGGAAGGCACCCAAAGCGCTTTTCGCCAAACAG